>CAVQLG010000018.1:0-48662 GCA_963713275.1 uncultured beta proteobacterium
CAGGTGCAGCCCGTGCGTGCCGAAGGTGCCGCAGAGCATCCCGTCGGCGTCGCCGCGATGAATCGCCATCGCTTTGATCAACGTTGCCCGCCGGGGCATCTAGAATATTCGCGGTCGATTCCGAGATGCCCGTGCGCTCGGTGAGCCGGTAGTGCTCGCTCCGGTAATCGCGGTAGCGCGGGTCGGGCTCCGGGTTGATCACGGCGAGATCCTCACCCAGACGAGAACCGCAGCCCATAGCGCGCGATCCGCCTGGCGAGCACCGTGGGACGACCGATCAGGATCGGCTACCAAAGCCCCTGGTCGAGGAGCAGCTGGGCGGCCCGCGGCGCCGCGAGTTCGTCCGCGCCCCCGGCGAAGACGATGCGCTTGGGCGTCTTCTTGGCCGCCTGGAACACGAGTTCATCAACAGCCCGGGCTGATAGACGAATTGCGTGAGCTTCTCGCGGTAGGCGGCGAAATGCACGTTCGGCCTCCCGGCGACGCCGGTGTCCATCGCCTCCTTTGCCACGGCTGGCGCGTCGCTCTCGACGAGCCGACAGTGAGCCGCTTCGGAATCAGGCACTCCGGACCGAAGCGCAGGTTCTGGGTTACATGCGGCTGGGCAACAATGTCGGACTGCTCCGCCTTGGCAAGCTCGGCCAGCGCGTTTCCGGCGGCAACGTTCATTGGCCCGTTGATCCGCCCGGGCGGCGACATCGAGCGCTCCGCGGAAGACGAAAGGAAACACGGGCACGTCGTTGACCTGGTTCGGGTAGTCGGAGCGCCCGGTGGCGATGATCGCGTCCGGACGCGCGGTCTTGGCCGCGTCGGGCACGATCTCGGGCTCGGGATTGGCGAGCGCGATGATCAGCGGGCGCGTTGCCAGCCCGCCCAGCCGCTGCGCCGGCAGCACGCCGGCAGCCGAAAGCCGGAGGAAGACGTCGGCGCCGGGCAGGATGTCGGTGCCGCGCGCGTCGGTATCCTGCATAAAACGCGCCGTGTTGTCGTCCATCTCCGGCGTGCGCCCGCCGCACACGACGCGGCGCCGCGGGGGATGAGGCACCTCGTGGGCCCGCGCATCGGGCCGGGCACCGGGCGAGCGAACGGTTCGCTGCCCGCCGTCGGCTATAATTCACCCTCTTTCCCGCGCGCATCCGTCACCCGGCTCGCCCTCTGGCCGCCGCACGTTCCTTGCCCGCCGCGTTGCGCGCAGATTCGAATCCCGATGCTCGAAGCGCAGAACCTCGCCGCCCGCCGCGGCCATTCACGGCTGTTCTCGGGGCTCTCCTTCCGGGTCGCGGCCGGCGAGGTGCTGGTCGTGACCGGCGCCAACGGCACAGGCAAGACCACGCTGCTGCGCATGCTGGCCGGCCTCACGGCACCCAGCGAGGGCGAGATCCGGTGGAACGGAAAGGTGCAGTCACCGTTCGCGCCCGAGTTGCGGCGGGCGCTCGCCTTTGCGGGCCACGCTCCGGCGCTCAAGGACGAGCTGACCGCCGAGGAGAACCTTGCGCTGCTGGTGGAGCTCGCTGGAGGGCGAGCCGGGCAGGCGTCGATCCGCGCCGCGCTCGACGCCGTGGCCTTGGGTCGCAGGCGTACCCTCCCGGCACGCGTGCTGTCGCAGGGCCAGCGGCGCCGGATCGGCCTCGCCAAGCTGCGTCTGATCGAGCGGTCGCTGTGGATTCTCGACGAACCGGTCACCGCGCTCGACGCGGCGGGTGCCGCGCTCCTGGCCAACCTGATCGCCATGCACCTGGAGGGCGGTGGTGTCGCCGTCGCGGCCACGCACGTCCCTTTGGGCCTGCCCGAGGAGCGCGTGCGCGCGCTGGCGCTGCCATGAGGCACCCGCAGGACGCGCCAGCCGCGTCGCGAGGTCCGCGGGGCGCAGTCCGCCCGACGCTCCCTGCCGAAGGGGTAGCCGCGCCGGCCGCAGGTGACGAGGAAGGAAGCGCGATCTGGCCGGCGATCCGCTGGGCGCTCTGCCGCGACTTGCGGATCGCGCTGCGTTCACGGGCGGAACTCGCCGTCCAGTTGCTGTTCTACGTGATCGTGGTCACCCTCTTTCCGCTCGCCACCACCCCGGAGCGCCACCTCCTGATGACGATGGGTCCCGGTGTGCTCTGGGTCGCGGCGCTGCTCGCTTCCCTGCTGTCGCTGCCGCGGCTGTTCGCTGGCGACTTCGCCGACGGCACACTGGAGCAGATCGTGCTGTCGCCGCACCCGCTGCCCGCGCTGGTCGGAGGCAAGATCCTGGCGCACTGGCTCACGACCGGCCTGCCCGTCGTCTTGCTGGCGCCCGTGCTCGGCCTCCAGTACGCGCTGCCGGCGGACGCGCTGCTGGTGCTCGCGCTCGCGCTCCTGGTCGGGACGCCGATCCTGTCGCTGCTGGGTGCGATCGGCGCTGCGCTCACCCTAGGCCTGCGCGCGGGCGGCAGCCTGCTGGCGCTGCTCGTCCTGCCGCTCTACATCCCCGTCCTGATCTTCGGCGCGGGCTCCGTCGACATGTGGCGTGCCGGGCTCGCGATCTCGGGTAACCTCTCGCTCTTGGGCGCCGGCTTGCTGCTCGCCGTCGTCGGCGCACCGTTCGCCGCCGCCGCCGCCGTGCGCATCGCCATGGATTGACCCGCACGCTTCCCGATGGCAGTTAACTGGTACAAGTACGCCTCGCCTGCAGCGTTCTACCCGCTCGCGGGCAGGCTCGTCCCCTGGTTCGGCTGGGCCGCCGCGATCCTCGCCGTGCTTGGCCTCGCCGTTGGCCTCGGCATCGCGCCGACCGATTTCCAGCAGGGGGAAGCGTACCGGATCATCTTCATCCACGTGCCGGCGGCCTGGATGTCGATGTTCATCTACCTGGTGATGGCGTTCTGGGGCGCGCTGGCGCTGGGTTTCAACACCCGGCTCTCGGCGATGCTGGCGCAGTCGCTCGCCCCCACCGGCGCGCTGATGACCTTCATCGCGCTGTGGACGGGCGCGCTGTGGGGACGCCCGACGTGGGGCACGTACTGGGCGTGGGACGCGCGGATGACCTCCGAGCTCATCCTGCTGTTCCTCTACCTTGGCGTGATCGCGCTGCGCAACGCCGTCGAGGATCCGCGCCGCGCCGATCGCGCCTGTTCGGTGCTGTCGCTGGTCGGCGCAGTCAACGTGCCGATCATCTACTTCTCGGTGCAGTGGTGGAACACGCTGCACCAGGGTGCGTCGGTCAGCCTCACCGCCGCGCCCAGGATGGCCACGATCATGCTGAGCGGCATGCTGATCATGGCAGTCGCGGCGTGGTTCTACACCATCGCGGTGTCGCTCCACCGCGTGCGCTCGATCATCCTCGAGCGCGAGCGCGGCGGCGCCTGGGTCGGCGCGCTGCCGGAGGTCTGTTCGGGATGAGCGAATTCCTTGCCATGGGTGGTTACGCGTTCTACGTCTGGGGCGCGTACGGCATCACCGCCGTCATCATCGCCGTCGAGGTGATCGCGGTGCGCGCGCGGCGGCGTGCGGCGCTCGAGGAAGCGCGCCTGGACAGCCCGGAGGAGCCCGCGTCGACCTTTATTCCCGGAGGTGCCCCATGAAAGCCCGTCATCGCCGCCTCGCCTGGATCGGCGGTGGCGTCGCCCTGCTCGGCGTCGCCGTTGCGCTCGTGCTCAACGCGTTCCAGTCCAACCTCGTGTTCTTCTTCACGCCTTCGCAAGTCGCCACGCGGGAGGCGCCGCAGGGCCGCACGTTCCGTGTCGGCGGGCTCGTCGAGGAGAAGAGCCTGCGACGGGAAAGGGACGGGCTCACGATCCGCTTCAACGTGACCGACACCGCAAACACGATCCCGGTCGTCTACACCGGGATCCTGCCCGATCTGTTCAAGGAGGGTAAGGGGGTCGTCGCTCAGGGACAGATCGGACCGGATGGCGTCTTCCGAGCATCCGAGGTGCTGGCGAAGCACGACGAGAACTACATGCCGCCCGAGGCGGCCGACGCGGTCAGGAAGGCGCACGGCGCCGCCGCCGCGGAGAAGACCGCGAAGACCCTGCAACCGTGACTCTCTTCTCGCACCGATGATCCCTGAGATCGGACACTTCGCGCTCATCCTCGCGCTGCTGCTCGCGACGGTGCTGGGCACCCTGCCGCTTGCGGGGGCGCAGCGGGGCATCGACGCATGGATGGCCGTGGCGCGGCCGGCAGCGCAGGGGATGTTCCTGTTCGTCGCGGCCGCCTACGTCTGCCTCGCGTACTCGTTCGCGACCAGCGACTTCTCGGTGCTCAACGTCGCCACCAACTCGAACACGCAGCTGCCGCTGCAGTACAAGATCGCTGCGAGCTGGGGGTCGCACGAGGGCTCGCTGCTGCTTTGGGTGCTGATGCTCGCTGGCTGGACGCTCGCCGTGTCGCTGTTCTCGCGCCACCTGCCCGACGAGATGGTCGCGCGCGTGCTGGCCGTCATGGGGCTGGTCTCCGTCGGCTTCCTGCTGTTCATGCTGTTGACCTCCGACCCCTTCGACCGGCTGTTCCCCCCTGCGCCGGAGGGTCGCGACCTCAACCCGCTTCTGCAGGATCCCGGCATGGTGTTCCACCCGCCGCTCTTGTACATGGGCTACGTCGGTTTCTCGGTCGCGTTCGCCTTCGCCATCGCCGCGCTGCTCGGCGGCAAGCTCGACGCAACCTGGGCGCGCTGGTCGCGCCCCTGGACGACACTGGCATGGAGCTTCCTCACCGCCGGGATCATGCTCGGCAGCTGGTGGGCGTATTACGAGCTTGGCTGGGGCGGCTGGTGGTTCTGGGATCCGGTCGAAAACGCGTCGTTCATGCCGTGGCTCGTGGGCACGGCGCTGATCCATTCGCTGGCGGTAACCGAGAAGCGGGGCACATTCAAGGCGTGGACGGTGCTGCTCGCGATCTGCGCGTTCTCGCTTTCGCTGTTGGGCACGTTCCTGGTGCGCTCCGGCGTGCTCACCTCGGTCCACGCGTTCGCCACCGATCCCCGGCGAGGCGTCTTCATCCTGCTCTTTCTCGCCATCGCGATCGGCGGCTCCCTGGCGCTGTACGCGCTGCGCGCCCCCGGCGTGAGCGGCGGGGGCCGCTTCGAACCCGTCTCGCGCGAGTCGTTGCTGCTCGGCAACAACGTGCTGCTGGTCGTGGCGACAGGCTCGGTGCTGCTCGGCACGCTCTACCCCCTCTTCCTGGACGCGCTGTCGCTGGGCAAGATCTCGGTCGGGCCACCGTATTTCGACGCGGTGTTCGTGCCGGTGATGGCGCCACTCGTCTTCCTGATGGGCGTCGGCCCGATCGCCCGCTGGAAAGAGGCGAAGCCGGTGGACCTCTGGCAGCGCCTGCGCTGGGCCCTGGTGGTCAGCGTTGCCAGCGCGCTCCTGGTCCCCTTCGTCACGGGCCGCTGGACGCCGATGAAGAGCTTCGGCCTGCTGCTCGCGTTCTGGATCCTCGCCTCCGCCGCGGTCGCCGTGTTCGACCGCGTGCGCGGCGCGCGCGCCGGCACGATGGCGCGATTCGCGCGGCAACCCCGAAGTTTCTGGGGGATGATCGTCGCGCACATCGGTGTCGCCGTCTTCATCGTCGGCGTCACCGTGGTCAAGGGCTACGAGACCGAGCGCGACGTCAGGATGGCGGTCGGCGACACGGTAACGGTCGGCAGCCACACGTACCGCTTCGATGGCGTCGCCGAAGCGCAGGGGCCGAACTACCGCGCGATGCGCGGCACCTTCACCGTCACCCGGGACGGTATGCCGGCGGGCGTCATGCACCCGGAGAAGCGGGTCTACAACGCCGGTGGCATGCCGATGACGGAGGCGGCGATCGACAGCGGGGTCTTCGGCGACCGTTACGTTTCGCTCGGCGACCCGGTCGGAGACGGGGCGTGGAGCGTGCGCGTCTACAGCAAGCCCTTCGTCACCTGGATCTGGGGTGGCTGCGCGCTGATGGCATTGGGCGGCGTCTTCGCCGTGACCGACCGCCGTTACCGCACCGCGACGCGGCGCGAGCACGCGAGCGCCGCCGTGCGTCCCGCCGGCGCGGATTGACGCGGTGGCCATGAAACAAGAAGCTCTTCGTTCCGCTCGCCGTCTTCCTGGTCCTGTTGGGATTCCTGTTCGTCGGGCTGTTCCTCGATCCGCGCGAGGTGCCTTCGCCGCTAGTCGGAAAGCCGGCGCCGCAGTTCACGCTGAACGAGCTTCGCGAACCCGGCCGGACGTTCGGCACGTCGGACATGAAAGGCGAGGTGTGGCTGCTCAACGTCTGGGCATCGTGGTGCGCCGCCTGCCGGGAGGAGCATCCCCTGCTCGTGCGCCTCGGCGCGTCCGGCATCGTTCCCATCGTCGGCCTCAACTACAAGGACGAGCCCGCGGCCGGAATCAGGTGGCTCGCGCAGCACGGCGACCCGTACAAGCTCTCGGTCGTCGATCGCGACGGCCGGGTCGGCATCGACTACGGGGTCTACGGCGTGCCCGAGACTTTCGTCGTCGACCGGCAGGGGATCATCCGCTACAAGCAGATCGGGCCGATCACCGACGAGGCGCTGCAGCAGAGGATCCTTCCGCTGGTGCGCGAACTGCAGAAATCGTGAACGGATTCCGTCATGCAACGCGCGCGCGCGTTGGCGCCGCCGCGCTCCTTCTCGCCGCCGCGCTGTGCGCCCCCGGTCCCGTGGCCGACGCGGCCGACGCGGTGCCCACCGAGCGGGACCCGATCGCGGCGCAGCGCGCGGTTCGGCTCGGCGAGAAGCTGCGCTGCCTCGTCTGCCAGAACCAGACGATCGGCGATTCGAACGCCGAGCTCGCCGTCGACCTGCGGCGCCAGGTGCGCGAGCAGATCGCTGCCGGCAAGACCGACCTGGAGATCATCGACTACATGGTCACCCGTTACGGCGACTTCGTGCTGTACCAGCCCCCGGTCAAGGCCAGTACGCTGCTCCTTTGGGGTGGCCCGGCGCTGCTGCTGCTGGCGGGTGCGCTCGCGATGGCAGGCGTCGTGCGCAGCCGGCGGCGCGCCCCCGAGGAGCGTCCCCTGACCGCCGAGGAGCGCGAGCGTGCCGCGCGCCTGCTCGGCGAAGCTAACGCGAAGAAGACACCGTGACGGCGTTCGTCCTGACCGCGGCCGCGATGGTCGTCGTGGCGCTGGCCTGGATCCTGGTCCCGCTGCTTCGCCCGCGGCCGGGCGCAGCCGTCGACCGGGCCGCCTCGAATGTCGCCGTGCTGCGCGACGAACTGGCCGAGCTCGACGCCGATCTTGCCGCCGGACTGATGCCGGCCGATCGCTACGAGCAGGCGCGCCGCGAGCTCGAGGCGCGGGTGCTCGAGGAATCGGAGGCGCCCCCGGCCCGCGCCGCGGCGCCCCCGGGCCGCGCCGGCGCCTGGAGCGCGGCGATCGTCGGCGCGGCCCTGCCGCTCGCCGCGGTCGTCCTCTACCTGCTGCTCGGTGCACCGCAAGCGCTTTCGCCCCAGGCGCAACAGGCCGCCGCGGGGCAGGCTGGGGACCCGCAGTTCACCCCGGCGCAGATCGATGATCTGGTGCAACGCCTGCAGGCCAAGCTCGACCGGGAGCCGGCCAATGCCGAGGGCTGGACCATGCTGGCGCGCACCTACTACGTGCTGCAGCGCTTTCCCGAGGCCGTAAGCGCATTCGAGCGGGCCGCGGCGCTCGCGCCCGACGCCCCGGACCTGCTGGCCGACTACGCCGACGCGCTCGCTGCCGCGGCGGGGGGCACGCTCGAAGGCCCGCCACTGCAGCTCGTGCAAAGGGCGCTCGCCATCGATCCTGCGCACTGGAAGGCGCTGGCGCTGGCCGGCACCGCCGCGTTCAACCGCCAGGACTACCGGCAGGCCGTCGCGTACTGGGAGCGGCTCGAACCGACGCTTCCGCCCGAGTCCGACGTTGCGCGGTCGATCGCTGCGGGTATCGCCGAGGCGCGGAAACTGGGCGGCCTTCCGGACGGTCCGCCCATGAGTGGGAAGCGCTGATGGCGGCGGAGTTCGACGCAATCGTGGTCGGTGGCGGGATCTCGGGGCTTGCGACGGCCTTCGGGCTCCAGAAGCGCGGTTACCTGGTCGAGTTGCTCGAGGCCGCCCCCCGGGTCGGCGGCGTCATTGGCAGCCGGCGACGCGAGGGCATCCTCTACGAGCTCGGCCCGAACAGCACGCTCGACACTTCGCCGCTGATCAACGAGCTGCTCGACGACGCGGGTCTGCGCGCGCAGCGCGTCGAGCCCAGCGCCGCCGCGTCGAAGCGCTATGTGGTCCGCGACGGCAAACCGATCGCGCTGCCGACCTCGCCGGCTGCGCTTGTCACCTCGCCCGCGTTCACCCTCGGCGCAAAGCTGCGCCTGGCCCGGGAGTTGTTCGTCGCGCCGGGGCCGCCCGGAGTCGAGGAGTCGATCGCGGCGTTCGTCCGCCGCCGCCTCGGCCGCGAGTTCCTCGATTACGCGATCGACCCCTTCGTCGCGGGCATCTACGCCGGCGATCCCGAGCGGATCTCGGTGGCGGCGGCGTTTCCGCGTCTGCTCGCGCTGGAGCAGCGCTACGGCGGTCTCATCAAGGGCCAGATCCGCGGCGCTCGGGAGCGCAAGAAGAGCAAGGAAGTGGCCAAGAACGCCGCCGCGAGCTTCTCGTTCCGCGACGGCATGCAAACCCTGACCGATGGCGTCGGCAGCACGCTCGACCGCGTGCGCTGCGGCGCGCGCGTGGCGCGCGTGCGCCGCGGCCCCGGCGGCGTGTTCGAGGTCGAAGGCGAGCACGGCGGCGCGCCTCTGCGGCGCACCGCGCGCGCCGTCGTCATCGCCACACCGGCGTACGCCGCCGCCGACCTGGTCCGCGACCTCGCCCCCGACGCCGCGGCGGCACTGGCCGCGATCGAGTACGCGCCGATCGCAGTCGTTGCCGCCGCGTTCCGCCGCGCCGACGTCGCCCACGCCTGCGACGGGTTCGGCTTCCTGGTCCCGCGCCGGGAGAACCGCAGGGTGCTGGGGTCGCTGTTCTCGTCCAGCATGTTCCCCAATCGCGCACCCGACGACGCGGTGCTGCTCACGACGTTCGTCGGCGGCCGACGCGACCCGGAGGTCGTCGCGCTGCCCGACGAGGCGATCGTCAAGATCGTGCTCTCCGAGCTCGACGCGCTGGTCGGCGCGAGCGGAGCGCCGTTGTTGACCGAGGTCGTGCGCTGGCGGCGGGCGATCCCCCAGTACGAGCTGGGGCATCTCGGACGCATCGGCCGCGTCGAGCAAGCGGAGATCACCCTGCCGGGCCTCGGGTTCTGCGCGAGCTACCGGGGTGGAGTGGCGGTCGGGGACTGCGTCAAGAACGGACACGACGCCGCGGCGCGGCTGGCCCGCTGGCTCGCGGCGCCTGCCCCTGCAGGGAGCGCCGGCGCCTGAGGGCCTGCGCTGGACTTCGCGCCGGCCCGATTCCCTCACCGGCGCTCAGGGGAGGTTCCCGCCGCAGTTCCAGCAGAGGTCGAAGTTGCCAGGCGACTCCTCGCCGCAGGCGGCACAACGCCGCGGCACGCCCCGCGCGGCCTCGGCCTCGATCGACCGCAACGTCGCCTCCGCACGCTCGCGATCGCACTCGCGCTCGAGCCACACTTGCGGCTGCGCCACGTCGGGCGGCACGTCGCCGACGATCGACGACGCATGCTCGTTGAACACGTGCGCCCGAATCCCCGCCTGCCGCAACCGGTCGGCGATCAGGTAGGCGTCGTAGCGCTGGCGGGCAACGTAGAAGCGCAACATGCGTCGTCAGCAGCGCCCGGAAAGAAGGAGTGCCCGGAAAAGGCGTCGTCCGGCCGCGCACGCGGCGCCTCGCACCGCGGCCGGCGGTGACGCCGCAACCGCCGGAACGGCAAGGGACACGCGCTCGGCAGCGCACGCCGGGCCCGCCCGAACAGCCCGGTTCCCTCGGTTCCCGTGCGGCCGCGGCTGACCGCCCGCTACGCTGCCTTTGCCGGCTCCGTCTCGGCGGCCGACTCCGGCCGGTCGAGCAACTCGACCAGCGCCATAGGCGCGTTGTCGCCCTGGCGGAAGCCGAACTTGAGGATCCGCAGATACCCGCCGGGGCGCGCCTTGAAACGCGGGCCGAGTTCGTCGAAGAGCTTGGTGACGACGCCGCGGTCGCGCAGGCGGCTGAACGCGAGGCGGCGATTGGCGACGGTCGGCGTCTTGCCCAGCGTGATCAGCGGTTCCGCGACGCGGCGCAGTTCCTTGGCCTTCGGCAGCGTGGTCCTGATGACCTCGTGCGTCAGCAGCGAGTTGGTCATGTTGCGCAGCATCGCGAGCCGATGGCTGCTGGTGCGGTTGAGCTTACGCAGGCCGTGACGGTGGCGCATGATCGTGTTCCTTGGTGTCCCGGTCGGACGTCAGGGGCGGTCGAGGCCGGCGGGCGGCCAATTCTCGAGCTTCATGCCGAGCGACAGCCCGCGCGAGGCGAGCACTTCCTTGATCTCGTTCAACGACTTGCGGCCGAGGTTGGGGGTCTTGAGGAGCTCGGTCTCGGTGCGCTGGATGAGATCGCCGATGTAGTAGATGTTCTCCGCCTTGAGGCAGTTGGCGGAGCGCACGGTGAGCTCGAGGTCGTCGACCGGGCGCAGCAGGATCGGGTCGACCTGCGGAGTCGACCGCTCCGCGAGCGGGCTTTCCGTCCCCTGGAGGTCGGCGAACACCGAAAGCTGCTCGACCAGCACCGACGCGGCGTAGCGAACCGCCTGCTCGGGCTCGACGACGCCGTTGGTCTCGATGTCGAGCACCAGCTTGTCGAGGTCGGTGCGCTGCTCGACGCGGGCGCTCTCCACCGCGTAGCTCACGCGCCGCACCGGGCTGAACGACGCGTCGAGCAGGATGTTGCCGATCGTGCGCCCACCCTCGGGCTTCACGCGCGCCGTCGCCGGCTGGTACCCGCGGCCGCGCTCGACCTTGATCTCCATCTCGATCTTGCCCCCGGGCGTCAGGTGCGCGATGACGTGCTCGGGGTTGATGATTTCCACGTCGTGGTTGGGCTCGATGTCGGCCGCCGTGACCGCGCCTTCGCCGCTCTTGGCGAGCTTGAGCAGCACGTGGTCGCGATTGTGAAGCTTCAGCACGACGCCCTTGAGGTTCAGCAGGATGTCGACGACGTCCTCCTGCACGCCGTCGAGCGCCGAGTACTCGTGCAGGACGCCGGTGATGCGCACCTCGGTCGGCGCGTATCCCGGCATGGACGACAACAGGACGCGGCGCAGCGCGTTGCCCAGCGTGTGGCCGTAGCCACGCTCGAACGGCTCCATCACCACCTTCGCGTGGAACGGCGACGAGGACTGGACGTCGATGATGCGCGGTTTCAACAAAGCATTGCTCTGCATGCGGAATCCCTAAGCGAATCTCAAACCGGCGGGCCGGGCGGCTACTTCGAGTACAACTCGACCACCAGACTCTCGTTGATGTCCTGACCGAATTCCGACCGCTCGGGCGAGCCCTTGAACGTGCCGGCCATCTTCTTCACGTCGACCTCGACCCAGGACGGGAAGCCCACCTTCTCGGCGAGCTGCAGCGAGTCCTGGATGCGCAGCTGGGCCTTGGCCTTCTCGGTGACCGCGACGACGTCGCCGGCCCTGACCTGCGCCGAGGGGATGTTGACGACCTTGCCGTTGACCGTGATCGAGCAGTGCCCGACGATCTGCCGCGCCTCGGCCCGGGTCGAGCCCATGCCCATGCGGTAGACGACGTTGTCGAGCCGCGACTCGAGCAGACGCAGCAGGTTCTCGCCGGTCGAGCCCTTCCCGCGCGCGGCGTCGGCGAAGTAGCGGCGGAACTGCCGCTCGAGGATCCCGTAGGTGCGGCGCAGCTTCTGCTTCTCGCGCAGCTGCTTGCCGTAGTCCGACAGCCGCATGCCCGACTTGACGCCGTGTTGGCCGGGCTTGGTTTCCAGCTTGCACTTGGAGTCGAGCGAACGACGCGCGCTTTTCAGGAAAAGGTCGGTGCCTTCCCGTCGCGCCAGCTTGCACTTGGGTCCGATGTAACGAGCCACTTTGCTATCCCGGTTGCTGTGAAATCAGTTGGTGGATGCTTGCCTTTGCCGGGCGATGCGCGCTCTCCCCGGTGCGTTGACTTGCCTTCGGCGGGGAGCGGGCAGCCGCGTCCGGCCGGCGGTCAGATACGGCGCCGCTTCGGCGGCCGGCAGCCGTTGTGCGGAATCGGCGTCACGTCGGAGATGCTGCTGATCTTGATTCCGAGCGCGTTGAGCGCGCGCACCGCGGACTCGCGTCCCGGCCCCGGACCCTTGATCCGGACCTCGAGGTTCTTGATCCCGCACTCGACCGCGACGCGGCCTGCCTTCTCCGAGGCGACCTGCGCCGCGAAGGGCGTCGATTTCCGGGAGCCCTTGAAGCCGGCGCCGCCCGACGTCGCCCAGGAAAGCGCGTTGCCCTGGCGGTCGGTGATGGTGATGATCGTGTTGTTGAAGGACGCGTGGACGTGCGCGATGCCTTCCGCGACGTTCTTCTTGACCTTCTTGCGCGCGCGCTGGGCGGCGGCTTTCTGCGAGGCTTGCTGTGCCATGCTCTGGTGTCCTTGACCGTTACTTGCCTGCCGACTTCGCGATGCCCGCGCGCGACTTCTTGGGGCCCTTGCGCGTGCGGGCGTTGGTGCGGGTGCGCTGGCCGCGGACCGGCAACCCGCGACGGTGCCGCACGCCGCGGTAGCAGCCGAGGTCCATCAGCCGCTTGATGCTCATCGTCACCTCGCGGCGCAGGTCGCCCTCGATGGTGAACCGCTGGATCTGCTCCCGCAGCCGGTCCATGTCGGCGTCGGTGAGATCCTTGACCTTGGTCGAGCCCTTGACCCCGGCCGCGACGCAGATCACCTGCGCGCGCGCGCGGCCGATGCCGTAGATCGCCGTCAGCGCGATCTCGGCGTGCTGGTGGTTGGGGATGTTTACGCCTGCAATACGGGCCATAGCGGTTACCTGTGTCTAGCGTGTCGGATTGTTCGTCAGCCTTGGCGCTGCTTGTGCCGCGGGTCGCTGCAGATGACGCGCACGACGCCGTGGCGGCGGATGATCTTGCAGTTGCGGCAGATTTTCTTCACCGAAGCCAAAACCTTCATTTCCGTCCCTTTCTGGTACCTGCGGCCGCGGATGGTGCCGCTCGCGCCGGCCGGCCGCCGCGACCCGTCGCGGCCATCCGATCGTCACTTGGCGCGGAAGGTGATCCGCGCACGGGAAAGATCGTAGGGCGTCAAGTCGACCGTGACCTTGTCGCCCGGGAGAATCTTGATGTAGTGCATCCGCATCTTGCCCGAGATGTGTCCGAGCACGACGTGGCCGTTCTCCAGCTTCACCCGGAATGTCGCGTTGGGCAACATCTCCAGGATCTCGCCCTGCATCTGGATCGTCTCTTCTTTCGCCATCAGCGCGTGGGCAGGCCGCCCTTGAAGTTGGCTTTCTTGAGCAGGCTCTCGTACTGCTGCGACATGAGGTAGGCCTGCACCTGGGTCATGAAGTCCATCGTCACGACGACGATGATCAACAGCGACGTGCCGCCGAAGTAGAACGGCACGTTCTTCCAGGCGATCAGGAAGTTCGGCACGAAGCAGACGATCACGAGGTAGATCGAGCCCAGCAGCGTGAGCCGCAGCGTGATGCGCTCGATGTAGCGCGCCGTCTGGTCGCCGGGCCGATAGCCGGGGATGAAGGCACCGCTCTTCTTGAGGTTCTCGGCGGTCTCCTTCGGGTTGTACTGCAGCGCGGTGTAGAAGAAGCAGAAGAAGATGATCGCGGCTGCGTACAGGATCTCGTGCACCGGCTGGCCGGGGGCGAGGGTCGCCGCGATATCGCGCAGCCAGATCGTGCCCTCGCCGGAGCCGAACCACTGCGCCAGCGTCGCCGGGAAGAGGATGATCGACGACGCGAAGATGGGCGGGATGACGCCGGCCATGTTGAGCTTGAGCGGCAGGTGCGAGCTCTGGCCCTGGTAGACCTTGTTGCCGACCTGGCGCTTGGCGTAGTTCACCAGGATCTTGCGCAGCGCGCGTTCCACGAAGACCACGAACGCGGTGACGACGACGACCAGGGCCGCGATGCCCAGCACCAGCGGGATCGAGTACGCGCCGGTGCGCGCCTGCTCCAGCGTCTGGCCGATCGCCTGCGGCAGCCCGGCGGCGATGCCGGCGAAGATCAGCAGCGAAATGCCGTTCCCCAGCCCCCGCTCGGTGATCTGCTCGCCCAGCCACATCAGGAACATCGTCCCCGTGACCAGCGTGACCGTCGAGATGATCTGGAACGTGAGACCGGGGTTGAGCACCAGGCCGGGCTGCTGCTCCAGCGCGACCGAGATGCCGAACGCCTGGAAGAGCGCGAGCCCGAGGGTGCCGTAGCGCGTGTACTGCGTGATCTTGCGCCGCCCTGCCTCGCCCTCCTTCTTCAACGCCTCCAGCGTCGGCACGACCACGGTGCAAAGCTGCATGATGATCGACGCGGAGATGTAAGGCATGATCCCCAGCGCGAGGATCGAGAACCGCGACAGCGCGCCGCCCGAGAACACGTTGAACAGCCCGAGGATGCCACCCTGCTGCGAGCGGAAGAGCTCGTCCAACACGTTCGCGTTGATTCCCGGGACCGGGATGTGCGTCCCGATCCGGTAGACGACGAGCGCGCCCAGCAGGAACCACAGCCGCCGCTTGAGGTCGGCGTACTTGGAACCGCTCTTCAGCGCCGGATTGTTGAGGGCCAACGTCGTTCCTCGCTCTGGTGCGTGAGGCCGGTCAGGCCACGCTGCCGCCGGCGGCCTCGATCGCCGCCTTGGCACCCTTGGTGACGCCGATACCGGTGAGCTTCACCGCCTTGTCGAGCTTGCCGGACTTGATGACCTTGGCGGCCTTGGCGAGCGAGGGGACGACGCCGGCGGCCTTGAGCGCCAGCAGGTCGACCTCCGCCACCGGCAGGCGGGCGAGGTCACCCAGACGGACCTGGACGGTGTCGCCGCGCGAGCGCGAGACGAAGCCGCGCTTGGGCAGGCGCCGCTGCAGCGGCATCTGGCCACCCTCGAAGCCGACCTTGTGGTAGCCGCCCGAACGGGACTTCTGGCCCTTGTGGCCGCGGCCGGCAGTCTTGCCGAGTCCGGAGCCGATGCCGCGCCCGACGCGCCGGCGCGCCTTCTTCGAACCCTCGGCGGGTTGAATCGTGTTCAGCCGCATGTGCGCACTCCCCGATGCCTGGCTCATTCCTTGGCTTCCGCCACCTTCAGGAGGTAGCTCACCTTGTTGATCCTTCCGCGCGCCGACGGCGTGTCGGCGACTTCGACCGAGTGGTTGGTCCACTTGAGGCCCAGACCGCGAACCGTCGCGCGGTGGTCCTGCCGGGTGCCAGCGACGCTCTTCACCAGCGTCACGCGCAATTTGCCCGCGGGCGCCATGGTCAGGCCTCCAGGATCTGTTCGACCGTAAGTCCGCGCTTGGCGGCGATCTCGGCCGGCGAGTTGAGGTTCGACAGCGCGTTCAGCGTCGCACGGACCAGGTTGTACGGGTTGGTCGAGCCGTGGCACTTGGCCAGCACGTTGGCGACGCCCACGACCTCGAACACCGCGCGCATCGGACCGCCCGCGATGACGCCGGTGCCGTCGGAGGCGGGCTGCATGAACACCTTGGTCGCGCCGTGACGGCCCTCGACGGCGTGGTGCAGCGTGCCGCTCTTCAGGTTCACCTTGATCATCCGCCGGCGCGCCTCCTCCATCGCCTTCTGCACGGCGACGGGAACCTCCTTCGCCTTGCCCTTGCCGATGCCGACGCGACCGTCGCCGTCGCCGACCACGGTCAGCGCCGCGAAACCGAGGATCCGCCCGCCCTTCACCACCTTGGTGACACGGTTGATGCTGATCATCTTCTCGCGCAGGCCGTCGCCGCGCTCGTCCTGCTGTTGCTGCATTCTCGCCATGTTGAACGTCCCTAGACTCGTTGCCGCGTCAGGCCGCCCGCCGGGGCGCCCCGAGGAAGGCCTGCATCCCCCTCAGGGGGAGGCGAACGCAAGGCCGAAGGCCGCGGGACAGCCGGAGGCTGCTCCCGCGGAGCAGGATGCGGCTTGACCGCAGGAAGTGCGCCTGGGGGCCCATTCAGAACTGGAGCCCGTTCTCGCGCGCCGCGTCGGCCAGCGCCTGCACGCGCCCGTGGTACCGGAAACCGGAGCGGTCGAAGGCGACCCGGTCGATACCCAGGGCCTTCGCCCTCTCGGCAATCCGCTTGCCCACCACCGCCGCCGCCGCCTTGTTGCCGCCGCTGCGGAGGTCGCCGCGCACCGCGGGCTCGAGCGTCGACGCGGCAGCCAGCACCCGGTCGCCCGTCGGCGCGATGATCTGCGCGTAGATGTGCGAGTTCGAGCGGCTCACGACCAGCCGCGTCGCGCGCTGCAGCGCGATGCGCACCCGCGTCTTGCGGGAACGGCGAACTCGAGCTTCCTTCTTGTTCATCGTGCGTCCTTCCACCTGATCGTTCCAGCGCCGGCACGTCCGCGCGCGTCGCCGGTCGCCACCCTTCCCGGCCCGGCGCGCGTCCGGAAAGCCGTTACTTCTTCTTCGTTTCCTTGATGACCACGCGCTCGTTCGCGTAACGGACACCCTTCCCTTTGTAGGGCTCGGGCGGCCGATAGGCGCGAATCTCGGCGGCGACCTGGCCGACGGCCTGCTTGTCGATGCCTTTGACCACGACTTCGGTCTGCACCGGCGTCTCGACCTTCACGCCCTGCGGCATCGTGTGGACGATCGGGTGCGAGAACCCGAGCGAGAGGTTCACCTTGTCGCCGGCGGCCTGCGCGCGGTAACCCACGCCGACCAGCGTGAGCCTGCGTTCGAAGCCGACCGAAACGCCCTTGACCATGTTGGCGACGAGCGCGCGCAGGGTGCCGTGCATGGGTCTAGCACCCTCGTTCGCGGCCTTGCAGACGAGGTGGTCGCCGTCCCTCTCGATCGACAGCTCGGGGCCGTACTCGCGCGACAGCGAGCCGAGCGGACCCTTGACGGTGATCGCGCCGGGCGCGAGCGTGACCTCGACCTTGGGCGGCAGCGGAATGGGATGGTTGCCAATTCGCGACATCTTCGTGTCCCTTCGTCTTCCGGCGTCAAGCGACGATGCAGAGCACTTCGCCGCCGACGCCCGTGGCGCGCGCCTTGCGGTCGGTCATCACGCCCCGCGAGGTCGAGACGATCGCGATGCCCATCCCGTTCATCACGCGGGGGATGTCGCCCTTGCCCTTGTAGACCCGCAGGCCCGGCGAAGACACGCGCTCGATCTTCTCGATCACGGGGCGCCCCGCGTAGTACTTGAGGGCAATCTCCAGGACGGGCTTGGCATCGGCGCCCGATACCTTGAAGCCGTCGATGTAGCCCTCGTCCTTCAGCACACCGGCGATGGCCAGCTTGACCTTCGACGAAGGCATCGTGACGACCGCCTGCTCCACCATCTGCGCATTGCGGATGCGCGTCAGCATGTCGGCGATAGGATCAGTCATGCTCATGAATCACCTCACCCGCGTTCTTCGTTACCAGCTGGCTTTGACGACACCCGGAACCTCGCCGCGCAGGGCGAACTCCCGCAGCTTGTTGCGGCTCAAGCCGAACTTGCGGAAGAAGCCGCGCGGGCGACCGGTGATCGCGCAGCGGTTGCGCAGGCGCGTCGGATTCGCGTTGCGCGGCAGCTGCTGCAGCTTGAGCCGCGCCGCGAAACGATCCTCGTCGGACACCTTCGTGTTGTTGATGACGGCGAGGAGGGCTTCGCGCTTCTTGGCATACTTCTTCACCAGGTCGCGGCGCTTCTCGTCGCGGTTGATCAGGGACAGTTTCGCCATGGCGACCTCAGGCTTTGAACGGAAACTTGAACGCGGCGAGCAGCGCCTTGGCCTCGGCGTCGGTCTTCGCGGTCGTGGTGATCGTGATGTTCATCCCCCGCAGCGCGTCGATCTTGTCGTACTCGATCTCGGGAAAGATGATCTGCTCCTTGACGCCCATGTTGTAGTTGCCCCGGCCGTCGAAGGCGCGCCCGGACACGCCGCGGAAGTCGCGCACGCGCGGCAGGGCGACGGAGACCAGGCGGTCAAGGAACTCGTACATGCGGTCCTGGCGCAGCGTGACCATGCAACCGATCGGGTAGCCGGTGCGGATCTTGAATCCTGCGATCGCCTTCTTGGCCTTGGTGATCACGGGCTTCTGGCCGCTGATCTTCTGCATGTCGGCGACCGCGTTCTCGAGCAGCTTCTTGTCGCCGATCGCCTCGCCCACGCCCATGTTCAGGACGATCTTCTGGATGCGCGGCACTTCCATCGACGACGTATACCCGAACTGCTTGATCAGCGCGGGGGCGATTTCCTTCCTGTAGATTTCCTTGAGACGCGCCATGGTTTCTCCTTACGCCCCCACGAGCTCGCCGTTGGACTTGAAGAAGCGCACCTTGCGGCCGTCGTCCAGCGTGCGGAAGCCGACCCGGTCGGCCTTCTTGGTGACCGGATTGAAGAGCGCCACGTTGGACACGTGGATCGGCATGTCCTTGGTGACGATGCCGCCCTGCTCGCCCTTCATCGGGTTCGGGCGCTGGTGCTTCTTGACCCGGTTGATGCCGGCGACGACGACGTGATCGGCATCGACGACGCGCGTCACGTCACCGCGCTTGCCCTTGTCACGTCCGGTGATGACAATCACGTTGTCACCCTTCTTGATCTTGCGCATCGCTTCCTCCTACAGCACTTCCGGCGCGAGCGAGACGATCTTCATGAACCGCTCGGTGCGCAGCTCGCGCGTGACCGGCCCGAAGATGCGGGTGCCGATGGGCTCGAGCTTGTTGTTGAGGAGCACGGCCGCGTTGGCGTCGAAGCGCACGCGGGCGCCGTCGTCGCGACGGACGCCCTGGCGGGTGCGCACGACGACCGCGTTGTAGATCTCGCCCTTCTTTACGCGACCGCGGGGGGCGGCGTCCTTGACGCTGACCTTGATCACGTCGCCGATGTGGGCGTACCGGCGCTTGGAACCGCCGAGCACCTTAATGCACATGACTTGCCGGGCGCCGGTGTTGTCGGCGACGTCCAGCGTGGATTGCATCTGGATCATACTGCTTCTCCAACTTAACCCGCGGTGCCCGTTGCAGCCTGTGCTGCGCGGGCCGGTGCACGCCGCGGCCAGTTTTGGACCCCGTCCGGGGAAGAACCGCAGCCGACGGGTCCGCACTCGTCTTTCGGGGGCCGGTTCGGCCCGGAAACGCAAGTGCGATTGGCCCCAGGGTTGACGCTACTGCCGGCTGCGGCAAATAAAACTGACATTATCACCGAGGATTGCGCGTTGCACAAGCCCCGTCCTCGCGACCGTCAGGCCAGCCGCGCCTTCTCGAGCAGCCGCGTCACGCGGTAGGCCTTGGTCTTGGCCAGCTTGCGGCAGGCCTCGATCTCGACCAGGTCGCCTTCCTTGTACTCGTTGTTCTCGTCGTGGGCGTGGTACTTGCGCGACCGGGTCACGACCTTGCCGTAGAGGGCGTGCTTGACCCGGCGCTCGACCAGGACCGTGACCGTCTTGTCCATCTTGTCGCTGACGACCCGGCCCGTGAGCGTCTGCAGGATCGGCTTCCTCGCCGGCGCCTGGGTGGTTTCGGTGGCCTGCGTCATGCCGCGTCCCCTGCCTTCTTCTGGTGAATGAGTGTCCGCGCGCGGGCAATGCCGCGTCGCGCGGCCCTTAGCTTGGAGGTGTCCTGCAGCTGCTGGGTGGCCTTCTGCATCCGCAATCCGAACTGCTCCTTGAGCAGCGCATTGAGCTCGGTCTGCAGCTCAGCGGCGCTCTTCGCGCGCAGGGCCTTCCTCGTTTCGGTCAGTTTCATGAATGCCTCCGTCAGCCCACGAGCCGGTGCACGAACGTCGTCCGGATGGGCAGCTTCGCCGCGGCGAGAGCGAACGCCTCCCGCGCGATGACCTCGTCGACGCCGTCCATCTCGTAGAGCACCTTGCCCGGAACGATCTCCGCCACGTAGTACTCGGGGTTGCCCTTGCCGTTGCCCATGCGCACTTCGGCGGGCTTCTTGGAGATCGGCTTGTCCGGGAAGATCCGGATCCAGACGCGGCCGCCGCGCTTGATGTGGCGCGTCATCGCCCGCCGCGCCGCCTCGATCTGCCGGGCCGTGAGCCGGCCGCGGCCCACCGCCTTCAGGCCGTACTCGCCGAAGCTCACCTTGTTGCCGACGGTCGCAACGCCCTTGTTGCGGCCCTTCTGCTCCTTGCGGTACTTGCGTCTAGTTGGTTGCAGCATGCTTCACTCCTGCTCGGCGCGGGCGCTTCGGCGCTTCCGGGCTCGGGATCGGGGCCTGAATCGGCTCGGCGTTGTGCGCGAGGCGCTCGCCCTTGAAAACCCAGACCTTGATGCCAATCACGCCGTACGTCGTCTTGGCCTCCGACAAGCCGTAATCGATGTCGGCGCGCAGCGTGTGGAGCGGCACGCGGCCTTCGCGATACCACTCGGTGCGTGCGATCTCGATGCCGTTCAGCCGACCCGCGCACATGATCTTGATGCCCTGCGCCCCGAGGCGCATCGCGTTCTGCATCGCGCGCTTCATCGCGCGGCGGAACATGATCCGCTTCTCGAGCTGCTGGCCGATCGAATCCGCAATGAGCTGCGCGTCGATCTCGGGCTTCCTGATCTCCTCGATGTTGAGGCCGACGTCGCCACCCATCATCTTGCGCAGGTCGGCGCGCAGCGTCTCGATGTCCTCGCCCTTCTTGCCGATGACCACACCCGGCCGGGCGCTGTGGATGGTGACCCGCGCGCTCTTCGCCGGCCGCTCGATGGTGATGCTGCCCACCGATGCGTGCGCGAGTTTCTTGCGCAGGTACTCGCGGATCTTGATGTCCTCCATCAGCGTGGGCGCGAAGTTCTTGCTGTTCGTGAACCACTTCGACGCCCAGTTCCGGTTGACGCAGAGGCGGAACCCGGTCGGATGAATTTTCTGGCCCATGATTCCGTCCTTATTTGCCGTCGCCGACAGCGACGTAGATGTGGCAGGTCTGCTTCAGGATCGTGTTGCCCCGGCCCTTGGCACGCGCGGTGAAGCGGCGCAGGCTCTCCGCCTTGTCCACATAGATCGTCCTGACCTTGAGGTCGTCGATATCGGCGCCGTCGTTGTGCTCGGCGTTGGCGATCGCCGACTCGAGCACTTTCTTGATGATCCTGGCGCCCTTCTTCGGGCTGAACGCCAGCAGGTTCAGCGCCCGGTCGACGGGCAAGCCGCGGATCTGGTCGGCGACGAGCCGGCCTTTCTGCGCCGACAGCCGCACCCCGCGCAGCACTGCTTTGGTTTCCATCGTTGTCCCCTTACTTCTTCGCCGGCGCCGCGACCTTCTTGTCGGCCGAGTGGCCCTTGAAGGTGCGCGTGAGCGCGAACTCGCCGAGCTTGTGGCCGACCATGTTCTCGGACACGTACACGGGAATGTGCGCCTTGCCGTTGTGGACGGCGATCGTCAGCCCGACGAAATCGGGCGTGATCGTCGAACGGCGCGACCAGGTCTTGATCGGCTTCTTATCCTTGGTCGCGCGCGCCGCCTCCACCTTGCGGACGAGGTGGTCGTCGACGAACGGACCCTTCTTGATCGAACGTGCCATGACGCTGTCCCCCGCTTACCCTTTGCTCGCGTGCCGACGGCGCACGATCATCGAATCGGTGCGCTTGTTGCTGCGCGTCTTGTACCCCTTGGTCGGCGTGCCCCACGGCGAGACAGGGTGGCCGCCGCCGTTCGAGCGCCCGCCGTGCGGGTGGTCGACGGGGTTCATGCAGATGCCGCGCACGGTCGGGCGGATGCCGCGCCAGCGGTTGGCGCCCGCCTTGCCGATCGAGCGCAGGTTGTGCTCCTCGTTGCCGACTTCGCCGATCGTCGCGCGGCAGTCCACGTGCACGCGACGGATCTCGCCCGAGCGCAGGCGCAGTTGCGCATAGTTGCCCTCGCGGGCGAGGAGCTGCACCCCGGTGCCCGCCGAGCGTGCGATCTGGGCGCCCTTGCCGGCGCTCATCTCGATGCAGTGCACCGTCGTGCCCACCGGGATGTTGCGCAGCGGGAGGCAGTTGCCCGGCTTGATCGGCGCCTCGGCGCCGGAGACGAGCGACGTACCGGCGCCAATGCCGCGCGGCGCGATGATGTAGCGGCGCTCGCCGTCGGCGTAGAGCAGAAGGGCGAGGTGCGCGCTGCGGTTCGGATCGTACTCGAGCCGCTCGACCTTGGCGACGATGCCGTCCTTGTTGCGCCGGAAGTCGACGATGCGGTAGTGGTGCTTGTGTCCGCCGCCCTTGTGCCGGGTCGTGATGTGGCCGTTGTTGTTGCGACCCGAGCCGCGCTTCCGGCTCTCGGTGAGCGCGTCGACCGGGGGGCCCTTGTGCAGTTGCGGGTGCACGACCTTGACCATCGCGCGGCGGCCGGCCGACGTGGGCTTGACTTTTTGCAGGGGCATCTCTAGCTCTCCGCCGCGAAGTTGATTTCCTGGCCCGGCTTGAGGCAGACGTACGCCTTTTTCCAGTTGCGCCGGCGACCGGTGAACTTGCCGAAGCGCTTCGCCTTGCCGCCGACGTTGGCGACCTGCACGCTGTCGACCTCGACCTTGAACATCGCCTCGACCGCGGCCTTCACTTCCGGCTTGGTCGCGTCCTGCAGGACCCTGAAGATCACCTGCTCGTGCTTCTCGGCGATGTGCGTGCCCTTCTCGGACACCACCGGCGCGAGCAGCACCAGCGCCAGGCGCTCGGGATTGAATCGGTTGGCGGCGGTCATCCCAGCATCTCCTCGAATTGCGCCACGGCGCCCTTGGTCAGCAGGACGTTCTGGAAGTGAACGAGGCTCAGGGGATCGACTTCGCGCGTCTCCAGGACCAGCACGTCGGGCAGGTTGCGCGACGAAAGGAAGACGTTGTCGTCCAGGTTGTCGGTGACCAGCAGCACGGTGCCGGTGAGGCCCAGCGCCTTGATCTTCTGCGCGAAAAGGCGGGTCTTGGGCGCCTCGATCGCCAGGCCATCGATGACCGCGAGGCGGCCGTCGCGCACGAGCCGCGACAGGATCGACGCGATGCCCGCGCGGTACATCTTCCGATTCACCTTCTGGGAGAAGTTCTCGTCCGGCATGCTGGGAAAGATCTTGCCCCCGCCGCGCCAGAGCGGGCTGCTCGCCTGACCGGCCCGCGCGCGGCCCGTGCCCTTCTGCCGCCATGGCTTGCGATGCGACTTGTTGACCTGCCCCCGGCTCTTCTGCGCTCGATTGCCGCTGCGCGCGTTGGCCTGGTAGGCCGTCACGACCTGGTGCACGAGCGCCTCGTTGAAATCGCGGCCGAACAACGCGTCGGACACCGCGACCGTCGAGGCCGTCTGGCCATTCTCGTCGATGAGCTTGAGATCCATCGTCAGCCCCCCTTCTTCGCCGGGGCCTTCGCCGCCGGCCGCACGAGGATGTGGCCGCCGTCGGCGCCGGGAACCGAGCCCTTGACCAGCAGCAGGCCACGTTCCGCGTCCACGCGTACGACCGTCAGCGTCTGCACGGTGCGGGTCACGTTGCCGTACTGCCCGGACATTCGCTTGCCCGGAAACACGCGGCCCGGGTCCTGCGCCATGCCGATCGAGCCCGGCGTGTTGTGCGAGCGCGAGTTGCCGTGCGACGCGCGGTTCGAACTGAAGTTGTGGCGGCGGATGACCCCCGAGAAGCCCCGCCCCTTGCTCGTGCCGGTGACGTCTACGAGCTCGCCGACCTTGAAGGTCTCGACGCTGACGACCTCGCCCACCTTCAGATTCGCGAGCGCTTCCGGCGCGACCGGGAACTCGCGCAACAGCTCGCCGGCTTCGACGCCGGCCTTCGCGAGGTGTCCGGCCTGCGGTTTCGTGACGCGCGAGGCGCGCCGCTTCCCGAAGGTGACCTGCACGGCGGAGTAGCCGTCGGTCTCGGGAGTCTTGATCTGCGTGACGCGGTTGTTGGCGACGTCCAGCACCGTCACCGGAACGGCGCGGCCGTCCTCGGCAAAGACGCGGGTCATGCCCACCTTCCGCCCGACCAGTCCTAGGCTCATTATGCTGTTCCTTTCAAGCCGCCGATTTCGATTGACCGGCGGCGCCTCTGGATCCCCGGCCATGGCCGGGCATTGTCTCGCTGCCACTGCCTTACCTGTTGCCTGATGCCTGATCCCTGATACCTGTCCATACTGCAGCTTGATCTCGACGTCGACACCGGCCGGCAGGTCGAGCTTCATCAGCTGATCGACGGTCTTGTCGGTCGGATCGATGATGTCCATCAGGCGCAGGTGAGTGCGGATCTCGAACTGGTCGCGCGAGGTCTTGTTGACGTGCGGTGAGCGCAGCACGTCGTAGCGCTCGATCTTCGTCGGCAGCGGCACCGGGCCGCGGACGACGGCCCCGGAGCGCTTGGCCGTCTCGACGATCTCCATTGCCGACTGGTCGATCAGCTTGTAGTCGAACGCCTTCAAGCGGATGCGGATTCTCTGGTTTTGCATCGGTTCACCTTTGGCTCCACCGCCCGCTCGCGCGCTCGGTGTTGCGTTGTCCTCTTATCAGGGCACAGGGCACAGCGGTCGGGATCAGAACGGCCGTCGGCGCACGCGCCCGGTCGTTCGTGGCCTGGTCCCGACTTCTTCTGATACCTGATCCCTGAACTCTGCCCCCCGCTACTCGATGATCTTGGCGACAACCCCCGCGCCCACCGTCCGGCCACCCTCGCGGATCGCGAACCGCAGCCCCTCCTCCATCGCAATCGGCGCAATCAGCTGCACCGTGATCGAGATGTTGTCCCCAGGCATCACCATCTCCGTCCCCGCCGGCAGCTCCACCGAACCCGTCACGTCCGTCGTCCGAAAATAAAACTGCGGCCGGTACCCCGGAAAAAACGGCGTGTGCCGACCCCCCTCCTCCTTCGACAGCACGTACACCTCCGCCGTAAACTTGGTGTGCGGCGTGATCGACCCCGGCTTCGCCAGCACCTGACCCCGCTCCACCTCCTCCCGCTTCGTGCCCCGCAGCAGCACCCCCACGTTGTCCCCCGCCTGCCCCTGGTCCAGCAGCTTGCGGAACATCTCCACCCCAGTGCACACCGTCTTCAAGGTCGGCTTCAGACCCACCACCTCCAGGTCCTCCCCCACCTTCACCACCCCACGCTCCACCCGCCCCGTCACCACCGTCCCCCGCCCCGAGATCGAAAACACATCCTCCACCGGCATCAGAAACGGCCCGTCAATCGCCCGCTTCGGCGTCGGAATGTAACTGTCCAGCGCCTCCGCCAGCTTCAGAATCGACCCCTCCCCCAGCGGACCCGTGTCCCCCTCCATCGCCATCTTCGCCGACCCAATCACAATCGGCGTGTCATCCCCCGGAAACTCGTACTTCGACAACAACTCGCGAACCTCCATCTCGACAAGCTCCAACAGCTCCTTGTCGTCAACCATGTCCGCCTTGTTCATGTACACAATGATGTACGGCACCCCCACCTGCCGCGCCAGCAGTATGTGCTCCCGCGTCTGCGGCATCGGCCCGTCCGCCGCACTCACCACCAGAATCGCCCCGTCCATCTGCGCCGCACCGGTAATCATGTTCTTGATGTAGTCCGCGTGCCCAGGACAGTCCACGTGCGCATAGTGCCGGTTCGCCGTCTGGTACTCCACGTGCGCCGTGTTGATCGTAATCCCCCGCGCCTTCTCCTCCGGCGCCGCGTCAATCTGGTCGTACGCCTTCACCTCACCACCGTACTTGCGCGCCAGCACCATCGTCATCGCCGCCGTCAGCGTCGTCTTCCCGTGATCCACGTGCCCAATCGTCCCCACGTTCACGTGCGGCTTCGTCCGCTCGAATTTGCTCTTGGCCATCGCTTCTCTCCAGCTTTGTCGTTGATGTTCAGTCCGCGAATCGGCGGGCGGCGCGCCCGGGGTTCGTGGTTGTCCGTCTACGGCTCGGGGCGGCGCGCGCCGCCCCGCTCAGCCTTTCTTGTTGATCACCGCCTCGGCGACGTTCTTCGGCGCCTCGGTGTAGTGCTTGAACTCCATCGTGTACGTTGCGCGGCCCTGCGACAACGAGCGCAGCGTCGTCGAGTAGCCGAACATCTCCGCGAGCGGGACCTCGGCCTGGATGACCTTCCCGGCGGGATTGTCCTCCATCCCCTGCACGATGCCGCGGCGGGACGAGAGGTCGCCCATCACGTTGCCCATGAAATCCTCGGGCGTCTCGACCTCGACCGCCATCATCGGCTCGAGCAGCACGGGGGTGGCCCTGCGCATGCCGTCCTTGAACGCGATCGACGCCGCCATCTTGAACGCATTCTCGTTCGAATCGACGTCGTGGTAGCTGCCGTCGAAGAGCGTGACCTTCACGTCGACGACCGGGAAGCCGGCGAGCACGCCGTTGGGGAGCGTCTCCTCGAGGCCTTTCTGCACGGCGGGGATGTACTCGCGCGGCACCGTCCCGCCCTTGATCTGGTCGACGAACTCGAACCCCTTGCCCGGTTCGTTGGGCTCCAACTTGATCCAGACGTGGCCGTACTGCCCGCGGCCACCAGACTGCTTGATGAACTTGCCCTCGCACTCGACCGGCTTCTTGATCGCCTCGCGGTAGGCGACCTGCGGCGCGCCGACGTTCGCTTCGACGCCGAACTCGCGCTTCATGCGGTCCACCAGGATCTCGAGGTGGAGCTCGCCCATCCCGGAGATGATCGTCTGCCCCGACTCCTCGTCGGTGCGCACGCGGAACGAGGGGTCCTCCTGGGCGAGGCGGTTCAGCGCGATGCCCATCTTCTCCTGGTCGGCCTTGGTCTTGGGCTCGACCGCGACGTGGATCACCGGCTCGGGAAAGATCATCTTCTCGAGCGTGATCACGCGGTCGGGCGCGCACAGCGTGTCGCCGGTGGTCGCCTCCCTGAGCCCGACCGCCGCAGCGATGTCCCCAGCCCGCACCTCCTTGATCTCCTCGCGCTGATTCGCGTGCATCTGGAGAATGCGGCCGATGCGCTCCTTGCGCCCCTTGATCGGGTTGTAGACGGTGTCGCCGGACTTGACCACGCCCGAGTACACGCGGAAGAAGATGAGCTGGCCGACGTAGGGGTCGGTCATGATCTTGAACGCGAGGCCGGCGAAGGGCTCTTCGTCGGCGGCGTGGCGCACGCCCGACTTGCCGTTCTCGAGCTCGCCGGTGACCGGCGGAATGTCGGTCGGCGCCGGCATGTACTCGATGACGGCGTCGAGCATCACCTGCACGCCCTTGTTCTTGAACGCCGAGCCGCAGAGCATCGGCACGATCTCGCTCGCGATCGTGCGCTGGCGCAGCCCGGCCTTGATCTCCTCGACCGACAGCTCGCCGCCCTCGAGGTACTTGTTCATCAGTTCCTCGTTGGCCTCGGCGGCACTCTCGATCATCTTCTCGCGCCACTCGCTGGCGGTGGCGACCAGGCCGGCCGGGATCTCGCGGGTCTCGTACTTCATCCCCTGCGTCGCCTCGTCCCAGTAGACCGCCTTCATGCGGATGAGGTCGACGACGCCCTCGAACTTGTCCTCGGCGCCGATCGGCACCTGGATGGGAACGGGGTTGGCCTTGAGCCGCGACTTCATCTGCTCGTACACCTTGAAGAAGTTGGCCCCCTGGCGGTCCATCTTGTTGACGAACGCGAGCCGCGGGACCTTGTACTTGTTCGCCTGCCGCCAGACGGTTTCCGACTGCGGCTGCACGCCGCCGACCGCGCAGTAGACCATGCAGGCGCCATCGAGCACGCGCATCGAACGCTCGACCTCGATCGTGAAGTCGACGTGGCCGGGGGTGTCGATGATGTTGATCCGGTGCTCGGGGAAGTTGTTGTCCATTCCCTTCCAGAAGCACGTCGTCGCCGCCGAAGTGATCGTGATCCCGCGCTCGCGCTCCTGCTCCATCCAGTCCATGACGGTCGCACCGTCGTGCACTTCGCCCATCTTGTGCGAAACACCCGTGTAGAAGAGGATGCGCTCGGTGGTCGTGGTCTTGCCGGCATCGATGTGGGCGCTGATGCCGATGTTGCGATACCGACTGATGGGAGTGGAGCGGGGCACTTGTCGTCAACGCCTTCTGCGGGGGCGCGCGGGGCTCCCCGCGCGCGCCTGGTGTGCTGTCGAGAATTCCGGAGCCGCCTGGGTCAGAACCGGAAATGCGAGAAGGCCTTGTTGGCCTCGGCCATGCGATGCACTTCCTCGCGCTTCTTGACCGCGCCGCCGCGGCCTTCCGAGGCGTCGATCAGCTCGCCTGCGAGGCGCTGCCCCATCGACTTCTCGCCGCGCTTGCGGGCGGCCTCGCGCAGCCAGCGCATCGCGAGCGCCATCCGCCGCACCGGACGCACCTCGACGGGCACCTGGAAGTTCGCGCCGCCGACGCGGCGACTCTTGACCTCCACCATCGGCTTCGAGTTCGCGAGCGCCTGGTTGAAGACCTCCAGCGGGTCCTTGCCGCCCTTCTTCGAGATCGATTCGAAGGCGCCGTAGAGGATGCGCTCGGCGACCGACTTCTTGCCGGCGGTCATCAGCACGTTGACGAACTTCGCGACCTCGCCCGACCCGTATTTCGGATCGGGAAGGATTTCGCGCTTCGGTACTTCTCTGCGTCGGGGCATGTCTTCTCCATTCGGACCAAAGCGAAACCCTGCTTTGGACCGGACGTTCTTTCCATTGGATCGCTGGCAATGCCCGTCGATTCAATGCGGAAAAAGCAATGGGTATTAGGTGGTCTTGGGCTTCTTGGCGCCGTACTTCGACCGGCTCTGCTTGCGGTCCTTGACGCCTGCGGTATCGAGGCTGCCGCGCACCATGTGATAGCGCACACCGGGGAGGTCCTTGACGCGACCGCCGCGGATCAGCACGACCGAGTGCTCCTGCAGGTTGTGTCCCTCGCCGCCGATGTAGCTGATCACCTCGAAGCCGTTGGTGAGGCGCACCTTCGCGACCTTGCGCAGCGCCGAGTTCGGCTTCTTGGGCGTCGTCGTGTAAACGCGGGTGCACACGCCGCGCTTCTGCGGGCTCTGCTGCAGCGCCGGGACCTTGCTTTTCGATACGACGGGCTCACGGCCCTTCCGCACGAGCTGATTGATGGTTGGCATCCTGATTTTCCGTTTCGTGCGGCCTGGCGTGTTGACGCCCGCAGGGCTCATCGCTTTGCGAAACCGCTTCGTGTACAGCAAACCAAAGTGGCCCCGCCTGGGCGCGACACACGCGGCAGGCTCGGGCCACCTTTATCGCGCCGCGACCGACGCCCCTCCGGGGGAGCGCGACCGGGTACGCGCGCCCGCCGCAACCGCTCAACCGAGTTTCGGCGAGCCGGCCGGGAAAGCGCAAAGACTGTGGATTTTAGGACACCGTTGGCCTCGTGTCAACGCGGGTGCTGCGGTGCGCAAGCCGCGCCGACGCCGCAATGGCAGAGCACGACCCGACACCAAGGGGCGCGACCGGGATCGCGCCGCCGCCCCTTGCCTCGCCGCCCCGGCCGCTACGCCGCGTCGGCCGGCGCTTCGGTCTCCGGGACGTCCGGCGTCGTCGGGGGCAACTCCTCGGCGAGGCCGGCGAGCAGCGCGTCGGGGCTCATCGCCTTCGCTTTCCGGCGCGCGTTGTGGTGCGCAAGACCGGTGCCCGCCGGTATCAGCCGGCCGACGATGACGTTCTCCTTCAGGCCGCGCAACTCGTCCTTCTTGCCCATGATCGCCGCCTCCGTCAGCACCCGCGTCGTCTCCTGGAACGACGCGGCCGAGATGAACGAGTCAGTGGACAGCGACGCCTTGGTGATGCCGAGCAGCATGTGCTCGTAGGTCGCCGGGCGCTTGTCCTCCCCCTCGGAGCGCACCTTGTCGTTCTCGTCGAGGAGGTCCGAGCGCTCGACCTGTTCGCCGGGGATGAACCGCGTATCGCCGGCATCGATGACCTGCACCCGGCGCAGCATCTGCCGCACGATCACCTCGATGTGCTTGTCGTTGATCTTCACGCCCTGCAGCCGGTAGACGTCCTGCACTTCGTCGGTGACGTAGCGCGCCAGCGCCTCGACGCCGAGGAGGCGCAGGATGTCGTGCGGGTCCGCGGGCCCGTCGACGATCGACTCGCCCTTGTTGACCACCTGGCCATCGTGCGCCGTGACGTGCTTGTCCTTCGGAATCAGGTACTCGTGGGCGACGCCGTCGAGGTCGGTGATGACCAGGCGCTGCTTGCCCTTGGTGTCCTTGCCGAACGACACCGTGCCCGTGACCTCGGCCAGAAGGCCGGCGTCCTTGGGGGAGCGCGCCTCGAAGAGCTCGGCCACCCGCGGCAGGCCGCCGGTGATGTCGCGCGTCTTCGAGGTTTCCTGCGGAATCCGCGCCAGCACCTCGCCGATGCCCACCTCCTGGTTGTCCTTGACGGTGATGATCGAGCCCAGCTGGAACGTGATGTTCACGGGCAGTTCGGACCCGGCGATCCTGATCTCCTCCCCGGCCTGATCGAGCAGCTTCACCTGCGGACGCACGCCCCTCGCCGTCGTGCCGGCGCGCCGCTTGGGATCGATGACGACCAGCGTGGAAAGCCCGGTGATCTCGTCGACCTGCTTGGCGACGGTGACACCTTCCTCGACGTTCTCGAACTTCACCCGGCCCGCGTACTCCGTGACGATCGGACGCGAGGTCGCGTCCCAGGTCGCGAGCACGCGGCCGGCCTTGACCACGTCGCCGTCCTTCGCCTGCAGCGTGGCGCCGTACGGCAGCTTGTGCCGCTCGCGCTCGCGCCCGTTCTCGTCCTGGATCGACACTTCGCCGGAGCGCGCGATGACGATCGCCTCGCCCTTGGCATTGGTGACGTAGCGCATCAGCGCCGAGAACCGGACGGTGCCGGCCGACTTGCTCTCGAGCTGCGACGCCGCGGCGGTCCGCGACGCGGCCCCGCCGATGTGGAAGGTGCGCATCGTGAGCTGGGTGCCGGGCTCGCCGATCGACTGCGCAGCGATGACACCGACCGCCTCGCCCACGTTGACGAGATGCCCGCGGCCGAGGTCGCGACCGTAGCACCTGGCGCACAGCCCGTAGCGCGTGTCGCAGGTGAGCGGCGTGCGGACCTTGACTTCGTCGATGCCGAACGTCTCGATCTGTTCGACCTCGTCCTCGCCGAGCAGCGTGCCGGCCTCGAACAGCGTCTCCTGCGACTCCGGGTTGACGACATCGGCGGCGACGGAGCGGCCGAGGATGCGCTCGCGCAGCGGCTCGATCACCTCGCCCCCCTCGACCAGCGCCTTCATCACCACGCCGTTGGACGTGCCGCAATCCTCTTCGGTGACGACCAGGTCCTGCGTGACGTCGACCAGCCGCCGTGTGAGGTAGCCCGAGTTCGCGGTCTTGAGCGCCGTGTCGGCGAGACCCTTGCGCGCGCCGTGCGTGGAGATGAAGTACTGCAGCACGTTCAGCCCCTCGCGGAAGTTCGCGGTGATCGGGGTCTCGATGATCGAGCCGTCCGGCTTCGCCATCAGGCCGCGCATGCCGGCGAGCTGCCGGATCTGCGCCGCCGAGCCGCGGGCGCCGGAGTCGGCCATCATGTAGATGGAGTTGAACGACTCCTGCTTCGCCGGCGCTCCGTCGCGCGTGACGGTGTCGGTCTGCCCGAGCTGGCCCATCATCGCCTTCGCGATGTCGTCGCCGGCGCGGCCCCAGATGTCGACCACCTTGTTGTAGCGCTCGCCCTGGGTGACGAGGCCCGACGTGTATTGCGCCTCGATCTCCTTCACCTGCGTCTCGGCGTCGGCGATGATCGAGTGCTTCTCCTGCGGGATCAGCATGTCGTCCGCGGCGAACGAGATGCCGCCGCGCGTGGCCAGCGCGTAGCCGGCCTGCATCAGCTTGTCGGCGAAGATCACCGTTTCCCGCAGCCCGCAGCGACGGAAGCTCGCATTGATGATCCGCGAGATCTCCTTCTTCTTGAGCGGCTTGTTGATCGTCTGGAACGGCAGCCCCGCGGGCAGGATCTCGGACAGGAGCGCCCGCCCGACGGTGGTTTCGTGCCGCACGAGCTTCTCGATCGGCTCGCCGTTGGCACCGAACTCCTGCTCGAGAATCCGAACCTGCACCTTGGCGTGCAGCTCGACCTGCCGGGACTCGTACGCGCGCGACACTTCGGCCAGGTCGGAGAAGACCATGCCCTCGCCTCTGGCGTTGATCTTGTCCCGCGTCGCGTAGTAGAGACCCAGCACGATGTCCTGCGACGGCACGATGCAGGGCTCGCCGTTGGACGGCAGCAGGACGTTGTTGGACGCGAGCATCAGCGTGCGCGCCTCCATCTGCGCCTCGAGCGACAGCGGCACGTGCACGGCCATCTGGTCGCCGTCGAAGTCGGCGTTGAACGCGGTGCACACCAGCGGGTGCAGCTGGATGGCCTTGCCCTCGATCAGCACGGGCTCGAATGCCTGGATGCCCAGCCGATGCAGCGTCGGCGCGCGATTGAGCATCACCGGGTGCTCGCGGATGACCTCCTCGAGGATGTCCCAGACCACGGGCTCCTGGTTCTCGACCATCTTCTTCGCCGCCTTGATCGTGGTGGCGAGGCCCATCGTCTCCAGCTTGTTGAAGATGTAGGGCTTGAACAGCTCGAGCGCCATCAGCTTGGGCAGGCCGCACTGGTGGAGCTTCAACTGCGGCCCGACCACGATCACCGAGCGCCCCGAGTAGTCGACGCGCTTGCCGAGCAGGTTCTGGCGGAAGCGGCCGCCCTTGCCCTTGATCATGTCGGCGAGCGACTTCAGCGGGCGCTTGTTGGCGCCGGTCATCGCCTTGCCGCGGCGGCCGTTGTCGAGCAGCGAGTCGACGGCCTCCTGCAGCATCCGCTTCTCGTTGCGCACGATGATGTCGGGCGCCTTGAGCTCGAGCAGGCGCTTCAACCGGTTGTTGCGGTTGATGACGCGGCGGTAGAGGTCATTGAGGTCCGACGTCGCGAAGCGGCCGCCGTCCAGCGGCACCAGCGGCCGCAGCTCGGGCGGCAGCACCGGCAGCACCTCGAGGATCATCCACTCGGGCTTGATCCCGGACTTGTGGAAGGCCTCGAGCACCTTGAGGCGCTTGGCGATCTTCTTGATCTTGGTGTCCGAGCCGGTCGTCTCCAGCTCCTTCCGGAGCCTGTCGATCTCGTGCGGAACGTCGAGCGCCTTCAGGAGCTCGCGGATGCCCTCGGCGCCCATCGACGCCGAGAAGTCGTCGCCGTGCTGCTCGAGCTTGGCGAGGTAGTCGTCCTCGGTGAGGAGCTGCGCCCGGTTGAGCGGGGTCAGGCCCGCGTCGGTGACGACGAAGGCCTCGAAGTAGAGGACGCGCTCGATGTCGCGCAGCGTCATGTCCAGCACCATGCCCATCCGCGACGGCAGGCTCTTGAGGAACCAGATGTGCGCGACCGGCGAAGCGAGCTCGATGTGTCCCATGCGCTCGCGGCGGACCTTGGCGAGCGTCACCTCGACGCCGCACTTCTCGCAGATGACGCCCCGGTGCTTCAGGCGCTTGTACTTGCCGCAGAGGCACTCGTAGTCCTTCACCGGGCCGAAGATCTTGGCGCAGAACAGACCGTCGCGCTCGGGCTTGAAGGTGCGGTAGTTGATCGTCTCCGGCTTCTTGACCTCGCCGTACGACCAGGAACGGATCTTGTCCGGCGAGGCGAGTCCGGTCTTGATCGCGTCGAACTCCTCTTCCTGCGTGACCTGCTTGAAAAGATCGAGCAGTGCTTTCATTCGGTACTCCTTCAGGGACTTTCCGCTGGCAGCGAAACGGCTGGCAGCTCGGGGCAGTTGGCGCATCGCGTACAGGTCAGAAGCGCTCGAGGTCGATGTCGATCGCCAGCGAGCGGATCTCCTTCACCAGCACGTTGAACGACTCCGGCATGCCGGCCTCGATCTTGTGCTCGCCCTTGACGATGTTCTCGTACACCTTGGTCCGGCCGTTCACGTCGTCGGACTTGACCGTGAGCATCTCCTGCAGCGTATAGGCGGCGCCGTAGGCTTCCAGGGCCCAGACCTCCATCTCGCCGAAGCGCTGGCCGCCGAACTGCGCCTTGCCGCCCAGCGGCTGCTGCGTGACCAGGCTGTACGGTCCCGTCGACCGGGCGTGCATCTTGTCGTCGACGAGGTGGTGCAGCTTGAGGACGTGCATGTAACCCACGGTGACTGGCCGGTCGAAGGCCTCGCCGGTGCGCCCGTCGTAGAGCACGACCTGGCCCGATTTCGGCAGCCCGGCGAGTTCCAGCATCCCCTTGATCTCGTCCTCCGTCGCGCCGTCGAACACCGGCGTGGCGAAGGGGACGCCCCCGGTGAGGTTGCGCGAGAGCGTCCGGACTTCGTCGTCGCCAAGCAGGGAAATCGCCGCCTCGCGCCCCGCCCCGTTGTAGATCTTCTCCAGGAACGAGCGCAGTTCCGCGGCCTTCGCCCCGGCCCTCATCATGGCGTCGATCCGCTGGCCCAGCCCCTTCGCCGCCCAGCCGAGATGCACCTCCAGGATCTGGCCGACGTTCATGCGCGACGGGACGCCGAGCGGATTGAGCACGATGTCCACCGGCTGGCCATCGGCCATGTAGGGCATGTCCTCGACCGGGACGATCTTGGACACCACACCCTTGTTGCCGTGGCGCCCCGCCATCTTGTCGCCGGGCTGCAGCCGGCGCTTGACGGCCACGTAGACCTTGACCATCTTCTGGACGCCCGGCGGCAGCTCGTCGCCCTGCGTGAGCTTCTTCTTCTTGAGCTCGTACATGGCGTCGAACTTGAGGCGCATCGCCGTCAGCGCCTCCTTCATGGCCTCGAGCTGGCGCGCGGCCTCCTCGTCGGCAAGCCGGATGTCGAACCAGTCGTAGCGGTTGACACCCTCGAGGTAGTCGGCCGCGATCCGCGTGCCCTTGGCGATGCGCTTCGGCCCGCCGTTGACCACCTTGTCCAGCAGCAGTTTCTCGATCCGCGCGAAGGCGTCGTTCTCGACGATGCGCAGCTGGTCGTTCAGGTCCTTGCGGTAGCCCTTGAGCTCGTCGTCGATGATCTGCGCCGCGCGCTTGTCGCGCTCGATGCCCTCGCGGGTGAAGACCTGCACGTCGATCACGGTGCCCGAGATGCCGGACGGGACGCGCAGCGAGGTGTCCTTCACGTCGGACGCCTTCTCGCCGAAGATCGCGCGCAGGAGCTTCTCCTCGGGCGTGAGCTGCGTCTCGCCCTTCGGCGTCACCTTGCCGACGAGCACGTCACCGGCCTCGACCTCGGCGCCGATGTAGACGATGCCGGAGTCGTCGAGCCGCCCGAGCTGCGCCTCCCCCAGGCTCGAGATGTCGCGCGTGATCTCCTCGGGCCCGAGCTTGGTGTCGCGGGCGACGACGGTGAGCTCCTCGATGTGGATCGACGTGTAGCGGTCGTCCGCCACGACGCGCTCGGAGATCAGGATCGAGTCCTCGTAGTTGTAGCCGTTCCAGGGCATGAAGGCGACCAGCATGTTCTGGCCGAGGGCCAGCTCGCCCATGTCGGTCGACGCGCCGTCGCCGATCACGTCGCCGCGGGCGATCACGTCGCCGACCCGGACCAGCGGACGCTGATTGATGTTCGTGTTCTGGTTCGAGCGGGTGTACTTGGTGAGGTTGTAGATGTCGACGCCGACGTCGCCGGCCGCGGTCTCCTCGTCGTGCACCCGGACCACGATGCGGTTGGCGTCGACGTAGTCGACCTTGCCGCCACGGCGTGCCTGGACGGCGGTGCCGGAGTCGACCGCCGCGGTGCGCTCCACGCCGGTGCCGACCAGCGGCTTCTCCGCGCGCAGGCACGGCACCGCCTGGCGCTGCATGTTGGAGCCCATCAGCGCGCGGTTCGCGTCATCGTGCTCGAGGAACGGAATCAGGGACGCGGCCACCGAGACGATCTGCGCAGGCGCCACGTCCATGTACTGGACCTTCTCGGCCGTCGCGAGCATGAACTCGTTCCGGCTGCGGCACGACACCAGTTCGTCCTTTAGCCTGCCGTCCCGATCGAGCTCGGCGTTCGCCTGCGCGATGACGTACTGGCCTTCCTCGATCGCCGACAGGTAGTCGATCTCGTCGGTCACCAGGCCGTCGACGACCTTCCGGTACGGCGTCTCGAGGAAGCCGTACTCGTTGGTGCGGGCGAAGAGCGCGAGGGAATTGATGAGCCCGATGTTCGGGCCTTCCGGCGTCTCGATCGGGCAGACGCGGCCGTAGTGGGTCGGGTGCACGTCGCGGACCTCGAAGCCCGCGCGCTCACGCGTAAGCCCGCCCGGACCCAGCGCCGAGACGCGCCGCTTGTGCGTGATCTCGGACAGCGGGTTGGTCTGGTCCATGAACTGCGACAGCTGGGAGCTGCCGAAGAACTCCTTGATCGCGGCCGAGATCGGCTTCGCGTTGATGAGGTCGTGCGGCAGCAGGTTCTCGCTCTCCGCCTGCCCGAGTCGCTCCTTGACCGCACGCTCGACGCGCACGAGGCCGGAGCGGAACTGGTTCTCGGCGAGCTCGCCGACCGAACGGACGCGCCGGTTGCCCAGATGATCGATGTCGTCGATTTCGCCGCGACCGTTGCGCAGCTCGACCAGGATCTTGATGACGGCGATGATGTCGTCGTTGGTCAGCGTACCCGGCCCCTTGAGCTCGTTACGTCCCACGCGACGGTTGAACTTCATTCGGCCCACGGCCGACAGATCGTAGCGCTCCTCCGAGAAGAACAGCCCGTGGAACAGCGCCTCGACCGCGTCCTCGGTCGGCGGCTCGCCCGGCCGCATCATCCGGTAGATCGCCACGCGCGCGGCGGTCTGGTCCGGCGTGTCGTCGCTCTTGAGCGTCTGCGAGATGTAGGCGCCCTGGTCGAGGTCGTTGGTGAAGATCGTCTGCACCGTCTTCACGCCTGCCTCGCCAAACTTGCGCAGCAGCTCCTCCGTGATCTCGTCGTTGGCCCGGGCGAGCAGCTCGCCGGTGGAGGTGTCGACGATGTTGGTGGCAAGGGCGCGGCCGAGCACGAAATCGGAGGGCACGACGATCTTCTCGACGCCGCTGTCGACGAGCTCGCGGAGGTGCCTGGCGGTGATCCGCTTGTCGCGGGCGACGACGACCTTGCCGTCCTTGCCAACGATGTCGAAGCGCGCCATCTCGCCGCGCAGCCGCTCGGGAACGAAGGCAAGCTCGACCCCCTGCGGCGAGAAGTGGTACGTGTCGAAGTGGAAGAACTGCCGCAGGATCTCCTCGTTGGAAAGACCGATCGCCTTCAGCAGCGTGGTGACCGGCATCTTGCGGCGGCGATCGACGCGGAAGAAGAGGAAGTCCTTCGGGTCGAACTCGAAGTCGAGCCAGGAGCCGCGGTAGGGGATCACGCGCGCCGAGAACAGCAGCTTGCCCGAGGAATGCGTCTTGCCGCGGTCGTGCTCGAAGAACACCCCGGGCGAGCGGTGCAACTGCGAAACGATGACCCGCTCGGTGCCGTTGATGACGAAGGAGCCGTTGTCGGTCATGAGCGGGATCTCGCCCATGTAGACCTCCTGCTCCTTCACCTCCTTGACCGTCTCCTTCGGCGCCTCCTTGTCCATGATGACGAGGCGCACCTTGGCGCGCAGCGCCGAGCAGTACGTGAGTCCGCGCTGCTGGCACTCGGTGACGTCGAAGGCCGGCGTGAGCAGGGAGAAGGAGACGAACTCCAGGCGAGCGTTGCCCGAATGGCTCGAGATCGGGAAGATCGACGTGAATGCGGCCTGCAGCCCCTCGTTCCGGCGCTGGTCGGCAGGCGTATCGGCCTGCAGAAAGGCTCGGTAGGAGGTGAGTTGCGTTTCAAGCAGGAACGGGACCGCCAGTACGCTCGCGCGCTTGGCGAAGCTCTTGCGGATGCGCTTTCGTTCGGTGAACGAGTACTGTTGCGAAGTCGTCGCTTCGATGGCCATACCTTCTCCGAGTCACGCGGGACGGGTTGCGGCGCCCGTTCCCGGAACGCGCCGCCGGGTGGCGGGCGCGCGTCAGTCGCTCATCGACTGGCGGGAGCATTGCGCTCCCTGGCGTGGTGGCTGGCCTCTACCAGCCGCTGGCGGACAACGGCGCGCGCCCCCTTAAGCCTCGGGGTGCGCCGTCCGACCAAGCCCGTCTGCTGCAGTCGCATCAGAAGACGAAGGGAATGGGACTGTCGTCAATCCGATTCCCTTCGCCTTCGCGAAGGCGCCGGCGCGATTCCGGCGGGTGTCGCGGCTACTTGACTTCGACCTTGGCGCCGGCCTCCTCGAGCTTCTTCTTCGCCGCTTCGGCATCGGCCTTGTTGACGCCTTCCTTGACCGGCTTCGGCGCGCCGTCGACCAAGTCCTTGGCTTCCTTGAGGCCGAGGCCCGTGAGTTCGCGGACGGCCTTGATGACGTTGACCTTGTTCTCGCCGAACGCGGCCAGCACGACGGTGAACTCGGTCTGCTCCTCCGCCGCGGCGGCCGGGGCGGCGGCGGCCGGGCCGGCGACGGCGACGGCGGCGGCGGCGGAAACGCCGAACTTCTCTTCCATCGCCTTGATGAGCTCGGACAGCTCGAGCACCGTCAGCGACGCGATCTTGTCGAGGATTTCGGTTTGCACTGCGGACATGGGTTGCTCCTGATTCGTTGGATGGGGATTGCGGAACGGGTCGGGCGTTGCGGTCACGCGGCCTGCTTCACGTCGCGCAGGGCGGCCAGCGTCCGGACAAAGCGCGCCGGCACCTCGTTCAGGGTGCGGACGAGCTTCGTCGCCGGCGCCTGCATGGTGCCGAGCAGCTTCGCGATGAGTTCGTCGCGCGACGGCAACGCGGCCAGCGCGGCGATGTCCTTCGCGGACATCACCTGGCCCGGCATCGCCCCCCCGGCGATCACGAACTTGTCGTTGGCTTTGGCGAAGTCGTTGAGGACCTTCGCCACGGCCACCGGATCGGTGCCGATACCGTAGGCCAGCGGGCCGACCATCTTGTCAGCCAGCGGGGCGAACGGGGTCTCGGCGACCGCACGGCGGACCAGGGTGTTCTTCACGACCCTGAAATACACGCCGGACGTCCGGGCCTTGGCGCGAAGCTGCGTCATCGCCGCGACGGGAAGGCCGCGGTTCTCGGCCAGCACAATGGCCTGGGCACCGCCGACCGCCTTCGCGATTTCCGCGACTACCGCCTGCTTCTGTTGCAGGTTCATACTCAAGGTCTACCTCCGTTTCTGTTCGGGGCCGCGATGCGCCGGCGGACCCGCCCGCCATCCCGGAGAATGGCGTCTTGCGGTGACCTCACGTCAGGAGCAATCCTGTCTGCGGGGCACCATCTGCGCCGGATCAGGGATCAGGGATCAGAGTCCAGGGATCAGAAAGACCCCTTCGCCCATTCCCCCATCCGCCTGTTTTAAGCCACTGGCTCCTGCGGTCTTTGACGGTCCGCCGGACGATGCTCCGTCCCGCGTTCCCTCAAATCCTTCCGCTACCTGATTCTGATACCTGATACCTGATACCTGATACCTGATACCTGAACCTATTCCCTGTCACGCCTGCTGCACGAGGCTCCCCGTGTCCACGCGCACCCCGGCACCCATGGTGCTGGAGACGCTCACCTTCTTGAGGTAGACGCCCTTGGCGCCGGACGGTTTGGCCTTGTTGAGCGCCTCGATCAGCGCCAGCAGGTTGGTCTTGAGCTGCTCGGGCGTGAACGACGCCCGGCCGATGGTGCACTGGACGATGCCCCCCTTGTCGGTGCGGTATTGGACCTGCCCGGCCTTCGCGTTCCGGACGGCCGAGGCGACGTCGGCGTTGACGGTCCCGACCTTGGGATTCGGCATCAGGCCGCGGGGCCCCAGGATCTGGCCGAGCTGGCCCACGACACGCATCGCATCGGGGGACGCGATGACGACGTCGAACTCCATGAACCCTTCCTTGACCTTGGCCGCGAGGTCGTCGAAGCCGACGACGTCGGCACCGGCCGCGAGCGCGTCCTTCGCCTTCTCGCCCTGCGCGAACACGGCGACACGGACCGTCTTCCCAATCCCGGCCGGCAGCACGACCGAGCCGCGCACGGTCTGGTCCGATTTCTTCGCGTCGACGCCAAGGTTGACGGCGACGTCCACCGACTCGTCGAACTTCGCTACGGCGGTTTCCTTGACGAGCTGCAGCGCGTCGTCGACCGGGTAGCTCCTGCTGCGGTCCACCTTGGCACGCACGGTCTGCATGCGCTTGCTAAGCCTGGGGAGGTTCTGTGCGGCGGCCATGATCACTTCACCCCTTCCACGGTGATGCCCATGCTGCGGGCGCTGCCGGCGACCGTGCGCACGGCGGCATCCATGTCGGCAGCCGTAAGGTCCGGCATCTTCGCCTTCGCGATCTCCTCGGCCTGGGCGCGCGTGAGCTTGCCGACCTTGTCGCTGTGCGGCTTGCTGCTGCCCTTTTCGACCTTGGCCGCCTTCTTGATGAGGACCGTCGCCGGCGGCGTCTTCATCACGAACGTGAAGCTCTTGTCCGCGTACGCCGTGATCACCACCGGGATCGGCAGCCCGGGTTCGAGCTTCTGCGTGGCGGCGTTGAACGCCTTGCAGAACTCCATGATGTTGAGGCCGCGCTGCCCGAGCGCCGGACCGATCGGCGGGCTCGGGTTCGCCTTGCCCGCCGGCACCTGCAACTTCACGAAGCCGACGATTTTCTTCGCCATGTCACTCTCCTGTCGGGTGCAAGCGGGCGTTGGCGCCCTTCCCGTTCAAACGCGGACGGCCGTTTTGCCGTCCTCCGACCGCCCCGCGGCGCGGGGCCGAGCCGGCTACGCTTTCTCGACCTGCGAGAAGTCGAGCTCCACCGGCGTCGAGCGGCCGAAGATCGTGACCGACACGCGGAGTTTGCTCTTCTCGTAGTTGACGTCTTCGACGTTGCCGTGGAAATCGGTGAACGGGCCCTCCTTGACCCGCACCGCCTCGCCGAACTCGAAGAGCACCTTCGGACGCGGCTTTTCGACGCCTTCCTGGACCTGGCGCAGGATCGAGTCGACTTCCTTCTGCGTGATCGGCGACGGCTTGTTGGCCGTCCCGCCGACGAAGCCGGTCACCTTGGGGGTGCTCTTGACGAGGTGCCAGGAGTCGTCGGTCATCTCCATCTCGACCAGGACGTAGCCCGGAAAGAACTTGCGCTCGCTGATCGCCTTGGCGCCGTTCTTCATCTCGACGACCTCCTCGACCGGCACCAGGATCTGCCCGAACTGGTCGGCGATCTCCGAACGCCTGATTCGCTCGGTCAACGCGCGCTGCACGCTCTTCTCGAAGCCCGAGTAAGCGTGGACGACATACCAGCGCTTGGTCATGATCCCTTCCGTCCAGTGAGAAACTGCACGATCCACGCGAGCGTCGTGTCGACCAAGAACAGGAACAGCGCCATGACGACGACGAAAGCGAACACGATCCCGGTGGTCTGGATCGTTTCCTTGCGCGTCGGCCACGTCACCCTGCCCGCTTCCTGCCAGGCCTCCTGGGCGAAGGCAAAGAACTCCTTGCCAGGCGTCGAGAACCAGGCGACGACCGCCCCGGCCCCGAGCCCGCCGAGGACCATCAGCACGCGATACAGCAGCGCCGCCTCGGCGAAACGGTAGTAAGCGACGAGGCCGGCGATGACGCAGCCGACGGCGACGGAGATCTTGACTTTGTCGATCATTTTTCAGGGAACAGGAATCAGGTGTCAGGCATCAGACGGAACCGGCGCCTTCGCGCCGGGCAGGTACTTCTTGGCCGAATTCTCCAGTTTGCCTTTCGCTCAAATCCCATTGCTCTCATCCGCCACTTCCTGATACCTGATACCTGATACCTGATACCCGGAAGTGGCAGGCCAGGAGGGAATCGAACCCCCAACCTGCGGTTTTGGAGACCGCCGCTCTGCCAATTGAGCTACTGGCCTTCTCAGGGATCAGGTATCAGAGGCCAGGGATCGGAAAAACCGTCGGCGCACGCGCCCGGTCGTTCGTGGCCTGGTCCCGACTTCTTCTGATACCTGATCCCTGAACTCTGTCCCCCGCTACTCGATGATCTTGGCGACAACCCCCGCGCCCACCGTCCGGCCACCCTCGCGGATCGCGAACCGCAGCCCCTCCTCCATCGCAATCGGCGCAATCAGCTGCACCGTGATCGAGATGTTGTCCCCAGGCATCACCATCTCCGTCCCCGCCGGCAGCTCCACCGAACCCGTCACGTCCGTCGTCCGAAAATAAAACTGCGGCCGGTACCCCGGAAAAAACGGCGTGTGCCGACCCCCCTCCTCCTTCGACAGCACGTACACCTCCGCCGTAAACTTGGTGTGCGGCGTGATCGACCCCGGCTTCGCCAGCACCTGACCCCGCTCCACCTCCTCCCGCTTCGTGCCCCGCAGCAGCACCCCCACGTTGTCCCCCGCCTGCCCCTGGTCCAGCAGCTTGCGGAACATCTCCACCCCAGTGCACACCGTCTTCAAGGTCGGCTTCAGACCCACCACCTCCAGGTCCTCCCCCACCTTCACCACCCCACGCTCCACCCGCCCCGTCACCACCGTCCCCCGCCCCGAGATCGAAAACACATCCTCCACCGGCATCAGAAACGGCCCGTCAATCGCCCGCTTCGGCGTCGGAATGTAACTGTCCAGCGCCTCCGCCAGCTTCAGAATCGACCCCTCCCCCAGCGGACCCGTGTCCCCCTCCATCGCCATCTTCGCCGACCCAATCACAATCGGCGTGTCATCCCCCGGAAACTCGTACTTCGACAACAACTCGCGAACCTCCATCTCGACAAGCTCCAACAGCTCCTTGTCGTCAACCATGTCCGCCTTGTTCATGTACACAATGATGTACGGCACCCCCACCTGCCGCGCCAGCAGTATGTGCTCCCGCGTCTGCGGCATCGGCCCGTCCGCCGCACTCACCACCAGAATCGCCCCGTCCATCTGCGCCGCACCGGTAATCATGTTCTTGATGTAGTCCGCGTGCCCAGGACAGTCCACGTGCGCATAGTGCCGGTTCGCCGTCTGGTACTCCACGTGCGCCGTGTTGATCGTGATCCCCCGCGCCTTCTCCTCCGGCGCCGCGTCAATCTGGTCGTACGCCTTCACCTCACCACCGTGCTTGCGCGCCAGCACCATCGTCATCGCCGCCGTCAGCGTCGTCTTCCCGTGATCCACGTGCCCAATCGTCCCCACGTTCACGTGCGGCTTCGTCCGCTCGAATTTGCTCTTGGCCATCGCAAGACTCCTTCAGACTTCGTTTTTTTCCATCGAAACGCAGATCAAGGCCCGTGAGACTCTGGTGCCCATGGCGCGGATTGAACGCGCGACCTCTCCCTTACCAAGGGAGTGCTCTACCACTGAGCTACATGGGCTGCAGCGGGCTGCCGCAAGACCGCTGCCCGGATCGGCAACGCCCTTGCGGAAACCCGCGCTCCGCACTGCCAGCCCCGCAACCGGCGTCGGCCGCTCCCGCCCCAGGGCGTCCCGTTGGGGCCGCTCGCGCTGGAGCGGGTGAAGGGAATCGAACCCTCGTCGTAAGCTTGGAAGGCTTCTGCTCTACCATTGAGCTACACCCGCACGCCAGGGATCAGGAATCAGGCATCAAGGGATCAGCAACACGTCCTGCTTCCCCTGGCGCGAGCGGCGAAGCCACTGATTCCTGATGCCTGCCTACTGATTCCTGGAATGGTGGAGGGGGAAGGATTCGAACCTTCGAAGGCAGAGCCGACAGATTTACAGTCTGTTCCCTTTGACCGCTCGGGAACCCCTCCGGAAAACTCGCAATTGTAGCGGTTTGCCGTTTCTTCTGTCAATTTGCCGCGGCGCGCGCACCAGCGCACGTCTCCACATGGCCGATTCATATTGCAGAACAAAGCCTTAGCATCGGGCGACGGGCGCCCGGGCGATTTCGGCCCGGGCTGGGAGACGTATGGACGCGGAGGGCCGGACCCCCGGCCCCGCGAGCGTGGGTGCCGCACCCGCCGAGCGATGGCGTGCACGCCGCCTTCGGCACGTGCCGGAGCGCCCCATCGAGTCGAGCGACCGGCGAGGCTACCGGGTCAACGGTCCATCTTGTCGCGGATGTTCTTCAGCGCGTCGATCAAGGCGTGCAGACCGGCCTTGTCGAGTCCCTCGGGCTCGATCTCGCCCTTCATGAGCAGCCGCTTGCGATTGGCGGTGACGTGCAGGGTCACCTTCCCGCTGCGCCCGAGTTCGTAGGTCTTCTCGATGGGTTCCTTCATCTTCGTTCTCCGATCGCGAGCACGCATTCGCCACGATTGCGCCTCGGCGCACGGCGCGACGCCTGCGTCGCGGCGCCACCCGCAGCGGGTTTTTACCACTATTCGATCGCGCGCTGTGTCACAAATCCCGGCGCGAAAGCGCGAGTTCGCCGACCTCCGGGCCGCCGGACCGGCAGCGCGCCGGCGGCTACTCGAACCGCAGCGGCGCCTCGAGCAGCGGCAGATACCCGGGGTTGTACGTTCCGCCTTCGGCGAACGCCGTCGCCGGGTCGATCAAGGTCTTCGCGCTGCCGAGGCGGTAGTCGATCGACGCCGGGTCGGAAAGGTGCACCGGGCGATCGACGATGACCTCCCCCAGCGCGTACGGGAGGCCGTCCAGGCGCGCAAAGCCCTCGTCCGCGCGGCGGAAATAGCGGTAGGTGACGGGGGTCTCTCCAAAGACGTCCTTTCCCTTGCGGAAACTCTGTGTCGCGACGACCTGACGATAGCGGCGTGCGCCCGCGAGGGCGTCGGCCGCCGGCGGGTAAAGGAGGTTGGGCTGCAGGCTCCCGTCCGCGGCGAGGTGACCGCGCCTGCGTGTGTACTCGCGCATCAGCGCCTGGCGTCGCCGCTGGCTCGCCTGCATCGCCGCCGCACTCGACGCGTCCAGCTGCGGCCAATCCGCGCTGTACCCGGTCGCGACCCTGATCGTGGTGGCGAAGTACTGGTTCAGCGACGGCGGCATGTCGCCGTAGAGGCTTGCCCCGACCACCGTCTCCAGGAAGTGCCGGAACTCGCCCTTGCCAAGGCCGCGATTGACCGGATCGCCCATCGACGCGACGCCAGGGACTGCGTCCGGTCCGGCCGCCTCGCTGCGCCGATAGCCGAGGTAGTCCATCTCCTTCCAGCCTTGCGCGCCAGGGAACTTGCGCGGCAACGCCCAGGTGCTGTCGATCGTGTTGCCGGTCCCGGACGTGAAGCTCGGGAACTCGCTGCGGCGTACCGCGCTGTGGCAGCCCAGGCACTGCATCAACTCCTCCCGGTTCTGCGGCCGCAGCTCACCGTTCGCATCCTCGATCCAGCCGGCCAGGTACCAGCCGGCGCCGTTGTCGATCCACCCCTGGGAATCGTTGCCGTAGATCGAACGACCCTCCTCCTTGTCGCCGGGTCGGAACTGCGCGGGATGAAAGTCCTGCCACTTGTACAGGAAACGGATCTCCTTGACCCGTCTCGATCGGGTTCCCGGAAACGGGCTGATCGCGACGTCCCCACCGTCGGCCGCCACGTCGACGTAGTGCAGCGGATGCGCGAACTCGGTGCCGACGGGATAGACGCCCTTCTCGAGCGCCACCGACCTCGCCCTGCCGACGTACGCATCCCCCGGCGACAACCGATCCTGGATCGCCTTGGCCAGCAGGTCGAGGTTCCTGCCGTAGATGGCCAGATCGAAGCGCCCGTCCTCGCGCTGCATGAAAGGCGTGGGCAGCCGCACGTAGACTCCGGAAACCGAACCGGTCAGCGGTGTGAAGATGCCGTAGGGCACGAAGTTGATCGCGCGCCAGCCGGTGATCCATGCGGAGCCGTCGGCAAAACGGCCGTTGCGCGGCCGCTGGCTGCGCACGAAGCCGTCGGGCGATGCCGGCAGATCCGCGGGATCGAGCCCAGGCAACAGCCGCCACGGACCGTTGACGGCGGCATCCCAGGATCGCGGGTCACCGCCGCGCTGCGCGAAGGCCGGACTCCAGTTGTCGCGCCGGATCCAGGCGCGCATGTCCCACGTGGCGGGATCCTGGCCGAGCGCGCGCACGTTTGCCTCGAGCCGTTCCGGATGGAGCGTGTTCTCCCACCGGTTGACGGTCGCCAGCGGCGCGGTCCTGTCGTAGGGCGCGAAGCTGTAGTCGGTTTGCAGGTTGCCGATGTTCTCGGCAAGCCCGGCCTGCGGGTTATTGCCCAGCCCGCGCTCGTAGACGCCATTGGTGTGGCAGTACTGGCACGCGTTCTGTGTTCCTGCGGAGGTCTCGACGTGGCACTGCGCGGGCACGTGGGCATAGGGATTGGAGAACAGCAGCGGACTTACCCGGTCGCCGACCAGCGAACTCGCGACGACGTCGGTCTCGCCGGGCTCGCGGAGACTGCCAGCCCCCCCACCGCCGCAGCCCGCGGCCAGGACGGCGGCCCCGCCGCAGATCAGGATTCCCGCGACCGCTGGCAGGCGTTTGCCGACCCCCGGCGTGCGGTCGCTGCGACCGCCCGCCTCGCGTTTCGCTCGCAGGCCGTGCCGAGGCAAGGGCCGCGCCCGCTCACCTGAACGAAGGCAGGCCGCCCACATACCCGAATGGCGCGTTGAAGCGGTCGATGCGGCCCAGCAGGTCGGACTTCAGCGCCGCCGGGACCGTCCCTGGGAGATCGCCCCAGTGCTGCTGATTGGCCATGATGTAGGCCCCCTTGCCGTTCAGGTCGTCGACCACCTGAAGACCAGTGTTCTCGGCGCCGGCGACCGCGCTGAGGAGACGCGTGAGCCTCTTGGTGTCGACGTTGTAGGCCCAGAGGTAGTTGTTCACGTGCATGCCGGAATCCTCACCGATGAACAGTGTTCGCATCTTCTCGGAGAAGAAGACGTTGTCGGTGTTGGCGATGGCGTTGACGTCGGCGGTATTGCCTTGAGCGTCGGCCGCGATCGGCCTGCCGAGCAGCGCCGGCTCGACGTACATCCGCACCGCGACGTAATCGGAGGCGATCGCCGTGCCGCCATTGACCGTCCGCTGCCCCGAGGCGAGATCCAGGGTGTAGGTCGCCCCGGCCTTGTTCTCGGGCAGCCTGATGTGATCAGCAGGAGCCGACGGCTCGGACTTCATGCTGACCTCGATCCGCGACATCGCCATATACGCCTTTCTGTCCTTCGCGTTGGCGGCGATCCCCTCCATCTTGGTGAACTCGGTCGTGGCCCCGAGGTACGCGGCGTAACGCCGGGTTTCCAGGAAGGCGGCCGCCTGCTGCTGCCCCGCGCGCAGTTTCAGGCACTCGTCGCTCGCCGAGCCGGCGCGAACGCGAGTGTACCCCGCCGCGCAGACGCTGTTGCCGTTGGCGTCCTTGGTCGGAGCGACGGCGTCCCAGATGGTGGCGAAGGTCGCGCCGGCGTCGATGACGGCCTTGATCTGCGCGTTCGTCGCCTCGCCGAGCCGGACCCAGGACAGGTTGGCCACGCCGCCGTTCTGGTCGCTGACCTGGTTCCACTTGGCGGCGTAGAGCGTGCCGGACGAGAGGTCGCCGTAACGGTCGGCGACGAACATCGCCATCAGCCCGTACGAGCCGTCATCGCCAAGATAGGCAGTCCTGCCGTCGGGCATCAGCTTGGCCTGCTCCCAGGTGCCGCGCCCCATCGCGTAGTGCTTCGCGACCGTGGTCGCACCGTCCTTCTTCACGACGACCTCGGGAATCCAGCCATAGTGGTAGGGATTCGCGGTCCTGCTGTTCCTCCAGTACAACTCGGTCATGGCCTTGATCCCCGCCGACGTCACCACGGCATGGCTGGTCAGCGGGTTGTACTGCAGATCGTAGTCCTCCTCCGACCCGAGGTGCGTGTTCCAAGGCGTCTGCGAGCCGAAGCAGTTGATCCAGGTTCCGTTCACGCCGGCGAAGTCGATCGGCCGCTGCGACTTCACCGTCAGCGTCCCGTCGTCGGACTGGTCGAGCCCGGTCAACAGCATTCCGGTCGGCGCCCGCGTGTACCAGTTGGGCTTGGTGTACGCCTCCGACCCGTCGGACAGCAGCCAGTCGTACTCGAGGTGACTGACCAGCCACAGATTGCCCTCGACGTTGAGCAGGCTGTTGGCGTCGGGCGTCTCGTGCACCAGCGGCTGGCCGAAGGGATCGACCAGCGGGCGCATCTGGTGGTCGTACGCCTGGCCGGCCGGGTGCGGATTGCCACCCACCCTATCCTTGACGCCGAACAGCGTGGTGTAGGTCAACGGGTAGTCCCGCGTGGATCCGTCACTGAACGTCACCACTCCCTTGGCCGTCACGACGGTCCTGCTCATCGCTTCGGCCGCAGCCGGGGCCGAAGCGATCTCCACGAACGCGACACTCACGGCGTCGGAAGGGGCCGGATTCTGCGAGCGCAGCAGACAGCCCGAAAGCGACAACACGGTCAGTCCCCCGGCAACGGCGAGCGCCGTGGATGCAATCGTTCTCAATCGAACCCCCTGTCGGTGGTGAGATGTACGGGTACCGGAACGCCGGATGCTTGGTCGCCGGTGCGGCAGGGCGATGACGGTTCGGCTGCGCGATGGGATGCGTTTGCGACCGCCAGGCCTGCGCAGTCGGGCGACGCGGCGTTGGAACCGCCGACGCTGCACGCAGCGCGACTCGCGGCCGACCCGCGGCTTCCCACTGGGTGGCATCGGAGTCGGAGCCGCGACCGCCGTCGGCCCGCCGCGGAGTCCGGTGCGCCGGCGTGCATGTTGCACCGCATTGATGACAGCGATGTGACAGCCGCCTTGCGCTCCGGCGAGCACCCGGGCGCTTGAGAAGGCTCCGCTTCGGCGACGCGATGCCCCCGGGGCAACCGCTGCGTCGCGGCCCGATGCGGCC
>CAVQLG010000019.1:0-32500 GCA_963713275.1 uncultured beta proteobacterium
TAACCGATCTTTAACAAGCGCCACCAGACGGCATTAATAATCATGTGGTTAGCGCGTACTGGTGTTTGGAGCGGCGCGGTTGCTCGTTGGCGATGGGTCAGTGCAGCAGTTTCCGGGTGCCGCCCGGCGCCGGATTGAGCGCCAAGGCCCGATAGATCTTCATGAGCGCGGGCTCGGCCACCGTGCTTTTGCGCACGTGCAGGGTCCGGCCGTCCTTGCGCCGGAGCCTGGCCGTCACCCGCCGTTGCACCGCCAGCGTGTGCCGCAGGGTGGTCCAGGAATCGTGGATTCCGGCGGCCCGCAACTGCCGCCGCAGCACCTGCACGCACTGATACGCCAACACGGTGATGAACAGGTGGCCGTCGGCGCGCCCCTCCTTGAAGTGATACACGGGCCGCAAACCCAGCTCCGACTTCAGGCTGCGAAACACGCTTTCGAGATCGGTCAACATGGTATAGGTGCGCCACAGCCGCTCGGCGTCCCACGTCGTCTCGCTGCTGCGCAGGCAATAGACGCCGGGATGGGTGGCCATCGTGCCCGCGACCGGCGCCTTCTCCCACGTCAGCGCGGTGACGATCTCACCCGTGGCATCGGTGATGAGCTGCCAGGTGTAATGCTGACTGGCGCCCCGGCTTCGCTCCTGCAGGCGGCCAATCCGCGCCAGCAGGCGGTCGCGACGCTTCTCACCACGCGGTTGCTGCAAGCCAGCAGCGATCTTGGCCAAGCCAGCCTCGAACCGCTGCGCGAAGCGTGCCATGATGGCGGCTTCCTTCGCCTCCCGCCGTTGCGAATGGCAGTAGAGGAGGACCTCGTTGCCGTCGGCACTGAGCTCCTGCTGCAGCTGCACCGTCTCCCCGTTTGCCGTCTCGATGCTGACCGCCTGGCTGGCATCGAATTGCCGCTGGCCCCCACGGCGAACCACCAAATAACGGTAGCGCTGCGCGACCAACCACGCCAGATTGGCAGCGGTGGCGATGCCGGCATCCATGATGACCAGCGCGCCCGCCGGGGCCGCGAGCCCGGCCAGCATCTCCGCCAGCGTGCTGCCCTCGCTGACATTGCCCGCAAAGGTCCGCGACCGGCGTACGAAACCACTCCCATCGAGCACCAAGCCCAACGTGACCAGCGGGCAATCGCTGCGCTTCTCCTTCGACCGGCCACGCTGGGCTTTGGGGTTGCCCGCCGCGTCACCTTCAAAAAAGGTGTTGGTCAGGTCATAGAGAGTCACCGTCGTTGCCAGCGCGAAGAGCGTGTGCACCGCGCTGAACAGGTGCTCTTCCAGCGCCGCGCGATGGCGCAGCAACCGGTCCGCCGCCCGGTACAAGCGCATGTGCGAGAAGCTATCGAAGTCGACGTCGAGCAATTCCCCCAACGCACTCTGCGTCTGCAGCCAGTTCCAGGTGGCGAGTTCGGAGCCCGGTTGCGCCATGCGCCCAATGACATTACCCACGATCGCCGCCCGCATCACCCCGTTGACACCCAAGGCGGTGAGCTTGTCGATGAAACCAAGTTGTGCCAAGGCATGCAAGGCGACATGCTCAACGCCCACCGACCGGGGCTGGGTCTGTTGCAGGGAATCGATATCGACTTCGTGCCAGTCGGGAAGCGGACCCGCTGCCGGCGGGCCCTGGCCACTCGCCGGGGAGTCCACCACCGGCGCCCGTGCCACGAGTTGCCCGTACCACCGCTGGGCGGTACGTTCGATCGACTCGGGGCACTGGAGCTCGACGAGGACGCCCTGCGGGTGCAACAGTTGTTCCAGCCGCGTGCACAGCAAAGGCCAGTCCTCCTGCTTGATGGGGAAGTGCCGGCCGAGATTCAGGACGGTGATCTGGCGCACCTTGCCGCCAGTGCGTTCGCCGCGCACCAGGCGATAGGTGAAGTAGCCCTCGCCGGTGGCGGCGTTGCGGGTGCGGGTTTGGCGGATGAACATCCCCCGAGGGTAGCGAAAACCGCGGGGCGTGCAAGGGTCTGACGGAAATATTATGGCACAACAAAACGCTTTGAAAAGTGGCCTCCATACAAATCAGCAAGTTGTGCATTCGCGAACCGAGAATTGGCCCCAAGCCTGTTAAAGATGGGCTAAGGAACGAGAACGAGGCGCGCGCGCTCATTCGCGAGTTGTTCGTCTCTGCTGCCGATATCCAACCCGACGCTGCAGCCAACACGCTGACCGTCAAGATTCACCGCATGGCCAGCCCAGTCCACGATCGTGCCATCGCCGCCCTCCTGGACGAACTCACCCAGCAGGAATTCCCGCATCCGGAAACCGGAGCAAAAATGACCTTTGCTCTGGTCTAAAGTGCCATCCGGTTTTCTTCCGAGATCCGGAAATCTGACCTTGCAGGGCAAGGGCTACCGCTTGCGCACCGAAACCAAGGGCACGCTCAACGCCGTCTTCAACGCCTGTGGCGTCGCCCTGCCACCGACCCTACGCCTCCTCGCCGACTGACCTCCACCCACCTGCCGCCCCCTCTCCGGCGTGACACTACGCCGGCGCGTCGCTTGCAACCGACTGATTCAGGGAAGGTTTTTCCATCGTGGTGTAGAAGATGGGTTTGGCCAACACCGGTATCGCCTGCCGCTTGATCGCCTTGCGCAGCGTCGATTCATTGATGCCCACCTGCCGGGCCACCACGGAAGGGCGGGGCCCGTCGGCCAGTAGACCGGCGCATTGCGCGCTCACCTGCGTGCTCACGACTGCAGGCTTGGCAACCGGGGCGTTGCGAAAGAACGAGACCGACCCTTGCTCGCGGTATTGGACCGTCCAATTCATCAGCGTGCGGTGCGCAAGGCATAAAGGCGGCTCTTGGAGATCGACAGCGCGCACGTGGCCGTTCTCCATCAAGCTGGCCAACACAAAGCGCCGACTCTTCAGGTCGTCTTGCGGGTGGGAGAGGTAATTGTCCCCACCAACGAAACAGATCACCTGGCCGTCTCGCTCGAGAATGCTCAGTGACGCGCCAATTCGTTGCGCGCCCTCCGGGAAGCCGGGAAGCAGCGACTGTTCGAACATGGCAGGCTCGTGGCAAAACGCAGGTGCCAAAGCATAAACCTCAGCAGAGATCGGCGCCCCGACCAGATGCCAACCGCGTTTCCTGACTTGTCCTGCGCTTACGGGGCGAGATCAGGAAGTCTGAAGGTGGTGTCGAAGATGGGCGTAGGCGAGCATTCCGGTGACGAGGCGCACGACCAACGGCGGCAGCCGGCGAAGGCGCCGGCCGACGAAGACTACCAGCGCGCCGGACGCCCGGGGTGCGCTGCCGCCCGGTGCCGATCCGCCCAACGCGGTCGCGACGACGTTGCCCGCGAACTCGCCGCGCACCGTCGAATCTCACCGCGCCGACGCGCCCGCCGGCGAAGGTTATCCCGGACGGGAGACGGCGGCCACGTCCGGACGGCGGATCGCGCGGGGCGCGCTGCGTCGGCCTCAACCAGCCCCGTGACGGCGGAAGTGCGGCGCCGCGATCCTGAGATAGTGAAACATCGACCACAGGGTCAGCAGCGCGGCGAGCCAAAGCGCGACCGTGCCGAGCCAGGGCGTCGAGATGCCCGGCAGCACCGGTTGCCAGAGCAGGAGCGCGATGATCGCCGTCATCTGCGCGGCGGTCTTGACCTTGCCGACGAATGCGACGGCAACGCTCTTGGTCTCGCCAAGCTGCGCCATCCACTCGCGCAGCGCCGAAATCGCGATCTCGCGCCCAATGATGATGATGGCGAGCCAGGAATCGGCTCGATCGAGCCAGACCAGGACGATCAGCGCCGCGGCGACCATCAGCTTGTCGGCGACCGGGTCGAGGAACGCGCCGAACGCGCTGGTCTGCCCCCACTTCCGCGCGAGATAGCCGTCGAACCAGTCGGTCGCTGCCGCGATCGCGAAAACGGTCATCGCCGTCCAGTTCTTCGCGCTCGCCTCCAGCCAGGTGTCGGGCACGTAGTAGACGGCCACGAACACCGGGATCAGGACGATCCGCAGCCAGGTGAGCGCAGTCGGGACGTTGGGAACCATGTCTTCTCGCGGACCGGTGCCGGAGCGTCGACATTCTACCGTTCCCGCCGCCGTGCTGCAGCGCAGGGCGGGCGCGATGCGCTCACTGGAGCAGCTTCGCGCTTCGCGCTCCGGCGTTCGCTTTCAATGCAGCGCGGCGAAGATCGCCTCGGCCAGCGCCCGGCTGATCCCCGGCACGCGCGCGAGGTCGTCGACGCTCGCCGCGCGAATCCCCCTAAGACCGCCGAACTGCGAGAGCAGCGCCTGCCGCTTGCGCGCCCCGACGCCCGGAACGTCCTCCAGCGACGAGGTCACGCGCGCCTTCCCGCGCCGCGCCCGGTGCCCCTGAACCGCGAAGCGGTGCGCCTCGTCGCGGATCTGCTGCAGGAGATGCAGCCCCGGATGGTCGGCGGGCAGGTTCAGCACCGCCTCGCGGTCGGGAAAGACGATGTCCTCCTTGCCGGCCTTGCGCTCGGGGCCTTTGGCAATCCCGATCAGGGGCAGGCCCCGCAGGCCGTGCTCCGCCAGGACCTCGGCCGCGACGGCGACCTGGCCGCGCCCGCCGTCGATCACCAGGAGATCCGGCGCAGGCACTTCGCCAGCGGCGATGCGCGTGCAGCGACGCCCCAGCGCCTCGCGCATTGCCGCGTAGTCGTCGCCCCCGCGCTCGGGCGCGACGTTGAACCGGCGGTACTCGCCGTTTTGCATCGCGCCGCGATCGAACACGACGCAGGAGGCGACCGCGCGCTCGCCCATCGTATGCGAAACGTCGAAACATTCGATGCGCTGCACGTCGGACGGCAGGTCCAGCGCCTGCTGCAACGCCGCGAGACGCTCGTCCTGGGTGGCCTTCTGCGCGAGCCGCTGGCCAACCGCCAGCGCCGCGTTCTGTGCCGCCATCGCCAGCCACACACGACGCTCACCCCCCGGATGGTCGGTGATCGTCACCCTCGTGCCTGCCTGGGTGCTCAGCACCTCCGCCAGCGCCGGCATCTCGCCCGCACCCGACGCGACGATCGTCGGCGGCACCGCCTGCTCGACGTAGTGCTGCACGAGGAACGCACGCACGACGTCGGGCAGCTGGCTCGCGTCGGCGTGCCGCGGAAAGAACGTGCGGTCCCCGACGTGGCGCCCGCCCCGGATCATCACCACGTTCACCGCAACCATGCCCTGCTCCGCCGCCGCCGCGATAACGTCGACGTCGCCGGCCGTCGCACTCTCCACGAACTGCCGCGACTGCAGCTGCGTGAGCCGCGTGATCTTGTCCCGCAGCCCCGCCGCGAGCTCGAAGTCGAGGGCCGCGCTCGCCTGCGCCATCTGCGCCTTCAGCTCCTCGACGACTTCCCCCGCCCGGCCCTGCAGGAATAGCACCGCGCCTTTGACGTCCGCCGCGTAGTCGGACTCGCCGACCCGGCCGACGCAAGGGGCGCTGCAGCGCGCGATCTGGTGCAACATGCACGGCCGAGAGCGGTTGGAAAACACGGTGTTCTCGCAGGTGCGCAGCTGAAACACCTTCTGCAGCAATCCCATCCCCTCGCGCACGGCCCCCGCGCCGGGGAACGGCCCGAAGTAGCGGTGGCGGCGATCGAGCCGGCCGCGATGGAAGCGCAGCTGCGGAAACCGCTCCCCCGTGAGGCAGACGTAGGGGTAGCTCTTGTCGTCCCGGAAGAGGACGTTGTAGCGCGGCTCGTGCGCCTTGATGAGGTTGTTCTCGAGCAGCAGGGCCTCGCCCTCGGAACGGGTGACGGTGGTCTCGACCCGAGCGACCTGGGACACCATGAGCGCGATCCGTGTCTCGAGCGCGGTGCGCTGAAAATAGCTGGCGACCCGCTTGCGCAGATCGCGCGCCTTGCCCACGTAGAGCGTCGTGCCCTGCGCGTCGTACATCCGGTAGACGCCGGGTCGGTGCGGCAGCGACGCGATCAGTTCACGGGCGTCGAACGCCGGCGTCGCCGACTCGGCCGGGGACGGCTCAGGTGCCATCCGTCCGGCCCGCATCGCGAACGTGGCCCGCCGCCGCCGCAACCACCGACTCGAACATCGCCGGTGTCAGGCGCCGCGTGCTCGTGTTGTACCGGCTGCAGTGGTAGCTGTCGAACAGCACGCGGCCGCGGCCGATCGGATGCCGCGCTCCGTGCGCGAAAGGATGGGCGGCGGGGCGTTGCGCCAGGGCTCGCAGCGCCGCATTGTGCGCAAAGCGTCCGAGGGCCAGCACCGCGCCGCCCGCGGGCAGCCGGGCAAGGTCCGCGGCGAGGTAGCCGTTGCAGGCGCGCATCTCCGCTGGACTCGGCCTGTTGTCGGGCGGCAGGCACTTGACCGCGTTGGTGATCCGGCAGTCATGCAGCACGAGCCCGTCATCGCTGCTCGCCCCGTGCGGCTGCGAGGAAAAGCCATGCGCATGGAGTGTGGCGTACAACAGCAATCCGGCGAAATCTCCGGTGAACGGCCGACCGCTGGCGTTCGCCCCGTGCATGCCAGGTGCGAGCCCGACGACGACGAGGCGCGCCTGCGGCGGTCCGAACGGCGGCACCGGCCGGCAGAAGTACGCGGGGTGCGCCCGCCGGACTTGCGCGAGGAACGCGTCGAGGCGCCGGCAACGCACGCACGCGGGATCGTATACGGGTTCGGATACGGCTTCTGGCAGAATGGCAGATCTCCGGTTGCGGTCGGACACGGCGGACGGCGGGCATCCTAGCACTTCCGCGGCATCGCCCGCAGCGCCAGACCCCCGACCCCGACCCCGACCGCGACCGCACGCGCCGACCGGCTCCTCATGCTCCCCCCCGAGTACCGCCTCGAGATCCGCACCCGCCTGCCGGATCGCGGCAGCGCCGCTTCGAGCGGCAAGCCTCCGCTGCTGTTCGTGCACGGCGGTTACTGCGACAGCTGGTGTTGGGAGCCCTACTTCCTTCCGTTTTTCGCCTCCCGCGGTTACGCCGCACACGCCGTGAGCCTGCGCGGCCACGGAGGCTCGAGCGGTCGGGAAACGCTGTTCGCCGCCGGACTCGACGACTACGCGGGCGACGTCGAGCACGTCGCGAGCAGCCTGCCGGCGCCGCCGGTGCTGATCGGGCACTCGATGGGCGCGGCGGTGGTCGAGCGGATGCTGGGCGCGCATCCGGTTCGGGCCGCAGCGCTGATCGCTCCGGTGCCGCCGACCGGGCTCTTGCCGATGGCGACGCGACTCGCGTTCCAGCGTCCCGACTACCTGCTGCAGATGAGCCGCTTGGACCCGGCCCGGCTCGATGGACGCGCCCTCGCCACCTTGCGGCCCTTTTACTTCAGCGATGACGTCGACGCCGACATCCTGCAGGAAGCCGCGCGGCATTTCGGCAACGAGTCTCCGCGTGCGCTCATCGACCTGTCGCTGCGGCTGCACTGGCTGCTGCCCGAACGGGCCGGCATCCCGGTTCTCGTCCTGGGCGCCTCTGGCGATCGGATCTGCACGCCGCGCGAAGTCCTCGCCACGGGCCGACATCACCGGGTGCAGGCCGAAATCCTCCCTGGTCTCGCCCACATGATGATGCTCGACCGGGACTGGCGCACGCCGGCCGGCCGCCTGCTGCGGTGGCTCGCGGCGCTCTGACGCGCCGGTACGGCCGGCGCCATCGGGACGCGCCGCGATCGCCCCCGGCACCGCCGCGCACGCAACGCGGCAACGGCGGTGGCGATTCCCGGCCGCGCCTGCCTGCCGCTCACGCTCGACCGCAGTAAGCCTCGAATTCCGGCACCGAAAGCGGCGGACTCGCCCAGCGCCCCTGAAACAGGTGGCAGCCGCGTGCTTCGAGGAACTCGAGCTGCGCCGTCGTCTCGACCCCCTCCGCCACGACCGAGAGCCCCAGGCCGCAGGCCAGGCCGATGATCGCCTCGGTGATCGCCGCGTCGCCTGGATCCGACTCGAGGTCGGCGATGAACGAGAGGTCGATCTTCAGGGTGGCGATCGGAAAGTGCTTGAGGTGCGTGAGCGACGAGTAGCCGGTGCCGAAATCGTCGATGGCCACCGCGAATCCTTCCGCACGCAGGTCGTGCAGGGCCTTGCGGATCGCGTCGAGATCGTGCAGCAGGCTGGTCTCGGTCACCTCGAGCTGGAGCCACTCGGGTGCGCAGTCCTCTTCGCGCACGATGCCGGCGATCCGCCGCGCGAGGTCCTCGCGGTAGAACTGACGCGCCGACAGGTTGACCGACACCACGAGAAGGCGGCCGTCGCGGCGCCACGCGACGCACTGACGCGCAGCGTGGCGGACCACCCAGTCGCCCACGACGTGGATCAGCCCGCACTCCTCGGCGAGTGGAACGAGCACACGGGGCGCAATGTCGCCCAGCGCGGGGTCGCTCCAGCGCAGCAGGGCCTCCGCCGCCACGACCCGGCGGTCGGCGATGCGAACGATCGGCTGATAGTGCAGCGTCAGGCTTTCGGACTTGACAGCTGCGCGCAGCGCGGTCTCCAGCGTGTGCTGGTAGAGCCGCCGGGCGGCGAGATCGGCGTCGAGGAACTGGAAGGTGTTGCGCCCGAGCTCCTTCGACCGGTACATGGCGACGTCCGCGAATTTCAGCAGCTCGTCGGGATCGTCGGCGTCGTCGGGATAGACGCTGATACCGATCGACGAGGTGACGTAGATGTCGTGCTCCTCGATCATGAACGGCTGCGCCAGGGCGTCGAGCAACTTCTGCGCGACGCGTCCGAGCGCCTGCGGGTTGTCGACGTCCTCGACGATCACCATGAACTCGTCGCCGCCCAGGCGCGCGAGGAGATCGCTCTCGCGCAGCGTTTCCGACAGTGCCCGGGTGACGAGCTTGAGCAACTCGTCGCCGACGCGGTGCCCGAGCGTGTCGTTGACGTTCTTGAAATGGTCGAGGTCGATGAACAGCACGCCGACGCGCAGGCCGATGCGCCGCGCCTTGGCGATCGCCTGCGCCAGTCGTTCGTGCAGCAGCAGGCGATTGGGCAGTCCGGTCAGCGTGTCGCGCGTCGCAAGGTACTGCAGGCGCTCCTCGGCCCGGACTCGCGCGGAGACGTCCTGCACGAAGGACAGGATCGAGACGATGCGCCCCTGATCGTCCTGGAGGCAGGAGTGGTGCCACTCGCACCAGATCGTGCTGCCGTCCTTGCGCCGATTGCGCGTGACGCCCGTGGCCCGCGGCTCCGCGCCGCTCGTCAGCCGGCCCAGCACCTGCGCGACGGCGTCGCGGTCGGCCTCGTGCACCATCTGGTTGGCGTCGATCGCCATGCCCAGAACCTCCTCGGAGCTCCAGCCGAAGATATGCTCCGCCTGGGGCGACCAGCGCACGAGGCGCGAATGGCGGTCCCATTCCAGCACCGCGAGGGGCGTGTTGTTGATATGCGACGACAGCATCCAGTTGGCCCGCCGCAGCGCCTCCTCGTTGCGCTTCTGGTCGTGGATGTCGGTGTGCACGGCGTAGATCCCGAGGACCCTGCCTTCGCCGTCGCGGTTCGGCGCCCATTGCATCGACTCCCAGCGCTGCGTTCCGTCCGGCTGGAAGAGCAGCGCCTCGGTGGACACGACCTCGCCCTCCAGGACGCGCTGCAGATAGGGTTCCAGCTGGCGCACGCGCGCCTCGCCGAGCACGTCGCTCACCTTGCGGCCGGCAAGCGAGCGACGATCGGCACCCAGCCATTCCTCGTTGTGGCGGTTGAGGAATCGCAACCGGCGCTCGCGATCGATGTACGACACGCGCGCCGGCACGTTGTCCATGATCAGCCGCAGCTCGTCCTCCGACGCCCGCAGCGCCTCCTGCGCCTGCTTCAGGCCGTGGATGTCGTTCATCAACACGAACGCGCCGTTGATCTCGCCGGTCGCCCTGGCGTCCGGCACGACGCGCACCGTCATCCAGCGACGGACGCCCCCGGCGCCTTGGACCAGCCGGTCAAACGCGGTCGCCTCCCCACCCAGCGCGCGGGTCACCATGGGCGCCGCGCCGACGTAGACGCCCTCGCCTAGGGTCTCGCGCAATGGGGCTCCCACGGCGACGTCGGCAGATCGGCCGAAATACTGCAGGAACGCGCGGTTGACGTAACGGCAGCGCTCTTCACGGTCGATGTAGGCGACCGGCGCGGGCACGCCATCCATCATCGCGCGCAGCTGCATCTCGCGCGCCGCCAGCGCCTCCTGCGCCGCTTTGAGGTCGGTGCAGTCGATGCAGGTGACGACGACGCCCCGCACGGCCCCGGCGCGGTCCACGTCGGGACGGCAGTCGACGCGCACCCACCTGTCCGGCCGGCCGGGCACCGATAGCCGCCGTTCGAGCCAAGCCGCCTCGCCGGCACGCGTGGCTTCGGCCAAGACGCGGTGAGCACGATCGGCGCCGTCGTCGTCACCGGACCCGTCGACGTCGGCGACCAAACGGCCGATCACCTCGTCGGCGCGCTTTCCATGCCAGTCGAGCCAGGTAGCGCTGGCAAAGCGGTACTGCTGCTCGCGGTCGACGTACGCCACCGGCAGGCTGGCGCGATCGAGCAGTCGCTCCAGCAGCGCGTCGGCGCTCGGGGCACCGATCTCGTCCGCGAGCCGCGGGAATCGCGCGGGGAACCGCTCACTGCGGGGTGGGTGGCCGGTCACGGTTCGAATGGACGAGAATCGACGGGGACTGTCGCTCGGAATCCGCGTGGCGGCGCGCGCGGCCACCCGCCTCGAAATGACCGAATGGTGCAGCGGAAACGAAGCGGCGACAAGGCACGGGCCGTTCTTTCCGCACGAGCGGCGATTCCGGGCGCACGGCTGGCGGTCGGGCACGCGTCCGCCGGGCCGCCTCGAGGCCGGAACTCGGACCGTGCCGCACGAAGGCGTCCGGACGCTCGGTCCGGGGCCTCCCCCGGGGCGCGCTGGCCCCGCGCCCCCGGGACATCGGCTAGAATTCGCGACTTACGGCCTGCGGCCGGTATTCCGCTGGGTATGCTGCCGGGGCAACTGGCCGCCGCCCGTGATCGCCCGACCCCCTGCCCCGGCACGACGCGGGGCGGATGCCCACGCGAGCGGTGCCACCCTCCCTTCGAGGCAACATGCGCTATCCCGCCCTCCCCTGGCCCTGGGCCGCACTGCTGCTCGTGTTCGCACTGCTCGGACAGGAGTGGCTGCTGAGAAGCTTCGGTTCCGCGCCGCAATTCGCCGAGACCGCGTACCGCACGGGCGTCGCTGCGCTCGGCGCGACCGCGTTCGCCCTCATCATCTTGCCACGCCGCAGGCTCGCCTACCTGCTCGGCGTCGCAGTCTGCATCGGGCTGATGGCGTGGGCCCTGTGGCTGCAGTACGGCCTTGGCCTCGAGCCCTGCCCCCTCTGCGCGTTCCAGCGCATCGCGGTCATCGCCATCGGCCTCGTCTTCCTCGTCGCCGCGGCGCACAACCCCGGCGCGATCGGTGCGATCGTCTACGCCGGGCTGACGTTCGCCGTCGGCGCGGTGGGCGCGGGCCTCGCGGCGTGGCACGTCTGGATCCAGGCACAGCCGAAGGGCGCGATCGCCTCGTGTGGCATGAGCCTCGATTACATGCTGGAGACGCTGCCGTTCACTGAAGTGATCAGCCGCGTACTGAGTGGCAGCGGCGAGTGCGCGGAACAGGGGTGGCTCTTCCTCGGCCTCGCGATTCCCTCGTGGACCTTCGTGTTCTTCGTCGCGATGGTCGCCGCGGCCATCGCGCTCGCGCGCGAGGAGTGAGCGCCTGCGGCCAGCGCCGCGCGCACTGCCGGTGCGCTATTTCTCCTGCGTCCTGAGCACGGCCATCGCAGTCGAGACCAGGCCCGCCACGTCCGCCAGGTTGGACGGCACGATCAGCGTGTTGCCGGTGCGCGCGAGACCCGCGAACGCGGCGACGTACTGCTCTGCCACCTTGAGGTTGACCGCGTTGATGCCGCCGCCGCTCTCGATCGCCTGACCGACCTTCCGGATCGCCTCGGCGTTGGCCTCGGCGATCGCGAGGATCGCGGCGGCACTGCCTTGCGCGTTGTTGATCGCCGCCTGCTTTTCGCCCTCGGACTTGGCGATCGCGGCCTGGCGGGCGCCGTTGGCGAGGTTGATCTGCTCCTGCTGCTTGCCCTCGGAAGTCGCGATCACCGCGCGCTTTTCGCGCTCGGCGGTGATCTGCGCCTGCATCGCGTGCAGGATCTCCTTCGGCGGCGTCAGGTCCTTGATCTCGTAGCGCAGGACCTTGACCCCCCAGTTGGCAGCGGCCTCGTCCAGCGCCGCGACGACGTTGGCGTTGATCTGGTCGCGTTCCTCGAACGTGCGGTCGAGCTCCATCCGGCCGATCACGCTGCGCAACGTGGTCTGTGCGAGCTGGGTGATCGCCAGCACGAAGTTGCTCGAGCCGTACGACGCGAGCTTGGGGTCGGTGACCTGGAAGTAGAGGATGCCGTCGACCTGCAGCTGCGTGTTGTCCTTGGTGATGCAGACCTGGCTGGGCACGTCGAGCGGGATCTCGCGCAGGTCGTGCCGGTACGCGACCCGATCGATGAAGGGGATGACGAAGTTGAGGCCGGGCTGCAGCACCGCGTAGAAGCGGCCCAGCCGCTCGACGACCAGCGCGTGCTGCTGCGGCACCACGCGGATGGCCTTGACGATCACGATGATTGCAACGACGAACAACACGATCGTGAACAACGATGAACCGATCATGACGAGCAGCCTCTCCATGGAATGCGCCTCATGCGGGGCGGCGGTTGGAGAGCACGAGCACCGACCCCCGGGTCGCGCAGATATAGAGCGGCACGTCGCGCGGGACCGCCGGCGATTCGAGCACCGCGTCCCAGGTCGAGCCGCGGTACGCAACCCGCGCCGACCCGTCGGCGTTCCAGGTCCTGACGCTCACCCGCTGGCCGACGTCGAAGCCCCGATCGGCTCCGGGCGCCGCCCGGTTCCGACGCCAGCGGTGCGCCAGGACCGTGAGCCCGACACCGAGCGTGCCGGCGACGGCGAACTGCCACGCGAGGCCCGCGCCGAACCAGGCCGCCACGCCGCCAATGGCCAAGGCGGTGCCGACCGCGAGAAGGTAGAACGTGCCGGTGACCAGTTCGACGCCTATCAGCACCGCTGCCGCCAGCCACCAGATCCAGAAACCGCCCATCGGCGCATTGTCTCCCGGATGCCGCCCGCATGGCCACCACTTGACCAGGCGCCTCGCGTCCCCCAACTATGGGACAACCCGGGTCCGGCGCCGCGGCAGCGACGCAGTGACCGTGCCGGGCCGCTGATCGGATATAATATTCTTTTTTAATCAAGCCCTTTTGGGCACACGCGTCCACGACACACAACGAGGTTGTCATGCCCATCTACGAATACCGGTGCACGCTTTGCGGCCACGAGCTCGAAGCCCTGCAGAAATTCTCCGATCTCCCGCTTTCCGAGTGCCCCGCGTGCAATGCCGGGGCGCTGACCAAGCTCGTTTCCGCGGCAAGCTTCCAGCTCAAGGGCAGTGGCTGGTACGCGACCGATTTCAAGGGCGGCGGCAAGCCGGCCAAGTCGGGCGAAGACGCCAAGCCAGCGGCCGCCGCGAGCGACGCCAAGAGCGAACCCGCTGCCGCACCCGCCTGCGGTGCGGGCGGCTGCAGCGCGTGCTCCTGACGCCCAGGCTGTTACGGTCGCGATGAAGCGCTATCTCGTTGCCGGTCTCCTGGTCTGGGCCCCGCTGGGGATCACGATCTGGGTCCTGCATTTTCTCGTGACCACACTGGACCAGACGCTGCTGCTGGTGCCGCAAGGCGCCCGGCCGGAGGCGCTGGTCGGCTTCCACATTCCCGGGCTCGGCGTGCTGCTAAGCTTCCTCATCCTGTTCGCCACCGGGGTCGTTGCGGCGAACTTCCTCGGGCAGCGACTGATCCGGTTCTGGGAGAGCCTGCTGGGGCGCATCCCGTTCGTCAAGTCGATCTACTCGTCGGTCAAGCAGGTCAGCGAGACCGTGCTCTCGGATCAAGGCAATGCGTTTCGCAAGGCCCTGCTGGTGGAGTTCCCGCGCCCCGGCTGCTGGACGATCGCCTTCATGACCGGAACGCCCGCCGATGCCGTCGCGCGCCACCTCGACGGCGAACACGTCAGCGTCTACGTCCCGACCACGCCGAACCCCACCGGGGGCTATTTCGTGATGGTTCCGCGCGCGAGCGCGCGGGAGCTCGATATCTCGGTGGACGACGCGCTCAAGTACATCATCTCGATGGGGGTTGTCGCGCCCCGCCCGCACGCACGCCGCGCGCACCACGACCCTCGGGCCGGCACCGGCCCCGCACCCGTCGCCCACGCCGTGCCGCCTCGGAATTGACCCGGCAGGCGCGATGCGCCGTCGGTGATACCGGCGCCACGCAGCCCGACTTGCCTGCGGTCGCACCGGTTCCCGCCCATCCGTCCCCGCCTTTCCGGAGAAGCCTCTTGAAGCGCACCGACTACTGCGGCCTCATCGACCGCCGTCACCTCGCCCAGACCGTCACGCTCATGGGCTGGGTCCACCGCCGCCGCGATCACGGCGGCGTCATCTTCATCGACCTGCGCGACCGCGAAGGGCTGGTGCAGGTCGTCTGCGACCCCGATCGCGCGGCGGCGTTCGCCAACGCGGAGGGGCTGCGCAACGAGTACGTCATCAGCTTGACCGGGCTCGTCCGCCTGCGCCCCGAAGGCATGGTCAATCCCGCCATTGTGTCCGGCGAGATCGAGATCCTCGCGCACGAGATCACGATCCTCAACACGGCGCTGACACCGCCGTTCCAGCTCGACGACGAGAACCTCTCGGAGACCGTCCGCCTGGAAAACCGCGTCCTCGACTTGCGCCGACCGCCGATGCAGCGGAACCTCAAGCTCCGTTACCGCGCCGCGATGGCGGCGCGGCGCTACCTCGATGCGCACGGTTTCATCGACATCGAGACGCCGATGCTCTACAAGTCGACCCCGGAAGGGGCGCGCGAGTTCCTCGTGCCCTCCCGCGTTCACGCCGGGCAGTTCTACGCGCTGCCGCAGTCGCCACAGCTTTTCAAGCAGATGCTGATGATGGCGGGCTTCGATCGCTACTACCAGATCGTGAAGTGCTTCCGCGACGAAGACCTGCGCGCCGATCGCCAGCCGGAGTTCACGCAGATCGACATCGAGACGTCTTTCCTCGACGAGCTCGAGATCCGCGAGATCATGGAAGGCCTCGTACACGCGATCTTCGTCGATACCCTGGGCGTCGAGCTGCCTAGCCCGTTCCCCGTGATGCGATTCGAGGACGCGATCCGCGACTACGGCTCCGACAAGCCGGACCTGCGCGTCTTGCTCAAGCTCACCGAACTGACCGACCTCATGCGCGACGTCGACTTCAAGGTGTTCCGCGACGCCGCCGTGCGCTCGAACGGCCGCGTTGCCGCGCTGCGCGTGCCCGGCGGCGGTGCGCTCACGCGCAAGGAAACCGATGACTACGCGAACTTCGTCAAGATCTACGGCGCCGGCGGCCTGGCGTACATCAAGGTCAACGACGCGTCGAAGCCGAGCGAGGAAGGGCTGCAGTCGCCCATCGTGAAGTTCCTCTCGCCCGCGGTGCTGCGCGCCATTCTCGAACGGACCGGTGCCGCCACCGGCGACCTCGTCTTCTTCGGCGCCGACAAGGCCACCGTCGTCAACGACGCCCTCGGTGCGCTGCGCGCCAAGGTCGGGCACGACCGCGGCTTCGCGGAGCCGGGATGGAAGCCGCTCTGGGTCGTCGACTTCCCGATGTTCGAGTACGACGAGCACCATGGCAACTGGGCGGCGCGCCACCACCCCTTCACGGCCCCCAAGGAAGGGCACGAGGAGCTGTTTACAAAGGATCCCGGCGCGGCGCTGGCGAAGGCCTACGACGTGGTGCTGAACGGATGGGAGATCGGCGGGGGCTCGGTGCGGATACACCGCCAGGACGTGCAGGCGAAGGTCTTTGCGGCGCTGAAGATCAGTCCCGAGGACCAGCGCAGGAAGTTCGGCTTCCTGCTCGACGCGCTGCAGTACGGCGCGCCGCCCCACGGCGGAATCGCGTTCGGACTCGACCGCATCGTCACGATGATGGCGGGCGCCGAGTCGATCCGGGACGTGATCGCGTTCCCCAAGACGCAGCGCGGGCAGGATCTCCTGGTCGAGGCCCCGTCGCCGGTGACCGAGCAGCAGCTGCGCGACCTGCACATCCGCGTGCGCGGCGCGGAACCGGGAAAGCTCGCGTGAGCGCCGACGGAGGCATCGCAGCGGAGGCGAGATGATGTCCTGCCCCGGGTATCGCGCTTCCGCCGCGGTGCAGACGCTACCTCTCGTGCTCGTGCTCGTCCTCGCGCTGGCGCTGCTACCGGCGCTACCCGCGGCGGCGCGCGAGGACGCTTCGGCGCTGCCGGTCATCGCGCTTGCCGACCTGCCGCCGGAGGGCCGGGAGGTCTACGCATTGATCCGCAAGGGCGGTCCGTTTCGCTACGACCGCGACGGCGTGGTCTTCCAGAACCGCGAACGCCTGCTGCCCGCCAGGCCGCGCGGCCATTACCGGGAGTACACGGTGCGCACGCCCGGCGTCACGAGCCGTGGCGCGCGCCGCATCGTGTGCGGCGGCGCCCCCACCGCGCCGGAAGCCTGCTATTTTTCCGCCGACCATTACCAGTCGTTCAAGAGGATCCGCGAATGAAGCTCCCCGACCTCCACGATCTCGACAGTGCGGGCGTGATCGAGTACCACGGCCCGGCCGACGCCGTCGAGCAGGCGGCAGCCGCAGCGAAGCTGCGTTATCTCTCCGTCGACCTCGCGCGCGCGAACTCCAAGCGGGCTCTGCTGGCGGAGTTCGCCGACGGGCTCGGCCTGCCGGAGCACTTCGGCGACAACTGGGACGCACTGGCCGATTGCCTCGAGGACGCCGACTGGCTGGGCCGCACCGGGGCGGTCGTGCGGATCGGGCACTCGGCGGCGTTTCGCAAGGCGCACCCGCAGGATTGGGAGACCGCCGAAGAGATCCTCGCCGAAGCGGCGGAGTACTGGCGCGAGCGGCACCTCCCCTTCTGGGTTCTCGTCGCCTGATCCCACGTGCGCATCGGTCGGGCCGCGAACGCGTCGCCCGCGTCGAACCCTCCCCTTCGTCGCGCGGCGCGATGGCCTACAAGATCCCGATCTCGATCCTGGCGCTCGTCTACACGCAGGAGCTCGATGTGCTGCTGCTCGAGCGGGCGGATTTCCCCGGCTATTGGCAGTCGGTCACCGGCAGCCAGGAGCCTGGGGAGAGCCTCGCCGCCACCGCACGCCGCGAGCTGGCCGAAGAGACCGGTATCGATGCCGACACCTGGGGTGGACTGATCGACTGGCGCTACTCGAACGTCTACGAGATCTTCCCGCAGTGGCGCCACCGCTACCCGCCGGGGACCACCCGCAACACCGAGCACGTGTTCGCGCTCGAAGTGCCGGCCCCGGTGCCGGTGACGCTCGCGCCGCGTGAGCATCTGGCCGCGATCTGGCTGCCCTGGCGGCAGGCCGCGGCAAAGTGCTTTTCCTGGTCCAACCGCGCCGCCATCGAGGAGCTTGCGCGGCGCGTGACCCCGTCCAGCCAAAGGAGAACGAAGTGAATCCAGCCAGAACCCCGGCGCCGCCGCCTGCCTTGCGAAGCCTCGCGTCGCCGCGCGGCCGCCTCGTCGCCGCGTCGCTCGGCGTCGCGCTCGCCGGGTGCGTCGGCGCCGTGAACGCGCAGACGGCTCCGGCGGAATCGACGCCGCGGGAACCCGTGGTCACCGTCAGCGCCAGCGCGACCGCCGACATCGCCAACGACCGGCTGCGGGCAAGCCTGCGCGCGGAAGCCGATCACGCCAGCGCGGCGGCGGCCGCGAGCGAAGTCAACGCCCGGATGGGCCGGGCCGTCGCCCGGGCCAAGCGCGCGCCGGGAATCGCCGTGCAGACTTCCGGGTACTCGTCGTACCAGGTGTCCGAGCGCGATCGCCCTTCGCGCTGGCGCGTGGCGCAGACGCTGGTGCTGGACGGCCGCGACTTCGCGGCGATGACCGATCTCGTCAGCGCGCTGCAGGCGGAGATCGGGCTGGTTGTCGCCGGCATCCAGTTCTCGGTGAGCGACGAGGCGCAGCGGCAGGCCGAGGACGCCTTGACGCAGCAAGCGATCAGGCACTGGCAGGACCGCGCCGCGCGCGCCGCGCAGGGCCTGGGCTTCGCGGGCTGGCGACCGGGCCGCGTCAGCGTGCAGACCGGAGAGCAGGTCCGTCCGCCCTACCCCGTGATGCGCGCCGCGGCGGCCCCCGCTGCGGGGGGGGCGCCGGTCGCGTTCGAGGCGGGCGCAACTGAAGTCACCGTGACCGTTTCCGGCGAAGCGGTCGCCGAAGGTCGCCTCGCGCCGCTGCGTTGAGGCGCGGCAGCGCTGCCGCCTCGCGGCCCGCCCGCCCCCGACCGGTCGGACTCGCGTCAGGACGAGGGGGTCGGGTTCGCCGCCGCGGCGCCCGGCTCCTCGGCCACTGCCTTCATGGACAGGCGCAGGCGGCCCTTGTCGTCGGCCTCGAGCACCTTGACGCGGACGACCTGCCCCTCCTTGAGGTAGTCCGACACCTGGTTGACGCGCTCCTTGGCGATCTGCGAGATGTGCAACAGCCCGTCCTTGCCGGGCAGCACCTGCACGATGGCGCCGAAATCCAGCAGGCGCAATACCGTGCCCTCGTAGATCTTGCCGACCTCGACCTCGGCCGTGATGTCCTCGATGCGCCTTCCGCGCGACGTTGCAGGCGTCGGCATTGACCGACGCGATCGTCACCGTGCCGTCGTCCTGGATGTCGATCGTCGTGCCGGTCTCCTCGGTCAGCGCGCGGATCACGGCGCCGCCCTTGCCGATCACGTCGCGTATCTTCTCCGGATTGATCTTGAACGTCATCATCCGCGGTGCGTGCTGGGAAACCTCCGTGCGCGCGTGCGGCAGCGCCTGCTGCATGTGGCCAAGGATGTGCATCCGGCCCTCGCGCGCCTGCGCCAGCGCGACCGCCATGATCTCCTTGGTGATGCCCTGGATCTTGATGTCCATCTGCAGCGCGGTGACGCCGCGGTCGGTTCCCGCAACCTTGAAGTCCATGTCGCCCAGGTGATCCTCGTCGCCGAGGATGTCGGTCAGCACCGCGAAGCGGTTGCCTTCCTTGATGAGGCCCATCGCAATGCCCGCGACGTGCGCCTTGGTCGGCACGCCCGCGTCCATCAGCGCGAGGCTGCCGCCGCAGACCGAGGCCATCGACGACGAGCCGTTGGACTCGGTGATCTCCGAGACGACGCGCATCGAGTAGGCGAACTCCTCGGCCGTGGGCAGCACCGCGAGCAGCGCCCGCTTGGCGAGCCGGCCGTGGCCGATCTCGCGCCGCTTAGGGGTGCCGACCCGGCCGGTCTCGCCGGTCGCGTAGGGCGGCATGTTGTAGTGGAGCATGAAGCGGTCGGTGTACTCGCCCATCAGCGCGTCGATGCGCTGCTCGTCGCGGGCGGTGCCCAGCGTGGCAACGACGAGCGCCTGCGTCTCGCCGCGGGTGAACAGCGCCGAGCCGTGGGTGCGGGGGAGCACGCCGGTGCGGATGCTGATCGGGCGCACCGTGCGGGTGTCGCGGCCGTCGATCCGGGGCTCGCCGGACAGGATCTGGTTGCGCACGATGTTGCCCTCGAGCGCGAACACGAAGTCGTTGACCTGGCTGGCGTAGCCGGGCGCGGCGTCGGCCGGAATGCACTCGGCCGCGACCTTGGCGTAGACCTCCTTCAGGGCCTGCTGCCGCGCCTGCTTCTGCCGCAGCTGGTAGGCGGCGCGCAGCGGCGCCTCGGCGACCGCGGTGACCCGGGCGACCATGGCCTCGTCCTTGGGCGCCGCCGTCCAGTCCCAAAGCGGCTTGCCCGCCGCCTCGGTGAGTTCGTGGATCAGGTTGATCACCGCCTGCTGCTGCTGGTGGCCGTAGACGACGGCACCGAGCATCACCTCCTCGGAGAGCTCCGCTGCCTCGGACTCGACCATCAGCACCGCGGCCTCCGTGCCGGCGACGACGAGGTTCAGCGCCGACTGCGTCTCGAGTTCGGTCTTGGTCGGATTGAGCACGTACTCGCCGTCGACGTAGCCGACGCGCGCGGCGCCGATCGGGCCGTTGAACGGCACGCCGGAGAGCATCACGGCGGCGGAAGCCCCGATCATCGCCGGGATATCGGGATCGATCTCGGAATCCACCGACATCACGGTGGCGATCACCTGCACCTCGTTGAAGAACCCCTCGGGGAACAGCGGGCGGATCGGCCGATCGATGAGCCGCGAGGTCAGCGTCTCCTTCTCGGAGGGACGCCCCTCGCGCTTGAAGAAGCCGCCGGGGATCTTGCCGGCCGCGTAGGTCTTCTCCTGGTAATCGACCGTCAGCGGGAAGAAGTCCTGGCCGGCCTTCGCTTCCTTGCGGAAGACCGCGGTGACAAGCACGACGGTGTCGTCGAGGCTCGCCATGACGGCACCGCCCGACTGCCGGGCGATCTCCCCGGTTTCGAGCGTCAGCGTGTGGCGGCCGTAGGGAATGGATTTCTTGATGGGATTCACGGTTTCCTCGGATTCTAGGTGCATTAGCGGCCGCGCCGTCGCGGAGCGGCGAACGCGTATCCGGCTCGATCGGCGGCCGGCGGCCGGGGCGACTGCGGCCCGACCGCGGACCGCCCTGTCGTCCGCCGCGGCGACACGAAGGATTGCCGGAACTCGGCTTGGTGAAGCACGCGGATCGGCCGCGCCGCGCTACTTGCGCAGCCCCAGCTTCTCGATCAGCGCGCGGTAGCTCTCGGCGTTGCGCGACTTGAGATAGTCGAGCAGCTTGCGGCGGCGCGAAACCATGCGCAGCAGACCGCGCCTGGAGTGATGGTCCTTGGTATTGGACTTGAAGTGGTCGGTGAGGCCATTGATGCGCGCGGTGAGCAGCGCGATCTGAACTTCGGGCGAGCCGGTGTCGCCCTTGGCTCGTTGATGCTCGGCGATAACCTTCGCCTTATCCTGCACGGTGACTGCCATGATCCATCCTTTCGCAAGTGCGCGCGGGGCCGGCAGTGGCCCCGGCGTTGGGTGCGCGACCGCGCGCCCTGGCTGCGCCCTCGGCCTCCGCGGCCTTGGCGCTGCATTCGCAAAAAACGACGAATTCTACTCCGGCAGCCTCGCCGCGGCAAACGGCGGACCGCAACGGCGGGCTGCATCTGCGGCGACCGGTGCGACGGTGCTCGCCCCGTGCGCGGGCTGCGACGAGCCGCGGTGCCGACGGTGAAACGGCGCGCCGCCGTTCGCCAGGGATTCGCCTTCACTCCACGCCGGGCCGGCGCGGCGCCGCCGCGCCTTCGCCGCCGCTGCGCAGCATCCGGCTGGCACGCAAGGTGCCGGCAGTGGCGTGCGCCACCCCCGCGAAGCGCCCGTCCGGCCCGTAGCACCGCCAGAGGCCGTCTGGCACCGCCGCGCCGCCGACGATCCGTCCGTGGCGCAGCGCATCGACGGACCGCCCGTCGAGGTCGAGCCGCCGCAAGGCGGCCAGCGCGGCGTCGACCGGCAGCAGCCAGGCGTCGATCTCGGCCGGAGCGCGCGCTTCGACGGCAGCGAGGTCGACCGCGGATTCGATCCGGAACGGGCCGCTCGCGGTGCGCCGCAGCCCGGCGAGGTGCGCGCGGGATCCGAGCGCGCGCGCGACGTCCTCGGCAAGCACGCGCACGTACGTACCCTTGCCGCACACGACGCGCAGCGTCGCAACCGGAGGCGTCCACTCGACCAGATCGAGCGCGTGGATCGTGGCCGGGCGCGGCACCCGCGGCACGTCGAGCCCCGCGCGCGCGTACTCGTAATAGGCCCGGCCCTGGAACTTGAGCGCCGCGTGACGAGGCGGCAGTTGCATGATGTCCCCCTCGAACCGGCGCAGCGCTGCGGCGAGTTCGTCCGTCGTGAACGCAACCGGCGCCTTCTCCACGACTTCGCCTTCGGCATCGCCTGTGGTCGTCGACGCTCCGAACAAGAGCGTCGCGACGTACTCCTTGCGCGCATCGAGCAGAGCTTGCGCGAACTTGGTCGCGTCGCCGAAGCACAGCGGCAGCACCCCGGAAGCGAGCGGGTCGAGCGTGCCCGTGTGGCCGGCCTTTTCCGCGCGCAGGGCGCGGCGCGCGCGCTGCAGCGCCGCGTTGGAAGTCACGCCCGGCGGCTTGTCGAGCAGCAAGACGCCGTCGACACGCCGGCGCGGCGGCCGCACGGCGCGATTCACTTCGTGGGCGGGAGCTTGCGGTCCGCCGCGACCGCGTCGTCGATGAGCTGCGACAACGCCATCCCCGTCTCGATCGAGTCGTCATAGACGAAGTGCAGCTGCGGCACCGAGTACAGCGACAACCGATGTGCCAGCGCGCTGCGCAGGAACCCCGCCGTGCGCTGCAGCGCGCGCTCGGCCTCGACCGCCTCGGCGCGCCCGGCGAGGTGCGTGAACAGCACCTTCGCGTGCGCGAGATCGGCGGAGACCTCGACGCCGGTGATCGTAACGCGCCCCACCCGCGGGTCCTTGACCTCGTCGCGGAGGAGCTGAGCGAGCGCTCGCTGGAGCTCGTCGCCCACCCGCTGCGCGCGCTGCGAATGCCGTTTCACGTCGTCGCCTACAGGGTGCGCGAAACCTCGACGATCTCGTAGGCCTCGATCTGGTCGCCCTTTTCAAGGTCGCCGAAGTTCTTCACCGACAGCCCGCACTCGAATCCGGCCTTGACCTCGCGCACGTCGTCCTTGAAGCGCTTGAGGGAATCGAGTTCGCCGTCGTGGATCACGACGTGGTCGCGCAGCACGCGCACACGCGAGCCGCGCCTGACCGCGCCCTCGAGGACGTAGCAACCGGCGACGGTGCCCACCCTGGAGATGCGGTAGACCTCGCGCACCTCGACCAGCCCGATCTGGCTCTCCTTGCGCTCAGGCGCCAGCATGCCGCCGAGCGCGGCCTTGATCTCGTCGACCGCGTCGTAGATGACGTTGTAGTAGCGGATCTCGACGCCGCTGTGCTCCGCAAGCTTGCGCGCCGCCAGGTCGGCGCGGGTGTTGAAGCCGATGACGACGGCCTTCGATGCCAACGCGAGGTTGACGTCGGACTCCGTGATGCCGCCGACCGCCGCGTGGACGATGTTCACCTTGACCTCGTCGGTGGAAAGCTTGGTCAGCGCCTGGGTCAGCGCCTCGTAGGAGCCCTGGACGTCCGCCTTGACGATCAGCGGCAGTGTCTTGATCGCGTCCTCGGCCATCTGGTCGAACATGTTCTCGAGCTTGGCGGCCTGCTGCTTCGCGAGCTTCACGTCTCGGAACTTGCCCTGCCGGAACAGCGCGATCTCGCGCGCCTTGCGCTCGTCCCCCAGCACCATGACGTCCTCGCCCGCGAGCGGCACGTCCGAGAGCCCCTGGATCTCGACCGGAATCGCGGGTCCGGCCGCGGCGACGGTCTTCCCGGTCTCGTCGGTCATCGCCCGCACGCGCCCGAACACCGCGCCTGCGAGCACGATGTCGCCGCGCTTCAGCGTGCCGGAGTTGACCAGCACCGTCGCAACCGGCCCCTTGCCCTTGTCGAGCCTGGACTCGATCACGATCCCGCGGGCCGGCGCGTCCTTCGCCGCGCGTAGCTCCAGCACCTCGGCCTGGAGCAGGATCGCGTCGAGCAGCTCGTCGATGCCCTTGCCGGTCTTCGCCGACACCGGAATGAACTGCGTCTCGCCGCCGTACTCCTCGGGGATCACACTCTCGGCGACGAGCTCCTGCTTCACCCGTTCCGGGTTGGCCTCGGGCTTGTCGATCTTGTTCATCGCCACGACCAGCGGCACCTTGCCCGCCTTGGCGTGCGCGATCGCCTCCTTCGTCTGCGGCATGACGCCGTCGTCGGCGGCGACGACGAGCACGACGATGTCGGTCACCTTGGCGCCGCGCGCACGCATCGCGGTGAACGCCTCGTGTCCCGGCGTGTCGAGGAACGTGATCACGCCCTTGCTCGTCTCGACGTGGTAGGCGCCGATGTGCTGCGTGATGCCGCCGGCCTCGCCGCTGGCGACGCGGGCGCGGCGGATGCTGTCGAGCAGCGAGGTCTTGCCGTGGTCGACGTGGCCCATCACGGTGACCACCGGCGGCCGCGGCTCGAGCACCGCCGTCGACGCGCCCTCGACGTCGGTCTCGGCGAGCAGCGCATCCGGGTCGTCGAGCTTCGCCGCCCGTGCCTTGTGGCCCATCTCCTCGACGACGATCATCGCCGTCTCCTGGTCCAGCACCTGGTTGATGGTCACCATCGTGCCCATCTTCATCATCGTCTTGATGACCTCGACCGCCTTGACGGCCATCTTGTGGGCGAGATCGGCGACGCTGATCGTCTCGGGAACGGTCACCTCGCGGACGATCGGTCCGCTCGCGCCCGGGGCGCCCTCCGCGCCCTCGTCGTCGTGCCGGCGTGGCCCGACCTTGGGCTGCCGCCAGCCTCCGGCCCCGGCGCCGCCGGTCACGTCACCGCGCAGCTTGAGCGCGCGCCGGCGCGCCGCTTCTTCCTGGAACGCGGTGCCGGCCTTCTTCAGCGGCTTGGGCTTCTCGCCCGGCTTGGCGGCCGGCCGGTGCAGCGTGCCGGTGGGCGGCTTCGCCACGGCGGCCACGGGCGCCTTCTTCTCCGCCTCCTGGCCCGCCGCCTCCGACGCGGCCTTCGCGGCGGCCTCTTCCGCTTCCCTCTCCTTCTTGGTCTTGCGGCGCGCGGCCTCGGCCTGCTTGGACTTGAGATCCTCCTCCTGCCGCAGTCTTAGCTCCTGCGCCTTGCGCGCCTCCTCGGCACGCGCGGCGAGCTCTTCGTGCGACAGCAGCGACTCGAGGGTCGGCCGCACCGCCGCCGCCGTCCGCGCCTCGGGCGCCAACGTTTCGGGAGTCGCCGGCACGGGCGTCGTCGCCGGCGCCTCGGCCACAACCGGCGTCGCCGCAGGCTCCGGGGCGATCTCGTCGGGAACCGGCGCCGTCTCCGGGATCGCCTCGGCGGAGGGCTCGGCCAGGGGCTCGGGAACCGGCGCTTCGACCACCGGCAACTCCGGTGCCGCCTCGGGGATCTCCTCGATCTGGGCGGGCGCCGCCTCGGCATCGTCGCGCTTGACGAACACCCGCTTCTTGCGCACTTCCACCTGGATCGTGCGCGCCTTGCCGGCGGCGCCTGCGGCCTTGATCTCGGTCGTCTGCTTGCGCGTCAGCGTGATCTTGCGCTTGGCCTCGGTCGCCCCGCCATGCTGCTTCTGCAGGTACTCGAGGAGCTTGGTCTTGTCGGACTCGGAAAGCGCGTCACCTTCGTGCTTGCCGGCGACGCCCGCCTTGGCGAGCTGCTCCACCAGCGCGCCCGCCGGCATCTTGAGCTCGGTCGCGAATTGTTCGATTGTCGTGTGCGCCATATGCTTCTCCACCATCCATCGTAGTGCCTGCCGTCAGGTCCGCTGACCCTGGGCATCGGCGGCTTCGACCGCCTCGGCCTCGCCTTCCTGGAACCAATGTGCGCGGGCCTTCATGATGAGATCCTGGGCGCGCTCCTGCGGCAGCTGGGTGAGCTCGACCAGCTCGTCCACGGCCAGGTCGGCCAGGGCGTCGCGCGTCACGATGCCGTGAGCGGCGAGCGCACTGGCCACCTCGGTGTCCATTCCCTCGAGCGAAAGCAGCGCCTCTTCGACCTGCGCCACGCTCTCCTCGCGCTGGATAGCCTCGTTGAGCAGCGCGTTGCGCGCCCGGCTGCGCAGCTCGTTGACGGTTTCCTCGTCGAACGCCTCGATCTCGAGCATTTCGTTGATCGGCACGTAGGCCACCTCCTCGAGCGACGTGAAGCCCTCGCTGATCAGGATGTCGGCGACTTCCTCATCGACATCGAGCTTCGCGATGAACAGCGCGCGCAGGCGCTCGTTCTCGGCCTCGTGCTTCTGCGTGGACTCCTCGACGCTCATCAGATTGAGCGACCACCCGGTGAGCTCCGAAGCGAGCCGAACGTTCTGGCCAAGGCGACCGATCGCGATCGCCAGGTTCTCCTCGTCGACCACGACGTCCATCGCGTGCTTCTCCTCGTCGACGACGATCGACGAGATCTCCGCGGGCGCAAGCGCGTTGATGACGAACTTCGCCGGGTCCTCGGACCACAGAATGATGTCGACGCGCTCGCCGGCGAGCTCGTTGGTCACCGCCGTGACGCGCGAGCCGCGCATGCCGATGCAGGTGCCCTGCGGGTCGAGCCGTGGATCGTTGGACTTGACGGCAATCTTGGCGCGGATGCCGGGGTCGCGCGCGGCCGCCTTGATCTCGATCAGCCCCTCTTCGATCTCGGGCACCTCGAGCTCGAACAGCCGCATGATGAACTCCGGCGCGATGCGAGACAGGATGAGCTGCGGCCCTTTCGCCGTGCGGTCGATCTTGGTCACGTACGCACGGACGCGGTCGCCGACCCGCAGCATCTCCTTCGGAATCAGCTGGTCGCGGGGGGCGATCCCCTCGATGCGGCCCGACTCGATGATGACGGATCCGCGTTCGATGCGCTTGACCGTGCCGGTGAGCAGGTTGTCCTGACGTTCCAGGAAGTCGTTGAGGATCTGCTCGCGCTCAGCGTCGCGTATCTTCTGCAGGATGACCTGCTTCGCCGCCTGCGCTCCGATACGCCCGAAATCGATCGGCTCGAGGGGCTCCTCGACGACGTCCCCGAGCTTGAGGTCGGGGTCGCGCTCCAGCGCGTCGGTGATCGCGAGCTGGTACGCAGGCTCCTCGTGCTCCTCGTCGGGAACGACGGTCCAGCGGCGGAAGGACGCGTAGTCTCCGGTCTCGCGGTCGATCGACACCCGGGCGTCGATCTCCTGCGAAAAGCGCTTCTTGGTCGCGGAGGCCAGCGCCGATTCCAGTGCCGCGAAGACGATCTCCTTCGGCACGTTCTTCTCGCGCGCGAGCGCATCGACCAGCAGCAGCAATTCGCGATTCATGGTGCCTATCTCCACTCGATTCTGGGGACGAGCCGCGCGCGCGCGATCTCCGCGAGAGGGACCGTCAGACTGCCCCTCGCGGTCTCCAGCACGACCTGTTCCTCGGTGCACCCACGCAGCACGCCCTTGAGCTTGCGGGCGTTGTCGATCGGATGATGCAGCCGCAGCTCCGCCTCTTCGCCCGCGAAGCGCGCGAAATCGGCGGCCTTCTTGAGCGGGCGATCGAGGCCCGGCGACGAGACCTCCAGGCGGTCGAAGTCGATGCCCTCGACCGCAAACAGCCGCGTCAGCTGGTTGCTGACGCGGGCGCAGTCCTCCACATCGACGCCCTTCGGGCAATCGATGAAGACCTTGATCGTCCTGCCGCGCGGCGACATTTCCCAGTCGACGAGCTCGAACCCCATCGGCGCGAGCGTACGTTCGAGGAACTGCGCGAAATCGGCTTGCTGGTTTCCGGCCACGGCGTCCGTTCTGCTGCTGCAAAAAAAAATGGGCTGCGCCCAGCCCATTTCCCACCCCCCTTAAGTTACCAAGTCTAACAGAAAGGCCGGGCGAGTTGAAGTCGATGTGTCCGAGCCCGCGTCCCCGGGGATGGCTGCGAATCGACCGCGAGGCGGGCCCGGCCGTGCTCCCGCACCAGCCGGGCAATCGCCCGCACAGGGTAAGATTCCGCTTTCCGACAAGTCTCCGGGGCAACGACATGGCCGAACCGCAACTCATCGCCAAGAACGCTTCGACCGGCCTGTACCTCATCCCGGCGCTCGCCAACCGGCATGGCCTCATCACCGGGGCCACCGGGACGGGCAAGACGGTCACCCTCCAGGTGATGGCCGAGCGCTTCTCTGCGATCGGCGTCCCGGTGTTCATGGCGGACGTCAAGGGGGACCTCACGGGAATCACGCAGCCGGGCGCCTCCTCGCCGAAGCTCGCCGAGCGGCTCCGACTCCTGGGAGTCGAGGAGCCCGCGTTCGCGGGATCGCCGGTGACGCTGTGGGACGTCTACGGCGAGAAGGGCCACCCGATCCGGGCGACGATCTCGGATCTCGGGCCGCTGCTCCTCGGCCGGATCCTCGACCTCAACGAGATCCAGTCCGGAGTGCTCAACCTGGTGTTCAAGATCGCCGACGACAACGGACTGCTGCTGCTCGACCTCAAGGACCTGCGCGCGATGCTGCAGCACGTCGGCGAGAACGCGCGCACGTTCCAGACCGACTACGGCAACGTGTCGGCTGCGTCCATCGGCGCGATCCAGCGCGGGCTTCTCGGCCTCGAGCAGCAGGGGGCGGAACGGTTCATCGGCGAGCCCATGCTCAACGTCGACGACCTGCTCCAGACCGGCGCCGGCGGCAGGGGGATCGTCAACATCCTGGCCGCCGACAAGCTGATGTCGTCGCCGAAGCTCTACTCGACGCTGCTCCTGTGGCTGCTGTCCGAGTTCTACGAAAACCTGCCTGAGGTCGGCGATCGCGACAAGCCCAAGCTCGTGTTCTTCTTCGACGAGGCGCACCTCCTGTTCAACGACGCGCCCAAGTCGCTTCTCGACAAGATCGAGCAGGTCGTGCGCCTCATCCGCTCAAAGGGCGTGGGCGTCTACTTCGTCACCCAGAACCCGCTCGACATCCCGGACACCGTGTTGGGCCAGCTCGGCAACCGCGTCCAGCACGCGCTGCGCGCGTTCACGCCGCGCGACCAGAAGGCGGTGAAGGCCGCGGCCGAGACGATGCGCCCCAACCCCAAGCTCGACACCGAGCGTGTCATCACTGAGCTCGGCGTGGGCGAGGCGCTGGTTTCGCTCCTCGACGAGAAAGGGCGCCCGTCGGTTGTCGAGCGCGCCTACATCCTCCCGCCGGCGAGCCGCATCGGCCCAGCCACCGCCGATGAGCTCGCGGCGGTGCGCGCGGCGTCGCTCGTGGCTGGCGTCTACGAGCAGACCGTCGATCGCGAGTCGGCGTACGAGAGGCTCAAGGGGCGGGCAGCGGCCTCGACCGCAGCTCCTGGCAAGCCCGCCGGGGAAGCGCCCGCCGCCGGCGGCGGATGGATGGACTCGATCAAGGATTCGCTGGGGGGGCTCATGACGGGAACCGGCCGCAAGGACAGCGTCCTGGAAGCGGCGACCAAGAGCGCCGCCCGCAGCATCGGCTCCACCGTCGGCCGGGAGATCGTGCGCGGCGTGCTCGGATCGCTGCTCGGGGGAGGCAAGCGCCGTTGACCGGCCCGCCACCGCCGGTCGGCAGCGGAAACGCGAACGCCCCGCCTCGAGGAGGCCGGGCGTTCGCTTTGCGGGGTGCCTGACGATGACCTACTTTCGCATGGGGGATCCACACTATCATCGGCGTGCCGTCGTTTCACGGTCCTGTTCGGGATGGGAAGGCGTGGGGCCAACGGGCTATGGTCGTCAGGCGTTGAGGGCAGGGGTCAGGGAGCAGCGACACCGGTACCGCGTGCTGACCGCGGGGGAAGAAGTGGAGGATTGGGCTGGTGCGCTGCGAACACCGGCGGCGCGCAGGTGTCTCGAGGCGAGGGCGGGGCTCAGGTCTTGCGGTCCCCGGTGACCTGGCCTCGGCTGCCTGGAATGCGTAGTGTTATGGGGTCAAGCCGCACGGGTGATTAGTACCGGTTAGCTTAAGGCATTACTGCCCTTCCACACCCGGCCTATCAACGTGGTGGTCTGCCACGACCCTTCAGGGGGCTCGAGGCCCCGGGAGATCTCATCTTCAGGCACGTTTCCCGCTTAGATGCTTTCAGCGGTTATCGCTTCCGTACATAGCTACCCGGCAATGCGACTGGCGTCACAACCGGTACACCAGCGGTACGTCCACTCCGGTCCTCTCGTACTAGGAGCAGCCCCCGTCAAATCTCCAGCGCCCACGGCAGATAGGGACCAAACTGTCTCACGACGTTTTGAACCCAGCTCACGTACCACTTTAAATGGCGAACAGCCATACCCTTGGGACCGGCTACAGCCCCAGGATGTGATGAGCCGACATCGAGGTGCCAAACACCGCCGTCGATATGAACTCTTGGGCGGTATCAGCCTGTTATCCCCGGCGTACCTTTTATCCGTTGAGCGATGGCCCTTCCATTCAGAACCACCGGATCACTATGTCCTGCTTTCGCACCTGCTCGCCTTGTCAGGCTCGCAGTCAAGCTTCCTTGTGCCATTGCACTATCAGTACGATGTCCGACCGTACCTAGGAAACCTTCGAGCTCCTCCGTTACGCTTTGGGAGGAGACCGCCCCAGTCAAACTGCCTACCATGCACGGTCCCCGATCCCGATCAGGGACCCAGGTTAGAACCGCAACAACACCAGGCTGGTATTTCAACGTCGCCTCCACGCCATCTAGCGACAGCGCTTCACCGGCTCCCAGCTATCCTACACAAGTCTTGTCACAGTCCAATGCAAAGCTACAGTAAAGGTGCACGGGGTCTTTCCGTCTTGCCGCGGGGAGATTGCATCTTCACAAACACTTCAACTTCGCTGAGTCTCAGGAGGAGACAGTGTGGCCATCGTTACGCCATTCGTGCAGGTCGGAACTTACCCGACAAGGAATTTCGCTACCTTAGGACCGTTATAGTTACGGCCGCCGTTTACCGGGGCTTCAATCAAGAGCTCGCACCCCATCATTTAACCTTCCGGCACCGGGCAGGCGTCACACCCTATACGTCCACTTTCGTGTTAGCAGAGTGCTGTGTTTTTGTTAAACAGTCGCAGCCACCATTTCACTGCGGCCCCGCTCGGCTCCGGCTGTTCGCCTTCACCTACCAGGGGCGCACCTTATCCCGAAGTTACGGTGCAAATTTGCCGAGTTCCTTCTCCTGAGTTCTCTCAAGCGCCTTAGAATATTCATCCTGCCCACCTGTGTCGGTTTGCGGTACGGTCAACTTGGAACTGAAGCTTAGAGGCTTTTCCTGGAAGCAGGGTATCGCTCACTTCAGACTGGCAAGCCAGTCCTCGTCATCACGCCTCAGCTAAGACCCCCGGATTTGCCTAAGGGCCACGCCTACACGCTTAAACCGGGACGTCCAACACCCGGCCGAGGTAACCTTCTCCGTCCCCCCATCGCATTCCAAATCGGTGCGGGAATATTAACCCGCTTCCCATCGGCTACGACTCTCGTCCTCACCTTAGGGGCCGACTCACCCTACGCCGATGAACGTGGCGTAGGAAACCTTGGGCTTTCGGCGAGCGGGCCTTTCACCCGCTTTATCGCTACTCATGTCAGCATTCGCACTTCCGATACCTCCAGCAGGGGTCACCCCCCACCTTCACAGGCCTACGGAACGCTCTCCTACCGTCTCAGGCATCAGAGGTCAGGGATCAGGGATCAGACCTTGGTCCGCAACCCTTGCAACATCTTCGCGACTTCTTCGTACTCGTCGCGCCAACGTTGCCAGGTGACCTGGTCTATGTATCCCAAATCAAGGCAGTAACGGATCCATACCCGCATCTCGTCGGCGGATCCCATTGCCATCAGAATGAATCGCTTGCACTCGGCCTTGGACTGGCTCTGCTTGCCAAAGCCCTCCGCCAAGTTGGCGCAGATCGACTTGCTGGCCCGCCGCAATTGATCGGCTAGCGCCATCTGCTCCAGCGACGGCATCGCCAACGACACCCGATGCACTTCCAACGACCGCTTGTACGCCCGTTGAAATACATCCAGTTCTTCGAAGCGATGCACCACCATTCTGATACCTGATTCCTGAACTCTGATACCTGAAACCCGCAGCTTCGGTGCACAGTTTGAGCCCCGTTACATCTTCCGCGCAGGACGACTCGACCAGTGAGCTATTACGCTTTCTTTAAATGATGGCTGCTTCTAAGCCAACATCCTGGCTGTCTATGCCTTCCCACCTCGTTTCCCACTTAACTGTGGCTTCGGGACCTTAGCTGGCGGTCTGGGTTGTTTCCCTCTCGACACCGAACGTTAGCACCCGATGTCTGTCTCCCCAGCTCGCACGCCTCGGTATTCGGAGTTTGCTATGGCGCGGTAAGTCACAATGACCCCCGCAACCATGACAGTGCTCTACCCCCGAGGGTGATACTGGAGGCACTACCTAAATAGTTTTCGGAGAGAACCAGCTATTTCCGGATTTGTTTAGCCTTTCACCCCTACCCACAGCTCATCCCCTACCTTTTCAACGGGAGTGGGTTCGGCCCTCCAGTGAGTGTTACCCCACCTTCAGCCTGGCCATGGGTAGATCATCCGGTTTCGGGTCTACGCCTACCAACTCAGTCGCCCTGTTCGGACTCGCTTTCGCTGCGCCTCCCCTATGCGGTTAAGCTCGCTGGTAAACGTAAGTCGCTGACCCATTATACAAAAGGTACGCGGTCACTCCGTCGCTCAAGCACTGCCTGCTCGAGCGACTCCGTTCCAGAGCACAGCCAACAGTTAAGGCGCGCCGCACCGCGGCACGCTGATCCCTGTGGCGTTCCCTGAAGCGGGACGAAGTCGCACCAACGCAAAGCGCTTGAGTGACGGAGCTCCCACTGTTTGTATGCATGCGGTTTCAGGATCTATTTCACTCCCCTCCCGGGGTTCTTTTCGCCTTTCCCTCACGGTACTGGTTCACTATCGGTCGATTACGAGTATTTAGCCTTGGAGGATGGTCCCCC
>CAVQLG010000019.1:35000-94779 GCA_963713275.1 uncultured beta proteobacterium
GGCGTTATCCCCCACTCCAGGGTACGTTCCGATGTATTACTCACCCGTTCGCCGCTCGCCGCCAGGGTTGCCCCCGCGCTGCCGCTCGACTTGCATGTGTAAAGCATGCCGCCAGCGTTCAATCTGAGCCAGGATCAAACTCTTCAGTTCAATCCCTTACAAGTAACTCAATCGACGTTGGCCCCATCCCGCCCCCAGGAGCTGCCCCCCAAGGACAAGACAAGACGCACTCCCATCCCTCGCAGGACAAGAGCGTATTGCGTCGTGTGAGCACCAAAAACCCTCGCCCCAAACACCAGACCTCGCAGTCCAGCATCCAGGCCCAGGCACCCCAGCACCCACACCTATCGGTTGCACATTGTTAAAGAGCACGCCGCCCCACCCACCAGCCAGCAGCAGGCAAATCGGGCAGCACAGAGGCGCGATGATAGCCGCTCCAACCGGACTTTGCAACCGCGATTCGACGACGCGGCGTGCGGGCGGCCGCCGGACCCGCAACAATTCTTTTTCATCAACGGGTTGCGCCGCTTTTCGCGTTTCGCGCCCGCCACCGGAAGAACGCGCGTCTCGACGCGGCGAGCCCTTCCCCCTCCCACCCCGACCGCATTCGCTGGCCCTGTGCGCTCGGACGCGCGTTGGCCGCGCCCCCGAGTGCGGGGCAGCGACGTGGCCGCGGTTGCGCTACGATGCTTCGGCACGGCAGGGCGACGACGGTGACGCCCGTGAAGCCCTGCGGGGACGCGCCGCTACGGCGATGCCGAGGCGAGCGTCGCGATAAAGGAGGATCGCTGGTGAGCTCGGCCGCAGCCGCCGCGCCGAATGACGTCGTGCCACCGCGCCAGCCGACGGCGATCGCAACGGCGGTTCCCGGCCTGGCGTTGTGGTGCTGCCCGCTGCGCGTCGAGGGCGCCGTTCGTGCGCAGTGGGCCGCAACGCTTTCGCCGGCCGAGCGCGCGCGCGCCGACCGTTTCGGAACCGAGGCATTGCGCTCGCTCTATATCGCCGGCCGCACGACGTTGCGGACGCTGCTCGCCGAGGCGCTGGACGCCTCGCCCGCCGCGGTCCCCCTGCGGCGCGGAAGCCACGGGCGACCGGAGCTCGACCTGCCCGGGCGCCCCCTTGACTTCAACGTCTCGCATACGCGGGAGATCGCGGTGATCGCGATCCTGCGCCATCCGCCCGCATCGACGCGCGTCGGCGTCGACGTCGAACACCTCGAACGCGAGCTCGGCGCCGACCGACTCGCCCGCCGGTACCTGACCGCCCGAGAACGTTCGCATTTCGATTCGCTCGACGACGACGCGCGGCGTCGGCGGTTCCTCCGGTTGTGGACTTGCAAGGAAGCGATGAGCAAGGCCACGGGCGAGGGCCTGCGAGCGCCGATGGGAGAACTCGACGTCGAACTGGGCAAGCGCCCGAGGCTGGTCGCGGGACCGCACCCGTATTCGCCGGACGACTGGCAACTGCTCACGCTGGAACTCGCCGGCGGCTACGTCACTACGCTCGCGCTCTGGACCGGTGCGCCCGAGTGACGAGCCTCCGCCGGGCGCGGTCAGGGCGCGGGCTTCTCCATCACCTCGCGGATCTTCGCGTCGATCTGAGCGTAGGGCATCGCACCGACCAGCCGCTGGCCGACGAGGCGGCCCTTGTCCACCCGGCCGACCACGAACGAAGGCGTCCCGGTGACGCCGGCAGTGTTGCCCTCGGCGATGTCCTTGTCGATGGCAGACCGATAGAGGTCCGAACCGAGGCAGGCCTCGAACCTCTTGACGTCGAGCCCCACACCCTTGGCGTACTCGACGATGCGATCTCCCGCGAGCTGATCGGCGTTCTTGATCAGCGTATTGCGCAGCTCCCAGTATTTGCCCTGGTCGCCTGCACAGCGCGCTGCCAGCGCCGCGCGGCGGGCATTGGGATGGAAGTCCAGGGGAAAGTCGCGGCTATAGTAGCGGACCTTGCCGGTGTCGACCCAATTCTTCTTCACCTGCTCGAACGAATCGAGGTGATAGCGCTGGCAGAACGGGCACTCGAAGTCGGTGTACTCGACGAAGACCAGCGGCGCGTCGGCCTTGCCCATCGAGTAGCCGCCGGCTGGGAACTCAATGCTGACGTTCTCGTCCGGCGGCGGCGGCGGCGGCGGAGGTACTTGCCGCTCGAGCAGCTGCCTTATTTGCCTGAGCTCGTTCAGCATCTCCTCGGCCTGCGCGGCGTTCATCGCCTGCGCGCGCGCCAGCGGCAGCGTCAGCGTCGCGGCCACCGCAACCAATGCCGCCAGCACCCACTTGAACCGGTGTTTCGCCATCGGATCCTCTCCCTACGTTGATTGTTCAGCACCGCACCGCGGGCGCGAGGGCGGCCACAGAACGATACCGGCACGCCCGCTCGCCACTTCCTTCACCGCCGCTCTTATACGTGACTCGCAGCGGGACCCGCCACGCGACCCGACGGACGGCGCCCGATTCCCGACAGCGCAGGACGCGAACGCGCGGCGCGCAACCCGGTCTGCGCCCGCCGCGGTGACCGCGCGCCCGGAACGGCCGGCCCGGACCGCCCGGAGGTCCGGCGCCGGGAGGAGAGTTGCGCACGTTGCAGTGCTGGCGCAAGATGCGCGCAAACGCCGTCAGCAAAGGGGGTTTTGCGTGCGTACCGGATGCGTCTGCGTGTGCCTCCTCGCGCTGTTGCTGGCAGGCTGTGTCCCTGTCGGCATCAAGGGCTCTTCGCGCCTTGCCGATACTGTCGTCGCTGCCGGGGTGAGCTGAGCATCCGGCCTCGCGCATCGCAGTCGCGCGCAGCGCGGAGTTCTTGATCAGCGCGCCAGCGCGCCCGCCCTGGCGAACAGCGCAGATCGCGGCGCGCAGGCGCTGCAGTGATCGCCCGTTGATCCATGTCAAAGGGCATGCGAGGAAGTGCTTTAGTCTGTGCGGCATCAAAAACAACTGCGATTCACTGCACGCTCGATGCCGAGAAGGGGAATCCACCCTATGCCCTCCCGAAGCCGAAGCGACATCGCCACGACGATCGAGCGTGTCGAGCCCGCCGGGGCGGGACGCGGCTGCGCCCGTTGCGGTGACGTCCGCCTCGCGGGGCGCGGGTCGACGCGATGAACGCCTACGTCGTCTTTCTGCTGTACCTGGCGGCGATTCTCGGCTTCGTCGCGTTCACGCTGTTCCTCAATCGTGCGCTCGGGCCGAAGCCCGAGCCCTCGGCGTTGAAGCTCGAGCCGTTCGAGTGCGGCGCGCCGCCGGTGGACCCGCTCAACGTCAAGGCCGTCCCCGTCAAGTACTACGCTGTCGCGATCGCGTTCATCCTGTTCGATCTCGAGACGGTCTTCCTGTTCATCTGGGCGCTGGGCGCGCAGCCGCTCACGGGTTTCATGCTGGTCACGTTCTTCCTGTTCATGTTCCTGCTGGTGCTGATCCTGCTCTACGTCTATCGCGCCAGACTGCTTGAAGCGGTGACCGATTAGCCATGAGCACGCGCACCATCCCGATCCGCGCGGACCGGCAGACGAACTCCGCGTTCGAGTACATCGCCACGAAGAAGGACGAGCTCATCGGCTGGGCGCGCAAGTTCTCGCTCTTTCCCTATCCGTTCGTCACCGCCTGCTGCGCGATGGAGTTCATGGCGGTCAGTTCGACGCCTTACGACACCGACCGCTTCGGCGCGGCGCTGCCCCGCTTCTCCCCGCGTCAGTCCGACCTCCTGATGGTCGTCGGCACGGTGACGCACAAGCAGGCGCCGGTTCTGCTCAAGGTCTACGAGCAGATGTGCGAGCCCAAGTGGGTGATGGCGTTCGGCGTCTGCGCGACCTCCGGCGGCTTCTACCAGAACTACGCCGCCGTCGCCGGGATCGACCGCATCATCCCGGTCGACGTGTTCATCCCGGGCTGCCCGCCGCGGCCCGAGATGGTCATCGACGGCATCATGCAGCTGCAGGACAAGATCGCGCGCTCGAAGCACGCGATCGTCAACCGGGACTTCTGAGAGCGTGGCGGCCCCGATCCTCGACACCCTGGCAGCGGAGTTCGCCTCCGGCGGCGTCGCCGCGTCGCAGGCGCACGGCGCGCTGGTTCTGGTCGTCCCGGCCGCCGCCCTGCGCGCAACCGTCCTTCGCCTCAAGTCCGAGTTCGCCTTCGACCTCTTCCTCGACGTCACGGCCGTCGACTGGCCGGACGACCCGCTGCGCTTCGAAGTCGTCTACCACTTCTACTCGACGACGCACCGGGTGCGCGTCCGGGTGAAGGCGCGCGTCGCCGCGGCCGATCCCGCCGTCGACACGCTGGTCCCGCTCTACGGCGCCGCCCGCTTCATGGAACGTGAATGCCACGAGATGTACGGCATCGTGTTTCGTGGCAACGACGACCTGCGACCGATCCTGCTCTACGAGGGCTTCCAGGGGCATCCGCTGCGCAAGGATTACCCGAAGCAGCGCGAGCAGCCGCTCGTCCCGTACCGCAAGTGACCCCCGCCGCGCTGCCCGTGGACCTCAAACTCCCCAATCCCGTCCGCCCGGCGTTCGTCCGGACCGAGCACGCAGGCGGTGTCGTCGTCAACATCGGACCGTCGCATCCGGCGACCCACGGCACCGTGCAGATCATCGCCGCGCTCGACGGCGAGAAGGTGGAGCGCGTCGACGTCCACTGCGGCTACCTCCACCGGGGCTTCGAGAAGGAGTGCGAGGACCACACCTGGCACAACCTCATCCCGTACGTCGACCGGCTCAACTACTGCTCGGCGCTGATCAACGATTTCGCGTACTGCGACGCGGTCGAGCAACTCATGGGCGTGACGATCACGCCGCGCGCCCGCCACCTGCGCACTCTGCTCGCCGAGTACTCGCGCGTCGCCGACCACCTCACCTGCGTCGCGGCGTCCCTGATGGAGATGGGCGCGATGACGGCCTTCCTGTACCTGGTGACGATCCGCGACTACATCTACGAGCACCTCGCCGACCTGACCGGCGCGCGGGTCACCTACTCCTTCGGGCGCATCGGGGGGCTCGCCAGCGACCTGCCGCCGGACTGGACGAAGCGCCTGCTCGCCATCCTCGACCAGTACGAGGAGTTCGTCGGCCGCGTCCACGGCCTGGTCGACCGCAACCGGATCTTCATCGACCGGATGCGCGACGTCGGCGTCATCGGCACGGAGGAGGCGATCAACTGGGGCTACACGGGCCCGATCCTGCGCTCGACGGGCGTGCCGCGCGATCTGCGCAAGGACACTCCCTACCTCGCCTACCCGGAGCTCGAGTTCGAGGTGCCGGTCGGCATCAAGGGCGACAACTACGACCGCTACTACGTGCGCATGCGCGAGATGGACGAGTCGGTGCACATGATCCGCCAGCTCGTCGACATGCTCGCCGATGGCCCGCTCAACGTCGACGACCCGCGCTGCGTGCTGCCCGAAAAGGCGCTCGTCTACGGCGAGATCGAGTCGCTGATCACGCACTTCAAGCTGATCGTCGACGGCCCGCGCGTGCCCGCCGGGGAGATCTACGTCGCGCACGAGGGCGCCAACGGCGAGCTCGGCTTCTACCTCGTGAGCGACGGCAGCGGGACGCCGTACAAGGTTCACGTGCGCTCGCCGTCGTTCGTGCACATGGGCGGCGCTCACCGGATGCTCGAAGGCTACCAGCTCGCCGACATCATTCCGACGTTCGGCTCGATCAACATGATCGGCGGGGAGTGCGATCGATGAAGCACCTGATCGCCGAGTTCGACGCCCTGCGCGCGCGCTTCCCCGACACCTTCGCCTCGTCGCTGGTGCTGCCGTGCGTGCGGCGCATCCAGGAGGACCGCGGCTACGTCGCCGACTCCGACATCGACGAGCTCGCCGCCTACCTCGGCGTACCCCGGATCCAGATCGAGGAGGTGCTCTCGTACTACACCATGTTCCGGCGAGCGCCCATCGGCCGCTGGCACCTGCAGCTGTGCCGCAACATCTCGTGCTCGATGCGCGGCTCCGAGCGGCTGCTCGCGCACCTCGTGCGCACGCTCGGCATCGCTCCCGGCCAGACGACGGCCGACGGCCGTTTCACGCTGTCGACGGTCGAGTGCATCGGCTCCTGCGGCACGGCGCCGGTGCTGGTGGTCAACGAGAAGTACCACGAGAACATGGACGCCGCGCAGATCGATGCTCTGCTGAAGGAGCTCGACTAGGATGGAGCGTCCCCCAAGCTCACGTCGTTCGCTGCCCCTCCAGGGGGGGCGGTCAGCGCCCTTCGGGCGGCCGGGCGGGCACTGACATGCCGGGACGCCAGCTGCTGATGACCTTCGCGGTCACGCCGACCTCGCACACGCTCGCCGACTACCGCGCGCGCGGCGGCTACGCCACGCTCGAGAAGGCGCTCTCGACGATGACGCCGCAGCAGATCACGGCCGAAGTGTCGGCGTCCGGGATACTGGGCCACGGCGGCGCGGCGTTCGCGGTCGGGCGCAAGTGGTCGGTGATCAAGCTCAACGACGGCCAGCCGCACTACCTCTGCGCCAATGCAGACGAGGGCGAGCCGGGCACCTTCAAGGACCGCTGGATCCTGGAACACGCGCCGCACCTGCTCGTCGAATCGATGCTGATCTCGGCCTACGCGCTGCAGGTGCGCCACGCGTTCGTCTACATCCGTGGCGAGTTCGACCTGCCGTACCGCCGCCTCCAGGGCGCCATCGACGAGGCCTACGCGGCGGGCCTGCTCGGCAAGCGCGTCCTCGGCCGCGAGTTCGACTGCGACATCATCGTCTACCGGGGCGCAGGCTCGTACGTCTGCGGCGAGGCTTCGGGTCTGATCACCTCGATCGAAGGCAAGCGTGGCTATCCGCGCAACCGCCCTCCGCGCCTGACCGTGCGCGGGCTCTACCAGAAGCCGACGGTGATCAACAACGTCGAATCGCTGGCCAACATCACCGGCATCGTTCGCGACGGCGCCGAGGCCTTCCGCAAGGTCGGCACGGCCAAGAGCCCGGGCACGCAGCTCTTCTCGATCTCCGGGCACATCGCGCGGCCCGGGGTCTACGAGGTCGAGTTCGGCTACCCGTTCGCCAAGTTCATCTACGAGGACTGCGGCGGCGTCCTGCACGGGCGCGCACTGAAGACGATCATCCCGGGCGGCATCTCGACCAAGGTGCTGACCGCCGGCGAGATCGAGAACCTCAAGCTCGACCACGCCTCGCTGGCCGCTGCCGGCTCGTCGATCGGCTCGGGCGGGATGATCGTGATCGCCGAGGGCACCTGCATGGTCCGCCTGCTGCAGGTGCTGCTCCGGTTCTACCACCACGAGTCCTGCGGGCAGTGCACGCCTTGCCGCGAGGGCATGGGCTGGATGCACCGCATCATCGACCGCATCGTCGACGGCCAGGGCCGGCCCGAGGACATCGCGCGGCTCTACGAGATCTCGCGCGCCAACGACGGCACCACGATCTGCGGGATGGGCGACGCCGCCGGCTACGCGACGGTCGGGATTCTCGACAAGTTCGGGGACGAGTTCGAGTACTTCATCGAGCACAAGCGCTCGCGCCTCGGCGGCAACCTCGAGGTCCTGCCCCATGCCTGAGATCTTCATCAACGGCCAATCGGTGCAGGCCGCCGACAACCAGACCGTGATGCAGGCGGCGCTGGCCAACGGCTTCTTCATCCCCTACTTCTGCTGGCACCCGAACTTGTCGGTGCACGGCAACTGCCGCATCTGCGTGGTCGAGGTCGAGGCGGAGGGCGGCGGCTGGCTGGACATCGCGTGCAACATGCCGGTGAGCAAGGGGATGCGGGTCCTCACCGACTCGGAGAAGGTCCGCGCCCGGCGCAAGCAGACGATGCAGTTCCTGACGCTCAACCACCCGGTGGACTGCGGCATCTGCGACAAGGCCGGCGAATGCATGCTGCAGGACCATCACGTCGCCTACAACGGCACGCCGTCGACCTCCCGCGACCCCAAGGTGCAGTCGACCAAGTTCTTTCCGCTGTCGAAGCGCATCGTGCTGGACAACGAGCGCTGCATCCTGTGCACGCGCTGCGTTCGCTTCACGCGCGAGGTCTCGAAGTCGAACGCGCTGGGCGTCACCCAACGCGGCGACCATTCGCTGATCCGGCCGGTCGAGGACGGCGGCTTCGAGCACGACGAGTACTCGGACAACGTGATCGACCTCTGCCCGGTCGGCGCGCTGCTCTCGCGCTCGTTCTACTACAAGGCACGCGTCTGGTACCTGAAGCCGACACCCTCCGTCTGTCCGGGCTGCGAGCGCGGCTGCAATGTCGACATCTGGCACCGCAAGCCCGGATGGCGGCTCCACGCCCTCGACGCCAGCCAGAACGACCGCATCGACCGCGTGACGCCGCGCGACAATCCGGCCGTCAACGGCCCCTGGATGTGCAACAAGGGGCGCGACATCGCCGCCTTCTTCGGACGCGCCCGCGCCGAGCAGGCGATGCTCAAGGGACGCCCGGTCGACACGGCAGCCGCGATCGCCAACGCGCGCGAGCTCGTCGCCGCCGCGAAGCGTCCGGTCGCGCTCGTCTCGAGCTGGGGCTCGAATGAGGAGCTGGCTGCGTTCAAGGCCGCGCTGGGGAGCCGCTTCGAGGCCCTCGTCAAGACCGATGTCGCCCCGGCGCCCGGCGAAACGCTTGCCGACGACGTCCTCATCCGGCCCGACAAGAACCCGAACGGCGCCGGCGCGCGGGCGCTCTTCGGCGCCGCGCCGCCGCGCGTTCCCGACGCCGCCGACCTCGTCCTCGTCTGGGGCGAGGGTGCCGACTTCGGTGCGCTGCCGCGGGGCGCCAGGATCATCTTCCTCAACGCCTGGCTGCAGCCCGAGAACGGACACGCCGACGTCTTCTTCCCGATCAGCGTCCAGACCGAGCGCGCGGGAACCTACACCAATTGCATGGGCATCGTCAGCGCGTTCTCGCCGTGCTTCGCCAAGGCCGACACGGTCGCCGACGCCGAGGCGTTGTTCGAGGCGCTGGCGGTGGGCACCGGGAGCCCCGCGTGATCCAGGACCTCGTTGTCTACGCGGTCTACATCGCGTACGCGATCGCCGTGTTGCTCACGTTCGGGACGGTCCTCACGTGGGTCGAGCGCAAACAGGCGGCGGTGATGGCCGACCGGATCGGCGCCAACCGCGCGTACGTTCGCCTGCCGTTCACGCAGGTCAAGCTCGTCTGGTGGGGGCTGTTCCACGGCCTCGCCGACGGCCTCAAGATGCTGGTCAAGGAGGACTTCAGGCCCAAGACCTACGACTCGTTCGCCTACGCCCTCGCGCCGTGGGTCGTGTTCGCCCCGGTGCTGCTCGTCTTCGCGGTCGTCCCCTTCGGCGGCGTGCTCGACCCGGGCCGGCTGTTCCCTTCGCTCGCCGACTGGTTTGCGGATCGCACCTACACGCTGCAGATCGCCCACCTGGACGCCGGGCTCCTGATCGTGTTCGCGTTCAGCGGACTGACGATCATCGGCGCGATGCTGGCGGGCTGGTCGTCGGCGAACAAGTTCTCGCTGCTGGGCGCTGTTCGCGCCGGCTCGCAGATGATCTCGTACGAAGTCGTCATGGGTCTCACGGTGCTGGGGCTCGTCGTCGTCTACGGCACCGTCGACCTCGGCACGATGGTTCAGCAGCAGTCGGGCACCGTGCTCGGCTTCCTGCCGGCGTGGGGTCTTGTCTACCAGCCGTTCGCCGCGGTGCTCTTCCTCACCGCCGCGATCGCCGAGAACAAGCGCATCCCGTTCGACCTGCCCGAGGCCGAGTCCGAGCTCATCGCCGGCTATTACACGGAGTACAGCGCGATGAAGATGGGGCTCTTCATGTTCGCCGAGTTCATCGAGATCGCGATCATCGGCGCGCTGTTCACCACGCTGTTCCTCGGCGGCTACAACCTGCCGTACATGAACGACGGCGGCTTCGCCTTCCCGGGCGGCGCCACGATCGAGATGAGCCACGGCGCGGTCGTCGTCACGCAGCTCGTCGTCTTCCTGGTGAAGGTCCTGCTGGTCTGCAGCTTCCAGATCCTCATCCGCTGGACGCTGCCGCGGTTCCGCTACGACCAGCTCTTGTCGTTCGCGTGGAAGATCCTGCTGCCGCTCTCGCTCGCCAACCTGACGGTGACGGCCGTGCTCGTATGGTGGCTCCGGACATGACGACGCCCCCCTACCGGCGCAAGCAGTACTGGAACGAGCCCACGATGGGCTGGTACGAGCGCGCGTACCTGTTCGAGATCGTGCGCGGCCTCGCGATCACGGGCGGGGTGTTCCTGCGCAACATGGGCAAGTGGATCACGGGGCGCAAGGGTGCGCTGACCACGTACTACCCCGAGGAGACGCGTGCCGACTACGCGCAGGGCAACCGCGGCAAGCACGTGCTCACGCAGCGCCCCGACGGCAGCCCGCAGTGCGTCGCCTGCAACATGTGCGCGACCGTCTGCCCGGCGAAGGTCATCGAGATCGACGCCGCGTTCGACCCCGACGACCCTGCGCACCCGAAGTATCCGTCGCGGTTCGAGATCGACTATTCGCGCTGCGTTTTCTGCGGCCTGTGCGTCGAGGCCTGCCCGGAGGACGCGATCCGCATGGTCAAGGAGGTGCCCAACCTGCCGTCGTTCGACCGTGGGCACATGTGGCTCACGCTGGACGAGCTCCTGACCTGGCACCCGATGCGCGACGTCGCCAAGCCTTACCCGCCGCCGCCGGCACGGGAGAAGACGCGAGGCCCGCGATGACCGCCCTGCTGCAGAACCTGGACACGCTGCTGATCTACGTCTTCGCCGCGCTCGCGCTCGTGGGGGCCCTGCTGATGCTGGTGCTGCGCCAGCCGATGCGCGTCGCGCTGGCGCTCATCTCGACGATGATCTCGCTGGGGGCGATCTACGGCCTTTTGGGCGTGCATTTCATCGCCGCGTTCCAGGTGCTGATCTACGTCGGGGCGGTGATGGTGTTCATGGTCTACGCGATCATGCTGCTGGAGGCGCGCGAGGCGACGCCGACCGGGCGCTTTTCCGCGCTCGCCCTCCCGGGCATCGTTGCGGCCCTGGTCTTCGTCGGCGCGCTCGGCTACGGCGCCTGGCACGGCTTTGCGGCGCTCGCCGGCGCCGCCGAAGGCGCGCGCTTCGGCATCCAGCAGTTCTCGGTCTCGTTCCTCAACGACTACTGGCTGCATTTCGAGCTCACGTCGGTGCTGCTGGTGGCCGCGGTCGTCGCGGCGCTGGCGGTGATCAAGGCCAGCCGGAGGACGCATGGATAGCACGGTCCAGGTCCTGCTGGCGCTCTCGGTCGCGCTGTTCGCGATCGGCCTGCTCGGCCTCGTCATCCGCCGCAACCTGCTGGTGATGCTGATGTGCATGGAGCTGATGTTGAACGGCGTCAATCTCTCGCTCGTCACCTTCGCCCACCAGATGGGGTCGACGGTGGGGGCGGTCCTCGTGTTCCTGATCTTCGTCGTCGCCGCCGCCGAGATCGCGATCGCGATCCCCATCGTGCTACTGCTCGTGCGCCGGAAGCGCACGCTGGACATCGGCGCGTTCACGGGTCTGAAAGGATAGCGGGTGGAGCACGCGCTGACCCTGATCGTCGTCCTGCCGCTCGCCGGCTTCCTGCTGAACGGCTTTCTCGCCACGCGGTTCGGCGGCAACCGCGTCGGCAAGGGGTTCGTCACCGCCGTCGGCTGTGCCCTGCCGTTCGCCTCGTTCGCGCTCGCGCTGGCCTGCCTCTTCCGGCTGCAGGCGACCGGCTACGAGCCGCTCGTCGAGACCGCGTACACCTGGGCGCTGATCGGCGACCAGAGCTTCGAGATCGCCTTCTACTTCGACCGACTGTCCGCGGTGATGACGCTCATCGTCACCGGCGTCGGCTCGCTGATCCACGTCTACTCGGTCGGGTACATGAAGGACGACGAGAGCTACGCGCGCTACTTCGCGTACCTCAACCTGTTCCTGTTCTTCATGCTGCTGCTGGTGCTCGGCCGCTCGCTGCTGGTCCTGTTCGTCGGCTGGGAGGGCGTGGGGCTCGCGTCGTACCTTCTGATCGGCTTCTGGTTCGAGGATCCCGCGAAGGCCGCCGCCGGCAAGAAGGCGTTCATCGTCAACCGCATTGGCGACGCGGGCTTCCTGCTGGGCATGTTCCTGCTCCACCAGACCCTGGGCACGCTGGACATGGACCGGATCAACGCCGCGTTCAGCGCGGCGGCGCTGCCCGCGGTGTCGGCGAGCCTCATCGGCATCCTGCTGTTCATCGGTGCCACGGGCAAGTCGGCGCAGATTCCGCTCTACGTCTGGCTGCCCGACGCGATGGCGGGCCCGACCCCGGTGTCGGCGCTGATCCACGCCGCGACGATGGTCACCGCCGGCGTCTACCTGGTCGCCCGCCTCTCCGGCATCTACGCGCACGCGCCCGAGGCCTCCGCGCTGGTCGCCGGCATCGGCGTTGCCACCGCGCTGCTCGCCGCGACGATCGCGCTGGTCCAGACCGACATCAAGAAGGTCCTCGCCTACTCGACCGTGTCGCAGCTGGGGCTCATGTTCGTCGCCCTGGGCGTGGGCGCCTACGGCGTGGCCGTGTTCCACGTCACCACGCACGCGTTCTTCAAGGCCTGCCTGTTCCTCGGGGCCGGGAGCGTGATCCACGCGCTGTCGGGCGAGCAGGACATCACGAAGATGGGCGGTCTCGCGCGGAGGATCCCGGTGACCTTCGCCACCTTCGCGATCGCCACGGCCGCCATCGCCGGGATCCCGCCGCTGGCCGGCTTCTTCTCCAAGGACGAGATTCTCTGGTACGCGTTCGCCAGCGCGCAAGGCGGGTCGACGCTGCTCTGGCTGCTCGCCTCGTTCGCGTCGCTGCTGACGTCGTTCTACATGTTCCGGCTGCTCTGGCTCACGTTCTTCGGCACGTCGCGGATGACGCCGGCGGTGGAGCACCACGTCCACGAGTCGCCGCTCTCGATGACGGCGGTGCTCGCCATCCTCGCGACGCTGTCGGTCGTCGGCGGGTTCTTCGCCCTGCCGCACTTCCTCGAACCGATGCTGCCGCTGCCGCCGATTCCGCCGGCGCTGCACCACCTCGAGCAGACGCTGATCGGCATCGCGGTCGCGGTCGCCTTCGCGGGCCTCGCCGCGGCGGCATTCCTTTACGGCGCCGGCGCCCGGCGTGCGGACGCGCTGCGTCGGCGGTTCCCGCTCGCCCACCGCGTGCTGTTCGACAAGTACTTCGTCGACGAAGCCTACGAGTTCCTGATCGCGCGGCCGCTGCTCTGGGTGTCGGACCGCGTGTTCCTGCGCATCGGCGATCGCGTGCTGCTCGACGGGACGCTGAACGGCCTGGCCGCCTGGGCGCAGCGCGCCGCCGGATCGCTCGCGCGCATTCAGTCCGGCAACCTGCAGTTGTACGCGTTGCTGGTGCTGGCCGGCATGGTCGTCGCGCTGCTGTGGACCTGGTCCCATGTCTGACGCCGCGCTGCTGAACGTCGTCCTCTACCTGCCGCTGGCCGGCATGGCGCTGCTCCTGGTCGCGCCGCCCGGCCGGGACGGCTTCGTGCGGCAGTCGACGCTCGCGCTGATGACGCTGCAGTTTGCGCTGACGGCGTACCTGTACGCGGAATTCGACCCGACGGTCGCCGGGCTGCAGTTCGAGACCCGCCTGCCCTGGATCGCGTCCTGGGGCGTCTACTACCAGATCGGCCTCGACGGCTACAACGTGCTGCTGGTGCTGCTGACCTCGTTCCTCGGCCCTCTGGTCGTCGCCGGCGCGTTCACGGCGATCAGAAAGGACGTGAAGCTCTTCTACTCGATGGTGCACCTCATCCAGTTCGCGATGCTGGGCACCTTCCTCGCGCAGGACCTGTTCCTGTTCTACGTGTTCTGGGAAATGATGCTGATCCCGATGTTCCTGCTGATCGGCATCTGGGGCGGCGAGCGGCGGATCTACGCGACGGTCAAGTTCGTCCTCTACACCGCGTTCGGCAGCATCCTGATGCTGGCGGCGCTGATCTACCTCGTTCTCTCGCTGCAGGCGACCACGGGCGTCGCGTCGTTTGCGTTTGCCGACCTCTACGCCACGGAGCTTCCGGTCGACACCCAGTCGCATCCTGCTCGCTGCGTTCGGGCTGTCGTTCGCGATCAAGGTGCCGATGGTTCCGCTGCACACCTGGCTGCCGGACGCGCACGTCGAGGCGCCGACCGCCGGCTCGGTGATCCTCGCCGGCGTGCTGCTGAAGATGGGAACCTACGGCTTCATGAAGCTCGGCTTTCCGCTCTTCCCCGACGCCACACTCGCCTTCACGCCGACGATCATGGTGCTGTCGGTCGTGAGCATCGTCTACGGCGCCTGCGTCGCGCTGGTGCAGACCGACATCAAGAAGATCATCGCCTATTCTTCGATCAGCCACCTGGGATACGTGATGCTGGGGCTCGTCAGCATGAACCTCATCGGCATCCAGGGCGCGGTGATCCAGATGGTGAGCCACGGCCTGACCGCAGCCGGGCTGTTCCTGATGGTCGGGATGATCTACGAGCGCTGTCACACGCGCGAGCTCGCGGCGTACGGCGGTCTCGCGAAGCTCCTGCCGGCCTACGCGGTGTTCTTCGGCATCCTGACGCTCGCCTCGATCGGGCTGCCGACGACGAGCGGGTTCACCGGCGAGTTCCTGGTCCTGCTCGGCGCCTTCGGCGCGGCCTGGCAGCAGCACGTGCAGGGCTCGTCGCTGGCGCTGGTGCTCGCTTCGACGGCAGTCGGCGGCGTCGTGCTCGGCGCGCTGTACATGCTCTGGTTCGCGCAGCGTTTCCTGTTCGGAGCGGCGAAGGCGCCGCATCAGCCGATCGTCGACCTCGACGGGCGCGAACGCGCCATCCTCGGCATCATCGTCGCCGCCGTGTTCGTGCTCGGCCTCTTCCCCGACGACGCGTTGCGAAAGACCGAGCTCGCCGCCAGGCAGTTCCAGCAGCTCGCGGGCACGCCCCGAACGGCCGCGCGGGCGGGCACGACGATCGACCGCGGCGTGCGCTCCGCCGACGCAGGCGGGCCGTCGGTTGCAGCGTCGACACCCGGGAGCATGCGATGAGCTGGGGCACGATCGCCACGCTGCTGCTGCCGGAGAACCTGCTGCTCGCGGGCATCGTCGCCCTGGTCGGGATCGAGATCGCGATGCGCCGGCCGCGCGGCGAGCTCGCGGTCGCGCTCTTCGCCTGCGCCGCGGCGACGGTTGCGGCGTTCTGGCTGTACGCGACGGGCGTTGTCGCCGAGCCCTTCCCCGGCCATTTCTCGGTGACGCCCGCCACGCTGCTTGCGAAGGCCATCGTGCTGGCGCTGGCCCTGCCGGTGCTCCTCGTTTCGCGTGACGACTTCGAGACCGGGCCGTTTCACACCCTGCTGCTGTTGTCGCTGTACGGCGCCTGCCTGCTCCTGTCGTCCGACAGCTTCCTCACGCTGTTCATCGGACTCGAGATGATGTCGATGCCGGTCTACGCGCTCGTGCTGCTTGCCTACCGGCGCCCGGAGAGCGCCGAAGCCGCGCTCAAGTACCTGGTGCTCGGCGGCGCGGCCAGCGCGGCGCTGCTGCTGGGCGTGTCGCTGCTCTACGGCGGCAGCGGATCGCTGTCGATCGCGGTGTTCACCGCCGCGCTCGAGTCCGCCGACACGATGGCGCGCGCCGGCGTCCTGCTGGTGGTCGTCGCGTTCTTCGTCAAGGCTGCGGTCGTGCCCTTCCACACCTGGGCACCCGACGCGTACGAGGGCGCCAGCGTCCCGGTGACGGCGTTCATGGCGACGATCGTGAAGGCCGCCGTCCTGCTCGCGGTGGCGAGGCTCTTCGCCGAGGCGCCGATGCGCGGCTCGATCGTCGACATCATCGCGCTGTTGCCGCTCGCCTCGATCGTCTGGGGCAACCTCGCCGCCATGCGCCAGGCGAGCCTGCGGCGCATGATCGCGTACTCGTCGATCGCGCACGCCGGATACCTGTTCTACGCCTTCCTCGGGGAGGGGCCGACGCGCTTCGAGGCGGTGCTCTTCTACGTGCTCGCGTACGGCGTGATGAACCTGCTCGTCTTCGCGGCGTTGCCGCCGCACGCCGACGACGCGGCGCGCGACCGCATCGACAACCTGCGCGGGCTGTTCCAGCGCGCGCCGTTGGCGGCGGTGCTGATCGCGGTCGCGCTGCTGTCGCTGGCGGGCATCCCGCCGCTGCCCGGTTTCGTCGCCAAGTTCCTGATCTTCAAGAACGTGATCGCCGCCGGCTACACGACCTACGCGGTGCTCGGTCTCGTCGGCAGCTATCTTGGCATCTACTTCTACCTGCGCGTGATCCAGTTCATGTTCATGAGCGAAGAGCCCTCGGCTGCCGGACACCGCAGCGCCGGCGCGCTGGCGGTCAGCGCCGCGCTTGCCTGCCTCGCCGCCGCCATCGTGCTGGGCGTCTATCCGGCCGTGATGCTGGGCCGCGTCTAGCGCCTCAGGAGGAACGATCCATGCCGCAATCGCTGCAGTCGATGCTGGAACAGCACCCGTTCGTCCGCGCGTTTGCGCCGGAGCATGTCACGCGGCTCGCGGGGCTGGCCAAGGCCGTGCACTTCGACCGGGACGAGGTCATCTTCCACGAAGGTGACGAGAACGCCGACTTCTACCTGCTGGTAAAGGGTATGGTCGCGATCGAGATCGACGCGCCGGAGCACGTGCTGCGCGTGCAGACGCTGTTCGAAGGCGACGAGTTCGGCTGGTCCGCCGTGCTGACGGGCCGCGGCAAGCACTTCCAGGCGCGCGCACTCGAGCCTTCCGACGCACTCGCCTTCGGCGGTGCGCAACTGCTCGAGGCGTTCAATCAGGATCCCGCGTTCGGGCTCGCCTTCGTGATGCGACTGCTTGGCGTCGTGTCGGAGCGCCTGCAGGGCACGCGGCTGCAGCTGCACGACATGTACTCGCCGGTCGCCAAGCGCGCAGGCAACTGAACTCGTCAGCCGGCGGACGACGCACGTCCCGACCCGAAGAAACGGGTTGTCGCCTACGTGCTGTGCGTGCAGTGACCGCCGGTCGGCGAGCCGGCGCCATTGGCGGGCGACGAAGCGACGCCACCACCGGAAAGCGGGACAATCGCGGCCATGGACCTTGGGCTCAGCATCGCGCTGCTCGTCGTCCTGCTGCTCGCCCTGTGGGGCGCGCGGTGGGCGTATCGACGCGACCAAGACAAGCGGCGGCGCCAGCGCCGCTTGCTGTCCTCTGCCGGAATGCGCAACGCCACGGCGCGCTCGGACATGCGCGCCAACGACGACACCTCGACGCTACAGGATCAGCTTGCCCGCCGCGCGCGTCCGGCACCGCCACCCGCCCCCCCGCCGGCGCGTCCCCCTGCGTCCCAGCGCGGGGGGCGATCGCGCTGAGCCGCAGACGCCTCGAAGTCGAGCAGCCCCGGTCTTCACGAGCGAGGAGGTGTTCGCAACGACGGCGCTCGCGCCGGGCGCGATTCCGCCGTTCGGCCAGCTGTTCGGGCGCGCGAGCTGGCGCGATTCGAGACGGCCGGCGCGACCGCGCGTCAACTTCAACGCCGGCGACCACGCGCTCAGCGTGAGCCCGAAGCTCGCCCATTGCCTGGCGTCGAGCAACCCGCGTGCGGCGCTCACGCCGCGGACCGATGGCGTGCGCCCCGGCCCCCGCCGCGCGGGTTCCCGGTTGCTCGAACGCGCACCTCGCGCACGCGCCGCTCCCAGGGACGACTGGACGCCGTGCGGTATACTCATCGACAGACGACCAACGCTTCACCGCGCCGCGCGTCGTCGGTGACGATGCGCGGTGGCAGGTTGGTCTGTTGTGGCCTGGCACGGGCGAGCGCGTCCCGGCGGTTCATGTCGCAGTCATTGGGAGGTCAACAGCCATGCGTCGATTGTTTGTTGCGGTTGCACTATTAGCATCCGGAGCGGCCGTCGCGGCCGACTCCAGCACCTTCCAGTTGCGCAACACGGGCGATCTTGTCGTCGCGTGCAGCGTGCCGCCGGATCACGCCCTGCATGCCAATGCCACGGGCTTTTGTCACGGGTTGCTGGTCGGTGCGTACACCTATTACAACTCGACGGTGAGCGCGGAGAATCGTTTCATCTGCACGCCGAACCCGGTCCCGACGCGCGCCAAGGTGATGGGCGATTTCGTGGCGTGGGCCAAGTCGCGCCCGCAGTACGTGAACGAGCCGCCAGTCGATACGCTGTTCAGGTATCTTGCGGAAACCTATCCGTGCAAGAAATAGACCCACGCCGCGACCTCGAAACAGGAGAACCGGGATGAACCGCAACATGACGACCTGTGGCGCACTGGCCGCCGCCCTGATGCTTGGCGGCTGCGCGAGCATGACCGACACGGAGAGACGCACGACGACCGGAGCCGTCCTCGGCGGTACCGTCGTGGGCGTCGCTACCGGTGAGTGGGGATGGGCCGCCGCTGGCGCTGCAGCGGGAGCGGCGGGCGGTTACCTTTACGACCAGAGCAAGAAGAACGAGCAAAAGGCCTATGAGGCGGGCGTCAGGGACGCTCAAGGCAGCAAGCCGAAGTAGACACGCCGGTCGCCCGGTGCCAAACCCATCGTTGGCCGGCGTGGTTGGACCGCGCAGATCGACGGCCGCCGGGTCGAAGCGCCAACCGCCGTTGCCTGCGCGGCGCGACGCGACCTCCGCCACGCGACGGGCAGCACTGCCTTGCGGGCGTTGATCGCGCTGCCGTTCTCCTTGCGAGCGGCGTTGGCCATCTGTGGCGCGTGGTCAGGGCAGACCGGGATCGCACCTTCCGGACCGACCCTCGCGACCTGTTCGGAGAGGACCGCGCGCGGCCCCGGCGGCACAGCTTCCCATGTTGCGAAAGAACGGTCACCGGCAAGAACCCCACGGCTGGCGCGCTCCATCGCGTTCGGTCGGACGAATCCCGGCGTGGCGCCGCCCCTTCCTTGGCGAAGCCGTCGTGTACCGTCCCGCAACCCTCGAGATGGCATGGATTCGCGCTCGTTGAGAAGGAGTTTTGCCGCCGGGTTGCTCGCCGGGCTGCGCGTGGTGTGGCCAGTCCTGTCAGTCTTGCTGGCACTCATCATCGCGCTCGGCCTGGTTGTCGGCGTTCTCGAGGGTTGGTCGATGCACGAGTCCGTCTACTTCGCCTTCGTATCCGGACTGACGATCGGCTATGGTGATCTTGCTCCCAAGTCACTGCTCACCCGCGCGCTAGCGATTGCCATCGGGGTGTGCGGCGTGCTGGTTACCGCCCTGATCGCTGCGATCGCGGTCAAGGCGCTGACGGCGGCCACTGATGACCGCGAGAAATGAGAACCCGAACCGTCGACCGCGTGCTTTAGCCGAAGCGAAGGATGCAACGCTGGGGCGGCGGCGCGCCGATGGCGCCGCACGGGTTGAAGCAGCGCGGGTGCTCATGGTCCGCGAACCGGGCGCGACCGAGGGGCGCGACCGGCCGTGCCGCCTGTCACTTGAGGCCGAGCGCGCGATCCAGCGCGAGCGCACCGCCCCCCCGCCCGACCAACAGCAGCAGCAGTCCGGCCCACGAAAGGTGCGTGGGCCAGGCGTCGGGATAGACGAAGACCTGGATGACGGCCGTCATGCCGAGCAATGCCAGCGCCGCGAACCGCGTGCACAGCCCGAGCACGAGCAGCAGCGGGAACAGGTGCTCGGCGTAGGTCGCCAGATGCGCGGCGAGCTCCGCGGGAATGAGCGGCAACCGGTACTCCTCGCGGAACAGGCCGTAGGTGTTCTCGGTCAGGGTGAGAAAGCCCTCGACCTTGGTGCGCCCGGACAGGAAGAAGATGCCCGCCACCGCAACCCGCGCGACGAGCGCCAACAGCGAGTCGCCGACGAGCCCCGTCGCAGCGGTGGCCGCCCGGTTCCAGCGGGCTCGCAGTCCGCTGCCGCGTTCGTCGTCGTTAACTGCCGTCGTGGCGATGGGGGTCATGGCAACTCCTTCGGTGGGTCATCGAAAACCGCGAGCCGCCCGAAGGCGCCCGCCTCAAGGGTTTGGGCGAAGAGCGCCGACAGGTCGGCCTGCGCCTCAACGGCCAGCGCCGCTTCCGCCGCGGTGGCGAGCGTTGCCCCGGCCGCGCAGGCGTCGAGAAAAGCGCGGCCCGCCTGCCCGAGCGGGATCCAGCGGACCACTGCCTGCGGCCGCACGACGAGGATTCCCTCCCCGCGCCAGGCGATCTCGCCAGCCTCGTCGCGGGCGGCCGAATCCTGCACTGCACCCCGATTGCGCTGCCAGATCGTGGCGGCAGGAAGCGCGTCGAACCACGCCCAGCGGGCCGCCGGGTGTGGACGCAACACGGTACGCCCCAGGGCGGCAGGGTCAAGGCGGGCGAGATCCGCCGCGGCAACGCTTGCGGCGTCGGCAGCGAGGTGCGCCTCGGTCCAGAATCGGTCGAGGCGCGCGACGGCGGCGAGGTACGGCAGCTCGCGCGCGGGCTCGAAGCCGGCGAGGAAATCGGCGAAGCGATCGCCGTAGTCGACCAGCATCGGCGTCCGCGGTGGATGCTGCCGCGCAAACAGCGCAGCGGCGGCGCGAAACCACTCCTCGCCGACCAGGCGGCAGACCGCCGGATAATTGGCCTGTAGCGCGTCGATGCAGCCCTTCAGCACGGTGTTCCGGTAGACGGCGAAGCCGGGCTGGGCGACGAGCTGTGCGACGTCCGGCCACCCCGCGAGCGTCGTGCTCGCGACGGCGGCGTCTGCCGGAGTCTCCAGCGCGGCGGCAAAGGCGTCCTGGAACTCGCCCAGGCGAAGATTCGCGCTCGAGGGCGTCATGCCGCACGCTCCACCGGCCGGCGCAGGATCGCTTCGGCCCGGCGCCGCTCGCGCTCGAGCACGGCGAACGCCGGAATGTTCTCGTCCCTCTCGATCAGCGTCGGCCGCGGGCCGATACGCGCCACCAGACGCTCGTACAGCCGCCAGACGTCGGGCGCGACCGGCGCGTCGTGCGAATCCACCAGCAGCGCGTCCCCCAGCGCGGGGTCCGGCGAATGTCCGGCAAGGTGGATCTCGGCGACGAGCTCGCCGGGGAACGCGTCGAGATAACATTCCGCTGCGAAGCCCAGGTTGCGCGCGCTGACGAAGACGTTGTTGACGTCGAGCAGCAGAGCGCAACCGCTGCGCTGCGCCAGCTCCGACAGGAACGCGATCTCGTCGACATCGTGGCCGTCGATACGCAGATAGTGCGACGGGTTCTCGATGGCGAGGCGGCAGCGCAGCGCCTGCTGGACCCGGTCGACGTTATCGACCAGGCGATCGAGTGCCTCGCGGCTGCGCGGGAACGGCAGGAGGTCGGGACGGTAGGCGCCGCGCCAGCTCGACCACGCGAGGTGTTCCGAGACGAGCGCGGGCCGGTACCGATCGACCAGCTTGGCCAGACGACCGACGTGAACGGGGTCCGGCGGCGCGGCGGCGGCCAGCGACAGGCCGACGCCGTGCAGCGACAGCGGATGCCGGCTGCGAACCGCCTCGAGCCAAGCGAGCCGGGGACCACCGGCGACCATGTAGTTCTCGGGATGGACCTCGAACCACCGGCCGTCCGCGGGCGCGGCGCACGCCTCGTCGAAATGCACGGGCTTGAGCCCCAGCCCCGCGGACGATGCCTCGATCATCGGTCGCTCGCGAGAAAGAAAACGCGCCACGTCAGCCCTTGATCGGCTCCAGCGATCCCATGCCCTTCGGCGTCTTCATCGTCGTGCACGTCCCCTTGGCCACCTTCTTCCACGCGTTGCCCTGGTAGTCGACCTTCGACGTTCCGGCGCAGGTGGTGCCGGGCCCGGCGGCGCAGTCGTTCTTGCCGGCGAGCGACACGCCGTAGCACTTCTCGGTTTCTGCCGCGGCCTTCTTGTCCATCGCCTGGTCCTTTTCCGCGGCGAGGGCGGCACCGGAGGCGAGGGCGGAGAGGGCGAAGGCGGTCGCGGCAAACGCATTGCGATTCATGATTGGAGCTCCTGTCGGTTGGTTGGATCGACCACGGTTCCCGGGGCGGGCACATCCCGCGATCTGTGTGCTAGTTCGGGCGACGTTGGCAATCGGTTACAGCGACGGGCACAATTGACCGCAATCAGCCACCGCTGTAACCGAATGCAACGCGACAACGAACTCATCGAGGACGAGGGAGATTCCACCGAGGGCCGGCTGCGACGCCTGCTGGTCGCCGGGCGTGCCGGCGACGCGGGGGCTTACCATGGCTTTCTGCGGGATCTCGGCGTGCACCTGCGCGGATTCCTGCGCAGACGCCTTTCCCGAATCCCGGACGAAGTGGAGGACTTGGTGCAGGAAACGCTGATCGCCGTGCACAATCAGCGACACACCTACGACGCAGGCCAGCCGCTGACAGCCTGGTTGCACGCGATCGCCCGGTACAAGCTCGTCGATCTCCTGCGCCGGCGGGCCCGCCACGATCTGCTCAACGATCCGCTGGACGACGACAACGAGATCCTGGTCGCTTCCGATACCGAAGCCGCCGATGCCCGCCGCGACGTCGCGAAGCTGCTCGCCACGCTGCCCGACCGGCACCGGCTGCCGATCGTCCACGTCAAGATCGAGGGGCTGTCGGTCGCCGAGGCTGCGCGTTTGACCGGCATGTCGGAGTCCGCGGTGAAGGTCGGGGTGCACCGGGGCTTGAAGGCGCTGGCCGCGATGATGAGGAGCACTCCTTGAAGACCGACGATCTGGTTCTGATGCTCGCCACCGGCGCGGGCGCCGCCGACCCGGCTGCCGCGCGGCGCCGTTGGCTGTCGGTCATGGCCGGCGCGACGCTGGTCGCGATGGTGGTTATGTTCGTCGTGCTGGGACTCAACCCGCTGCTGGACCGTTTCGTGCGTCTGCCGCTGTTTTGGGTGCGCGAGGCCTTTTGCGCAGCGCTGGCCCTCGGCGGGCTGGCGGCGGCCGCGCGGCTTGGGCGGCCTGGCGCGCCGCTGACCGGGTTGCAGGCCCGTCTGCTCGTGCCGCTCGCAGCGATGGGACTGCTCGGCGCGGGCACGCTGCTCGTCGCCGACCCGGCGGACCGGGCCGCGCTGCTCCTCGGCAGCAGCTGGACCGAGTGCTCGCTCGGCATCGCGCTCCTGTCGCTGCCGGTATTCGCCGCGACGATCTGGTGGATGAGGGGGCTCGCACCCACTCGGTTGCGACTTGCCGGTGCCGCCGCCGGGTTTGCCGCCGGTGCGATGGGAGCCCTGGTGTACACGCTGCACTGCCCGGAAGTCGAGGCGCCGTTCGTCGCCACCTGGTACGTGCTCGGGATGCTCCTGCCGGCGGCGCTGGGAGCGCTGCTCGGCCCGCGTCTGCTGCGCTGGTAGTACGGTGCCCACCGTGTCGTCGCGGCCGGTACGGACGTCGCGCCCGCCCCGGCGGCACGCCGGACGGGGCGAGCTGCCGCACGCCGCGGCGCACGGCTGCGGCGGTCTCGCCGCCGCGTTCTTCGACGCCCTGTACCGAATCGGCCGCACCGAGCTCGTCCGCCGGCTCAACATCGACGTCCCGGGCACGACCGCCGCCAGGCGGGCGCGCGCCGGCACGAGCGGCGCGACTGCGGGCCTTGCTGCCCGGAGCCCCATCCGGGCGCGAGCGTTGGTGTGTGTTGCAGGGGAGTCTGGCCGTGAGCCGGACCAACTTCGATCTCGGCGTCTACCTCGTCACCGACGCCGCGTGCTGCGGCCCCCGCGGCGTCGAAGCGGTCGTGCGCGCCGCGGTCGAGCACGGCGCGACGCTGGTGCAGTTGCGCGACAAGTCTGCCGATGCCCGGCCCCTGCTCGCGCTGGGGCGAACCCTGCTCGCGCTCCTGCGCCCTGCCGGCATCGGTCTCGTCGTCAACGACCGCATCGACGTCGCCCAGGTGCTCGACGCCGACGGCGTGCATGTCGGCCAGCAGGACATCGCGTATCCTGATGCCCGCCGGCTGCTCGGCCCCGGCAAGATCATCGGCGTGTCGGTCGGTTGCGAGCGCGATGCCCGCGAGGCGGCCGAATGGGACGTCGACTATGTCGGCGTCGGGCCGGCCTACGCCACGGCGACCAAGCCGGATGCCGGCGCTGCGCTCGGTCCGCAGGAGACGGCACGGCTTGCCCGGATCACCGGCCATCGCGCCGTCGCCATCGGCGGCATCGACGCGACCAACGCCGCGGCGCTGTACGCGGCGGGGCTCGAGGGTGTCGCGGTCGTTTCGGCGATCTGCTCGGCGCCCGATCCAGGCGCCGCGACGCGCGCTCTAGTCGGCGTCATGCACGCGCACCGCCGGCGGTAAGCGCGACGCGGAACGCCGAGCACGCCGCACCGCCAGGCTCCCAAGCGAGCGGGTGCAATGCCCGTGCCGCCAGCCGGACCGGTCGGCCGGGACGGCCGCACGCGCATTGAACGCCAGGGTCGTCGCGACCGTCCCGGTTCGCGCTGCCGGCCTGCGCTTTCACCCAGGCAGCGACGGTCTTCGCCTCGGCCAAGTGCTCGGGCCGTTGCCGGCGCTTTGCCTGCGGTCAGTGCGGGGCGGTCATCGATCGCCAAGAAGTCGGTTGCCGGATCTCCTCCCTCGCACTACAGTACCGCATATTCATACGGTCCATGCCATGCGGTTTCAGGTCCTGCGCCTGCGCTATCGCGGCCGCCCGCTCCCCAAACGCGAGGTGTGCAACCGCCTGCCCGCCATCGGCGACCTGCGCGTCGAGCAACTGTACGACGACGAGCTGTTGCGCCACGTCCGCATCGCACGGCTGGTGAGCCTCGTGCGAAACGTCGGCCCCGAGGACGTTCCCACCCTGTTCGACCCGGTACTGATCGCCATGAGTCCCCGGGCGTTCACGCTCGCCGGCTTCGAGCGCGTCGACGGCGTGGCCTACGCGCAGTCCTGGTGGGTCACCGGGATCGACTGAACGGCCCGCATTGCGCGCGGGCGGGACCCGCGTCATCAGGCGCGCGGCCGCCGCGCCCGCTCACCTCTTGCCCTCCACCAGCGCGATACGCCGGCGCGCACGCTCGGCTTCGCCGGCATCGCCCGCCTGCTCCGCGCGGATGCGCTGCACGTGCAGCCACGCGAGCAGCGGGCGCCGCCACCCCTGGGCCGACGCGGTCTCGGTGGCAAGTGCGATCACCGCCGGGCTCGCGCGCCCGGTCTCGAGCATGACGCCCGCGGCGACCAGCCGTGCCAGCGGGTCGCTGATCTCCTGCAGCGCGCGCGCCGCTTCCGCCGGAGCAGCCACCGCCGCGGCACGCTGCTGTGCCGGAAGCAGCTCGCGGTCCGGCACGGAGACGCCGCCGGCGAGGAAATCCGCGTAAGCGCGCTCGGCGCCTGGCGCGTCGGCCCGCAGCGCGTCGAAGCCCGCGCACGCATCGAACTCCAGGCTGGCGACGCGCGCCGCGCAGCGCAACAGCTCGACGCGCGCCACGAGATCCGCCCGGCCGGTGCTGGCGACTTCGCCGCGTGCCCGCTCGAACTCGGCAGTTGCCACGCGCGTGTCGCCCTGCAGGTACGCGACGAGGGCGCGATCCGTCGCAGCCTTGGCACCGAGCCGCCAGTCGGGCGGCGCCGGTGTGCTCACGCACGCGGCGAGCATCGCCGCCAGCGCCGCAGGCGCCGCGTGCCGCCAGCGCGGTCCGCCGCGGCTCACGGCAGCCTCAGTTCCGTGTCGCGCGCGAAGGGCCACCTGCGATTCACCTCGTCGACCAAATGCTCGACCTTGCGCAGGTAGATCTCGATCTCGGCCCGCAGGACGCCGAGGTCCGTCGTCGCGACGCGTGCGTTGGTGGCAACCCCCTGCGCTTCCTGCAGCAACGCGTCGACGCGCATCAGGGTCGCGCGCGCATCTCCCAGCGTCGCCTTCACCGCGACGACGGTGGCGCGCGTTTCCTGCATCACACCGTCGGTACCGAAGACCTGGGCGTCCGCCTTTGCCACGAGACCGTCCAGTCGTGCCAACAGCGTGTGGGCGCGCTCCAGCGCCGCGACCACCTTCCTCGCGTCGGCCTCGTTGCCGAACAGCACGCCCAGCGCGCCACGCGGGCCGGAGAGACTGCGGGTGAGCGCCTCTACGTTGGCTAAGCTGGCCGCGAGCGGCGAGCCGGGCGCGCTCATCGCCGTCAGGTTTTGCACGAGCTCGCGCGTCGCCGCCACGAGCTGCGGCAGCTCCGCGGTCGCGTCGCCGACCAACACCCTGCGCACCGCGCCCGCGGGCAGCTGGGGGTCGCCTGGTATCCCGGTGTACGCCTTCAGGCTGGTCGTTCCCACGAGCCCCCGCGTCAGCGTGAACACGCTGGACTGGCGGAGCAGGGGCGCGTCCTTGCGCGGGATGTCGATGATGACGCGCGCAGTGCCCTCGCGAGCCAGCTCGATCCGGCGCACGCGACCGATCGGGAACCCCGAGAACGTGAGGTCCATGCCAGGCCGCACGCCCTCCGAATCGTCGGCGACCAGTACCAGCTCCTGCGTTTCCTCGAACACGCCGCGCGCGTACAACACGTACAGGACCGACCCACACAGCAGCAGTGCGAGCACGACGAGCAGCAGGCCCGCCTTGAGCTCGAGATGGTCTACCGCCGGCGGCTGCGGCCCGGTCGATCCCGATGTCATGACGCGCGCTCGATCCAGGTCTCAAGGAACAGGAACTATGAGTTGCTGTCTTTTCACGAACACCCTGTCCGCGCCGACGAGGGGCACGGCATGCTCAGGAGTAGTTGCCCAGCAGCGACGCGGCCTCGATCAGCAGCATCAGCAGGAACACGCGGACCAGCGCCCGCAGCGCTTCGCCGTCGCGGGCGCGGCCTGGTGCCTGATCGTAAAGAACCACGGCGATCGGAGTCAATGCGACGGCGAACGCGAGGAGCAGCGTCTTGACCGTGAAGATCATCGTCACCGGGGCGTTGAACACGCGGCCCACCTGGCGCGTGTAAGGAACGAAGCCCTCCGTCGTAAACCCGATAGACATGCAGGTACGCGAGCAGGAGCGCGAGCGTGCTGCTCGCCGCGGCAAGCATCAGCACGCAGAAGACGCCCGAGGCGACGCGCGGCAGCACCTCGCGCTGCAGGAAATCCACGTCGTGCCGCAGCGGCGGTTCGCGTTCGCTGCGCGGGAGCAACGCGGAGATCTCGGCGCCGTTGGGCAGCGTACAGCGCAGCAGCGCGAACACCGCGGCCGTGACCGGGATCAGTTCCAGCACGAGCACGCGCACGACCATCTCGAGCGCGTACTGCGTCAGGCCGTAGCTCTGCGCCGTGACGACCACGATGCGAATCAGGACCAAGCTGATCAGCGCCGCCAGGGCCGTGTACCACAGCAGGCTCGGCGCGGTGTCAGCGTAGACGTGGCGTGCGATCGCCCGCCGATTCGCCTTATGGTAGGTCGACGGCGAGAGCGCGAGCACGAGCACCAGCGCGCCGAGATAGACGACTCCCCACCAGCCGGCGAACCAGCGCCAGATGGCGTGTCCCGTGCCACCGGGCGCGCGGTCACGGGCGAAGGCAGGGAGCATGCGACGACGTCGGTGGCGAGTGGAAAAGGGTTCGGGCACGCGGCCGCGCGCCGCCCGGACCGGGCGGCGCGCCCGCCCGCCACACCAAAGCGTATCACGTCGCGAGGCTGACACGCCGGAACGTGCTCCGCGCTCCTTCCAGCGAGCCCGGCGCAACCCCACCTGCATCCTTCTCGTTCAGCATTTCCAACCCCCATTCTCCAGACACGATTTGACCCCAAAACCGTGTCCAGAAGAATCCGGGCCGCTGCAGAAAAGTCTGCAATCGCTCCTGCCACTGCTTGAGCAGTTCGGCTCGATGCAGCAGCACCAGAGTGTTCACGCCTCGGCGGGCGATCAGCGCGGCACCGGTAACGGTCTTGCCGAATGCGGTCGGGGCACACAGCACGCCCATATCGTCACGCAGCATCGCGGCAACGGCGGCCTCCTGATCAGTTCGAAGCGTCCCTACGAATCTCACATCGAAGCGTCCCTACGAATCTCACATCAATCAGCTCGCCGGTGTCGCGCTCGTCCCTGAAGTCACAGTGGATTGCGTTTTCACGCAGCAAGTCTTGTGCGGCATCGAGGCAGCCGCGCGGCAGTGCAATGTGACGGGGATAGTTCTCGGCGCAGCCGATCACCCGGGGCTTGTCCCACACCGACCGCCGCATGGCCTGTGCCCGGTAGAACTCGGGGTTCTGAAACGCCGCGAGTCGGATCAGGCGGTTGGCCAATGGCTGAGAAAGCTCCGCCTTCTCGAAATAGACGAGGTTCGCCAAGGTCACGGTGAGTGACTTCGGCGTCGCACCCGGAATCTTCGCGAGCGATCGCGCGTCGCGCTTCCACCCGACTTTGACAGTTCCCCGTACATTGGCCGATCCGTTTGCCGAGATATCAAGCGATTAGAGGCCTGGTTTTCGCCAAATGTCACGTACATGGATTCTGCGTTCAGGGCTGACCTGCGGGGCGACGTTGCGTTATCGTTACGTACATGTACCTGCGCGAGAGCCGACAGAAGCGCGCCGACGGCACGGTGATCACCCACCTGCAGCTGGCGGAGAGCGTCTGGAACCCGACCAAGCGACGGTCCGAGATCCGCATCCTCTGCAATTGCGGTCGCGCGGAAGACCCAGAGGTCACCGCGCGGCTGAAGCGACTGGCGACGAGCATCCTGCGCCGGTGCGCGCCGGAAGAGATCGTGGCGCAGGATGCGCGCTGGCAGGTGATGGCGGCCTGGCCCTACGGGGATATCTACGTGCTGGAAGCGCTCTGGGCGCGGCTGGGCATCGGCGCGGTCATCGCCGAGCAGATGCAGGCGCGGCGGCTTGGTTTCGCGGTCGAGCGGGCGCTGTTTGCGATGGTCGCCAACCGTGCCTGCGCCGCGGGGTCGAAGCTGTACTGCTGGGAGCGTAGGGTCGAGGGCTGGCGCGCCGATCTTAGGCTCCGGTGGGTGTTCCACCGCTTTCGCGGTGGCCCTCAGTCCGGCTGCCATCATCTCGTTTCCAGCCCCCGCCACCTCGAACGTAGCGGGCGGGTTTCCCGCACTACGCTCACCTGTTTGCTTCGTGCCACGGGTTATGGGACCTATCCAACTGAGACGACTTTCCGCAGGTCCAGACGCACCCGGTGGCCGTTGAACAGTCCCAGGGTGGCATGCAGCCACTGCGTACTCCACCGTTCCCAGCCGAAGCCCCGGCGGTTCCGGGCCCTACAGCCCCAAAACCGCCAGTGCGGTTCAGCCTTCGCCTTGGCGTATATCTTCCGTCTCAGGTCCTGCAAACTAACGGGCGTCGTTGTCATGCCGCCCTTGCCTCCCATGTTGCCGGAAGAGTTACAAACAGCAGGGCCCCTTCGCTCCACGGGCATTACCCCGCTTCGACGCTACTATGGACCCGTCCGACTCCCTCTCGCCTTCGGCCGCTTTCCCGGTGTACCGGTTATACGGCCTACCTTGCTCCGTCGATTTCTCGCCGGGACGAGGAGGGTCTCTCCAGTTGCTTAGCACGTCCTTGTCACCATGCCGTCGATAACCACCCCGCCGGAGTGTCCCATCGCTTCGGTCTGTTCGCGATGATCCATGCTGCCTTCGCCGTAGCCATTGCCAGCTCGGCCTCCGGGGCCAAAGTTTCGAGGCCACCTCTCGTTCGCTTGCGCTACGGCCTGGTGACTCGCCGCCATCCTTCCGATGGCGTTGTCGGTAGGCTTCAGAGTCCCGGTTTCCCCACTGCAACCCTGCTACCCAAGCTACGGGGCTCCGACTCTTACCCCGGTGATCGCGGTAGGAATACCGGTTGCCCGGTACCCCCCGCACAGATCCCGGCGTGCGCAATTCACGCACCGGGCTCCCACCTTGGGTGATTGACGGCAAAGCGTTGGCTGGGCCAGGGATGAAGGATTCTGGGTTGTGGGAGCCAGGTGTCGGCGATCTTCTTGAGCCGTGCCCACGTCATGCTGTCCTTCTGGCTGCGGCGCCGGAGCGCACGCAGCCAGAGGCCGGTGACGTGGTGCCGGAAGGCACTGAGTGCCCGGGAGTTCGTGGGCACCGCGTGGTACACAAAGAAGCCGGTAACCACCTGCTTGAGCCATCGCCCCTGTTCGGGGATCGGTTCATGCCTGCGCTTTCGTAGTTGCTCCTTCACCTCCCGGAGCTTCGCTCGCATGCGGTCCCGGCGGGTCTTCCGCTGCAACTGGAAGGCCCCGCGGCGGGATTTGCCGCAGATGAAGGTGAAGCCCAAGAACGTGAAGGTCTCCGGCTTCCCAAGGCCTCGCTGCTTGCGCCGGGCCGCAGCATAGCGGCCAAACTCCAGCAGTCGAGTCTTGTCCGGATGGAGCGCAAGCGAGAACTGCTCAAACCGCAGCCGCATCGCGTCCCAGAAACGCCGCGCGTCGACTTCATGCTGAAAGCCGACCAGGATGTCATCAGCGTACCGCACCATGATGACGTTGCCGGTAGCTTCCCGCCGTCGCCACCGCTCGGCCCAGAGATCGAAGACGTAGTGCAGGTACACGTTGGCGAGCAGCGGTGATACTACCGCCCCTTGTGGCGTACCCATGTCACTGACGCTCCACTCTCCATCTTCCAGGACACCCGCCTTGAGCCACTTGCGCACGAGGCGGATGATGCGCTTGTCGCCGATCCGGTGCTCCAGGAAACGGATCAGCCAATCCTGGCTGACCGAGTCGAAGAAGCTCCGTATGTCGGCGTCGAGAATCCAGTTCACCGGGGTGTTACCAATCCCCACCGATAGGGCGTCCAGCGCAGCGTGTTGACTGCGTCCCGGTCGGAAACCATACGAGAATCCGCGAAAGTCTTCCTCGTAAATCGCGTTCAGTACGGCGACTACCGCACGCTGGACGATCTTGTCTTCCAGCGCAGCGATCCCCAGTGGGCGCTGCTTCCCGCCCGGCTTCGGTATGTACCGTCGCCGGACCGGCAGTGCCCGGTACGCCCCGCGATGGACCCGTGTGTGCAAGTCCTGGAGGTTGTCTTCCAGTGCCGCCTCGTAGTCCTGCCATGTCAGGCCATCCACGCCAGGGGCGGCCTTGCGCTTGAGCGCCAAGAACGACTCGCGTAGTAGGTCAACCGTAACATGGTGCAGAAGCGCGGTGAACCTCTCCTTCTTCCGCTGCCTTGCTGCTTGACGTACACGTTCCAGCCCCTGTGACACGCTCGCCCGGTCCTGTGCCCGGTGCGTGTGTGGCTGGCCCGTGTTCCCCTTGGTCCCCGCCCTTGGCTCCGCCCACTCCGCCGCCGGTCGCCCAGCTTTGTTCGCAGGCTTCATCGCTACTATGGCAGGGTCTGACTGCTTGGATGCGTTCATCGCCGGCTTTGGCTCCTCGCCTTCCCGGCACGGACCGGCAATACCCCGCCGGCCACATCCAAGCTCTCCCGGTTCCTGTACAAAGAGCGTCCACACGCGCCAGGGTCTTCGACCGCGCCGGGTCCAACGGGTGCTCGCAATAGCGCGCCCGCCGGTGTGGCCTTCCACAAAGTCCAATGTGTTGGCACCCGGGATGAGGGTTTTACGCGGCTCAATGGCTGGCTCATGTGCTCACCTGTCAACGCTTCGCTGATACCCTCGCGGATACCGAACGCATGACTCGGTGCCACTGTGGCTTGCTATGCCTTCAGTGCAGCGGACTTGCACCACCTACTCCTTGCCAGTCTCCCGGCGCACGGACTGTCTCCCACTGGACGCGCCAGCCTTCGCTGGACGCACAATGGCTGCGCGAAGACGTCCGCATTGCGGGCACGCAGGCGCTGCAGCTGCAGCACCTGTACCGGGCGCTGGATTTCCTGGAGACGAACAAGGAGGCGCTGGAGCGGGCGATCTATTTTCGCGTTGCGGATCTGTTGAACCTCGACGTCCAGGTCATCTTTTACGACACGACTTCGCTGCACTTTGAGGTGGACGAAGAGGATTGCGGTAGTGGCGACGACGATGTCGTCAAGGGCAGCAAGGCGGCGGGCGGCAAGCGCTATGCGGCGCCACGTAAGCGCGGCAACGCCATTGTCGCCATCGCCCACAAAATCCTCAAAACCGTCTTCTTGTTGATCCGCCGCCAGACGCATTACCGGGACTCGGCCGTCGACTTCGAAGCCATGTCTGTCGCACGCAACGCACCTCGCTGGTTGAAGATGCTCAAAAAGCACGGCTTCCTCCCCGCCGCCGCCTGACCATCTTCGCCTTGTTCTGCATTTCATGGCATCAACAGCCAGAACGTCGCTCGCCTTCAGCACGCTACTCTTTCATGGTAAGTCTTCGGTGCAGAGTCTCGTCTTGAGCGGTCCGCCGGCAATGCCCACGGCCCGGCGACCCTTGATCTTGGCGATCTGCACCACGCAGGAGCCGACCGCGCCGGCCGCGGAGGACACCACGACCGTCTGCCCCGCCTTCGGCCGGCCGATGTCGAGCAGGCCGAAGTACGCGGTCAGGCCGTTCAGGCCCAGGACGCCGAGTGACGTGGAGATCGGCAGCCCGGACGCAGGCAGCTTGCGCTGAATCGCCTGCGGCCGCACGCACGCGTACCACGCACGCGTACTCCTGCCAGCCGAGCCACCCCGTCACCAGGTCGCCCGCCTGGTAGCCCGCATCCCGCGACGCCACTACCCGCCCGGTGGACAGCGACCTCATCACCGCGCCGATGGCCACGGGTTCCGAGTAGTTGGCCACCGCGCTGACCCAGCCGCGCATGGCGGGCTCGACGGACAGATAGGGATTGCGAACGAGGACTTCGCCGTCCCCCGGTTGCGGCACGGGCGTATCGACGATCTCGAAGTTCTCTGCCTGCGTGATCCCCGTCGGCCGGCTCTTCAACAGCACGAACGTGATGGCGACCTGCAGGGTGCTGCCTTGCGGCTGTTCCTGCGCGCGGTGGAGTCCTGCCTGCGCGCCCACAGCCCGGGGGCGGGCAAGGCCACCCGGCTCGGCGCGGTGGCCTTCATCCACCGCTTCGGCTCGACGCTCAATGCGCACCTCCATTTCCACTGTGTCGTCATCGACGGCGTGTTCGAGCCGGCGCCGCCGGACGGGGTGGTCTTCCATGCCGTCACCGACCTCGATGCCAACGCCGTTGCGCAGGTGCAGCAGTCGGTGCGCCAGCGGCTGTTGCGCGGGTTCGCGCGCCACGACCTGCTGCCGGCAGAGGACGCGCAGGTGATGGCGGCATGGGAACACGGCGGCGGCTTCTCGGTCGATGCGTCGGTGCGCATCGCGGCCGTCGACCGCGCCGGGCGCGAGCGGCTACTTCGGTACTGCGCCCGGCCGCCGTTCGCCCTGGACCGGCTGCGCGAACTCGATCCCGAGCACCTGCGCTACGAACGTACCAAGCCCGGTCCGGGCGGGACCGGCTCGCTGCTTCTCACGCCGCCGCAGTTGCTCGACCGCCTCGCCGCCCTCGTGCGCGACCGCACAGGGCGGAGCAGGGGCCCCGCTTGCGGGGATGCGACCCCGGAGCGGGATGCGGCGCCCCGGTCACGGTCGCGGGCAGCCCCTCCGCGGCCCGATCCCCAAAGGGGCCCCTCGGGCGGCGCGCCGGGGCCCACCGCAACGCCGGCAATCCACGACCGTAGAGCTCCAGCACGGTATCGGTGATCGTGCCGCCGTCCTGCGCCGCGAGCATCGGGACAGGCTCCAGCTGCTCCTTGCCCACGCGGACGTGCGCCACGCTGACGTCCTTCACGAACGGTCGCTTGCCCTTGGCGCCGAAACTGGCTTGCCGGTGAGCTCTGCACGGCGGGTTGCGCCGCCAGCGGAATCGCCGGCCACCCAGTCGCGAACACGCTCGGCGACCCAGCGTGGATCGTCGAGCGGCAGGTCGTGCCCGGCGTCCGGGTGCTCGACCAGAGGCCAGCCGAAGCGGGCGGCCATCGCCCGCGAGCACACGACGTCGACCAAACGGTCGCCGCGACTCGCCAGCAAGAGGACCGGCATCGCCGGTACCGCCGCCGGTCCCCGATACCGTGCCGCAGCAATGAGTTGCCGAAGCATGTTGCCGAGGGAGACCGGATTGGCCCGCCGCCAGGCGGCCCACAGCGCGACCCGCTGTGCATCGGGGCGGTTGGACGTTATCGCCATGACGAGGCGCTCGCGGCAGTGTGCGGACGGGCACGCCAGGAACAGCAGCAGGCGAAGGTACTGCGCGGGCCGCAGGCGTCGGTGGAACGGCGACAAGCTGCCGGAACTCGAGTCGACGAGGACGATGCGTTCGATTTCGGCCGGATACCGCGCCGCCCATTCGAGCGCCACCATGCCGCCGAGGGACAAGGCGAGCAGCCGATGCGGACTCCCGATGCCCTGCCCTCGCAGCGCCCGCCGCAGGTCGTCGACCATCGCCGAGACCGAAGCCGGCGAGCGCTCGCGATGCCGCTCGCCATTGCCGGCCATGTCGACCGCAAACACGGCGTGCGCGGGGTTCGCGCCCGCCAGGCCACGCCGGGGACGATCGCCGCCAGCAGGCAGCCGACGGCGAGCGGCGCGATGCCGGTGACGAGCACCGCGCGCGCGCCGCTGCGGTCGACGACGAATCCGGCGGCGAACTGCGTGATCCCGCTCGCGACGCAGAACGTGCCGATCGGAAGGCGCGGTGGACAAAACGGAGAGGGCCGTCGGCATAGGGCCTCCACTATACTTCGCCCGGCGCCCGGCCATCCCGGCCGGGCGCACCGCGCGCCGACGTCCCGCACGCAGCGCGCGCGCCGCAGTGGCCGCGAACAAGGGAGCCCCGCAGGATGGACAGGATCCGCAAGACCGACGACGAGTGGCGCGCGCTTTTCACGCCCGAGCAGTACGAGGTCGCGCGCAAGAAGGGTACGGAGCGTGCCTTCAGCGGCAAGTACTGGGACAACCACGCGCCCGGCGTCTACCGCTGCGTCTGCTGCGCAACGCCGCTCTTCGATGCGACGACCAAGTTCGACTCCGGCACCGGCTGGCCGAGCTTCTGGTCGCCGCTACAGGCGGACGCGATCGGCGAGGAGTCCGACACCAGCGGGTTGATGCGCCGCACCGAGGTCGTCGGCGCCGCCTGCGACGCGCACCTCGGCCACTTGTTCGACGACGCACCGGCGCCGACGGGCCTGCGCCATTGCCTCAACTCCGCGGCGCTCAGGTTCGAGCCCAAGGGCTGATACACAGAGTCCGTCAAGCATGCCCGCTCATCACGCCACAAGACGCCCGCTCGTCGTTGCCAATGCCCGCTATGGCCCGAGCGATGGCTGCGCTTGGCGCCTCGAGCGGACGCGTTATGGCGCGCTGCTCGGACATCCCCGAAGAGCTCTCAGCCTCTGACCCGCCGCGCGATGCGCCTGCTGCTGGCCGAGGACGACCCGATGATCGGCGAGGCGGTCCGCCACGGCCTCGCGCAGGACGGCTTCGCCGTCGACTGGGTGCGCGACGGGCACGCGGCGGAGCTGGCGCTGGCCGAGCAGGTGCACGAACTGCTGCTGCTCGACCTCGGCCTGCCGCGCAAGGAAGGCCTCGCCGTGCTGGCCACGATGCGGCGCGGCGGCGACCGGCGCCCGGTGCTGGTGCTGACCGCGCGCGACGCCGTCGCCGACCGGGTTGCCGGGCTCGACGCGGGCGCCGACGACTATCTCGTCAAGCCGTTCGAGCTTGCCGAACTCGGCGCCCGGATCCGTGCCCTCGCCCGCCGGCAGGCGGGCCGCGCCGAGCCCCGGATCGAGCTGGGGTCGCTCGCCATCGACCCGGCTTCGCACCAAGTCAGCGTCGACGGCGTACCGCTCGCGCTGTCGGCGCGCGAGTACGCGCTGCTCGAGGCGCTGGCAGCGCGGCCGGGGGCGATCCTGTCGCGTTCGCAGCTGGAGGAGCGGCTGTACGGCTGGAAGGAGGCGGTCGACAGCAACGCCGTCGACGTGCACCTCTCGACACTGCGGCGCAAGCTCCCGGCCGGGACGATCCGCAACGTGCGCGGCATGGGCTGGATGCTGCCTCGCCCGGGCGCCGCCACGTGATGCGCCCGCCGGCGACCGGCCGACGCCGATGAAATCGATCCGTCGCACGCTGCTCTGGTGGCTCGCCGGCGGCCTTGCGCTCGCGTTCACGGCCGCGACCGTCGCGACGTACCTGCGCGCCCGCGACGAGGCGACGGCGCTGTTCGACGTGCAGCTCTCCCAGCTCGCGGCGTCGGTCACCGGCATGCCGCTGGCGGCGCCGGCGATGTCGCGCGGCGTCGACGCGGACAGCCCGCTGGTCGTCCAGGTGTGGAATCGCGACGGCGTCCAGGTCTATCGCTCGCACGGCGGGCGCGAGGCACCGGCGCGCGGCGGTCCCGGCTTCGCGACGGTCGCCACCCGCGACGGCCCGTGGCGGGTCTACAGCGTGCTCGCCGCCGGCGAGCTCGTCCAGGTCGCGCAGCCGCTGTCGGTGCGCGACGAACTCGCGGCGAGCCTGGCGCTGCGGACCATCGTGCCTTGGCTCGTCGCCATGCCGCTCGTCGCCCTCCTGCTCTGGTTCGCGATCGCCCGCGCGCTGGCGCCGCTCGACCGCGTCGCCGCCGCGGTGTTGCGCCGGAGCCCGCGCGAGCTCGCGCCGCTGGCTGCGACCGGCTGGCCGCGCGAAGTGCAGCCGCTGGTCGACGCGCTCAATACCCTGCTCGGCCGACTCGACGCCGCGCTCGCCGCGCAGCGGACTTTCGTCGCCGACGCCGCGCACGAGCTGCGCACGCCGCTCACCGCGGTCCACCTGCAGGCACAACTCGCCGCGCGCGCGACCGGCGAGGCCGAGCGCGGCGTCGCGCTGACGGCGATGAAGGGCGGGCTCGCGCGGGCCACGCGGCTGGCCGAGCAGCTGCTCGCGCTGGCCCGCGCCGACGAGGCACCCGCGGCACCGGCGACGACGGTCGACCTCGCGGCGATCGCCCGCGGCGTCGTCGCCGAGCAGGCGGCCGTCGCCGCGGCGCGCGACGTCGACCTCGGCCTCGTCGCCGCCGACGACCATCCGGTGACCATCGCCGGCGACCCCGCGGCGCTGACCACGCTGCTGTCCAATCTGGTCGACAATGCCGTCCGCTACACGCCGCCGGGCGGAGAGGTCGACGTCGTCGCCGAAGCGCGCGACGGTCGGCCGGTGCTCGCCGTCCGCGACACCGGCCCCGGCATTCCCGCCGCCGAGCGCGGGCACGTGTTCGAGCGCTTTGCCCGCGGCCGGGAGGCAAGCGCACCCGGCAGCGGCCTCGGCCTGGCGATCGTCCGTCGCATCGCCGACGCGCATGGCGCGCGGGTCGAACTCGCCGACGGGCCCGGCGGGCGCGGACTCGCCGTCACCGTGACCTTCGCCGCCCCGGTTCGCGAGCCTTAATTCTGCCTTAAGTGTTGCGCCCTACATTGGTTGCGTGGGCCGGCCGCCGGCCGGCCCGGACGCAACCCAGGAGAGCGCATGCACACCATCGCCTTCAAACGCAGTCTCGTCGCGCTGGCGATCGCCGGCGCGTTCGGCCTCGGCGCCATCGCCGGCAACCGCGACGGCGCCACACCGCTGGCCAACGCCGCGCCGTCCCCGGTCGCGGCCGCGACCGCCACCGTCGGCGCGCCGGCCGCGCTGACCCTCCCGGATTTTGCCGACCTGGTCGCCAGGCACGGTGCCGCCGTCGTCGAAGTGAGCGTCACCAAGATTGCGCCGCGCACCGCCGGCCGCGCCGAGCGCGCGCCGCGCGGCCTGCCGCCCGAGTTCGCGCCGTTCTTCCGCGGCTTCCCGCGGCCCGACGCGCCATCCGAGGGCCCGGACGGCGCCAGCGGCACCGGCTCGGGCTTCATCGTCAGCGCCGACGGCTTCCTCCTCACCAATGCCCACGTCGTCGACGGCGCCGACGAGGTCACCGTCAAGCTCGCCGACAACCGCGAGTTCAAGGCCAAGGTCCTAGGCAGCGACAAGGCGACCGACGTCGCCGTGCTCAAGATCGACGCGGCCAACCTGCCGACCGTCAAGACCGGCAACCCGGCGACTACGCGCGTCGGCGAGTGGGTCGTCGCCATCGGCGCGCCCTACGGCCTCGAGCACACGGTGACCTCGGGCATCGTCTGCGCCAAATCGCGCGCGCTGCCCGGCGACAGCGTGGTGCCGTTCATCCAGACCGACGCCGCGGTGAATCCGGGCAACTCGGGCGGGCCGCTGTTCAACCTCGCCGGCGAGGTGATCGGGATCAACTCCCAGATCTTCAGCCGCTCGGGCGGCTTCCAGGGCCTCGCGTTCGCGATCCCCATCGACGTCGCACTCAACGTCAAGGAGCAGATCGTCACCCACGGCAAGGTGAGCCACGGGCGTCTGGGCGTGACCGTGCAGGAGGTGGACAAGGCGTTGGCCGAGAACTTCGGCCTGCCCGCCCCCCCCGGTGCGCTGGTCTCGTCGGTGCAGAAGAACGGCCCCGGCGCCGCGGCCGGCCTCGAACCGGGCGACGTGATCCTCAAGTTCAACGGCGAGACGCTCGCGCGGTCCTCGGACCTGCCGCCCAAGGTCGCCGCCGTCAAACCGGGCGCGACCGTGGCGCTCGAGGTCTGGCGCGACGGCAAGGCGAAGACGCTGACCGCGACCATCGGCGAGCGGGAGGGGGTCAAGACCGCCGCTGCGGGCGAGCCCGACGCGGCGCAGGGCAAGCTCGGGGTCGTGGTGCGGCCGCTGACGCCGGAGGAGCAGCGCGAATCCAAGCTCGCCGGCGGCGTCGTGGTCGAGGACATGGCGGGCGCCGCCGCAAGGGCCGGGTTGCATCCTGGCGACGTCATCGTCTCGGTCAACCGGACCGCGGTGAAGGACCCGGCGCAGCTGAAGGATCTCGTCGCCGGCGCCGGCAAGACTGTTGCGCTGCTGATCCAGCGCGACGAAAACCAGATCTTCGTCCCGGTGCCGCTGGGCTGACGGCTACGGGGCGGGCGGCCGGTCGGGCCGGCCGTGTTCGATCCCAAGCGGGCGCTTCGGCGCTCGCGCTGGGCACCGCCCGGCACACCGCCCGGCATTCAGCGCGTCACCCACCCGCCGCAGACCGGGAAGACCTGCCCGACGAAGCAGGCGGCGGCGTCGCTGCAGAGGTAGGCTGCGAACTCGGCATCCTCCCGGGCCGCGACCAGACGGCCCAGCGGGACCTCGCGCCGCAGACGCTCCTGGAATCGCGGGTTGGCCTGGATCTCGGCGGGAAAGTAGGTCGGGTTGTCGACGAAGTTCTGCGCGATGGCGTTCACCTGCACGTTGTGCGGCGCGACTTCCACGCCGACCGCCTGCACGTACGCGAGCTGGGCGCCCCGCGCCGCGCTGTAGGTCGAGGCACGCCTGATGCCGCGCAGCGCGGACGCGCTGCCCATGACGAGGATCCTGCCCGCCCGGCGCTCGATCATCTGCGGCAGCACGGCCCTGAACAACCGCGGAAGCGGGTGCACGAGGGCCGCGAAGACCTCGTCCCACTCCTGCTCCAGGACCTCCGTGGCCGCGGTCGTGGGCGCCGCAATCGCCAGGTTCGCGACGAGCACGTCGAGCGGGCCCGCCGCGGCCACCGCGCGCGCGGGCGCGCCGGGAGCGGCCAGCGCCTCGGTGCTCGCGATCACCGAGGCGCCGTGCGCCGTGAGCACTTCGCACAGCACCGGCCCCATGAACGCGTCGGCCTGGGTGACCAGCACCCGCTTGCCCGTGAGGATTCGTTCTGGCATTCGTCGTCCCTCGATCGATGGCGGGCAGCCCGCCGAGCCGCACCGCGCAACGCGCATCCGGAGTATCCTTGAAACGCCGTCGCGACGGTAGACCGCGCCGGTGAGCGGGGGCGCCACGCCGCTGCGTGATAAGCACTCTACCGTCCCGCTCGCGCTCTGACTCCAATCCATCCCGCGCCATCCCGCCCGTTCGCGAACCGCGCCGCCGATTGCCCGCGATGGCCCATTCCCCGCTTCACGACCCGGTAGGCGCGCCGCTTCACGGCCCCGGCACCGAAGTGCGCACGACGACCTGTTACATGTGCGCCTGCCGCTGCGGCATTCGCGTCCACCTGCGTGACGGCGAGGTGCGCTACATCGACGGCAATCCGCGTCACCCGCTGAACAAGGGGGTCATCTGCGCCAAGGGTGGCTCGGGGATCATGAAGCAGAACTCCCCCGCCCGGCTCACCCGGCCCCTCCTGCGCCGGCCCGGCAGCGAGCGCGGCGCCAACGACTTCGTCGCGGTGACCTGGGACGAGGCGTTCGCGCTGCTCGAGTCCCGCTTGCGCCATCTGCGCGCCACCGATCCCAAGCGATTCGCGCTGTTCACCGGCCGCGACCAGATGCAGGCGCTCACCGGTCTTTTCGCCCGCCAGTTCGGCACGCCGAACTACGCCGCGCACGGAGGCCTCTGCTCGGTCAACATGGCCGCGGGGATGATCTACACGATCGGCGGATCGTTCTGGGAGTTCGGCGGCCCGGATCTCGATCGCGCGCGGCTGTTCCTGATGATCGGCACCGCAGAAGACCATCACTCGAATCCGCTGAAGACCGCGATCGGCGATTTCAAGCGCGGCGGCGGCCGCTTGATCGCAGTCAATCCCGTGCGCACCGGCTACGCGGCGATCGCCGACGAGTGGGTGCCGATCCGGCCGGGCACCGATGGCGCACTTCTGCTCGCGATCATCCACGAGATCGTGAGACTGGGCCTGTTCGACCGCGCGTTCATCGCCCGCTACACCAACGCCGGCCAGCTCGTGAACCAGGACCCGGCCAGCCCCGACTTCGGCCTGATGGCGCGCAACGCCGACGGCGACGTCGTCAATCCGCTGCGTCCGCACAACTTCCTTTGGTGGGACCGCCACAGTCAGCGGGCGGTCGCCGACCACAGCGCGGGGACCGACCCGGCGCTCCTGGGCTCGTTCACGCTGCCCGACGGCACACCGGTCAAGCCCGCGTTCCAGCTCCTGTGCGAGCGCGTCGAAGCGCACACGCCGGAATGGGCCGCCGCCATCACCGGCATCCCCGCGGCGACAGTCCGCCGGCTCGCGCACGAGATCGGCGTCACCGCGCGCGACCACCGCATCGAGCTGCCGATCGCGTGGACCGACTGGTGGGGCGAAAAGCACGACACGGTCACCGGCAACCCGGTGGCGTTTCACGCCATGCGCGGGCTGGCCGCCCACTCCAACGGCTTCCAGACGATCCGCGCGCTGGCGGTCCTGATGTCGCTGCTCGGCACCATCGATCGGCCCGGCGGATTCCGCCACCGCGCGCCCTACCCGCGGGCGGTCCCGCCCAACGCGCGTCCGCCGAAGGGCCCGCAGGCGGTGCGGCCGAACACCCCGCTCGACGGCGCTCCGCTGGGCTGGCCGGAAGGCCCCGACGATCTCTTCGTCGACGAGCACGGCGAGGCGGTGCGCATCGACAAGGGCTTCTCCTGGGAGCATCCCCTCTCGGCGCACGGCCTGATGCACAACGTCATCACCAACGCCTGGCGCGGCGACCCCTACCCGATCGACACGCTGCTGCTGTTCATGGCGAACATGGCGTGGAACTCGAGCATGAACACGCAGGCGGTGCGCAAGATGCTCTGCGACCGCGATCTGCAAGGCGAGTACAGGATTCCGTTCCTCGTCGTCTGCGACGCGTTCCAGTCCGAGACGACGGCCTTCGCCGACCTGATCCTGCCGGACACGACCTACCTCGAGCGCCACGACGCGATGTCGCTGCTCGACCGCCCGATCTCCGAGTTCGAGGGCCCGGCCGACTCGGTGCGCGTCCCGGTCGTGGCGCCGCCCGGCGAGTGCAAGCCGTTCCAGGAGGTGCTGATCGAGCTCGCGGGCCGGCTGGGCCTGCCGGCCTTCGTCAACGCCGACGGCTCGCGCAGGTATCGCGATTACCCGGACTTCGTCGTGCGCTACGAAACCGCGCCCGGCTCCGGCATTGGCTTTCTCGCCGGCTGGCGCGGGAAGGACGGGGACCAATGCCTGCGCGGCGAACCCAACCCGAGGCAATGGGAGATGTACGCGCGCAACGACTGCGTCTTCCAGCACCACCTGCCGCCCGCGCTGATGTACATGCGCAACTGGAATCGCGACTACCTCGCCTGGGCGCGCGAGGTGGGGCTGCGGCGCGATTTCGACCCCATCGTCATCCACGTCTACTCCGAATTCCTGCAGCGTTTCCGCCTCGCCGCGCAAGGGAAGCGCCCCGGCCGCCGGCCGCCGGAGCGCCTGCGCGCGCGCATCGTCGAGTTCTTCGATCCGCTGCCGTTCTGGTATGCGCCGCTCGAGTCGCGCTGCACCGACGGCGCGCTCTATCCGCTCGCCGCGGTGACGCAGCGACCGATGGCGATGTATCACTCCTGGGACTCGCAGAACGCATGGCTGCGGCAGATCCACGCGCACAACTACCTGATGGTCAACACCCGCACCGCGCTGGCCGCCGGCGTCGCCGACGGCGCCTGGATGTGGGTGGAGTCGGCCTGGGGCAAGGTCCGCTGCCTGTGCCGGCATTCCGAGTCGGTCGAGCCGGGCACGGTATGGACCTGGAACGCGGTCGGCAAGGCGGCCGGCGCGTGGAACCTCGCCGCCGACGCCAACGAGTCGCAGCGGGGCTTCCTGCTGAACCACCTCATCGCCGAGGAGCTGCCCGGCCCGGGGGCGCGGGGTCGGGTGTCCAACGCCGACCCGGTCACCGGTCAGGCGGCGTGGTACGACGTGCGCGTGCGCATCTACCCGGCGGGCGACGCCGAACCCGCGTTCACCTCGCCGCAGTTCGCGCCGCTCTCGCCCTTGCCCGGCCAGGCCGGACCCGCCCCGCGATCGATCGCCTTTTTCGCCGGCGGCAAGGGGCGGCGATGAGCGCCGGCCACGGTCCCGCGCCGGCATCCCGGAGCGGCCCGCGGCGGGGTGCGCCATGACGCAGCTCGCGCTGGTCATCGACCTCAACGTCTGCGTGGGCTGCCACGCCTGCGTGACCAACTGCAAGCAGTGGAACACCTCGGGCGCCGCCGGCCCGCTCGTCGATCTCGACCCCTACGGCGCCGATCCGCACGGAACGTTCTTCAACCGCGTCCAGACCTTCGAGGTCGGCCAGTACCCGAACACGCAGACGGTGCACTTCCCGAAATCGTGCCTGCACTGCGAGGAACCGCCGTGCGTGCCGGTGTGCCCGACCGGGGCGAGTTACAAGCGCGCCGAGGACGGCATCGTGCTCGTCGACTACGACAAGTGCATCGGGTGCAAGTACTGCGCCTGGGCCTGCCCCTACGGGGTGCGCGAGCTCGACGAACGGCGGCAGGTGATGACCAAGTGCACGCTGTGCGTCGACCGCCTCTACGACGCGAGCCTGCCCGAGCGCGAACGACAGCCCGCCTGCGTGCTCGCCTGCCCGACCGGCGCCCGGATCTTCGGCGACATCCACGACCCCGCCTCCGCCGCCGCAACGGCGATCGAGGACCGCGGCGGCTACGCGCTGATGCCCGAGCAGGGCACGCGGCCGGCGAACCGGTACCTGCCCCGGCGCAGGACTGCGTACAAGGTCCGCGAGGAAGACCTGGTTCGCGCCGACAACCCGCTGAAGCTCGACGCCGCGCCGCCGCGCCGGGATGCGCCTGGCGACGCGACCGAGGACTTCGCCACCTGATCGCGGTGCGCTGCCCCGCACGACGCACACGCCCCCGCCCATCATGCGCCCCGCGCTCTCCGTGCTCCTCTTGACGACGCTCCTGGGCGCGGCGCAGGGGCTGTTCCTCGCGCTGTACGCCGGCGAGCTCGCCGTGCGCGTGGGCGCCGCCGCGGATGCCGATGCGCGCTTCCTCGCCGTCGGCGGCGGCGTCGTGCTCGCCCTGGCCGGGCTGGGGCTCGTCGCCTCGGTGTTCCATCTCGGCCGGCCCGAGCGCGGGTGGCGTGCGGCGGCGCGGTGGCGGACTTCCTGGCTGTCGCGGGAGGTCGTCGCGCTGCCGCTGTTCATGGCCGGCGTGTTCGCCTGGTCGCTCGCGCAGTTCGCCGCGCCGCCCGCCACGATCGTGGTCGGCGCAGTCACCGCCGCCGTCTGCGTCACCCTGTTCGTGTGTACCGGAATGGTCTACGCTTCGCTGCGCGTACTGCAGGAATGGGCAACGCCGCTGACGCCCGTCAACTACCTGCTGCTGGGTTGCGCCTCGGGAACCACGCTCGCCGCAGGCTATGCCGCGTTACAGGTTTCGCCGCTGGCGGCCCCGTACGCCCGGGCGGCGATCGGGCTGACGTCCGTTGGCGCGATCACGCGCCTCGCGTCGCTGCGGCGCAACCGGTCGTTGCGGCCCCGGACCACGCTGCAATCCGCCCTCGGCATCGCGCATCCGCGCATCAGGCAGACGGCACAAGGGCTGATGGGCGGATCGTTCAACACGCGCGAGTTCTTCCACGGCGCGACGCCGGCGAAGATGACGGCCGTCCGCCGCGGCTTCCTGGTGGGCGCCTTCGCGCTACCGCTCGCGCTGCTTTGCCTGCCGGGTGCGTCGCCCACGGTGCTCGTCGCCGCGTTCCTCTTCCAGTATCTGGGGCTGCTCGCCGAGCGCTGGTACTTCTTCGCCGAGGCCAGCCATCCGCAGAACCTCTACTACCAGGTGATCTCCTGATGCGCGGACCGCGTCACCCGGGCGGCACCCGGGCCCTCATGCTCGCGGGGGCACTGGCGGTCGTGCTGGCCGGCGTGCCGATCGCAGTGGCGGCCGGGCCCGCGGCCCTTGCCGCGTCCGGAGCGGCCGCGTCGACGACCCCATGGTGGGCGTGGCCGCTCGGGCTCTTCGCGGTCTGCCTGGTGCTGGGCATCGTCGCGATTCCGGCCGGCGTGGGCGGCGGCGTGCTGTTCGTGCCCATCGTCAGCGGCTTCTTCCCGTTCCATCTCGATTTCGTCCGCGGCGCCGGACTCCTGGTCGCGCTCGCGAGCGCGCTCGCTGCCGGGCCCAGCCTCCTGAAGAGCGGGCTTGCAGACCTGCGCCTCGCCCTGCCGATGGCGCTGCTCGCCTCGGTGAGTTCGATCGGTGGCGCGATGGTCGGCCTGGCGCTGCCCCCGAACGTCGTGCAGACCGCACTCGGCGTCACGATTCTGGCACTCGTCGTGCTTATGTCGCTCGCGAGGAAGTCCGAGCGGCCGGAGGTTCCCCGGCCCGACGCGCTTTCGGCCGCGTTGCGGATCCACGGCGTGTTTCGCGACGCCGCCAGCCGGCGCGACGTCCGCTGGCAGGTCCACCGGACCCCGCTCGGCCTCGCCATCTTTTCGCAATCGGCGCCATTGGCGGGATCTTTGGCGTCGGTGCCGGATGGGCCAACGTGCCGGCACTCAATCTTCTGATGGGGGCCCCGATAAAGGTGGCCGCAGCCAGTTCGAGCCTCATCCTTTCCCTGGCCAGTTCCTCGGCGGCATGGATCTACATCAATCAGGGTGCTGTGCTTGCAGCGATCGTCGTTCCTTCCATGGTCGGCATGATGTTGGGCGCGCGCGTTGGCGCCCACCTTCTCGGCGTGGTGAAGGCGTCGACCGTGCGCAGGTTGGTGCTGCTGCTGCTACTCTTCTCGGGGCTGCGCGCACTGCTCAAGGGCCTGGGCCTTTGGAACTGACGCGAGTGAACACGCCGACCGACCCTCCGCCGACGCTGCGTCCGCCGATCGCCGACGAGCATCTCGCGTACGCGCGCTGGCTCGACCGCGGCGCCAAAGCCGGGTTCGTCCTGCTGGTGGCGGGATTCCTCGCGTACGCCACCGGCCTTCTGCCGCCGGCCATCCCGTTCGACCGCCTCCCCGAGCTGCTCGCCCTGCCCCTGGACCGCTACCTCGCCGCCACGGGCGCGCCGACGGGCTGGGGCTGGGCGCGCCTCTCCGCCCGCGGCGACTACGCGAGCGTCGTCGGCATTGCGATCCTCGCGGGCTGCTCCGTGCCGTGCCTGTTCGCGGCGCTGTGCGTCTACCTGCGCCGTAGCGACATTGCGTACGCGATGATCGTCGTCGCGCAGATCGCCGTGCTGCTGCTCGCCGCATCGGGCGTGCTCACCTCCGGTCATTGACGCCCATGGACGTCCATCCTTTCCAACGCCTGCTGCTCGCCACCGAGCACACCGAGTTCGACGTCGGCGCCGAGCGCGTCGCCTTCGAACTCGCGCGGCGCTGCCGCCTGCCGCTCGCTGCCGTGCTGCCCATCGTCAGCAATCCGGAGTACGAAGCCACCGCGCCCGAGCTCGCGCTCGCCTGCGAGCACGCGGCCTCGGCGAAAGGCGAGGCGCTGTACGCCGCGGCCGAGGCGGCGGACGTGGACCTCGACCTCAACCTGCGGCGTGGCGACGAGCCGTACCTGGAGATCGTCGACGAAGCACGCGCCCGCCACACGGACCTCATCATCGCCCGGCGCCGCGGCAAGCAGGGCTTCCTGGCGCAGCTGATGGTCGGGGAGATGATCGGCAAAGTCGTCCGCTTCGCGCCCTGCAGCGTCCTGCTCGTCCCGCGGGCGTGCCGGATGTGGGAAGGGCGAATCCTGGCGGCGATCGACGACACTGCAGCGGCAGCGACCGTGGTCGCGACCGCGCAGCGCGTCGCCGCCGGCTGCGGCCTGCCGCTCCTCGTCGCCAGCGTCGCCGCGCACGACACGGCAGTGGCGGTGAGCGGTGCCGAAGCCGCCGTCGCCGCCGCCCTGCGGACAATTCGGGAAAGCGGTCGCGAGGCCGACGGGCGCGTCGTATGCGGCCCGCCTGCGGAGAGCATCGCGGCCCTCGCGCACGACTCTGGCGCCGATCTCATCGTCGCCGGCCGCGGCGGGAGCCACTCGGCGTGGAAGCGCCACGGCTTCGGTGGGACGGTCAGGAAGATCGCGGGCCTCGCGGCGTGCCCGGTGCTGATCGCCGCCGCCTGATCGTCGCCGCGCCTGCGGTGGCGGCAACGGATCCCCAGCGCGAGGCTGCAGGACCCCCCCCCGCGGGGGCCCCCCTCCCTCCCCCCCCGGGCCCCGGCCTCGCCCCGCGCGCTCACCACTGCACCCGCAGCCGCCCCGATTCGACGCGGTGGGGCAGCGGCGTGAGCGGCACATCGCCCTTTTCGACGCAGCGTCCGGTCTCGACGTCGAACGCCCACCCGTGCTTCGGACAGGTGAGGCGCGTTCCCGCGAGTGCGAGCTCCGGAATGTCGGTCGACTGGTGCGGGCAACGGCTGTCATACACGCGGAACGTCGCCCCGCGGCGATGGACGAATACCGACCGGCCCTCGCAACTCACGCGCACGGACCCGCCCTCCGGAACATCGGCCGCGGCGATCACGTCGTGCCAGGAGGGCTCCGCAGCAGCGGCGCCCTCCCCACCCGCCAGCCGCTCGAGCGCGAATTCGGGCAGGTTCATGCGCAGGATCACGTCGATCGCCCATACGATCCTCGCGAGTCCCAAGGCGGGAAACGCCATCAGCAGCGCGTCGATAACTTCGTCGGCCGACGCGCCCTCGCGCAGCGCCCGCTTCAGGTACTGACGCAAGCCGTTCTCGGTCTGCGCGTGGACCTTCGTGATCACCGAGATGAGGTTGCGCGTCCTGGGGTCGAGGCAACTGCCGGCCCCCTTGAGGAACGCGAAATACGCGGCCATCTCCTGCGGCCGCGCCTTGACAGATAGCTCAATGCATCGCTCATCGGCAGAACTCCTGGGCGCGATCGGCGCCTTGCCCGTCATTGTAGGGGTCCGGCCCCAGGGAAGTGCCGGATACCACGCGATCCGCGGGGCAACGGCGCGTGGCGCCCGTCCGGCGCGTCCATCCTGTTCCCGTTCCCGGTTGCGCGTGGCGGCGCGATCTTTCACCATAGCGCATGAACACGACCCCGGACCTTGACGCCCTGGCGCGATGGGTCGGCCGCGAGGAAGTCGCGCGCGACGTCATCACCGCCGCCCCGCTCGCGGGCCTCGCGGCGACGCTCGACCGCGACGACCCGGCACCGCGCCCTGGCGACGCGCTCTCTCCGCTCGCGCACTGGCTCTATTTCCTGCCGCGCCACCGACAGTCCCAGCTCGGTCCCGACGGCCACGCACGGCGGGGCGACTTCCTGCCGCCCGTCGCACTGCCGCGCCGCATGTGGGCGGGCGGAAGGCTCGAGTTCCTGCACCCGCTGCGGGTCGGTGACGACGTCGTGCGCACGTCGCGAATCATCGACGTCCGGCAGAAGTCCGGCGCAGCGGCGAACTCGTGTTCGTCCTCGTCCGCCATGAGGTCGCGAGTCCCAATGGCGTTGCGCTGACCGAGGAGCACGATATCCGGTCTATCGGGAAGCGCCGCGTGCGGGTGCCCCCCCGCCATCCCCGGCGTGCAAGCACCCGGCCGATCCCTCGTGGCGGCCCGAGTCGTACCCGACGACGTCCTGCTCTTCCGCTACTCGGCGCTCACCTTCAACGCCCACCGGATTCACTACGACCGCCGCTACGTGACGGAGGTCGAGGGCTATCCCGGGCTCGTCGTGCACGGGCGCTCCAGGCGACGCTCTTGCTCGACCTGCTGCGCCGTAAGCTTCCGGCCGAGACGGTCGCGCGTTTCGAGTTCAAGGCGGTGCGACCGCTGTTCGACCCCGCGGGGTTTGGCGTCTGCGGCCGCCCGCGCGGCGACCGCCAGGTCGGCCTCTGGATCGAGGACAGCGAGGGTTTCCTCACCATGGAAGGTACCGCGACCCTCGCTTGAGCCGCTGTGTAACGCCATGCTCCCCCCGGCCAACATCACCGTCCTCGCGCGCGAACAGCGGCCGCGGCTGCCAGCATCGACATCTCGATGCTGGAGGCGTTGTGCGAGTGGATGCGCTACCCGCTCCACCACGCGTTCGATGGCGCGCCTGCGCCGCGCCGCAACGCTGCCGCGCATTCAAACCGAGGCGTGGTCCCAGAGCCACGCCGGCACGTTGCCCGAATCGGATACGAGGATGATGCGACGATGGAGATGAAGCGATTGAACGGCGGCAGCCTGCGCGCCGCCGGCTACGACGCGAGCCGACGCGTGCTCGTCGTCGAACTCACGTCCGGGACCTTCGAGTACGCCGGCGTCTCGCAGGACACCTGGCGCCGCCTCGCCTCGGCGTCGTCGCCCTGGAGTTTCTCCGCGACAACATCGAGGAGGAATTCGCCACCAGGCGGGTGCGCTGACGCGCAGCGCCCCATACCCGCCTCGTTCCGCAGAAGTGCGACGGGGCGCGGCCGTTGGGGGGTGACGCAGCGCCGCTCGCGCCGGGCGCCGTTCAACTGCGCCGCGCGAGCGCTGCCAGGATCGCGGTGCAGCGCTGCCAGTCGCGCGCGTCGGTCACGCCCGGCGTCGCGAACCAGTTGAGCGCGCGCTCCCGCAGCGCGTCGGGCGCCATCGTTGCGCCACCGCTGAAGCGCTCCTTCAGTTGCCGCACTTGCAGCGCGAGGCGCAAAGCCTGCAGCTCGGGCGGGCTTTCCAGCCCCAGCGCCGTTTCGAGCAGCAGCAACTCGTCGCGCCGCGCCTGCGTGCCGACCTCGATGCGGCTCTTCAGCGCCAGCACCGCGCCCGCGTCGGAGCGCGCCTGAAGCGCGGCATCGCGCCGCGCCAGCATCTTCTTCTCCCATGCCGCCGGCAGCATCGGCAGCGACGACCAGCGCTCGCCCGCCGAGGCAGACTCGGCATCGGCCCCTCCGGACTCCAGCAGCGCCTCGATTTCCTCGCAGAGGCGTCCCTTGCCGACCAGCGCCTCCCATATCTCGGCCTCCCGCGCCTGCGCGCGCCGCGCCAGGGCCGCCTCGACTGCGGTCCTGCCGTTTCGGAATCGCGACTCCAGCGCATGCGGCACCGGCGCCGGGCCGGCGGCCCTCTTCCACTCCGCAGCCACGTCGCGCAGCCCGCGCCGCAGCGCACCGTCGTCGTCCGGCGCGTTGGCGAGCGCCTCAAGCCGCGCGCACAGATCCTCGAGCGCCCGGCGGCTGTCGTGCCGGCGACCATCGTCGTCCCGGCGCCGCGCCTCGCGGGCCTCGAACACCGCGTTGCACGCGGCGCGGAACTCCTCCCACAGCGTGCGCTCGTCGCGCTGGGCGAGCGACATGGCCTTCGCCTGCTCCTGCCAACGCTGCTGGATCGCCTTCACCTGCGACGGCGCATCGCGCTCCATCGCCCGCGCCGTCAGCGCTCGCGCTTCGACGATCAACCCTTGTCGCTCCGCCTTGGCCTGCGCGCGTGCCTCGGAAAGCGCGTCGCGCAGCGGCGCCAGCGCGGTGCGCAGCTTCGCGTCCAGCGCCTTCCACGCGGCCGGGTCAACGCTGCCCAGCTCGCCCTCGCGCCAGGCCCGGTCGGTCTCGCGCAGCCAGTGCTCCACCGCCCTCCAGTCGACGGGCGGCGCGAGCAGCGTCGGCGCGTGCTCCGCGGCGGCCGAGATGAACCCCTCGCGCTGCGCGCGCGCCGCCTTGCGCTGCGCTGCCATTTCCGCGAAATGCCGCGCGGCGGGCGCGTAGGCCCGCTCGCAGGCACCGTCGAAGCGATCCCACAGCGCCTTCGGCACCCGTACATGCGGATGGTCGAGCGCTTTCCACTCTTCGCGCAGCTTCTTGACCTCGCGCGCCACCTGCGCCGCGCCCGGGAACGTCTGCGTCACCGCCTCGGCGCGTTCGCATAGCTGCAGTCGCGCCTGCTGCTGCCCGAAGGACTCCCAGCGCTCGAGATCGGAGAGCTGCTGGACGAGGCGCGAAAGGCGCTGGGTCGTCGGCTTCGGCAGCAGCCCGGCGGCAGACTTCGATTCCCGGATCGCCTCGGCAGCGGCCCGCGCCTGCGGCAACTGCCCCGCCGCGAGCGCTTGCTCGCCTTCGTGCAACAGCCGATGGATCTCGCGCCGCGCGGTGTTCGCTTCCTGCTGTTCGGCTCCGATGATCGCCAGCCGCCGCTGCTCGACGACGAGCAGCGCCGCGTCGAAACGCTGAGTCAGCGCCGCGGTGCGTGCGTTCGGCTCCAGCGCCTGCCAACGCTCGGGCAGGTCGCCGACGTCGATCGCCGTCACCGCGGCCAACTGCTCGGCCAAGTGCACCAGCGTTTCCGCGCCGGCGTGCGCCTCCACGTCGCGCTCCCATCCGTGCAACCGCTCCTCAGCGGCTTCGAGGAGCGGCGTCGACCAGGCGTCACCGCAGGCCTGCGCCTCTTCCCGGAGGGCCGCGAATTCCGCGCGCAGCGTGGCGAGCTCCTCCGATGCGGCAGGAGGCGCCAGGCGCCCCATCCAGTCGCGCAGCTTGTCGCCAAAGCGGGCGCGCGCCTTTTGCTCCTCGTGCTCGCGCTCGAAACGCGCCTGCAGCACCTTCCGCGCCGCCTCGCAGCGGGCAAGCCGCGCCGGATCGTCGCTCATGTCGAGCTGCTGCCAACGCCGGTTGAGCTCCAGCATCGGCGTCAGGATCGCGCCCGGACGCTGGGCCAGCGCCTCGAGCTGCTCCAGGATGGCATCGGCTTCACTCGTCTGCGCGCGGCGAGACTCATCCGCATCGAGCCGCTGGCGCGCAAGCCGCGCAACGCCCCGATCCTTGCTCTTGGCCACACTCGCCAGCCGCTTGAGGTTCTCCGGCCGGCTGACGCGCTCGGCAGCCGCCATCCGCGTCTCCGCGTGGTCAGCCGTGAGAGCGACGTCGGCCAGCACCTCGTCGTCGCGGATGGCCGCGACGGCGCTGCGCCGCCGCGCGACGTGCGCTGTCCGCCGTGCGACCTCGGCCCGCACGGCGTCGGCGCAATCGTCGCGGGCCAGCAGCGCCGTCGCCGCAGCCTCGTCCGAAGTCTCCGCCAAGGCCGTGGCCAGAGCGACCGCGAGCGCGGCGCGCACGGCGGGATCCTGCTCGGTTGCCAGCGCGGCGTCGAGCACCGCGAGGCTGCGGCAGCGACGCGCTGCGGCGGTGCGAACCAGGGGCTCGGGATCGTCCGTGAGCAACGGCACGAGGTCGGGCGAATCCGGTGGCAGCTGCCCGATGCCGGAGATGCGCTGGGATGGGTCCTCGTGTTCGTGCAGCGCGGTGCGGGAGAAGATCCTGGTGATCATGATCGGGCCGTGTTCCGGGCGGCGTGCCCGCCGGTGCTCGGATGATAAACCGGGTCCGGCGCCGATGCTTCGGATTTCGGTGGCAGCGAGGGCTCCCCGAGCGCGGCGCGGTGCCGCCCGCTGCCGCGGCCAGCGCCTGGCGCGTAGAATCGGTGACCACGATGGATGAAACCTCCGCGCTCGAAATCACGGCGATCCGCGCAGTCGAGACCCGCGACCGGGCGCGTCGGCTGTGGACCGACGCGGACCGCAGCTGGGCCAGCCGGGCAGCCGCCGAAGTCGTCGGCGAGGAGGCCGACGCGACGACGTTCGTTGCCCGCCGCGCACGACTGGCGCTGGAACGCATCGGGAAGACGCACCACAGCGTGCCCCGCGCCGTGCACGCGCTGCGCTGGCGCCCATGGGTCGCCTGGCTGATCGTCGCCGGCGCCTTCGTGGCCGGAATCGTGATCGACCGCTTCGGTGGTGCGCAGCGCGTCAACCTGCTCGCGCCGCCGGTGTTCGCGCTGCTGCTCTGGAATCTGGGCGTGTACGTGACGCTCGCCGTCGGCAGCGTGTTGCGCTTGGGCACCGACCGCGGCGCGGGGCCGCTGCGCTCCCTCCTCGTGCGCGTCGCCGGCCGGACCGGCCGGCCGGCCGGCAAGGTGCACGCCGCGACAGACGAGGGCGATGGATCGATTTCCGCCTGTGTGGCGGCGATCCCCCGCGACTGGGCGCGACTTGCCTCCAGGCTCTACGCAGCGCGCAGCGCCCGCATCCTGCACCTCGCCGCGGCCCTGCTCGCGCTGGGCACGATCGCCGGACTCTACACGCGCGGGCTCGCGTTCGAGTACCGTGCGTCCTGGGAAAGCACGTTCCTGGACGCAGGTCAGGTCCGTTCGCTGCTCGCGGTGGCCCTCGCGCCCGGCGCGTGGGTCACCGGCCGGCCGATTCCGGACGCGACCGAGATCGAGGCCCTGCGCTCCCCTGGCAGCGCCAACGCCGCAGTCTGGCTTCATCTCATGGCGGCGAGCGTACTGGTCGTCGTGGTCGTCCCGCGGCTGGCGCTGGCCGCGCTCGTCCGCGTGGTCGAGCGCCATCGCGCGCGCCACCTGCCGGTCGCGCTGGATGAGCCGTATTTCCAACGCCTGCTGCGCGGCTATCGAGGCGGGCCGGTGCGCCTTACGATCGTGCCCTACAGCTACACGCTGCCGCCGGCCGCGATCGCCGGCCTGGAGGCAATCGTCGCGCGTGTTTTCGGCGGCAGCGCGGCGCTGACCGTCGAGGCCCCGGTAGCCTACGGGGAAGAGGATGCGTTTGCCCGGCGTCCGGCACTCGTGCACCAGGGGCCGCTGATCGGGGTGTTCAGTCTGACGGCGACGCCCGAGCCGGAAGCCCACGGTACGTTCCTGACGGCGCTGGCCGCCCGCCGCGATCCCGCATGGCCGCTGCTCGCGATTCTGGACGAGTCCGCGTTCCGGAGCCGCTGGGGCAGCGATGCCCCACGGCTCGCCGAGCGTCGCGTCCTCTGGCGCGACTTCCTCGCCGAGCAGCGCGTGACGCCGGTCGCCACCGACCTTGCGGACCCGGATCTTGCGGCCGTCGAGGCCATGATCGACGCCGCCCTGCGCGCGCCGCCCGCGGCAAGGGAGCGCGGATGACCCATCCGGCGATCCTCGACGTCTCGCTGATCTCACACACCAATGCCGGCAAGACGACGCTCGCGCGCACGCTGCTCGGGCGCGACGTGGGCGAGGTCCGCGACGCGCCGCACGTCACCGTCGAGGCGACGCCCTACACCCTCATCGATACGGGCGCGGGCGAGGCGCTCGTCCTTTGGGACACGCCGGGCTTCGGCGACAGCGCCCGGCTCGCCCGGCGACTGCGCCAGCAGGGCAATCCGATCGGCTGGTTCCTCTCGGAGGTCTGGGATCGCTTTCGCGACCGGGCGTTCTGGCTCACGCAGGTCGCGGTGCGCAACGTACGCGACCGGGCCGACGTCGTGCTCTACCTCGTCAACGCCGCCGAGGAACCGGGCGACGCCGGGTACCTGCAGCCGGAGCTCGCCGTGCTGGAGTGGATCGGCAAGCCCTTGATCGTGCTCCTCAATCAGACGGGCCCGCCGCATCTGCGCGACGACGAGGCCCTCGACGAAACGCGCTGGCGGGGGGCACTCGCCCAGTGGGCCGACGTACGCGAGGTCCTCACGCTGGACGCGTTCGCGCGCTGCTGGGTGCAGGAACGGACGCTGTTCGCCGCGATCGAACGTGCGCTTCCGGAGACCCGGCGGGCGTTACTCGGCCGGCTCGTCGACGCGTGGACAGGCCGGCGCATGGCGCAGTTCGGCGAGGCGGTCGCCGTGCTGGCGGCCCCGATCGCGCGGGCGGCCATGGATCGGGTGGTGCTGCCGGCAACGCCGCTGCTGGCGAAGCTCGGCCGCTCGCTCGGCATCACGCGCACGCAGGGCGAATCCCGGGAAGCCCAGGTCGTGCGCGAGATGGGGGCGCGACTGGAGGCGGACCTGCAGGCAGGCACCGCGGCACTTATCGTCGTGCACGGTCTGGAAGGGCGGGCCGCCGCGGCAGTGCAGGCCCGCCTCGCCAGCGACGTGCGTACCGACGCGCCGGTCGACGAGGGCAAGGCCGCAGTCATGGGGGGGCTCGTGTCCGGCGCTCTGACCGGGCTGGGGGCCGACCTCGCGGCCGGCGGCCTGACGTTCGGCGCCGGCATGCTCGCCGGAGCGGTGTTGGGCGCCCTCGGCGCGGCAGGGATGGCGCGGGGCGTCAACGTCGCGCGCGGGAAGACCGAGGCGACCGTGCGCTGGGACGACGGCTTTCTCGACGGCCTCGTCGCCTCCGCGCTCCTGCGCTACCTCGCCGTCGCGCACTACGGCCGCGGGCGCGGTGAGTGGCACGAAGCCGAGCACCCGGTCTTCTGGCGCGATCTCGTCGCCCGCACGGTGGCCGCCCGGCAGGCCGAGCTGGCCGCGATCTGGGCGCTGCGCACGGGGGACGCCGATGTCGCGACGATCGACGCCCGCCTGCGGACGGCGCTCGCGGCGGCGGCCCGCGCGTTGCTCGACGAGCTCTATCCGGGAACGCTCCCGAGCGCGGAGTAGGCCGGACTGTTGGCCAGGTAACGCTGTTCGAGCCGATGCAGCAGCTCGTCGGCGAGCCGGATCTCGTCCGGGGTCGCCACGTTGGGGGGAAGTTCGAAATCCAACACCGGGTTGCGCATGTCGACGTCGAGCATGACGGACTCCTTCGCTTGTTCTCTCCGCTTTCTCCGTTCGGGTCACGGGACCCTTGCAGATTGCAAAGCACAAGTTGTGCCTGCCGCAAAAGGCGAGCGCCGCTGCCGGGGCATGGGGGCTCCGGCACGACGGCCGTTGCGGCCCCCCTTCCGATGCGCCTGTCCCGCTGCCGGGGTCGAGGCGCCTCAGCCTCGCGCGTTGCGGTAGCATTGAGGTCTTGCGTCGGCGCCCCGTGAGCGCTTTCGCGCCGGGCCCTGCGCAACCGAAACCTGTCATGGCGAACATCCTGCAGTCCCTCCCCTCCGGCCAGAAGGTCGGCATTGCCTTCTCCGGCGGCCTCGACACCAGCGCGGCGCTGCACTGGATGCGAGCCAAGGGGGCGATTCCATACGCGTACACGGCGAACCTCGGCCAGCCCGACGAGCCCGACTACGAAGACATTCCCCGCCGCGCGCTGCAGTACGGCGCCGAGAAGGCGCGGCTCGTCGACTGCCGTCAGCAGCTCGTCGCCGAGGGCTTCGCGGCACTGCAGTGCGGCGCGTTTCACATCTCCACCGCGGGGGTCCCCTATTTCAATACGACGCCGCTCGGCCGCGCCGTCACCGGCACGATGCTGGTCGTGGCGATGAAGGAGGACGACGTGCACGTCTGGGGCGACGGCAGCACGTTCAAGGGCAACGACATCGAGCGCTTCTACCGTTACGGGCTGCTCGCCAATCCCGAGCTCCGGATCTACAAGCCCTGGCTCGACCAGCAGTTCATCGACGAGCTCGGCGGCCGCAGGGAGATGTCGGAGTACATGAACCGGGCCGGCTTCGCCTACCGGATGAGCGTCGAGAAGGCCTACTCGACAGATTCCAACATCCTCGGTGCCACGCACGAGGCGAAGGACCTCGAGTACCTGAACAAGGGCATCACCATTGTCGAGCCGATCATGGGGGTCGCGTTCTGGCGGGACGAAGTCGCGGTGGCCCGCGAAAGCGTGTCGGTGCGCTACGAGGAAGGCCGCCCGGTCGCGCTCAACGGCCAGGGCTTCGCCGACCCCGTCGAACTGCTGCTCGAGGCCAACGCAATCGGCGGCCGCCACGGCCTCGGCATGAGCGACCAGATCGAAAACAGGATCATCGAGGCCAAGAGCCGCGGCATCTACGAGGCGCCGGGGATGGCGCTGCTCTACATCGCCTACGAGCGTCTCGTCACCGGCATCCACAACGAGGACACGATCGATCAGTACCGCGAGAACGGTCGCCGGCTCGGCCGCTTTCTCTACCAGGGCCGCTGGTTCGACTCGCAGGCGCTGATGCTGCGCGAGACCGCGCAGCGCTGGGTCGCGCGCGCGATCACTGGCGAGGTCACGCTCGAGCTGCGCCGCGGCAACGACTACTCGATCCTCGACACCACCAGCCCCAACCTCACGTACAAGCCCGAGCGGCTGACGATGGAAAAGGGCGCCAGCGCGTTCTCGCCGCAAGACCGCATCGGGCAACTCACGATGCGCAACCTCGACATCACCGACACGCGTGACAAGCTCGCCACCTACGTGAAGACCGGACTGCTCGCGCCGTCGATCGGGTCGGCGCTGCCGCTGCTTTCGGAAGCTCCGGGCCGCGACGACGAACGCCGGCCGGAGTGACGGCGCCACCGGCGCTTCGCGGGCGTCGATCCTTTGGTTCTGCGACACGAGCGCCCGAGCGTCGCCCCGTGCCGTCGGCCTGTCGGCACCGGTCGGCAGCCCCGCAGCGCGCGAGCGCGATGCATGCGCGGCAGCGCGTTTTGCATTACGATGGCGCCACCCTCCGATACCCCCTCCCCGTCGTCGGTACCGGCGGCGCAGCGCAGGCTCCGCCGGACGCAGCCAGCCAACGCCACAAGGAGCACTGATGACTCGCTTCCCACTCCCGTGGTTGCAGGACCATGCACTTGGCGCCGAAGGCATGGACGACGAACACCGCGGCGTGCTCGACAAGCTCAACCGCTTCATGGCCGCGGTCCCCGCGGGCAATGCGACGCACGTCCTGATGGCATTCAGCACCCTGATGGCCGAGACGCGCGCCCACTTCGCTTCCGAGGAAGCCCAGATGCAGGAGCTGCAGTACCCCGATTTCGAGCAACACCGCGAACAGCATGAGCGGCTGCTTCGCGGGCTGACGGAACTTCAGTTCACGCTGTCAAACGCCGGGAACCTCGCCTCGTCCCCGGCCCCGTTCACGTATCTCGAGCGTTGGTTCGCCGCGCACCTGGCCAACGACGACAAGAAGCTCGCCGATTTCCTGGCCGAGCGGGTGACGGGCCCGGAAGCAGCGGGCTGACCGAAGGGACGCCCGCCGCGCCGGCCGACGCGGCCGTCGAAGCCAGCGACTGGATCGACGGGGGGCCTGCGTGGTGCGCGCGCGCCATCGCGGCAGCGGCGCCGCGCCTGACCACCACCACCGCCGCAGCACGCACGGCGGTTGCCGGGTGGGGTGCCGCTGCGCCTTGCGTGGGCCGGATTTGCGGGAGCGCTGCTGGCGTGCAGGACCGTCAGCCCCGCGCCAAGGCCAGCGCCTGCGTCGTCGTGTAGTACTTCGCCAGCATGTTCGGAACCTCCCACGACGGCAGCGCGCCGCTCTCCACGTGGCGCAGGAACTGCGCGGTGACCTGGCCGAAATGCGCCTCGTGCCCGACGCGATAGGGCGCCGGCACCGTGACCTCCCAGCCGCCTTCAGTGCGGCGCAGGCCGACCCCCGGGTACTTCTGCTGCACGGTCGGCAGCGCGAGGTGCAACGCGCGTTCGAACGCCGTCTCGTCGTCCACGGCCACGGGCTCGATCGTGAGCACCGGCCGGTAGCCCTGCGCAGCACCTTGTTGGATGACGAGATTCGAGCAGCGTGCCCCGCATCACCGAGCAGTGCGTGTCGCCGCCGCCGGGTGGCGCCTCGAAGTTCCACAGCACGGATACCTTGGCGTGCACGCCCTTGAGCGTGTAGTCGATCTCCCCGTTCGCGTACACGTGCAGGTTGCCGTTCGCCTGCACGTCCTTGCGCAGGAACTCGGGGAACGCCTCCATACCGGTGACGCGGCGAAACTGCGCGGGCGTCACCTCGGTCGGCCAGCGCCGGGCCTGCGCGATCCGGATGTCGGCGCGATCGTCGAGCGCGACCCCGGGAAAGCACTCCCATTGCACGAGGTCGACGAGGTGCGTGGTGATGTCGACCAGCCCTTCGCCCTGCTGGGTAGTGTCGAAGAACCACGGGGGCCGCCTGATCAGCGCGCCGGAGACCTGTTTCGAGAAGTGATGGACGCTCTCCTTGGTGACGGTCGGGCGTTCGTCGCTGCCCCGGAGACTCGCCGAACACCGGTGCCAGCGTCGAAAATTCCTTCTGCAGCATCGTCGTGATCTCGAAGCGCTCGGTCATGATGTCGGAGAGCAGCACCTCGTTCCTGCGCGCGGCGGCGAACGCGGCCACCAGCGTGTCGAAGCCGGCGTGATCGATGACCATCGGCTTGTCGGCGAGCGTATGGAACCCAGCCTCGACGGCGCGCGCAATGTACTCGACCTTGCGCCGGTTGTTGCCGGCGAGCACGACCATGCGGGCCCCGCCGCGTTCGGCCACGAACCGCTCGAGGAAATCCGGGCCGGCATGCGTGCGCAGGCGCCAGCGGGTCGGCTCCTCGGCCCGCGTGTTGTAGGCGTCGATCTGGCGCAGGTAGTCGTCGAGTTCCGGCCCGACGGGCGCGTAGACGTCAACTTCGGCGTCGACGCCGGCGACCATGTGCTTCTGCACGAGTGCCGCGTGAAAGTGGCCCGGGTCCAGGACGGAGAGTCTCATCGTCGGTGATCTCGCTTGAGAAGGAAGCGGTTGTCGGCAAGTACGTCGGGCGGATGACGCCTGGCCCTCAGCCGCAGGCGCCGGTGAAGCCGCAGTCGGTGCAGAAGTCGCAGCCGTCGCGCCGGATCAGCGTCTTGTTCCCGCACTCGGGGCACTTCTTCCCGGCCATCGTCTTCTGCTTGTCGCTCGCTGACTGCTCGGCCGCGCGGAGCCGAAAGGATGCCGAGCTGCTCGACCGGATAGCCGTCCTCGGTGAGGATGCCGAGCATGGCGTAGCGATGCACCATCAGCGCGCGATATAGGCGACGTCGACGGGAAGGTCTGCGCACTTGTCCGAGCCGGGAGTGCGCGCCATGAACGAGGCATTGGGTTCGCCGTAGTTGAACAGCTTGCGCAGCTTCATCCCGATCCACGCCGGGTCGGTAGACCCGCATGTCGAGCGACAGCAGCTTGCACAGGCCGTCGAGCACGCGCGGGTACTCGCCGGCGAGCCACATCGAATACGGCCGGCGTTGCCCGTCGTGCATCTGCAGTTCCTTGAGGAACAGCACGAAGTCGTCGCCGGTGCCATGATTGGCCACGTCCACCGTCCACGACAGCGTGCCATCCGGCCCAGCCTTTGGCTCCTTCTTGCCCATCAGTGCATCGACGACAGGCGTGGGTCCGTTCATGCACTCTTCGGCGAACACGCCCAGCTCGTTGCAGCGGTGCCGGATGAGGCCGGCAAATCCCGACACCAGCGACGGTACCCGGACCTTGGCGCCGTCGGGCGGCAGGGCCATCATGAAGCCGTCGTCGCCCTGCGCCTTGGTGAGCGCGTTCAGCTTCATGTCGAGCCACTTGCGGTCGTTGGCGCGCATGTCCATCGACAGCGTCTTGGCCACCGCTCCGAGGCCGCCCCCTTTTCCTGCCCAAAGAAGATCGCTCATCTCT
>CAVQLG010000020.1:0-83462 GCA_963713275.1 uncultured beta proteobacterium
GTGGCTCTTTTTGAACGGTCCAAGAAGGGGGCCCGACGGAGTCATTTCACGCGCCGCAGCACAGGGCGCCCGCGGGTTTGCACCGGCACGACATCGCCATCGGCATAGAGCGCGACGTGATTGCGCTGGTACTCCTGCGCCACGTGATAGTTCCAGTACTCGGCAAAGTCCCCGCTGCAGCGTAGCGCGCGCAGACGCAGCACCGCCTCCGCGCCGTGCAGACTCCAGCGGGCGGCACCGTCCATGCGCTCGCACACCAGATGCCGGCAGGCACCCTCGATCACCCCGGTGCCAATCGGCAGTCCCGCCGCCAGGTACGCGTCATAGCGCATGTACCGCTGGTGGTTGAGCAGGTAACGGGCCGCCTTGTCCACCGGCTCGCGCTGCGCTGCCGACAGTCCGCGCAGGGTAGCGCTGCGGCGCATGCCCGCCGCCACCGTGGCGGCCTTGCCGCGCAAGACGTGGTCCAGCCGCTCGCCCACCCACTGCTCGCGCTCCCGGCTCGTCTCGGCGTGAAACGCCAGCGCCGCCGACCACAGGTATTCGCAGACGTGGATGATGTCCAGCACGATGGTCAGCTTCACCTCGTGCTTGCGCGCCAGGGCCGTGAGCAACTTGAGTTGGGTGTCGTTGCCGTCGACCAGACCCACCCAGGTCTTCTGCCGCTCGGGGTCGCGGCGCAGGCCCTCGCAGAAGGCTTCCTCGAGCACGGCCTCCGGACTCTGCGCCAAGCTTGCCCACACCCGCTTGTGCTCCACCGGCGGGCGCGGCGGCGCCGGTTCGTGCCACGGCGCCAGGCTGCGGACCACCTGCTCGGGGGTGCGCACATACGGCGCCACCGTATAGACTGCCGCCACCGTGGCCATGCGCTTGCGGTTGCGCTTCTCGCCCTTGGACAGCCGCTGGGCGAGCTTGTGCGGCGGCCCCTGCGCGGCCTTTTTGCGTGTCGGCGCGCGCAGGTCACGCGGCAGCATCACCACCCCCTTGCCGTCGGCGCTGAGCGCCAGGATCGAACCGCTGGGGGCTGCAGCCGCGGGACTGCGCTGCGCATAGAAGGCATCGAAGTCCACCGCCGCGCTGTGCACCAGTTCCTCGACCTGGCGCTTGCCCATGGTCTTGCCCGTCTGCTGCGCCAACGCCTCCACGGTCGCGGCGAAGGAAACCTGGGCGGCCTGCTCGGCGGCCAGCCGGCGCACCCCCAGCGAGTACTCCCCGGTCGGCAGGTTGAGCTGCGCATCCAGCGGGTGCAGACTCGCCACCCCGGCCGCCCCGTAGCCCAGCCGGACGACCCGGACCTCACCGAACACCGTCGACAGCCCCCGCTCGTGCAGCCGCGGTTCAGTGCGCGGCACGGCGTCGGCCCCGCGCACCGGTCCGGCCGCCGGTCCCGGCCCGCGGCTGTCCACATGCGCCTGGAACAACACTCGCAGCAGCTCCCGACCCCGCGCGTTGAGCACTGCTTCCAGCTCGCTGTGGCTGAGCTCCCGGCTCTCCCCGCTGCGCAGGAACGTGAGCAGTTCGGCAAACTCGTCCTGGGCCATGGCAAACGCGTCCTCCTCCACCCGGTCCTGGGCCGCGGCCGTCATGGCTGCACCCGCAGCCGCGGCGCGGCATCGGCCACCAGCGGGTAGACCCACACCGCCTTGGGCGCGGCCCCCGCGCGCTGGTGCGCCCGGTCCATGCGCCCGCGCCCGGCCGTCTCCCCCAGCCGGAGCCAATTCGCCGCGCGGTAACAGTGACCGCGGTAGCGACGCTCGTCGACCAGGGTCTCCACCAACAGCGGCTCCACCCCGTAGCAGGCCGGCCAGTCCTGGCGCAGCCGCCGCAGCGCGCGCGACAGCACGAGGCTGGCCAGGTTGGCAATGTGCACCCAGGGCAGAATCAGAAACCGGCTCTGGTTGACCACCCGCTGCAGATTGGCGCGCCGGGCCGGCTCGTCCCAGCCGATCCAGCGCTCGCGCACCGCCAGGCGCCAGGCCGGGCTGGAGAACTGCATCGCACCCAACACCTGCGCTCCCGACGAGAACAGATAGCGCAGCTGCGCCCCGAACGGCACCGCATGCCCCAGGTAGTGATGCCGCCCCACCAGCTCGCGAAACAGCAGCCGTTGCGGCGCGGTCTGCACCCGTTCGAGCACCACCGGCGCGAAGGCGCCGACTTCGCCCTCCAGCACCGCGCCCGGTTCGCCGCGGGCGCTCACCGGCACCCGCGTCCGACTGCCCACCGGCTTGGTCTGGCGCTTGGGCGGCAGTTGCAGCACCCCCTGGCCGTCGAGCCGTTCGAGCAACTCGCGACACTCGCGGGCCTTGAGCCCGCCGCCAGGACGCTGCCACTGCAGCAACTCGCACACCGTAGCGGCCAGCTCCATCCGACTCAAGCCGGCGCACCGCTGCACCAGCGCCGCGATGAGCTGCACTTCGGCGCCACTGAATTCCCTGCCACAGAACGACACCACCGGTATTGCCATGCGCGTGCCTCCGGCTCTGGTTGCCCAAGCCCACGGTAGCGCACCACGCAGCAAATGTCCAGCCGCCAACAGCGGCCGCTGCCAACGGCCCGACCGGACAATCGATCTCCATCACCGGGCCCTATGCGCCCGCCCAGCGCATAGCCCAGCGACAAGCGTGCCCCAGCGACCTCGCAAAAACGGCTAACTGTATGTCAAATCGACAGAAACGGGCCGACGAAAAGGAGCCACACCCATATGGGATGCGAGGAAAAACACACGCCGTTTGGTGTCGTCGATGAAGACCGTGGCCACCTCCATCTGTACTTCGGAAGCTCGGCCAAGACCAGCGATTTCATCGTCGACAGTCTCTACGCATGGTGGGAGAGTCAATCGCCTGAGGTGTGCGCTCGGGTTACGCACCTGCAGATCAAGGCTGATAACGGACCGGAGAGCAATGGCCGGCGCACGCAATTTCTCAAGCGAATGGTTGCGTTCGCTGATCACATCGGCAAGTCCATTCACCTCCTTTACTATCCGCCGTACCACAGCAAATACAATCCGGTGGAGCGCTGCTGGGGAATCCTGGAAAAGCACTGGAACGGCGCCAAGCTAACCGATACCCCAACGATGTTGGAGTGGGCCAAGAGCATGACTTGGAAAGGAGTTCATCCCGTCGTCGAATTGAGCCGCACGGTCTATGAAAAAGGAATCACCGTGGCCAAGGATGCCATGCAAGCGGTCGAGTCCAGGCTGGAACGAAACCCGCTCTTACCCAAGTGGGACATCCTCATTCGACCGGCATGCTCGGTATGAATGTTTTTGGAGATCACCTAAGCCCAACGGCGAACCGAAGGACATGAGCTGCCGGGTGGCGTTACTGCGCTTGCAGGCGGCGGGGCTGATCACCTTGCCGCCGTCGCGCATGCCCGGTCCCCGCCGGCGTCCGCACTTCCCGGCCACGGCGGCCACCGATCCCCAACCGCCGCTGCGCCAGCCCGTGCATGAACTGGGCGCGCTGCAGTTGCACCTCGTCACCGGGACCGCCACCTCCCGCCAGTGGAACGAGTACATCGACCGCTACCACTATCTCGGCTATCAGCCGCTGGCGGGCAGCCAGCTCCGCTACAACGTCTTCGCCGCCGACCAACTGGTCGCCCTGCTCAGCTTCGGCGCCAGCGCCTGGAAGCTCGCCCCGCGCGAAAACTTCATCGGCTGGCAGGAACCCGAGCGGCGCCAGAACCTGCACCTGGTGGTCAACAACGCCCGCTTTCTGATTCTGCCTTGGATCCAGTCCAAGGGCCTCGCGTCAAAGATCCTGGCCCTGGCGGCCCGCCAACTGCCGCACCACTGGCAGCAGCGCTACGGCTATCGCCCGGTACTGCTCGAGACCTTCGTGGAAACCCAACGCCATCGTGGCACCTGCTACCACGCCGCCAACTGGACGCGCGTTGGCCAGACCACCGGCCGCGGCAAACGGTGCCCGGTTCGGCACGCCATCGTGCCGGTGAAGGACATCTGGCTCTACCCGTTACGGCGCGACTTCCGCACCGTGCTGTGCCGGTAGGCACACCTTTGCGCGCTCGTGGCTGCGCATTCGCGGCGCCGATGACCAATCGTTCCGAGGCTGCTTGAACGAGTTCCTGCCGGAACGTAACCGCCGATTCCGACGCAACGTGCCCTGACCACCGTCGCGCCCGGATGCAGCGCTCGGCTGCGATCGTAAGCACTGGCCTGCTCTCGGCACCCCGCGCAGTCGAGGATCGAGCCAGCCCACGGGTTCACCGAATATTTACGGCGCAGTTGCCAGAATCGTCTCCAAGCCCTTGCGAACATTGGCGATCATGGCCTTGATCTGGTCACCGGCGGCATGCAGCAGAGTGAGCGACAGCCGCGCCTGGCCGGCATGATGGGTCAGGCGCGCGACACCGGAGAGCAAGAGTGGCCGCGAGGTGATGGCCTCCAGGCGGGTCTGCGGATGCGCGAGGCGAACATACCAGCTCCACCAGTTGTAGATCAGGGCCACGGCCCACGCCGACAGGTTGCAGCGCTCCAAGTCGCGGGTGGTGTAGCCACCCCAGCCCCACTGGTTCTTCAACTCGTCGAACCCGTTCTCGCAATCGGCCCGGTCCCGGTACAACTGGCCGATGGCCGCCAGGTCATACGGCGCGTTGGTCACCAGCACGGCGTACTCCCACAACTGGAGCGGCTGCCGCGGATCGGCAAACTCCAGCCGCTGCTGGCCGCCGGCCGGCGTGGTCTGGGCCGCCAGTGCCCCCTTCACCGCACGCCGCACCACCACCACGCGCCGCGCCTGGTTCCAGCCGGAGAGCCGCAGCGTGGTCTCGACCGCGGCATAGCCTTGCCCCACATCCTGCCAGTCCTGCTGCGACCACAGCCGCTGAATCAGCGACTTCACCCCCGCAGTTTGCCGCAGCTTGAACAAATAGGGCTGCAACAACCGCTCCAACGCATGCATCACCGGGTCGTTGCCAAAGGCAATATCGCCGCGCACCACCCGCGGCCGGCGTCCCGCCAGCAGGCCCTCGAGGATCGTCACCAACCGCGGCAGGCTGTGGCGGGCCGCATGCGCCTTGCCATTGCGCACTTCGGCATCCAGCACCAAGCGCACGTTGCCAATCCAGTAGGTGTGCACCACGTGGCTCGGGCGCCCCGGTTTGCGCGGGTTGTAGCTCACCTCGGCCCCGTCTTGGTGCCCATACAGCGGCTTGACCGTGGTGTCGGCGTCGAGGATCCACCCGGTGGTCAACGCTTCGTCCGTGCTGTGCGCCAGCGCCTGGTCCATCCACGCCGTACTGCGGGCCAACTGCGCTTGCCGCGCCGCACGCTCCGCGTCGCTCTCACCACGTTGCGGGCTCGGTGCCAGATGCGCCAGCGCCCGGCGCAGACTCTCGTCGCTGATGATGCGCTCCATGCCCAGGATCTGCGGCGCCACCGCATCCCCACGCAGCCCGGTGACATGCGCATACCGCCGCTGACCATCGAGAATCGACAGTAGCCAGGTGCCCAGCACGTCCCCCACCGCTGGGGCGTTGGGGCTGCTGTAGTTCAGCGGGCAGCCGGCGACCCAGTGCGCGAACAGCCCGGAGACCTCCAGAAACTCGGCGAAGAACGGCAGTTGCCCCAGCGCCGTCGCACTACCGTTCTCGTCCCACCGCACCTGGAAGCGACCGCCCGGTGTGCTCACCCGCAGTTCCCCAGTCGGCTCGGCCGCTTCGACCAGCGCACCGCGCACGGCGGCAACGAGCGTCTTCTCCGCAAATTCTCCCTCACCCATCGGGTGACCCTCCCCATTCCCCGGAAACCCCGGCCAGTCATGAGTTTGCCGCAACTTCGCGGGCCTCAACCGAGGAAAATAGGATGAAACATGATCGGCTCGGCGAAGACCTCGAGCAGCAATTCGGGCGGCAGGGTTTCGTTAGGGGCTGGCTTGCATTCGATGGCACGAGACATGGGGGGCTCCGGTGGGGACGGCTCGACTAAAGTGGGGGATCGAATTCGTGGATGACCCGGTGCAGCACGACCAGGGGATAGGTGGAGAACCGCTGGTGCAACTGCACGAGACGGCGGCGCACGTCGGCTTCGGCACGACCGAGGTCGGCCCAGCCGCGATGAATCGCATCGCGCGTTGGCTGGTCCGGCAAGGCCGGTCGTCCTTGACCGAGGCGCACGCCGAGGCGGCGCTGCTGGCGCGCGATGACCTCATGCGACACGTGGAACATGCGGTGCAGCATCGCGCGCGATGCCCGATGGCGAACGAAGTAGGCGATCAGCGCGGCCTCTTCGTCGCTGTGCCGCAGCGCACGCAGGTTCTCCGCCAATTGGCGGGCATCGATGACGAGCGACAGGCCACTCCTGCGCATGCCGCCCAGTCGTCACGTCTGCGCCGCCGAGAGCGCGCGCAGGTCGGCGATCGCCGCGGCGTGCGCCGGTGCTACGGCGGGCACACTGCCCGGGTCGTCGAGCTGCGCCATGACCCGCAGCAGCAGCGCACTCACCAGCAGGGGATCGCCAGCGATCGGGAACACCACCGCGTCCTCGGTCGGGGTCATGCGCTGCCCGCCGTATCGGGACCAGCGGCAGGCGTGCTGGTCGATCGGGCGGCCCGGGCGCGATGCGCCGCCTGCAGGCATCGCCAGGCGCCCTCCGTCGTCGCGTCCGGAGTGCGGGTCAACCACGCCACGAGGGCATCGGCCGCGAGCGGGCCGCCCAGTGCGGCGTGGATGAGGAGGTGCAAGCGCTCGTCACCCCAATCGCCCTCGGTCCCCAGCGCGCGTCGCCAGGGCGAGTCCTCCGGCAGCAGTGCGGCAACATCGGGGTCGAATTGCCCGGAGAGGAATGCCAGCAACCACCAGCCCCGATGCCGCTGCGGACGGGTCGGCTCCAAGTCCAGTGGGGCGCTGGGGACTTCCACGTAGAAATGGAACGGCAAGCCGTCCCGCCACCGCACGCAATCCGCACATTGCGTCATCTGCGCGAAGGCGAGCAGTGCCCGCTTGTAGGCCTCGACCGGATCTGCCGTCAACGCCGTGGTCGCATCGCCGGGATCCTCAATCACCTGACCGTCTCCCGGGGAGACAGTGGGATCCGTCTCGACATGCCACGCGGCATCGTCGCGCGGCCCGCGCCTGTCTCCCGGGGAGACAGCATCGGTCGGCCGGGGGTGGGGCTTCACCGGCAAGCCCAGACTGTCTCCCGGGGAGACAGCGTCGGTCAAACCGTGCTCGAGCCCTGCGGGCACGCCTTGCCTGTCTCCCGGGGAGACAGCACCAGTCGGACCGTGGTCGGACCGCAGGGGCTCGTCGTGGCTGTCTCCCGGGGAGACAGCATCGGTCGGCCGGGGATGGGGCTTCACCGGCAGGCCCAGACTGTCTCCCCGGGAGACAGCGAGATGTCTCTCGACCTCGCCGGCGGCGCCGTCCCGCAGTCCGCGCCTGTCTCCCGGGGCGACAGCACCGGTGGGCCGGGGGCGAGGCTTCACCGGCAAGCCCAGACTGTCTCCCGGGGGGACAGTGAGACGTCTCTCGACCTCGCCGGCGGCGCCGTCCCGCAGTCCGCGCCCGTCTCCCGCGGCGGCAGCGTCGGTCAAGCCGTGCTCGAGCCCTGCGGGCACACCTCGCCTGTCCCCGGGGGTGACAGCGGCGGCGGGACCGGGGTCGGACCGCAGAGGTACGTCGTGACTGTCTCCCGGGGAGACAGCGTCGGTCGGCCGGGGGTGGGGCTTCACCGGCAAGCCCAGACTGTCTCCCGGGGAGACAGTGAGACGTCTCTCGACCTCGCCGGCGGCGCCGTCCCGCAGTCCGCGCCTGTCTCCCGGGGCGACAGCGTCGGTCAAGCTGTGGTCAAGCCCTAAGGGCACGGCTTGCCTGTCTCCCGGGGAGACAGCACCAGTCGGGCCGTGGTCGGACCGCAGGGGCACGTCGTGACTGTCTCCCGGGGAGACAGCATCGGTCGGCCCGGGGGTGGGGCTTCACCGGCAAGCCCAGCCTGTCCCCGTGGGGGACAGCGGCGGTCGGGCCGTGGTCGGACCGCAGGGGCACGTCGTGACTGTCTCCCGGGGAGACAGCATCGGTCGGCCGGGGGTGGGGCTTCGGCGGCAAGCCCAGCCTGTCTCCCGTGGGGGACAGCGGCGGTCGGGCCGTGGTCGGATCGCAGAGGCACGTCGTGACTGTCTCCCGGGGAGACAGCATCGGTCGGCCGGGGGTGGGGCTTCACCGGCAAGCCCAGCCTGTCTCCCGGGGAGACAGCGGCGCTGGGCCGTGTTCGGATCGCAAAGGCATGTCGTGACTGTCTCCCCGGGAGACAGTGCCCGGATCGGGATCGACGCCCGCCGTGCGCCTCCGCAATTCAGTCAGGGCCAATTCCGGCGACCGATCGAGTAACGCCAGCATCGCCTCCAGCTCCGGCATGGCGATCTGCAGCGCCTGCGCCAGCGCACGGTCGCCCTCCTCCGCCAGCTCGGCCGCGGTGAAGGACTGGGTGGCCTGAAAGTCCTCCGCGAACCTCCGCATGACCGGGTCGAGCGTGTGCGCGTACAAGGCCGTCTCGCCCAGACCGAATTTCTGCGCCAGACGGCCGAGCCGTCGGAAGCGCGGCTGCAGGTGGTCGCGCACGTCGTTGCGGCTCAGGCTCGGGACGACCGGACCCAGGGGGGTGAGCCGCTCCACCGCAAACAGATACGTGCCGAGGACGTCCTTGCCGACCCGGAGCCCAAGGTCGGCGAGCGCACTTTCCCATTGCCGCAGACTGAGCGCCGTCGCGCCTTCCTGTTCCAACTCGGTCTTCAGCGCCACGACCCCACGGGCCTTGTCCCAAAAGGTCAAGTCGCTACGCTGCTCGTTCTCGATCAGGTGGCCGGCCAGAACATCGCTCTCCGAGCGCCAGGCCTTGATGACCACCGGCACCGCCTCGAAGCGCGGGTCTGTCGTCTCCTGCCAGAGCTGCAGCTGCGCCAGGAGCCGGGTATTGCCTCCCGCCGCCACCACGTAATGCGTTGCGCCAGGACGGCGCGTGACCCGGAGCGGCGCGTCCATGCCGCGCTGCCGGATCGAGGCCTTGATCGTGTCGAACAGCGGGTTGGCGGCCTGCCGTGGATTCCTTTCGTAGGGCTGGATGTCGGTGATGCGCAGCGTGGTGACGCTGCCATCGCTCGGCGCCGCCGACGTTGCCGAACCCTCCTCCGGCGCGACCGTGCCGGTGTCGACGCCGGGACCGTCACTCGGCGCCGCGGCGGTCGAGCGGCCCCCGAACTTGATGCTGCCCAACGTGAACCGGATCACGCGTCGCCCCCTGCCTGTACTTGGCTTGCAGGGGTACATACGGATTACTTGGGCAAAGTGTCGGGACCTGACGAACTATTTTTTGCGGGGCGCCGACAGATTCTGAAACCAGTACGTATGTACACATGAAACGGCGAATTGCATCGGCCATCCGAGAACCTGGTTTGGGTGTTGCACACCCACTCCTCGGGCCGGCTGGCGTCGAAATTCTGCCCATCGAGGACGAATTCAACCGCCACCGGAAACAGGAAACACAATGAAACACGTCCTCCGTCCGCGCATCGTTCGCATTGGTGAGGCTCCCGCCTACCTGGGCATGTCCCGGCGTGTCTTCGAGGAGCAGGTTCGGCCACACCTCACCATCATTGCAATCGGCAGGAAAGGCAAAGGCGTTGACCGCCTGGCGCTCGATCAAATCGCCGATGAATTGTTTGCTGCCCAGGCCGGCGGATCGCCGTCCCGTTCTCTTGACGAGATCGGGAGTCCAAGCCAAGCTCCGATCTGCGGCGGGCGGTCAGCGAAGAAAGGAGATTTTGTATGGCCCGCGCAAAAATGCCAGGTCTCCAGCTTCGCGGCGGAGTCTGGTGGATCTGGAAGCAAATCAACGGGTATGGCCGCATTCGAGAAAGCACTGGCTATCGTGAATGCGATTACGCCAAAGCGGAACAAGTCCTGATCAGACGACTCAACGAGATCAACGACGCGCAACGCCTGGGTATTCGCCCGCAGCGAGTGTTTCGCGAAGCAGGTGCGAAGTTCTTGGTCGAGAACACGCACCTGGCAACGATCGGGGATGTCGCCCTGACGTTGAAGCAGTTGGATACCTATATCGGCCATTTGCCGCTCACGAACATTCACGATGGCACGTTGGCGACGTTCATCGCCGATTGGCGTTCTCGTGGATTGGGTAACCGTACGATCAACATTGCGATCGCCCGGGTGCGCCGGATCCTTCGTCTGGCGGCAATGCGGTGGCGCGACGAGAACAACCTCACATGGCTCGCTGTGCCGCCGTCGCTAACGATGTTGAACGAGCAGGAAACGCGGCGGGAGGCCTACCCGCTCACCTGGGAACAGCAGCGAATCTTCTTCACCGAGTTGCCGGGATACCTGCAGCGGATGGCGCTCTTCAAGGTAAACACCGGGTGCCGCGAGCAGGAAGTTTGTCGCTTGAAGTGGGAGTACGAAATCGAGGTGCGGGAGTTGAATGCAACCGTGTTTCTGATTCCGTGGGATTTCGGCGGACGGCGTCCAAGATCGGGGGTGAAGAACCGGCGCGATCGCCTGGTGGTGCTTAACAGCGTCGCTCGCAGTGTGATTGAGGAGCAACGCGGACAGCATCCGGTATGGGTGTTCTCCGTAGCGGGGAAACCAGTCGGTCGGATGTTGCAGAGGGCGTGGCGGGCGGCGCGGCAACGCGCTGCCGAAAAATGGCAAGAACTCCACCGGGAGCAGGCCCCGCCCGGGTTCGCACAGTTGCGCGTCCACGATCTGAAACACACGTTCGGTCATCGCTTGGAAGCCGCAGGGGTTGCCGATCGCGATTGCCAGGCACTGCTGGGACACGCTCGCAGGGGCGTTACTCGCCAGTACATGGCGCCCGAAGTCGCGCGCCTGAGGCAGGCGGCGGAGTCCGTACTCGAAACCGAGCAACGCGGAACGATCCCGCTGACGATCATTCGCCGGAAGGTGGCCTGAGGCGGCCTGCGCCCACGAAAGTGGCACAAAAGTGGCACAACGAAAAGAAAGCCCCTATTGCAGGGGCCTTGGAAGTGCTTGATTCTGTTACGTATGTTGGCGGAGTGGACGGGACTCGAACCCGCGACCCCCGGCGTGACAGGCCGGTATTCTAACCAACTGAACTACCACTCCAAGCACTTCGCCACGCACTCGCCAAACTCTCGCGCAATTTCCTGCTGCCGCCTGCCGTCGCGGCATCGCTGGTGGGTGCTGACGGGCTCGAACCGCCGACATTCGCCTTGTAAGGGCGACGCTCTACCAACTGAGCTAAGCACCCTTGGCGCAGACTGCCGCCGGGCTCGCCGCACGATCGGGCAACCTCACTCTCACGCTGGTGATCGCCTGTCGAGCAATCACAACCGGTTATTTTATAGCATCCTTGAGCGCTTTTCCAGCACGGAATCGGGGAACCTTCGCGGCATCGATGCGGATCGCGCTCCCCGTGCGCGGGTTGCGTCCGGCGCGCGCAGTCCGGGTACCGACGTAGAACGAGCCGAATCCCACCAGCGTAACAACCTCCCCCCGTTCGAGCGAGGTGGCAATCGCGTCGACCGTCGCATCGAGGGCCCGGCCGGCGGCCGCCTTGGAGATGTCGGCGTGCCGCGCGATGGCGTCGATCAGTTCGGATTTGTTCACCGCGACTCCACTGCGTGTAATGACCTGGGCCGCGCCGGAGCTCGCCGTCCGCCCAAGCCGCAAGGTTCGTCATCCAGCCCCCGCGCGGCGGGTGCGACCGCGCCGCGGCGTCTCCCGGACACAACACCCCAAGGGGAGAAGACCCGCGCGCGGCGCACCCCGCGTGATCAGCGCCCGTGCCGTCCGTCAGTGCTTGAGAGCCGCCTGCGCGTCCTCGCCCGTCGGCGTCGCCGGGACGGCGGGCGCCTCTGCCGCAGCGGCCGTTTCCGGCAGCGGCTCCGGCGCACGCTCTAGCGCGGCTTCGAGCACCTGTTCGATCCAGCGCACGGGGCGAATCTCGATCCGGTTCTTGATCTCGTCCGGGATCTCGGCCAGATCCTTAACGTTCTCCTCGGGAATCAGCACGGTCTTGATACCGCCGCGCCCCGCGGCGAGAAGCTTCTCCTTGAGCCCGCCGATCGGCAACACCTCGCCGCGCAGCGTGATCTCCCCGGTCATCGCCACGTCGGCCCGAACGGGGACGCCTGTCAGCACCGAGACGATCGCGGTGACGATCGCCCCGCCCGCGCTAGGCCCGTCCTTCGGTGTCGCGCCCTCCGGCAGGTGAATGTGGAGATCGGTCTTCTGGTAGAAGTCCGGCGCAATGCCCAGCGCCTTGGAGCGGTGCCGCACCACCGACAACGCCGCGGCGATCGACTCGTTCATCACGTCGCCGAGTTTGCCGGTGGTCGTCGTCTTGCCCTTGCCCGGAAGCGCGACCGACTCGATCGTCAGAAGGTCGCCACCCACCTCCGTCCAGGCGAGCCCCGTGACCTGCCCGACCTGGTTCTTCTTCTCGGCAATGCCGTAGGTATAGCGGCGCACGCCCAGGTACTTGTCGAGATTCCTGGCGGACACCTCGACCGGTCCCTTGGCGCGGCGTGACTTTCCCTCGCTCTCCTTGAGCAGCAGTCCTTTGACCACCTTGCGGCAGATCTTGCTGATGTCGCGTTCGAGGTTGCGCACGCCCGCCTCGCGCGTGTAAAAGCGAACGATGTCGCGCAGCGCACTCTCGGACACCTTGAGTTCGTCGAGCTTAAGGCCGTTGAGCCGGGTCTGCTTCGGCAGCAGGTACTGCCTGGCGATCGCGATCTTCTCGTCCTCGGTGTAGCCGGAGAGCCGAATCACCTCCATCCGGTCGAGGAGCGGCGGCGGGATGTTCATGGTGTTCGCCGTGGCGACGAACATCACGTCGGACAGGTCGTACTCGACCTCGACGTAGTGGTCGACGAAGGTCGCGTTCTGCTCGGGGTCGAGCACTTCGAGCAATGCCGACGACGGATCGCCGCGGAAGTCCATGCCCATCTTGTCGACCTCGTCGAGCAGGAACAGCGGGTTGCGCACGCCGATCTTCGACATGTTCTGCAGGATCTTGCCGGGCATCGAACCGATGTAGGTGCGCCGGTGGCCGCGGATCTCGGCCTCGTCGCGAACACCGCCCAGAGACATGCGCACGAACTTGCGCCCGGTGGCCCTCGCCACCGACTGCCCGAGCGAGGTCTTGCCGACGCCAGGCGGCCCGACGAGGCACAGGATGGGCGCCTTCAGGCGATCGACGCGCTGCTGCACGGCCAGGTACTCGACGATACGTTCCTTGACCTTCTCGAGGCCGTAGTGATCGGCGTCGAGGATCTTGACGGCCGCCGCAAGGTCCTTGCTGATCTTGGTCTTCTTGCGCCAGGGCAGACCGACCAGGGTGTCGACGTAGTTTCGCACGACGGTCGCCTCGGCCGACATCGGCGACATCATCTTGAGCTTCTTGAACTCGGCCAGCGCCTTGGCCTCCGCCTCCTTCGACATCCGGGCGGCCTTGATCTTCTTCTCCATGTCCTCGAGATCGACGTTCTCGTCGCCGTCCCCGAGTTCCTTCTGAATGGCCTTGACCTGCTCGTTCAGGTAGTACTCGCGCTGGCTTTTCTCCATCTGCCGCTTGACCCGGCCACGGATACGCTTCTCGACCTGCAGAATGTCGACCTCGCCCTCGAGCAGACCGAGCAGATGCTCGAGCCGCTTGCCGATCTCGCCCATCTCGAGGATCTCCTGCTTCTGTTCGAGCTTGAGCGGCAGGTGCGCGGCGATCGCGTCAGCGAGGCGGCCGCCGTCGTCGATCCCCGACATCGACGTGAGGATTTCCGGGGGGATCTTCTTGTTGAGCTTGACATACTGGTCGAACTGGGCGAGCAGCGCCCGGCGCATGGCCTCGATCTCGTGCGCCTCGCCCGGTTCGGCGGCGAGCGGCGCGCTTTCGGCGGACAGGTAGTCGCCCTCGTCGGCAACGGCCGCCAGGCGGGCACGTCGCGTGCCCTCGACCAGAACCTTCACGGTTCCGTCGGGAAGCTTCAGCATCTGCAGCACGGTGGCCACGCTGCCGATGGCGTGGAGGTCTTCGGCGGCGGGGTCGTCCTTGGCGGCAGACCGCTGCGCCACGAGGAGGATCTGTTTACCCGAATCCATGGCGACGTCGAGCGCCTTGATCGACTTCGGGCGCCCGACGAACAACGGGATCACCATGTGGGGAAAGACGACGACGTCCCGCAGGGGCAGAAGCGGCAGAATGTTGGAATCGGCAGTTAAGCGGCGTTCGGTAGCCATCGGGCAGCCTTGCAGAGGGTGGGAAGTACCGTAGCGGCACTCGTTTGCGGATAATGAGGCCGGCCGGCGCCGTTATCAAGCGCAAAAAGCCCGAAACTCAGCGGGCCCCGCTTCGGGGGCGCCGAATCAGGGCCGGTCGGACTTAGAGGCTCGAAAGCGAACCGGTGGGTGAGCGAGGACAGATTTCGACGATTTCGACGCGCCTATCGGGAATAGGTAAGGAGAAATCGGCGCAATATGGATCGTTCTCCCACCGTTGCGGCCGAATCCTCCTAAGTCGCCGGGTCGGCCGGTGGAATCTCACCACCAGCCGCCCACAGGTAGGGTCGAGAACTGGCGCGCGCACGTTAGGTTCCGGTGGGAACTCCGCCGCTTTCGCGGCGGCCCGCAGTCCGGTAACCATGGCCACGTTTCCAGCTCCCGCCACGTCGAACGCAGCATGCCGTTTTCCGGCACTACGCTCTCCTGTTTGCTTCAGGCCAAGATTTATGGGACCTATCAGGCTGGAGACGCTTTCGGCGCTGGCCCTCGTCGTACCCGATAACCATTGAACAGTTCGAGTTTGTCGTAAAGCCAGCGCCTACTCCACCTCGTCCAACCGAAGCCCCGGCGGTTCCGGGATCGCGCCAAGTGGCGCCGAACCTTCTTTTCTACCCAGTCTTTGATGAAGCTGAAGCACTCGCTGGAATGACCCACGGCGAAGTAATTCACCCAACCGCGCAGCACCGGATTGATCAGTTCGATCACCCGGTTAACGGGTTGAGACTGGTATCGCCGAAACACCTCCTTGAGCTTGCGCAGTAGCGCCCTTCGCTTCTTCAGCTTGGGCGTGTAGTGCGCGCGCCACTTGCCGGTCCTGATGCTGCGGAGCTGACGGAAGTCAAACCCCAGAAAGCCGAAGCCTTCTTTGTCGCGCAGATCCACGGTGCGGCTCTTCTCTTCATTTACTTCGACCTGCAGTTTGGCAAACTCTTCCCGTAGCCGTTGGCTCACCGCCTTCTGCAACCAGTCATGTCGCGGGTGAGCGTCGATCAGTACGACCAGATCGTCGGCAAAGCGAGCGTACTCGACGTAGGTATACTTTCCGGGCTCCTCAGCAGAATCTGTGGGTGAATTGTCACAGGTTTGGTGGCTTGGGCACCGCGACCGTCTTCATAGTCGGATGCGTAGAAGCGTCGCATCCGACCATTCAGCCAGCGTAATAGAGGGGCGCGGTGTCAAGTGTTCGCTTCGCCGGACTACGTCCGCACTTGACACTGCAACGCTCCGAGCGGATTGAACTGCCGATTGAACCTGAGGTTGAAATCGTTACGGCTTATTCATCGCGAAAACCACTCAGTATCAAGGCATTAAGCTCCGCGTCGGACTGAAGCAACCCACAAATTCTCCGGAAGAGCCACTTTCCGTTGCGCGTGGCTTCCTTCGCCCGCTCCAGCATTCGATCCACCTCAGTGAGCTATTGTCAAATGTTGTGTACGGCGCGTTGATCAGGCGGCGATTTGCTGACGGTCTTGCGTCGGCACTTCGACTCCATTTTTGAACTGAACTCCGGTGATGAGCTTCGCAATCATCTCGGCGCCGCGCAGTTTCTGCCACCGCTGCTCCGCGCTTTGCGCGAGTTTGAACACCGTCGACAGAATGCTCGCGCGCGAACCGCAGCCGCGAGACTTGACCGTGCGCAGACGGACGGTGGCGAAGGTCGATTCAATCGGGTTGGTGGTCCGCAGGTGAATCCAGTGCGCCGCCGGAAAGTCGTAGAAGGCGAGTAGCGCGTCCTGATCTTTGGCCAGGCACTCCGCAGCCTTCGGATACTTCGGCTCATAGGTCTGCACGAACGTGGCGTAGGCGCGATGCGCGTCGTCGCGCGTTTCGGCCATCCAGATCTGCTGCAGATCGGACTTCGCCTTGGGTTGCAGGTGCTTGGGCAGCTTGTTGAGCACGTTGGCCGTCTTGTGCACCCAGCAACGCTGCTCACGGGTCGCGCCAAACACCTTCGGCAGCGCCTTCCAGAAGCCAAGCGCACCGTCGCCGATGGCGAGCTCGGGATCGTGCTGCAGACCACGCCGCTTCAGGTCCAGCAACACGGCTTTCCACGACTGTTCCGATTCGCGAAACCCATCGGTGAGCGCCACCAGCTCCTTCTTGCCGTCCGCCGTGGCGCCCATCACCACCAGGATGCACTGGTTGGCCTCTTCCATCCGCACCCCGAAGTGAATCCCATCGACCCACAGGTACACGTACCGCTTGTGGACCAGGCTGCGCTTCTCCCATTCGGCGTGTTCTTCCTGCCAGACCGCCTTCAGGCGACTAATCGTCCCCGCCGACAGCCCTGGGGCATCGCGACCCAGCAGCGCGGCCAGGGCTTCCGCGAAACCTCCCGTCGAGATCCCCTTCAGGTACAACCACGGCAACAACTCCTCCAGCGTCTTGGTCCGCCGCAGGTAGGGCGGCAGAATCGAGGAGGCAAAGCGCAGCTGCCCAGCCCGATCCCGCACCCGCGGTGCTTTCACCGTCACCGCGCCGATGCCGGTCTGTACCGTGCGTTCGGGCAGGTGGCCGTTGCGCACCAGGCGCGTCCGACCGGCCGCATCGCGCTTCTCGGCATGCTCGGCCAGGAACTCGGCCACCTCCGCTTCAATCGCCTGCGCTAGCAACGTCCGGGCGCCCTCTCGCAACACTTCGGTCAGCGCGTCCCGAACCGCGTTCGGCACCGCTGGATTCTTCAACACGAACACGTTATCGTGACTCACGGCGTATTCACTCCTTTGCAAAAAGGTTGATAGTCTTCGTCGACCATCAAGAATACGCCACCCTCTCACTTCACGTCATACACAACTTTGAATCATAGCTCTCGCTCTTGCGGGCAACCCCATCTTTCCAGAGCACATACTGCGCCTGGTAAGGGAGATGCCATAAACACCGCTGGAACAGGACCTTGACCTTGCCTTTCAGACTATCGAAGATGGCAGTGTCACCATCAGTTACCAGCAGAAAGGTACTTTTGAATTTCCTGATAATTTCCAGGTTCTTACGAAACAGGTTTGCCCAGGAACCGTTATAGTTGCCAATATCAAGCCCGGCAACCCGGATGCCGCCGCCCTTTTTGTATTGCACCAGGACTTTCAGTTCCTTGCCACGTTTGGCAATCCCGGTGATCCCAATCCCGGTGCCGTCCGCTTCACCACGAGGCTCTTCCTTCTCATCGAGCAGGAACTCTAAGTGCCGACCGACTCGTTGCACACACTGCCAGATGGTCATTTTATCCACGGCCCAGCCGAACATCTGACCGATCTTCGCCGAGACCCGGTAAGAGGTCAGCGCCCCCACCAGCGCCAGTTTGCGGCGGGTGGCGTCCGGAATCCGTTCCCGCGGCGCCATCCCGAGAAGCGTGCGGGTGATATATTGCTTGTGACCACAACGCTTGCACAACACCTGGAGCTGTTTTAGGGTCAGCCAACGAAACCAGGTGAGAATGGTGGTCGCCTTGCCATGCCGCGTCTTCCACACAAAGTCACGGTCATAGCCACAACAGGTGCAGGCAAAGGACTTCCGCGGCAAGCTCATTTCGTATTCGGCAAAACCAACCAGCACCTTCTGGAAAAAGTCTTCCAGGAGCTGGGGCAAAAGCAGCAAGAACGCCTTCATGATGGCGCCAAAATCGCAGCTGGCCAGAGTAACTCGAAACTCACTCTCGAAGTCGACCGTGATGCTTCTAACCTGTGGCAGTTTTTCCATAATGCCCTCCTCCTTGGTTTTGGTTGGCGCAACAACCCACATACCATAGTGGAGGGCATTTCTTTTACTACTGCTCAGGTCTCCTGATTTCTACGTTACCAATATCTTTGGCTAGCCCTACCTTCGCAATCCTGTAGACGAGTTGGACATGCGCCTGGCCGCTGGGCCGCATGAACACTGGGCTTTCGCTTGTTTATCGCTTCGAGTATGCTACATGAACGAACATGCACATATTCGAACGAGAAGGCGGCGGCCGTCGCTATCGCATCGCGGCGCAGTCAGTGTGGGATTCGCAACAACGGCGCTCGGTGGCGCGTCAGGTTGTGCTCGGGCCGGCTACGCCCCCTCCAGTGGCCGATCTCGGTGCCACCTGCACGGTTGGCACGCGTGGCGCTAGGTCTGCCCTTTACCCGTGAGAAATAGCTGGACAAACTTGTTCTCGCCGTCTATTGTTGCGGATGGACGCACAGAACGAAATCAAACGAACGCTGAAGCAGGAGACCTCGATCGAGGTCATTCGAGGACTGTTGGCGCAGCAGGACCCATCGCAGCCGATCTTCGGTTGCCGAATCGGTGTGTCGGCATTTTGGCTTTTTTGATGCCCGGCAGCGCACCCAGACCGCAGGCTGCGTCAAGGCGCTGCGGGAGTTGGAGCGTGCCGGGCACTTCGTGCTGCCCGCAGCGCTTGATCGAGGTCGCGCCGGGGCCAAGAGTCCGCGGCGCCTGGGCGAACCGGTGGAGGCTGCACGCGACGTTCCGGAGCAAGCAAAGGATGTTCGTGGACTCACGCTGATCAAGGTCGAGAACCTCGCGCAGATGCGGGTGTGGAACGAGTTGATGATCCGTGAACACCCGCAGGGCGCCGGGCCTCTGGTGGGCGCGCAGATGCGCTACCTGATCGGCTCGGAGCACGGCTGGCTTGGCGGGTTCGGGTTCGGCGCAGCGGCGCTGCAACTGCGCGATCGCGACCAATGGATCGGCTGGGACGCGGACACGCGACGGCAACACTTGCACCGCGTGGTCGGCATGAGCCGGTTTCTCATCCGGACCTCAGTGCGTTGTCAGAACCTGGCCTCGTGCGTCCAGGGCATGGCGTTGCGGCGTATCGGTGATGACTACGAGGCCCAGTACGGGTATCGCCCCTGGCTGGTGGAGAGCTTTGTCGACACGGAGCACTTCATCGGCACCAGTTACAGGGCAGCGAACTGGGTGGCTATTGGGCACACCCAGGGGCGGGGTCGCCAGGACCGGGAGCACCAGAGCGTCCAATCGATCAAGACGATCTACGTGTACGAGCTGGAGTCGGATTTGCGCCCGCGCCTGGGCGTTGCCGTACCTACCGGATTGGTTGCGCTGGAGATCGCCGCGGGCTTGGACGGTGACCAATGGGCGGCCCATGAATTTGGCGGCGCGGACCTGGGCGACAGGCGCATCAACGCGCGGCTGGGCGAGTTTGCGCGCACGCTGGGCGCGATGCCAGGGCGCGCGTTCTGCGGTGCCGCCCAAGGAGACAAGGCGGCGATCAAGGCGTACTACCGGCTGATCGAGCGACCCGATGACTCGCAGGTCACCATGCAGGCCATCCTGGCCCCGCACCGCCTGCGCACAGTGCAGCGGATGAAGGCACAGGCGACGGTGCTGTGCATTCAGGATGGCACCGATGTGAACTATTCGGGACTGGTCGAATGCGTTGGGCTGGGCGTCATCGGGAGCAACCAGACGGGCGCCCAAAGTGGGGGGCTGCATCTGCATTCGACGCTGGTGCTGACCACTGAGGGCCTGCCGCTGGGGGTCTTGGGGGCGCAATGTTCGGCACCCACGCCCCGAGCGAGCGAGGACCTGCGCCCCGCGGCTGCCATACCGATCGAAGAGAAGAAGACCTTCGCCTGGATCAAGGGACTTCGCGAGTGCAACGATTTGGCAGCCGAGCTGCCCGATACGCGCCAGGTCTGTGTGATGGACCGCGAGGCGGACTTCTACGAGTTGTTCGACGAGCAACGTCGAAGCCGCGGCGTTGAGCTGTTGGTACGCGCCAAGCATGACCGTGCGACCAGCGAGGAGCTCAATCTCTTCGACGCCGTCAGACACAGCCCCGTTCAAAGCCAGCTTCGCATCAATGTGCCGCGGCAAAGTTCACGCGCGAAGAAGAGCAAGCAAAAGGCGCGCGTCGGGCACGAACAGCGCACCGCGCAGGTCAATTTGCGCTACCGCGAAGTCGAGTTCCGCCCGCCGTCGAACCACCCCGGGAAGAAAGCCCTCAAGCTGTGGGTGGTGCATGTTCTGGAAGCGTCACCGCCGGCCGATGCTGAACCCGTCGAGTGGTTCTTGTTGACGACCTGCTCGATCACCACAGCGGCGCAGGCCCAGGAGTGTCTGCGTTGGTATGGCCTGCGCTGGCGCATCGAAGACTGGCATCGCGTCCTGAAGAGCGGCTGCCGCATTGAGACTCTGCAACACAAGACGGCCGAGCGACTCAAACGCGCCATCGCCATCAATCTGGTCATTGCCTGGCGAATCATGCTCATGACGCTCCTGGGCAGAGAGTGCCCGGACCTTCCCGCCGAGGTATTGTTCTCGGACCCCGAGATCGAAGTGCTGCAGGCCTACGCGAAAAAAAAAGAATCGCCAAGCCGACTCGGCTCGGTGAGGCCGTCCGTCTTGTAGCCCGACTCGGCGGCTACATCGGCCGCGCCAAAGACCCGCACCCGGGGCACCAGATCATGTGGCAAGGCTATTCGGAACTGCAATCGCTGTGCGAAGGACTCTCCCTGCGAGACTGGACTTCCGATGCTGAGGATACTTACGGGTAAAGGGCAGCGCTAGGTGATGTCGGCGCTTTGGTTTGGGTGGCCGAGCAGCTCGATCTGGTTGCGCACATCGATCGAGCCTGCGGTGGCGTAGGGGCCAAGGGCGGCCCCTCGGTGGGCGAGTTGGCTGTGGCGGTGGCGATTCAACGGGCCTGCTCGCCGGGACCCAAGCGCGGCCTGGGTGACTTTCTCGATGCGAGCTTGCCGCGCGTGTCGTGCCTGCCTGGATCTACGTTCACGGGGCAGGCGTTTTATCGCGTCGCCCAACAGGTCACCGAAGACGACTTGGAGCAAGCTCAGCTGGCGATCGCCAAAGCGGTGGTGGCCCGGTTCGAGCTTTCGGTAGACGTGCTGGCGTTCGACACGACGAACTTCGACACCCACATCGACTCGCTGACGCCTGGCGATCTCGCCCAGCGCGGACACGCCAAGAGCAAGCGCAAGGATCTGCGGGTGGTTGGGCTGGGCGTCTTGGTCAGCGAGACCGGGCATGTGCCGCTGCTGTACCGGACCTACAACGGCAACGGCTCGGACCAAGCCGTGCTGGGTGCCTGCCTCGAGGGACTGGCGCAGTTGCATCAGGCGCTGGACAGCGGCGAGGATCGGCGGCGGCCGGCCCAGCGCACGCTGGTGCGAGACGGTGGGTTTTGGAGCCCGCAACTGGAGCTCGATCTCGACGCCGCAGGCTACTACAGCCTCATCTCTCTGCCGCTTGGACACAAGGCAGCGGAGCAGGCGCTGCAGATGGCCGCGCGGCGCGGCGCGATGAAGCCGCTGTCGGGCAAGCTCAGCGCGGTCCGGGCCGCGCGCGTGCGAACCAGCGTGGGCGAACTCGACCGTACGCTGGTCGTGGTGGAGAGCCAAGAGCTGCTGCAAGGGCAAAAGCGAGGAATCGCGGCAGCGCTGATCAAAGCCAAGGTGGAACTGCGTAAGCTCGAGGCACTGTGCCAAAAAGGGGCGCATCTCGCGTAGCCGTCTCGAAGACCGAGTCAAGAAGGCTCTCGCTCGGGAACATTTGTCGAGCTTCGTCGTGCCCACCATCGCGGGCACCGACCAAGCGCCGACCCTGCATTGGGAAGTCGATGCGGCCAAGCGTCGTGAGCTGGAGAAGACCCGGCTGGGCCGGCGGGTGCTGTGCACGGATCGCCACAACTGGAGCACGGGGCGCATCGTCTACGCCTTCCGCGGTCAGTGGAACGTCGAAGAGCTGTTCCGCCGAGCCAAGAAGGGCGGCGTGGTGCCCTGGGGGCCGTCGCACCAGTGGGCCGACGGCTCGCTACGGCTGCACACGTTCGCGACCGTTTTGGGTTTGATGCTCGTGAGCCTGGCACGCATCGCGCTCGCACCCGACGCTTCGGCCCGCGGCATGATGAAAAGCCTGGAGGGCATCAAGGTCACGCTGGTGCGGACCACGACCGGCGGCCCCGGTAGGCGGCCCACCGTGATGCTGGCACCCGAACTCACGGCTGAGCAGCGCCGGGCAGTGAAGGTCTTCGAGCTCGACAAGTGGAGTCCCGATATTCTTTCATCTATTACCGCACGGCCCAGAAAGCCTTGATCCACGGGCGAAAACAGCAGACTGTCCACAAGATCTTGCGAAGGTAGGGCTAGGACTTGGCCGACGCGATCCTGGGCGCGTCGGCGTACACCAGCAGCGGCTTGCCGTCGTTGGTGATCGCCCCTTCGTCCACCACGACGCGCGCCAGGTTGGCGAGCGAAGGCAGGTCGTACATGATGTCGAGCAGCACCTGCTCGAGGATCGAGCGCAGGCCGCGCGCGCCGGTCTTGCGCGCCAGCGCCTTGCGCGCGATGGCCCGCAGCGCCGGTTCGCGGATCTCGAGTTCCACGCCCTCCATCCGGAACATCTTCTGGTATTGCTTGAGGAGCGCGTTCTTGGGCTCGACAAGGATCTCGATCAACGCCGTCTCGTCGAGTTCCTCCAGCGTCGCAGCCACCGGCAGACGACCGACGAATTCCGGGATCAGGCCGAACTTGATGAGGTCCTCGGGCTCGGCCTCGCGCAGAAGCGCCGAGATGTTCTTGCGGTCGTCCGGGCTCGCGACGACGGCGCCGAAGCCGATGCCGGTCTTGGCCGTCCGCTGGCGGATGATCTTCTCCAGGCCGTCGAACGCACCGCCGCAGACGAACAGGATATTGGTCGTATCGACCTGGACGAACTCCTGGTTCGGATGCTTGCGCCCGCCCTGTGGAGGCACCGACGCGATGGTGCCCTCGATCAGCTTCAGCAGCGCCTGCTGCACGCCCTCGCCGGACACGTCCCGAGTGATCGACGGGTTGTCGCTCTTGCGCGAGATCTTGTCGATCTCGTCGATGTACACGATGCCGCGCTGCGCCTTCTCGATGTCGTAGTCACACTTCTGCAGCAGCTTCTGGATGATGTTCTCGACGTCTTCGCCGACGTACCCCGCCTCGGTAAGCGTCGTCGCGTCGGCGATGACGAACGGAACGTCGAGCAGACGCGCAAGCGTCTGCGCGAGCAGCGTCTTGCCCGAACCGGTCGGCCCGATCAGCAGGATGTTCGACTTGGCGAGTTCGACGTCGTCGTCCTTGGCGACCGATTCCAGCCGCTTGTAGTGGTTGTACACCGCGACCGAGAGGATCTTCTTCGCCGGCTCCTGGCCGATGACGTACTGATCGAGAATCCTGCGAATCTCGTGCGGCGTGGGCAGTTTGTTCTTGTCGCCGCGCGTCGACTCCGCGTTCGCCCCCTCTTCACGGATGATGTCGTTGCACAGCTCGATGCACTCGTCGCAGATGAACACCGACGGCCCGGCGATGAGCTTGCGCACCTCGTGCTGGCTCTTGCCACAGAAGGAACAGTAGAGAAGCTTGTCGCCAGAAGGTTTTTCGGCCATCGGGAGTGCGCTTTCGGCGTGCGGCGGGCTCGTGCCGGCGGATCGGTTGCAACGACTTTAACCGCCCTGCCCCCGCTTCTGCAAGACCTGGTCGACGATGCCGTAGTCCTTGGCCTGGTCGGCGGTGAGGAAATTGTCACGGTCGTGGTCGAGCTCGACCTGCTCCACCGGCCGTCCGGTAAATCCTGCCATCTGGCGGATGAAGCGCTTCTTGAGATCGATGACGAACTGCGCGTGTCGCTCGATATCCGACACCTGTCCCTGGAAACCGCCGGAAGGCTGGTGGATCATCACCGTCGAATTCGGCAGCGCGAAGCGCTTGCCCTTGGCGCCCGCGGCAAGCAGGAACGCGCCCATGCTCGCCGCCATTCCCACGCACAGTGTGGAGACGTCGGGCTTTATGAACTGCATGGTGTCGAAGACCGCCATCCCCGCCGACACCGACCCGCCGGGCGAGTTGATGTAGAAGTTGATGTCCTTGTCCGGGTTCTCCGATTCCAGAAACAGCATCTGGGCGACGATGAGATTCGCCGCCGCATCGTTGACCGGCCCGACCAGAAAGATCACGCGCTCCTTCAGCAGCCGCGAATAGATGTCGTAGGCGCGTTCACCGCGTCCGCTCTGCTCGATCACCATCGGGACCAAGCCCAGGCCTCTCGGTTCTTCCATCTTGTCCTCTTCAGCCGCCTGCCGGCGGAGTGCTCGCCGCCCACCCACGGGGCTGCGTCGTCTAAAGCAACATCGGGCCGCGGTCGTCGCAGTACAAGGGCCCCGGGCACGCACCCCGGCGCGGCGCGGACCGCGCTCGATCTTGATGCCCCCGATCGCGGCGTCAGGCGGCCGGCGTCATCAGCTCGGCGAACTTCGTCGGCCGGTCTTCGACCCGCGCCTGGCCAAGGACCCAGTCGACAACGTTACGTTCCGTCGCCAGCACCTCGAATTCGTTCAGGCGTTCGGCCTTCTCGTAATGCCAGCGCACGACGGCCTCGGGCTGCTCGTAGGTCTGGGCCGCCTCGCGTACCAGCGCCCGGACCTGCTCGGGCTTCGCCTGGAGGCTGTGCAGGCGGACGAGCTCGCCCATGACGAGGCCCACGGTCACGCGGTTCTCGGCGCCGGCGCGGAACATCTCGGGCGTGAGCTTGATATCCTCCGCCCGCATCCCCTTCTGCTTGAGCTCCGCGGCCGTGCGCTCGGCCATGCCCTTCGCTTCGAGGTCGATCAACGACTTCGGCAGCGTGAACTCCGCCTTCGCGCGCAACGCGCTGAACACCTGCTCCTTGAGCTTGGCATCGATCTTGCGTCTGAGCTCAAGGCGCAGATTGGACTCGATCTCGGCCTTGAGGTCGTCGATGCTCCCGCTCGCCACGCCGAACGCCTTGGCGAACTCGTCGTCGATCGCCGGAAACAGCGCTTCGGAAACCGACTTCACCGTCAGCGCGAACTCGGCCCTCTTCCCGGCCACCTCCTTGCCGTGATAATCGGCCGGAAAGGTCAACGAGAAGCGGCGCGCATCGCCGGCGACGACACCGCTTAGCGCCGCCTCGAACTCGGGCAGCATCCGGCCCTCCCCCATGATGATCGGGAAGTCCTTCGCCTGCCCGCCCGAGAACTCGACGCCGTCGATCGTGCCGGTGAAGTCGACGACGACGCGGTCGCCGGCAGCCGCCCCCCGCGCCACGTCCTGGTAGCGCACGCGCTGCTTGCGCAGCGCATCGATCGTGCTGGCGACGTCCTCCGGGCCGACCTCGACCACCGGGCGCTCGATCACGACGCCTGCGAGGTCGCCAAGCCGGATCTCGGGGTAGACCTCGAACACGGCCGAGAACTCGAACTGATCGCTCGCCGCGCCGGCGGCCGCGGGCTCGATCCGCGGATAGCCTGCGACGTGCAACCGCTGTTCCCGAACCGCGTCCGAGAAGCGGGCCTGCACCGTCTCGGAAATGACTTCCGAGCGCACCTGGGATCCGTATTGCTGCGCGACCACCTTCAGCGGCACCTTGCCCGGGCGAAATCCCGCCAGTTTGACGTTCTTGGCCAGCCGGGCAAGGCGCTTGGTGACTTCAGCCTCGATCTCGGCGAGCGGCACCGCCACATTCAGCCTGCGCTCGAGCTGACCCAGGGTCTCAAGACTGGTTTGCATGTGCATCGAATCCTTGCTAGTGTTGCCGGATGGTGCGAAAGGGGGGACTCGAACCCCCACGGGCTGCCCCGCTGGAACCTAAATCCAGTGCGTCTACCCATTCCGCCACTTTCGCAGCCGCTTTCGCCGAACGCGCGAGTATAGCCGAACCGCCCCTTCTCTGCCAGAGCGAAGCGTCCGGCCAGGGGCGCCGCCGCCCGCCTCAAACGTTGACTTATCGGCGTTAATCCGCAACCGCCGCGTGTCCGTCGCCCATTACGAGAACTTCCCGGTCGCCTCGGTGCTGCTTCCGCGATCGTTGCGGCAGCCGATCGTGGCGATCTACCGCTTCGCGCGCAGCGCCGACGACCTCGCCGACGAGGGTGACCTGCCTGCGGCCGAGCGACTGGCGGCGCTGCGGCGTTACGAGCGCGCGATCGAAGCCATCGGCGAGCGGATGCCGCCCGCCGAACCGCCATTCGTTGAACTGGCGCAGGCGATCGACCGGCACCGTCTGCCGCTCGGTCCGTTCCGGGACCTGCTCTCGGCCTTCCGGCAGGACGTCGCGACCTTCCGCTATGCCGATTTCGGACTGCTGCACGACTATTGCCGCCGCTCGGCCAATCCGATCGGACGCCTGCTCCTGCACCTCTATGGAGCGCACACGCCCGAGCACTGCGCCTGGAGCGACGCGGTCTGCACCGCGCTGCAACTCGTCAATTTCTGGCAGGACGTGGCGGCCGATTGGCGCCGCGGCCGCGTCTACATCCCGCTCGAAGACCTCGCGCACTACGGCGTGACCGAGGACGACATCGCAAACGAACGCGCCGGCCCGGCGTGGCGGGAACTGATGGCGTTCGAGGTCGCGCGAGCGCGGCGCCTGCTCGAATCCGGGCGACCGCTGACCCGCGCGCTGGGCTGGCGGCAGGGACTCGAGCTCGCCGGCGTGCTGGCCGGAGGGCATCGCATCCTGGACCGCATCACTGCCGCCGGCGGCGACGTGTTCCGGCAGCGACCGCGGATCGGCGCCTTCGGCTGGATCGGCGTCGCGCGCAACGCCCTCCTCCCGCCGCGGCGCCACCTGCGCGCGGCGAGCGCGCCATGACCCCCGACGAGTATTGCCAGCAGCGCGCCGCGGCCAGCGGCTCGAGCTTCTATTACAGCTTTCTCTTCCTGCCCCCCGAGCGGCGCCGCGCCATCACCGCGCTGTACGCGTTCTGCCGCGAAGTCGACGACGTCGTCGATGAGGTCTCCGACGCCGCCGTCGCGCGCAGCAAGCTCGCCTGGTGGCGCACCGAAGTCACGGCCGTGTTCGCCGGCACGCCGCAGCACCCCGTGGCGCGGGCGCTCGTCCCCGTGGTCGCGGCCTACCAGCTGCCGGAAGCCCACTTCCAGACGGTGATCGACGGGATGGCGATGGACGTGGATGGGACGCGTTACCTCGAATTCGCGGATCTCGAGTCCTACTGTCACCGCGTCGCTGGCGTGGTCGGCCTGCTCGCCGCCGAGGTCTTCGGCACCACCCAGACGGCAACCCGGGGCTACGCTCGCGACCTCGGCATCGCGTTTCAGCTCACCAACATCATTCGCGACGTTGGCGAGGACGCGCGACGCGGTCGGATCTACCTGCCGCAGGCGGACCTGGCCCGGCACGGCATCGCGGCTTCGCAACTGCTGGAGCGGCGCCAGAGCGGCGCGTTCCGGGCGCTGATGGCCGAGCAGGTCACGCGCGCCCGGAGTTGGTACCGGCGCGCGATGGACCAGCTGCCCGCCGAAGATCGATTGGCGCAGCGGCCGGGTTTGATCATGGCGGCAATCTACCGGGCCTTGCTCGAGGAGATCGAGCGCGAACGGTACGCCGTCCTCGATCAGCGCATTGCGCTCACCCCGCTGCGCAAGCTCTGGATCGCCTGGAAGACCGCGCGTGAACGGTAGGTCGGCAACCGGACCGCAGCATGGCGCGGCGGCGCCGGTGGCCGTCATCGGGGCCGGCTGGGCGGGAAGCGCCGCCGCGTGGGAACTCGCGCGGCGTGGTGCATCGGTCACCGTCTACGAGCAGGCCCGCGCGCCTGGGGGCCGCGCGCGCCGTGTGCTCGTCGACGGCGTCGCGCTCGATAACGGCCAGCACCTCCTGGTCGGGGCCTATCGTGCGAGCCTGCGTCTCATCGACGCCGTGCACCGCGCGGCGCTTCGCGCCGCCGACCGCCCGTATACGCGGCTGCCGCTCACGCTGCAGCCATGGGGGCGGCAGCCCGGTGCGCTGCGTCTGACCGCCTGGCGTGCCCCCCCGCCACTGCACCTCGTGGGCGCGCTCCTCGGCGCGCGCGGCATGCGCCCGGGTACGCGCGTCGCGCTCGCCAGCCGGCTGCTGCACCTGCAGCGCCACCCGGAGGCGGTCCCTCCCGGGGCGACGGTCGCGCGCTGGTTTGGCGAGATGCCGAAAGAGGCGTTCGACGGCCTTCTGGCACCGCTGTGCGTGAGCGCGCTGAACACGCTGCCCGAGGAAGCCTCGGCCCGGGTGTTCGCCCACGTGCTCGCAGCCACCCTGGGCGGCGCCCGCGGGAACAGCGACTTCATCGTCCCGGCAGTGGATCTCACGGCGCTGCTGCCGGAACCCGCGCTGCGGGAAGTCGTTGCGCAGGGCGGGGCGCTGCGTCTTGGCACCGCCGCGCGGGTGACGGCGGCGGGCCCGGACGGCGTCGAAGTGGAAGCGAACGGGCAGACGCGGACCTACGCAGCGGCGATCCTCGCAGTCGGCCCGCACCAGCTCGAGGACGCGCTGGGGAGGGCGCTCGCCGCCCGGCCGCCCTGCCGTGGCGCCCTGGCGGCGACGGCCGGCTTTTCGTATGAACCGATTGTCACGGTCTACCTCGCGTTTGCCGGTCCGGTGCACACGCAGGTTCCGATCCTGCGCCTCGACGACCGGCCGGGGCAGTGGCTGTTCGCCCGCCGCACGAATCCAGCATCGCTTCGGCCTCTCGGCGCCACGTCGATGCTGGCGGTCGTTATCAGCGCCCGGGGCGTCCACCGGCGCCTGGCACGCGAAGAACTCGCGGCGGCCGTGGCGGCCCAGTTACGACGCCTCGAGCCGGGCTTGCCCGCGCTGGCCTGGTCGCACGTGATCACCGAACGACGCGCTACGTACGCCTGCCGGCCCGAGCTATCGCGCCCTGCCGCCGGCCCGCTGCTGCCCGGCCTCTACCTCGCGGGCGACTACCTCGATCCAGGATTGCCGGCTACGCTCGAAAGCGCCGTGCGCAGTGGGCTCGCGGCGGCCGCTGCGCTGCAAGCCTGGCTGGCGACGCCGCCGTGGGCGGCGAGGGGCGCGGGCTGAAGCCCGGCGGGCTACGCGCCGAAGCACGATATCGCCGCCGGACGCCTCGCCCGCCGGCAGCCCGCGCGCGCTTCCGCGCCGTCGGGGAGCGCATGCGCGCAGTGCCTCGCCTGCCGGGTCAGCAGCCGGGGAATGAGCGACGTGACTAGCGAACCGAGCGCCCGCGCATCAGTCGCTGCTGCTCGCGGTTCCACTCCCGCTCGCGGACCGTCGCCCGCTTGTCGTACTGCTTCTTGCCTTTCGCCAGCCCGATGGCGAGCTTGATCCGGCCCTTGGCGAAATGGAGGTCGAGCGGCACCAGCGTGTAGCCCGCGCGCTCGACCTGTCCGACCAGCCGGTTGATTTCGTTGCGATGCAACAGCAACTTGCGAGTGCGGACCGGGTCGGCGCGGATGTGCGTCGAGGCCGTCGACAATGGTGTAATGTGCGCGCCGATGAGCTGGATCTCGCCGCCCTTGACGATCACGTACGCCTCCTTGAGCTGCGCGCGCCCGGCGCGAATCGCCTTCACTTCCCAGCCGAGCAGCGACAGCCCCGCCTCGAGTCTCTCCTCGACGAAGTAGTCGTGATAGGCTTTCTTGTTGGCGACGATGCTCATGGCGCGGGGCACGCCGTCCGCCCGGTTGGCGAACCAAGCGTCCAGGCATGGCATTGTAGTGCACTGCAAAGCTACCGAACGGTCCGGACTGCCGCGCGTTCCGCTCCCCGGCGTGAGCGCCGGACGTTGCCCGGCCCGCCCCCTGCCGCCGCCGAGTGTCGCGCTGCGACGCTGCAGGATGCTGGGTCTCCGGCACGCCCGCGCGCCCGGCAGCACGCCGGCAACCCCATGCAGCGCGTGAGGAAATCCGTGCTCGTCCCGTTTGGCGCCGACGCGATGTTCGCGTTGGTGGACGGCGTGGAGCAGTACCCCCGATTCCTGCCCTGGTGCGGCGGCGCCCAGGTGCTGGAACAGCACCCCGACGGCAAGACCGCGCGCATCGACATCTTCTACCGCGGCGTGCGGGCGCACTTCACCACCGACAACGTCAACCGCGCCGGCGAGTCGATCATCATCACGCTCCGCGACGGCCCGTTCCGGCATCTGCACGGCGAGTGGCGCTTCATCGCGCTGGCCCCGAACGCGTCCAAGATAGAACTCGAACTCGCCTACGAGTTCGCGACGCACCTGCTCGAGCGCGCGGTCGGGCCGGTATTCAGCTACATTGCCGACACCTTCATCGACGCGTTCGTACGCCGCGCCGAGGCGCTACACGCAAGCAGCGCATGAGGCCGCAGGGCCGCACCAAGAACGAATCCCGAAGCTTGCAGCGTGAGAGCGGTCCGATGAGCCCGCAGGGCCGCACCAAGGGCGAATGCCGGAGTGCGCAGCGCGCCGGCGGTCCCGCCAGCACCGCGACCGTCACCGTCGTCTTCGCCTCGCCACGCGCGCAGGAGGTCATCGCGGTGACGCTGGCGACGCCGGCGACGGTGGCCGACGCCCTCTATCGATTCGGATTTGCGCTGAACAGTACAAACGTGGACAATGCGCGCATGCCGAACTTTCGCCGCGTCCTGCGTGGGGTTTTGTGTGCGCTCTTCATCTACGGGGCCATCGGTGCCGGCCACCCTGCGCGCGCACAGGACGCCCCGAGGGGATTGGTGGACACGGCCAGCGGCGCCTTCAAGGACGCTGCCAGTTCCGCCTGGCACACCGCTCAGGCGCTGTCCTCCCACGCGCTGGGCCTGCTCGGTGTGGAATACAAGCGCGGCGGCAACAGCCCCGAAACGGGGCTCGATTGCAGCGGCCTCGTCCGCTACGTATTCCAGCAGGTCACCGGCCTCAACCTGCCGCGCACGGCCAAGGAGATGAGCCAGGTCGGGGCGGCGGTCCCGCTGGGCGACCTCAAGCCTGGCGACCTCGTGTTCTTCAACACCCAACGCTTCGCCTTCTCCCACGTCGGGATCTACCTCGGCGACAACCAGTTCATCCATGCGCCGCGCCGTGGCCGCGAGGTCCAGATCAGCGCGCTGGATCGACGCTATTGGCAGGCGCGATTCGACGGCGCCCGGCGGCTGGTCGGCGTGTTGCCCGAGATCGTCCCCTCGCTGGTCGGCGAAGCGCAGGCAGCGCCCGACCTCCGCGCGGCTGCGGAGCCCGCCGACACCGAGGTCCGTCCCCAGCCCTGAAGGGGGCGTTCGGGTCGCACCGGCGCTCCCGCACCCTGCGTTCAGTCGCGCGCGCCCGCGCGCCGCAGCGCATCGATCGCCGCCTTGTCCTGGTTGCGCTTGGCGAAGTCGAGGGCGGACATCCCATGGTCGTTGCGGCGCGTCGGATCCGCGCGCTGCGCGAGCAATAGCTCGACCGTGCCGTAGCGTCCCTCGCGCACCGCCATCATCAGCGCCGTCGTGCCGTTCGGCGAAACGGCGTTGATGTCCGCCCCCTGCCCGAGCAGGTAGCGAACGATGGCGTCGTGGCCGCCCGCCGCGGCGTAGATGAGCGCGGTCCAGCTGCGCGGAGCATCAACGGCGGCACCCGCGGCGCGCAGCCGTCGCACGATCGGCTCCTGCCCGGTGTAGGCGGCGAGCGCGATCGCCGTGTCGCCGAAACGCGTCCGTCCGTTGACATCCGCCCCGGCGGCCAGCAGAACCTCCATCGTCACGAGATTGCCACCGCGCGCCGCCGCCGCCAGTGCGGTCTCGCCTTTCGCGTCCTGCGCGTCGGGCTTGACACCGCGGCTCAAGAGTTCGCGCACGCGCTCGACGCGATCGTTGGCAGCCGCGATCACGAGGTCGTCGGCCGGCGTTTGGGCGATCGCCGCGGTCGTCGCGAACACGACGAACGCCACCGGCAGGAAGCGCCAGCACCGGCGGGCAAGCTCAATGGGAAGAAGACGATTCGGCATGGTTCACGGACTCCGGCGAGAGGTTGAACAGGCGGAAGAAGTTCTCGGTCGTCGCGGCGGCGACGGTCGCCACGGCAACGCCGCGCAGCGCAGCCACGCCCGCGGCGACGTCGGCGACCCACGCCGGCTGGTTGCGCCGTCCGCGATGCGGCACCGGCGCGAGGTAGGGCGCGTCGGTCTCGATCAGCAGGCGGTCGAGCGGAACGCGGCGGGCGACGTCGTGCAGCTCGCGCGCGTTCGGGAAGGTGACGATGCCGGACAGGGAGATGTGGAACCCGAGCTCCAGCGCGGCCGCGGCGACGTCCCAGGTCTCGGAGAAGCAGTGCATCACGCCACCCACCTCGGCCGCATTCTCGCTGCGCAGCATCGCCAGCGTGTCGGCCGTGGCGGAGCGCATGTGCACCACGAGCGGGCGCCGCGCTTCGCGTGCAGCGCGGATGTGGATGCGAAAGCGCTCTCGCTGCCATTCGAGATCGCCGCCGAGGCGGTAGTAGTCGAGCCCGGTCTCGCCGATCGCGACGACTTTCGGCATCCTTGCCCGCCCGACCAGGTCGTCGACCGTCGGCTCGGCAACGCCGGTCGCGTCGGGATGCACGCCGACGGTCGCGTAGAGGTTCGCATGCGCGGTCGCCAGCGCGTGCACGGCGGGCCAGTCGGCCAGATTCACCCCGATGCAGAGCGCGTGCGTGACCTTCGCCGCGGCCATCGCTGCGAGCACCGCGCTCCGGTCGGTGGCGAAGTCCGGGAAATCGAGGTGGCAGTGGGAGTCGACGAACATGAGCGGATGCGCGGGCCGCGCGCGCTACAGGACGGGCGTCGGCGCGGCGCGAAGGCCGCGGCGCGACTACAGCGTGTGCGTGGGCCGCGTCGACGCGAGCGTCTCGCCGAGGGCCTTCTCGATCACGGCGCGGGCCGCCGCGCCGGTTTCGTCCTGCGTGAACTGCACGCCGATACCCTGCGTCCGGTTGCCCTGCACGCCCTCCGGGGTGATCCAGACCACCTTACCCTGCACGGCGATGCGGTTCGGATCGTCCATCAGCGACAGCAGCATGAAGACTTCCTCGCCCAGCTGGTACTGCCGCGCGGTGGGGATGAAGATGCCGCCACCGCGCAGGAACGGCATGTACGCGGCGTAGAGCGCCGCCTTTTCGCGGATGTTGAGCGACAGCACCCCCGGCCTCGCGACGGTCGCCGCGATGGCCGCATTCGCGACCGAACCGCCAGGCTTGAAGTCCACCATCCTCAACTGAACAGGGCGACGTACTCGATGAGCAACGCCTCGGCGACGAGCCGCGGCTGCAGCGGATGCGCAAGCAATGCACGTTGGCGCTCCAGCCTGCGATGATAGCCAAACAACGCCGCCGGCGCCACCTGCGCCGCCAACGCCGCCGCAGGCGCGGCGAAATCGGGATGGCATCGCGCCTCGCCGCCACCGCCGACGCGTGCGAGGTCGGCCGTCCAGGAAAGCAGCCACGCGATGCAGTCCGCCAGCCGCTGCCCCCGCTCCTCCTTGCCACCGGCCTCGATGCGCGCGGCGAGGGCCGTCACCGCCAGCCGCTCCGGGTGCGCCATGGCGTCGAGCCACGCCCGGCGCTCGGCCAGCCAGGTGGGGTCGGCATGCTCGAGCGCAGCCAGCGGCGCGCCGCCGGCCAGCGCGAGCGCGAGCGCGATCCCGCCCTCGCCGACCCCCTGCGTCGCCAGCCAGGCCCTCGCCTCGTCCGCGCCCGGCCGCGGCGCCGCGAGCCTCCGGCAGCGCGAGACCACGGTGGGGGGCAGGCGGCCCGGCTGCTCGGTGACAAGCAGCAGGTAGGCGTCCGGCGGCGGCTCCTCCAGAGTCTTGAGGAGCGCGTTGGCCGCCGACGCGTTCATGCGCTCCGCCGGTGCGATGACCGCGACCTTCGCGCGGCGCCGGTGGCTGGTGAGTTGCACGAAGTCGATCAGCGCGCGGATGCGATCGACAGCGATGGTGTCGACCGGCACGAGCGCCTGTCCCTCGTCGTCGAACACCAGGCGCTCGACGCGCAACAGGTCCGGGTGCGTGCCCGCCTCCGCATAGCGGCACCCGGGACAGCGGCCGCAAGCGAGCCCGTCGTCCCGGGGCTCCTCGCAGAGCAGGCCCTGCGCAAGGGCGAGCGCCAGCGCGTGCTTGCCGATGCCCCGCGCCCCGTGGATGAGCAGTGCGTGCGGGAACACCTCGCGCCGGGCGAGAAGCGCCTGGGCGGCGACCCGCTGCCAGGGCAGGAGCGGCTGCCACGGAAGGCGCGCCGGCGCCCCGCCATCGGAAGCCGCCGGCCCCATGATCAGGGCGCCTCCAATGCCGCAAGGCACGCGCCCACCTGCGCCCGCACGTCGTCGAGGCCGCGCGTGCCGTCCACGACCCGAAACCGCACGGGATCGCGCAGCGCCCGGTCAAGGTACGCCGCGCGCACGCGCGCGAAGAACGCCCCGGCCTCGCGCTCGAACTTGTCCAGCGCCCGCCCCTCGACCTGCGAGCGCTGCAGGCGGGCGCGCGACACTTCGGGCGGGACATCGAACAGGAGCGTGAGATCCGGCTGGCAGTCGCCGTGAATCCACGCTTCGAGCGCGCGAAGACGCGCAAGATCCACGCCATGGCCGCCCCCCTGGTAGGCGAACGTCGCGTCGCTGAAGCGGTCGCAGACCACCCAGTCCCCCCGTGCCAGTGCCGGGCGGATCACCTGCGCCAGATGCTCGCGGCGCGCGGCGAACATCAGCAGCGCTTCGCTGTCGTGGGTCATCGGCTGGTGCAGGAGGAGATCGCGCAGAGCCTCGCCGAGCGGCGTGCCGCCAGGTTCACGGGTCGCGATCGCGCGGTGCCCGGCCGCGGCGATGCGATCGCTCGCCCACCCGAGGTGCGTGCTCTTGCCGGCCCCGTCAATGCCTTCGAAGGTGATGAAGCGCCCGCGGCAGGAGGTCATCGCAGCGGCGCGCTCCGGGGCGATGGCGCGGTTCGGCGGCAGGACCCTGCCCTGCCGCCCCTATCGCAGCGCAGGCGCACCGCGCGGCCCGCGAGCGTTGCGCGGCGCATTCAGCGCCCGCCTTTCTGGAACTTCGCCACGGCCCGGTTGTGGTCGCCGAGGCTCGCCGAGAATTCCGAGCTGCCGTCGCCACGCGCGACGAAGTAGAGGTCGCTCGTGCGCGGCGGCTGTGTCGCGGCCGCGAGCGAGCGCAGGCCCGGCAGCGCGATCGGCGTCGGCGGCAGGCCGCCGCGGGTGTACGTGTTGTAGGGCGAGTCGGCTTCGAGGTCCCGCTTGCGCAGGTTGCCGTCGAAGCGCGCGCCCATGCCGTAGATCACCGCCGGGTCGGCCTGCAGCCGCATCCCGAGGCGCAGGCGGTTGACGAACACCGCCGCGATCAACGCGCGATCCGCGTCGCGGCCCGTCTCCTTCTCGACGATCGACGCCAGGATCAGCGCCTCGTAGGGATCCTTCAGCGGCAGGTCGGGAGCGCGCGCGCGCCACGCCGCGTCGAGGCGGTCGCGCATCAGCGCGTGCGCCCGGCGAAGCAGCGCGAGCTCTCCCGACCCCGCGACGAAGAAGTACGTGTCGGGAAAGAACCAGCCCTCCAGGCTTCCGCCGGGCAGGTCGAGCTTGCGCGCGAGCTCCGCATCGGTGAGCGGCTCCGCCGGCCGCATGATCCCCGGATGCGCAGCGAGCGCGGCGCGCAGCTGGGCGTAGGTCGAACCCTCGACCACCGTCAACGACGTCTGGGTCACGTCGCCCTGCGTGAGCTTGTCGAGCAGCCGAGGCAGCGTGATGCCTTGGGCGATCTCGTAGTTGCCGGCTTTGATCGAACGGTCCACGCCGCGCCAGCGCGCGAGCGCGACCAGGATCCGCGCATCCGGCACCACGGCGGCCGCTTCGAGGTCGCGGGCGACGGCCGCGAGGCTTGCTCCCGGACGCACGTCGAACGACCACGTGGGTCCGGGCAGCGGCAACGGACGCGCGAGCCATCGGCTTCCTGCGCCGAACGCCACCGCCAAGACGGCCAGCAGCAGCAGGAGCGAGAGGAGGACACGGCGCATGGTTCGGGGCGCGCGCAGTCTCGCTCCCGTGGCGGCGGGAACGCGCGGCGGCGCCGGATCAAGTGATTATAATCGCCTCATGCCCGCCCTCACGAGTCGCTGCCCACGTCGCGCGCAGGGCTTCACGCTGATCGAGATCATGGTAGTGATCGTGATCCTCGGCATCCTCGCGGCGCTGGTCGTCCCGCGGGTGCTCGAGCGTCCCGACGAGGCGCGGGTCGTGGCCGCAAAGAGCGACGTCGCGGCGATCATGCAGGCGCTGAAGCTCTATCGGCTCGACAACCAGCGTTACCCGACGACCGAGCAGGGCCTCGCGGCGCTGGTCGCCCGGCCGGCGGCGGCGCCCGCGCCCCCCAACTGGAAGCCGAACGGCTATCTCGAGCGCCTGCCGAAGGACCCGTGGGGCCACCCCTATCAGTATCTCAACCCCGGCCTGCGGGGCGAGGTCGACGTGTACAGCCTCGGTGCCGACGGCCAGCAGGGCGGCGCCGGGATCGACGCCGAGATCGGGTCGTGGGACCTCTGACCGGGGCCGCCGCGGAAACGCCTCGCCTCGCGCGCGCCGGCTTCACGCTGGTCGAGATGCTCGTGGTGCTAATCGTCCTGGCCGTCGCCGCAGGCCTGCTCGTGGCTGCGCTCGACCGCGATCCGCGGCGTTCGGCCGCCGCGGAGGCGCGCCGGCTCGCCGCTGCGCTGGAGCACGCGGCGGCGCTTTCGCAGTGGACCGGGCAGACGCTGGGGGTCTCGGCATCGGGCGCGACGTACCGCTTCTGGCGTCGCGGCAGCGACGGGGAATGGACGGTCATCGCCGACGACGACGTCCTCGCGCCGCGCCGACTGCCCGAAGCGCTCACGGTCGGCGTCGTAAGCTACGCCGGCGCCGCGGTCACCGCCGACGCGATCCTGCCGCTGCGCCCGAGCGGTCGCAACGAGCCCTATGTCCTGATGATCGCGGGCGAAAGCACCGCGACGCTGCTCGCCTCGGACGCGCTCAACCGGGTCGCCGTCACCCGGACCGATCCACGATGAACGCGAGCGGCGCCCGCCGCCCGATTCCCCGACCCGGCCCGCGCGCGGGGGCCGCCGGACGCTGCGCCCGGCCGGCGGCGGGCCGCGGATTCACGTTGATCGAGATACTCGTCGCGCTGGCGGTCATCGCCGTCGCGCTCGCGGCGGGCATGCGGGCGCTTGCCCAGTCGACCGACAGCGCGACGCTGCTCAAGCAGCGCACCCTGGCGATGTGGGTCGCGCAGAATCGGCTCGCCGAGGCGCAGCTGGCTGCCGGTGGTCCCGCGCCGGGGGTCCGCGAAGGCGAGGCCGTCCAGGCCGGGACGCGCCTGCGCTGGCGCGAAGCCGTCACCGCGACGCCCAACCCGAGCTTCCGCAAAGTCGAGCTGATCGTCACCGACCCCGCCGTTCCCGACTACGCGCTGGCGCAGCTCGTCGGCTACGTGGGACTGCCCCCGGCGCCATGAGACCGCCTGCATCGCGCGGCTTCACGCTGGTCGAGATCCTGATCGCGCTCGCGATCCTGGCCATCATCACGACCCTTGGCTATCGGGCCTTGTCGGCGCTGGCGGACAGCGAAGTCCAGCTGTCCACCGAGGCGCTGCGCTGGCGCACGCTGGATGCCTTCTTTGCCCGCATCGAGGCCGACCTGCGGCAGGCGCTGCCGCGCGAAGCGCGTGCCGGTGCTGTCCGCGAGCCCGCGTGGCTGGCCGATGTCGACCGCAGCGGCAGCAGCGAACTGGAGATCTCCCGCGCCGGACCGGAGTTCTCCGCCGACCCCGGCGCCGCGGGGCAGCGCATCGGCTACCGGCTCGAGCACGATACGCTCGAGGTGCTGTACTGGCCCCGCCTCGACCGGCCGGCTGGCGCCCTGCCGACTCGCCACGCGCTGGCCCAGGGGATCGCCACGTTCCGGCTGCGCTTTCTCGACGCCGCCGGCGGCTGGATCGAGCGCTGGCCGGCGGCGAACGAGCCCGCGCTGCCGCGCGCCGTGCGGATCGAGCTGACCCTGGTCGACGGCGCCGAGGTTTCGCGCCTGCTGGCGCTGCAATGACGGCCGTGCCCGCGCCCGCGTCGCGCCGCGCCGGGGCAGCGATCCTTCTCGCGATGTTGCTGTCGGCCATGGCCGCAGCCGTCGCGGTCACGGTGTTCGCCGACCAGCGCCGCTGGGCCGAGACGGTGCTCCACCGGCGCGACCAGGTCCAGGCGCAGGCATTGGCGCTGGCCGGCGTCCAGTGGGCGCGGCAGATCCTGCACGACGACGCGCGCCGGAGCGTCATCGATCATCTGGGCGAGCCCTGGGCGATCCCGCTGCCGGCGATCCCGGTCGAGAGCGGCGAGGTCCGCGGCGGAATCGTCGACGCCCAGTCGCGACTGAACCTCAACGCCCTCGGCACGACCGGAGCGACCAGCGCCGCCGAACGGGTGCGGCTGCAGCGGCTCTTCGCCGGGCGCGGCGGCCCGCTCGCCGCCCTCGACGCCATTGCCGACTGGGTCGACGCCGACACGACACCGCGGCCGGACGGCGCCGAAGATCCCCACTACCTTGCGCTGGCACCCGCCGCGGTTGCCGCCGACTTGCCCGTCCTGCGCACCGCCGAACTGCTCGCCGTCCGTGGCGTGACCGAGGCGAACCTGGCTGCGGTTGCGCCCTACGTGTCCGCGCTGCCGGTGAACACCCCACTCAACGTCAATACCGCCGCGCCTGAAGTGCTGGCGACCCTCGTCGACGGCGCCAGCGCACAGGGGCTGGCCGGCCTCGTCGCCGGACGGAGCGCGAAGCCGTTCACGACGGTGGCTGAATTCCGTGCCCGCCTTCCCGCGGGCGCGTCGCTGCCGACGGACCTCGGGCTTTCCGTGCGCAGCGACTACTTCTATGCCACCGTCGAGGCCCGGCAGGGAACCACGCTCGGTCGCGCCCGCGCGCTGCTCCACCGCCGGCCCGGAGCGTGGCCGGCGGTGCTCTGGCAGATCGTCGAGTAGAATCCGCTCGTGCTGCGCGCCCCGATCTCCCTGCCGTCCTCGAGCGCAGCGCGGCGTTTGGCAGCGGACGCCGGCGCAGCTGGGGCAACGCCCCTGCGGACGGTTGCATGAGCGCGACGGGCCGCCCCGAGGGCGAGTACCCGAGGGCGCAGCACGAGCCGACCCCGGGGCGCGTTCTGCGTGTCCGGTTCATAGCGCAAGCGACCGCGGAGTCGCGCCAGGACTGGGCGCTCTACGACGGCGCTGGCGCGCTGCTCTCCAATGGCCGCGACCCTCCCGCGCGCTGGCCGGGCGCCGCACGCGCCGAGGCCGTACTCGACGCCAGGCGGGTCCGCGTCGTCGCCTTGCGGCTGCCGCCGCTGCCGGCCGCGCGGCTGCGCCCGGCCGCCGCCTTCGCCGTCGAGGATCAGCTCGCCGGCGTCCCGGACGATCAGCACGTGGCGGTATCGGGCCAGGCGGCCGACGGCACGGTGAGGATCGTCATCGTCGAGCGCGACCTGCTTCGGACGATCGTCGCGATGCCGGGGCCGGGGTTTCCGGCGTGGTCTCGGGTCGTCGCCGAACCCGAGCTCCTCCCGGCGGCCGAGGATTGGCACTGGTGCGCCGACGACGCGACGCCGGGGCACGCGTTCCTGCGCTTCCCTGACGGCACGGCGATGGCGACGGCAGCCCCGCCGCCAGACGGCGCGCTGCCGGACGAACTCCTTCGGCTGCTCGCCACGAAACCGGCGCCCGCCACGATCGCAGTTCGCGCGGCCGCGACCGAGGCGTGCCTCGCTTCGTGGTCGGCGGCAACCGGGGTGCGCTTCGTCGCCCAGCCGCCCTGGCGCTGGCAGGAGAGCGCTCCTGCGGCGTTCGCCGCCGCGACCGACGTCCTGCAAGGCGACTTCGCACCTGCCGCCGCGCCGAGCAGCGCTCGCCGATGGCCCGCCTGGCGAAGCGCGGTGGCGCTGGGCCTGGCCGCCGTCGGCCTGCACGTGACCGCAACGCTTGGCGAGTGGGCGTGGCTCCATTACGACGCCCAGCGCGACGCCGCCGCCTGGCGCAGTCTGGCCGCCAACGCGGGCGTTGCCGGGAGCAGCGCGGGCGCCGACCCAGCCCGCGTCGCAATCGAGCGCCGGTTTTCCGACTTGCGCCATGCGAACGGCCTTCCCGCGCCAGGGGATGCCTTGCCGGTGCTGGCCCGGGCCGCGCCGGCGCTCGCGCGCCTGCCCCGCGGTGCATTGAAGAGCGCGAGCTTCACGGCCGGCGCGTGGACCGTGGAACTCGGTCCGGTGGAACCCGAGACACTGCGCGAGTTCGATGCCGCCATGAAGGAAGCGGGCTTGCCCGCGCTCATTGCCCGCACGGCCAGCGGAACCCGGGCGCGGTTCGGAGGATCGGCCTCATGAGTCGCGGCGGGGCGCGCCGCCGGGATACCGCAAGCCACCCGTGGCTCGCCCGACGCTCGCGACGGGAACGCGCGCTGCTGGCCGCGGGAGCGCTGGCGCTCGCGGCTGCCGTTGGCGCGTGGGGAATCTGGCTGCCGCTCACCGCGGATCTTGCGCGCATGCGCAGCGCGGCGCCGCAATCGCGCGCGGCGCTGGCCGAAGCGAGGCGAATGACGGAGGCGATCCCCGCGCTCGCCCGTACGGCGCGCCCGGCGCCGACCGGACCGGCGCGCGCAGCGGTCGCACAGGCGGTGGCGAGCCTGTTCGCAGCGGCTCCTGGAATCGAGATCGATGCGCAGGATGACCGCGTTCGGGCGACGTTCCCGGCGGTGCCGATCGACGCGCTGGTGCGGCTGATCGAGTCGCTGCAGCGCGAGGCGCAGCTGCAACTCGTCGACGCCCGGCTCACCGCCCGCGTCGACCCCGGGAGCGTTCGCGCGGAGCTCGTCTTCGGCCGTTGACGAGGGCCCTGCGACGGCCGCGCCGATCGATGCACGCCCTGCTCCGCGTCTTCGGATTCGCGCTGCTGCTGGCGTTCGCGTTGCTGGCGCTCGCTCCGGCGGCGATCCTGCAGCCCGTGGTCGAGCGTGCCGGCGGCGGTGCACTCACCCTGCTCGAGGCGCAGGGAACGCTCTGGGCGGGCACGGGCGCGCTCGCGGCGGGTGGCCAGCGCCTCCCCCTGTCGTGGCAAGTGAGGATGCCGGGCCTGCTGCGCGGCGTGGTCGCCGTGCAGCTCGGAGCGTCGGACGCGGCGCGCGCGCCGGTGCGCGGACTCGTCACCTTGAGCCCGCGCGGCGTGGCGGCGACCGACGCCGAAATCCGCGTACCGGCCGCGATGCTGGTCGCGATCGCTCGGCCAGGGGCGCCCCTGCACGTCAGCGGCGAGATCACGGCAACCGTCCCGCGCCTCGAGCGCCACGACGCGGAGTTCGCCGGCACGGCGGCGCTGCGCTGGCGAAGCGCTGGCATCGACCACGTGTCGGGTCGGCCGGCGCTGGACCTGGGGACGGTTGCGGCGTCGCTGCGCGCGGCGGGCGACCGCCTTGCCGCCACGATCGATAACGAAGGCGGCGACGTCCACCTGCGGGGCGAGGCAAGCGTCGGTTTCCAGGGCGCGCCGACGCTGGACCTGCGGGTTACGACCCGCGGCGCGATCGACCCCTCCGCCGCCGCGCTGCTGCACGCGGCCGGTCGCCCGGAGGGCGAAGGGTGGCGGATCACGTGGCCGGCCCCGGTGCGATGAGCCGCGACCGCTCCCGGCGTCGCCCGCGCCAGGCGGAACCGCCCCGGCCACTCGCGGCCGGCCCGGCGCGCGTCGACGCCATCGACGCCGCGCGCGGTGCGGCGGTCTGCCTGATGATCGCGTACCACTTCTGCTTCGACCTGCGCCACTTCGGCTGGCTCGCGGCCGATTTCGAGCACGATGCGTTCTGGCTGGCCGCGCGGGCCGCGATCCTGTCCTCGTTTCTCGCGCTCGTGGGCGTGTCGCTGGTCCTTGCGGACCGCGCCGGATTGCCGTCAGCCCGCTTCTGGCGGCGGCAGGCGAGCGTCGCCGCGTGCGCCGGCGCCGTTTCGCTGGGCAGCTACCTCGTGTTTCCGCGGTCGTTCATCTATTTCGGCGTGTTGCATTGCATCGTCGTGACCACGCTGCTGGCCCGGCCCCTGGTTCGCCACCCGCGAAGCGCGCTGGTCCTCGGCAGCGCCGCCGTCGCCGTGGGCAACGCCGTGTCGCACCCGGCGTTCGACCACCTCGCGCTGTCGTTCATCGGGCTGCGCACGGGCAAGCCGCAGACCGAGGACTACGTTCCGCTGCTGCCCTGGACCGGCGTCGCGTTGCTCGCCGTGGCGGCGGGCGCGAGGTGGCTGACGCCGCAATCCGTCACCCGACTTGCCGCGCTGCGTCCACCCCGGCTGCTCGCGGCGCTGGGCCGCCACAGCCTGGCCGTCTACATGGCGCACCAGCCCGTGCTGCTTGCCCTGCTCTGGCTCGTTGCACGCGGCGTTTCCCCCGGGTGAACCCGGGTGAACCACGCGGCCCGGAGCGCGCTGCCGCACCGCGCCGGTCCGCGCTCGTTCAGCGCTGGGTTCCAGGTCCGGGCTTCACGACCGCCGCGGACAGAGCCACCGAGGTCCCCGCGGGCACCGATTCGCCGGGGCCGCATTCCCTCTCGCCGCGCCTGAGTTCCCTGCCCCCGTTCTCCGCGTCCTTGGCGCGACCCTGCTTCTGCGCGAGGCGCATCTCGCCGCAACGGGCGTCGATGTCGTCCGGGCTGAGCGCCAGCGCCCGATCGAAGGCGGACCTCGCCTGCGGCAGGCGACCGAGTTCCGCGTAGAGCCTCCCGATCTGCACCAGGCTCGCGACGTCCTGCGCATCGATCGCCACCGCCTGCTCGTACGCGTGGAGCGCCCGATCCGGCCGACCCGCAGCCTGTTCCACGCGGCCGAGGTTCGCCCACAGGTCGCCTCGCGTCGGCGCGAGCTGCGCCGCCTTTTCCGCCGCGGCAAGCGCATCGTCGACCTGCCGCAGGTTGACATACCCCAGGCTCAGGTACTTCCAGGCGTCCGCGTTAGCCTCTTCCCTGCGCGTCCAGTCGGCCGCGTGCAGCACCAGCACGTTCCAGTTCCCGGCGCTCGCGAACTCCTGCACTTTCGCCGCGCGCTCGGCGCGCTTCTGCGCCTCGGTTGCCGCGACCACGTCCATCGCCGGCACGGGCGGGCTCTTGAGCGGATCCGCGCCCACGGTTGCGGCCGCGCCCGCAGGCACGGCGCGGACGGGTGCTGCGGCAAGCGAGGCGGCCGAGTCGTCGCTCGAACCCCACTGCAGCGCGGTGAAAGCAACGACCGCCGCACACCCGCCGGCCGCAGCGAGCTTCCAGGTGAGCGGCAGCGAGCCGAATCCCCTTCGCTGCCGCGGCGTGACGGCACCGGTCGACGCCGTAGCGGCATCCGGAGCCGACGGCAGGCCGGGATCCCCGGCCGGCGAGCCGGGCGTGCGCTCGCGGGCGAGGGGCGCCTGCGGGTCGCGGTCGGCCAGCCGCAGCGCAGTCGCGCGGGCGCGCAGATAGGCCGCCAGGACCGCAGCCTCGTCGGCGCCCGCCTGGGACGCAGCGCGCACCCAGAGCGGCTGCTCGATGTGCCCGCTGTCGTACTCGCGCTTCGCCGCGGACAGGTAGCGGTCCGGCTCCTCCGCAAGCGGCTCAGCCGCGACGGCGGCGACGGCCCCGGTTGCAACGCCCCAGCCGGGCTCGCTGGGCGCGGGGGTGGATTCCGATTCGATTTCGACGAGGCGCAGTTCCATGGGCGGTGACTGTCAATTGGATGATGACAGGCGTGCCTTGCAATCCTCGTGCCAGAAACAGCGCTCATGCGGGCGTCGACCGGCCGGTCGCGTCTTTCCTCGAGTCGACGCCAGAGCGCGCCGTGACCGGACGGGCGGGCGCGCCCCGGCGAACGAGGCGGCTACGCGTCGGGCAGCCGGTAGTCGCGGTACTGCTCGCGCAGCTTGAGCTTCTGCAGCTTGCCCGTGGCGGTGTGCGGGAGCTCGGCGACGAACGTCACGTCGTCGGGCATCCACCACTTCGCGACCTTGCCCTCGAGGAATCCGAGCAGCTCGTCGCGCGTGACCTGCTGCCCGGCCTTCTTCACCACGATCAGCAGCGGGCGCTCTTGCCACTTCGGGTGCGCGACACCGATCACCGCCGCCTCGCCCACGGCCGGGTGTCCCATCGCGGCGTTCTCGAGCTCGATCGAGGAGATCCACTCCCCGCCCGACTTGATGAGGTCCTTGCTGCGATCCGTGATCTGCATGTACCCGTCGGGGTCGATCGTCGCGACGTCGCCCGTGTCGAAGAACCCGTCGGTATCGAGGATCGCGCCGCCTTCGCCGCGGAAATAGCCGCGGGTGATCCACGGTCCGCGCACCAGCAGGTGGCCGAACGCCACCCCGTCGTGCGGCAGGCGCTTGCCGTCCTCGTCGACGATCTTCATCTCGACGCCGTAGACCGCGCGCCCCTGCTTCGCCTGGACGTCGAGGCGACCGGCGAGCGGGAGTCCCTTGTGCTTGGGCAAGAGGTTGCACACCGTCCCCATCGGAGACATCTCGGTCATTCCCCAGGCGTGGACGACGACCGCGCCGAACTTCGTCTCGAAACGTTCGCTCATCGCCCGCGACGCGGCGGACCCGCCGATGACCACGCGCCGCAGCTCGAGATCCCGCTTCGGGTCGAGCCCCGCGGCGTCGACATGATTGAACAGCATCAGCCAGACGGTCGGCACGCCGAGTGCCAGGGTCACCTTTTCGTCGCGCATCAGATCGTAGACGCTTCTGCCGTCGAGCGCGGGTCCCGGCAGCACCAGCTTCGCGCCGCACATGGCGCCAGCGTGCGGCGTGCCCCAGGCGTTGACATGGAACATCGGCACGACGACGAGCACCGATTCGTGCGCCGAGATGCCCAACCCGTCGACCGTGCACGCCGCGTACGAGTGCAGCACCATCGAGCGGTGCGAGTAGAGCACGCCCTTGGGATGGCCGGTCGTCCCCGACGTGTAGCACAGCGACGCCGCCACGTCCTCCTCGAGCTCCGGCCATTCGAAATCGCCGTCCTGCGCATCGACGAGTTCTTCGTAGCAAAGCAGGTTCGGCAGATCGAGCGCCGGCATGTGCGCGCGGTCCGTCATCGCGACGAAGCCGCGAACCGTGGTCATCAGCGGCGCCAGCTTGGCGACGAGCGGCGCGAAGGAGAGGTCGAAGAACAGGTACTGATCCTCGGCATGATTGACGATGTAGTCGATCTGCTCGGGAAACAGGCGCGGGTTGATCGTGTGCAGCACCGCCCCCATGCCCGAGACGCCGAAGTAGAGCTCCATGTGCCGGTGGCCATTCCAGGCCAGCGTGCCGATGCGATCGCCGATCTCGACGCCGAGCGCGACCAGCGCGTTGGCCAGCTGCTTCGAGCGCCGATGGATGTCGCGGTAGGTGCAGCGGTGGATCGGACCTTCGCCGGTCCGCGAGACGATCTCGACGTTCGGATAATTGCAGTTGGCGTGCTCGATCAGCGAAGCGATCGACAGCTGCCGGTTCTGCATCAGCGCGTGCATGAGAAGCTCCTTCCGGGTGGGTTGCCGTGCGGGCGCGAGGGCTCGGGCGGACGGGTCAGCCCACGCGCCGGGCGTCGGCGGCACGCGTGAGCGAGCAACGACCGATCGCGCACGCCTGCGGCAGCTTGCCCGATGTCGGGCCGTTGCATGTGAGGAACGGTATTCACATTGGCGCCTTCCGCGCCGCGGGTCAGGCGCGCGAACGAGTCACCGGCGATCATGCCACGATTGCGGAATCGTCGGAACGGCGGCGCGCGCGGCACCGGCGGGCGCCGAAGGACCCGCTCGCGGGACGTCGCTGCGCCTTCCCGCGCAGATGCCTTTGCGCGCCGCGGGCGCCTTCCCGCAAGACCGGGCCTTCGCCGACGGAGTCTCCGCAGGGCCGTTTGGACAATCGCCCCGCGACGCGCGCAAAGGCGAGGCATCCGAAGCGGTCCGGAAGGCGCTGCGCGCCGCTGTTGTCCGCGAGCGCGGGAGACAAGCGCGCAGCCATCCTGCGCGGAAAGGCAGGTCGGTGTCCACGGTTGGGTTCTGGCGCACGCCGTGGGTTCGCGCAGGGCGAGCGGTTTCATCCGGACTTACGGATCGTCGCGTGCCGCGCGGGCCTTCGCACGGCAGGCGAGCGAGGTGCCCGTCGGCGGCGCTAATGCAGACGGTGGGCGAGCGGTTGGGGCTGCGCCTGCTCCTCCCCTTCGTCGGCTTCCGTCAGCGGCACCGGCTGGCCGCAGTGCGAACACGTGAGCACGGCCCCGTCGTGTCGGATGCGCTGGAGCGGCAGGCCGGCCGCCCGGGCCGCTTCCTCGGCATGGGCGACGATCGCCTGCGGCCCCGCCGTCGAGCACGGATAGAGGTTGCTCTGCGAAGTCAGCTCCGACCCATGCGTCGTCGATAGCACACCGAGAACCATGTGATCCTCGTAGACGTACTCTGTGAGCTGGATGCCCTCCGGGTCCACACCCTCGGGCTCCTGCACGTCGATGGGCTCGATGACGAAGTCCTCGCCGCTCGCCAGCTCCCCAAGGCGCAGCCGCTCCAGCGTCTGGCCGGCGAGCGCGTCGTCGCCCTCGCCATCGAACAACGCCGTGCGCACCGTGAGTCCGTGTTCGACGAGCCTGCGCCGCAGCTGGGCGTGGAAGCGCTGTTGCTCGACCAGCCACTGCGTGGCATCGAGTTCGTCCTGCGCCGCGTTGGCGAGGTCGGCAAAGGCGGGCTGGCCCAGCCACACTGCGGAGCCGGCCGACAGCACCGAGTGACCGGCGATGAAGTGGAAACGCGGCCGGACTTCAGCGGCCATCGCGATCCAGGTGGCGAGCGCCTCGGTGGCGAGCTGATCGTACACCGGCTGGGCGAGCTGGCTGGCGACCAGCCCCACGCTCTTCACCTCCAGGCCCTGCGAATCGCCAAGCGCCCCCAGGCCCGATTGCACCGCGGCACCCGGTTCGATACGAACCTGGAGCAGCGCGTCGCTGAGCGGCTGTTCGCCCACGACAACGACCGGCAGGTAGCAGAACACCGCTGCTTCGAAATCCGCGTCGCCTTCCTCCAGGTCGGGCACCGCCTGAACGAGCTCCGGCACCACGGCGCGGTCCATGCACCACGCCTGGCCGTCGAGGTCGCAGCCGGCGACCAGGACGGCCTGTTCGGCGCGGATCTCGAAGGCACTCGCGCCGTGCACGGCGTCGTAGAGCCCGAACAGCGGGTACAAGGCCGGGTACGCGACGAGGCAGAAGCGCTCGTCGGGCAGTTCGCGGCGAACGCGGGCAGCGAGCGCATCCGCGGTTCGCTGCAGGGCGGCGTAATCGAGGATGTCGTAGCGCGATCTTCGTGGCGCGTTGACCACAACCACCAGCAGCAACGCCTGGGCCGCCACGGGGAGCGCGGCGTCCAGCACGCGAGCGGCGCTCCGCGTGGTCTCGTGCAGCCGCTGGCGCTCCCCTTGTCGTTTCTTGGCCTCGCCCATTCCACTGCTCCCTTCCATGTCTTGCGATCGCGCCCGGGGGCCGACGCGGCACCTGGACGATCTCCCGGCGTTGGCGGGGGGCCAAGCGCCGGCCGCGCGCCGCGATCCACCGTCGTGCGCGGATCCTGGCGAACCCCACGCTCATTCACCGCGCAGCACACGCAACGCGGCGTGCAACTCCTGGTGCGCGTCGGTGAAGTCCTCGAAGCGTCGCCCCCCCGATCGGGCGTACCAATACCGGCTGTTGGACGCGTCGCCTTCGATCTTGTGCAGAATCGCATGCGTCCAGCAGGCCATCGCATCGCCCAGGTCCTGCACGATGCGGTGCGCGCGCTCCCAGTCGCCTTCCAGCGCGGCCTCGATCGCTGTCGCACGCTCGTCGTTCCGGTTCATGGCGACTCCCATCCGCGCGGCTACTTCGGGTCGCGGCCGCGCCGGCTCATGCAGCCGCGCACATGGGCCTGCAACAGGTCGCCGGTCAAGCCCAGAATCGCAGCCTCGTTTGCGCAGCGCGTCGATTTCGGCGCGTCCCTGGGCTCGAGGCGAGGGGGCAGCTCCCTGGAGACGCCTCCGGCCACCATCTTCTCCGACACTGCGGCGCGCGCGTTATCGCCGAGGAACACGACGTCGACCTGCACGGGCGCGGTGCCGGCATCCGGATTCATGCCCAGGTCGACGGCCGCCCGCCGCGACAGGTTGACGACACGCCCCGCGCCGCCGCCCCAGCGGTCGTTGATCCGAACGATGACCGTGCGGCCGTTGCGCGTGTGCGTCACGCGGACGCGGCTTCCGAGGGGAAGCGTACGATGCGCGGCGGTCAACGCGGTCGCCGAGTACGGCTCGCCGCTGGAGGTGAGCCGGCCTTCCATCGCGGCCGCGTAGACCGTCGCCACGCCCGATTCGGCGAGCGCAGCGAGATCGCCGGCGCTCGCCGCCCCGGCGCTCGCGGCGGCGGCCGGCGCCGCGGGTGGCTGCGTTTCCACGGCGTCGACGCCCTGGACGGTCGCGAACCACAGCGCCGCGAGGCAGGCGATCGCTTTCAAGGATTTCCTTGCGTTCACGGCACTCACCTCGAACCGGCCCGCCCGGACCCTGGCGCCCCCGTGTCGTGCCGGCCCGGCAAAGACCCAACCCCCCCGCGCCGGCGACGCATTGCGCCCTGCGCGTGTTCCGCGTTGTCGCCACCGTCTGGGGTCTGGGCATAGCGGCAAGGTCAGTGTAGCACCCGCGGCCCCGCTCCGCCTCGCGACGCATTACACTGCGAGCAAGGACTCGACGAGGGAGAACGGCATGCTTGCCTTCCAGGACTATTACCCCGACAACGTTGCGCAGTGCTTCGGCTGCGGCCGCCTCAACCCGCACGGCCACCAGATCAAGACCTACTGGGACGGCGACGAAACCGTCACCCGGTACGTTCCGCACCCCGAGCACACGGCGATCCCGGGGTTCGTCTACGGCGGACTGGTTGCCTCGCTGATCGACTGCCACAGCACGGGCACGGCCTCCGCCGCGATGTATCGCGCCGAGAACCGGCCGCTGGACAGCCAGCCCGCCTTTCGCTTCGTGACAGCGTCGCTGCACGTCGACTTCCTCAAGCCGACCCCGCTCGGGCCCGAGCTGGAGATCCGCGGCCGGGTCAAGGAAATCCGTGGCCGCAAGGTCGTCGTCGAGGCCACCGTGTTCGCCGCGGGTGTCGCCACCGCGCGCGGCGAAGTAGTCGCCGTGCAGATGCCGGACGGCTTCGCGCGCTAGGAAACCGGCCTCCGGCTCGTCGAAGAACGGTCGGGTAGCCAATCTTTGGGCAGCTCCAGCACCTGCACGCCCAGCACCAGCAGCAACGTGACGAGTTCCGCGGCCGTAAACGAGCCGCGGGAGTGCTTCGACATGAGGCTGCTGGGCGAAGCGCTGTGGCCGCGAGCCCGGAAGCCCTCGGCCACCTGCGCCCAGGACATCCCGGTCTCGGCACGCGCGACGTTGATCCTGGACTTGAGCCAGGCTCCGACGTCGATGGTCTTTCGCGTGGCGCTCACGGCGGGCCCCGGCTTCTACATCGACTTCGCGAGCGCGGCCACGGATTCCGCGTCCGGCAGGTGCGAAAGCGAGCCCAGGAGCGAATCGCGGACGTACAGCCGCAGCTCGGCCATCTGCGAGGCCGGCACGCCAACGGACCGGCCCAGCTCGTTGACGTGCGCCAGCTCCGCATCGCTGATCCGGCCGTCCGCGTAGGCCGTCATGATCGACATCAGCAGCACCTGCTCGACGAACGCCGCATCTGCACTGACCGCCGCGAGCATCGCCTTCGCATGGCCGATGTCAGCGGCCTTGCCGAGCAGGTCCTTGAGCAAGGCCTGGTGTTGGTTATCGCCGCAAAAGCGGTCGAGCAGCTCGAGCTCCGGCGGCGTGATCCCGTCGACATGAGCCGTCGACACGACACAGGCCAGCAGCGCCTGCATTTGCTCGGCCGACAACGAGCCGTCCTCGGTGTGCATGGTCATCGTGATTCTCCGCGTGGCGCTAGCGGAAGCAGCGCGCGAACGCGCGCCTCCCGCAGCTGGTCCTGAATCCTGTCGATGGGCATCTCGCGGTACTTCTCGGGCAGCAGCGAGCGCCGCGAGGTCTCGGAGACGGCGAGCAGCTCCATGAACGCGATCATGTCGCGTTCCTGCGGCGGCATGAAGTCGGCCTTGGCCCGTTCGAGCGCGTTCCCGAGGCCAAGGCTCGGGTTGCGCTCGAGGAACTCGAGCCCGAGCAGCGTCATCGCCTCCAGGTCGGCGTTCGAGTAGCCATCGAGGCCGTTGCACAGCTTCGCGAGATCACCCGTGTCGACCGCGATCTGCGGGTCGTAGCGGCGCAGGATCGCCGCCACGACGCCCGCGCGCTCGGCGTCGGTCTCGCAGTAGAAGAAGGGGATCTTGCGATCCAGGCGGCCCGGCCGCTTGATGTCGGTATCGAGCTTGTCCGGCCGGTTGGTGAGCACGATGAACAGCACCATGCCGCGATTGTCCGTGTCGGACATGAACTCCTTCAGGCGCGCGATCACGCGCGAGCTCGTGCCGTCGTCGCCGCTCTCCGAGCTGCCGTTGCCGCCGGCGCCGAAGCTGCGGTCGCCCTCGTCGATGAGCACCGCGATCGGCCCCATTGCCTTCACCGTTGCGAGCACGCGCTCGAGGTTGCGCTCGGTCGAGCCTACCCACTTGCTGCGGAAGTTCTTGAGGGCGACCGCCGACAGGCCGGCCTCCTTGAGGAAGGCCTTGATGACGAACGTCTTGCCCGCCCCCATCGGGCCCACCGCAAGCAGGCCCATCGGCGTGAGCTTGGTGTCGCCCTCACGCAGGTTCCTGGCGATCTCGGCAAGCTCGCCGGTGATGTGCGAGGCGCCGCCCACCGCGGACAGCCCATGCCGGGACTCGACGAACTCGATCAGCCCCGCGCACTCCTTCTCGATCAGCTCGCGCTTGCGGGCGTGGATCAGCTGGAGAACGTCCTCCTCGACGTTGCGTGCGGGCACCGCCTTGGTGGGCTCGACCAGCCGAACGATCTCTTCGGCCGTCATGCCGGCGGTGATGCCGGCAAAGCGCTTCGCGCGCTCCCTGGCATCCGGCGCGCCGGCGAGCAGGCCGAGGATCAGGTCCTCGCGCTCGCGCTCCAGCATCGTGCGCGCGCCCGAGGCGCGCATCAGCCCCTCGATCTGCACCGCGCGCAGTCCTGCCATGCGCTCGGCGTAGCGGCGTACCCGCGCCGGCTCCAACCTCGGCGCCAACGCCCCGACGACCTCGGCCCGCGTGTCGAGGTCCGGCATCGGGATCTCGAGCGCTGCGACCTTGGGGTTCGTCAGCAACGCCTGGTTGAGCGAACCCAGCGTCTCCACGATCAGGAACACGATGTTGTCGAGACTGCCCATCTGCCGGTCGAGCGACCAGCGGTGGAAGAGGGTCGCGACCCGGCGTTCCTCAGCGGTGGCGAAGCCGTCCTCCGAGGGCATCAGCGTGTCGGCGTAGGGCACGATCACCGCCGTCCCCGCAGTCGTGCGCAGGAGCTTCTCCAGCTGGTGCAAGCGGACGACGAGCTCCCCCTCCCCGCTGTCCAACTGCACGTCTCCCTTGAGCGTGTGCATCCCGCGCTCGTTGCTCACCTCGATGACGTTGGGCTTGTTGCCCGCGGTCAGGACATCGACCAGGAACGCCGTCAGATCGACGAACTTGTCGTCTGCGAGGAAGATGTCGAAGACGTTGCGATAGAGCACGAACGTCGAAGCCTCGCCGGCGAGGTACTTTTCACGGACGAGCTCCGCCCAGCGCGGCAGCCGCGCCTTTGCTGGCAGGTCCGGGGCGGGGGGCACGGGAAGGCTCCTAGAGGGTCTTGCCACCCTCGGCGGCCGCCTGGCGGGCCTTCTTCATGGCTTCGAGCTGCGCCCGGGCGCTGGTCGAAGCCGCCGTCTTGTTGAGTTCCTTCAGGCGCACATCGAGATCGGAGCTGCGCAGTTCGCTGCCGAGCTTGGCTTCCGCCACCTTGCCCTTGATGTGCTCGCGCACGCCGGCCAGCGCCTGCACCTCGGCGTCGACCGACAGCCCGTCGAGCGACTCCTGGATCTGCAGCCGCGCCTTGGCGCTAGCGAAGCGCGCCAGCATCTTCTCCTTCTCGGCCTTGAGCTTGTCAATCTCGCCCTTGATCTCGAGCAGCGCGCCCTTCGCCTCGTCGGCGTCCTTGGTCGCCTCGGCCAGATCCGCGTCGAGACCGGAGACGTTCTCGTCCAGGAGGTTCTTCTTGCCGATCAGGACCAGCGCGAGGTCGTCCTGGCTGGTGGCCAGCGCCGCCTCCAGCTGGCTCGCCACAGCCTCGAGTTGCCGCTTCGAGTCACCCAGCCGCGCCTCGATGTCCATGCGGCGCGCGATGATCCGTCCCGAAGCCTCCTTGAGCTTCGTGTACTTCTGGGTCATCGACTGGATCGAGTTCTGGTAGGCGATCTCCGGATGCTCCTTCTCGATGTCGGTGACCCACAGCGAGACGAAGCCATTCCACAGGTTCCACAGGCGGCTGATGATGGCGTGATTGGCCATTGGGTACGGTCCTTTCGCTCTCGTTGCTCGTGCGGCGCGACGCGCCGCTCACGTTGCGCGGCGGGCTACAGCCGGCGTCCGCCGGCCTGTGCCTGCGCTCCCACCCTTGCGCGCAGCACCTCCGGCGACGCGGGCTTGATGTCCAGCATCTCCTCGACGTCGACGTCGACCGCCTCGGCGAAACGCAGGCGCTCGACCGACTCCTCCAGCATCGAGGAAAGGTCGCCGCCCGACGGTGCGGTCATCACCATCTGGTAGAGCTCCTCGAGCCGCACTGGCATGGTGGCAAGCGAGGCCTCCAGCGCGCTCGCCCGCGAGGCCATGCGCGAAAGGCGCGCGATCGCCTCCTCGTACTCGGCCTGCGCCCGACGCAGCTGCTGCGCTTCCTCGGCGGTGACGTTCGGGTCGCCCAACCGCGCCCGCACTGCCTTGAGCTTCTTCTGTAGCGTCTCGGGACCTGCCAGCCCGTCCTGCTGAGAGAGCATGGCATCCGACACGCACAACCCGAGGTAGCCCACGACGAGATCGTCGATCTGCTCCACCTCGCGTTCGGTCAGGGAGCTCGACGACGAGCGTGCCAGCCCGTAGAGCGAATCGACGCGCTCGACCATGCGCTGGTAGTCGGCAAGATGATCCGAGCCGCCGCTCGGCTTGAGCTGGGCCATCAGATGGTCTCGTCGCGCCTCACGCGCGGCCCGGGCGCGGCGCTTCTCGACCCAGGCCCGAAACGGCGGCAGGCTGGGCACGACGGCGAGCCCGATCGTTTCAACCGCCGCCAGAGCGAGCAACGACAGGCCCAGCGCGTCCCAGCCAAACGGCACGGACGCGAAGAACCCGAGCGCCAGCCCGCCCAGCACCACGGTCTGGTTGGCGGGATGGAGCAGGAACTCGGGCCAGTAGCTGCGCGGCGTGCCGGTCATGGACGAAGGCTAGAGGGACACGCGGACGTTGCCCTGCGCGCCGGCGGTGCGCAGGTGGCCCACCACCCGGTCGTGCATGCCACGCGCTTCCGCGCCCTGCAGCCACTCGCGCGTGCGGAACGCGCGCCCGCCAAGCTCGAAGTCGTCGATGACGCGCGCCGGCCGTGTAGACAGAATGACGACCCGGTCGCCCAGAAGCAGCGCCTCGGTGACGTCGTGCGTGACGAAGAGGACCAGGCAGGGATGGTTCTCGACCAGCTTGCCGAGCAACACCTGCATGCCCGCCCGGGTCTGCGCGTCGAGCGCCCCGAACGGCTCGTCCATGAGCAGAATGCGAGGCCGCAGCACGAGCGCGCGCGCGAGCGCAATGCGCTGGTTCTGCCCGCCGGAGAGCTGCGCCGGGTGGAGCTTGGCCTGGTCGGCCAGCCCCACCTCCTCGAGCATGGCCGACACCCGCTCCTCGGCTTCCTTCGGCAACACGCGCCGGCGCCACTCGTGGAAGGCGAACGGGTAGGCCACGTTCTCCCGCACCGTGAGATCAGGCCGGTTGGCGTAGCTCTGGAACACCATGACCGCGTCCGCATGCGGGCCTTCGCATGCCTTGCCGTCGATCTCGATCGTGCCCGAGGTCGGCGTGCGGACGTTCCACGGTCGCACGCCGCCCAGCATGCGCAACAGCGTGGACTTGCCGCAGCCCGACGGGCCGAGCAGCATGTTGATCGACGGCCGGTCGAACCGCAGCGAGATGTTGTCGAGCACGCGCAGCGTCGTGCCATCCGGCTGCAGGTATTCCTGGACGATGTCGCGCGCGGCCACCAGCGGCTTCGCGGCCTTGGCCGGGGCGGACGTCGAGTCCGGCGCGGCAACCGGTGATTCCGGGAAGACGGCGCTCATGCCTGCGTCTCCCATTTGTAGAGACGGCGCTTGAGCCACATCAGCGTCTGGTAGGTGAGCAGGGCCACGGCGATGATCACGATGATTCCGGCGAAGACCTGATCCATCGCCGAGAAGCGCCGGGCGTTGGCGATCATCTGGCCCAGTCCCTCCTGCGCGTTCACGTACTCGGCGACGGTGATGTAGGTCCACGACACCGAAACGCCGACAATGATCGCGTCCATGATGCGCGGCATCGCCAGTGGCACCAGGACCTTGGTGACGCACTCGAACTGGCTCGCCCCGATGTCCTGGGCGGCCATCAGGTAGCCCTCGGGCACTGCGCGGATGGCGTCGCGCACCAGGGGCGTGAGGTAGACGATCGAGCCCACGAAGAGGAAGGCGATCTTCATGCCCTCGCCGATGCCGAACCACATCACCATGATCGGCAGCAGCGCAGCCACCGGCGCCGAGCGGAACGGGTCGATCAGCGGGGAGAGCATGGCGTTGATCCGCGGCGACGATCCCATCAGCACCCCCAGCGGCACGCCGATGACGACCACCAGCAGCGAGGCCACCGCCACGCGGCCCACCGACCACAGGGTGTGCACGGCGAGCTGGCTGTTGCCCTCGTACCAGGCAAGGTAGCCCATCGCCTGGGCCACCGCCCATGGGGACGGCAACTGGTTCTTGGACAGCAGCCCCGAGGCCGCGATCGCCCACCACAGCGCGATCACCGCGGCCACTGCGCCGACGCCCAGGAGCTTGCGATCCCGGTCTTCGAGCGTGCGGTAGGGATTCCAGAAGTCGACCATGGTCCCCGGGGAAGCGCTATCGTCCTTGGAAGACGGCGATGCGCGTGGAGCGGTTGAGAGTGCGGCAATCCTCCAGCGACATGTCCGCGCTGGCCGGACTGGCTTCGTTGCACAGCGGCTTCGACGAGCCGTAGCCGGTGACGCGCAGGCGCTGGCGCGGGATCTCCCACTGCTTGACCAGGTACTCGGCCACCGCCCGTGCGCGCGCCAGCGAAAGCGGCGTGTTGATCGCGTCCGAGCCCACCGCGTCCGTGTTGCCGGAGAGCTCGAAGTAGGCATTGCCGTTGTTCTCGATGAACGGCACCATCTCCCGATCGATGACGTGCTGCGCGCGCTTGGAGAGTTCCGACGAGCCGCTGGCGAACGACACCATCACCGGCTTGGTGACCGCCGCCGGCGCAGCCATGGCCGTCTGGCGGCCTTGCTCGGTGAACGTCTCGGTCGGCTTCGCCGCGGCGAGCTTGGCCGCCTCGTCGCGGGCGAGCGACGCCTTGATGAAGCGGTAGTCGAAGCTCTCCTGCGGCGTGATCACCGGGGATTTCGGGTTGGCGAGCGACCCTTCCGCCCGGTAGATCTGGTCGAAGCGCGCGTAGACGCGCTCGTAGTGGTTCACGCCGCCGACCAGCCCCAGGATGCGGGCGTTGTCGGCGAGGTCCGTCCACACGAGGTTGCCGAACAGGCCCTTGATGAACGGCTTGCCTTCCTTGGCCGCGAGCTCCTTGAAGAAGGGCTCGGTGGCCACGAGCGCCTCTACGGCGAGGTCCGGCCTCGCGCGCGAAACGGTCACGCCCTCGAGCCAGCCGTCGACGAACTTCTGGAACACCGCCTCGTTCTCGGGCTTGGCGAGCTCGCGCTGATCGCACGTCATCAAGTCGTAGATGAGGTTCGTGGCGGTCTTGGTCGAGTAGATCACCCGCGCGCCCTTCGCGTCGCGCAGCGCGAGCGACAGGTCCGGATCCCACAGCACGGCCGCGTCGACATTGTTGCTGACGAACGCGGCGCGCACGCCGGCGGTGCCCTCCTCCGGCTTGATGAAGATCATCTTGACTTGTTTCTTCTGGCGCGCGGTCATCGACGAGTTGTCGATGGCGTCGATCAGCATGCCGTGCGAAGGCGTGTACTGCAGCAGGCCCACGCTCTTGCCGGCGAGGTCCTCGACCTTCTGGACCGATGGGTCGCGCACGATCACGGCGTCGGCACCCTGCGTGTTGTCGACGATGACCACCGCCTTGGCGTCGTGACCGCTGTTGCGCAGGTTCGGATGCTCCTGCGCCCAGAAATCGGACGTGCGCCAGGCGCAATGCGCAGCCTTCGACTCGAACAGCGTGGTCAGCGTCGGAATGTCGTCATTGATGACAAACTCGACGTGCACGCCCAGCTTGTCATAGATCGAGCCCGGCTGCGTCTTCAGGCTGTTGCCGTTGGCCACCAGTGCCGGCGCGTAGCCGTGGAAGCTCACGATGCTGACCTTGAGCGGACTGCCGGCCGCGCCGAGTTTGCCCCCGGCCGCGGCCTTCGGCGCGGCGCTCGTGGGAGCGACCGCGCCGGCCTTCCTCCCGGGATCCCCGGCATCGCCGTCCTTGGCGGCGTCCTTGGTCGACGACGTTGGCCTCGTGTCAGCCGCGGGCATCCATCTTTCCTTCAGAAAGACGTTCCAGGCCACCGCGCCAATGGCGCCCAGCACGATGATAGCCAGCAGGCCTTTGGTCAGGGGTGTGGTTTGGTATGCCATGGGGTCCCTCGCTTCATGCGCGGACGGGCGCGTGATGACGTTGCCGCCGCGCTCTCGCGCGACACGACGATGTGATGGGCGCGGGCGTCACGCGCCCGCGGACGGGTTGGGGGCGAACTGCCGGACCAGCGCCTGGAGCATGCCGGCGTTTTGCGAAAGCGCGGCGAGCTCGCGCGAAGCCGCGTCGCGCGTGACCTGCAGGGCGGCCTCCATGGCCGCGCACTCCTCGGTGCCGCGCGCGACCTCGCGGGCAAGCAGCCCCTCGAGTTCTAGGATCTGCCGGCGAATGTCGGCGACCGCGCCCTCCTGCCGCTGCTTGACGCCCTGGATGGACTTGGCGGTCTCGACTTCGGCCCGTTCGACGCTCGCGCGCAGCGCCCTCGCCTGCGCCTCCAGCGCCTCGACCTTGCTCATCGCGTCGTTCACCGGATCGGCGATCGACCAGTTGTCGTCGGCCGCATCGATGGCGCGGATCGCCTGCATGCGCGTGCCGTCGTCCATGGCCTTGAGACCGTCGAGGAGCCGCACGAGGCGCTCCGCCGGATAGGCCGAAGGCGGCACCCCGGCGGCATCATAGATCTGCTGCAGGCTCATGCCGGAGACCGACTCCAGGACAGGCGCCGCCGGCACTTCGACCTGCGCCACCTCGACTGCCGGAGCGTGGGCCTGCGCGGGAGGCGCGTCTTCGCCGTCCTGCCGACGGATCAACCCCGCACGCTCCAGCACGCTCAGCATGCCCTTCATGTTGCCCCCTGTCTCGCGGTAGAGATCCATGCGGACGCCGCACATGCTAGCCAAGACGCAACGCTACTGTCAATCTCGACAGATGCCTTGCGTCAGTGAAAGGAGCGCACGGCGCCGAACGGCGTCCTGCGGGAGCCGCAGCGCCGGCGCTGCGATGCAACCGATGCCACCGATGCAACCGATGCAACCGATGCCACCGATGCGGGCGCGACGGGGGCGGCGCGTCCCGAACGGCGCGCCACGGATCGGACATGGCAGCCTACCCTCCCACGCGCGCGCGCAGCGCCGTCACCAGGGATTCGGCCAGCGCAAGGAGCGCGGCGTCGCCGTCGTCCGCGCCGGCGACGCTCCCGCTGTGGTCCGTCTCCGCGTCGCGCGGCTCGCGGCCGGCGAGCAGCGGGCGGTCGCGCAGGTTCGCCGGCAGGCGCATGAGCGCCGGATGCTGGCGACCGCGCTTGCCGACCTCCGCGGCAACGGCCTCGCCGAACGACTCGTTGGTCTCGGCCTGTGCGACCGCCGCGCCAATGAGCGCGATCGCCGCGCGCGTGAAGTCGCCCTGTCCCTGGCTCTCCCACGCATACTCGTGGTCACGGCACGCGGCGAAGTGGACGACACCGGGCAGTGACTCCTCGGGTGCCGGCCGCGCACCGGCCGGGAGCGAGCGCCGGAACGCGACGTGCGCGTCCCGCGCGGTGCGCGACAGCGGCAGATAGCGCACGCGCTCGTCTACCCCGGGCGCCGCCTCGTTCGGCGGCGCGAACCGGCTAATCGTGCCCGCGTGACAGCAGTCCATGAACAGCGTGAGCACGACACCGGCCGGCACGCGGGCCGCGATCGTGGCGACATCGTCGTCGAGCAGCAGGCGACCCGCGCCGTAGTCGATCGGCACGAACGCCTCGTCGTAGCCGTCGTTCTCGTCGGCGTCGAGGTCCTCGACCTGCGTGCCGTGGCCCGAGTACTGGAACACGAGCGAATCGCCCGGCGTCGCCGCGCGGATCATCCCCTCCAGCGCCCCGAGGATGCTCCCGCGCGTTGCACCCTCGTCAAACAGGCGCTGCACATCGAAGCCGAGCCGGCCCAACGCCCGGGCCCAGGCGTTCGCATCGGCCACGCAGCCGGCCAGCGGCCGCTCTGCATAGCGGTCGATGCCGACGCACAGCGCCATGCGCCGGCCACGCGCCGCCGGCGTCGGATACGGCGTAGCGGCCAGCCGCGCCCGTGCCGATGCTTCCTCGGGGAAGTCGTCGGTACCTTCCATGCCCGCGTCCGGCACGCCCTTGATCCGCCGAAGCACCGCGCCGACCGTGAATCGGTCGTCGTCGAACCCGCCGTGCGTCTGCGCTTGGCACAGTGGGTTGGGGGCCTGGTCGGGCAGCCAGGCGTACTGGACCTCGGCGTGGCTTGCGAGGAACGCGTGCAGCGCAGCGTCGGCGTCGATACTCTCCTGCAGGCCGAGGATCGGCGTGGGCACCTTCGGCTCGCATGTGCGCGACACGAGATAGAGCAGCGACTTGAGGTACGGGCCGACCGTGTCGGCGAGTTCCGCCTCCTCGCACATCGTGAACACGTGCAGCGCGCCGAGCTTGCCGCTCGTACGCAACGGCTCAAGGCTCGCCCGGAAGCGGTCGACGCGGATCGCCGGCGCCAGAAGAGACAGCGATGCGATCGACACACCGCGCGCCGCCAGCTCGGGCAGCAGGTGGCCGTGGAAGATAGAGCCCGCGCTGTGGCCAACCGCGTGCACTGACAGCGCGCGCCCGGCGTCGGCGAGTTCGCCGAGCACCGGGACGAGTGCGTCGACGAACTGCCATGCACCGCCGGGCCAGCCCTCGCCGGTGTCCGGCGCCGAACTCAGGCGCGCGCTTGCCTTGATCGCCGTCCATGTCGGCAGGCCGATCGGCCGCACGACCCGCTCGACGACCGCGTCCCACAGGTCGGCCACGCCGCGTGCCCCGCCGATCGCCTGAGTGACTGTCTCGAGAAAGCCCGTCTCCCACACGAAGTACACCGGGTAGACGCCGTGTTGCAGCCACCACGCGCGCGTCGCGCGCGCGTACGCGAGCCCGTCCGCCTCCGAGACGAGCCCGCCGTGCGCCCACAGCATGAGCCGCGGCGATTCGGTCGTGCGGGCGTACCCGCGAACGCCGTCGAGGATCGCGGCGATCGAGCCCGAGTCCATCTCGAACTCGCCGCCGGTCGACAACCGTCCCTTAGCCAGGTTGACGACGTGCGCGCGCAGCTCCGACCAGCGCATGAGCACGCGGGCGCGCGCATCGCGCACCGCGAATCGATCCGTGCCGGGCGCTGCGGAGCGCATCGCCACACGCTCGAAGTGACCGACGAGGTCGCCCACCGCCTCGCTCTCAGTCACTGCCTCCGGCGCGGCGAGCGGGTCGGGCGCGCGCGTTGCGTCCGCCCGCTGCGTAAGGGCACGAAAGAGCTCCGAACTCGACTGCAGCGTCTGCACGGCAAGCGCGCCGGGCGCACCCCGCGGCCGCGAGTCCGTGAGCGCCGCAACGCGCTGGTCGATGAGGCGGACCAGTTCCGCCTTGTCGATCGATGTTCCGGGGCAGGTCTTCGGCGAGTCCAACTCGTGGTGGAACTTCACGTCGGCCGAGGTGATCGGCGTGCCGGTTGCCTGCGAGGCGACGATGATCGTCGCGACCGCCTCGATCGCGGCCGCCTTCCGCACGCCGTCGAACGCGTCCTGTCCGACGTCGAAATCGCCGATCATCTCCAACATGAACGGCCCGCGCCGCGCGGTCCCGTTGTGACCGACGCTGCTCGCCGGCGGTTCGTTCCAGGAGCGGCCCGTCCACAGGCCGCCGACCGGATCGATGGTCACATGCTGCGCAATGTCCGACCACCGGTTCACTTCCATGTGGACCCGGCGCATCGCCTCGAGGGTCGCGATGCCGCGGAAGTCCGCGCAGCGCGGGCGCCACGTGTGATGCAGATGGACTTCGACGATCGCACGGCTCCCCGGATCGGCGGCGAACGCCTGGAACAGCGCTGCGAACTGCTCCATGGTCAGCCGGCGGATCGGCGCAGGAGCGCCGCGCGCGGCGAGCGGCGAGGACTCGATCGGCGAGGCCGGGTCGAATGCCGGCAGTGGCGCGCCGGTGTCGACGCTGGCGGCCGACGAGTTCGACCGCTGCGCGGCGGACTCCGCTGGCTTGGCTGCCTTGGCAGCGGACTTCCGCGAGGATCGCGCCGCGCCAGCGCCGCGCGGTCCCATTGCGCCGGATCTCGTCATCGTTTCTCCTGGAAGTGCGTTCGTTCGCTACCCATTGAACGCCACACAGTTTACCGCCGGGCCCGCGGCCAAGGTGACCCGAAGGTGAATACCCGCGCGCCGTCGTCGTCGACGCGTCGGCACGCCCCGCGGGCCGACCTCGAGCCGGCGCTGCGCAAGGGGGCGACTGCGCCGTCCGACGCCGCGTCAGCCGCGCCGCTTCAGCGCGTAACCGGCGGCGCCGTCCTCGATGTCCCAGCCCTGCGCCTGGATCAGCGCGCGCAGGCGATCGGACTCGGACCACTGCCTCGCCTTGCGCGCGGCAAGCCTTTGCTCGGCGAGCGCTTCGATCTCCGGCGGCACGACCTCCTGGCGCGGGGTCCACGCGGCGAGTCGCAGGCCGAACACCCGGTCGAAGCGCAGCAGGCTCGCGCGCCGCACGCCTGCCGGAAGGTCGCCGCGCAACGTCTCCCAGGCGAGGGCCAGCGCGCGCGGCAAGTTGAGATCGTCGTTGATCTCGGCGGTGAAGCGCTCCACGAGTGCCGCGTCCGGCTCGCCCTCCGCCGCTTCGCGCAGCGCGTGCACGCCGCTGCGCATCCGGTCGAGCCCGGTCGCGGCGGCGTCGAGCGCGGCGAAGGTGAAGTTGAGCTGGCTGCGGTAGTGCGCGGTGAGGCACAGGTAGCGGTACGCGAGCGGATCGTAGCCCCGGGCGATGAGCGCGCCCAGCCGCAGGAACTCGCCGGCGGACTTCGCCATCTTGGCGTCGTTCTGCAGCAGGAAGTAGCCGTGCATCCAGAAATTGGCGAGCCGCGTGCCGCAGCGCGCCTCGGTCTGCGCGATCTCGTTGGTGTGATGGACCGGAATGTGGTCCTCGCCGCCGCAATGGATGTCGAACAGGTCGCCGAGGTACCTCTGCGCCATCGCCGAGCACTCGATGTGCCAACCCGGGAAGCCGCGGCCCCAGGGGCTGTCCCATTCCATCTGCCGGTGCTCGCCGGGGGTCGAGAACTTCCACAGCGCGAAGTCCGTCGGATGCCGCTTCTCGCCCAGGTCGACGCGCTTGCCGGCCTCGAGTCCCTTGACGTCGAGACGCGCGAGATGGCCGTAGTGCGGCTGCCGGCTGGTGTCGAAGTACACGCCGTCGGAGGTGCGGTAGGCGAAGCCGTTCTTCTCGATGTCGGCGATGAAGGCGATCTGCTCGGCAATATGGTCGGTGGCCTTGCACAGCACCGTCGGCCGGTCGATGTTCAGCAGGTCGAGGTCGGCCAGAAAGGCATCGGTGTAGATGGCCGCGATCTCCCACGCCGTCTTGCCGGTGCGCCGCGCGCCCTTCTCCATCTTGTCCTCGCCCGTGTCGGCGTCGGAGGTGAGGTGGCCGACGTCGGTGATGTTCATCACGTGGCGGACGGCGTACCCGTTCCAGACCAGCACGCGCTTCAACACGTCCTCGAACAGGAACGTCCGGTAGTTGCCGACGTGCTGGTAGTCGTACACGGTCGGCCCGCAGGTGTAGACGCCGACCTCCCCGTCCCGGTGCAGCGGCTCGAACGGGCGCAGGCTGCGCGTGTAGTTGTCGTAGAACTGCAGCGGGTCGGGCATCGGCGTCGCGCCTCAAAAAAAAACCGCCAGCGTCTGCCGGCGGCCGGGTCACGCGTGCCGCGTCAGTGACGGGCGTTCGCGCGTCGCCGCCGCGGGGAACCACGACAGCGGTCGGCAAGCGATGCGTGCATGGCGCCATCGTAGCGAAAGGCCGATTCCCGGGCAAGTGCCGGTCCCTGCGAGTCCCGGTCTATGCCACTGCCGGTCCGCGCGACCGGACGCGACCACTCTCGCCGCCGGCCCGACCGGGGCGCCGCCGCGATTCAGCCGGCCGACGCCGGGGCGTCGAGCGGGCGCGCCATCACGAAGTCGTCCATCACGTTGGATTCCAGTCCTGGCGCGGGTTTGCGGCCCGTTGGGTTGCATCTCGAAATGCAGTTCGCGGGATGCCAACGGAAAGCCCCGCCAACTGCGGCGGGTCCGGGGTGCGGCGGCGGCGGCGTCAGGCAGCGGAGATTTCTGCGCCGGGCTGCTCGGAATCGTCCGCCGGGGCGATCGTGGCGCGTGGGCTTCGCAGTGCCCGCTTGCCCCAGACACATCAAGCCTCCGATCCCGTTCTTGTTCATCGCCCCCGCAGTTTCGGATCGAGCTTCCTTCAGACGCAGCCTGGCCGCAACGCCCTTGCCGTGCTCCTCGCCTTCGGCTCTGCGAAAGCCTGGGCCTAGGAGCCTGTCGGACTTAGGGGTTCGAAAGCGAAACGGTGGGAGAGCGAGGACAGATTTTGACGATTTCGACGCGCCTATCGGGAATAGGTAAGGAGAAATCGGCGAAATATGGACCGTTCTCCCACCGTTGCAGCCGAATCCTCCTAAGTCCGACAGGCTCCTAGGGCTTGCACCTACGAAGCAACACGCCATGGCCGGCGCACACGTTTCGGTTCAGCGGCGGCAAGACAGTGCCGTCCGCTGACACCGGTTGTTCGGCGGCCCGCACCCCGCTCGACGACAGGCCCTCACCCCAACGGTCGTGCCCCTTCATCGCAACACCGGACGATGTTTGGGAAACCACGCGCAACCGCCCCGACCCATGCGACACCGAGCAGGAGCAGGAGCCCGCATCCCACATGCACCAACGCCGACCACCGCTGATCTCGCGTCATGCCACCAGTCCCCCTGCTCACAGACAGCCCTCACTTTGCCGAATCTCGTCGTAGCGGCCGGCCCAAACCTTGGTGACACCTCTGACTGGGGAGGCCACAAAGGCGACGCCGTACGCAAAGCCATCGATCTCGTGCGGACCGAGAACCATCAACACAAAATCCCGGTCCCATAGATAATGGTGCGGCTCCACCGAGAGTTCCGTTCCATGAGCCGCCTTGACTCGCTCGATCGAATCGCCAACCGAGACACCACTCCGAGTTCGAAAGCCGGGCGACCACACTTCAATCCGGTTGACTTGGTTCATCATCGTTCGTAGGTGGAACTCCTTGCCGGCGACCCTGGCACGGTAGTACGCGCAGTAGTCTGCAGGCACGGGGGGCGCTCCCTCCTGTTCAAGTTGCATGCCTGCTAATTGGCGGGCCTCATCCAGACTCATGCCCACCATCAGTCGTCCGAGTCCCCGGGCGTGCACCGACCAGTCTGACGTCGATGGGTCCGATGCGGCCAGCGCCCCTGTCCACGACCAGGACCCTACGAGGAACCCGAGGATCAGAGCGCCCGACGAAACCGGCGTGGCTGAACGCCTGGGCGCGCAGAGCAAAGCCACGCGTGTTATTGCACCCAATGTCATCTCTCCTCCTCGTGGTCAGAACGGCACTGCGCCGACCGTTGGAGTTTACCCGCGTACCAAAATACGCGAGGCCTGCTGGATCGCGTCGGGTGCAACGAACTTGTTGTTAACTCTTACGCTCGCGTCCCTTGACAAGAGCTGTACAGCACTCTTACGTTGCTTCGAGAAGCTCAATGATGTTGCGGACGAAGGCGTCTGCCTGGTGCATTGCCGCTTCGAGTTTGCTGTCAAGGTGCAAATTGGCGTCGGGGGTGTGATGAGACAGCCTATTGGCAAGCGGCCCGCATAGGCGCTGGTGGAAGAGCACGAACAGCAGTGCAACCTTCAACCCCTTGTCGGTACGCCGATAGGCGTAGCGTTTGCCGTCGCGTTCGAGCAAGGCGTGGGCGCGCAGCTTGCGCAGGCCGTAGCGCAATTGGTTCAGGCGGTAGCGATTGTCGGCGGGGCAAAGCTCGTCACGATGATCTCGTGGAGTTGCTGCACGCGCCAGCCGCCGACAGTGGTGCAGGCATGCAGCAGCACTTGCAAGAGGCGAATCATGCGGGTGTCCTGGATCTTGATGCCGGGGTACTCGGCGCTGCCAACAGCGATGGGCAGGGCCAGGCGCTGCGGCAGCTGTCAATTCGCGCCCTAATAGAGCCAGCGATTCGCGGCGTAATAGAGCCAGTTCAAAGGTGTCGATTTCGTGATCTCGAACAGGTAGCGTTTTAGCGGTTTTGGGGGTTGGTTACAAGCATTGTTTTCGGTCCTTTTTCGCTGCCGCGGATCTGAAGGTGCGCGTTGTCAGCTCGGTGCTGCTTCGTGGTCGTTTTGGTCATCGCGGCGGCCTGAGGTGCGGGCACCTGGACGGCGAGAGGCATCACGACTTTGGGTGGGGGTAGAGCCTCACCCAAGAGCCGCCAGTCGCTTGTAGCGCGTTCTGAGCGCCCCGACTTGGTGCATCGGTCGTTTCGGTGGTCACTCATTGCCGTCGACGACGAAATGCGAGTGCCCGAGTTCATCGCGCTCATGCCGCCGACCGGGCGTTGGTGCTCGTGTGCTTGACCGGCCGGGCGCTCGCCGCGGCCGGGCCGGCGGGGAGCGGTCTGGGCCGCCGGCGTGTCTCGCCGTCGAGAAGCACGCGGTAAGCGCCATCGCGAAGGCGATCGATGGTGGCTGCGGCGAGCAGCTTGTTGGGAAACGCGGCGCGCCACTCGTCCACATCCAGATTGCTGGTGACCATCGTGCTCGCGTGCTCGTAGCGCTCGGCGACGAGATCGTGGAGATCTTCGTCCTGGGGGGTGCGCAGCGGCCGCAAACCGAAATCATCGATGACGATGAGTGGAATCTTGGCGAGCTGCTGGAGCTTGCGCTCATAGGCGTTGGTGGCGCGCGCAGCATGCATCTGGGCCAACAGCTTGGCCTGGGTGGTGAAGAGCACCTCATAGCCCTGGCGTAGCGCACAGTGGGCCAGTGCCTGGGCCAAGTGACTTTTGCCCGTGCCGGTCGGACCAACGATTAGAACCGGGGCCTTCTCCACCACGAAGCGGCAAGTGGCGAGGTCGGCGATATAGGCGCGATCGATGGTGGGATTGTCGGTGAAGTCGAAGCGTTCCAGGGTCTTGTCGGAGGACACCTGTGCCTTGCGGCTGCGCTGATCGAACTGGCGTTGGTGGCGGCGCGCGACCTCGTCCTGGATGAGCAGGGCGAGGAAGTCAGTGTAGGCGAGCTTGGATTCGATGGCTTGGCGGTTGCGCGCCTCCAGGGAATCGAGGACGCCGGATAGGCGCAGTTGTTTGAGCATGGGTTCAAGCGCGGGCATGGGGTTCATGTTGCATCTCCTGTGGTGGTGTTGGACGACCGGGGGAACGACGTGGTGGTTGGGGTGGTGGCTAATGCATCCGATCGCCGCCACTGCGGCTGAAGCGCCCGGCGCCGAGGTAGGGTGCTTCCAGCGCGGGGAACTCGGCCAGCTCGGACTGCAGGTCGAAGCCATTGCTGAGAATCTGCTTGACGCTGCGGTAGGTCGGGGTGCCGAAGTTCAGCGCCCGGGCGCAGGCGGCCTCGAGTCGTTTGCCGCCGAAGCTCTCGCCCAGGCGCAGCAGGCCCTGCGCGGCACGCAAGTGATCGAGGACGCGATCGCTGAACAGACTTTCGACCACCGCTCGGCAGGCCGGCCCGACCCGCGCGGCTTGCTTCAAGCAGAACTGCGGGTCACGCATCAGGAAGGCCACGGCATCCGGCGGCAGGTGTTCGTCGACGGTGGATCGGCTGCCGGGCTTGAACAACCGGGGATGCACGGCGACCAGCTCGTGGTCGCGGTAGATGCGCAGCGCACTGGGGGCGATTTCCAGCCACAACTCTTGCCCGATCAGCGCGAACGGGGCCGAGTAGTAGCAATACTCGAACTGGACGTGGCAGTTAGGGTGCAGCTTGGCCTTGGCCCAGGCCGGGCACTCCGGCGCGATCGCGGGCAGCGGTTGTAGCATCGCCTGCTCGGTTTCGGTGAACAGCTTCAACGGGCGCTCGCGGGTGCTGCCGTGGATCCGATTGCCGGCCTCGCCCATGACCCACTCAAGCAGCTGCTCGTTGCCGTGCTCCAGGCTGTGAAACTCGCGCAGCGGCACAAAGCTCGACTTGACATACTTCACGCCCGATTCCACGCGCCCCTTTTTCTTGGGGTCTCGCACGGGACACGGGTCGATGCGAAAGGAATAGCCCAACGCCAGCTGGCCATAGGCCCGCTGCACCTCGGGCTCGTAGTAGCAGGCCCGGGTGATGGCGCACTTGGGGCTGTCGATCCGCACCGACAGCGGAACACCGTTGAACCACTCGAACGCGTGACGGTGCAGCGCGAGCCAGGTCTCGACCTTCTGGTTGCGCACCAACTCGGCGTATTGATGACGACACCAAGCCAACGTCATCACAAAGATCCACGTCTTGAAGGCTTCGCCGGTACGGCGATCGGTGATCTCGGGCCCCTGGCCGAAATCCACCTGCGCACTCTCGCCGACGGCGAAATCGAGCATCACCGTGGCCTGCGGCGTGGACGTCACCTCGCGCTCGAGGAAGCGGTACACCGCGTGCACACTGCCGCCGTAGCCATGGTTGCGCACCAGGGCCCGGTGCATGGTCGTGGCCTGGATCCCCCGGTCATGCCAGGCGAGCAGCTGCTCCCGGAACGGCTCGACACTGGAGAGATTCTGCGGTGGACGCTGCGGCGTCCCGAGCTCAGCGGCCAAGCTCGCGTCGTCCGGCATCGGACCGGCGGGGTCCAGCCAGCCGCGTTGCGCCGCGCACTCCCGGAGCGAAGCGACCTTTACCCTGCCCACCCGCTCTGCACGAGCGATCGCCCGGTCGGACTCGCCCAACCGCAGCCGTTGAATAACCTGCCGGTAATGATGCATCTCGAACCTCCTATTGCCCATCGCGCCCCCTTCGAGCAAAAAAGCCCGGAGGGTAACCCGATCACGGAAGTTCGAGATCGCGAACCGCTACACCTTGAATGGCTCCATTAGGCCGCGAATCCAGTGGCCTCATTCGGCCGCGAATCACCTGGCTCCATTCGGCCGCGAATCGAATGGCTCCATACGCGCGCGAGTTAACAGCAGCGGGAAGTCGACATGTGCGTTCAGGCACCGGGCCTGGAAGGTGGTGAAGGGCTCGGTGATGCCGAGGAACATCTCGCGCACGTCGGCGAGATGTTCGACCCCCTTGCCCAGGCGGAAGTCGGCCAGGTTGTTGGAGCAGATCTCGTCGCGCAGGAAGGGGGCGAACTTCTCGTACTGCTTGACGGAGGCGTGCTTCCAGTAGGCGCGAAAGACGTGATGGCCGTGCTCGATCTGCTCGAGGGTGGTGTTGAGCTTGCCGTGAAGCTTCTTGCTGAGGCGGGTGCCGAAGATCGCCGCGATCTTGTCGGCCGAGAGTCGCCACAGCCCCAGCTCGCAGCTGCGCTCGAAGATCTTGTGGGTCGGAAAGTGGCGCTTGAAGATGAAGTCGCGGCAGTATTCGATCTGGCTGATGGCGTAGAACCGGCGCCAGTTGATGCGGGCGCGTTCCCTGGCCGAGAACTTCGGCCCCAACAGCAGCGTCCAGTAGTCGAGTCGTTCGCGGATGAGGGCGGGGCTCAGCCGGTCGGCGGCGGCCTGCAGCGCCGCCGGATCGGCGACCGCCAGGAAGGCGTTGTCGTGCTTGCGAAAGGCGATCCCCGTGCGCTTGAGCTCCTGCTCGATGAACGAGTGGCCGTTGAGATAGTAGGTGGTCTGGAAGGGAAAGAAAGAGGCCACGCGCATGGCGATGGGTCCCAAGGTCTCGTCGCGAATGTAGAAGTAGTAGTGGGTGAAGCGGCTGCGCTGCGGCGCCAGGATGCGGTGCTGGGGGTCCTTGGTCGGGTACTTCGGCACCGTGCAGCGAAAGGTCGGCGCCTGCTCCATGCTCTTGAAGATGAAGTACACGCCATAGCGCCGGGCCCGTACCATCGAGCGCAGCCAACGTTGCACGTAGTCTTCCTTGCGCACGCCCTTCTCCGCCCACTCGATGGGCGTGTCGTGATTGCGGGCAAAGGCCTCGACCCAGCCCTGATACTCGTCGGTGCGGCGGCTGAGGACTTCCTTGTCGACGGCCGCGACGCCCACCACCTGGCGGAAGAAGTACACCACTTGCTCGGGCCGCGTGAGCGCGCTCAAGTAACCGTGGATGACAATGCGGTCGAAGCAGTGGTATACGAACACCAACAGGCTGCCGAACAGCTTGGTGAACAGTTCCATCGGTCCACTCCTCGACGGGCGCGGTCGCGCATGACGGCCGTCGGCGGCAGGGCCTCGGCTCAGGGATGGAGGCCATGACTCAACGCCAGTCCACCAGCCCGCGGCGGTCGCAGGAGAGTTTGCACCTTGCCAAAGAGGTCCGCTCGATCCAACATCGCGCGGCTGAGCATAGTGGCCGCATCGTCAGCATCGGACCCCTGGTGTTCTTCTCCACCGACACCGGCGACGCTTGGCTGCTGGAACCAGCCGAGCACCTCGCGGCCCGACTCGCCGTCGGCGGCGATCCGCTGCCGGTCGACATCGAAGAAACCAAGACCAACTTCATCGTCGGCTGGCAAGGTCGCTACCGATTCGACGGCGACACATTCATCTACGAGGACAATCAGTCCCGGCGCCTCACCGCAATCCGCGGCTATCCGGTGAGGCAACTCCTGCGCGTCATCGGCGATAGCTGATCGCCAGTAGCCGCCGCAGGAGCACAGAGGATTCCAAAGGCCGTTGGCTAGGTTCCCAAGGAGGCGTCTCATGTACGCGAACGTGATCTCCCCCTGCATCACGACAACCAAAGTCGAAGAGTCCCGCGACTTCTATGTGAAGCACTTCGGGGCCAAAGTCACCTTCGATTGTGGCTGGTACGTCAACCTCCAGTTCGGAAAGGAATCATCCAGTCTGCAATTCATGGCTCCCCAACCTGGACAACCGATATGCAACCCCGCCGGACTGGGTTACAACTTCTTTGTCGACGATGTTGATGCCGAGTACAAGTCGCTGATGTCCGCAGGTCTTCAACCAGTAATGCCGCTTGAAGATCACCCGTGGGGCGATCGTGGCTTTGCGGTTCAAGATCCCAACGGCGTGGCGCTCTACATCTACTCCGAGCGTGAGCCAAGTCCCGAGTTTAGGCAGTACTACAAGACCTAACATGGCGCTCAACGCCGGTCCCTTCGCTCGCGTAGCGCTGCGCGATCAACCCGCGCAGCGCCGGTTAGCTCTCCGTTGAGCTATTTGGGTCCGCGGCCTTGGCGCTAGGGACACGGATGAGGTGGACGTCGGGTCCTACGGACCTTGACGGTTCCCGGAAGTTTCTGTGACCTCAATGGCAGCTTTCGTCGGTTTCAACGGCGGCTTCCGGCTTCGCCCAACGTCCGCAACCGGATCGGAAGCAGCAGGTGACGGCAGGGTCGAGGGCTGGCGCGCCGATCTTGGGCTCCGCTGGGTGCTCCAGCGGTTTCGCGGTGACCTCAGTCCGGCCGCTATCATTTCGTCTCCAGCTCCCCGCCACATCGAACGTAGCGGGCGGGTTTCCCGCACTACGCTCACCTGTTTGCTTCGTGCCATGGGTTATGCGACCTATCCAACTGAGACGAATCTCGCAGGTCCAAACGCACCCGGTAGCCGCTGAACAGCCCCAGGGTGGCGTGCCGCCACTGCGTGCTCCACCGTTCTCAGCCGAAGCCCCGGCGGCTCCGGCCCCCAGCAAGTGTCCCCGAACTTTCAGCTCCACCCAGCGCTTGACGAATTGGCAGCACCGTTCGAGTAGCCAAAGGCGAAGTGATTCACCCAGCCACGCAGGATCGGGTTGATGGTGTCAACCACCCGCTGCACGGGCTGGGAGGGGTATCGCCGGAAGATTTCTCGAGGGTTTTTCAGCAACGCCATGCGTTTCTTCATCTTCGGCGTGCACTGCGCTCGCCCGAGGCTGCGCGATTCGCTCGAAAGCGGTCGCTGATCTTGGTTGCGAGCCGTGTGAGTCTCGACTCGCCGGATCGTCCCACCGTGACTGGATAGGTCTGTGCGAGCCTCACAGAAGACAAGCTCCGACTAGTGCGGGGCTTGGCATCGGGGTTGCCCGGTAACGCTAGCGCTTTCGCGTAGCTGTTGGGCCGGCGAGGCCGAGGCGGAGAAAGGCGAGCATGCTGATTTCCGGACCCTGGCTCGGGATCAGGACATCAACTACTGCAAGCCCAATCACATGGTGAAGCCATGCCGCAGGATGCAGTGCGTCCGAGACTCTCGAGACGTTGCGCGAAGTACACGTGGAGCCAAGCGACAGACATGGCGGCGATGGTCAGGGTCCGTGTGAGCGCCTCTGTGAGGCGCACTTACCTCCGCCGCCTGTCCCCGCAATCACGCACGAAGCTGCCCTCCTGTCCGCGCCGCTTGCGCTCACGCGTGACACGCCACCACGGAAACGCTTTGCCGCCGCGCGCCTGATAAATCGCAGCGGCAAACGTGTCCCCCACGCACGGATTCTTGTGCGCTCCGGTCACGCGCTCGGGTCTCATGAACAAGGCGTCCGCGGTGCATCGCGCCGATTGCGCGACGCTGCGCATGTGCCGCGCCGGTCGAAAACTCACTACGCCAGTCCGACGACGGGAAGCAGCAGATACAGGCCGGCCCAGATCACCAACCCGCCCAGGATGTCGAACAGGATGCCAGCCCGGATCATCGCCGTGATCGGCACCATGCCCGAGCCGTAGATGATCGCGTTCGGTGGCGTGGACACCGGCAACATGAACCCCCAACTTGCCCCGATGGTGGCGCCGATGGCGGGAGGCACCGGATTCACACCCGCCGCCTGCGCGAGCGCGATCATCACCGGAATGACCATATTGGCCGACGCCGTGTTGGACGATGTCTCGCTGATCAGGATGGCGATGAAGATGGCACCCAGCGTGATGCCCCAGAGCGACGTCGCACCGCTCATGCTCAGCAGATTGGTGCCGATGACTTCGGCAAGCTTCGTCTGGAACATCATCGTCCCGAGTGTGATGCCACCGCCGAACAGAAGCAGCGTGCCCCAGTCGATCCGGGTGGCCTGCTTCCAGGAAATGGTGAACTCCCGCTGCTTCCAGTTCACCGGAAGCAGAAAGAGCAACGAAGCGCCGACGAGCGCTGCGACCCCTTCCGGCATCATCCTGCTGTAGGCCTTGGCGATGGTCGATGATTCGCCGTAGATGACCGCGAGCACTCCCGGGACCAACCAAAGGATCACGGTGACCAGAAAGCAAAACAGCGCATTCTTCTGGCCGCGTGTCCAACTGCCGAGTCGCGCGCGCTGCTCGGCGACGAACGCGGTGCCGCCTTCGATCCGTGCCACTTCGGGTTTGTGCAAGTAGTACATCAGAACGTACAGGAGCACGAAGAGCAGCAACAGCAACGGCAGCGCAAAGCTCATCCAGTGAAAGAACGCGATCTTCACGCCGCAGAACTTCTCGATCATCGCGATGCCGATCAGGTTCGGCGGTGTTCCCACCGGTGTGGCGATGCCGCCGGCCGACGCGGCGTAGCCGGCCATCAGCATCATGCCGGTGCCGAACCGCAGCTTCAGGGGGTCGAGCCGCCTGCCGGTCTGGGTGGCCGTGATGTCGGCCATGGCATAGACGATGCCCACGGCGATAGGGAACATCATCGCCGTCGCCGCTGTGTTGCTGATCCACATCGACAGGAACGCGCTGATGAACCCGAAGGCAAGCAGGATGCGGCCCGTGCTGTTGCCGACGGACTTCAAGGACATGATGGCGTAGGCAAAGCGCTTGTCCAGCCCGTGGATCGCCATCGCCTCGGCGAGCATGAAGCTACCGAGAAAGAGGTAGATGATCGGATCCGCGTAGGGCGCAAAAACGGCCCTTGCTTCTGCAACACCGAAAACGACGCACAGCACCGAGGATAACAGTGCCGTCATCGCAAGCGGAATCGGCTCGCAGACCCACCACACGACAGTCCAACTGAGGACCGCAGCCAGCGTATGCGCCTTGGGACTCAAGGACGGCATGTCCGCCAGATAGACAGCCAGCGCTACCAGCGGCCCAAGAAAGAGGCCGATCCCCTTGCGCCATTTTTCGAAGGCCTCTTCCTGTGCGGAAACGGTTTCCTTCGGTTCCGCAACATTCTCGACGGTCGTGGCCATCGTTTGCTACCCCTATGGAGCGTAAACGTAGGGGCGGGTCGCGACAAAACGCGGCCAGACCGTTTCGAGCACGCCCTTCTGCCACTGCACCAGATACGTCGGCAACGAGTTCTGCTGCGTCTTCCTGTCGTAGGACGTGAACCGCACCGGTCCGAACGTGGTCATCGTGTTCGTTCTCGCGAGCGCATCGCGCACCTCTTTCGGCGTGAGTGCTTTCGCGCGTTTGAGCGCATCCGCAACCACGAAAATGGAAGCGTAGGCTTCTGCCCCGTGGTATCCCGTCGGCGACCCGAACCGCTTCAGGTAGTTGTCGTAGTACTCCTTCGCACCCGGATAGGGCACCTCAGGCGTCCGGAGCGTGACGGAAAAGACGCCTTCCGCCGCATCACCGGCGAGCTTGCGGAACTCGGGGAGCGTGAAGCCGGCAGCGGCGCCGGCAAGGAGCTTGGGCTTGAACCCGATTTCTTGGGCTTGTTGCACCAGCAGGGCGGCTTCCCTGACGTAGGAAACCATGTAGGCGACGTCCGGCTTAGCGGACTTGGCTTTTTCGAGCAACGCCTTGAAATCCGCCGTACCGGGCTCATAGCCCTCATTGAGCAGTATCTTCCAGCCCAGATCGAAGGCCTGATCGGCGAACTCTTTCGAGCCCGACTGACCGAACAAACCCTCTTCGTAGAAGATCGCCACGCTTCTGGGCCGCACCACTTCCTGCAGGAATTCGATGAGCGGGCGGGCGTATTCGCTGACGGGCTGATCGAGGCGGAACACGTAATCCGCTCCCAACTCGGTGATCTCGTCTGCCGCCCCAGTCGAGATCAGAAACGGCACCTTCCGGTGCTGGGCGACTGCGGCGATGGCAAACGTAACATCGGATGAGTAGCCGCCGGAAAGCGCGATCACGTGGTCCTTCAGGATGAGTTCCTCCGCCGCGGCGCGCCCGATGTAGATCTGCGATCGGTCATCGCGGATCAGCAGTTCGATCGGTCTGCCGTTGACGCCGCCCGCGGCATTGATCTCCTCGACGGCCATCTTGAACGAGTTGTTCTGGATCTCGCCGAACTTCTCGAAAGCGCCGGTCAACGGAAGCACGATGCCGACCTTGATGGGCTGCGCCGTCGACTGGGCCAGCCCAGGTCCACTCAAGCCCGCCAGGGCCAGGAACAGATTCGCCGCGAGCCAGCCTACAAGCTTTCTCATCATGCGTTCCTCCCGAGCGGAGGGATAGGAATCCAACCCCCGTAGCACGCGGTGCTCAAGAGCCTAGCACGTCTCGGCTTACCCGTTCGAAAGGCAGGATGGGCTGGCCGGGACGTCACGTGCCGCGGTGATTGCCGCATACGTAGGTGGTTCGGGTGCGTCAGGGGGGTGCCCGACGCGCGCCGGCGCGCACGCCCCCGGCGGCATCGACGACGGGCGGTCGACGGTGGAGGTTGCCAAGCGAGGCGTTAATCGAACTCGCACGCCAACCCGGAATTGGGCGGCTCCCATGGCGCCAGGCCGCTTGCGGACGTAATCGCCACTTCCCTTGCAGGTGTCTAGCTTGACACGATCGAGGCGCATCGACGCCGCAACCTGTACGCTCGATTCAACTGATCTCCACGACTGGTATGGAGCGCCCGCGGCGTCGGCAACGGCTCGGAAGTAGCAGGTGACAGCTGGCCGCTTCCAGGCAACGGGAATTCACTGATCGCCTTCCGGCGATGAATCCGAAGAGAGGTCGTTCGTTCACGACCCGAAACGGCCTGGCAGGTGTCTCCATAGTGGCCGGTCGGCCGAACTCGCCTTCTGCGCGCCGTGGCTCCACGAAGCCGCCGTTGGCGACCTGCCCCTACCGGCCAGGAGCAGGCGTTCACGCTCCGGTGAGGTGAGGTGACGTTCGGAACGACTGCTCAATGAAGTGGAGCCGACGTAGCTCGACGGTGCACACCCGGCGATGAAATCCCGCAGGCAAGCCGACGGTCGAGGGTTGTCGTCCGACGGCATCGGGCAAGAAGCCGCACGAACGTCTGCGCTTTCCGCGAAGCAGTGCCAGCGCGCTTCGACCCGAACGAAGACAATCAACCAGAGGTGGCTTTCGGCAGGAGACCCCAGCTTCATCGAAAATGGACCATTGCTGCACGGTGCAGGGTGCTTTGATGCGCCGCGGATCACACCGGTCTCGTTGACGAGGCATTGATGCGGAGGACATTTGTCTACACATTTTACCCTTGAAGATTGTCTGGGATTCCGCCAAAGCCAGCGTAAACTCCGCCGCGCACGGCGTGGCCTTTTCTGAGGCCGCAGCCGTCTTCGAGGACGAGTCGGCACTGACACGGGAAGATGCAGATCCCGTTGGTGAGCAGGGGTTTGTGACGCTCGTACTGAGCGGTCACGGCGCTCTGCTGGTGGTCGTTTATGGATATCGAGAGCCGAACATCGTGTGAATCATCTCCGCTTGCAAAGCAAACAAACGTCAGAGGTTGCAGTATGAGGAAAATCGCGGCTGAGCCCTATCGCGACATCGACTTCTCGCGCGCCAAGCGAGGCCCTGTAGTTCCCGTTGAGACAGGCAAGACAAAGATTTCCATTCGTCTCGACAACCGGGTGCTGGATCACTTCCGGGCGACGGTGGAATCGGCTGGCGAGGGCAACTACCAGACGCTGATCAACGATGCGCTCGTCGCCTACATTCAGCGAGAATCCATGCTGGACGCGGTTCGGCAGGTGGTGCGCGAGGAGTTTTCGTTGACGCCTGCCAAAACGCAGGCATCGGCGAAGCAAATCAAGCACCGTGCCCGCCGCGGAGTTGCGGCGGTTGACTGACGCAGACCGGCCACGACCCGACATTCGGTCTACGATGGCCGAGAATGCGCGCTGGGGACCGACCCCCACGCCAATGAGGACCAGTGAGCGGATCGTGCGCTACGAACAGAGGGGTGGAGTCCATTCCATCACTGCGGCCGACCGGTGCCCGCCTTCAGCTGGCACAGGTGACTGAGCGCAAACGTTGATGAGGAGAAAACGGTATGAACAAGTTCTGTCAGAGCTGCGGCATGCCGATGAAGAAGGACCTCCAAAGGGGTGGTACCGATTCCGATGGGAGCAGGAGCAGCGAGTACTGTAGCTACTGCTACGTGAGTGGCGCCTTCACATCTCCCGAGATTGACACCCCCCAAGCGATGCAAAGGTTTTGCATCGGCAAGCTCAAGGAGATGGGAACGCCAAGTCTCCTCGCATGGTTCTTCACGAGGAGCATTCCAAGACTGAAGCGCTGGGCACCCAAATGAACCATCGAACCAGTTCCTGCATGGGACGCGCGGGGACCGCGCCCCTTGAGGGGCGACTTTGAGCGTCAGCTGCGGAGCTCTGGCTGACCGATCGCTGTAGAAAGACTCCGGTGCCCGCGACGAGTCGCTACGGAAAGCTATCCACAGCCGATGACCGCTTTCTCCGGCGCTCGCCGGAGCTGATCGCCGCGGCCACGGCCGCGGAGCACGACCGTGCCAACGCGCCCGCCGACCAAGTGCTCCCGGTCTCGCTGCGCGCAGTTGGCCTGCGCGACGACACCGGCCTCGGCCGGCGCGTGCCGCCGATGGCGCTGGAGACGAACCGCGTGCCGACGCTGATCGCCAGCGCGCGCGACGACGGCTTCGGCACCTTCGATCGGTCGCAGTACGCCGCAAGCCGGATCCCGGGCGCACGCTTCGTCGGGTTCGACACCGGCGGGCATCTGCTCATCGGGCGGCAGGACGCACTACGCGCGGCGCTCGCCGAATGGCTCGTGCTATCGGCGCGCTGAGGGCCCGCGATGAGTACGCCCCGTCCTGAGATCCCTCCGAGGCTGCGCTTGGCGCTCAGACTGTCGTGGGTAGTGGTGGCGCTTGCCGCGGTGGCTGCGGCGGCGGGCCTGTTCCTGCCCTCCGTTTACCGCGAAACCGATTGGGTGATCCCGCAGAACCGCGGCCAAGACCTCGTGACGTTGCTCGCGCTTGCCGCGATGCTGCCGGTGCTGCGGGCCACCGCGCGCGGGTCGCCGCGGGCGACGCTGATATGGCTTGGCCTCCTCGGTTACCTCGCCTACACCTACACGGGCGCGGCATTCGCTTACGCCTTCAATCATCTCTTCCTCCTCTACGTGGCGCTGCTCGCGTGCTGCGGCGCTGCGGCGCTGCGCTGATCGCGGGCCTCTCCGGCATCGACGCCGCGGCGCTGCACGAGACCTTCGACGATCGAGCACCGCGGCGCGGCGTCACCGCCTTTCTGCTGATCATGGCCGCGGCGCTGTGCCTGCTGTGGCTGTCGCAGATCGCACCCTTCTACCTGCGCGGCGAACTGCCGGCGATGGTCATCAAGGCGAAGGCCTCGACGGTATTCGTCTACGTGCTGGACCTCGGCGTCGTCGTGCCGCTTGCGCTGCTCGCCGCGTTCTGGCTCGCGCGCGGCCGGCCCTGGGGATCGGTGCTGGCCGGTTTCGTGCTAATCAATCGAGCGCGTCGGACCTTACCTCGACGAGGTTTGCGAGGAACTCGGAATCCCGCAGCTCAGCTACCGGCAGGCGTTCGAGCAGGTGCGGGAGAAGCTGCGCCACGAGGTCCGGCTGGATCTGGAGCAGCGTCACCTCGCGCTGGCAAAGGTCACCTACGCCGGCGACAGCCGGGTTCAGATACCCGAACTCCTGGAGAATTGCACGCGGCGGATCACGGCCATGGAGCGCGCCTACGGCCGTAAAGTCACCGATCACGAACTGCAGTCCAACGGCGACAGGCAGGAACTGGCCGAGCTGGTCGTCACGGCCATGCTCGCCCGGCCGACCTTCTCCAAGAACGGCGATACGCTCTTCCACGGCGATCCGCACGCCGGGAATCTCCTGCTCACGGATGATCAGCGGCTGGCGATCCTGCACTGGAGTCTGGCCACTGCGCTGGGCGAGCGGCAGCGCATTGCCTTCATGCAGATCATGCTCGACGCGGTCACGCTCGATACGGTACGAGTGGCAAGCACCCTCGTCGAGCTTGCGGAGCCGCAGCGCGTCGACCTGCCGCTGCTGATGTCGATCGTCCGCAGCCGGCTGCGACAGATTCGGCAGGGACAGCTTCCCGGCTTCACCTGGCTCACCGGCATGCTCGACGAAACCGCGGAGAAGAACAGCCTGCGCTTCTCCAGCGATCTACTGATGCTGAGGAAAACGGTCTACGCGCTGCAGGGCGTGGTTGCCAACATCGGAGCGGAAAACCACTGCGTCGATAGCGTGCTGCTGAGCCAGTTCGTGACCCACCTGGCATGCGAATTTCCCTATCGCTGGCTGGCTCCCCCCGTGTCGCGCGACTTCCCCACCCGGCTCTCCAACACTGACCTGGCGGAGCTCATGCTGACCTTTCCCTTCACCGCAACCCGTTACTGGCTCGAGCAGAATCTGGACGTGCTGTATCGAACCAAGGAGACGGGGGAGTTCGGCCGCGGCTGAGCGAGGTCCGGCGGCATCCCACGCCGTTCGTTTGCACGGTGGGCAGCGCCTACTGGGCAGGCTCTTCCGATGGGGCACGCTTCGAGTAGCTCACATTTGCCCGAGTGTGCTGGAGTTCAGCCTCCCGGAGGCGCGCAACAAGCTTGTCCAGATCGTATTCGCAAGCGGCGAACAACTCCTCGCGCGCAGCGCGGACTTCTTCCACGATCGGGTCTTTCCAAACGGACTCGCCGCGTTTTGCTTGAGCCATATTCAGATCCCCATGAGTTCGTCAGGCGTACACAGAACGGGCGGTTCGTAGCCGCTGGCGCGGCAGGCTTTCTCCACCTTCGGCCGGAACTCCGCGTTCGCTATGTGCGTGGAGTTCCACGTCAGCAGGTAGTGCCTCCCATGGCATGCAGCCAGGGAGATATCCAGCGCATCAACCGCCGCCCGATCTGGAAGACGTGCTGCCTGAACAAGCAGGCGCCCCAACGCCGTAGCCTCATCCGTGATGCGGAGGGATGGAACGCCTTCCATCCAATGAGCCCGCCTGCGCACGGCATCCGCATCGCCGGCCGCGGCCGCGGCCTCGGCCACGACGATTTCAGATATGAACACTTCGAACTGGATTCGACGACGGGTCCACCATTCGTGCGTGATCTGTTGCCGCGCGGCAGTGATCAGATCACGGCTCGGATGGGCCGCAAGATAGCTGATGATTGACGTTTCCAGGTAGAGGCGTTCTGTCACCTGAACAGCTTACCCCATCTGATGCCTTGCCGCCGCCCAAACGTCGAGCTTCAGGGGCCGACAACCAGCGAACCGCAGCACTCAGAATAGAGTGACGCTCACTGCTGTCCGGTCAAATGAAGCATCGAATCGCTGAAAGCCATGACAGCTTTCAGCAAGGCCTCGATGAACAAACTTCCCCAAGCGCCTGCCACTTCGGCGCGGAGAATTTTACATGGATCAAGTACGGTTGCGCACGTACGCAACGATGACTCGGGTGCAGCCGGCAAACGGCATGACGACCCACCTTCAGCTACGCGCGCGGATCCTGGCCGCATAGGTGCCAGGTACTGAGCGCACGTCCTTCAGCGGCATCGGCCGTCCGTCCTCATCACCATCAACCCATCGCGGCGACTCCATGGGAACGTCGGCTACTGGTTGCGTTGGCTGGGCGGCTGCTTGTGGCCGACAGCCACAGTTCCCCGTGGCCGCGGATAGCCGCCATTGGAGTGCAGGCCTCTTGCTGCGGTAGGGTCGAGGGCTGGCGCGCCGATCTTAGGCTCCGGTGGGTGTTCCACCGCTTTCGCGGTGGCCCTCAGTCCGGCTGCCATCATCTCGTTTCCAGCCCCCGCCACCTCGAACGTAGCGGGCGGGTTTCCCGCACTACGCTCACCTGTTTGCTTCGTGCCACGGGTTATGGGACCTATCCAACTGAGACGACTTTCCGCAGGTCCAGACGCACCCGGTGGCCGTTGAACAGTCCCAGGGTGGCATGCAGCCACTGCGTACTCCACCGTTCCCAGCCGAAGCCCCGGCGGTTCCGGGCCCTACAGCCCCAAAACCGCCAGTGCGGTTCAGCCTTCGCCTTGGCGTATACCTTCCGTCTCAGGTCCTGCAAACTAACGGGCGTCGTTGTCATGCCGCCCTTGCCTCCCATGTTGCCGGAAGAGCTACAAACAGCAGGGCCCCTTCGCTCCACGGGCATTACCCCGCTTCGACGCTACTATGGACCCGTCCGACTCCCTCTCGCCTTCGGCCGCTTTCCCGGTGTGCCGGTTATACGGCCTACCTTGCTCCGTCGATTTCTCGCCGGGACGAGGAGGGTCGGGATAGAAGTGCGGCGCGCACATGACGGCAGGGTCCGGTGGCCTGTCCAACGGTTTCCCGTTGGGCCTCAGTCCGGCTCCCATGGCCACGACGATTCCGCAAGCCCCCCTACGAGTAGGGTCGAAGACTGGCGCGCCGACCTTAGGCTCCGGTGGTGGTTCCAGCGCTTTCGCGGTGGCCCTCAGTCCGGCTGCCATCGTCACGTTTCCAGCCCCCGCCACGTCGAACGGAGCAGGCGGATTTCCCGCACTCCGCTCTCCTGCGTGCTTCGCGTCAAGGGTTATGAGACCTATCATGCTGGGAGCACTTTCGACGTACGGCTGCGGACCCGGTAGCCATTGAATAGCCCGAGCGTTTCGTACAGCCCTCGCCTACTCCACCTCTTCCAGCCGAAGCCCGGCCGTTTCTTGGCTCGCATCATGTGGCGCCTGATTTTCTTCTCCACCCAGCGTTGGACAAAGCGAAAGCACCGACTGGAGTGTCCCACCGCAAAGTAGTTCACCCAGCCCCGCAGAATCGGATTGATCAGCTCAATCACCCGACCCACCGGTTGGGATCGGAAGCGACGGAAGATGTCCCGCAGCTTGGCCAGCACCGCCGTGCGCTTCTTGAGCTTGGGCGTGTACTGGGGTCGCAGTACTCCGCGCAGTGAGCGCACGCGACGGAAGTCAAATCCCAGGAAACCGAAGCTCTCGCCTCGGGCCAGTTCGACGGTTGTGCTCTTCTCTTCATTGACCTCGACCTGCAGTTTGGCGAGCTCCTGCCGCAGCCGTTTTGGCACTGCTTCTCTCAGCCAGGCATGTCGCGGGTGGGCGTCAATGAGGACGACCAAGTCATCGGCGAACCTCGCGTACTCCACGGCGGTGTGACCGTTGTAGGTCGTGACCGTCTTCGCGCGCTCGAGCATCCGATCCACCTCGGTAAGGTAAATGTTGCTCAGCAGCGGCGAGATCACGCCCCCTTGTGGGACGCCTTGCTTACCCGATGCGTGGAGGATCATCTTTAGCAGTCGCATCACGTCATCGTCACGAACCCGACGTGCCACTTGGTCGAGCAGCAGGTGATGCCGCACGGTGTCAAAGTAAGCACGCAGATCCAGATCGATGACGCATGTCTTGTGCAAAACGATCGCCTCCGCGACGCGGCTCACCGCTTCATGCGCTGTCCGCTTCGGCCGGTAGCCATACGACCCGGGCTGGAAGTCAGCCTCGAAGATCGGCTCCAATATCAGCTTGAGCGCACCCTGCACCACGCGATCACGGATAGCAGGGATCGACAAAACGCGGACTTTGCCCCCGTCCTTCGGTATCTCCTTCTTCCTCGCCCGCAGCGGCCGATAGGTTCGCTCGGTCAGTTCGTCCCGTATCTGCTCGAGAAACGCCTGTGCTCCTTGCGCCTCGATGTCCTCGAACGTCACCCCGTCAATGCCCGGCGCGCCGTTGTTCTGCTTGGCCATCGCATACGCCTCTCGCAGCGTCTCCATCTTGCAGACGTGAACGTACAACCCCCAGAAACGCCAGGACGGTTCAGCCTTCGCCTTGACGTATATCCCCCGCCTCAGGTCCTGCAAACTGCTGGACGCCTTTGTCATCTCGCCCTTGCCTTCCATGTCGTCGGAGGAGTTACAACGCAGCAGGGCCCCATCGCTCCATTGGCATTACCCAACTTCATTGCTACCGCGGGCCCGTCCGCCACCCTCTCGCCTTCGGCCCACTTCCCGGGGTTTCCGGTTATAGGGCCTACCTTGCTCCGGCGATTTCGCGCCGGGGCGAGGAGGGCTTCTCCAGTTGCTTAGCTTGTCCTTGCCACCGTGCTGTCGCTTTCACCCCGCCGAAGTGGACCAGCCGCGTCGATCAGATTTCGGCTGTCCATGCTGCCTTCGCCCTCCGGAAGCGGGCTCGGCCTTCGGATCTCCACATTTCGAGGCCACATCCGCGTTCACTTTCGTTACGGCCCGGTGACTCGCACCCTCCCTCAAGGAGGGTCTGTCGATAGGCTTCAGATCATCGGTTTCTCTCCAATCTGCTATCCAAGCTACGGGGCTTCTGATTTCTGCCCCGGCAGGACTGTCTCCTGCTGAACAAGCCAGCTTTCGCTGGACGCACGTAGGGTCGAAGACTGGCGCGCCGACCTTAGGCTCCGGTGGTGGTTCCAGCGCTTTCGCGGTGGCCCTCAGTCCGGCTGCCATCGTCACGTTTCCAGCCCCCGCCACGTCGAACGGAGCAGGCGGATTTCCCGCACTCCGCTCTCCTGCGTGCTTCGCGTCAAGGGTTATGAGACCTATCATGCTGGGAGCACTTTCGACGTACGGCTGCGGACCCGGTAGCCATTGAATAGCCCGAGCGTTTCGTACAGCCCTCGCCTACTCCACCTCTTCCAGCCGAAGCCCGGCCGTTTCTTGGCTCGCATCATGTGGCGCCTGATTTTCTTCTCCACCCAGCGTTGGACAAAGCGAAAGCACCGACTGGAGTGTCCCACCGCAAAGTAGTTCACCCAGCCCCGCAGAATCGGATTGATCAGCTCAATCACCCGACCCACCGGTTGGGATCGGAAGCGACGGAAGATGTCCCGCAGCTTGGCCAGCACCGCCGTGCGCTTCTTGAGCTTGGGCGTGTACTGGGGTCGCAGTACTCCGCGCAGTGAGCGCACGCGACGGAAGTCAAATCCCAGGAAACCGAAGCTCTCGCCTCGGGCCAGTTCGACGGTTGTGCTCTTCTCTTCATTGACCTCGACCTGCAGTTTGGCGAGCTCCTGCCGCAGCCGTTTTGGCACTGCTTCTCTCAGCCAGGCATGTCGCGGGTGGGCGTCAATGAGGACGACCAAGTCATCGGCGAACCTCGCGTACTCCACGGCGGTGTGACCGTTGTAGGTCGTGACCGTCTTCGCGCGCTCGAGCATCCGATCCACCTCGGTAAGGTAAATGTTGCTCAGCAGCGGCGAGATCACGCCCCCTTGTGGGACGCCTTGCTTACCCGATGCGTGGAGGATCATCTTTAGCAGTCGCATCACGTCATCGTCACGAACCCGACGTGCCACTTGGTCGAGCAGCAGGTGATGCCGCACGGTGTCAAAGTAAGCACGCAGATCCAGATCGATGACGCATGTCTTGTGCAAAACGATCGCCTCCGCGACGCGGCTCACCGCTTCATGCGCTGTCCGCTTCGGCCGGTAGCCATACGACCCGGGCTGGAAGTCAGCCTCGAAGATCGGCTCCAATATCAGCTTGAGCGCACCCTGCACCACGCGATCACGGATAGCAGGGATCAACAAAACGCGGACTTTGCCCCCGTCCTTCGGTATCTCCTTCTTCCTCG
>CAVQLG010000021.1:0-293631 GCA_963713275.1 uncultured beta proteobacterium
CGGCCACCAACCTGACCCAGCAAGTCCTGACGCATGCCGCATCGCTGCCAGAGGGCGCGACCCTGTCCGCCAAGGCCCTGCTGCATCTCGGCAGCCGGGCCGCGGTAGATCAGGCGCTGTCGCGCCTGGCCCGGAGCGGCGAACTGCTGCGCGCCGGGCGTGGCGTCTACGTCTTGCCCGTGAAGGGCAAGTTCGGAGCGCGGGCACCGGAGGTTGCCAAGGTGGTCCAGGAGTGGGCGAGCCAGCGCGGTGAGACTGTCGTCGGCAACGGCGCCGCAGCGGCTAATGCACTCGGTCTGACGACGCAGGTTCCGGTGCGCCAGGTCTTCCTGACCTCCGGTCGCAGCCGCAAGCTCAAGCTCGGCTCGCAGACGGTCGAGCTGCGCCATGCCCCGCCGTGGCAGTTGCTCTACCCAGGGCAAGCCGCCGGCGAAGTCATCCGGTCGCTGGCCTGGGCGGGGCCCTCGGGCTCCGAGGCCACGCTCCGCAAGCTCAAGATGAAGCTGCCGGCGTCGGATCTGCAGGCCGTCGCGAACGCGCGCGCGCGTTTGCCCACTTGGCTCGCCAGCCAGGTCAGCACTCTGGTGGCACGTGCCTGAGTTCTTCCCACTGTCGCGCGAGGATCAGCGCGAAGCGCTGCTCGCGGCGGCAGAACGGTCGGGACGTCCACTGCACCTGCTCGAGAACGACGTGTGGGTCGTGTGGGCCTTGCGGCACCTGTTCGCCGGGCCGCACGCGCAGCATCTGGTCTTCAAGGGCGGGACATCGCTCTCCAAGGCTTATGGCGTGATCAGGCGCTTCTCGGAAGACGTGGACCTCACCTACGACATCCGCGCCATCGCGCCGGACCTCATCGAGAAGGCGGAGTCACCCTGGCCCACGTCGCGCAGCCAGGAGAAGAAGTGGAGCAAGGCGATCCGGCAGCGGCTGGCCGACCTCGTCAGCGACGAACTGGCGCCTGCGCTGACATCGGCGCTGGCCGAGCAGGAGCTGCCAGCGACGGCGCGCGTGGAAGGCGAGCAGCTCTTCATCGACTGCGAGGCCCTGGGCCAGGGCACGGGCTATGTCGGGCCCCCGGTTCTGCTGGAGTTCGGCGCGCGATCGACAGGCGAGCCCAGCGAGCCGCGGCCGATCCTGTGCGACGCGGCGCCGCACCTGCCGGACGTGGGATTTCCCGAGTCAACGCCGCAGGTCATGCGCCCCGAGCGAACCTTCTGGGAGAAGGCCACTGCCATTCATGTCTTCTGTGCGCAAGGCAGCTTCCGTGGCGGCGCGCGCTTTGCGCGCCACTGGCACGATGTGACGCGCCTCGATGCCGCCGGCTTCGCCGACAGCGCAGCCGCAGACCGCGCGCTGGCTCTGGCCGTGGCGGCGCACAAGAGCATCTTCTTCGCTGAAGCGACGCTTGACGGCGCGCCCATCGACTACCGCGCAGCGGTCACAGGCGCGCTCGTCCTGACACCCAGCGGCGACGCACGGCGCGTGCTTGCCGAGGACTACCAGCGCATAGTCGAAGACGGCCTGTTGCTGGATGACGCCGAGCCCTTCGACGCCTTGCTGCGGCGTTGCCAGGCTCTCGCCGACAAGGTGAACGCAGCGGTGCGGGGACCAGTATGACGCCTTGCCCTCGCGTCGGAAGGCGCGTACCGACAGGCCCTTGTAGGATGGCGAAGACAGGTCTTGGTCCATCGCGATCGGGCAGGTTCGCAGCGGAACAGCGCGGGGGTATGAATAAGGGTAAGTCTCTGAGCGACAAATAAAAAGTACAATAAAATCAACAGCAAAGTGCTATAATGAAGGTTGCCACATGGAACGTCAACTCGCTCGGCGTGCGGTTGCCCCGCCTGCTGCAGTGGCTGCAGCAGGCACAGCCCGACGTGCTGTGCCTGCAGGAAACCAAGATCGAGGATTCGAGATTCCCGCGGCGGGAGATCGAGGACGCCGGATACACGGTCCGTTACGCCGGACAGAAGACCTACAACGGCGTCGCGATGCTGGTGCACGCGAGCCGCGGCGCCGTCAACGACGTCGTGGTCGCGTTGCCCGGATTCGCCGATGCGCAAAAACGCGTCATCGCCGCCACCGTCGGCACGACGCGGATCGTCGGGTTCTACGTCCCCAACGGCCAGGCGGTCGACAGCGACAAGTACCGGTACAAGCTCGACTGGTGCGCCGCCGCGACGGCGTTTCTCCGCGACGAACTCGCCCGCCACCCGGCGCTCGCGGTGGTGGGCGACTTCAACATCGCGCCGGAGGACCGCGACGTGCACGATCCCGCCGCCTGGGCTGGACAGGTGCTCTGCAGCGAGGCCGAGCGCGCGGTGTACCGGGAGTGGCTGGCGCTGGGACTTGCCGACAGCTTTCGCCTGTTCGAGCAGCCGCCGGCGACATTCAGTTGGTGGGATTACCGCCAGCTCGCCTTCCCGAAGAACCGCGGCCTGCGCATCGATCACGTGTTGCTCTCCGCGCCACTCGCAGCGCGCTGCCGCGCCTGCCGGATCGACCGCAACGCGCGCAAGGGCGAAAAGCCCTCCGATCACGCGCCGGTCGTCGCCGAAATCGCGGAGGCATGAGACACCCTCCGTGCCGGTCTTCCGGCACGATTGCGCCCTGCGGCCCCTGACCGGTGCCGTTGTTTCGGGGCGCGCTCAGACCGCACCGCCCTTGCGCAGTTCGGGCTCGAGACCCAGCTCCTGGATCTTGCGTGTCAGCGTGTTGCGCCCCCAGCCCAGCCACAGGGCAGCCTCCATCCGGTGCCCGCCCGTGTGCGCGAGCGCGCGCAGGATGAGCGTACGCTCGAACTCCCTCTCCAGCCGGTCACCGACCGCGCGTTCCCCGCGCGCCAGCGCTGCCGCGAGCTCGCGGTCGAGCGCGTGCTGCCAGTCGCCCTCGCCGCCCGGACCCGCACCAGGCGACGGGGCCGCGCGGATCTCGGGGGGGAGGTCCGCGACCTCGACGCGCTGCCCGGGGGCCATCACGGTGAGCCAGTGGCACATGTTCTCAAGCTGGCGCACGTTGCCAGGGAACGGAAACGACGCGATGGCCTTGAGCGCCTCGTCGGAGAGGATCTTGGTGTCGACGGCGAGTTCGCGCGCGCTCTTCTGGAGGAAATGCCGGGTGAGCGGCGCGATATCCTCCTGCCGCTCGCGCAGCGGGGGTAGGCGCAGGCGAACGACGTTGAGGCGATGCATCAGGTCTTCGCGGAACAGGCCCTCGCGCACCCGCTCCTCGAGATTCTGGTGCGTGGCAGCGATCACCCGCACGCTCGCCTTCATCGGCGAGTGACCGCCGACGCGGTAGTACTCGCCATCGGCGAGCACGCGCAGCAGACGCACTTGGAGGTCCGGGGGCATGTCGCCGATCTCGTCGAGGAACAGCGTGCCGCCCTCGGCCTGCTCGAAGCGGCCCCGCCGCGCCGCCTGCGCACCGGTGAACGCGCCGCGCTCGTGTCCGAAGAGCTCGGACTCGAGCAGGTCCTTCGGGATCGCGGCGGTGTTGATGGCGACGAAGGGGCCCGCGGCGCGGGGTGAGTGGCGGTGCAGCGCGCGCGCGACGAGCTCCTTGCCGGTTCCGCTCTCACCGGTTATCAAGACGGTCGCGTTCGACTGCGACAGCCTGCCGATCGCCCGGAAGACCTCCTGCATCGCGGGCGCCTGGCCCAGGATCTCCGGCGTCTCGGCGGCCCCAGGTGCCGGTATCGCCGCGGCAACGGGACTCTCGGCGGACGCGCGCCTGATCAGCGCCAGGGCGTGATCGACATCGAAGGGTTTCGGCAGATACTCGAACGCCCCTCCCTGGAAGGCGGCGACGGCGCTGTCGAGGTCCGAGTACGCCGTCATGATGATCACCGGGATCTGCGGGTAGCTCTCCTTCACCTTGTTGAGCAGAACGAGGCCGGACTCGCCAGGCATGCGGATGTCCGACACCAGCACCTGCGGCTGGCTCACCGCCAGCGCCTGTAGCACTTCGTAGGCCGACGAGAAGGCCTTGTACGGAATGCCCTCGCGCGCGAGCGCCTTCTCCAGGACCCAGCGTATCGAGCGGTCGTCGTCGACGATCCAGACGGGCTTCATGGGCGCTCCTGGGGGTTGGCGGCTGCCGGCGCGGTCACGTGTGCCACGCAGCTACGCGGCGCTGCGGCCCGGCGGCAGCGGCAGCGGGAGGAGGATCGTGAACACGGTCCGACCCGGCACGCTCTCGCACTCGATCGTGCCGTTGTGCTGGGCGACGAAGGTCTGCGCGATGGTGAGGCCGAGTCCGCTGCCACCCTCGCGCCCGGAAACCAACGGGTAGAAGATCCGCTCGCGCAGGGCTTCGGGAATGCCCGGGCCGTTGTCGGCGATGGCCACGGACAACGCCAGCCGATGGCGTTTGCGGGCAAGCGTGACGTATCGGGCAACGCGCGTCGTCAGCCGAATCTGCGGCCCTGCGGTCGTGCCGGCCAGCGCCTGCGCGGCGTTGCGCACGATGTTGAGCACCGCCTGCATAAGCTGCTCCGGATCGGCGTCGAACTCCGGCAGGCTGATATCGAAGTCGGGAACCATTGCCACCTGCGGAAACTCGGCCTGCACGACACCCTTCACGCGCACCAGGATCTCGTGGATGTTCGTCAGGCGATGCGCCGGGGAGCGGTGCGGCGTCAGCAGCCGGTTGACCAGCGACTGCAGCCGGTCCGCCTCGCCGATGATCACCTGCGTGTACTCGATGAGCTGCGGGCGGTCGAGTTCGCGCTCGAGCAGCTGCGCGGCGCCGCGGATGCCGCCGAGCGGATTCTTGATCTCGTGCGCAAGGCTGCGGATCAGGTCACGGTTCGCCTGCTGCTGCTCCAGCAGCCGCTCCTCGCGCGCGATCTTGAGTTGCTGGTCGATGTGCCGGAACTCGAGCAGCAGCGTCGCTTCGTCGACGTCGACCGGGGAGACCGTGCAGGTGAGATGGAGCCGGCACTTGCCGTTGATCGCGAGCTCGAGCTCCTGCTCGGTGTACGACGTGCCGCTGCGAACCGCCTTGCCGATCGCGCCGATGAGGCCCATGGGATCGGCGAACAGCGCCGCGATCGCCTGGCCGGCGAGCTGCCGCTTCGACAGCTCGAACAGGTTCTCGGCGGCAGGATTCGCGTAGACCACGCATAAGGCGGGGTTGAGCAGGAGCACCGCCGTGGCGAGCAGCTCGAGGCCCGGATAGGCGCCGCGGGCGTCGCCGCGGCCGGACGAAGACGAGAAGCGGAAACTCAACATGGGGCGCGTCGGTGTCGGCGGAAGGGTCGAAGTCGGTTCGTCGCAAGCGCCTGCTCGCCTGTGCAATTCAAGGTTCGTCCACTGCACCGGCGGGAGCGCGGTCCCGAGGGTCCGGGTGTCGCACGACATCGTCCCGTCCTGCGGGATCGTGACCCAGCGTCCTCGCATTGACTGGCGCCCGGCACGCTGCGACGGTCCGGGCCCGAAAGACTCCTAGCAAATTCCAAGCCGCACATGGCGGCGGCACCGGCCGACCGGCGTATCACGCCGCCGGCAGAGCACGTCACTTGATGGACGCGATCTCCTTCTTCAGCGCTTCGACGTTCTTCTCGTGCAGCCCGACCGCCTGGCGCAGGCGGGCGATGCGCTGCCGGTACTTCTCGGCATCCGCGCGTTCCTCGGGCAGCGGCGAGGGCGCGCCGTCGGCATAGGCGGCGCGCGCGTCCACCAGAAGTTTTTCCTCGGAGGCGAGTTCCTCGCTCAACACCTTGCGGCGCACGTCGTCACGACCCTTCTGCGTTGCCGGGTCAACCCGCGGAAAATCCGCCGGCGTGGACGTGCTCGCGACGCCCTTGGCCGTCGAGCGCGGCACGGACGGCGTCGGGACGAGTCCCGGAACATTGAAGAAGGCGGTACCCGACTCGGTCTGGCAGCGGTACATCCCGTTCGCCACTTCCGGCCTGCCGACACATCCGGACTCGCGCGCCTTCTGCTCCAGCGTGGCCGCCGCCAACGAGCCCGCCGCCGCGATCGCCAGGAGCGCGGCGACGCCGACGCAAGGCCGTCGCCGCCGAGCGGCCATGCGCCAGCGGATGGCCGTGCGGCAAGTTCGAGGTCCCATACGCGTCGAGTGTAGGGGAAAGGGGAGCCAGACAAAAGGGGCGGGCTTGCGGCCCGCCCCTCGCGTGGCTGGGTCCAGCGCGTGTGGCGCGCGGGCGTCCTATAGGCTGTAGTACATGTCGTACTCGACCGGATGGGTCGTCATCCGGAAGCGCGTCACCTCGTCCATCTTGAGCTCGACGTACGCGTCGATCATGTCGTCCGTGAACACCCCGCCGCGGGTGAGGAACTCGCGATCCTTGGTGAGGTGGGCAAGCGCCTCGTCGAGCGACGCGCACGGATGCGGCACCTTGGCGGCCTCCTCCGGCGCGAGGTCGTACAGGTTCTTGTCCATGGGGTCGCCGGGGTGGATCCGGTTCTGGATTCCGTCGATGCCAGCCATCAGCATCGCGGCGAACGCAAGGTACGGGTTCGCCGTCGGGTCCGGGAAGCGCACCTCGATGCGACGGCCCTTCGGGCTCGACACGTAGGGGATACGGATCGCCGCCGAACGATTGCGTGCGGAGTAGGCGAGGTTGATCGGCGCCTCGAAGCCGGGTACCAGCCGTTTGTACGAGTTGGTCCCCGGGTTGGTGATCGCGTTCAGCGCCTTGGCGTGCTTGATGACGCCGCCGATGTAATAGAGCGCCAGCTCGGACAGGCCAGCGTAGCCGTCTCCGGCAAAGAGGTTCTTGCCGTCTTTCCATATCGACTGATGGACGTGCATGCCCGAGCCGTTGTCGCCGACGATGGGCTTCGGCATGAACGTCGCCGTCTTGCCGTACGCCTGCGCCGTGTTGTGCACCGCGTACTTGAGGCGCAGCAGCCAGTCGGCGCGCTGGACCAGCGGGGCGAACTTGGTGCCGATCTCGCACTGCCCGGCGTTGGCGACCTCGTGGTGGTGAACCTCGACCTCGACGCCCATCTGCTCCAGCGCGAGGCACATCGCGGAACGGATATCCTGCAGCTGATCGACCGGCGGGACCGGGAAATAGCCACCCTTGACCGAAGGCCGGTGCCCCATGTTGCCACCCTCGAACTTCTCGGCCGTCGACCAGGCCGCTTCCTGCGAGAAGACCTTGCAGTAGCTCCCCGACATGTCGACCGACCACTCGACCGCGTCGAAGATGAAGAACTCGGGCTCGGGCCCGAAATAGGCGACGTCGCCGATTCCCGTCGCCTTGAGATACGCCTCGGCCCGCTTGGCGAGCGATCGCGGATCCCGTTCGTAGCCCTTGCCGTCCGTGGGCTCGACCACGTCGCAGCTGATGTTGAGCGTCGTCTCGTCCATGAAGGGGTCGATGTAGACGGACGCAGCATCGGGCATCAGCAGCATGTCGGAAGCCTGAATGCCTTTCCAGCCGGCAATCGAAGAACCATCAAACGCGTGTCCGTGCTCGAACTTGCTCATGTCAAACTGCTTGACGGGAACGGTCACGTGCTGCTCCTTGCCACGGGTATCGGCAAAGCGCAGGTCGACGAACTTGACCTCGTGTTCTTTGAGCATCTTCAGCACGTCGGCGGGGGTGGTCATGGCTTTCTCCTGGGGAATGAAATCGGGAAGGTCGCTGCACTGCAAAAGGGCGGGTGAGCCTTAGCGAGAACTATGCCACAGTAGCGCGGCCCCGAAGCTCTTGCTCGTCAGTACGGGCCTGATTCGGAAAGGGGTGTCGTCTCGCCCGAACGCACCTCAGTGGTGCAGAAAAGCGGAGCGGCGCCTCGCACTGGTGCGCCAGACGTTCCGCCGCGACTGCCCGAGCGCTCGCCAGTTCGGCAGCGATGGGGACGCACAAGGACAGTCGGGGCCGAGCGGCGCAACTTCATGAAAAGAAACACTTCTTTGATGACTTGCGCAATCCGGACCAGCGCACCAAGATTGCGCATGGCCCTCGGGTTCAGGGGTAAAACGCATAGATCCGATAACCGGCCTGGCTCGTCGCGCTCGCGTCGATGAAGAGCTTGACGGGAACCTCCACGTTCGCGGGAATGCCGGCCGCGAGGTCGGCACCGGTTCCGACGTACTCCGAAGGCAGCAGGACGCGGCGGACCACAACCTGGTCCTGCGCGTCCGTCAGGGTGAGTTCGAGGTGCGGGTACGCGAGCGGCAAACCGGCGCGGTTGCGCAGCGTGGCCGTGAGCATCAGCAGGCCGCGGTGAGCGGGGTCTGCCTGCAGATCCGACGCGTCGATCGACAGGCCGCTGCTCTCGTGCAGCGGACCGATGGTGCAGCCGATCAACGCGCAGGCCTGCACCAGCACGGGCTTGAGCGCAGGCGCGTGCGCGGCGAGCGCGTCGCGGAAATGGAACACCGCCTGGCCGATCAACGCCAGCAGCAGCACGGGCAGCCCGAGCACGGTGAGCTTTTCCGCCACGCGCGACCATCGGCCGCGACGCGAGCGCGTGAAGCGATCGACGTAGTCGACCTCCGAACGGGACTCGGCCGCAAGGTCGAGGTCGTCGGCGACCGAAGGATGCATCCCGGGCGACGCGCCGGAACTGGCGCCGCCCGCGGCCTGCGCGCCTAGACCCTCCCCATCGGCCTCGGACGTCGGTGCGGGATCGGTCACGGGCGGTGGGACATGGGCGGGCAAGGCGTCCTGCGCCGGCGCTGCGTCCGGCGAGGACTCGCCCGCCGCCGCGTCGCGGCGCATCGCCGTGGGCGATACCGCACCCCGCGCGGCCGGATGCCGGCCCGCGGCGGCGGGCGGCGGCGCGAGCGAGATGCGCTCGGCGTTCCCGTCGAAGACGTTCTTGCAGCGCCCGCAACGGACCCGACCGTCACGCAGCGCGAGCTGCTCTTCGGTCACGTGGAAGATCGTCCTGCATCCAGGGCAGCGGGTGTACTGTTCTTCGGGCATCGCGGTGGCGGAGGCGGCGCTGAGGCGGGACCGCGCGTCAGCCCCCCGCGTCACCGAAACGCGTCCCGACCAGGGCGACCCATCCTTCGTCGGCCTTCCAGAGCGCGATCTTAAACCAATCCCGATACGCGGCGGCGACGTCGTCCACCTGGGTGTCGAGGATGCCGGAGAGCACGATGCGCCCACCGGGGCGCACGCGCGCCGCGAGCGCCGGCGCGAGCAGCCGCAACGGATTGGTCAGGATGTTCGCGACGACGACGTCGAAGCGGTCGCACCCCGCCGCGTCCAGCGCGTCGGGCGGCACGAAGCGCGCGGCCGCGCGATTGACGGCGGCGTTCGCCTCGCTCGCCAAGATCGCCTGCGGATCGACGTCGGTGCCGACGACCGAACGCGCGCCCAGCCGCGCCGCCGCCACGGCCAGAATGCCGGAGCCGCAGCCGTAGTCCAGCACCGATTCCCCTGCGGCGAGTTCGCTCGCGAGCCACGCGAGGCACAGCCGCGTCGTCGGGTGCGAACCCGTTCCAAACGCAAGCCCGGGATCGACGATCAGATTCAGCGCCGCGGCGTCGACGGGTTCACACCACGACGGGACGATCCACAGCCCGTCGGCGATGCGGATCGGTGCGAACTGCGCCTGCGCAAGCCGCACCCAGTCCTGCTCGGCCACCTCCCGCCGAAGGCAAGGTGGCGATGTCCGGCCGATCGCCGCGGCCGCCGCGGCCAGCGCTGCCGGCACGTCGGCGTCGCGCTCGAACAACGCCGTCAGGGAGCATGCCGGCCAGCGCTCCCCGGGGGGGTCGCCGGGTTCGCCGTACAGCGGCTGTTCGGTCTTGGTGTCCGCCCGCGGGTCGGTGAGGTCGACGCAAAGCGCGCCGGCGTCGAGCAGCGCGTCACCCCAGGCATCGGCGTCGGCACCCTGGGTTTCGAAAACGATCGCGAGATACGGCACGTGGGCAGGGCAGCGGTCCGCCGTCCGGTCGCGGGGGCGGAGCGCGGATTCAGGCCGCCGCGGCGCGCTTGGCGAGGCGCTCTTCGAGGTAGTGGATCGACGCGCCGCCGCGCAGGAACTTGTCGTCGAGCAGGAGTTCCTGATGCAGCGGGATATTCGTCTTGATGCCCTCGACCACCATTTCGGAGAGCGCGATGCGCATCCGCGCAATCGCCTGTTCGCGGGTGTCGCCGTAGGCGATCACCTTGCCGATCATCGAATCGTAGTACGGCGGCACGAAGTAATTGGTGTACACGTGCGAATCGACGCGGATCCCGGGCCCGCCGGGCGGGTGCCACGCGGTGATGCGCCCGGGCGAGGGCACGAAGGTGAACGGGTCCTCGGCGTTGATCCGGCATTCGATCGCGTGTCCGCGCTTGACGATGTCGCGCTGGCGAAAACGCAGCTTCTGTCCGGCCGCGACGCGGATCTGCTCCTGCACGATATCGATGCCGGTGATGAGCTCGGTCACCGGGTGCTCGACCTGGATCCGGGTGTTCATCTCGATGAAGAAGAATTCCTCGTCCTGGTACAGGAACTCGAACGTGCCGGCCCCGCGATACGAGATCTTGCGGCACGCGTCGGCGCAGCGTTCACCGATGCGCGTCAGCGCTCGCACCGAGAGGCCCGGCGCCGGCGCTTCCTCGATGATCTTCTGGTGGCGGCGCTGCATCGAGCAGTCGCGCTCGAACAGGTACACGGCGTTACGGTGCTCATCGGCAAGGACCTGGATCTCGACGTGCCGCGGGTTGCCGAGGAATTTCTCCAGGTAGACCTCCGGGTTGCCGAACGCGGCGTCGGCTTCGGCGCGGGTCAGCGTCACGGCCGAGATGAGCGCGGCTTCGGTGTGCACCACCCGCATGCCGCGCCCTCCGCCACCGCCTGCCGCCTTGATGATCACCGGATATCCGACCGCACGGGCGATGCGCACGATCTCCTTCGGCTCCTCGGGGAGCACTCCTTCGGGTCCCGGAACGCAGGGCACGCCCGCCTTGAGCATCGCGGCCTTGGCGCTCACCTTGTCGCCCATCAGGCGGATCGTGTCGGGCCGCGGCCCGATGAAGACAAAGCCCGAGCGCTCGGCCTTTTCGGCGAAGTCGGCGTTCTCCGACAGGAACCCGTAGCCGGGGTGGATCGCCTGCGCGTCGGTGACCTCCGCCGCGGCGATGATCGCCGGGATGTTGAGATAGCTGCCGGCCGACGCCGCGGGCCCGATGCACACCGATTCGTCGGCGAGGCGCACGTACTTCGCGTCGCGGTCGGCTTCCGAGTGCACCACGACGGTCCTGATCCCGAGTTCGCGGCAGGCGCGCTGCACGCGCAACGCGATTTCGCCCCGGTTCGCGATCAGGACCTTGCCGAAGAGCTGATTCGGATTCTTGGGGACGATCGCCGACGAGGGTGCGCGCAGAGCCAAGGCCTGACCTCGTTCGCAGGCGTCAGCCGATGAGAACCAGCGGCTGGCCGAACTCCACCGGCTGGCCGTTGTCGGCCAGGATCTCCTTGACCACGCCGGCCTGGTCGGATTCGATCTCGTTCATCAGCTTCATCGCTTCGATGATGCACAGCGGATCGCCGACCTCCACGGCATCGCCGACCTCGACAAAGGGCTTGCCCCCCGGCGAGGTGGCGCGATAGAAGGTCCCGACCATCGGGCTCTTGACGACGTGACCCTCGGGCTCGGGCGGCGGTGCGGGCGTCGTCGCCGCCGCCGGCCCGGCAGGCGCCGCGGACGCGGCGATGACCGGCTGGACCGGCACCGAAACGGGCGCGGCCATCATCATCTGCTGCGCCCCGGAAGCGACTGCGCGCGTGATGCGGACCCGCTCCTCGCCCTCCTCGATCTCCAACTCCGCGATCCCCGAGTTCTCGACCAGCTCGATGAGCGTCTTCAGCTTGCGCAGATCCATGCCCTCACCTCGCTCGTCGGGAGCCTGCCACGCCGCGCCAGCCGAGCGCTGGGGACGCAAAGTCTGGCCCCGCTGACGTCCGCGGGACCTCCAGAGGACGTTGCATGACCGGGGAGTTTCCCGCAGTTCGCCGCAATTGTCCAGCGATCGCCGCTTTTAGCTTCCGGGTCCGGCGAATTGATCTTGGCTCCCTGACGTTCGAGAGGTGCTCACACCCGTCACGCCGCGCGGCCTCGAAGCGAGCGTACCGGCGGAAACTGCGGGACGCGCGACCGTCGATCAAGCCGGATAATCCGAAGGGGTTCGCCGTTCGTTCAGAGCAGCCGCCCGACGATGGACCGCAGTTGCGCGTCGCGCAGGGGGCCGAGCTGCGTGTGCGCGACCTCTCCCGCGCGGTTGACGATGATCGTGAACGGCAATGCCAGCAGCCTGTTGCCCAACGACTTCGACAATTCCATGGCGCCGTAGCCCCCGATCAGCAGCGGGTAGTTGACTCCGATCTGCGCCGCGAACGGCCGCACCTTGTCGACCTCGTCGATGGCGATGCCCACGAACTGCAACCCGGCGCCACCGAACTCCGTCTGCACCCGCACGAACTCCGGCATCTCCTCCCGGCACGGGGCGCACCAGGTCGCCCAGAAGTTCACGACCAGAACCTTGCCACGCCATTGGCCGAGCGCCTGCTCGCGGCCATCGACATCCGGCAGCGCGATCGCCAGCAACGCCGACGCGCGCTCCCGGGAATCCTGCCCACCACCGACGCCGGAGTGGCGCTGGCCGAGGTACAGCCCGAGGACAAGCGCGAGCGCCGCCGCCAGAACGACGACGCCGATGCGCAGCACCCGTTTCGAGGCTGGCGGCCCGGCGTTCATCCGTAAGCACTCGCTACCACGGCGCCTGCAATGTCTCGTGCGCGATCTCGCATGCGCGTTCAGTTGAACCAGGATTTCCGCCGGGGCGCCGCCTCGACCGGCGGGCCTGGGCGCTCGCCGGGCTTGGGCAACGACAGCGCCACGGTCTGCCGCTGGGCGGGGTAGCAGACTCCAGCGTCCGCGCAACCCTGCGAGGTGACGACCACCCTGACGGTTTCGCCCCCGCGGTCTTGCGCGAGCTTCAGTTCGACGATCACCTCGCCGCGAAGCACCTCGACCCGGCCAAAGAAGGGATCATCCTTGACCTTGCCGCGCGGCAGCTCGGGCGCTGCGGCCAGCGTCGCGTCGGCGAGCGCGAACTCCATGCGATCGCGGTAGAGATAGTAGCCGTCGGCGATCGCGAACCGCGCCGCGACGGTCCGGCCATCGCGGGCGGCGACACTGAGTTCGAACGCCCGTTCCGCCGGCAGGAGCTCCGCCTGCCCGACCCCCAAGGCCGCGACCGGCGCGAACAGCAGCACCCAGGCACCGAGCCACCGCCAGGGACTGCAGCGCTCAGACGAACGGTGGGGCGCCGCTCGACTCGTCGACGAGCCAGCGCACATAGGGAGCAAAGCCATGACTCAGCAGGGACCGCGAGGATCTCGGGAAGTTCGTAGGGGTGGTGTGACCGGATCGCTGCCTCGACCTCGGCGTAGCGGGCTGCACGGGTCTTGATTACCAGAGGAACTTCCTCGGCTGTTTCGATTTGCCCGCGCCAGTGATAGAGTGACTGAACCGGGGCAGCGATACTCACGCAGGCGGCCAGGCGGGATTCGATCAGGGCGCGGGCGAGCGTTTCGGCGACCGCCCGATCCGGCAGCTGCGTCAGAACGAGGACGACGTCATCCGGCAAGGAGCCTCCATGCGTTTTCTGTTCCTGGCGATTGTACTGGCTTTCCCGTTTCTCGACCTTCTGGTCACGGTCCGGTTCGCCCGCTGGAGCGGCGTGCCGATCTGGGTCTGGCTCGGCACCTCGATGATCGGCGGATTCCTGCTGCTGCGCAACGAGCGTGCCGCTTTCCGCAACAACATCGTCGCCAGCATGCACGGGGGGCAGCCGTTGCTGCGCGGTCTCATCGACAGCGGGCGCAAGGTTCTCGCCGGTTTCCTGCTGCTGCTCCCCGGCGTGATCAGCGATCTCTTCGCGCTGTTGTTGCTCGCGTTACCGATCAACACCGGACGCGGGTTCGGGCGGGCGGCGGCCGGAACCGCGGGCACCGCCGGGCCGGGGCCCCGCGGCGCCATCGACGGCGAGTACCGGCGACTCGACTGATTGCGGGCGCGCCCGCACCCATCCGCAGGGGTCGCCCCGCGTTAATGCATCCTGTCCACCAGCGTGGGCTCGTCCTTCGCCGCCCGCCGGTACGCCCACGCCATCATCACGACCCCCACGGCGATCATCGGCAACGAGAGCCATTGACCCATCGACAGCCCGAGGGCGAGCAAGCCGAGGAAGCCGTCGGGCTCGCGGGCAAACTCGGCGACGAACCGACAGGTGCCGTAACCGATCAGGAAGAGCGCCGAGGCAGCGCCCATCGGCCGCCGGCGCCGCGTGAACAGCCATAACAGCGCGAACAGGAGCAGGCCCTCGAGCGCGAACTGGTAGAGCTGCGACGGGTGCCTGGGCTGGGCGCCGGCCTCCGGGAAAACCATTCCCCAGGGTGCCTCGGTGACGCGCCCCCAGAGTTCGCCGTTGATGAAGTTGCCGAGCCGTCCGGCGGCAAGCCCCAGCGGCACCAGCGGCGCAATGAAGTCGGTGACGTCCAGCCACCGCCTGTTCCCGTTGCGCGCAAACAGCCACATCGCGAACAGCACGCCGAGAAACCCGCCGTGAAAGCTCATCCCCCCCTGCCACACGGCGAAGATCTCCAGCGGATGCGCGAGGTAGTACAGCGGCTTGTAGAACAGCACGTAGCCGAGCCGCCCCCCGATGATCACGCCGAAGATGTTGTAGAACAGCATGTCGTCGACGTCGCGCGGGTGCCAGCCGGTGAGCAGGTTCTGCCGCGCGCGGACCTTGCCCAGCAGCACGAAGAGCACGAAGGCGACGAGGTACATGAGGCCGTACCAGCGGACGGCCAGCGGACCGATCTGGAGCGCGATGGGATCGAACTGCGGGTGGACGAGCATGCGGGGCGGGCGGGCTTGCGCCTGCGCTAGAATGGCAAACCGATTATACGCAGCCCGACCGCGGAGACCGCGGAGCTGTTCGCGTTTGCGCCGACCTAGGAGCCCTTTCGCATGTCGTACAACCGCCGTTCCCGGCTGATCACCCAGGGTGTTGCCCGCTCTCCGAACCGCGCCATGCTGCGCGCGGTCGGCTTCAACGACGGCGATTTCGAGAAGCCGATCGTCGGCGTGGCCAACGGCCACAGCACGATGAACCCGTGCAACGCGGGCATCCAGCCGCTGGTCGACCGCGCGATGGCGGCGCTGCAGGACGCCGGCGCGATGCCGCAGGTGTTCGGCATTCCGACGGTCACCGACGGCATCGGCATGGGCACCGAGGGCATGAAGTACTCGCTCGTCTCCCGCGAGGTGATCGCCGACGCGATCGAGACCAGCGTCAACGGCCAGTGCATGGACGGCGTGCTGGTCGCCGGCGGCTGCGACAAGAACATGCCCGCAGGCGTGATCGCGATGGCGCGGATGAACGTCCCCGGGATCTTCGTCTACGCCGGCACGATCAAGCCCGGCCACTGGAAGGGCCAGACGCTGACCATCGTCTCGCCGTTCGAAGCCGTGGGCGCGTACACCGCAGGCAAGATGTCGCAGGAGGACTACGACGGCATCGAGCGCAACGCCTGCCCGACGGTCGGCGCCTGCGGCGGCATGTACACGGCGAACACCATGTCGTCGTCGTTCGAGGCGCTAGGCGTCTCGCTCATGGGCAGCTCGCAGATGGCCTCTCCCGACCCCGAGAAGGCCGACTCCGCGGCCGAGTCGGCGCGGGTTCTGGTCGAGGCAATCAAGCGCGACCTCAGACCGCGCGACATCATCACCCGGAAGTCGATCGAGAACGCGATCTCGCTGGTGATGGCGACCGGCGGCTCGACCAACGCGGTGCTGCACTACCTCGCCATCGCGGCGGCGGCCGAGGTCGAGTGGACGATCGACGACTTCGAGCGCATCCGGCGGCGCGTGCCCGTGCTCTGCGACTTGAAGCCCTCCGGCCGCTTCGTCGCCGTCGACTTGCACCGGGCAGGCGGCGTGCCGCAGGTGCTGAAGATGCTGCTCGTGCACGGCCTGCTGCACGGCGACTGCATGACGATCACCGGACGGACGATCGCCGAGGAGCTCGCGGCGACCCCTGCCGAGCCGCGCGCCGACCAGGAGGTCATCCGCCCCTGGGCGGACCCGATGTACGCCGAAGGCCACCTCGCGATCCTCAAGGGCAACCTCGCGCCGGAAGGCTGTGTCGCCAAGATCACCGGGCTCAAGAACCCGTCGATCACCGGTCCGGCCCGCGTGTTCGACTCCGAGCCCGCGGTGATGGAGGCGATACTCGGCAAGAAGATCAACCACGGCGACGTCGTCGTGATCCGCTACGAGGGGCCGAAGGGCGGGCCCGGGATGCAGGAGATGCTGGCACCCACGTCGGCGATCATCGGCCAGGGGCTGGGCGAGACCGTCGGACTCGTCACCGACGGCCGCTTCTCGGGCGGCACCTGGGGCATGGTCGTCGGCCACGTCGCGCCGGAGGCCTACGTCGGCGGCACGATCGCGCTGGTGCACGAAGGCGACTCGATCACGATCGACGCGCACCGGCAGCTGATCCAGCTCAACGTCGATGACGCGGAGCTCGCGCGCCGGCGCGCGGCGTGGCGAGCGCCCGCGCCCCGCTACTCGCGCGGCCTGCTTGCCAAGTACACGCGACTCGTGTCGACGGCGAGCAAGGGCGCGATTACCGACGGCGGCGAATAGCCCGCGCCGTCGCTCTCCGGCAGCACACGTGCGCGGCGGCGGCGCTGCCGTGCGGGTCGCGCTGCCCGTGGCACCGATTCGCCGCCAACCCGGGGGTTCGCATGCTGCACTGGCTCTGTCTCGCGGGCGCGATCGTGCTCGAAGTCGCCGGAACCACGTCGATGAAGCTGTCGCAGGGATTCAGCCGCCCGTTGCCTTCCGTGCTGCTCTTCGTCTTCTACGCGGCGTCGTTCGCGCTGATGACCGTCGCCGTCAAGAAGATCGACATCAGCGTGTCGTACGCGATCTGGTCGGGCGTGGGCACCGCGCTGATCGCGCTGATCGGATTCGGCTGGTTCAAGGAACCTGTGACCGCATTGAAGGTTCTAAGCATTTCAATGATCGTGGTCGGCGTCGTCGGTCTCAACGTTGACGCTTGGCGCGGCGCGCGCTGAGGGGGCGTCGAGCCCGTCGCGAGCGGCAGTGAGCGCTTGGGCAGCGACGAGGACCGCCCGCACCGCAGCATTGCTCGCTCGCGCTTGCCACCAGGGAGACTGCCATGACCCGCTGTTCGCGCCTTGCCCGAACCCTCGGTGTCGTCCTGGGGTTGCCGCTGCTGACGGGATGCGCACTCGGTCCCGCCGTCACCCGCGACGGGCCCGCCGTCGCGGCGCCGACCTACCGGGTCGGCGATCGTTGGGTCTACAAGGCACAGGACGGGTTCCTCGCCCCGGTCGTGTGGGAGGAGGTCCGCGAGGTCACCGCGATCGGCGCGAACGGCATCAAGATCCGCGTGACGCAGCGCGGTCCGGGCGTGGACAACCAACGCACCGAGGAGCTGACGGCCCCCGGCCTGGTGAAGACAGGCGCGGTCTTCGACGCCGAAACGCGGGATTTCGCCACGCCGCTCGTGCGCTACCAGTTTCCGCTGAAGCCCGGCGAGTCGTGGCGTGCGTTCGTGACCAACTTCAACCAGACGACGCGCAAGGACGGCCAGTTCAGCCACTGGGTGAGCGTGCAGGGCTGGGGCCAGGTGACCACGCCGGCCGGCACGTTCGACGCCCTGCGCCTGAACATCAGCATGCAGCTCGACGACGAGGAGTTCTGGCGCTGGCCGACGCAATGCTCGTACTCGGTCTGGTACGCGCCGGCGGTGCGCGGCATCGTGCTCGAGGAGAAGCAGTCCTTCTACTACGAGAAGACCGATTCGCGCTCGCACATGATGATCCGCAGCCAGAACGGCTCGATGCAGCTCACCTCCTTCACGCCCGGCGCCGGCGCGAACTAGCCGGCGCGGCCGCGCATCGGGTCGGCGTCGCGTTGAGCCGACGAAGCGTATCGCTGCACACGATTTTACGCACTCCTCGGTCCAGTTCGGGGATAATCCGGTCCGCGCGAGCGTGCCCTGCTTCCGCCCCCGTCCACCGACCAGGAGAACCCCATGTCCCGCCGTTACGCCCTTCCCGCTTCGCTCGTTGCCTTCGGACTCGCTTTCGCGTTGTCCGCGCACGCGCAGACGACTGCCGCCCCGGCCGCCGCCCCAGCGGCCGCCCCAGCCGCCGCGCCGGCCGCCGCCCCAGCCGCCGCGCCGGCAGCGTCGACGGGCGACATGGAAGGACTCGCCGCGTACTACTCGAACCGGCTCAACGGGCGGAGGACGGCGAGCGGGCAGGTGTTCAATCAGAGCAAGCTGACCGCCGCCCACCAGACGCTGCCGTTCGGCACGATGGTCAAGGTCACTAACACCAAGAACAACCGCAGCGTCGTCGTGCGCATCAACGACCGCGGCCCGACGCAGGCCGGGCGGGTCATCGACCTGTCGCGCGCTGCCGCGTCGAAGCTGGGCATGCTGCGTGCCGGGCTCGTGCCGGTGAAGCTCGAAGTGGTGAAGGAAGCCCCGCCGAAGAAGGCGAAGAAGTAATCCGTCGTCCCGTCCCGACCTTCGAGGCCCGCCTTCGCGCGGGCCGCTTTGCGTCTGCGGGCACCCCGGGCGTCCCGCCGAGGCGCGCGCCGGCGCATGCCGCTGCCAGCGCAACCGGACAGGTGCCGGTCGCGGTCGCGATCCCCGCGGTATCATGATCGGGCACGCCGACGAGTGCGCCCCGGAGTCCTCCTCGTGCTGCCGTTGCCAAACCTCATTTGCCCGCTCTGCGGCGGACCCAACGAGTGCCGCGCCGCGCAGACGGGATCGTTCGACGAACCTTGCTGGTGCGCGAACGCCGTCGTCGATCCGGACGCGCTCGCCCGGGTACCGCCCGAGGCACGCAACCGCGCCTGCCTGTGCCGCCGCTGCGCGACCGGCACGGAGCCGGAAACGCGGCACTCCGACGCTTGAGACTGGGCGGTCGCCGCGCGCGGTTCGGCTCGCCGACTGCTACCGCCCGGATGCGCCCGGCCCGTGCTCGGGCGCCTGGCTCGGTTCGCCGATCCCCAGGCGCTTCCAGATCGTCCTGGTCAGCAGCGCCTGGTTCATCGAGTAGAAGTGCAGCCCCGGCGCACCCCGCGCCAGGAGCCCGGCGCACAGCTCGGTGACCACGTCGAGGCCAAACGCGCGGATCGATGCGCGGTCGTCGCCGAAGCCCTTGAGGCGCTCCTCGATCCAGCGCGGCATGTCGATGCGCGATTTTTCGCAGAACCCGCGCAACTGCGAGTAGTTCGAGATCGGCATGATGCCGGGAACGATGGGCACTGCGCAGCCCAGCGCCGCGACGTCCGCGACGAAGCGGTGGTACGCGTCGGCGTTGTAGAAGAACTGCGTGATCGCCGAATTCGCGCCGGCGTTCACTTTGCGCACGAACGCCGCGAGGTCGTCCTTCGCCGAGCGGGCCTGCGGATGGAACTCCGGATAGGCCGCGACCTCGATGTGGAACCAGTCTCCGGTCTCGCGGCGGATGAACGCAACGAGCTCGTTGGCATAGCGGAACTCGCCCGAACTGCCGCCGGCGCCGGAGGGCAGGTCCCCGCGGAGCGCGACGACGCGGCGGATCCCGGCGTCGCGATACGCGCCCAGCAGCGCGCGCAGCCCCGCCGTCGACTGCCCCATGCAGGAGATGTGCGGGGCGACGACCCGGCCCTCGGCGCGGATCTCCATCACGGTCGCGAGTGTGCCCTCGCGTGTCGATCCGCCGGCGCCGAAGGTCACCGAGAAGAACGCGGGGTTGAGCTCGGCCAGCTCGGCGCGGACCGCGCGCAGTTTGGCGGCCCCCTCGTCGGTCTTGGGCGGAAAGAACTCGACGCTGAAGGTGCGGCGCGGGGCGGTAGGCATCGGAGTCGGCTCTCGGGACGCTTCGCTGCCCGCGCTCAGTAGCGATAGGTCTCCGGCTTGTAGGGACCTTCGGGCCGCACGTCGATGTAGCGCGCCTGGCGGTCGGTGAGCGTCGTCAGCGTCGCGCCCAGCTTGGAGAGCTGCAACCGCGCGACCTTTTCGTCGAGGTGCTTGGGCAGCACGTAGACGCCGACCGGATAGCGCTTGCCGCCGCTGCGCGCGTCGGTGTAGAGCTCGATCTGCGCCATCACCTGGTTGGCGAACGACGAGCTCATGACGTACGACGGGTGACCGGTGCCGCAGCCCAGGTTCACGAGGCGGCCTTCCGCGAGCACGATGAGCCGTTTGCCGTCGGGGAAGATCACGTGGTCGACCTGCGGCTTGATGTTCTCCCAGGGGTAGGCTCGAAGTGCCGCGATGTCGATCTCGTTGTCGAAGTGGCCGATGTTGCACACGATCGCGTTGTTCTTCATGCGCTTCATGTGATCGTGGGTGATGATGTCGACGTTCCCGGTCGCGGTGACGAAGATGTCGGCTTTGTCGGCGGCGTAGTCCATGGTGACGACGCGATAGCCCTCCATCGCCGCCTGCAGCGCGCAGATCGGGTCGATCTCGGTGATCCAGACCTGCGCCGACAGCGCGCGCAGCGCCTGTGCGGAGCCCTTGCCGACGTCGCCGTAGCCGGCCACGACCGCGACCTTGCCGGCGACCATGACGTCGGTCGCGCGCTTGATGCCGTCGACCAGCGACTCGCGGCAGCCGTAGAGGTTGTCGAACTTCGACTTGGTCACCGAATCGTTGACGTTGATCGCGGGGAAGCCGAGGCGGCCTTCCTGATGCATCTGGTACAGGCGCTTCACGCCGGTGGTGGTCTCCTCGGTGACGCCGAGGATCCCCGCCTTCACGCGCGAATAGAACGTCGGATCCTTGGCGAGTCGCGCGCGGATCGACTTGAACAGCGCGGTCTCCTCCTCGCTTTCCGGCTGCGCGATGCAGCCCTGGTCCTGCTCGGCCTGCGCGCCCAGGTGCACGAGCAGCGTCGCGTCGCCGCCGTCGTCGAGGATCATGTTCGGCCCGATGCCGACCCCCTGGCCCTCGTGCCATTCGAAGATCCGGTGCGTGTACTCCCAGTACTCGTCCAGCGTCTCGCCCTTCCGGGCGAATACCGGCGTGCCGCGCACCGCGATCGCCGCGGCTGCGTGATCCTGAGTCGAATAGATGTTGCACGACGCCCAGCGCACTTCGGCGCCGAGCGCCTGCAGCGTCTCGATCAGCACCGCGGTCTGGATCGTCATGTGCAGCGAGCCCGCGATGCGGGCGCCCCGCAGGGGCAAGGCGGGCGCGAACTCGTCGCGGATCGCCAACAGCCCGGGCATCTCGGTCTCGGCGATGGCGATTTCCTTGCGCCCCCAGTCGGCGAGCGCGAGGTCGGTCACCTTGCAGTCGGCCAGCGTCTTGCTTTCGGTCACGGCGTTCATCGGTCACTCCATTGTCGGTGTGACCGCGCTCGGACGACGAGACTGGCGAACACGCTCTCGTCACCCCGTGCGCGGAACACGGTTCAACGAGCGCAGTTGCGATAAGGACGGCTCCGAGCCTGGCAGCCGGCGGATGGCCGGGCTGTTGCAACGCTCCTCGGAAGGGCCGCAGATTGTACCGCAATCCGGTCGGCGCGCAATGGTCACTGCAACCAAGACATGGCAACCGACATCGCTCCCGACGGTCGCACACCCCCCGTCGCATACCGCCGACGCCGGCGCATCCGGGCGCCCCCCCCGCCAGCGCGTGGGCGCGCATCGCCGAGCGAGGCCGGACCACCGAGCGCGGGCGCGGCGAGCAGATTCGGGGCGTCGATGTCGCGGTGGGCACGATTGCGGAGGAAACCCCTCCGAGCCGCGGCCGCCGCGCACCGGCGGGCGTGCGCACGCGGCACCTTGCCGGGGTATATTGAGGCCGGGCAGGACCGTCTCGCCGCGATCAACACCCTCGTTGGTCGTGCGCTGGTCGCGATCTCCTGCGCTCGCCACCGACCACGCCATGAGTTCGAATTCATCTTCCGCACCGAGGTTCCTGATCGCGGATATCGGCGGCACCAACGCCCGCTTCGCGCTGACCGCCCCCGATTCGCGCCGCGGATTCGATCGCGATACGATCCGCGTGCTGCGGGTGGCGGACTTCCCGACGCCCGTCGCCGCGGCGCTGCACTACCTCGCGGGCCAGGCGGTCCGGCCGGGCGGCGCCGTGCTCGCCGTGGCCGGCCCGACCGACGGCGAGACCGCGCAGCTCACCAACCATCCGTGGTCGTTCTCTGCCGATGCGCTGCGCGCTGCGATCGGCTCTCCGGCCGTCCAGCTTGTGAACGATTTCGCTGCGGTCGCCCGCGCGCTGCCGGAACTCGGCCCGATGGACTGGCGCCCGCTGGGACCCGCTCACACGTCGGCAACGGGCACCGACCACCGGACGTACGCGGTGCTCGGACCGGGGACCGGGCTTGGCGTCGCGGCCGTCACGATGCGCGAGGGTCGCGCGTTCGTCTTGCAAACCGAAGGCGGGCACGCGAGCTTCGCCCCCGGCAACCCCGAAGAGATCGCGATCCTCGAATGCCTGGGCCGCCGCTACGGACGCGTTTCGTGGGAACGTCTGTTGAGCGGGGCGGGTCTGGTCAACATCCACGCTGCGGTGTGCGAGATCGCCGGCGAGCCGGTGGCGGCGCTGACGCCCGAAGACGTCACCGCCCGCGCCGCCGGCGGCGAAGAACGGGCCAGCGTGCGCAGCGTCGAGATCTTTTGTGCCGTGCTGGGCGCGTTCGCCGGCGACGCGGCGCTCCTCTACGGAGCGTGGGACGGCGTGTTCATCGCGGGGGGCATCGCTCCCGCGCTCGCGCCGTGGCTCGCCGCGGGTGGTTTCCGGGCGCGTTTCGAAGCCAAGGGACGCTTTGCCGGCCGGCTCGCACGCGTAGGCGCCGCGCTCGTCGTCCACCCGTTTCCGGGGCTGCTCGGCGCCGCCGGCTACGCGACGACGATGGCCAATCCGGGTGGCGCGTGGTCGTGACCTGTCCGGGTTTGCAGCACGTGATCTGCCCGGTTGTCATCGGCCCGTCTCACGGCGGCCTGGGCACGCGAGCACCGACGCGTCGCGCCGCGAACTCATCCAATCAAGACCCCAAGCGGCCGAATGCAGCAGAGCGCGCCTCGACTTGCCCGGTCGGACGGAAGGGCGGGCATGCTTTCGCCGCCGCAAATCACGACGTGGCCCGCGGCTTTCATCTCGGCGAGGATTTCGCGCTTGCGTTGCCAGGATAAGGTTGACGTCGGCAGGATACGGTTACAGGAGACGAGAAAGCACGTTGTTCACCATGCTTACAGCATGCTGCCCGTCCTGCCCGATGCGGTAGCTGCCCGTCATCCGGGTAACCAACTCCGCCTGAACCGGTGCCGGTTGTACTGGCGTCTGCCTGAGCGACTCTGCCAGGCCGCCGGCGCCCAGAGTGCGGCAGGTTTCGAACATCGCCTGCAGCACCTGGGGCGGCGGGGCATCGGTTCTCTTCGTGTAGCGGTATTCCCCACTCAAATGCATATCCACCTCGTTGGCCACCGCGATGGCGAGGATCTCCGCGTCAAGCATGGAAATGTCTGCAATTGGGATGGCATTGGCTTGCAGCTTCGCCCAAAGCGAGCTATGCCGCGCATAGGCTCGAACTCGCTTCTCCAATGCGCTGCCTTCTCCGCCGAGCCAGGCACAGACAGTCTCCGCTGCGGCCTTGGGATCTCCATGGTGGGGGGGGCAGTGCGTATAGGCCGAATGCAGCAAGCCGGCTGCCACTGTTTCGACACGGAAACCATATCGGACCAGCGCACTCGCGGTTCCGACAAGATGATTGATGAACGGGCGGCCGCAGGGGCGGTAGCCGCCAGCCATCAGGACATGGGCCAAGTGGTAGGCGTTGGCCAACAGGACGAGCTCTTGCGGTCCGTAACCGCGCTCCATGGCGTAGTCCATCAAATCGGAGCGTGTCTGCCGTAATTCCTCTCGCCGCATCGGCGCATCCCGATCTGGGCTATTGCGAGAGGGAAGTCGGATCGGATCGACCTGAGCGATGTGTGTGCGCAGGAATTGCCTGACCTTGCCGAATGACCGGTTGTCGTTGATGACGCCCCACTTCCTGCAAAAGGCTTCAATGCTCGCCTTAGCGTCGGCTTCGGACCAGCGATCGCGGAATATCGCCAGGTCCCCGAGCATGTACTCGCTGAACGCGAGGTAGGTCACCCGGGCGGACGGCTCCAGGAATACGTCGTAGCCGAGCTTTCTTGCGGCCAGCGCCGTGTCGATATGCTCGTGGACGCAATAGACGTCGGGGTCGAGAAGCCTTCCGTTCCGCAGCAGCGCCGATCGAACCAGCATGCAGTGATACTCGACGAAATCGCATGGCCGGCGGTATAGCTCGTTGGCCACCGCTTCCGGAAACTCGTTGATGAGCTGATGGAACTCGTCCAGAACCCTTCCCCCGTCCTCATGCGACTCGCTGAGCTTCCCGCCGGCCATGTGTATCTTTTCGGGCGTCGTCCCGTCACCCCAGAGATACAGGGGGCCCACAATCCCGGCACCCGTCTCGTCCGCACAGGCAAGCAAGGCATCGAGCCAGGCTGGCTCGACTCGCACGTCGTTGTCGATGAAGACCACGTAGTCGGTCTCGATCGAATCCGCGATGCATGCCCGCGCCTGCTGGGGCCAAAGGGGTCTCTCGAATCGAATGACATCCAGTTGGGGGCGGTTTCGGAGTTCCCTCCGTAACCCGTCAGGCGTCCCGCAGTCGAGGTAGATGAGCCGATAAGGCGCAGCAGTGTTGGCTGCAATGCTGTCTATCGCGCCAAGGGTGAGCGCATGCCGCTCCCGCGCAGTCATGACGATGGTCACGCGTGGAGCATCGGAGTGCATCATCGATGAACCCCTTCAGTGATGGGCTGCGGGAGGGGGCGATCGCGAAGCTCCCCATCTGCAGGTGAATCATTGCCAGGCGCAGCAGGGCGGGCATCCGGATTCGCCGGCGCGTTCGCCTCCAGGTAGAAATCCAGCATGCGCACCCGTTGTCTGTCGAGGGTTGCAACGACTTTGCGGCGGGCCGCCTGGCCGATCGATTTCCGAAGCTCTGGCGAAGCGGCCAACCTGTCCAGGCAGTCCAGCGCCTCCTCTTCGGTCTCCACCAGGAAGCCATCCTTGCCGTGTTCTATCAATTCCGCAACCCCCAGATCCTGGGCGAACAGGATGACAGGCAATTCCATGGCCATGGCTTCGAGGACCGTGTCGCATCCGGACTCGATCCGCAAGGGATGCTTCCAATACAGAAAACAGTCCAGTTCCTCGAGGAAATCGCGCTCATCCATGGCATTCAGGGGCAGCAATTCAACCTGGCCGGATTGCGTTTCGTCCTGGAAAGCATCCGTCAGGGGGGTGCCCTCCATGATCCGGCAAACGTGCCCCCTGCCGATGATGCGCCGGATCAGGCTTGGATCGTCCGGATGAAAACTCATCCTGCCCCCCCGCGCGACCCGGCCGACGACCAGGCGGCCTGTCTGCGGTCGATGAGGCCGTCGCCTGGTCGATCGTTGCGCATCCACGGGTGAGTATTCCGTGACCCCTCCCAGCCCAATGCGAGTTCGCCACGTCTCGGCGGGATAGGTGAAATCCACCGCAAAGCCGCCCTGCAACTCGTCGATCAGCGTCAGCGTGGTCAGGATGTGCTTGATGTGGACCAAGTCCGGAACGTTCACGCTGAGAACGAGGCGACGACACGTGGCCATGACATCCATCCACGGCGTCATGTCCAGATGGCCGCCAATAAAGACCATCGTCCCTCCTTTGGGCACGATCCCCTTGGACGGATCGAGCACGCGCACATCAGGACCGATTCTTCGCCAGTGAGCATTCGGTTCGCTCTGAGACCACAAGACCACCTCCGCGAAGGGAGAAAGGATCTGGTAAAGACGGAATGCACGACGTCCGCTACCCCCTGCGGCCTGGAAATCGTTGACCAGATGGATTCTGGGCTTTCCGCTCTCGCCGGTTCTGGCCGCCTGACTGTCTGTGCGTGCGTTGATTCTCGCCATCAGGATGAGTGCCTGACGACGAAGTGAGTCCCAGGATTGATCCGCAAACAGCTGATCGGTGCAATCGTCCAGCCTGCGCTTGACCTGCGTTCCATCACCCAGGCGCGAGGCGCGGGCCAGGAAGTGGAATTCGCGTTGCAGATCACCGAGTTCCCGATGGATGTCGGCCGCCTCAAGCGCCGCTTGCGGGCTAGAGAGACGATCCGGGTCGACTGGCGTCCAATAGCGCCTTGCTTGCGAATGCCTCGCCCTGACGCAACCGCCGGGTCGCCTCAGCCACGGCCTGATCGTCAGCCGTCGCGTGGAACGGGCTGGTGATGCCGGCAGGTCCAGGGATCTTCGCCCCGCAGCAATGCTTGTAGCGTTTGCCGCTGCCGCAGGGGCAAGGCTGGTTTCGCGACGCGAACGATGCGGGGGGCGAGGGCGATGCATGCGTCCCGGATGCGGGCAAGCGGCTCAGCAACTGGTCGGCCAGTTGCCGGAAGGCGGGGGCCGTGCGAGCGAGCTGCGCGGCCCGGAAGGCCTGCTGGACATCGCCGAGGGCTTCTAGAATCAGCGCGTGCGTGTAGCGGAATTCGGCGGCAGCCGGGATGAACTCGAGGGCACGCCTCACCTGGACTTCTGCCTCGGAAAGCCGGCTTGCCTCCAGATTCAAACGTGCCAGGGCGTGCAGGGCATTGGGATCATCCGGGTATTCGTCGAGGACGCGATCGAGATGCCTGCGGCTTCCTGCAACATCCCCGCGGCCATAGGCGGCGATTGCCTGCCGCACCCAGTTGCCCACCCGCGTGGTGTGGTACTCGAGCGGGCCCGCCCACTTGGCCCTGAGCATGCCGTCGAAATACTTGATACGGGCTTCATCCCGGTTGGGTCCGCGACCCGTTCCCGAAGTCCCGAGATCGGGCCGGTAATTGAAGGTCACGACGGGCACGAAGACGAAATCCCCGGACTCCGCGATCTGATGGAGGAAATCCCGATCCTCGCAGATATCGAAGGCGTCATCGAATCGGCAGCCCAGGTCCCGCACCCTTCGCGCAATCAAAGATGCCTGCCAATAGAAGAGCGGGCCGTAGTACAACATCGCCCGATTGAAAGGCGTCCCGAATGTCTTTTCGACCCGCCCATCCGGCCCAATCATGTTGGACATTCCGTAGACCACCAGCGCATCCGGGATCTCGCGGGCAGCGTCGATCAGGGTGGAGACATGGTGTGGCTCGTAGGTATCGTCATCATCCAGAAAGCTGAACCAGTCTCCAGCAACCGCGTCCAGCCCGACATTGCAGGCCACGGGCCGAGGCAACCGCCGATCGCCGCCCACCTTGCGCAGCACATGGCCTGGCGGCCAGTCGATGTCAGGCAGCGGAGGATGCGAGCCGCCGGAAGCATCGACGAGGACGGTCTCGATCCGGGGATAATCCTGTGCCGCGATGGACTCCAGGGCCAGACGCAGTTCGGGGCGGCCCATGCTGCGCACGATGATCGAGACCAGCGGTGTGCGGCTGTCGTTAAGCATTCCTTGGCTATCCGTTGTTGCTGCTGGAGACGTTCGTCGATCCGCAGCGGTTCCATGGCGGCGTGTATCGTGCCGCCAACTGGTTGGAACTGGGGCTGACTCAAGGCTATCGCCGCACCCGGACCGGCTACCGCGTGGCCGCCGAGGGCCCCAAACGGCTGTTTGTCCGCCCGTTGTGCCGCGATGCGCGCGCGCGCCTGACCGGCACGGCCGGCACCGATCTATCCCTCACTGGAGACGCCAAGCTCATGCTCAATGCCGCACAGATGCGCTCGCTGCCGTCCTGTTTCGCCGCGATCCCCGACCCCCGCCGCGCGCAGGGCCGCCGCCATCGGCTGCCCGTCGTGCTGGGGATCGCCGCCGCCGCCATTCTGTGCGGCATGCGCGGCTACAAGGCCATCGCCGACTGGGCCGCCGGCCTGGGCCAGCAAGCCCGGCAACGCTTCGGCTGCCGGCGGGAAAACGGCTACTATCTGGTCCCCAGCGAGTTCGTCATTCGCGACTGCCTGATTCGCATCGAGCCCGGTGCGCTGGACGAAGCGCTGCACACCTGGGCCCAGGCCTGGGGCCTTGCCGACACCGCCTTGGCCATCGACGGCAAGACGATGAAGGGCGCGCGGGATGAAGCTGGCCAGCAGACGCATATCCTGAGCGCCGTCGGCCATGACAGCAAGGACTGTTACGCCCAAAAAAAGTCGGTACCTTGCCCGTAGCGGACAGCGAGGAGCAAAAACGCACCAACGAAATCGGGATGGTGATCCCGTTACTCGAAACCTGTGACCTTGCCGGGAAGGACATCACCACCGACGCCCTGCTGACCCAGCGCGCGCTCGCCAGCTACCTGGTGGCACGGCAGGCGCACTACTACTTCACGGTCAAGGGCAACCAACCGACGCTGCAAGCCGATATCGCGTTGCTGTTCGCGCACCGCGGCGCCCCCGACTTCGTCGACGTTGGCCAAGGGGAGCACGGGCGCATCGAGACCCGGCGCATCTGGTGCAGTACCCCTGAGGTGCCGAGTTGTCGGCATCGCTATTGTTCTATGTGTCAATGGTAACTGCTCGCCCCCCGGCCGCCCCTGCCGGTGCCTGGTCAAGCAATTCGCAGCAATTCGAGCTCGACAGCATAGCGCGTCGGGCCTAGCGCATCTTCGACACCACTGCGGAAGAAGTTCTGCGCCATCCGAAGCGCTTCCGCCGCCCGGGGACCTTGAGCCGCTGAACCCCGTGGAATCAGAGCGTTGGCGATCGCTTCGGGCGGGAAAAGGTAGCCATGCGGTTGACTTGCTCGGTGCTGCTATGTGGCGCATGGCCGCAGGCATGCACATCCATGTCATCCCCAACCGCGGCTCACCCCCCCCGTCCTGCTGCGCGCGCACAAGCCCGAGGCGCTGCTCGCGGCCACCGAGCGCCACCCGGTCAAGACCAAGACCCGGGTCGAGGCCGGCACGTTGCCGGTCAGGACGCAATCGGCGGGTGCGTGGACAAGGTCATCAACCCATCCAAGGTAGCCAAGCACTTTCGCAGTTTGGTTCTCGCGCCGTCGCAGGCGAGCAGGAGCATGCAGGGATGGTATCCCGCGGCGCTGACCGAACGGTGGGTCGCTGATCGGGGCGCGTTTCGCGACGCCGCCCCGCTCACGCGCCCGCCGCTGTGGTGGCGCGCGCTTACACGTAGCCGAATGCCTCGAGCTGCTGGCGCACGTCGAGCCGCCGGCCGTCGCGCGACAGCGAGACGCCCACCCACAGCGGCCGTTGCGGCAACAGCGCGATCCGCGTCAGCGCGCCGCGCCGCGGCACTTCGATGTCGAGCGCCTGCACGGCCTCGGGGAGCGCCAGCGAGCGGGCGCGGCCGATCTGCAGCTTCGTGCTCACTGCCGCGAGGTGGATGTCCGGCATGCCGGCGGCGCGAATCGAAACCTCGTCGCCGTCGAAGCCTTCGCGCAGATCGAGCGTCACCCCGCCGGGCACCATAGGGTCACCGCTTCGTCCGGGGCTTCCTGGCCACCGCCGTGGGCGACAGGGCATCGCCGAAGGCGCGCATCTCGGCCACCACCGCGGGCTTGACCTTGCGCTTCTCGAGCGTGGCGCACGCCTGGGTCATGGCATCCTTGCCCGCGTTCGCGTCGCCCTCGACCGCCAGCCAGCGGGCAAAGGCCTCGACGTATTCGCGGAACTCCACGTGGCCCAGCGTGGCTGCCGCGCTGTCCTGCTGCGTCAACAGCGCCTCGCCCAGCAGCAAGCGGGCCTCGTCGGGCCGGGCCTTCACTGCCTTGATCTCCGCGCCCTGGTCCTTCGGGCGCAGCGCCTTGCCGGCACGGCGCAGCGGCATGCCCAGCGCCACGTGGGCGTGGGTGCAGACCGCGCGCTTGGGCAGCTGGGCCGCCACTTCGCGCAAGGTGTCGTTGACGCTGCCGAGCTCGCGCGAGCCGTCGAAGGCCAGCACCCGGCCGACGTCGCTGCTGAACAGATCCTGCGCCAGATACTCCTCGTCGTGCCCGGCGGGCGGCGTGACGCGCAGCTCCATCGGCGCGGAGACGACGTCTTCGCCGTCGGGCAGGTGCAGGCAGACCTGCAAGCGGTAGCGGCCCGGCTCGGCGACCAGCCAGCCGCCCTGGCCCGCGCCCACGAAGACCGCTGCGTACATCGATTCGCCGGGAGCCAGCACGCGCAGGCGGGGCTCGCGGCAAGCCGTGGCGTAAGGGTGCCATTGCCGCGCCGGCTGCTCGCCGCGCTTGACCACCAGCGTCAGGCAGTGGCTGTCGCGCAGCAGGTCTTCGGGCAGCAGCAGCGGCTGTTTCGAGACATTGGTCGCCTTGAGCTCGATCATCGCCGGCTCCAGGAACTGCAGCTGCGACGTTTCGCGGTTCACGCGCACGACAAGGGCCAGCCTGGGCTCTGGCGAAACGCTCGCCTCCTCGAACCCGTGGTGGTCGAACCACGCGGCGTTGCCCATCTGCACGAAGCGCCGCGGCGCATGGCGCAGGAACTGCAGCTCGGCGTCGCTGAAGCGGAAGTCGAAGTCGGCGAAGAACGCCGTCTGTCCGCCGGCGACGTTGTACGGGTAGTTCATGAAGCTTCGCGCCTCGGGCTCGTCGGACAGCGGCACCCACGGCGTGCCCAGGCTTTTCTGCCACGAATGCGCGAGGTTGAACGCGTGGCCCATCTCGTGACAGGCCGTCCAGAAGCGCATGCGCGCGACCCAGGCCGCGGGCGCCGCATCGCCGGCCGGCGCCTGCGCGATGAAAGACTCGGTGAAGATCGCCGTGCCCTGGCGATGGTTGGGCCCGATGTCGTCGAACATGATGCCGCCCAGGCTCGTGCCGGAGTCGTGCAGCGCGGCGTGGAACACCCAGAGCGCCCATTGCGGCTGGTCGGCGAACCTCGACCAGTGGGCCTGCATCGCGTCGTGCATCTCGGTGTCGGTCCAGACGCCGTCGATCCCCGCGTCGGCGAGAGGAATCGCCGGCCCCGCTGGCGTGACATCAACGCTGAAACCGGCGCGCTCGTAGACCTTCGCGATCGACAGCGCCTCGCTTGGCAAACCCGGCGGGCGGTTCGGATGATCGTGGGTCTGGATCGCCAGCGCCGGGTGCGCGTCCGGGGTCGAGTCGAATTCGAACTCCACGATGTCGAAGGCGCGCGAGACGAAGTCGTAGACCTGCGTCAGCGGCGTTGCGCTGCCGCCGGCGAAATCGACCTTCGCGCGCAGCGGTTGCCCCAGCGCGAGGCGGCTGACGGTGATGGCGACCTGCGTGTGCCGCGGCATCGCCGCGGTGGCGTCGCGGTAGAAGATGCGGCCTGCCCAGGTGGCCGGGCCGGTGCTCGTCAGCCGGGCGACCCAGTGCAGCCGGTTCGCCAGCCCGCCGCGCAGCACGCCGCTCGCCATCTGCTGCGGGTAGCGGCCGTCGACGTCCAGACGAAGCTCGTCGCGCTGCGCGATCGGAAGCCTGCCGCGGGCGGGCCTGCGCCGATAGCGGCCGCTCGCGCGCAACGCCCGTGTGGCGGGGTCTGGGGTCAGGTCTGGTCAGGGGTCAGGTCTGGGGTCAGGTCAGCTTCATAGACTATCCTGGCGGGGTCTGGGGTCAGGTCTAGCTTCATAGCACTTCATCCCCGCCGGTTACCCTCGGAAGTCCCGCGCGCCGCTCGTCCGGCACGCACGATACGGCCGACGCTTGTGAAATGAATGCCGAAATGCTCGGCGATCTGCTGGTAGCTGTACTGGCCCGTGTCGTGGGCGGCCAGCACCGCTTGGTTGCGGTCCTTGTGCCGGGCGGCGATGCTCGGAAGCGCGGGGGCCGGCGCCCGACGCTGCGCCTTCGGCACGTTGATGTCCTCGCCCGCCTTCGCGTCAAGTCGCGTCTGCATGCGCCGCACGAAGCGCTCGTCCCCCAGGTAGATCTGGCCCCTGAGCCCCTGCCATAGGCTCGGTGCACCCGCACCTTCCGCCACGAACTCGGCGTAGCGGCGCTGCGCGCGCGTGCGCCCCGTCCCGAAGCGCGCGAGCAGCGCATCGACCTCCAGCCAGTCGGGGGCAGTTTCGCCACCCGCCATCGCACGGTAGCTGCTCCACGGCCATTCCCCCGGCGCGCGCGCCATGCCCGCGCGCACCGGATTGAGCACCACGTACCGGGCCACCTCCAGCAGGTACGCCTCTTCGTCCACCAGGATCGCCTTGTAGCGCCCCTGGAACAAGTGCCCCACCCGACCGTGGCGCCGGTTCGAGTATTGGGTATAGACGCCGTTGAGCTGGCGCATGCCCTTGGCGAGATTGCCGTCGGGGGTCTCCACCACCAGATGGTAGTGATTGGTCATCAGGCACCAGGCGTGGCAGACCCAGTTGAAATCGCTGACCACGCGCCCGAGGATAGTCAAGAACGCGACCCGGTCCTTGTCGTCATCGTAGATCGCCTCGCGGCGGTCACCGCGCGAGGTGACGTGGTACAGCGCACCGGCGAATTCGAGTCTCAGCGGTCTCGCCATGAGGAGACGATAGCACGATAGGGCGCTACGATACTAGACCTGACCCCCTAACTCCCTGACCCTATTTCATCTTCTTGAACTCCATCACGGTCAATACCAGCCCGACCAGCAGCAGCCCGAAAACGACCACGCCGAGAACCAGCAGGCCGCCGGCGCTCATTGCTTTCTTCCCAGCAGCACGGCGAGCTTGAAGTAGATTCCGAAGCCGAAGATGGCCGGAACCCAGATCGCCGTGAAGATCGCCTGTTCACGGTCGTTGGCGACGAACCAAAGGTAGCCGGAGATGAAGAACGAGATCATCACCGCCAGCAGAATGAAAAAATCCGATTTTCCGAACATGAGTGTGCTCCCGCGTTATTGCTGCTCGAAGTACTCCATGAAGCCATACCCGATTGCGCTCAGCAGGCAACCGGCGACCGCCACCGAGCCGATCACCCGGATGCCGGACGAGTTGCCTATCTCCAGCGAGCCCGGGGGGATCGCGCCCGCTGCCACCAGCACCAGGCCCAGGCAGCCGACCACCGTCAGCGCGTTGCCCAGGCCGATCGCCAACCGGAGTCCCAGGCGGGTGGCGCCGGACCCGGTTCGAAGCAAAGGTTGCTGCTGCGGCATCAGCTCGCTGCCGACGGTGTAAGGGTGCCATGGTCCTTGGTCGATGCCCTGGCCATCGATTCGTCAAGGTGCGCCATCGAGGCTTTTCCCGTCACGCCGCAAAGATCGAAAGTCACGCCCGCCGAGCACTTGAGCAGCAGGGACGGGTTCAAGCGCTGGAGGTTGACCGAACCCGTCGACCCGCCGGCGAAGCGCCGCTCTCTGCCTTCCTCGCAGGAGAGAATCACCACGTCGTGGCAGCGAGCGTCGGGCGCAATCTGATTGTACAGCGCGTTTGCGTGCATCCGCCCGCCCTCCGGCAACGGCAGGAACACGCGTCCGCTCGAGCCGAGAACGCCGGCGATGCCGCTCCGGGAAGTCCTGGCCTTGGATTGCGAAGGATCTTGAGCAGCTCCTCGTGCGAAACACGCTCGACCGTGCGGCTTGCATACGGCAAGCGTACCAGGATGGCTCCCTCTGCGATGGGTCTGAGGTGTGGCTGTTCTGACTTGCCCGGCAACGGCGGAAACCCCGGCGCAGATCGGAATCCTTGACCGACGAACCGCGCATCATGCCGTTGGTCATGCGCGGCTGCGCATCCGTCTCGCCTCGCCAGTACATGCGGAAGTGGTCGGACTCGATGACGATCGCCAGGCCGTCGGGCTTCACCTTACCCGGAAGGATGTAGGCGGCCACGTTGTCGTTGGCGCGATAACGGAGTCTGCCGCGGATCAGGCGTGCCCGTACGCGGGCGGACACGGAGAGCCCGCAGTCCACGCCGTCGTTACGCAGCGAAGGGACCGGGGGGGCTGACATGCCGTTCTCGGGTTGGGCGGCTGGGTTGCGGAGTTGGGGTCGCGCGACCCCCTGCTTGCTGCCGCCGCGACATCGTCCCCCGGTGCCGGAAGCCTGCCGGCGAGTAAAGGCGATTGGCGCGGGCGGCGGAGCCGCGCTCGCAGCGGGTGTGGCCGGCGAGGTCGATCCCATGCGCAGTGTGAGCTGTGGCGGCGTGCTCGGCGGCCGGACCGTCGGCGTCAATTCGCGAACCGCTCGGCGATGCGGTCCGAACGGTAGGAGAAGATGCGGTCCACCTGCGACTCGACTTTCCAGCCGGCGGCCAGCGAGCCCAACCGTCCGAAGGGCAGGCGGTAGCGGACGACGTCCCGCATCAACGTTCCGTTGCCCAGCGGAACGAAGTCATGCGCGTGATGCCAGTACGAATACGGCCCTTGCACCTGCGTGTCGACAAAGTGCCGAGGAGGCTGCCAGTCCTCGATCCGGCTTTGCCAACCCACGGGGATACCGTTCAGCTTGAGCCGATAGTCGATCAAGGTTCCTTCGCCGATCTTTGGGGTCGACTTCCGCACGACCTTGAAGCTCAGGAAATCAGGGGTTAGCGCCTCCAGATTCCGCTCGTCGCAGAAGTAGGGCCAGATGTCCTCGGGCGCGTGCGGCACCCACTGTTCCGCCACCTTTTCCCGCGTCGACCCCTGCAGCGGGGTGAGCAGATCGGCGAACGCCTGGTCGATGGACTCGTAGCGGTAGGCAAAGCCGGAGGCGCGCGTGTGTTGCGGTTCCACCTTCGCGCTCTCCAACACGATCCCGCCCATTTCGCCGTACAGAGTCCGTATCGCAAACGACGGCACCGGGACGTTTTCCGTCGCGCCCAGCGACTGGCACAACGCCGTCGTGAACTCCCGATTGGTCACCGGTCGGGGCGCCACGCCTTCCAAAATGCCGGTCGCCGGCGAATCCAGGGCGTGCAGGAACAGCCGGGCGATGTCGTCGACGTGAATCCAGCTCATCCAGTGCTTGCCGTCGCCAAGCCTGCCGGCGGCGCCTTCGCGGAACAGTGGCAGCATCTTCGCGAGCGCGCCACCGTACCGCGCAAGCACGATCCCAGTCCTGACGACGGCGACGCCGACATCCGCGCGCCGAAGGGCGAGCGGACGAAGTTCGGCCTCCCAGGCTTCCGTCACATCCGCCAGGAAGCCCGTCCCTTTCGCGCTACTGCCGTGCAGGGCCTGGTCGGCGCGGTCGCCGTAGTACCCGATGGCGGATCCCTGCACGAAGCGCCGAACGCTGTGGCCGTGGCTGCAGGTTGCCGCGACGAGTTGCCGGGTGCCTAGCACTCGCGAGTCGCGAATCAGGCGCTTGCGTTCGTCCGTCCACCGCCTTTCGGCGACCGGCTCGCCGGCCAGATTGACGATCGCGTCCACCCCGTTCAACGCCGGCGCCGGAACCGGGCGCTGGTGGTCCCATTCGAAACAGGCGGCCGGAAAGGGCAGCCGCCGGCCGCCTGCGGGCCTCGGGCGCACGAGACAGACCAGGCTGTCGCCGCGAGCCGCCAGCCGCTTGCCCACTTCCCTTCCGATCAGCCCGGTGGCCCCGGTCATCAAGACGCGCATGGCGACCCCCGCTCAGTTGTGGATCGACGCATCGTCGTAACCGCTATCGGCGCGAGAGCGGCGCGAGCTTCCGGCGGCCGGGCGCCACAGGGGTCGGGCGCGGAGAAAGACTGCGTAGCCGGCCTCGAGGATTGCGAGCGCCGGCCGCGTTGATGCGACCCTCGCCAGCCACGCGAATCCCGGCAGTCGCCGCCAGATCGTCACGAAAGCGGCAGCCCCCGTGACCAGCGTCCCGTCCGCTTCGCGAACGTGGAAGCGACGCATGACGGCGGTCCGGTCGAGCCCCGGGGGAAGCGCTGCCTCTTCGCACCGCGACGCGTCGATCCAGGCGATGGTCTCGGCGCCGCGCTGGCGACGGTAGTGCGCGATCTCGCGGCGGCAGACCGGACACTCGCCGTCGAAATAGACCGTACAGGCCGCCGCTCGAGCGGTCGGGGCCGCGCAGTCGGTGGGGACGCCGCCGGCCGTCGGATCAAGGCGTGTGCATCATGGATTTCTGTTAAGGCAGAGCGATGTTGTCATGGACATTATTGCCAATCGACTGGTAATGTCAAGCTAAATCCCAGACACCACGTTGCTGGCGAACCGAATTGTCCAGGTCACAAGCCTTGCATGGACGTTCAACAACCGATCCTGAAGCCCCCCAGGGCACGACCCGCCGTGTCGCCGTCCTGGCGATCGAGCTGCCGACGTTGCAACCGGCGGTGCGCGGGTGATCGTCGCGCGAACCGAGGGACTCGCCCTGCCCGCCAACGCGGGGGCGGCGGGGCCGCGATCGTCAAGCGGGTCCCGCCCTTGAGGTCGGCGGAGAGGCTGGCTTAGGGTCCAGGAGGGCTTGCGAACACGCAAGTCCGGTCGAGCAAGCGGTCCGCGCAAAGCTTCGCCGCGCGTGGCGGCGCCCGTCGACATCGTCGACGGGCGAAACGGATCGACAGGCGGCGGCGAGCAGCGGTTCGACCCTAACCGCGAGCGCTCGAAGTGACCGCGGCCTTCTACGGCGTCGGCGGCAGCATCGTGGGGCACGCACGCTCGCGCTTGGCGATCGACGGCGTCAAGCGTCTTGGTCGCCGTCGCCGTCGCCAGCATCCCGCCGCGGAACCGTGCGGGGATCGCAGGTGATCGGCCGGTAGATCTCGACACGGTCGCCGGCCGACAGTCGCGCGTCGAGCCGCGTGACCTTGCCAAAGACGCCGACCTCTTGCGCCGCCAGGTCGATGCCGGGGAACATCTGCAGGATGCCTGACTGCTTGATCGCGTCTTGCACCGTGCTCTGCTCCGGGAGCTCCAGTCGGAGCCACACTTCCGCGGGCGGCTGGACGTAAGCGATGCCGACCTGGATCTTGTTCATGGTTGCACCTCGAATCGTAGCGCTGTCCTAAAGGCCGTCGGCTCCCGGCTGCGCAAACGGTGCCTCGATGGTGGTGGCGCGCCGTCGCTGGCGCGCAGCTTCCAGCGTGCGCTTGCCGGCGAGCAGCAGCCCGAGCACGAGGAACCCGCCGGGCGGCAGCACCATCAGCAGAAAGCCCTTGTACGCGGGAATGAGGGTCAGCTCCAGAAACGCGAACGCCGGCCCGAGCAGCAAGCTTGCGCCGGCGAAGAGCGTACCGCTGCCGAACACTTCGCGGATCGCGCCGATCATCGTCAGCGCCAAGGTGAAGCCGAGCCCGGTGGCGAGGCCGTCTACCAGCGACGCACCGACCGGCGACTTGGATGCGAAAGCCTCGGCGCGACCCAGGATCGCGCAGTTGACGACGATGAGCGCGATGAACAGCCCCAGCACCTTGTAGAGCTCGTGCAGCCATGCGTTCAGCGCAAGGTCGACCAGCGTCACCAGCGCCGCGATCAGCACGACGAACACCGGAATGCGCACCTGTGGACTCACCCAATGCCGGATGCTGGCGATCAGCACGTTGGCCGCGGCGAGCACCGCGGTGGTCGCGAGTCCCATGCCGAGCCCGTTGGTGGCCGTGCTGGTCAATGCCATCGTCGGACACATCGCGAGGAGCTGGACGAAGACGACGTTGTTGTCCCAGAGGCCGCTGCGCCAGGCGCCGGCGAGGTTCGTGCTCACGACTCGGGGCTCCGGGGGGTGGCGTGGCGGTCGCCCAGCAGCTCGGCGCGATGGGCGGCGAAGAAGGCGAGGCCCTGCTTGACCGCGGCGACGACGGCGCGCGGCGTGATCGTAGCGCCACTGAACTGATCGAAGTCACCGCCGTCTCGCTTGACCGCCCACCGCTCGGGCGAGGGCTGCACGAGCGACTTGCCGGTGAAGCCGGCGATCCAGGGGCTCTTCGCCGCTTCGATCTTGTCGCCCAGGCCCGGAGTCTCGGCGTGTTTGGTGACGCGCACACCCAGGATCGTGCCATCGCGGTCGACGCCCATCACGATGGCGATCGGTCCCGCGTAGCCCTTGCCGGTCACCGGGTAGATCACGCCCTTGATCTCGCCGCCCCTGCGGGCGCGGAACACGGTGACCGGGCTCCCCGCGGCGTCGTTCACCTGCACCGTGTCGGAAGGCAGCGCGTTGTCGTTGAACCCCGCGGGCAGCACCTGCGCGAGCGATTGCTCGAGGTCGCGGGCCTCGGCGGCGGCGATCGCGGCCTGCGTGTGGCGGTGGGCGAGGGCGAGCGCGCCGCTCGCCACGAGCGTCACCACGCCCAGGAGGCCTGCCTGGTAGCCTACCGATTCGCGCAGCGCCGAGAGTTTCATCGTGGCTTGGCCGCGGTCGATGGGTCGGCAAGGCTGCGGCCTTTGCGCGTGCGCCCGTAGATGCGCGGACGCAGGCAGCGGTCGATGATCGGCGTGGTCGCGTTCATCAGCAGCACGGCGAAGGCGACGCCCTCGGGGTAGCCGCCATAGGTGCGTATCAGGTAGGTGAGGACGCCGCAGCCCGCGCCGAACACCAGCTTTCCCGCCGTGCCGCTGGGCGAGGTGACCGGATCCGTCGCGATGAAGAAGGCGGCGAGGATCACGCTGCCGGCCAGCAGGTGCAGCAGCGCATCGGCATAACGCGCCGGGTCCATTGCGTGCATCGCCCCGGCCGGCAGGGCAATGCCGACCAGCATCGCGACCGGAATGTGCCAGGTGATGATCCGCCGCCACACCAGCACCAGCCCTCCCGCCGCGAGCAGGCCAGCGGAGGTTTCGCCCAGGCTCCCCGTGCGAAGGCCGATTGCCGCGAGCCCCGGGTCGAAATGCCCCAGCACAGCCTGCTCGGTGCTGAGGCCACGGGACAACTCGGTCTTGAGATGGCCGAGAAGCGACGCACCGCTCAGCGCGTCGGCAACCGGCGCGCCGCCGAAGGTGACGGCGAAACCCTCGGCAAACGACATCGCGCCGGGCGCGACCAGCGGCACCGGTGCGGTCCAGCTGGTCATCTCGACCGGGAACGAGATCAGCAGCGCCACCCGCGCCAGCATCGCCGGATTGAACAGGTTCTGGCCAATGCCGCCGAACACGTGCTTGCCGAGCGCCATCGCGAAGACGCCGCCCAGGACGCCGATCCACCACGGCGCGCCGGCGGGCAGCGACAGCGCGAGCAGCCAACCGGTCAGGAGCGCCGAGCCGTCGGCAAGACAGGGCGCGGCGCGCTTGCCGGCGATGCGCAGGCAAAGGTATTCGGTGGCCACGCACGCGAGCACGGTGCACAGCCACAGATTGACGGCCGGCCAGCGGTAGAGCCAGAAACCCAGCAACGTCGCCGGCACCAGCGCCACGCTGACCCAGCGCATGATCCGCGCGACGCTGACGTCCGCGTGCGCGTGCGGCGCGTGGATCAGGACGGCCGTGCTCATCGCTGCCGCTAGTGCCTGGCTGAGGGCTCGCCGGACGCGGGTGTGGCCGCCGCCGCGGCGAGCTTGGCCGCCTTGCGCCTGGCGGCAGCTTCCGCCTTCTCGCGCGCCACACGGGCGAGGCGCTCTTCGCGCGCGATCGCCAGCTGCTGCAGCGCGGCCTGCTTCGCCTGGTTACGCTCGCGCGCGGCGATCTCGCCCTTGGCGTAAGCGAAGTATTGCACCAGTGGAATGTGCGCCGGACACAGGTAGGCGCAGCAGCCGCAGCCCATGCAATCGCCAAGGCCGTACGCGGCGGCATGGTCGAGGTCGCCGGCACGGACGTAGCTGGCGATCTCCAGCGGCATCAAGCCCATCGGGCAGGCGGTGACGCAGGTCGCGCAGCGTATGCACGGCGCGGCGTCTGGTTGCGCGATCTCCGCGCGCGTGAGCGCCAGGACACCGCTTGCGCCCTTGACCACCGGTGCATCCGCGGTGGCCAGTTGCTGCCCCATCATCGGCCCGCCGATGACCAGGCGCGCGGGTTCTTCGACGAAGCCGCCGCAATACGCGAACAGCTCCCGTACCGGGGTGCCGATCGGGACTTCGAGGTTGCGCGGTGCCGCGACGGCGCCGCCGTTGACGGTGACGATGCGGCGGACCAGCGGCTCGCCAAAGCGCAACGCGCGGTGCACCGCGTACGCCGTGGCGACGTTGTGCACGAGCACGCCGACGTCGGCCGGGCGGGCGCCCGCCGGGACCTCGGTGCCGAGCAGCGTGTGCACGAGCTGCTTCTCCGAACCCATCGGATAGCGGCTGGGCACGCGATGGATCGTCACTTCGCCGAAGCGGCTGCGCTGCCCTGCGCATCGCGGCGAGCGCCTCGGGCTTGTTGTCCTCGATGCCGATCAGCACCTCGCGCGCGCTGGTGGCGTGGCGGAGAATGCGCGCGCCGTCGACGACGGCGTCGGCGCGCTCGCGCATCAGCCGGTCGTCGCAGGAGAGGTAAGGCTCGCATTCCCCGCCGTTCATGATAAGGCGCGCCACCTCGCGCTGCTTGGCAAGCTGCAGCTTGACCGCCGAGGGAAAGGTCGCGCCGCCCATGCCGACGATGCCCGCATCGCGCACCTGCGCCGCGATCGCGGCCGGTGGCAATGCGAAGGGGTCGCCGGGTCCGTCGCGCGGCAGCCACTCGTCGTTGCCGTCGGCCTCGAGCGTGATCGCCGGCGCGGTGAGGCCCGAGGGATGGGGCGCGACGACGTCGCCGAGCGCGGTGATCCGCCCCGACGTCGTCGCGTGCACGGGCGCGGAGACCTCCCCGGCGCTTCGCCCGATGAGTTCGCCCTTGCGCACCTGCTGGCCAACCCGCACCAGCGCCGTCGCCGGTGCTCCCAGATGTTGCCGCAGCGGGATGTAGAGACGCCTCGGCAGCGGCAGCGTCTCGATCGGGAGACTCGCCGCCGGGTGCTTGCGCGGGTCGGGGTGAGCGCCCCAACGGATCGCGAAGCGGCGCAGCAGGGCAGGCACGGTCTCCATCGCAGTGGCGAGGTCAGGTCGGATCAGAGCGCAAGCGGGGGCTTTGCCCATCGCCACGACTGCAGGGAGACCGGCAGCGGCACGAGCCGCGCGGATTCGGTCGGACATTGGGCCACGCACTTGCCGCAACCGCTGCAGGCGTCGCGCAGCACCGAGTGGATCTGCTTGACCGCGCCGACCACGGCCTGGGTCGGGCAGACCTTGAAGCAGCGAGTGCAGCCGATGCAGACCTCTTCGCGGACGGTCGCGACCATCGGGACGGATTCGGCAACGGCGGCCAGGTCGACCTCGACCCCGAGCTTGGCAGCCAGCGCCTGGGCCAGCGCGCGCCCGCCGCCGGGACAGACCGTGACCGGCGCGTCGCCGCTGGCGAGCGCGGCGGCGGCCTGGCTGCAACCGGCGTAGCCGCATTGGCCGCACTGGGTGCCCGGCAGCAGCGCCGTCAGCTCTTCGGCCAGCGGGTCCGCCCCGATCTTGAGATAGCGTGCGGCGAAGCCGAGCACGAAGCCGAGGCCGATGCCCAGGACGGTGAGACTGCTGACGGCGAGGATCATGATCCGGTTCCGTGGTTGGCGCTATTTGACGTCGAGTCCGGCGAAGCCCATGAAGGCCAGCGCCAGCAATCCGGCAACGATGAAGCTGATCGGCGCGCCGGCGAACGCGGCCGGAACCTGCGCCAGCGCGAGGCGTTCGCGCAGTCCGGCGAACATCACCAGCACCAGCGTGAAGCCCAGCGCCGAACCGAAGCCGTAGAGCAGGCTCTGCAGCAGGTCATTGCCCTGCTGCACGTTGAGCAGCGCGACACCCAGTACCGCGCAGTTGGTCGTGATCAGGGGCAGGTAGATGCCCAGCACGCGGTAGAGGACGGGCATCGACTTGCGGATCAGCAGCTCGGTGAACTGCACCACCGCGGCGATGACCAGGATGAAGGTCAGGATGCGCATGAACTCGATGCCGAGCGGCGCGAGCAGCCAGCGCTCCAGCAACCGGGTCGCGCCCGAGGCCAGCGTCAGCACGAACGTGGTCGCGAGCCCCATGCCAAGCGCGCTGTCGATGTTGCGCGACACGCCCATGAACGGGCACAGGCCGAGGAACTTGACCAGCACGACGTTGTTCACGAGCGCCGTGGCGACGAGCAGGAGCAGATACTCGGTGATCATCATGCCTCCGGGCCGGCTTTCGCAGGTTGCATGCCACCGGCGGGGAACGGCCGGAAGGCACCCGAAAAGCCCATCTGCGACCGCGTGTTAGCGTCGCGGCCCGAATCGTCGATCGCCGGCGCCGGGTGTCGGTCTTGCCGCAGTGCCGGGGATCGGAGCGGGGCCTTGTAGCGAACCCGACAACCCCGCAAACCCTCGCCCCCTAGGGTGCGCAGGCCCATAACGTCACGGTGCGCTTCTTGCTAACCATCGTGTCCGGGCTACGCTCGACGAGGCGGCGAGTATCGCGTTCGGCCGCAACGGGAAGTGGCGAGATCAACGGTGGCGGGCGGGTCCCGCCGGTGCGATGCGTCGAGGGAGGATCGACATGAAGACTGATAGCGGCACGGCGGCGGCTCAGGCCGCAAGCGGAATCGAGGGCATGCTCGAGGCGCTGCCCGAGTCCACGCCGCGCACGGTGATCGAGACCTTGCAGCGGATGTTCAACCTCGGGGGCAGCCGGTTGCCGCCGGAAGTGTTCTTCGAGACCGTGCGGCAGTCGGCGGTCGCGATCTCGATCACCGACACGAAGGCGAACATCCTCTACGCGAACCCGGCGTTCAAGTCGGTCACAGGGTACGAGCCGAGCGAGGTGCTCGGCCGCAACGAGTCGATGCTGTCGTTCCGGGCGACGCCCAAGGCGGCCTACGAGCAGATGTGGACGATGCTGCAACGGCGGGAGGCGTGGACCGGGCCGCTGCTCAACCAGCGCAAGGACGGCAGCCTCTATCTCGCTGAGCTGACGATTACGCCGATTCTCGGCCCCCAGGGCACGACCGACTACTTCCTCGGGATGCATCGCGACGTCACCGCCGTGCACCAACTCGAGCGCAAGGTGCGGAACCAGAAGGCGCTGATCGAATCGGTCGTCGACGTGGCGCCGATCGCCTTCGTGCTGCTCGACGAAAACGGCAAGGTGCTGCTCGACAACCACGAATACAAGAAACTGCTCGGCGACCTGGGCGTCGACGAGCCGGCCCGGCACATGCTCGCGGCGCTGCGTGCCTCGATGGGCGAGCGCTTCGTCAAGGCGCAGTCGGACGGCAAGGGCTTTGTCGGCCAGGAAGTCCGCGTGGAGCGCCGCGGCGGCGGCGAGCCGCGCTTTTTCTCCTGCTCGGGCAACTGGTTCGAGGAGGAGGACACCAGTGCCGACAGCTTCTTCGAGGAGAAGCGCAAGACCTACATGCTGCTGGTGATGAACGAGACCACCAACCAGCGCGAACACCACGAGAAGGAGCGCATCAATGCGATGCGGGCGGTGATGGCGGAGGCCGAAATGGTGCAAAGCCTGCGGGAGGCGCTCGCCGGCGCCAGCTACCAGCTACAGGGCCCGCTCAACATGATCCAGGCGGCGGTGACCATGCTCGACCGTCGCAACGGTGCCGGCGCCCAGGACCCGCTGGCGGCGGTGCTGCGCGAGGCGCTCGCGGCCGGCCAGCGCGCGCTCGCCAAGCTGCAGGCATCCATGCCCTGCAACCCGGAGGAGGCCGAGGTCCCGGTCAACCTCAACGAGATCCTGCGCGACGTGCTGATGCTGCTCACCGACCGCCTGCTGGCCAGCGGCACCACCGTGGACTGGAAGCCGGCGCCGGTGCTCGCGACGATCAACGGCCGCCCCAACATGTTGCGCAACATGTTCAAGCAGCTGCTGCAGAACGCGATCGAGGCGATGAACGAGAAGGGCCGCAACACCCGCGAGCTGCGCATCGTCACCCACCCGCAGGCGGACCGCATCTGCGTTCACTTCGAGGACAGCGGGCCGGGGATTCCCGAGGCATTGCGGACCAAGGTCTTCGAGCCCTTCTTCACCACCAAGGGGCACGCGACCCACAGCGTTGGCATGGGGCTTGCGATGGTGCAGGAGGGGGTAAGCCGTCATGGAGGAAGCGTGGAGATCGATCCAGACTTCAGGAATGGCTGTCGCATCGAATTGAGGTTCCCGCTAAGCCGGAACCGGAGCGACTAGACAGGACTCCGATGGACGCGCAGCGAGCGCCGTGAGCGATGGATGACCTGCGCACAGCGTGGCTGGAAGCGGCTCTCGACAGCTTGCGCAGCGTGAGCCTGGGATTGGCGCGCTCGCCCGATCTCAACTCCGCCCTGTCCGAAGCGCTGCGCGCCCTCGACGAGGGCTGCGGCCTGCGCCGCGGCATCGTCGTGCTGCGCGACGCGAGCGGGACCGACCTCTTGCTAACGGCGGCCCGCGGCGCGAGCCCGGAGCGCACCGCGGGAGTGCGTTACCGGCGCGGCGAAGGCCTGGTCGGCACGATCATGGAGCAGGGACGCACGATCGTCGTCGAGACGCTGGCGCGCGAGTCGCGCTTTGTCGACCGTCTCGGCCTGTACGAATTGGCAAGGCCGTTCATCGGCGCGCCGATCGTCAGCGGCGAGGCCACGCTCGGCGTGCTGGCGGCGCAGCCCGACACCGCGGCCGACGGATTGCTGGAAGAGCGCGCGCAACTGCTGGAGACGGTGGCGAACCTGCTCGGGCCGCTGGTGCGCCTCGCGTGGTCGAGCGACGCCGAACGTGCCGAGCCCGCCAAGGAGCGCGATGCGTCCCGGCCGCCGGTGAGCGGGCAATACGCGTTCGGGTTGATCGTCGGCCGCTCGCCGCGCATGAAGCGCGTCTTCGAGCAGGTCCGCCAGGTGGCGAAGTGGAACACCACGGTGTTGATCCGCGGCGAGACCGGTACCGGCAAGGAGTTGGTCGCCGGGGCAATCCACTACAACTCGCCGCGGGCCGCCGGCGCCTTCGTCAAGCTCAACTGCGCGGCGCTGCCCGAGAACCTGCTGGAGTCGGAGCTGTTCGGCCACGAGAAGGGCGCGTTCACCGGCGCGGTGGCGAGCCGCAAGGGGCGCTTCGAACAGGCCGACGGCGGCTCGCTGTTCCTCGACGAGATCGGCGAGGTCTCCGGCGCGTTCCAGGCGAAGCTGCTGCGCATTCTGCAGGAGGGAGAGCTGGAGCGCGTCGGCGGCAGCCGCACCTTCAAGGTCGACGTGCGGGTCATGGCGGCGACCCACAGCGACCTCGAGGCCGGCGTCGAGCAGGGCACGTTCCGCGAGGACCTGTACTACCGACTCAACGTGATGCCAATCTCGATTCCCCCTTTGCGTGAGCGTACCGAGGACATTCCCGACATCGTGGAATGCCTCGCGGCGAAGATCGGCCGGGTGCAGGGCCGCGAGATCTCGGTCACCGACAGCGCGCTGCGCCTGCTGGTGCAGCACCCTTGGCCCGGCAACGTGCGGGAGCTGGAGAACTGCCTCGAGCGGGCTGCCGTGATGTCGGAGGGCGGGGTTATCGACCGCGATCTCATCCTGCTGTCGGGCGTCGAGGAGCGCCTGGGCAGCGTGCGGCCGGTGCACGACGAAGCCGTCCTCGCCGACCCCGACCTCGACGAGCGCGAGCGCGTCATCGCGGCGCTGGAGCAGGCCGGGTGGGTGCAGGCCAAGGCCGCCCGCCTGCTCAGCATGACGCCGCGCCAGATCGCCTACCGGATCCAGACGCTCAACATCAAGGTGCGCCAGTTCTAGCGGGCCGATCGGCGCCGCGTGCGCTCCTCGCGCTCAGTGCGGCGATGCGCTCGACGCCGCGGCCCGTCGACCGAGCCGGTGGGCTGTCGGCTTCCTCACAAGCGCCGGCCGTTAGACCGTGGCCTTTGCCACAGTCCGCCGGCGCCGGTCGCGTCCCGGCTATTGCGATCAACGACTTGGCGGCGGCTTGCCGGCAGGCACGACGGTTGCTGGCATACCGTATCGATTGCACCGCTCTCCGGGGAACGCCAGTGGACCTCCCAGTCTTCGCTCGTCGTGCTGCAGCCTCGCCACCCGGGGGTTCCGCAAACGCCGGCCACGCCGGCTGCAGTGCCCAGTCCTGCGGCGCGGCGGGCAACGCCCTCGCCGGCGTTTCCGCAGCGGTGCAGGCGCAGGTGCACGATCATCCCTGCTTCTCGGAGGACGCGCACCGGTATTTCGCCCGCATGCACGTCGCGGTGGCGCCGGCCTGCAACATCCAGTGCCACTACTGCAACCGGAAATACGACTGCGCCAACGAGTCGCGCCCGGGCGTCGTGTCGGAGGTGCTGAGCCCCGAGCAGGCGGTGAAGAAAGCGCTGGTCGTCGCCGCCGCGATCCCCCAGTTGAGTGTGCTGGGCGTCGCCGGGCCGGGCGATCCGCTCGCCAATCCCAAGCGAACCTTCGCCACCTTCGCCATGCTTCGCCGGCACGCACCCGACCTCAAGCTGTGCGTGTCGACCAACGGGTTGGCCCTGCCCGCGTGGGTCGACCAGCTCGCCGGCCACAACGTCGCCCACGTGACGATCACCATCAACTGCATCGATCCCGACGTCGGCGCGCGCATCTACCCGTGGGTCCTGTGGAACCGCCAGCGCGTCGAGGGACGCGAAGGCGCCGCAATCCTGATCGAGCAGCAACAGAAGGGCCTCGAGATGTGCGCGGCCCGCGGCATCCTGGTCAAGGTGAATTCGGTACTGATCCCCGGCGTCAACGACGCGCACCTGCCGGAAGTCAGCCGCGTGGTGAAGGCGAAAGGCGCCTTCCTCCACAACGTGATGCCGCTGATCTCGGCGCCCGAGCACGGCACCTACTATGGCCAGGTCGGCCAGCGCGGTCCGACTGCCGAAGAGCTGAAGGCGCTGCAGGACGCCTGCGCCGGCGACATGCGCATGATGCGTCACTGCCGCCAGTGCCGCGCCGATGCCGTCGGCCTGCTCGGTGAGGATCGCAGCGCCGAGTTCACGCTCGACAAGATCGCCGCGATGTCGATCGACCTCGCAGCGGGAGCGCAGCGCCGCTCCGAGATGCGCGCGGCGATCGCGACCGAGCGCGAGGCCAAGCGCGCCGCGCGAGTTGCCGCGGAGGCGTCGGCGACGGGCCCGCGGCCGGCGCGGGTGGCGCTCGACGGCGCGCGGCGCGCACCGCGGGAGCCGGACCTGCCGCCGGTGAGGATCGCGGTTGCCAGCCGCGGATCGCAGTTCGTCGACGAGCACTTCGGCCACGCGACGCGGTTCCTGATCTACGAAGTGTCGGCTGACGTCACGCGCTTGGTCGAGCAGCGCGCGACCGAGGTCTACTGTGGTGGCGCCGAAGGCTGCGGCGAGGCCGAGAGCGCGCTTGCGCGCAACCTTCGGGCGCTGGCGGGCTGCGCGGCGGTGGTGTGCGCGAAGATCGGCTACGAGCCCTGGCGCGCGCTGGAGGATGCCGGCATCACCCCGAATGGCGAGCACGCGCACGAGGCGATCGACGACGCCTTGCGCGCCGTCTACCTCGAGTTGCGCGACGCCGGCAAGCGGGTACCGGCAACGCCAGCGTTGCGGCATTGCGCCTAAGGCGCTTGATCCGGGCTCGAGGTCCGTTGCAACGCGAGGTCGATCGAGGCATGCGCAGCGTGAACGCCCGGACCACGATCGAGGCGGGCCCTGCCGCTCGATGGACGGGTCCGCGCCCGCATACCCCCAAGTCCGCGCTTGCAAACGAGAAAGTGCTCGAACGCGCGGTCGGCGCCTATGTCGGTCTCGCCGTCGGCGACGCGCTCGGCGCGACGGTGGAGTTCATGACGCCGCGCGAGATTCGCCGGCGCTACGGACTGCACGACCGCGTTCGCGGCGGAGGCTGGCTCAAGCTCGTCGCCGGCCGGGTCACCGACGACACCACGATGGCGCTCGCGCTCGGCGAGTCGATCCTCGCTGCCGGCCGCGTGGACGCGCTCGCCTGCGCGCGTGCCTTCGACGCCTGGATGCGGCGCAAGCCGGTGGACATCGGGCACACCGTACGCCGCGGCATCGCGCGTTTCCGCGCCACGGGCGAAACCGCGACCCCGCCGTCCGAGGACGCCGCCGGCAACGGTGCCTGCATGCGTTGCCTGCCGGTCGCGCTGTTCATGCTTGGCGGCCGTGCCAACGAGGTGCGCGAGGCGTGTTGCGTGCAGGCGCACGTCACCCACAACCATCCGCTGTCGGATGCGGCGGTGGAACTGGTCGTTACGCTGGTTCAGCGCGCGCTGGTCGGGGCGACGATCCGCGACCTGCTGCACGATTGCGTCAAGCCGGCCGCGCTGGCCCAGCCGCAGCTTCGCTTTCGCACCCGGCGGATGGAGAACCCGAGTGGCTATGTCGTCGAGACGATGCGGGCAGTCCTGCAGGCGCTGTTCGACACCGACAGCTTCGAGGACTGCCTGGTCGACGTGGTCAATCGTGGCGGCGACGCCGACACCACGGGCGCGATCGCCGGCATGATCGCGGGGGCGCTCTATGGAAGCCGCGCGATCCCGCGGCAATGGCGCGAGACGCTCGACCCCGCCATTCGCGCGGCGTGCGAGGAGCAGGCGAAGGCGCTGGTCGCGCGGAGTCGCGCACTCACGACAGGACGAACCCCCTAGCAGCGGCAGGACCCGCGTCCCGCCTGCCGCGACGCGCGCACTTCGAACCGTGTCAGGCTGCGCGATCGACCCGTATGCGCGTCCACCCCGGCTGGGGATCCTCCTCCGGCCCGAAGCAATGCGCGTAGTCCGAGCACGTGGCGCACGAAGGCGAGCGGCAGATCGCGACCTCTTCGCGTTGGCAGAGCTGGCGATAGAAGAACTTCTTCCACTTCATGTCGCCGACGTTCTTCCGGTGCAACGGGGCGAAGTACTCGGCCAGCAGTTGGTTGAGCACTCTCCGGCAGGGCAATCCCATGTCCTGCCACAAGTGGTCGGGCGCCATTGCCGCGGTGGCGATGGCAAAGGCGAGCCAGCGTGAACTCTCGTCGGCCACGCTGCGGCCCTCCAGCAGCAGCGCGGCGAGGTCGGCGAACTCGTCGGAACCGGAGTCCGGCAAGGCGGGCTTGGGAACGGCAAGCGTCAGGGCCTTCGCGATCGCCGGGTCGAGCGCGGGAAAACGGCGCGCGAGCAGACGCGCGAACGCTGCCCGCGGGACGCCCGCAATAGGGACCGCGTAGGGGGCGGGCCGCAGCGCTGCGCGCGAGATCACGCCGGCGAACGCAAGCGTCGCGGTGGCGGTCGGGTCCCTTGCGGCCTCGAGCAGGCGCTCGCGCCCGAGTTCCCAATCCGCGCCCGCCAGCTTGCTCGGCTCGTGCGTCGAACTCGCCACGTTCCCGGTGACGCCGCCGAGGTCGTTCCTCGTCGCCAGCATGGTGACCCCTGCGCGAGATGGGCTAGAGGCGTTCGACGAACACGCTGGTCGCCTTGAACGCGGCGGCCACTTCGTCGCCGACCTTGAGCCCGGTGTCTTCCAGCGAACGGCTGGTGATCACGGCACTGACGAGCCCGGCCGCAGTCTCGATCTCGATCTCCGACACGGCAGAGCCCCGCACGATTGCGGTGACCCGGCCCTCGAGGCGATTGCGTACGCTGGTCTTCATGGTGACAACTCCGGGACATGCGCTGCATGGGGCCTGCGCATGCAAGTCGCGTGCTATCGCGCGCCGACCGGCGAACGGGTGGGGGGCCGCAGAGCGAGGTGCGGCGGAGGGCGGCGCGATTGCCGTGCGCACCGCGGTGTCGGGTTTGCGCCAACGCGCTTGGGCGCAGGGCTACACTGTCGCGAATCCAACTTCGTACAGGCCGCCGATGACGACGAACTCGTCCTCGCCGCGGGGCATGCCCGGCAGCAGGCGGCTGAAGAAGAAGATCTTGGGCAGCGGAACTGCCGCAGTGAGGATGTAGTCGCCGAACTCGCCGGCGCGCTCGCGCGAGGAAGAGAACGAGTTGAGGTTGTTGAGCAGCAGGACGCGGCGCCGGGAATCCAGGGCCGCGATCTCTTCGTAGGCCTGCAGGGCGTTGACGCCCCGGTACAGGGTGCGGTGCGCGGCCGCCTCGCCTTGCCGCGCCAGCTCGTATTGGCAGTAGGTGTAGAGCAGGTCGAGCTGCTCTTCCAGAGCATTCGTTCCGTAGAGGCCCGCCGCACGCGCCCCGAGGTAGTGCGAATAGGCCGCCGAGCCGGGATCGCGCAGCGGTTCGCGGTGAAAGCGCGGGACAAGGCCGAAGCGCGACTCCACCCAACCCTTGAGCACCGCGCCCTCGCGCCCGTCGGGGTCGAACAGCCAGCCGCGCACGACGCGCAAGTACATTGCGCGGGCGCGGTTGCCGGGCGTGGCTTCTCCTCGTCGGCGCGGCGGCCGTGCGGTACCGCCGGGCGAAGCCAGGCCCGCGTCCTCGGGCCGACCCAAGCTGAAGTGCTCGGCCATGTAGTGGACGAAGCCCTGCCGGCGCTCTTGCGCCTCGTCCATGTCGTCGAGCATCGCGAACAGCGGCCGGTGCAGCGCGTGCACGCCGTCGAGCGTCAACGCGGCACGGGTGCGCGTTGAACGTGAGCCCACCCAGGACCGCAGCCGGAAGGTTGCAGCGATTGAGCGGCAGGCGGGCCGAGGGCGGCAACGCCGCCGCCGCGTGTGACGCGCCGCCGGACTTGTCGGTCACGCTACAAACGCCGGGGGTTTTGTCGCATCCGGTACTGCGGTCACGGCGTCGAAGCAAAGCGCAATCTCTCTTGATTTCAGGGACCTACGCCAGCTTGGCGGCGATGGCACGGCGCTTGCGCCCAACAGCTTGAAGCGCACATCGGGCGCGCTCGGTTCTCTCATCGCAAGGAGGTTGCACCATGGCACTGCGGCAATGCGCCATCTACGGTAAAGGCGGCATCGGCAAGTCTACCACCACCCAGAACCTGGTCGCCGCGCTGGCCGAGGCGGGCAAGCACGTGATGATCGTCGGTTGCGATCCCAAGGCCGACTCGACCCGGCTGATGCTGCACTCGAAAGCGCAGAACGCGGTGATGCAGCTTGCCGCGGAAGCGGGCAGCGTCGAGGACCTCGAGCTCGAGGACGTGTTGCAGGTCGGCTTCGGCGGCGTGAAGTGCGTCGAGTCGGGCGGCCCCGAGCCGGGTGTGGGCTGTGCCGGCCGCGGCGTGATCACCGCGATCAACTTCCTCGAGGAGGAAGGCGCCTACGACGACGAGCTCGACTTCGTGTTCTACGACGTGCTGGGCGACGTCGTGTGCGGCGGCTTCGCCATGCCGATCCGCGAGAACAAGGCGCAGGAGATCTACATCGTCGTCTCCGGCGAGATGATGGCGATGTACGCAGCCAACAACATCTGCAAGGGCATCGTCAAGTACGCAAGCTCGGGCGGTGTGCGGCTCGCGGGGCTGATCTGCAATTCCCGCAACACAGACCGCGAGGCCGACCTGATCGAGGCCCTCGCGGCGCGGCTCGGCACCCAGATGATCCACTTCGTTCCGCGCGACAACACGGTCCAGCATGCCGAGATCCGCCGCATGACGGTGATCGAATACGACCCGAAGGCAAAGCAGGCCGACGAATACCGCGCGCTGGCGCGGAAGATCATCGACAACAAGAAGTTCGTCGTGCCGCAGCCGCTGACGATGGACGAGCTCGAGGAGCTGTTGATGGAGTTCGGCATCATCAAGGAAGAAGACGAAGCGATCGTCGGCAAGAAGGCCGCCGACGAGGTTGCCTCCGCGGCCACGGCCTAGGCGCGCGCGACCGACGCCGCCGGGCATGCGCCCGTCGGTCCATCGAACCAAGCGCCGACCGCGCCTGCGCGCGGCGGCGACAGGAGACGAACGTGGCTGAACTCACCCGGACCGAGTCCGAACAACTGATCCAGGAAGTGCTCGAGGTCTATCCCGAGAAGGGGAAGAAGGACCGCGCGAAGCACCTGATGGTCAACGACAAGACGCTGGAGCAGGCGAAGAAGTGCATGACGTCCAACCGCAAGTCGCTGCCCGGTGTGATGACTCAGCGCGGGTGCGCGTACGCCGGGTCGAAGGGCGTGGTCTGGGGTCCGATCAAGGACATGATCTCGATCTCGCACGGACCGATCGGCTGCGGGCAATACTCGCGCGCCGGGCGCCGCTCCTATTACGTCGGCTACGCCGGCGTCAACAGCTTCACCGAGATGAACTTCTCCTCGGACTTCCAGGAGAAGGACGTCGTGTTCGGCGGCGACAAGAAGCTCGCCAGGGTGATCGCCGAGATCGACCGGCTCTTTCCGCTGAACAAGGGCATCAGCATCCAGTCCGAGTGCCCGATCGGCCTGATCGGCGACGACATCGAGGCGGTTGCCAGGAAGAGCGCTGCAGAGATCGGCAAGGTCGTCGTGCCGGTGCGCTGCGAGGGGTTCCGCGGGGTGTCGCAATCGCTCGGCCACCACATCGCCAACGATTCGGTGCGCGACTGGATCCTCGGCAACCGGGAAGGCAAGCCGTTCGCGTCGACGCCCTACGACGTCGCGATCCTGGGCGACTACAACGTCGGCGGGGACGCCTGGTCGTCGCGCATCCTCCTGGAGGAGATGGGGCTGCGGGTCGTCGCGCAATGGTCCGGCGACGGGACGCTGTCCGAGATGGAGAACACGCCCAACGTCACGCTGAACCTGCTGCACTGCTACCGTTCGATGAACTACATCTCGCGCCACATGGAGGAGAAGTACGGGATCCCCTGGCTCGAGTTCAACTTCTTCGGTCCGACCAAGATCGCGCAGAGCCTGCGCCAGATCGCCGAGCGCTTCGACGACACGATCAAGGAAGGTGCCGAGCGGGTGATCGCGAAGTACCAGGCTCAGTGCGACGCCGTGATCGCGCGCTACAAGCCGCGCCTGGAGGGCAAGCGGGTCATGCTGTTCGTCGGCGGCCTGCGCCCGCGCCACGTGATCGGCGCCTACGAGGACCTCGGCATGGAAGTGATCGGCACCGGTTACGAGTTCGCGCACAACGATGACTACGACCGCACGATCAAGGAAATGGGCGAGGCGACGCTGATCTACGACGACGCGACCGCCTACGAGCTGGACGAGTTCGTGAAGCGGCTGAAGCCGGACCTGGTCGGCTCCGGGATCAAGGAGAAGTACGTCTACCACAAGATGGGCGTTCCCTTCCGCCAGATGCACTCGTGGGACTACTCGGGTCCGTACCACGGCTACGACGGGTTCGCGGTGTTCGCCCGCGACATGGACATGACGCTGAACAACCCGTGCTGGGGCAAGATGACGCCGCCCTGGCAGCGCAAGGCCGAGGCCGTTGGAACCGCCGCGGCGATGGCCGGCTGAAGCGAACGAGGCCAAAGGAGACGCGCGATGAGCCAGTCGGTCGAAGCGATCAAGCCCACCTACCCGCTGTTCTGCGAGGACGACTACCAGGCGCTGCTCAAGAAGAAGCAGGCCTTCGAGGAGCGCGTGCCGCAGCAGCGGATCGACGAGGTCTTCGAGTGGACGACGACCGCCGAGTACAAGGCGCTCAACTTCCAGCGCGAGACCCTGACGATCAACCCGGCGAAGACCTGCCAGCCGCTGGGTGCGCTACTGTGTTCGCTGGGCTTCGACAAGACCCTGCCGTACGTGCACGGATCGCAGGGTTGCGCCGCCTACTTCCGCACTTACCTCAGCCGGCACTTCAAGGAGCCGGTGGCGATGGTGTCCGACTCGATGACCGAGGACGCCGCGGTATTCGGCGGGCAGAAGAACCTGTTCGAAGGGCTCGCCAACGCCTACGCGTTGTACAAGCCGGAGATGATCGCGATCTCGACCACCTGCATGGCGGAGGTGATCGGCGACGACCTCAACGCGTTCATCAACAACGCCAAGAAGGAGGGCCACATCGCCCAGGACTTCCCGATCCCGTTCGCCCACACGCCGAGCTTCGTCGGCTCGCACGTGACCGGCTGGGACAACATGTTCGAAGGCATCGCCCGCCATTTCACGCTGAACACGATGGAAGGAAAGGCGCCGGGGCGAAACGGCCGGATCAACATCGTGCCCGGCTTCGAGACCTACCTCGGCAACTATCGGGTGATCCGCCGGATGCTCGACGAGATGGGTGTCGCGCACACGATGCTGTGCGATCCCTCGGAAGTGCTCGACACCCCCGCCAACGGCACCTTCGAGATGTACGCGGGCGGCACGACGATCGCCGAGGTGAGCGACGCGCCCAACGCCATCACCACACTGCTGCTGCAGCCGCTGCACCTCGAGAAGACGCGCAAGTTCGTCGAGACCACCTGGGCGCACGACGTGCCCAAGCTCAGCATCCCGATGGGGCTCGAGTGGACCGACGAGTTCCTGATGAAGGTGTCGGAGCTTACCGGCAAGCCGATCCCGGCGTCGCTCGCGAAGGAGCGCGGGCGCCTGGTGGACATGATGACCGACTCGCACACCTGGTTGCACGGCAAGCGCTTCTCGTTGTACGGCGACCCGGACTTCGTCATGGGGCTCACCAAGTTCCTGCTGGAGCTGGGGGCGGAGCCGCTGCACGTGCTCTGCAACAACGCCGGCAAGAAGTGGAAGAAGCTGATGGAAGCGCTGCTCGCCGGCTCGTCCTACGGCACCCAGGCGCAGGTCTACGCCGGCCACGACCTGTGGCACCTGCGCTCGCTGGTGTTTGAGGACAAGCCCGATTTCCTGATCGGCAACTCCTACGGCAAGTACATCCAGCGCGACACGCTGCACAAGGGCAAGGCGTTCGAGGTGCCGCTGATCCGGCTGGGGTTCCCGATCTTCGATCGGCACCATCTGCACCGCGCCGCCACGTTGGGCTACGAAGGCGCGATGACGATGCTGACGACGCTGGTGAACGCGGTGCTCGAGCGGCTCGACGACGAGACGCGCGTGATGGGCGTCACGGACTACAACCACGACCTGGTGCGCTGAGTCCGCGGCCATGGCTAACATCATGATCCGGCGGGGTGCCGACGGCGCGCTGGTGTTCTACCTGCCGAAGAAGGACCTGGAAGAGCGCGTCGTCTCGCTCGAGTTCGACCAGCCCGACAAGTGGGGCGGCGAGCTCAGGCTGGGCAGCGACCAGAGGTACTTCGTCGACCCGCTGGCGGCGCCGCCGAAACTGCCCGTGACCCTCCGCGCGCGGCGGGTGGGCGAACCCGAGTGAAAGGGAAGCGATCATGGCGATGAAGATCGTTGCGATGGAGTGCATTGCCTGCGGCGACTGCCTGCCGGAGTGCCCGACCAAGTCGATCACCGAGAAGGCGACCATCTACAAGATCAACAAGGACACCTGCAACGAGTGCGAGGGCCATTTCGACGAGCCGCGATGCGTCGAGCTCTGCCCGGTCGAGAACTGTATCGTGGCGCTGGCGGCATGACCACGAACCGCGGGCAGGGCGCGATGCTGACCGCCGCGAAACGGCCCGGGGGCTAGCGCATGTCCGAAGGACTGGCGGACGGCCTGTCGCGCGAAGTGGCGCTGCGCATCGCGGTGGCGGCAAGGGCGATACCGGGCCTCGCGCTGCCGACCTTCGTCAACCTGCTCGCCGGGCTGCGGGGTCTTCCGCTGTCTACGGCGAAGCTATCCGGGATCACCGTCGACGACCTGCAGCGGATGCTCGCGCGCGACCCGGGCGTCGACGCGGTCGAGCGCGCGGCGCTGAAGCAGGCGCTGCGGCACCTGCGGGGCGAGGACATCGGCGAGTCGGACCTGCCGCCGATTTGCCCCTATGCGGAGGGCGACATGCCCGGATCGATCCGGGTTGCGGTCGCGTCCAACGGCGCCGAAGCGCTCGACGGCCACTTCGGATCCTGCCTTCGCTTTCTCGTCTATCAGCTCTCGCGCACCGAGATCCGGCTGATCGCCGTGCGCGCCACGCACGCCGCCGAGGCGGCGGAGGACCCCAACGCCGCAAGAGCGAAGCTCATCGGCGATTGCCAACTGGTGTGGGTGCAGTCGATCGGCGGCCCGGCGGCCGCGAAGGTGGTGCGGGCGGGCATCCATCCGTTGCAGGAGCGGCGTGGCGGTTCGGCGCGCGAGGTGCTCGCGCGCTTGCAGGCTGCGCTCACGGCGCCACCGCCCTGGCTCGCCAGGATCATGGGCGTGCCACCCCGGCCGCGGTCGCGCCACTCCGAGAACCTGGACGTCTGAGGCGCGGCGGCGCCTTGCGCTGACGCCTTGCCGGGTGAGGGTGCACAGTGCGCCCAAGGCCCTGTCGTGCAAGCTGCAATGTCGCGTTTCCAACAGCAGTCTCGGGTCGAATCGTCATCAGATCAATCGCTTGGCGATGGCACACCGCTTGCAATCCCTGACTGCGTCCACCGTTGAGGCCGAAGGCAACGTGTCATGAAACCGCGCGAGATCGCCCAACTGCTGCAGGAGCCCGCCTGCTCCCATCACGAGAAGGCGAAGTCCGGTTGTAGCCGACCCAAGCCCGGCGCAGCGGCGGGAGGCTGCGCCTTCGATGGCGCCCAGATCGCCCTGCTGCCGATCGCCGATGTCGCGCACATCGTGCACGGGCCCATCGCTTGCGCCGGCAACTCGTGGGACAACCGCGGCGCCAGCTCGTCGGGCCCGGCGCTGTACCGGATCGGCTTGACGACCGATCTCAACGAGCAGGACGTGATCATGGGTCGCGGCGAGAAGCGGCTCTTCCACGCGATCAAGGAGGCGATCGACCGTTACGCGCCGGCGGCGGTGTTCGTCTACAACACCTGCGTGCCGGCGCTGATCGGCGACGATCTCGAGGCGGTGTGCAAGGCGGCGGCAGCGACCTGGGGGGTGACGGTCGTGCCCGTCGACGCGGCCGGCTTCTATGGCACCAAGAATCTCGGCAACCGCATCGCGGGCGAGACGATCGTCCGTCACGTTGTCGGCACGGGCGAGCCCGAACCCCTGTCGGAGGCGGCTTTGCAGCAGGCGCGTGCGCGGGGCATCGAGCGCGTGCACTGCGTCAATCTGGTCGCCGAGTACAACATTGCCGGCGAGTTCTGGCACGTCGCGCCGCTGCTCGACGAGCTCGGCCTGCGCGTGTTGTGCACGCTGTCCGGCGACGCGCGCTTCCGCGAGGTGCAGACGATGCACCGCGCCGACGTCAACATGATGGTCTGCTCGAAGGCGATGCTGAACGTCGCCCGCAAGCTCGAAGAGCGCTACGGCACGCCGTGGTTCGAGGGCAGCTTCTACGGCATCACCGACACCTCGCAGGCGCTGCGTGACTTCGCCCGGTGCATCGGCGACCCCCAGCTCGCGGCGCGCACCGAGGCACTGATCGCGCGCGAGGAGACGCGCGTTCGCGCGCTGCTCGGGCCGTGGCGACCGCGACTCGCCGGCAAGCGGGTGTTGCTCTACACCGGGGGGGTCAAGTCCTGGTCGGTGGTGTCCGCGTTGCAGGATCTCGGCATGGAGGTGGTCGCCACAGGCACCAAGAAATCGACCGAGGAGGACAAGGCGCGCATCCGTGCGCTGATGGGCGCCGACGCCCCGATGCTGCAAAGCGAGAGTGCGCGCGAGCTGTTGAACGCCGTGCGCGAGCATCGGGCCGACATGCTGATCGCCGGCGGTCGCAACCTGTATACGGCACTCAAGGCCCGGTTGCCCTTCCTCGACATCAACCAGGAACGCGAGTTCGGCTATGCGGGCTACGAAGGCATGCTGGAGTTGGTGCGCCAGCTCGCGCTCACGCTCGAGAGCCCGGTCTGGGCGCTCGCCCGCCGGCCCGCGCCGTGGGCACCGGCGACGGCGGCGCCGGCGGCGGACGACCTCGCCGTCGACCCCGATGACGAATGGCAGCCGCTGCAGATCGTGCCCGACCGGATGCCGGCGCACCGGCGCGAGGCCGCCGGGTCCCCGATGGCAACCACCACCGATGCGGCGCGCGCGGCGTGGCAGAGCGCAGCGGCCGGAGCTTGATATGGCGGCGGTGCGCAAGCGCAGCAAGGCCCTCGCGGTCAACCCGCTGAAGACGAGCGCGCCGATCGGCGCGGTGCTGGCGTTTCTGGGCATGGCGCGCGCCATTCCGATGTTGCACGGCGCCCAAGGGTGCACCGCGTTCGCGAAAGTGTTCCTCGTGCGCCACTTTCGCGAGCCGATTCCGCTGCAGACCAGCGCGATGGATCAGGTCGCGACCATCATGAGCGCCGACGACAACGTCGTCGAGGGCCTGGCCGCGATCTGCGGCAAGACCCGGCCGGCGCTGGTGGGCCTGCCGACCACCGGGCTTGCCGAAACGCAAGGAACCGACATCCTGCGCGTGGTGAAGACCTTCCGCGCGGCGCACCCGCAGTTCGACGCCATCCCGGTCGTGCCGGTCAGCACGCCGGACTTCAGCGGCAGCCTCGAAAGCGGCTACGCGGCGGCCGTGCACGCAATGATCGACGTGCTGGTGCCCGCGGACTCGAGCGCGGCAGGCCGCGCGGATCGACGGATCAACGTGCTGGTGGGGGCGAGCCTGACCCCGGGCGACCTCGAGCACCTGAAGGACCTGGTGTGCGGCTTCGGCCTGTCGCCGGTGGTGTTTCCGGATCTCTCCGATTCGCTCGACGGGCACCTGCCCGCCGAGGCGTTCAACCCGCTGACGATCGGCGGCACGCCGGTCGACGCGGTTCGCACGCTGGGGGCGGCGGCGGCGACGCTCGTCATCGGGCGCTCGCTCGCGGGGGCGGCGGACCTGCTGCGTGCGCGCACCGGCGTACCCGACCACCGCTTCGACCACCTGATGGGTCTCGCGGCGATGGACGCCTTCGTCACCACGCTGGCCGCGATCGCCGGGCGGCCTGTTCCGGCCGGCATCGAGCGGCAGCGCGCGCAATTGCAGGACGCGCTGGTCGACACCCATTTCGCGCTCGGTTTCGCGCGCGTGGCGGTGGCGGCGGAGCCCGACCTGCTGCAAGCGCTGGTCGAAACCCTTGCCGCATCGGGTGCGGAGGTGGTCGCCGCGGTCGCGCCTGTGGCTGCCCCGGTGCTCGCGGAGCTGCCCCTCGCCGAGGTGCAGATCGGCGACCTGGACGACCTGGAGCGGACCGCGCGGTCTGCGGGCGCGGCGCTCGTCGTCGGCAATTCCCATGCGGCGGAAACCAGCCGGCGCCTGGGGGTGCCACTGCTGCGCGCCGGGTTTCCGCAGTACGACTTCATCGGCGGCTACCAGAAGCTGTGGATCGGTTATCGCGGCACCCGGCAGACGCTGTTCGACATCGCGAATCTGCTTCTCCTGCAGGGACATCATGGCATCCGGCCCTACCGCTCGTTGCTTGCCCCCAAGGACCCCGCCCCGGCCGGCGTGCGCGCGGCGTCCGACGCTGCGTCACCTCCGGTCGCTGCCCATGCCGTCTGACCCGCCCGACGCGACGCTGCAGATTGCGTTCGCGAGCAGCGACCGCCAGCGCGTGGACCAGCACTTCGGCGCGGCGCAAGCATTTGTGGTCCACTCGGTGGCCGCCGACCGGTCCGCGCTGCGGGCCGTGGTCGAGTTCGTCGCGACGTCGCCGGCGGACAACGAAGGCCGGCTCGCGCCGAAGATCGCGCTGCTCGACGGCTGTGCCGCAGTCTATTGCACGGCGGTCGGCGCGTCGGCGATCCGCCAGCTGCTCGCGCGCGGCATCCAGCCGGTGAAAGTGCCCGAGGGATCGCGCGTTGCCGAGCTGATTGCCGAGTTGCAGCGCGCGTGGATCGCCGGCCCCGCCGGCTGGCTTGCCAAGGCGTTGCGCAAGCCCGACGCGCAACGGTTCGCGGCGATGGCGGCCGAAGGGTGGCAGGAATGATTGCCGAGCGCGCGACCGTGGTCGGGATCGAAGGCGATCAGGCGCTGGTGCGCGTCGCCGCGGCCGGAGACTGCGGTGCCTGCGCGGCGCGGCGCGCCTGCGCCTTGGCGGCGGTGGGCGATGCCGAGTGGCGCAGCGCTCGCGCGTGTTGCGCGTCGCCAACACGATGGGCGCCGCGGAGGGCGACGAAGTCACGCTGGGCATCGCGGACTCGGCGTTGCCGACGGCGGCGCTGCTCGCCTACCTGCTGCCGCTCGCGGGCCTGCTGGGGGGCGCAGCACTTGCTGCCGCGACCGCAGCAGGCGACGCGCTGGTGGCCTTGGGCGCAGGACTGGGGGGCGGCGCTGGCATTGTCGCCGCGCGCCGCCTGTCCGCGCGCTACACGGCGCAGCTTGCGCCACGCATCGAAGCAAGGACAACGCGATGACCATGCCGGCAGTGGAAGACGACCGGGGCGTGCTGCAGTCGGCCTTCCTGGTCGAGATGGTGAAGCAGATGCGCGCGCTCGACAGCTTCGGCGCCCGCGACGGGTGGCCGCCACAGCGCCTGCTCGCGCCCTTCGTCCACACGGCCGGCGAACGGCGCGCGATTCCGTTGGTCGGCGACCCCGACGCCGCGGTCCGCGCCCGCATCAACGCGTTCTACAACGCGATCGCGGCACTGATCGAGAAGGAGTGCGGTCGAGTGGCGGTGCCGCTCGTGCACCTGACCCACGAGGGCTTCGGCCGCGTGGTGATCACCGTCGGCCGGCTGGCGGTGCTGGACCGGACCCTGCGCGACGTGCACCGGTTCGGCTTCGAGAGCCTGGCGCGGATGACGCTCGACGCCGACAAGATCCTCGCCGTCGCGACGGCGCTGATCGGCAAGTACCCGGAGGTCGCCGGACTTTGACGCGCACGAAGGACATGCGTGCGCGGCGGGCGATGCGTCGGCGGCTGGACGCCCGATGCGCGCACTCGATGATGGCGGAACCCAACCGACGAAAGGACTTGAGCATGGACAACATCACTGGCGTCACTGTGGGCGGGAGGACGTGGATCCCCGAGTTCGTCACCGCGCTCGACCAGAAGAAGTGCATCGGCTGCGGCCGCTGCTACAAGGTATGCACCCGCTCGGTCTTCGAGCTGATCGAGCGCACCGAAGCGCCCGAATACGAGGACGAGGATCTCGACGAGGACAACGCCATCATGGCGCTCAAGGACCCGCTCGACTGCACCGGTTGCGGAGCCTGCGGGCGAGTATGCCCCAAGGGCTGCCTGACCCACACGCCGCTGCCGCTGGCTGCTTAGCTTCACCGCGGCGTTGCCCGGTCGTTGAATCGTGCTCGCAACGGTGATGCCGGGGCAACGGGTGCTTCGCGCCGTCGGCGGCCCCGCGACGCCGGGGCTCCGCCGCCGGCATCGGGGCGCGGCTTGAGGGCCAGGGGCGCCGCGACAGCGCCGGTGCAACGCTTTCCAACTTGCCGAGGACCCACCGTGATCGCGACCGATCGACGCCGTTTCCTTTCCCTGGGCCTGGGGGGCTTTCTGCTGCCGCTGGTCGGCTGCGGCACGCCGCGTACCGTGCTGGAGGAGCGCAGCTATGTCTTCGGCACGCTGGTGGATGTGGTCGCGGTGCCAACCGAGCCGGCGCAAGGTGCGGCGGCGATGCGAAGCGTCGGCACGGGGTTTGCGCGCATGCATCGCGACTGGCATGCGTGGAAGCCGGGCGCGCTCGCGACGTTGAACGCGGCGCTCGCCCGTGGCGAGTCGATCGCCACCGACCCGTCGATCGTGGACCTGATCCGCGGCAGCACGCTGATTCACCGCAACAGCCGGGGCTTGTTCAATCCCGCGATCGGCGCCCTGGTTGGATTGTGGGGGTTCCACGACGACGAGATGCCGGTGGGCGCGCTACCCGCGCCGGCGCAGGTCGAAGCGTTGCGGCGGCAGCAACCGACCATGGACGACCTGGTGCTCGACGGGGTCAAGGTCGCCAGCCGCAACCGCTCGGTGCAGCTCGACTTCGGCGGCTATGCCAAGGGCGTGGCGCTCGACTGGGCACTCGACACGCTGGAAGGTTTCGGCTGCCGCGACGCGATCGTCAACCTGGGCGGCAACCTCGCGGCGATGGGCCGCCGCGGTGATCGCCGCTGGCGCATCGGCATTCGCCATCCGCAAGGGGAGGGGGTGGTTGCCGCGGTCGACGTCGAGGGTCGCGAAGCGGTCGTCACCTCGGGCAGCTACGAACGCTACCGCGAGCAAGAGGGCATCCGGTATCCCCACGTCATCGATCCGCGCACCGGCCAGCCGGCGCGGGCGGTCGCCTCGACCACGGTGATCCACCGCGACGCCGGTCTCGCCGACGCGGCGGCGACCGCACTGGTGGTCGCCGGCCCGCGCCACTGGGTCGACGTTGCCGCCGCGATGGGGATCACGCAGGCGATGCTGATCGACGGCGACGGCGCCATACAGCTCACGCCGGCGATGCACCAGCGGCTGCGCTTCGCCGCGCCCGAGCCGGCTTCGATCACCGTCGTGAGTGCGACGTAGCATACTCGACAACGGCGCCGCGCGGTGCGCTTTGCAACAGGGCAACCGCCTCGGAACGCGCTCTCGCTTACGGCAAATCAACGGGTTGCAGTAGTCCTCCCGCGCGGCATGGAGCTTGCAAATCCTCCCTCGGAACAACTTGCGGGAGACGGCAATGATGACGCTAACGCCAAGCGCGCGGCAGGCGATCGAGCGCTTCGTCAAGGGCGCTGCCGAGCCGGTCGCCGGACTGCGGGTGCTGGTCGCCGGTGGCGGGTGTTCGGGATTGGAATACGGCATGCGCATCGAGTCCGCTGCGGCCGAGGACGATCTGGTGCTCGACCTCGACGGCGTGAAAGTTCTTGTCGACGCGTTCAGCGCGACGATGCTGAGCGGGGTCACGATCGATTTCGTCGATTCGCTCGCGGGCTCCGGCTTCAAGTTCGACAACCCCAACGCCACGCAGACCTGCGCCTGCGGGCAGTCGTTCGCGGCCTCGGCCTGAGGCTCGCGCATCCGCGCCAGCGGTGCTGCGGCTGCGGCATGCGTGGTCGATGAAGGGAAACGCCATGTGGGACTATTCGGACAAGGTGCAGGACCATTTCCACCATCCCCGCAACGCGGGTGCGGTCACCGATGCCAATGCGGTCGGGGAAGTGGGCTCGATGACCTGCGGCGATGCGCTGCGGCTCACGCTGAAGGTCGATCCGACGAGCGAGGTGATCCTCGCCGCCGGCTTCCAGACGTTCGGTTGCGGGTCGGCGATCGCCTCGTCCTCCGCGCTGACCGAGATGATCAAGGGCAAGACGCTCGGCCAGGCGCTCGCGATCACCAACCGCGATATCGCCGAGTACCTCGACGGGTTGCCGCCGGAGAAGATGCACTGCTCGGTCATGGGTCGCGAGGCGCTGGCCGCGGCGATCGCCAACTATCGCGGCGAGGTCTGGAACGACGCGCACGACGAGGCGGCACCGGTCTGCGCCTGTTTCGGCGTCGCCGCCAGCGTGATCGAGCGCACCGTGCGCGCGAATCAACTGACGACGCTGCGCGAGGTCATCCACTACACCAAGGCCGGCGGCGGCTGCACCTGCTGCCACGACGCGATCGAGGGCATCCTCGCCCGGCTCGCGGGCGGAGCGCCGGCGGTGGCGCAGGCCGCCGGGGCCCGTCTGCGCGGCGCGACGCCACGACTGGTGCGCATCGAGTCCGCCGGCACCGAAACGCCGGCCGCGTGAGGGCAGCGCGATGACGCCGATCTATCTCGACAACAACGCCACGACCCGGGTCGACCCGCGGGTCGTGGAGGCGATGCTGCCTTTCTTCACCGAGCAGTTCGGCAATCCCTCGTCGATGCACAGCTTCGGCAACCGGGTCGCCGCGGCGATGCGCAGCGCCCGCCAATCGGTCCAGGCGCTGCTGGGGGCCGAACACGATTCGGAGATCGTGTTCACCTCCTGCGGCACCGAGTCGGATGCGACCGCGATCCTGTCGGCGCTGAAGGTGCAGCCCGGTCGCCGGGAGCTCATCACCACCACCGTCGAACACCCGGCGATACTGGCTCTGTGCGACCAGCTCGCGAGCGAGGGCTACACGGTGCACCGGCTTCCGGTGGACGCCAAGGGGCGCCTCGACCTCGACCAATACCGCTGCCTGCTGTCGGATCGGGTTGCGCTGGTGTCGGTCATGTGGGCGAACAACGAGACCGGTACGCTGTTCCCGGTCAAGGCGATGGCGGAACTCGCGCATGCGGCCGGGGTTCTGTTTCATACCGACGCGGTGCAGGCGGCGGGCAAGGTGGCGCTCGACCTTCGGCACACCCAGATCGACATGCTCGCGCTGTCCGGCCACAAGCTGCACGGGCCCAAGGGCATCGGCGTGCTGTACGTGCGCCAGGGCGTGCGCTTTCGCCCGCTGCTGCGCGGCGGGCACCAGGAGCGCGGCCGCCGCGCCGGGACCGAGAACGCCGCGTCGATCGTCGGGCTGGGGGCCGCGGCCGAGCTCGCGCTCGCCGGACTGAGCGACGAGGCGACGAGCGTGCGCCGGCTGCGCGACCGGCTGGAGCAGGGCATCCTCGCCCAGGTGCCGCGCGCGTTCGTCACCGGCGACGTCGCCAACCGCCTGCCCAACACCAGCAATATCGCCTTCGAGTTCGTCGAAGGCGAGGGCATCCTGCTGCTGCTGAACAAGGAGGGCATCGCCGCCTCCAGCGGCTCGGCCTGCACCTCGGGTTCGCTCGAGCCTTCGCACGTGATGCGCGCGATGGGGATTCCCTACACCGCGGCGCACGGCACGATCCGCTTTTCGCTTTCGCGCTACAACACCGAAGCCGAGATCGACCGCGTCGTGGCCGCGGTGCCGCCGATCATCGCGCGGCTGCGCAAGCTCTCCCCGTATTGGGGCGATGGAGGCCCCGTGGCCGAAGTCGGCAAGGCGTTCCAGCCGGCCTACGGTTGACCTGCGGCGGCGAGTCGACAGTGTTCCTGATCGTGCACGGCGAAATCGGGGGCCATGCGGCATCGGACGGCCGGACGCTACGACGGCCCGCGCGGTCGGCCGCGCGCCCTGCCTGATACCCGATTCCCGCCGCTGCCTCGTCCTTGGCCCGTCCGACTCGACACACGAGCGCCCATGTTGCGACCTGCGGTCACCATCGACGACACCACGCTGCGCGACGGCGAGCAGGCGGCCGGCGTGGCGTTCAGCCTCGACGAGAAGCTTGCGATCGCCCGCCGCCTCGACGCTCTCGGCGTGCCGGAGCTCGAGGTCGGCATCCCGGCGATGGGCGCGGAAGAATGCGAAGCGATCCGGGCGGTCGCCGCGCTGGACCTGCGGGCGCGGCTCCTGGTTTGGGCGCGCATGCACGAGAGTGACCTGTTGGCCTGCCGCAGCCTTGGCGTGGCGATGGTCGACCTGTCGATCCCGGTGTCCGACCAGCAGATCGAGCACAAGCTCGGCCGCAACCGAGACTGGGTGCTGGCAACCGTCGATCGCCACGTGCGGGAGGCGCGCGACTTCGGCCTCGAGGTTGCCGTCGGCGGCGAGGATGCCTCGCGCGCCGACGCCGGGTTCCTGGCGCGGGTGGCACAGGTGGCGCAGCGCGCGGGCGCGCGCCGGTTTCGCTTCGCCGACACGCTGGGCTGCCTCGAGCCCTTCGGCGTCTACGAGCGCGTCGCGCAGTTGCGCGCCGAAGTCGACCTCGAGATCGAGATGCACGCCCACGACGACCTCGGCCTTGCCACCGCCAACACGCTCGCCGCGGTGCGCGCCGGCGCGACCCACGTCAACACGACGGTGAACGGCCTGGGGGAGCGCGCCGGCAACGCCGCGCTGGAGGAGGTGGTGCTGGGGCTGCACAAGCTGTTTGGAATCGAGACCGGCATCGACCTGCGCCAAGTCCAGTCGCTTTCGGCATTGGTGGCCGCTGCCGCCAACCGCCCGGTCGCTTGGCAGAAAAGCGTCGTCGGCGAAGGCGTGTTCACCCACGAGGCTGGCATCCACGTGGACGGCCTCCTGAAGGACCCGCGCAACTACCAGCACATCGACCCGCGCGAGCTGGGCCGGACTCACCGGACGGTCCTTGGCAAGCACTCGGGCACGCGCGGCGTGATCGCCGCGTACGCCGACCTTGGCATCGCCCTCGACCGGGTAGCGGCGCACACGCTGCTCGGGCGCGTCCGGCAGTTCGTGACGCGCAGCAAGCGTTCGCCCGCGGCCCGCGAGCTCGTCCTTTTCCACGCCGAGCTTCCCCGTCAGTCCGCGCGGCGTGCGGGCGCGGGCCGCTAGCGGAGCGCGCGATGAGCGACAGCACGCTGTTCGAGGCGATGCAGCAACTCGACACCGCGGAGGAGTTCCTCGATTTCTTCGGCATCGCCTACGTGCCGGCGATCGTCGCGGTCAAGCGACTGCACATCCTGCAGCGTTTTCGCGAGCAAATCGAGGCCCGTCGCGCCGAGCTGCCCGTCGACGAGGAGGGCCAGCGGGCGCACTACCAGGCCTGGCTGCAGCGGGCCTACCAGGAGTTCGTCGACGCCGACGCGCGCCACGAGAAGGGGGTGGGCATTTTCGCCCGGGGCGGTCCGCATTCGGTATTCGTGCCGCTCTCGGAGATCTTCAAGTAACGGCATGCCTGCGCGCTTCGCCGTGGGCGCGACCGTGCGCGTCACCCGCAACCTGCGCAACGACGGCACCTTCCCCGGCCTCGCGCGCGGGGCACCGCTCGTGCGCCGCGGGAGCGTGGGCAGTGTCGTTGGCGTTGGCGTCTTCCTGCAGGAGCAGATCGTCTACAGCGTGCACTTCCTGGATGACGGACGGATCGTCGGCTGCCGCGTGGAGGAGTTGATCGACGCGCTCGACCCCTGGGTGGACAGCCGCTTCGAGGCGCGCGAGCGGGTGGTGACCCGCAGGACGCTTGCCGTCGACGGGAAGCCGCGGGTGGCGGCCGGAACCGCGGGGGAAGTGATGCGGGTGCTGCGCGAGGTGCCCGGCGGGGTTCAGTATCATGTGCGCTTCCCCGGCGCGGTCCTGCAGGTCCCCGAAGATTCGCTGGCGCCAGCGGCGGCCGCGCCCGGCAGACCGTCTTCATGATCATCTACGACGTGGACGAGGCGATCCTGCGGGCCGACAAGATCGTGCTCATGACCAACGGGCCGCAGGCCAGGATCGCCGAGGTGGTGGTCAACACCCTGCCGCGCAGGCGCACCCGCCACGACCTGCACAAGCACCCGCACTACTACCCGATCCGGAACCACCTCATCGAGTCTCTGGTGGATCGCTCGCGCAGCTTCGACCAGGAAATCGCCGCGCTGCTGGGCCAGATGCGGCTGTCCAAGGCGTAGGCCGAGACCGCCGGCAAGCTGCTGGGCCTGCCGGAAGACGCGGTGCTGCCGCTGCAGCAGGCGCCCTACAAGGGCTCTGTGCCGACCGCGGTGCCCACTGATCCGCTAATCTACCGCTTCTACGAACGGGTGAGCGTGTACGGCACGACCTTCAAGGAGCTGATCTCCAACCGCTCCAGCCGAGGAGAGATCGATGCAGCCACGACCGGCGCGCTCAGCATGCGGGGCCATCCTCCTCCTGCTTGCGCTGCTGTCGCTTTGCACGGTGACAGCGGCAGCGGCCGATGAAGACGTGCGCGCGCTCGCCGCTTCCGCGCGCGCGTCGCTGGCTGCGCGGATCGAGCCGCCGATCGCGCGGCTGCCCTTCAACTGCATTGCGCGTCGCACGCCGACCGCGCCGATGCGCGAGTACATCCTCGACCAGCAGGCCGCGGCCGTTGATGCATTGGTGGCTGCCGCCCGAGCGCCGGGCGAAGGGAGGCGAATAAGGCGATTCCTGAACGAACTGCGCCGCGACAGCTATTCACGCGATGCCGGCGTCTACCTGGCGGAAAAGCATCCCGGCGGCGCGCGCGGCTTGCATCTTGCCGCGAGTCTCGGCGAGTTGCCGGCCGCGCTGGAACCGGTCCTCGCTTCCTCGCAGCAATGCCGCGGCAAGACGTACTTCGCTCTTCTCGGCCGCACGCTCGAACCCCTCGGCAACTTGGCGCGCGCCGATTATCAACGCCTGATGATGCTCGAACCGGCGGACGCGTGGCACGCACTGGTGCTGGGGTGGCTGTCACTCAGCGAGGGAGAGCCGGCGTTGCGGCAGGCGCTCGCTACGGCGCAAGCCCACCCTGACAAGGCGAACGCACGGGTGGCGATGTTGGCGCTGCAGCAACTGGCGTGGATTCGTCTGAGCGAGAGCCGGCCCGATGACGCGCAGCGGTTGGCGACCCAGGCGATGGAGTTGTCCGAAAGCGGCGCTGCGTCGCGCCGGTGATGATCCTTCGCAACCTGCGGTGGAGCGGGCACGGCGTGACGTGGCGCAGAGCGGCAGCATGCTGGCGATGCTGCTGGAAGACACCGGGCAACCTGCCGCGGCGTTTGCCGCGCTTCAGCACGCTGTCTCCGCACAGCGGGAACTGATCGAACAGCATCCGGACGATCCTGTGCTGGCGGTGGCGCTGATCGACTCGCTGAGTCGACTGGCGACATTGCGCGACGCGGCCGGCCCCTCGGCTGCAGGTTCTGCGCCGGCAGCGGCATACCTCAACGAAGCGTGGGCGCTGTATCGGCAGTGGCAGATGCACGAAACCCTACACGCCGATGATCGATCCAGCCAGTTGGCCGGGGATGCTCATCTCGGTGTTCGGCTTCGCCGCGCTGTTGACCTGGATTCTGGGGTGGGTATTGCTCCGGCGCTATCGTGCGCGCATTGCCGCACTGATGATGTCCGCCTCGCGCGCGACGGGCTCCGTTCTGCCGACCGCCTCCATCGCACCCGGCGCCGCGTTCGAATCGGGAGCGCAGGACGCGCTCGCGCCGGTGAAGCGCGCCGCCGCGGCGCAGCGCTACGCCGCGTTCGTGCAGGTGCTGGCGGGATCGGCGTTCGGCCTTGCGGCGGCGTGGCTATTGCTGCGTGCGGACGACACCGAACCCAGCGTGATCCGCCTGGCGATCATGAGTTGGACCTGGGGCTGGCCGACGGTACTCGCGTTGGGGCTGATTTGGGACGGCGACCGCCACCGCCAACGCATCGCTTGGGCCGTCTACGGCGCGGGTCTGGTGCTGATCTGTATCGCCATTGCGCGCGGCGATACGCCGCCACTGCCGATCTTGGGCGTCACCGTATCGCCATTCCTTCAAGGCTTGGTGTTCTGGTTGATCAATCTGTCGCTCTCCCCGCTGCTATTGCTGTTTCTGAATCGCGCGATTCGCAGCATCGGTCCGGCCTTGCTGGCGATGATGCTCGTGGTCATGCTCGGCGGCTTGCTCGCGTTGATCGCCTCGAGCACGCCGGCGGGAATGGATGCCTTGGCGAGATCGGCCGGCACGTTGGGTGTGCCAGCAGGCGCGACGCTGCCATTGATGCATGTTGCCGGCATGCTGTTGTTCGCGCCGCCCGCCTGGTGGCTCGGTCGAAGTTTGCGTGCCGCCTATGCGGCGAACTGGCTCAGCGACCAGAGTCTGATGATCGATACCGTGTGGGGATTCCAGACGCTGCTATTAACGCTCGATCTGATCCTCTCGATCGGACCGGCCGGCGCGGTGGGGCTGAGCGTGTTCGCATTGCACAAGACCATCACGTGGCTTGGCATGGCGCCGGTCGCCCACGCTGCCAACGCGCGCGCGCCGCTCCGCCTGCTGCTGCTGCGGGTCTTCGCCCGGCGCGATCGACACGGCAGACGTCGCAGCGGGCGCGCCGATGCCGAGCGTCTGTTCGATCTGCTCGGTTCGCGCTGGCGCTACGTGGGGCCGATTGCGATGATCGGCGCGCCCGATCTCGCGAGCAGCACGATCGATCCGGCAGAGTTCCTCGATTTCCTCGCCGGTCGTCTTGATGAGCGCTTCATCACGGAGCCCGCCGAGGTGTCTGCACGGCTCGCCGCGATCGACGATCGCGGCGATCATGATGCGCGCTGGCGTGTCACCGAGTTGTTCTGTGGCAACGACGCGTGGCGTCCTGCCGTGGTGGGGCTGATGGATCGCAGCGATCTGGTGGTGATGGATCTGCGCAGTTTCGGGCCCGCCAACCAGGGTTGCGTGTTCGAACTGCAATCCCTGGTCGATCTCGTGCCGGCGGATCGTATCGCTGTGCTCGTGGACAGCACGACGGATCGGGAATTCCTGCAAAGCACGCTCGATGCCTGCATCGCCAAGGCCGATGCCAGCTCGCCCAACGCGCACTCGGACGTGCGCATGGCAATCTGCGACATCGACGATGGCGAGGCGACGGCGGTCAACGAGTTGATGCGCCTGGCGACCGCGCTGCGTGGTCGTAAGCTCGTCCGTCAGGGGCAGGCCCAGGCCCTGTCCTCCGCAGGATTACGGCGCTGACCCCGATAACGCCCGGACGCAAGAAACACGAAGGCCAACCCGGGAGGATTGGCCCAAGCGTTTGCATCGGTTGGTGGCGAACCAGGGACTCGAACCCCGGACCAAAGGATTATGATTCCAGCGAATCGAGAAAACGGCAACAAACTAGAGCAAACTAAAACAATCACATCAAGGCGTTAGCTGTTGCCGACTTCTCGCGCTTACCGCTGATTTCTGGCGTTGAGTGTCCCGCCAGTGTCCCGCATCGTCCGTGCCGGTGAACGCTGACAGGGGCACCAGTCATTGCCGTTGCTACGCTCGCGCCACGTCACCCGTTGACCATCGGTCCCGCCCGTTCTGCGGTAGCGAGGGATTGACAGTTGCCGCCGTTGCGGACGGCGAACAGACGTCGCGGGCCGTCGTCTGCCTGGAATGCGGCGCTACCGGGCCGAAGGGGGCAGGCGACGACCCGCCGCAACATGTCGCGTTCATGTGGAACCAGCGGTTCGGCGCGGCCCAGTGATTCTGCGTCCGCTATGCCGTTGGTCTTCGTCGGGGGGCGCGGCTTGCGTGCCGGCAGGGCGTTCCCGGTGCGTCGGTGCGGATCAGTTGCCCGGTGTACCAACCCGAACCCGGTGCCGACGACAAGGTCAGGCGGGGTCGGTGGCCGATTATCGGGATGGCGACCTGATGGCGTAGCGGTAGGCTGGCCCCGCGGCTCGTCTACATCGTCGTCATCGGCATCCAGCAGGAGGGTTGGGGAGCCCACGGGAGAGATCGGCGCCGCCGCCGGCCACTTCGGTGGCCGGCACCCCGCCAGCGTCTGGGGCCCTGCCATCTCGTTGGAGGATGCGGAGGGTCAGGGCAAATGCAGGCTCCCAAGGATCGCCGGCGGGCGGTTGGGCGAGGTTCCCGGCTTCCTTGCCGAATCGGCCTTGGACGACGATGGGCGCCGAGCGATTGGCCGCTTGCACCCCGATTGCCTGGGCGGCGAGTATCTGCCTGACCTTTCGCCGAGCGAAGTGATGATCGCCAGGATCACGATCGCGTCGACCACGCGCGATGTCACTAGCGTCTACGCCCGCCGCGGCAGGAGTCGCATCCATTACCGAGTCGTCGATGAGTACGAAGGCGACACGCTCTCCGAGAAGCGGACTCGCACTTCCACCCGGCCGCTGACCCTGGGCCAACTGGAAACCTTCTTCAACGGTGCATGGCCGCTCTTGGCGGTGCTGGACATGAACTTCGCCGACACCGGCTATGACCTCGGGGAGATGCCGCGCCTCGTCGACGTGGATTCGCAGTTCTGCCCAGATCTCGAGGAGCTCTACGTGCAGCGGATCACCAGCTGGTCGCAGGAACAGCAGACCGCGCTTGAGCTCGACCAAGGAGTGGACCGCGAAGGCTGATGCGGGGCGGGGCTCCCGTGCCGGTCGGGCCCCATACCGAAAACCTCTCCGGAAATCGGCGTCGCGTAGCCCCGAGGGGAACCGCGATTCGAGGGGTACGGCAAACACCTGCTTGCGGTATGCCCTGAGAGGCACCACCGACCCAAGGAGTGACGATGACCAAGCCGAAGCGCGTGGCGATCTACGCCCGAGTGTCGACCGACGGCCAGACCACCGAGAACCAGCAGCGCGAGTTGCGTACCGCGGTTGAGCGCAACGGATGGACGATCGCAGCCGAGTACGTCGACCAGAGCATCAGTGGCGCCAAGGGCCGGAAGCATCGTCCGCAATTCGATACCGTCCTGCGAGCTGTGGCTCGAAAGGAAGTCGATGTGGTCGCGGCCTGGTCGGTGGATCGTCTGGGTCGGAGTCTGCGGGATCTGGTCGGCTTCCTCGGTGACCTGCAGGCGAAGAACGTCAACCTGTACCCGCACCAGCAGGCATCGGATACGTCGACACCATCAGGCAAGGCGATGTTCGGGATGCTTGGCGTGTTCGCCGAGTTCGAGCGCTCGATGATTCAAGAGAGGGTGAAGGCAGGGCTTGCCCGCGCGCGCGCCAAGGGAAGAACGCTCGGTCGGTCCAGAGTGAGTACCGAGATCGAGGACCGTATCCGCAGACTCACCTCCCAGGGGATCGGCAAGGTGAAGACCGCCCGGATGCTGGGTGTCGGCGTCAGCGTGTTGCAGCGCGTCCTCGGCGTGGAATAGGTGCTCGGCCGTTGGGGAACCCCGACCAGGTCCTCGACAAAGCGGACATCGAAACGCTTACCCCGCCAGCCACGTGAGGGTCGGATCGAACGGCCGCGCATCCGGGACTCGAACGACCGCTAACGACCCGTTGCTGCCATTCACCATAGCGATATCGGGACGGCCGGTTCAAGATGTTGAGCAGTCGCAGACTTTGCCCAAGATCCCACCCTTTCAGTTTCCCTGTGCCCACGGCTTCTTGGCAAAGCAATCGTCGAAGTAGTCGATCAGCGCCTGGACGCGTGCCGGCCTGCGCCGTCCCGGCGGGGTTACCAGATGCAAGGCGATGGGCTCGACCTGCCAATCCTCCAAGGCCGTTTCCAGCGTGCCGGACTGGATGTGCTGCCAGGCCAGGAACTCGGGTTGCAGGGCCAGCCCGAGTCCGGCGTGCAAGGTAGGCTCTAGGGCTTCGGCGTTATTGACGCGCAAAGGTGCCTGCATGACCTGAGTGAACTCCCCCTGTCGCGGGTGCGTGAACCGCCAACTGGTTCCGCTAGGTGAATAAGCATACTGGAGCGCCCTATGCGCCGCGAGATCGCGCGGATGCTTTGGCTTGCCGTATTGCTTGAAATAGCCCGGAGAGCCGACCAGCAGAATCCGGACGGTACACAAGCGCCGGGCGAGCAGGCTTGAGTCCGACAGGTTGGAAATGCGGATGGCCAGATCGAATCTGCCTTGCACCAGGTCGACCAGCGCATCGCTGAAATCCACGTCCAGGTTGACCTCGGGGAATTTCGCCATGAAACCGGGTAACGCCGGCGCCACATGGGAAAGGCCAAATGACATCGGCACGGCAACGCGCACCTGCCCGCGCACGCTGGCTGCCTGTTCCGTCAGCTCGGCCTCGACCGCCACCCCCTCCTCGAGAATCCGGTTGGCGTAGTCGAGGGCAGTCAATCCGCTCTCGGTCAGCGACATGCTGCGCGACGTACGGTGAAACAGCATGGTTTTCACACGCCCCTCCAGGCGGGTGATCGCCTTCGATACCGTGCCTTGCGACAGGGCCAGTTCCTCGGCTGTACGCGCAAACGAGCCCGTTTCGGCGACTTTTGCGAAGATCGCCCAGGCTTCCAGATCGGGAAGATTGGCCATTTCCCCTCCAGCGTGACGGTTGGATGCGATGCGTTACAAGCGGTTGCCGCTACTCGGTATGGTCGGCTGATCGAATCATATTTGGAAAGTATGCTATTCGAAAGTTTCTATTCTCCTTTGTGTAGACGCCGGCCATCATGCAGCCATCGCAACCTGCCAACGGAGGCCGCCATGATCGAGCATCGTCCCTTCAATAGCCTTGGCCATGCCCATCACGGCTGGCTGGATGCCCGGCACCATTTCTCGTTCGCCGATTACCATGACCCCGAGCGTGTTCATTGGGGTGCGCTGCGGGTCTGGAACGACGACACCATTCAGCCCGATACTGGATTCCCGCCTCACCCGCACGCCAACATGGAGATCATCACCTACGTGCGCGAAGGGGCGATTAGCCATCAGGACAATCTCGGCAACAGGGGAAGGACGGTCGCCGGAGATGTGCAGGTCATGAGCGCCGGCACGGGAATTCGTCACTCTGAATACAACCTTGAGCCAGGCGTGACCCGCATCTTCCAGATCTGGATCATTCCGGATGAGCGCGGCGGCGCGCCTTCCTGGGGATCCAAACCGTTTCCCAAAGAGGATCGCTCGGGCCGTTTTGTTGTACTGGCCAGCGGCATCACGGGCGATGACGATGCCCTGCCGATCCGGGCCAGCGCCCGGGTTTCGGGTGCCACCCTGCGCAAGGGGGAAAGCACCGAGTACCGGATTGACCCCAAGCGGCACGCCTACCTGGTATCGGCCAATGGCGGAGTAACGATCAACGGCATCGAACTGGCTGCCGGCGACGGTGCCGCGATTCGCGACGAATCGGTCATCCGGGTGTCGGCGAGCGATACGGCGGAACTGGTTCTGGTCGACGTGGCCGGATAGGCCAATCCATAATCGGTGCCGGATGAATGCGGCGTTCCGGCGCATTACGGGATGTCGGTTGCCGATTAGCCGATCGCGTCCTCAAGCCGCTTACCTGTCAGCCATTACAAGGAGATCCACCATGTCACGCTATCTCGAGGTCCTTACTCCCCAGAACTCCCAGCTCATCTTCATCGATCAGCAACCCCAGATGGCCTTTGGCGTTCAGTCCATCGACCGCCAGACACTGAAGAACAATGTCGTCGCTCTGGCCAAGGGCGCCAAGGCGTTCAATATCCCGACGACGATCACGACGGTGGAAACGGAAAGCTTTTCTGGCCACACCTATCCGGAGCTCTTGGCGGTATTTCCGAACCACAAGATCCTCGAACGCACGTCGATGAACTCCTGGGATGACCAGAACGTGCGCGATGCGCTGGCCGCCGCTGGGCGCAAGAAGGTGATCGTATCCGGGCTCTGGACCGAGGTCTGCAACACAACGTTTGCACTCTCGGCCGCACTGGAGGGCGGATACGAGATCTACATGGTCGCCGACGCCTCGGGCGGCACCTCGGTCGATGCCCACAAATACGCGATGGATCGCATGGTGCAGGCCGGCATCGTGCCCATGACATGGCAGCAGGTGCTCCTCGAATGGCAACGCGACTGGGCACGCAAGGAAACCTACGACGAGGTGATCGGCATCGTGCAGGAACACTCGGGCGCCTACGGTATGGGCGTCGACTATGCCTACACGATGGTGCACAAGGCAGCGGAGCGTGTGCAGCACGGCGCCAAGTTTGGCCCGAACCCGGCCAAAGCCTGATCCTGCCGATACCTGACGGGCGGGGGGGATGTCCTCTCGCCGGTCGTTTTCTCCGCTTGCCCGTCTCGAGCCACATCGCTGCCCATGGAGTTTGACCATGCCCGAAGCCCTGCCTGACGTCATATTTCGCAACGGTCGGATCACTACGCTCGATCGCGCAAAACCCGTCGCCACTGCAGTCGCCATTCGGGACGGCAAGTTTGTCGCGGTCGGCTCTGAAGAGGACGTTCTAACGCTACGTGGCACGGGCACCCGCGTGATCGACCTCAAGGGCCGATGCGTCCTGCCGGGCCTCGTCGACAACCATACCCACGTCGTACGCGGGGGGCTCAACTACAACCTGGAACTGCGCTGGGATGGCGTGCGCTCGCTGGCCGACGCCATGGACATGCTGCGCCGCCAAGTGGTGGTGACCCCGGCACCGCAGTGGGTGCGCGTGGTCGGGGGGTTCACCGAGCACCAGTTCGTTGAAAAGCGCCTGCCCACCCTCGACGAAATCAATGCCATCGCGCCGGAGACCCCGGTGTTCCTGCTGCACCTATACGACCGCGCATTGCTCAATGCCGCCGCGTTACGCGCCGTCGGTTACACGAAGGACACGCCTGAGCCCCCCGGCGGTGAAATCACCCGCGACGGCCAGGGCAATCCCATCGGGCTGCTGCTGGCCAAGCCCAACGCGATGATCCTCTACGCGACCCTGGCGAAGGGACCGAAGCTGCCGTTCGACTACCAGATCAACTCCACCCGGCACTTCATGCGCGAACTCAATCGCCTCGGCATCACCGGCGTGATCGACGCAGGTGGGGGCTTTCAGAATTATCCCGACGACTACGCAGTGATCCAGCGTCTTGCCGATGACGGACAGATGACCGTGCGCCTCGCCTACAACCTGTTCACGCAGAAGCCCCAACAGGAGAAGGAGGACTTCCTGAAATGGACCGCCTCGGTGAAGTACAAGCAGGGCGACGACTATTTTCGGCACAACGGCGCCGGCGAAATGCTGGTGTTTTCGGCGGCGGATTTCGAGGACTTTCGACAGCCTCGTCCGGACATGCCGACCAACATGGAAGGGGAACTGGAAGAAGTCATTCGCGTCCTGGCCCAGAACCGCTGGCCGTGGCGGTTGCATGCCACTTACGATGAAACCATTTCAAGGGCGCTCGATGTGTTCGAGAAGGTGAACCGCGAGATACCCTTGGAGGGTCTCCGCTGGTTCTTCGATCATGCGGAGACCATTTCCGAGCGCTCCATCGATCGAGTGGCTGCCCTCGGCGGTGGCATTGCCGTGCAACACCGCATGGCCTATCAAGGCGAATATTTTGTCGAGCGCTACGGCACCAGAGCCGCCGAGGCGACACCGCCGATCCGGCGCATGATCGACAAGGGCGTGAAGGTGTCCGCCGGGACCGACGCAACCCGCGTCGCCTCCTACAACCCTTGGGTCTCCCTGTCCTGGATGATCACCGGCAAGACCGTGGGCGGCATGAATCTCTACCCGCGGTGCAACCTGCTGGACCGCGAAACCGCACTGCGCATGTGGACAGAGAACGTCGCCTGGTTCTCGAACGACGAAGGCCGGCGCGGACGCATCGAGGTGGGGCAGTTCGCCGACCTGATCGTGCCTAGCAAGGATTACTTCAGCGTTTCAGAAGACGAGATTTCCTTCCTTACCTCGCACCTCACTGTGGTGGGGGGGCGGGTCGTGTTTGGGGACGGAGTTTTTGCCGATCTCGATGACAATCCGCTGCCACCGGCGATGCCGGACTGGTCTCCGACACGCCGTTTCAATGGCTATGCGGCCTGGGGGGAACCGGACGCCGCAGGCAGAAACTCCATGTCGCCATTGAGGAAGAACGCGGCGGCCACGTGCGGGTGCGCCAGCGCCTGCGTACTGCACGGTCATGATCACGCGCGCGCATGGGCTGCCAACGTGCCCGTTGCTGACCCGAGAGGTTTCTTTGGTGCCCTCGGTTGCTCCTGCTGGGCAGTATGAGCGACCCAGCAGACGGGGTAGCAAGCCCGGGCGGTCCCAGCGATGGCGCGTTCGTACCCCTGCGCCAGAAACTGTTCGCCGTGCTCTGGATTGCTACGGTCATCGGCAATATCGGGACCTTTGTCCGTGATGTCGCCAGCGCCTGGCTGATGACCGACTTGTCGCCCTCGCCGGTGACCGTTGCGCTGGTGCAGACAGCAGCCACTTTGCCGATCTTTCTGTTGGCGATTCCGGCCGGCGTGCTAGCCGACATCCTGGACCGGCGTCGGTTCCTGATTGGGATCCAGGTTCTCCTGGCTGCTGTAAGCGCGTGCCTGGTCGTGCTCTCCCTCACCGATCGGCATACGGTGGCCTCGCTGCTCTTCCTGACGTTTCTAGGCGGCGTGGGCGCAGCCCTGATGGGGCCGACCTGGCAGGCTGTGGTCCCGGAACTGGTCGCGCGCAAGCATCTGAAGAATGCAGTGGCGCTCAATTCACTCGGCCTCAACGTCGCGCGCGCCATTGGTCCGGCGCTGGGCGGAATGACGCTGGCTGCCTTTGGAGCCGCGCTGACCTATGGCCTGGACGTGGCGAGTTACCTCTTTGTTATCGCCGCGTTGCTGTGGTGGAAACGTCCTCCGGCAGCACCCGATGCGTTGAGCGAGCGATTCCCCGGTGCCTTCCGGGCCGGGTTGCGCTACGCACGGGCCAGTCGGGAATTGCACATTGTCTTGCTGCGGGCATTCCTGTTCTTTGCCCTGGCCAGTTCGGTGTGGGCATTACTGCCCTTGGTCGCGCGCGATGTGCTTGGCGGCGGTGCAGGGTTTTACGGCCTCTTGTTGAGTGCTGTCGGCATCGGGGCGATTGCCGGCGCGATTCTGTTGCCGTCTCTCAGGAAGAAACTGAGTGCCGACGGCTTGATGCTGGTTGCTGCTTTGACGTCGGCAACCGTCATGGTCTTTCTGTCCTTGTCGCCTCCACAGTGGTCTGCCGTTGCAGCACTGCTGTTTCTCGGTGCCGCCTGGATTACCGCACTGACCACCCTGAATGGCGTGGCCCAGGCCATCCTGCCCAACTGGGTGCGGGGACGTGGTCTGGCGGTGTATCTGACGGTGTTCAATGGCGCGATGACGATCGGCAGCCTGGCGTGGGGCGTTGTAGCGAGTAGTGTCGGTGTGCCCTTGGCATTGCTGCTGGGTGCGGGCGGGTTGGTTCTGGTAGGCCTGTTAGCGAATCGCGTCCAGCTGCCGAAGGGCGACGCCGATCTGGAGCCATCGAACCACTGGCCTGAACCGCTTACGGCATCTGCCGTCGACGGAGGCCGCGGCCCGGTATTGATCCAGATCGAATACCGCGTGAAAGCCGGCGACCGCCAGGCGTTCCTTGACGCGCTGCATCGCCTTTCAGCGCAGCGGCTTCGCGATGGTGCCTACATCTGGTCAGTGAACCAGGACTCGGCCGACCCTGAAATCCTGTTGGAGTCGTTTCAGGTCGAATCCTGGGCCGAGCATTTGCGCCAGCATCAGCGCGTCTCAAGGGCGGACGCCGCTCTGCAAGAGGAAGTGCAAAGATTCCATTGCGGGATCGACCCACCGCGTGTGCGACACTTTCTATACGCGGCCGCGTAAGCCGAGATGCTGAGAAAGGTTGTCCGTCTGGAATGATGTCGAAGCTGACCTTGGTGTACGAGGTGCAGCGGAGGACGGAATTTCCGCTTGTGGCCGAGTCGAGTCAGTGTCGGTGTCAATCTCCTCGCCGAAGACCGGACACTCGGCGGGATCAGAGGACCCGTTACCTATTAGAATCGAGTGGCCACCTCGACCGGCCGCTCCTGGCCGGGGCCTGCCGGCCACCGCGCTCGCACGTGCGACCGCTGTCCTATGCGTTGCGGGCATTCAACACCTAGAAGCCGTCGGCTCTGTACGGGGCAGGAATGAACCTATTTTCCTCAGTTACCCGGTCGGCACGAGCGGCAAGAGCGAAGTCGGCGGAGCTGACGGCGGGTGATGCTTCGGGCGTAGCCTGAGCATTTGATCGATGATGTAGCGCACCAGCGCTCGCCAGCGGCCCGCTTGCGGCAACTGTGGCGCAGTTGCCAGAATCGTCTCCAAGCCCTTGCGAACATTGGCGATCATGGCCTTGATCTGGTCACCGGCGGCATGCAGCAGAGTGAGCGACAGCCGCGCCTGGCCGGCATGATGGGTCAGGCGCGCGACACCGGAGAGCAAGAGTGGCCGCGAGGTGACAGCCTCCAGCCGGGTCTGCGGATGCGCGAGGCGGACATACCAGCTCCACCAGTTGTAGATCAGGGCCACCGCCCGCGCCGACAGGTTGCAGCGCTCCAGGTCCCGGGTGGTGTAGCCACCCCAGCCCCACTGGTTCTTCAACTCGTCGAACCCGTTCTCGCAATCGGCCCGGTCCCGGTACAACTGGCCGATGGCCGCCAGGTCATACGGCGCGTTGGTCACCAGCACGGCGTACTCCCACAACTGCAGCGGCTGCCGCGGATCGGCAAACTCCAGCCGCTGCTGGCCCCCCGCCGGCGTGGTCTGGGCCGCCAGTGCCCCCTTCACCGCACGCCGCACCACCACCACGCGCCGCGCCTGGTTCCAGCCGGAGAGCCGCAGCGTGGTCTCGACCGCGGCATAGCCTTGCCCCACATCCTGCCAGTCCTGCTGCGACCACAGCCGCTGAATCAGCGACTTCACCCCCGCAGTTTGCCGCAGCTTGAACAAATAGGGCTGCAACAACCGCTCCAACGCATGCATCACCGGGTCGTTGCCAAAGGCAATATCGCCGCGCACCAACCGCGGCCGGCGTCCCGCCAGCTGGCCCTCGAGGATCGTCACCAACCGCGGCAGGCTGTGGCGGGCTGCATGCGCCTTGCCATTGCGCACTTCGGCATCCAAGACCAAGCGCACGTTGCCAATCCAGTAGGTGTGCACCACGTGGCTCGGGCGCCCCGGTTTGCGCGGGTTGTAGCTCACCTCAGCCCCGTCCTGGTGCCCATACAGCGGCTTGACCGTGGTGTCGGCGTCGAGGATCCACCCGGTGGTCAACGCTTCGTCCGTGCTGTGCGCCAGCGCCTGGTCCATCCACGCCGTACTGCGGGCCAACTGCGCTTGCCGCGCCGCACGCTCCGCGTCGCTCTCACCACGTTCCGGGCTCGGTGCCAGATGCGCCAGCGCCCGGCGCAGACTCTCGTCGCTGATGATGCGCTCCATGCCCAGGATCTGCGGCGCCACCGCATCCCCACGCAGCCCGGTGACATGCGCATACCGCCGCTGACCATCGAGAATCGACAGCAGCCAGGTGCCCAGCACGTCCTCCACCGCTGGGGCGTTGGGGCTGCTGTAGTTCAGCGGGCAGCCGGCGACCCAGTGCGCGAACAGCCCGGAGACCTCCAGAAACTCGGCGAAGAACGCCAGTTGCCCCAGCGCCGTCGCACTACCGTTCTCGTCCCACCGCACCTGGAAGCGACCGCCCGGCGTGCTCACCCGCAGTTCCGCGGTCGGCTCGGCCGCCTCGACCAGCGCACCGCGCACGGCGGCGACCAGCGTCTTCTCCGCAAATTCTCCCTCACCCATCGGGTGACCCTCCCCATTCCCCGGAAACCCCGGCCAGTCATGAGTTTGCCGCAACTTCGCGGGCCTCAACCGAGGAAAATAGGATGAACGGTCGCCACGGCTGGCTGTCTCCGACGGTCGCCACGGCTGGATCGATGCTCGGAGAGGCCCCCGTCAGCCCCTTACCGCGCGTTCCACATGAACTCGGCGTGATCAGGCGGGTCATCGCCGTCCGCACGCGGTCCCGTGGCGCCGCACTCTGGGCAGACCACGGCAACGGAAACCCGGTCATCGTCCGTAACGCGGGCGAGAACAAGCTGGCGCCCGTCGCAGAACGGACAGGGGCAGAGGTCTTTGGTATCCGTGCGCCGAGGATAGCCGGCGGCCGCCAGCAAGCGCACCTGTCACAAAGCAACAGGCCCGGCCGTTCACCGCCGGCTGTCGGAGGACTAGGGGCCGCTGGATTGCCTCGAAACCGAGCCTGATGCTACCCCGGCGCTACCCTGGTTCAAAACGAAAACTGCCTGCGCGAAGGCAAGTCGTTGATCTGTCTGGTGGCGAACCAGGGACTCGAACCCCGGACCAAAGGATTATGATTCCTCTGCTCTAACCAGCTGAGCTAGTTCGCCAAAGGGGAAAATTATAGGCGATCCACCGCGCCGCGGTCAAAAACAAGCTGGACTGGACCGCCCGCCGGGCCGCCGCCCGACGCGGGGATACCCCGTGCGTGCACCGCGGCGCAAGGGGAACGTGCCGCAGCGGCTGCGCTCGACCGAGGGTTGGCGCAGCCACCGCCGGCGACATTTGACCGACCCCGAGACGACAGATGAGGACAACCCTTTTCGCGCGCTCCTTTCGCAATCCGGCGGCGTGGCTGCTGCTGTTCTGGCTGGCCGGGGCAACGGCCGCGGCTGGAGCGGAACTGCCTGTAGACCTGCTCCTTGCGCTGCGCGGCGGCGGGCAGGTGCTGCTCGTCCGGCACGCCCAGACCGAGCCGGGCGTGGGCGATCCGCCCGGCTTTCGGCTCGATGACTGCCGCACGCAGCGCAATCTCTCGGCGGCCGGACGCGAGCAGGCGCGCGCCCTGGGTGCGGCGCTGCGTGCGCGGGGCATCCCGGTCGCGGAAGTCCGCAGCAGCGAATGGTGCCGCTGCCTCGACACCGCGCGGCTCGCCTTTGCCGACCGCACCCCGGTGCGTCCGTGGGCCGCGCTCAACTCGTTCTTTGGTGAAGCGTCGGCCGAACCGGAGCGGACGCGGCAGCTGCGTGCAGCCGCCGCCGAGGTTCCTGCCGACGTGAACGTGGTGTGGGTCACGCATCAGGTGAACATCACGGCGTTGACCGGCATCGTGCCGGCCATGGGCGAAGTCGTGATCGTTCGTGCCGGGCAAGACGGCCCGCGCGTCGCCGGGAGGTGGCTGCCGCGGTGACCGGCGCAGGGCCAGAGCGTGCGGCGCGGCGCGACGACCCGCGTCCGACAGCCTGCTAGCTCGACGGCGGTCGGTTGCCCTTGCGGTCGAGCTCGCGCAAGCGCTCGAAGGCCGCTTTCTGCTCGACCGACAGCCGCTGCGGCACGTACACCCGCAGCCGCAGATAGAGGTCACCGTGGGCGCGGCCGCCGAACTCGGGGAGCCCCTTGCCGCGCAAGCGGAGCACCGTCTCGGGCTGCGTACCGGGAGGAACTCGAGCGGTCGCGGTGCCGGCCATGGTCGGCACGTTGAGATCCGCGCCCAGCGCGGCGTCGGACACGGTGATGCTCTCCTCGCGCCAAAGGTCGGGGCCGTCACGCTCGAAGCGCGGGTCCGGCGCGCTGCGCACGACGACATACAGATCACCCGGGGCCGCGCCCGCTTCCGCGGAGGCGAGCCCCTTCCCCGGGACGCGCAGCGCCATGCCTTCTTCCGCGCCGGCCGGCACGTTCACCGTCAGTCGTTCGGTGCTCACCACGGTGCCTTCCCCGGCACACCCGGGGCAGCGGTGGTCGATAAGCTCGCCACGACCACCGCAAGCCGGACAGACGATCACGTGCTGAATCAACACCCTTCCCTGTTTCTCCTGGCGCGACTCCTGCCGGGTCTCGCGTCCGGTCCCGCCGCAGGCCTCGCACTTGCGTGGCGCGCTGCCGGGGGCGGCGCGCGCGCCGCGGCACGTCGGGCATACCTGTGGCCGCTCGAAGCGGATCTCCTCCTCACCGCCGCTGGCGATGCGGTCGAGGGGCACCGTGAGCTCCACTTCCAGGTTCGCGCCTCGCGGCGGCCCCGGGCGGCGGCGGGGGTGCCCGAAGAAACGGTTGAACAGCCCGCTCCCTGCCAGACCGAAATCGAAACCGCCGAAGATGTCGTCGAAATCGATGCCGGAGAACAGGTCCTCGGACGAGAATCCGGCCACGCCCGCGAACCCATGGCGGTCGTATTCGGCGCGTTTCTTCGGGTCGGAGAGCACCGCGTAGGCGGCCGCAACCTCCTTGAACCGCTCCTCGGCCTCCGGCTCCTTGTTGCGGTCCGGATGGTACTTGAGCGCGAGCCGGCGAAAGGCGTCCTTGATCGCCTTCGCGTCGGCATCGCGGGCAACGCCAAGAACTTCGCAACAGTCGCGCTGTTCGGTGGCGATGGCGTGCTCCGGTCACCGCAGGAGACGATATCGACCGGGCCGCTTGGGCCAGGGCCGTTCCCTAACGATCTTCCTGGTACTCCGCGTCGACCACTCTGCCCCGCGGTCCGGCCCCGCTGGGACGCGCTTCGCCGCCGGTCGCGCCGAAGCCCTCGGCGGTCCGGGTTTCCGCGTAGGGGCCGGTCTTGGGCGCCTGCGGCGACTGCGCGTAAATGGCCGCACCGGCCTCCTGCAGCAGTTTCTTCAACGCCGCCGCCTTGTCGGCCGCCAGCGCCACGTCTTTGCGGCCCAAGGCCTCCTTGACGTCGCGCAGTCCTACTCGATCCGGCTCTTGAGGTCGGCCGTCAGCTTGTCGGCGAACTCGGCCAGCATTTTTTCGGCCTGGTAGGCGGCGGAATCCGCCTCGTTGAGCTTGTCCACTTCCTCGCGCCGCTTCTTGTCGGCTTCGGCGTAGCGCTCGGCCTCCTTGATCATGCGCTGCTTGTCGCCGCTCGGGAGCCGGGTGGAGCCGGTGATGCGAATGGCTGGGACTTGCCGGTGGCCGTGTCCTTGGCGAGCACATTGAGGATGCCGTTGGAATCGATATCGAAGGTGACCTCGATCTTGGGCACGCCGCGCGGCGCGGGCGGCAGGCCGTCGAGGTTGAATTCGCCCAGGCTGGTGTTGTCCGCCGCCATCGGCCGCTCGCCCTGGAAGACGTGGATCGTCACCGAGGTCTGCATGTCGGCGGCGGTGGTGAACATTTCGGTGCTGCTTCACCGGGACCGGCGTGTTGCGGCTGATCAGCGGCGGTGGCCACCCCGCCCAGGGTTTCCACGCCAAGGGTGAGCGGCGTGACGTCCACCAGCACGATCTCGCCCAATCCCGCCTCGCCCGCCAGCACGCCGGCCTGGATCGCCGCGCCGCTGGCGACGCACTCCATCGGGTCGACGCCCATCTCGGCCTTGCGCCCGAACAGCTCCTCGAAGAAGCCGCGCACCGCCGGCATGCGCGTGGGGCCGCCGACGAACACGATGCGATCGATGTCCTTGGGTCTGAATGCCGGCATCGTCGAGCGCCTGCTCCACCGGGGCGCGGCAGCGCTCGATCACCGGGCGACGATGCGTTCGAGGTCGGTGCGGTCAGGTCCATTTCCAGATGTTTGGGTTCGCCGGCTGCGGCCGCGATGTAGGGCAGGCTGATATGGGTGCTGGTGCAGCAGACAAGCTCGATCTTGGCCATCTCGGCTGCCTCCTTGAGCCGGGCCATGGCCTTGGTGTCGCCGCGCACGATCCACGCCGGTGGCCAGCTGGAAGCGCTCGGCCAGAGCCTCGATGAGACGAGCCGTCCATGTCGGTGCCGCCCAGCCGGGTGTCGCCGGAGGTGGACTTGACCTCGAACACGCCCTTGCCGAATTCCATGACGGTGACGTCCAGCGTGCCGCCGCCGAAATCGATCACCGCGATCCTGAGTTCCTGTCCGGCACGGTCGAGCCCGTAGGCCAGCGCCGCCGCCGTCGGTTCGTTCACCAGGCGCACCACTTCCAGTCCGGCGATCTTGCAGGCGTCCTTGGTGGCGCGCGCTGGTTGTCGTCGAAATAGGCGGGCACGGTGACCACCGCCTGCGTCACCGGCTCGCCCAGAAAGGCCTCGGCATCGCGCTTGATCTTCTGCAGCAGGAAGGCCGACAGCTGCTCCGGGGTGAACGCCTTGTCGCGCAGCCTGATGGTTTCGCGCTGACCCATCCTGCGCTTGAATGCGGTGGCCGTGCCCTCCGGGTTGGCGGCTGCCTGGCGCCGCGCCGGTTCGCCGACGATCATCTGGCCATCGGCGGTCAGCGCCACGTAGCTGGGAAAAGCCTTGCCGCCCAGGCTGATGCCTTCGGCGCTCGGGATGATGACGGGACGCCCACCCCGCAGGACGGCCGCCGCCGAATTGGACGTGCCCAGATCGATACCGATGATGGCCTTGGTGCCCCTTCCCGTTGAATTCCCTGTCGCTTACCTCCCTTGTGGGTTCAATTGGCGCTTGCGAAACGACAACGTCACTTCCCCCAGGCGCACGCCGAACTTGGACATCGTCGTGCGGTTGAGCACGGTCGTCTCGTCGATCATGTACATCCAGTCGTCCATGTCCACGTGCCAGACCCGGCCTTCGACCGGCAGCGCCAGCACGTAGCGAAGGTGGAACGCGTTGCCGGCGGCCGTGCCCACGCCGGTGCCGACGACGTCGGCCGCGGTCCCGGTGTAGCGGTCGCCCTGCTTCACGAGCTTCCAGACGCGGTTCTGCTTCTCGCCGTCGGAGAACTCGAAGTGCTCGTCGAGCGTGCCGCGCTCGCCGTCCCAGCGCGCGTCGATGCGCACGGTGAAGCGCCGCACGACCTTCCCGGAGCGGTCCTGGAACATCCCCCAGCCGTCGATCGTGCCGTTGAAGTAAGTCGCGAGATCGAACGCCGGCTGCTCGCCCCGGTATTGCGTCACGTCGACGCTGGCGCAGCCCACCAGCCCGACGAAGCCGAGCAACGCGAGCGTGGTCTTGACGATCATGACCGACCCCTGGCCGAAGCGGCCTCGAAACGGCGGAGAGCGACGAGCGCACCGAGCTTGAGCGCGCAGGGCACGATCGCGTAGACGAAGGACAGCGCCGGGAGCGCTGCACCCTCGGACGCTCCGGGCACGTAGCCCAGCGCGCCGAGCAGGGGCAGCGCGATTCCGGCCGCCAGCGCGAGATTGAGCTTGGTGGCGAGCGTCCACAGGCCGAAGTAGGCGCCGGTTGGGCGCGCGCGTCCGTCGCGGTCGATCACGTCGGCGAGCAGCGAGGGCGGCAGCGCGAGGTCGGCCCCGAGCGCCAGCCCGGAAACGATACAGATCGCGGCGAACGCGGCCGTGTCGCCGGGCCCGAGCGCGAACGCCCAGACGAACGCGAGGATGGCGGCGATCATGCCGACGCTCCAGGCGCGAGCCTTGCCCCAGGCGGCGGACAGCCGAACCCACAGCGGCATGCCGACGGCGCCGGCGACGAAGTAGAGCGCGAGGAACAGGCCCTGCCGGTTTTCCGCCTGCAGCACGTCGGCGATGAAGAACAGCACCAGCGTCGCCGGGATGGCCGAGGCGATGCCGTTGGCGAGGAACACGAGCAGCAGGCGGCGGAACAGCGGGTCGGCGAGCGGCGCACGCAGGCGGGCGCGCAGGGGTTCGGCCGCCGCCGCCGCGTGCCGCGCAGGATTGGGTGCCCGCAGCGTGACCGCGGCCACGAGCAGCGTGAACAGGCCGAAGATCAAGGCGAACTGCGGCAGGCCGCCGCCGGCGCGGCCGCCCTGCGGCGAGGAGCGCGGGCGCCACGCTGGCGAGGATGACGCCGACGAGCGCGAGCGCCTCGCGCACGGCGGTGATGCGGGTCCGGCCGGCCGGGTCGGTCGAGAGCTCGGCACCCCACGCGTTGTGGTTGATCATGGCCACCGAGTACGCCGCGTAGACGACCGCCAACGCCACGCCGAGCCACGCCAGGCGCCCGGTCTGCGTCTCCGGCAAGGGAAAGAACAGCGCGATCATCCCGGCGGCGAGAAACGGCGCCGTCAGGGCGACCGTCGCGCGCCGTGACGGCAGGCGGTCGCTCCAGGCGCCGAGCAGCGGGTCGACGAGCCCGTCGGCAAGGCGGAGCACGAGCAGGATGAGGCCGAGCAGCGCGAGATCGACCCCGAGCGTGTCCCCGTAGAATTTCGGCAGATGCACGTACAGCGGCAGCGCCGCCATCGCGAGCGGCATCGCGAACAGGCCGTACGCGAACGTCGCCGCAAGGCCGGGCCCGCCGCCGCCCTGCGCGACCGCCGCGGGGGCGCCGCGCGGCGCCGGCGCTGCCATCGCGGCTCCCTCGGCACCTACGTTCACGGCGCGCGCAGGAGCAGGTCGCGGAAGTCGCGCTGCGAAGTGCGCGGATCGAGCCAGATGCCGAAGAACGCGCGCGCGAACTCGCCGTCGACGATGTCGCCGATCGGCCGGCCGTTGAGGAAATAGCGGACCGTTGCGGGCGGCACGTGCACGCCGGTGATGCGGTCACCTTTCCGGACGTCGGGGAAGATCGCGCGCATCTGCTCGCCCCAGCGGTCCCGCTGGGCCTTGCTGCCGATGCGCAGCCGTGCGATCTCGTCGACGCTGCGCTCGGCGATCTTCGCGCCTTCGAGGCTGCGGTGGTAGTGGAGATCCAGCGCGAACGGCTGTTCCAGGGACCAGCCGCGGTCTTGGCTCCAGTACCAGCCGTCGTAGATCGACAGGCCCAGGAACTTGAGCGCGCCGCCGCCCTGCGGCTGCAGGCTCGGCACCAGCGCGGCCACGGCGGGCGGCAACGGGGGCGCCTGCATCGCGCCCGCCCCCGGCGCGAAGACGAGGGCGAGCACCGCCGCGAGGGCTGCTGCGCAAGCGCGTCGCATGTCAGCGGGCGACCAGCGTGTACTGGGAGACATCGGTCGAGCCGCTGTGGAAGCCGGCGGCGCAGTAGGCGAGGTAGAAACGCCAGCAGCGAATGAAGCGATCCGGGAATCCCTGCGCCCGGATGGCCGCGACCTCGCGGTCGAAAGCGGCCAGCCAGCGTTTGAGCGTCTCGGCGTAGTCGCCGCCGAAGTGAAGCGTGCCGGCGATAGCAAACCCGCCTCGCGCTGCCTCCTCGCGGAAGCGCGTGGGGGATGCCAGCATGCCGCCGGGAAAAATATGCTGCTGGATGAAGTCCGACTGCGTGCGATAGCGCTCAAACCGCGCGTCGGCGATGGTGATCGTCTGGATCGCAGCGCGGCCGCCCGCCGGCAGGGCGCGCCGAACGGTGTCGAAGAAGGCCGGCCACCACCGCTCGCCCACCGCCTCGAACATCTCGATCGAGACCACGCCGTCGTAGCGGCCGGCCTCGTCGCGGTAATCGCGCACGTGCAACTGCACGCGCTCGGCCAGTCCCGCGCGGGCGATGCGTTGCCGGGCGTACGCGGTCTGGGCGTCCGAGAGCGACAGCCCCGTCACCCGGTAGCCGGCGCGGCCGGCAACCTCGGCGAAGCCGCCCCAGCCGCAGCCGATCTCGAGAATGTGCGCGCCCGGCGGCAGGGCGAGCTCGGCGAGGATGCGCCGGTACTTGGCGTCCTGCGCCGTCGCCGTCGACTGCGTGAAATCGCCGTCGAACAGCGCGGCCGAGTACGACATGGTGGGATCGAGCCAGCGTTCGTAGAAATCGTTGCCGAGGTCGTAGTGGGCGACGATGTTTCGCTTCGCCTGCCGCCGCGTGTTGGCGCGGCGCCAGTGCTTGAGCCGGAACATGAGCTGTTGCCACCAGCGGCCGTAGAACGCGAGCTCGATCGCGGCGTGGTTGCACGCGAGCAGCGTGAGCAGGGCGGTCAGGTCGGGCGTGTCCCAGCGCGCGTCCATGTAGGCCTCGGCGAAGGCGACATCCCCGCCGGTGAGGATCTCGCGGGCGAGCCGCCAATCGCGGAGGACGAACTCGCCCGCGGCCCGCCGCGTCGCCAGCATGGCCAAAGCGATGGGTGGTCCCGTCCGGCGTGTGCATGACGAGCTCCCCTGCGCCGATGCGGCGCAGCAGGGCGAACAGCACCCGGGCCGGGACCGGCGCGCCTTCGGGGGCGCAACCGTGGGCAGCGAGTCCATCGGCAAGGGGATGTGGCGGGCGGGGGTGGATGTGAGTACCGGTCATCGCGTCGTCGCTTGCGCGGGAGGGTTGGGCTTGGCGAAGAAGGGCACGCGCTTCGCCCAGAGCAGGAGCGCCTGCCAGTGGATGCGCGCCATCACGCCGAGCGTGAACAGGGGATAGCGGAAGCATAGCCGACGGCAGGCGCCGGCGGCGAGCGGTTCCGCGACGCCCGAGATCCACGTTTCGAGCAGCGGCGCACCGGCATCGTCCCCTTCGCGGTCATGGTAGTCGACCCGCGCGAGCCAGCGCACGGGGTCGAACGCGAAGCGGAAGCGATAGCTGCCGCGGACTTCGCAGAACGGCGAGACGTGGAACACCTTGCGCGCGGTCAGCGGTTCGCCGGAAGCGAGCGGCGCGCCGCCGGGGTTCGCGAGCAGGTAGTTGTGCCGCTCGCCGAAGGTGTTGCACACCTCGCAGAGCACGGCCCGGACGCGGCCTTCGCGGTCGTGGCACACCCAGAAGCTCACCGGGTTGAAGACGTATCCGAGCATCCGGGGAAAAGCGTACAGGACGATTTCGCCTTCGGCGTCGACACCCTCGCTCGCCAGCAGGTTGCGAATCCACGGCTCGAGCGCGGTGCCGTCGCCTGGACCGTGGTCGCGGTCGTGGAACGACACCCAGCCCCGCGCGTTGTAGGCGATCCCGCCCGCGGCCAGCGTGTCCAGCGCGGACAGAGGCACGCGCAGGCAGAACGCAGGATAGGCGAAGGCGTGCGACGCGGGTGCGCTCCGGCGGTGCACGACCTCGCCGTGGATCAGTGCCGCGCTGACCGGCGCGGCAGGCGCGGCGGTCCGGGCGGCTTTGCCCGCGCCGGTCGGACGCGGTGCTGCGAACGTGCAGCGGGAGGACGGGTTCACGATCTTACGCCGCAATCCGCGGCGCCTGCGCCGAGGATACTGGAGCCAGCCGGGCGCGGCGCAGGAGCCCCGCGGCCACCGCATGCGCCGCTCTGAGGCCGTCCTCGTGAAAGCCGTGGCCCAGCCACGCGCCGGCGTACCAGGTGTGGCGCACGCCCTGCAGCGCGGCGAACCCCGCTTGCGCCTGCAGCGCATGCCCGTCGAGCAGCGGATGGCTGTACTCGAACTCCTGCAGCACGGTCGCCGCAGCCGGCTCGCGCGGCGGATTGAGGGTAACGATGACCGGGGTGCGAAACGGCAGCGGCTGCAGCTTGTTGATGAGGTAGCTCACCGCTGCCGGGCGCCGGCCGGCGGCGTCGTCGGCGGTGAAATAGTTCCAGGCCGACCACGCCCTCCGGCTGCGCGGCAGCAAGGCGGCGTCGGTGTGCAGCACGACGCGGTTGGGTTGGTACCGCACGCCGGTCAACAGCGCGGTCTCGGCCGGCGAAGGGTCGGCGAGCAGCGCCTGCGCCTGGTCGCTGTGGCAGGCGAGGACCACCTCGTCGTAACGTTCGAGCCTGCCCGCCGTGGCGATCTCGACTCCTCCTCCGCGCGCGAGGCGCCGGACGCCGAGCACGGGGGTCGCGATGCGCACGTCGCGCAGGCGGGAAGCGATCCGCGCCACGTACTCGCGCGCGCCGCCGCGCACCGTCCGCCACTGCGGGCGATCGAAGATCTGCAGCAGGCCGTGGTTGTGACAGAAGCGCAGGAACGTCATGAGCGGAAACTCGAGGATGTCCCGCGTCGGCGCGGACCAGATCGCCGCCGCCATCGGCAGCAGGTACCAGTCGCGGAAGGGCCCCGAGTAGCCCTCGACGGCCAGGTACTCACCGAGCGTCACCGGCCTCACGCGGTCCTCGCGCAGCAGCGCGGTGGTCGCGCGATTGAAGCGCAGGATGTCGGCGAGCATCCGCCAGAAGGCCGGGCGCAGCGTGTTGCGCGGTTGCGCGAACAGCGAGGCGATATCGGTGCCCGCCCACTCCACCCCGGCGCGCTCGACCGAGACCGAGAACGACATCGGCGAAGGGACGCTGGCGACCCCCAGCTCGCCGAACAACGCGACGAGATGAGGGTAGGTGCGGTCGTTGAAGACCAGGAATCCGGTGTCCACGGGGGCGGTGATGCCTTCCAGTGTCACGTCGACGGTGTGGGTGTGCCCGCCCAGGTAGTCGTTGGCTTCGTACACGGTCACCGCGGCCCCGGCCTTCGACAGCAGCCAGGCGCTTCCCAGTCCGGCGATACCTGAACCCACGATTGCGACGCGCATGCCACACTCCCCTTTTCTCGATCGCTCGCCGGGCGAACAGCGCCGTCGGCGGTCTTGCCTTTCCGTCACGCGGGACTCCCCCGTCCCGTGCGCCCCATGTCCCGATCGAGGGTGCCGTACCGCAGCGACTGCGGGCAGTCGAGCGGCCCGCCGCTTGGGCGAGCACCGGGCGGGGTGCGAGCGACACCATGATCGCGATCCCGATCACGAGCGCCGCCGCGACGCAGGCGAGCCTTCGCAGCGACGGCAGGGCGACGGCAGGCGCAAAACGGCGCGGCGGGGCGCTGTGGCTCGGGCGCGCCCTGCGCGATGCTCCGATTCGATGGGCTGGCATTGTCCTGGACATTTCTTTGAGGTGGTTGTACAATACTACCACTTCGCCAATTTGTCAAGCCTATGTCCTCGACAAATACTCTACGGACCGGGAGCACGATGCTGGCGCTGAACATCAGCGCCGTGGAACGCGAAACGGGTCTGTCCAAAGATGTGCTGCGCATGTGGGAACGCCGGTACGGGTTCCCGAGGCCGCAACGAGACGACAACGGCGAGCGCCAGTACACGGTGGCGGAAATCGCCAAGCTGCACGCGATCAAACGCCTGATCGATGCGGGAATGCGGCCAGCAAAGATCATCCACGGCACGCTCGAGGAGCTGAACGCGCTCGCCGACGCGCGCTCGCCGGGGCGGGGCCCTGCGCTGCCGCACGATTTCGAGCACGACCTGCTTTCGATGCTGCGCAGCCACGACGCCTCCGGGCTGCAGAACGTGCTCGCCAACCTGCTGATGCGCCAGGGCCTGCAGAAGTTCGTGCTGGAGACCGTCACCCCGCTCAACCGCGCGGTGGGTGAAGCCTGGATGCGGGGTGAGCTGCAGGTGTTCGAAGAGCATCTGTACACGGAGCAGCTGCAGGTCGCGCTGCGCACGGCCATCAATGCCTTCCCCCGGCAGACGGGCACGCCGCGCGTGCTCCTGACCACGTTCCCCGGTGAGCAGCACGGCCTGGGCCTGCTGATGGTCGAAGCGCTGTTGGTGCCCGAAGGCGCGCAGTGCATTTCCCTCGGGGTCCAGACCCCGATCGAGGACATCCGGCGCGCGGCGCTGGCACACGAGGCGCACCTCGTCGCGCTGTCCTTCTCCGGCGCGTTCCCGGTCCGGCAGGCGAGCGAAGGACTGGCCGCGCTGCGTAGCCAGCTGCCGCCGTCGGTGACGCTGTGGGCCGGCGGAGAAATGACCCGGCGGATGCGCAAGACCCTGCCCGGCGTGGTCCTCATTCCCGACCTCGCGGCATCGATCGGCGCCCTCAAGAGCTGGCGGGTTCATTGGGCGCAGGCGGCCTGGCTCGCGGCGCACGCCGAGCGCTGACGCCCCTCGCAGCTGACGTAGAATCGTCCCGCGAGGGCGCCTGCGCAGACGCGTGCCGGCCCCGCCGGCCGCGACCGGGCAATCGGGGTCCCGATTGGCCGAACGATGATCACCGCGCTCACCATCGGCACCGTTTTGCTTGGACTGTGCAGCGGCTACGTCTACTGGGCCCTGCAGGAAATCGCAGCCGGGGCGACGCCGTGGCCGTTCGTCCTCGGTCTCGTCGGCCTGCCGTTCGTGCTCCCGGTCCTCGGCGCCGTGCTCTGGTTCACGTTGGCCTTCTGTTTCGGCACGCCGGTGCCCGCTGCGTGCCGGCTCAGCGGCCGGGAGCGAATCGCGCTGTTCTGGAACGAGGTGCAGGCGATCCGCCGATCCGGCCCGCGGATGGTGCTCTATCGGTGGCTGCTGCGCGACCCCGCCCCCGCCCCCGCCGTCGTGCCGGTGCTGCTGCTGCACGGCGCGCTGTGCAACGCGGGCGTCTGGCACCGGCCGCGGCGCTACCTGCTGCAGCGCGGCGTCGGCCCCTTGTACGCACTCTCGTATGGGCCGCCGCTCGCGTCGATCGACGCCTTCGCGCGGCAGGTCGCGGCGAAGATCGACGCGATCCTGCGCGCGACGGGCGCGCGGCAGGTCGCGCTCGTCGGCCACAGCATGGGCGGGCTCGTCGCCCGCGCCTACCTTCGGGATTACGGCGCCGCCAAGGTCGCGCTGCTGCTCACGGTCGGGACACCGCACTCCGGCAGCATGCACGCCTATCTCTTTCCGGGCGCTTGCCTTGCGCAGCTGCGCCCCGGGAACCCGTGGCTCGCAGCGCTCAACGCCGCGCCGTTGCCCGATTGCCGCGTGGTGTCGCTGTGGAGCCGGCACGATTCGATGGTGGCGCCGCAGGAGAGCGCTCGCCTGCACGGCGCGGTCGATGTCGTCATCCGCGGCGTCGGTCACAATGCGCTGCTCGCCGAACCCGCGGTCCTCGCGGCCGTCGCGCGCGAGCTCGCCGCGGCCGGCGCGGCATGTTGATCGTCGCGTGCCTGATGCCACGATCGGGGAACGCCGACGCCGCGCACGCGGTGAACGCGTCCGGCGCCGCCTTCGGCGCCGATCGTGCGCATCCGTGGCGTGCTTTAGAGTGCTTGCTCTAGAGCAGCGGCCCTAGAATGCCGTATGGGTCCGACGGAGGTCCGGCGGACGATATCGGTTCTTGGAGAGAGTGCGCGATGCTGAAAAAAGTGAAATCGAAGGCAAAGAAGGCGTCGACCGAGTCGGCGAGCGATCTTTCGGAGTCGGTGCTCAATTCCTCGCACCAGATCTGGCTGGCCGGGTTGGGAGCCTTCTCCCGCGCGCAGGCCGAGGGAATGAAGGTGTTTCAGACCCTGGTGCGACAGGGAGTGCGCCTCGAAGAGAAGACACGGCGCGCCGCATCAAGCACCGCTGCCGCAGCGAGCGGCGCGGCTCGGGCGAAGGCAAAGGAGATGCAGCAAATGGCCGGTGGAACTTGGGACAAGCTTGAGCACGTGTTCGAGCACCGCGTCGAGCGCGCGTTGTCGAAGCTCGGGGTCTACACACAGAACGACGTGCAGCGGCTCGCCGAGCGCGTCGACGAACTCTCGGAAGCCGTCAACCGCTTGCTCAAGGGCGGCGGCGCGAAGCCCGTCGCGCCCGTCGAAGTCGCGGAGAAGCGTGCGCGAGGGGCCAAGCGCGCGAGCGTCAAGAGCGGTCCGCCGGCCAGGCGTCGGGGTGTTGCGAAGAAAGCGAAGAAGACGGCACGCGCCCCGGCAGCCGAAGTGGCGGCGGCCGAGTAGCTGCTGCGGTTTTGGTTCGGCCGGCGCATCCGCCGGCGTCGTCTACCGGCCCGCCGCGCAAGCGGCGGGCCTTCCCGTCTGAGCGGGTCCTCCCGCGGGTTTCCCCGTCGGTCGCCTGCGATCAAGCACGGTCGAGCATGTCGACCTGCTTGATGTACTGGGTCATCGCGTCGTCGCGGGTCATCCCCTTGAGCTTCGCCCACGCGTCGTACTTCGCTCCGCCGACGAAGTCGAACCCGCCCGGACGCTCGCCCTTCACGTCGCCCTCGGTCGCCTGCTTGTAGTACGAGTAGAGCTTGAGCATCGTCGCGTTGTCGGGCTTCTTCTTGGCCTGCTTGGAGGCTGCCACTGCGGCTTCGAAGCTTGCGTTCAGGTTGTTCTTGGGAGCGGGCGCCATCGACGATCCTCCATCCGGAATTCACCCCCCGTCGGGGCTTTATGCTACTTTACCCCGACTCCTAAAAACCTGGCAAATGCCTCCGCGGCCGGCCAAGAAGAGCGCCCGCAGCAACACCCTCGGGTTCACCATGGCACATCGCGACAAGATGTCCGCGGTCGATACCGCCTGGCTGCGGATGGATCGGCCCGACAACCTGATGATGATCTGCGGCGTGCTCACGTTTGCGGAGCCCGTCGATGTCGCTCGCCTGCGCAAGACCGTCGAGAAACGCTTTCTGCGCTTCCGGCGCTTTCGCGACATCCCCATGTCCCAGGGGGGCATGTCGTTCTGGGAGCCCGACACCGCCTTCGACCTCGATCACCACGTCGTGCACGTCGCGCTGCCGGGGCGGGCGGGCAAACGCGAACTGCAGACCATGGTCAGTCGCCTCGCGAGCACCCCGCTCAACCCCGCGCGCCCCCTGTGGCAGATCCACCTGGTGGCCAACTTTGCCGGCGGTTGCGCCATCGTCGTTCGCATCCACCATTGCTACGCCGACGGGATCGCGCTGGTCCGCGTGCTCCTGTCGCTGACCGACACGGCGCCCAACGGACCGCCCGCGCTTCTGCCGCCGCCAGCGCGCCCGGCGCCCGCCCGCGACGGCGGACCGGCGCCCGCGCTGGCGCAGCCTCTCGTCGACGCGATGCGGACGGCGTTGAGGATCGGAATGACGGTCTTCGAGCAGGGTTGGGCACTCTGGCAGGACCCGGCGAAGGCCGTAGCGCTCGCCGAGCAGGGCGCAGCGGTGACCGGGGAGCTTGCCAGGCTCGCGCTCATGGGCCGCGATTCGCCGACGCGAATCAAGGGCATTCCCGGAATGAGCAAGCGGGTGGCATGGGCGGACCCCCTGCCGTTGTCCGAGGTGCAGTCCGTCGGCAAGGCGCTGGGAGCGTCGGTGAACGACGTGCTGTTGTCCTGCGTTGCGGGCGCGCTGCGCGAGTACCTGCTCGAGAAGGCCGACCCGGTGGACGACATCTCGATTCGGGCGATGGTTCCGGTCAACCTGCGGCCCACGCAGAGCGCCTATGCGCTCGGCAACTGTTTCGGACTGGTCTTCCTCGACCTGCCGCTCGGCATCGGCAACCCGGTGGAGCGTCTCTACGCGGTGCGGGCAAACATGCGCGCGCTCAAAGGCTCGACCCAGCCGGCGCTGACGCTGGCGCTGCTCGCCGCGGTCGGAACGGGGCCGAAACTGCTCGAGGACCAGCTTCTGCAGGCGCTGTCGCACAACGCCACGGCCGTGGTCACCAATGTGCCCGGCCCCCCGCAGCGGCTCTACCTCGTCGGCAGGAAGATCGAGGGTTTCATGTTCTGGGTCCCGCAGGCCGGAGATATCGGCGTGGGCGTTTCCATCCTGTCCTACGGCGGCACGGTCCAGTTCGGGCTCATCACCGACCGCGGGCTCCTCCCCGACCCGGAAAGCGTCATCCAGCGTTTCGCCCCCGAGTTCGAGAAGCTCACCTTGACCGCGCTGCTGGCGCCCGACTGGGAAGGCGACCTCGATCCCGGGGTCGCCGCCCGAGCCTGCGGCATCGCCGCGTGATCGAGCGCTGGTTCCGCCTTCGGGACGCCGTGCTGCCTCAGAGATAATCGGCGCCCAGCCGGTCGAGCAGCTTGCGGTCCTTGCCCACGAGATAGGGCGCGATCAACGAGAGCACCTGGTAGGCACCGCGGCCGAAGTCGATCCCGCCCTGCGGGGAGTGCACCGAGCGGACCATGCGTTGAAACGACTGCCAGTAGGTCGCGACGAGCACCACGTTCTGCGCGAGGGCGGCGATCTCGCCCTCCGTTGCACGCATCCGGCCCGCCGCGACCATGCCCCGGCACAGCTCCACCACGGTGTCCACGCCCCGGCGCAACAGCTCGCCGGCGCGCGTGCCGATGCGCCGGTTGCGCGAAGCAAGCTCGTCGAGGTCGCGATACAGGAAGCGCACTCCCCACATCTCTTCCTGCAACAGGTGCAGGACGAACCAGAAGTCCTCGACGTCGATCGGGCGCCCGTCCGGCGTGGCGAGCAGCGGCAGCACGCGCGCCTCGTAGGCGGCGAAGAGCTCGCCGATGATCTCGTCCTTGTTGCGGAAGTGGTAGTACAGGTTGCCCGGCGAGATGTTCATCTCGTCGGCAATGTCCGCCGTGGTGATGTTCGGCTCGCCGAATCGGTTGAAGAGGTCGAGGCTTGTCTCCAGGATGCGCTCGCGCGTGCGGCGCGGTCGTTTCTTTTCTGCCATGGCAATCCGGCCCGACGCGATAGCGAGCCTGGAGCCCAGTGTAGAGCGCTGCGCAGGCGCTGGCAAACGGGCAAGGCGCAGGCGCGAAAGCCGGCTCGCCGCTGCGTCACCCCCCTCGGCCGGCCGCGACCGACTCCTGCGCCCGCGCGGGGGATTCCCGCGCCCGCGCCTCGAACGCCGGGCATTGCGAGGGCCGCCCCCGCGCGTCAGTGGGCGTGCCGCAGCCAGCGCTCGAGCTGGTCGAGCGTATGGTTGAGGTCCCGGGTCGTCTGCCGGACGTCGGTGCTGCCAGGACGCGACCGCAGCGGACGCGGGTCGTTGACCGCGCGGGTAATGTTGCGGTGGAAGTCCTGCAGCCGGTCATGGCGTAGCGAGATGCCGTGCCGCTCGAGCTGGGGTGTGAGCTCCGCCGCGCAGGAGCGCAGCCGCTGCCGGATCTTGCGGAACGCCGAGGCGCACAGGTGTTTGCGCTGCTTGTAGCTGAACACGTTGGCGAAGAACAGCTCCGCATCCTCGCGGTCGGGCTCGAACAGCACGATGTCCGCGTGCGGATACTGCCGCATGTAGCGCTCCATCCCGACGTGCATCCGCGAGTGGATGATGGCGCGGAAGGTCTGCGAGAGCACCACCGGCAGGCCGCCTTCGTTCAGCTTCTCGACGGTGAGCCGGCTGTTCCCGGACCGGGCCCGGCTGGCATCGAACGGCACCAGCGGGTTGACGCAAAGCAGCAGGTCGACGCCTTGCTCCAGCGCCACCGACGCGTGCAGCGTCTTGTTGAGCGCGCCGTCGACGTAGTGCTCGCCCTTGATCAGCACCGGGGGAAAGAGCCCGGGCAGCGCGGCCGAAGCCTCGATGGCGCGCGAAATCGGTACGTCGTCGTAGCCGCGCCCCCCGAAAGTCACCGAGGCGCCGGTATCGAGGTTGGTGGCGACGAGGTAGAGCTTTCGCGACAGCTCCCGGAAGTCGTTCGTCCGGCCCGGCGCCGAGAACAGGGCCGTCAGGTAACGGTCGATCGCGTCGTTGTCGAAAACACCCGTCGGTATCGCGTGGGTGACCACCGCATACGATTCCATCAGGCTGTGGTGCAGCGGATCGCCCAGGTACTCCCGCGTGGCGTGGGCAAGGATGGCGGGCAGCGATGCAACGCGACGGGCGTACTCGCGCAGCGCCGGGCGCAGGAAGATCTCGGGCTTCATCGTCGCGTCGATGCCATCCTCGATGAACAACCGGTAGAGCTGCGCCGGCGACACGCCGTTGGCCAGCGCCGCGGCGACGAAGCCGCCCGACGACACGCCGACGTAGACGTCGAGATCGGTGACGTCGATGCCCTCGAGCGAATCGTCCAGCGCCAGCATCGCGCCGACTTCATAGATGGCACCCAACGGACCCCCGCCCGCAAGGGCCAGCCCCACACTTGGTCGTCCTCCAGTATGTCGGCGCAGCCGCGACGCGCGCCCAGGGACAACGCCCGCCGGCATGGTTCCCCTCCGTTGCATCGTTGTTCTCCCAGCACCGACCGCGGCGTCGGCGTCGGCGCCGCGGAACGGACTTAGTGGTCCACCGAGTCTACCGCACTCAGACGGCCTTGGCTGCGGCCTTCTTCGTCGAGCGCTTGGCTGCGCCGACGGCCTTGGTCGTGCGTGGCGCTGCGGCCTTGCGCGCGCGCTTCGCCGCCGCTGCCCGCTTGCCCCGCGCCTGGGCCTTCTTCATCAGCGGCAGATCGACCATCGGTAGCGTTCTCGGCAGTGTTTCACGAACGATCGTGGCCGCCGAGTCGCCGCAGCTGCGCACCGTCGTCTCGACGTTATGGCGGGTGCGCCGCCACAACGAGTTCACGCGAGTGACCGAGCCCTCGAGCTGGTCGCCCACGAAACGGATGGCGCGCGATTCGACCGCGGTGCCCTCCCTGACCAGCGATTTCAGCATGGTGCCCGCGTCGTTCTGCACCCAGTCACGGGTGACGACCGCGGCGCCCAGGCCGGCGAGCCACACCTGCCGCGAAGCAGCCATCGCCGCTTCGCTGAGGTGACCGGGCTGGAAATTGATCGAGGCTTGCTTGCGCATGGTATGTCCCTTTCGAAAGATGAAGGATCTCGCGCACGATCTGCGATTGGACACAATATAGCCCGGGTGCGTTAGAGCAAACACACTAAACGATGGCGTCCCGCGCCCGCGCCCGGCCCTTGTGCCGGAGCGTGCCCGCGGCGCGCGGCGGCAGCACGTGGTGGGCGCGCTGAGCTCGCCCTGACGGTGGTGCCCCTTCCTGCCCACCGTGCCGGAGGGCGAGGCGCCCGCGCTCCGAGCGCGCTCGTCCGGCGCATTGCCCGGTCGAGTCGGGTGCCCCGCCGCAGCCCCTTGGACATCACCGGCGTACAGCGTGCGAGACCGCTTGGCATCGGCTAGACTGCCCGGGCGGGCGCCGGCGGCGCTCCGACAAAGCGATCGCCTCCTGCAGAACCATGCCCACGACGACCTCGAACGGCCATCCCGCCCGGGCGGCACTGCTGCACGAACTGCAGCGCGTGCAGGACCTGCACGCGGACCGGCAGCGCAACGCCGACCTCGACCGGGCACTGGACCAGCTCGGGGTCTGGCAGTCGCGGCGCCTGCGCGCGACCTACCCGGACCTCGCTGCGCACCCGCGCTACGCGGATGCAATCGCGTTCTTCCTGTCCGACCTCTACGGCAGCGACTTCGCGCAGCGCGACGCCGATCTCGCCCGCGTCGTACCGCTGATGGTGCGCATGCTGCCCGAGCGCGTGATCGCGACCGTGGCCATGGCGCTGGAATTGAACACGCTGGCGCAGGAACTCGACCGACTGCTCCTGGCACAGCTGCCGCACCCGGACGCGACGCTCACTGTCGCAGCGTATTGCCAGGCCTTTCGCGCGATGGGGCATCGCCCGGAGCGAGGGCGTCAGGTCGAACTCATCGGCGAGATCGGCCGCGGCCTCGACAGCGTCGTCCGCAAGCCGTTCATCCATGCCGCGCTGGTGATGATGCGCCAGCCGGCGCGCCTGGCCGGCCTCGCCGTTCTGCACGACTTCCTGGAGCGCGGGTTCGAAGCCTTTCACAAGATGCACGGCGCCGAGCACTTCCTGGCGACGATCGACGCACGCGAACGCGCGCTGTTCGACCGCATCTTCGCCGGGGAGGAGGCGCCGTTCGAAGACCCGCTCGCGCAGACAGCGCGCGGCGCCGGTTGAGACGCCGGGCGGTGGTTCACGCCTGCGGCTTGTTGAAGCGCTTGTCGAATTCCTTGTGCACCTCGCGCTCGATCGCCGGCTTGATCGCTCCCAACAGCAGTCCCAGCTTGCAATGGAGCCGCACCTCGTACTTGAGGATGTGCAGTTCGCCGGTAAGACCGGGCCGGTGGAAGGCGATGCGGTCGCCGTGCCACGTGTAGTCGAGGTCGAAGCGCTCGTTGAGGTCCTCGGCGACTTTCTGCGCCGCTTCCTTCGCCTTCTTGTGCGGCAGGGCATGCTTCTTGGACATCAGGATCGTCGGCATGGACGGTTCTCCGGGGCGCGTGGGCAGTATAGCCAATGCCGAAGCGCTTGCACCGGCGCGGCCGCGAGACCCGCCGGCGGTTCGCGTCCGGCCGGCGCAATCCCCGCGACGAATCGCCGCATCCGCATTGAACGCCCGGGAGTGCGGTGGTCGGCGCACGGCGGCGGAGCGGTCAACGCCCCGCGAGCACCGATTCCCTGGACAGGAGCCGGGCGGAAGCTAATAGCGCGGCAAGCGCCAGCAAGCTCGGCAGCGCGAAGGCCTGAGCCCATTCGCCGAACACCAGCGTTTCGCCGCGCAGCACGCGCGACAGCAGTGCGTACTGCCCGGCGATCGGCACCGAAAGCAGCCACTCCGGATCCTTGCGGCGCATGAACATCTGCACGACGGGGAGGATCGACGCCGCGAACAGCAGCACCGAGACGTTGGCCTGCGCCTCGCGCACACTGCGGCCGCGCATGCCCATGTACAGCAACACCGCTGTGCTGAGCAGCACGAGCGGCGCGAGAATCGCCACGAACGCCGCGTACTGCCGCAGCCCGAACACGAACGGGATTCCGACCGAAGGCAGCGGCGCGAAGCGCAGCGTCAGATAGAAGCCGCCGAGCGTGACGGCGACAACCAGCGCGTCCTGCACGCACAGCGCGATCCACTTGCCGACCGCAAGCTCGAGCGGCGCGGCGGGTGTGGTGAGCAGCGGCTCGAGCGAGCCCCGTTCGCGCTCGCCGGCGGTCATGTCCAGCGCCGCGGCCGTCGCCCCCATCAGCGCCGCGAAGAGCCCGTAGTACGCGAGCAATCCCAGCACCAGGGCCCCGGAGCTCTGCGGCGTGGCGAAGTCCCGCGCTTCGACCTGCAGCGGACTTCCGACCTCGGGGGCGATGCCCCGCAGCAGCAGCCGGCCCTGGCCCCACTCGGCGGAGAACGCCCGCAGCAGCGCCTCCGCCTGGTCGATCGACGCCCGGGCCCGCTCGCGCGAGCGGTCGAAGTAAAGCCGCAGCTTGCCGCTGCGCCCGGCGGCCACGTCGCGGGCGAAATCCCCGTCGACTTCGAGCACGACGTCGAGGTCCCCGTCCCGGACCTTCTGCGCGTAGTCCGCGGGCGCGACTTCGAGCCGGGTCTGCTGGCGCACGAGAAAGGCGGCCAGCGCCGGAGCGTGCTCGATCCCCACCACCGGCAACGCCAGCTCGCGGCTGCGGTCGAGCTGGCCCGCGATCAGGTTCAGCACCAGCAGCAGCAGCAGCGGCCCCGCGGCGACCGCGGTGAGGAGGACCACCAGCATCGAACGGCGGTCGCGGAACGTGTCCACGATTTCCTTGCGCGCGATGCTGCCCACGCGCGATGCCACCCGCCGGTCGCCGAGGGCGGTCATCGCCGGCTCGCCGCAGCCGCGGCCAAGGACGGCGGCGGGAGGCGACGGCGCAGCCGGCGTGCCCGGCGCCCGACCGCGGCGCAGTGCGCGCGTGCCAGCCCGGCGCTGCAGGTCGCGCACGTGGTCGCGCGCTCGCGGTGGCCCGGCTGGGGTTTCATGGGACGAGCCTCATGGGGCGAACTGCCCGCCGGCGCCCAGCAGGCGCACGAAGGCATCCTCCATCGACGCCGCGCCGGTGCCCGCGATCAGCTCGCTCGCCGTGCCGATGGCGACCGCGCGACCGTGATCGAGGACGACGATCCGGTCGCACAAGGCCGTGACCTCCTGCATCACGTGCGAGGAGTACAGCACGCAGCGGCCCTCGGCGCGCAGACGTCGCAATAGGTCGCGCAGCGCCCGCGTGCTCATGATGTCGAGACCGTTGGTCGGCTCATCGAGCAGGATCGTGTCCGGATCGTGCACCAGCGCCCGCGCGATGGCCACCTTCATCCGTTCGCCCTGCGAGAACCCCGCGCTGCGCCGGTCCGCGAGGTCGGCGATGCCCAGCGCATCGAGTACGGCGTCGACCCGCGAGGCGAGGGCCGGCCCGGACAGGCCGTGCAACGTGCCGAAGTAGCGCACGTTCTCGCGCGCGGTGAGCCGGGGATAGAGCCCGCGGGCGTCGGAGAGCACACCGATGCGGCGGCGCACCTCGAAGCGGTCCCGGACGACGTCGTGCCCGGCAACTTCCGCTCGGCCGGCGTCGGCGACCACCAATGTCGCAAGCATCCTCAGGAGCGTCGTCTTTCCGGCACCGTTCGGCCCGAGCAGGCCCGTGATCTCGCCATCGGGGGCGGTGAAGCGCACCCGATCGACCGCACGGACCTCGCGGCGCTTCCCGAAGCCCTTGACGAGGTCCTCGACGACGATCACAGCTGCGGCCCCAGCCGGTCCGGCCACAGCGGGGGACGGTCCGTCGTGGCAAGGAAGTCGATGCACGCCCCCGACAACGACGCGACGCTGGCGGCGGCGACGAACTCCGCGATCAGCCGCGGCACGCACGCGTAGGTCGACACGATGTGGCCCGAGCCGCGCACCACGACCTGGCGGCTGTTCGACAGCGTCGCCGCGACGGCGGCCGCCCCTGCCGGCGGGGTCACCGGGTCGAGTCCGCCGGAGAGCAGCAGGGTCGGGACATCGCTCGTCACCGGCGCCGCGAGGTCCGGGGTCGACGCCGCCTGCGGCCAGAGCGCGCAGACTTCGAAGGTGCTCGCCGCCAGCGCCCCGCTCTTCAGCGCTGCGAGTTCGCGACGCTCCTCGGGCGTGACCCGTGGCGCGTCCTCGTTGCAGATCACGGCGTAGTGCAGGACCTGGTTGATCTGCTCCGCCAGGCCCCCGGCCGATGCCTGCGCCGCCGCGAACAGCGCGGCGAAGTCGCCGGCGGCGGCACGTTCGACAATCTCGGGCAGCAGCGCGGCGCGCTCCGGCGCGTAGGTGAGCGCGAGCAGGCCCCCGAGGATTCGGTCGAAGGTCAGGGTGAGCTCACGCGGCACGCCGCGCCGCGGGTCCACGAATTCGATCCGCCGCCCCGAGATCGGGAACCCGCGCTCGAGCCGATCGAGGGCGCGCCCGAGGTCGGGATGCCGGGTGCGACACGGTGTGCTCGCCTCGCAGGCGGCGAGCACGTCGGCGAGCGCGCGCTCGCGCAGGACCGTCGCATCGCGCGGCACGGCCATCTGCGGCGGCGCCACGCCGTCGAGCACCATGCTGCGCACGCGTTCCGGGTGCCGGCGCAGGTACGCGAGCGCGACCCGGGAGCCGTAGCTGCCACCCCAGAGATTGACCTGCGGATAGCCGAAGCGCAGAGCGCACCGCCTCGACGTCGGCGACCCAGGCTTCGGTGGTGTACTGGCGCAAGTCGACGTCGCTCGCCGCGATCTCGCGCAGGCAGTCCCGCGCTCTCGCCACCGGGTCCGTTTCGAACGCCGACACGATGTCGTCGTCGGGGCCGAAGGCGGCGCAGCGCAGCGGTGACGAGCGGCCGGCGCCACGCTGGTCGAGGAGCACGATGTCGCGCGTTCTGCGTACTTCGCCCAGACGCAGCGCCAGCGGCGCGAGCTGGCTCGCCGCCTGACCGGGCCCGCCGGCGAGGACGAGCAGCGGGTCGCCCTTCGGCGCGACGGCGTTCGCCGGCAGCACCGCGACGAAGATGCCGATCGTCCGCCCCTCCGGGCGGCTGCGGTCCTCCGGAACGTCGAGCACGCCGCAGCGCGCCGTCACCGCGAGCTTCGGCAGCCGACACTCGGCGAGGGCCAGCGTGGCCGCCGGTCGGTCCTGCGCCATTCCGCAGCCGGCGAGCACGGCGAGCAGCGCGACGCCGCCGAGCCCGACGATCGTGCCCTGGGTGCCGACCCACCTGGGCGTCGCACCGGCAGCGAGCGGGCGCGCGTCCCGCCCCTCCTCGGGCCTCACCGCGAACGTTGGCGGCCCGCGTCGACCACCGCGAGCGCCGTCAAGTCTGCAGGCCGCCGCATCGCGGTACCTTGGGTGACGACAGCGACGAGGCTCCCGGGCGCGGTCAGCGTGCGCGCGGCGTGCGCGTCGGCGACGATGGCGTCGCACGCGGCAGCCACGCCGGGCGAGTACGCGGGTGCCCGGTCGCGCTGATCGAGGAGCATGCTGGCGCGCGTAACCCCGATCTTGCCGGCGCTCGGCAGGTGGCGAACCTCGAGCGCGGCTTGGCGGAGCGACTCGTCCATGGGCTTCGTCCGTGGGCTGGGGCTGGGTCGGGAAAACCGGTGATTCTACGCGTGACACGTTCGGCGTCGAGCGCGTCCCGAGTCGCCGGGTGCGCGAATGCGCGAATGCGCGGATGTGCGGCACCCGCCGGAGCGGGGCGGGACGCAGGACTTGCGGCCCGCGCCGGTGCTCGCGGGGGTGGCCGGGCGGCGGGCCGGTGCCGCTGCTGTTCGCGCGGCAGCTGTCGCGCGGCAGCTTGACGCTGCCCGGCCCGCAACCCTATTATTCAAACGTTCGTTTAACGCTTCGTGGCACGGCTCGGGCGGGAGCGTGGGCTTGCCCATGCTCCCGGCGACTCAACCGTTCGGCGCGGGGGCAGGCGCCATGGCAGGTGACATCATCACGATCGGCGCGGTGCGCGGGCCGGCGGCGACCAAGGACCGCATCCTCGACGCGGCCGAAGTGCTGTTCCTGGAGCACGGGTTCGAGGGGACCAGCCTGCGCGCCATCACGTCCGCCGCCGGCGTCAATCTCGCCGCCGTCAACTACCACTTCGGCAGCAAGGAGGAGCTCTTTCGCGCGGTCCTCACGCGCCGCCTCGACCCGATGAACCAGGAGCGGGTGGCGCTGCTCGACACCCTCGAGGCGGACGCGGGCGGCGCAGCGGTGGACTGCGAGCGCATCCTCGCCGCGATGTTCGTTCCGGCGCTGCACCTTGCCCGCGATCCCGCCCGTGGCGGCTCGAACTTCCTGCGCCTGCTCGGGCGCGCTTACGCCGATCCCGCCCCCTTCGTTCGCCATTTCCTGTCCGAGCACTACGCCGAGATGATCGAGCGCTTCAAGGCGGCGTTCGGCCGCGCGCTGCCGCAGCTCACCCCGCGGGAGCTGTCGTGGCGCCTGCACTTCATCATGGGCGCGCTTTCCTACACGCTCGCCGGCACCGACGCGCTGAAGCTCATCGCCGAAATCACGCCGCCGGAGCACCGCGACGATGAAGCGTTGCTGCACCGACTGGCGCCCTTCCTCTTGGCGGGGCTCCAGTCTCCCCCCACCGAACCCGGCGACGACCCGCCGCCGGCCGACGGAGGCGAGCCTGCGACGTGGTGATCCCGCGTTGCGGGCGCTTCGCGCGGCATGAACGCCGCCACCTCACCGATCCCCGAAACCTGGAGTTCCCTATGCTTACAGTTGCCTGGTTGGTCGCACTCCTCCTCGGTGCGGTCGCGCTGGCTTACGTCAACGCCTCCGGCATCGTCTGGACAGTGGCGCTTGGCGCCGCGCTCGGCATCGCCTGGGGCGCGAGCCTCCTTCCGGCGTGGCTCAGCCTCGCGCTTGCCGCCGTGTTCGTGCTGCTCGCCATCCCCCTCAACGTCACCGCGTTGCGGCGCAAGCTCATCAGCGACGGCGTCCTCGCGTTGTACCGCAAGATCCTGCCGCCGATGTCGCAGACCGAGCGCGAGGCGATCGAGGCCGGATCCGTGTGGTGGGACGGCGAGCTCTTCTCCGGCAAGCCGGATTGGAACAGGCTGCTCACCGTTGCGCGGCCCGCGCTCACGCCCGAAGAACAGCGCTTCCTCGACGTGGAAACGCAGGAGCTGTGCGAGCTCATCACCGACTGGGAGACGACGCACGTGCACCGCGACCTGCCGCAGCACGTCTGGCAGTTCATCAAGGACAAGGGCTTCCTCGGCATGAGCATTGCCAAGGAGTACGGTGGCTTGGGCTTCTCCGGCTACGCGCACTCGCAGGTCATGACCAAGCTGTCGACGCGTTCGGGCACCGTCGCGGTCAGCGTGATGGTCCCGAACTCGCTCGGGCCGGCCGAACTGCTCGCCCACTACGGTACCGACGCGCAGAAGCGCTACTACCTGCCGCGGCTCGCCAAAGGCATCGAGATACCGTGCTTCGCGCTCACCAACCCGACCGCCGGCTCCGACGCCGCGTCGATTCCGGACTACGGCGTGGTCTGCTGGGGCCAGCACGAGGGCAAGAAGGTGCTCGGCCTCGCGGTCACCTGGGACAAGCGCTACATCACGCTGGGCCCGGTCGCCACGCTGCTGGGCCTCGCGTTCCGGGCCTACGACCCGGATCACCTGGTCGGCGACAAGGAGGACATCGGCATCACCTGCGCGCTGATCCCGACCTCGCATCCCGGCGTCGAGATCGGCCGCCGGCACATGCCGTTGAGCGCGGTGTTCCAGAACGGCCCGAACTGGGGCAAGAACGTGTTCATCCCGATGGACTGGGTCATCGGGGGGCAGCCGATGCTGGGCCGCGGCTGGCGGATGCTGATGGAGTGCCTCGCCGCCGGGCGCGGCATCTCGCTGCCCTCGTCGGCGACGGGAATGGCCAAGCTCGCCGTGCGCGCGACCGGCGGCTACGCCCGCGTGCGCTCGCAGTTCAAGACGCCGATCGGCAAGTTCGAAGGCGTCGAGGAAGCGCTGGCGCGGATGGGCGGGACCCTGTACATGATGGACGCCACCCGGGCGCTCACGGCGGCCGCCATCGACATCGGGGAAAAGCCGGCCGTGGTCTCGGGCATCGCCAAGCTGCACCTCACCGAGCGCGCTCGCCAGGTCGTCAACGACGCGATGGACGTCGTCGGCGGCAAGGGAATCTGCATGGGACCCTCGAACTTCATCGGCGCCGCGTACATGCAGGTGCCGGTGGCGATCACCGTCGAGGGCGCCAACATCCTCACCCGCAGCCTGATCGTCTTCGGGCAGGGCGCGATCCGCTGCCACCCCTACGTGCTGAAGGAGATGCTGGCCACGCGCGAGCACGACCCCACGCAGGCATCGGTTGCCTTCGACGCGGCGCTGTTCGGGCATCTGCGTTTCGCCGCGACCAACGCGGCGCGCGCGCTGGTCCTGGGACTCACGGGCGCGCGCTTCGTCGCGGCGCCCGCGAAGGCCGCGCCGGAAGCGCGCCGTTACTACCGGGAGCTCGGCCGCTGCTCGGCGGCGCTGGCGCTCCTGGCGGACGTCTCGATGGCCGTGCTGGGTGGCGCGCTCAAGCGCAAGGAGAAGCTGTCCGCGCGCCTGGGCGACGTCCTGTCGCTGCTCTACCTCTGCTCGGCGACGCTCAAGCGCTACGAGGACGAAGGCCGGCAGGCAGCCGACGCGCCGCTGCTGCACTGGGCGATCCAGGATGCGCTGTTCAAGACGCAGCACGCGGTCGACGGGGTGCTGTCGAATTTCCCCAACCGCTTCCTCGCCGCGGTGTTGCGCCGCCTCGTCTATCCGCTCGGCCGGCCGTACGCGCCGCCCTCGGACAAGCTCGGACACGACGTCGCGAAGCTGCTGCTCGAGCCCTCGGCGACCCGCGACCGCCTGGTCGCCGGTTCCTTCGTGTCCAAGGCGCCTGACGACCCCGTCGCGCTGATCGAGCTGGCGCTGGTCGCGACCCTCGCCGCGGAACCGATCGAAGCGAAGATCCGGGCTGCGGTCAAGGAGGGGCGCCTCGACGCCAAGCTGCCGCCGGGAGGCGGGCTGGACGCGCTGGTGGCGCGGGCCCAGGGTCAGGGCGTCATCAGCGCCGCCGAGGCGCAGGCGGTGATCGCCGCGCGCGAGCTCACCGCCAAGGTGATCCGCGTCGACGACTTCGCGCAGGACCTCGGCACCGCGGGCCAGCGGCCGCTCGATTACCGCCACCGCCATCAGCAGGCGCCGGCCGCGCCGGTCGTGCACCGGGCCGCCGCGTAGCGTCGACTGCGGGCCCGGCGGTCGTTTCCGGTCACCGCGAGGGCGCTTCCGCCCTCGCGGATGCTATCGTGGCGCCGAGCCACGCCAACGCAGAGGGGCCCCTGCACGATCGACCGCGGCCGGACACCGCGGCCCGTCAGGGCGGCCCTGCCCACCCCCGATCGGAGGCCACGATGCGACACTGGACCCTCACCCGCGAGGCCGACGGCCTGACACGGCTCGTCTTCGACAAAGCCGGCGCGACGACCAACACGCTGTCGGGCGACGTGCTGACCGAACTCAACGCGGCGCTCGACGAACTCGACCGCAGCCCGCCCCAGGGGCTCATCGTCGCCTCGGGCAAGGGAAACGGCTTCATCGCCGGCGCCGACATCGACGAGTTCGGCGAAGTCAGGAGCGATGCGGACGCCATCGCGCTGGTGAAGCGCGGCTGGGACAGCTTCGATCGGCTGGCCGCGGTCCGCTACCCGACCCTGGCGCTGGTGCGCGGCTTCTGCCTCGGCGGCGGCCTGGAACTGGCGCTCGCCTGCCGCTACCGGATCGCCGTCGACGAGCCGGCGACGCGGCTGGGGCTGCCGGAGGTGCTGCTGGGGATCGTCCCCGGCTGGGGCGGGATCGCGCGCCTGCCGCGGCTCACCGGCGCGCCGGCGGCGCTCGATCTCCTGCTCACCGGCAAGACGGTCGACGCCCGCCGCGCGAAGCGGCTCGGTATCGTCGACGAATGCGTGTCGCCGCAGGCCATGGACGACGCCGCGCGCGGCATGCTCAAGGCGCTGCCGGCCCCGCATGCGCTCGGGTTCGCGCAGTCGCTCACGCTCAACCCCCTCGTCCGGCGGTTCATCGCCGCGCAGGCGGCGAAGAAGGTCGCCCAGCGGGCTCGGCGCGAGCACTATCCGGCGCCGTACGCGATCCTCGCGCTGTTCGCGCGCTACGACGGCAACCCGCTGGCGCCAGCGGCGTCCGACCCGGCGTCGATCGCCTCGCTCTTGAAGTCGCCGACGGCGATGAACCTCATCCGGGTGTACCGGCTGCAGGAGCGCTTGAAAGCGCTGGGCAAGGACGCCGCCTTCCGGGCCGCGCACGTCCACGTGGTCGGCGCAAGTGCGATCGGCAGCGCCGTCGCGGCGTGGTGCGCGCTGCGCGGACTCACCGTGACACTGCAGGACCGGGACGCCGAGCGGCTGGCGCCCGCGATGGAGCGCGCGGCGAAGCTCTTCGCGGAGCGGCTCAAGGATCCGCAGCAAGCGCGCGAGGCAACCGACCGCCTCACCGCCGACCCCGCCGGCGACGGCGTCGCCCGCGCCGACGCGATCATCGAGGCGACGCCCGAGAATCGGGACGCGAAGCGCACGCTCGTCGCCGCGATCGAAGCGAAGGCCCGGGAGGATGCGCTGCTCGCGACCAGCACGTCGAGCATCCCGCTGGAGGAGATCGCCGGCGCGCTGCGGGACGGTTCACGGCTCGTCGGGCTCCATTTCTTCGATCCCGTCGCCCGGACGATGCTGGTCGAGGTGGTCGCCGGGAAAGCGACGCGCCCCGAGGTGGCCGGCAACGCCGCCGCGTTCGTCCGGCAGCTCGACAAGCTGCCGCTGCCGGTGAGGAGTGCGCCCGGCCTGCTCGTCGACCGCCTGCAGGCACCCTACGTCATGGCCGCGATGCGCTGCGTCGACGAAGGCATTGCGCCCGAAATCGTCGACGCTGCCGCGCTGCGCTTCGGCATGGCGACGGGGCCGATCGAGCTCGCCGATACCGCCGGGCTCGACGTCTGCGCGGCCGCCGGCAGGATGCTGGCGCCCGACGCATCGCCGCCACGCAGGCTCACCGAGCTGATCGCCGCCGGCCACCTGGGCCGCAAGAGCAAGCGCGGTTTCTACGACTACGCCGCAGGCAAGCCGGCCAAGCCCCCCGTGCGGGCGGTGCCTGCCGGACTTGACCGGCGGCTGGTCGAGCCCCTCGTCCGGGAGGCCCGGTCGGCGCTGGCCGAAGGCATCGTTGCCGACGCCGACCTGGTCGACGCCGCAGCGATCTTCGGCGTCGGCTTCGCCCCGTTCACCGGGGGGCCGCTGCACGACGCCGGAGCCTCCCGCTAGGACCCATCTGGGTGTACGATTCTCGGAAGAAAGCCAAACCGCTCGGCTCCGGCCGCCCGCCCGCGGGGGAGGAGCCAAGGCCATGCAGCGCCCTTCATCGACCCCATCGGAATGCCCGTCAGCCCCCCGGCGCGGCAAGGAGAACGATCGTGGAAAAAATCTGGCTTAAGCACTACCCGAAGGGCGTCCCGGCGCAGATCGACATCGATACCTATGCGTCGCTGCGCGACGTGTTCGAGGAAGCCTGCCGGAAGTACGGGAGCGGCAAGGCATACACCTGCATGGGCAAGTCGATCACGTTCTCCGAGCTCGACACGCTGACGGAGACTTTCGGCGCCTGGCTCCAGGGACAAGGCTGCAAGAAGGGCGCGCGCGTCGCGCTGATGATGCCCAACATCCTGCAGTATCCGGTGTGCCTGTTCGGCGCGCTGCGGGCCGGGTGCACCATCGTCAACGTCAACCCGCTGTACACGGCGCGGGAGCTCGAGCACCAGTTGAACGACTCCGGCGCCGACGTGCTGATCGTCGTCGAGAACTTCGCCTGCACCGTCGAGGAGGTCGTGGCCAAGACCAAGGTGCGCAAGGTCATCGTGACCAGCATCGGCGAGCTCCTGGGGTTCAAGGGGCTGATCGTCGATTTCGTTCTGCGCCAGGTGAAGAAGGCGATCCCGGCGTGGAGCCTGCCGGAATCGCTGCGCCTGTCCGACGCCCTCGCCGAAGGCCGCAAGCGCAAGCTGGAGAAGGTCCCGCTCGGTCACGACGACATCGCGTTCCTGCAGTACACCGGCGGCACCACCGGCGTGGCCAAGGGAGCGATGCTGCTCCATCGCAACATCGTCGCCAACTTGCTGCAGGCGCGGGCCTGGCTCCAGCCGTTCCTCGACCCCAACGTCCCGGAGGTGATCCTCACGCCGCTGCCGCTCTACCACATCTTCTCGCTGACCGCGAACTGCCTTACTTTCATGACGCTGGGCGCCGAGAACGTGCTGATCCCCAATCCCCGCGACATCCCCGGCTTCGTCAAGGAGATGAGCAAGCACCGTTTCACGGTCATGACCGGCGTCAACACGCTGTTCAACGCGCTGGTCAACAGCCCGGAGTTCGCGAAGCTCGACTTCTCCACGCTCCGCGTGACGCTGGGTGGCGGGATGGCGGTGCAGGAGGCCGTCGCTGTCAAGTGGAAGAAGGTGACCGGCTGCACGCTGATCGAGGCCTACGGGCTGACCGAGACGTCACCGGCGGCAACGATCAACCCGCTCGACATCCCCGAGTACAACGGCTCGATCGGACTGCCGATCCCGTCTACCGACCTCGTTCTGCGGGACGACAGCGGCAAGGCCGTGGCGCTCGGGCAGCCGGGCGAGATCTGCATCCGCGGGCCGCAGGTGATGGCAGGGTACTGGCAGCGGCCCGACGAAACCGCCAAGGTGATGGACAAGGACGGCTGGTTCGCGACCGGAGACGTCGGCGTCATGGACGACAAGGGGTTCGTCCGGATCGTCGACCGCAAGAAGGACATGATTCTGGTCTCGGGCTTCAACGTCTATCCCAACGAGATCGAGGCCGTCGTCGCGATGCACCCCGGCGTGCTCGAATGCGCGGCGGTCGGCGTGCCCGACAAGAAATCGGGCGAGGCGGTGCGGCTCTACGTCGTCAAGAAGGACGAGAAGCTCACCGCCGAGGACGTGATGAAGTTCTGCCGCGAGAACCTGACCGGATACAAGTGCCCGCGCGACATCGAGTTCCGCAAGGACCTGCCGAAGACGAACGTCGGCAAGATCCTGCGCCGGCAGTTGCGCGACGAGGCGATGAAGACGGCCTAGGAACCTGGCGAGGGCGATTCGCCGCGGGGCACTGCGGGGCACTGCGGCAGAGCGTGCCGCAGTGCCGCACGCCTGGCGCCGTGCGATGGACGCTGAAGACCGAGCGCGATGATCGACGTACCGGTGGAACTGCCCGACCGCGAGCCCGTGCTGCGCGTGGTGCCGATGCCCGCCGACGCGAACTACCACGGCGACATCTTCGGCGGCTGGATCATGTCCCAGGTCGACCTCGCGGGGTCGATTCCGGCGTCGCGCCGGGCCCGCGGCCGCGTCGCGACGGTGGCCGTCAATTCCTTCGTGTTCAAGCAGCCGGTGCTGATCGGCGACCTCGTCACGTTTTTCGCCGCGATCGTACGCACCGGGCGCACCTCGATCACCGTCGACGTCGAGGTGTACGCGCAGCGCAACCCGACCGACGAGATCACCGTGAAGGTCACCGAGGCCAGCCTCACCTACGTCGCCGTGGACCGGGAGCGCCAGCCGCGCCCGCTGCCGCCGCAATGACGCGCCCCCGCGCGCGCGGTGCCGAACTGCACGTGGTGCCAAACTGCAACAACCTTGCACCGGACCGACTTCGATCCGTCGGGGCCCTGCCTTCGCCGCGAAGCGGAGTGTATATTCAAGCGACGGCTCGCTGATCACTCCGATCTGCAGAACCGCCCGGGTGTGCCACACAGGTGCGCAAGGACGCGGCGCTTGTCGGCCGCGCGTCCGACAACCCGCCTCGAGGAGGCTGCCGCGATGAAACTCCCGTTCGTTCGTACCCGAATCGCCGTCGCCGTGGGGGGATGCGCCCTGGCGTTGGCCGCGGGGCAGGCGCAGGGCGCGGCGTTCGCGCTCGCCGAGCAGTCCGCCAGCGGCATGGGCACCGCGTTCGCCGGCGGCGCCGCGGAGGCCGCCGACGCGTCGACCGTCTGGATGAACCCTGCCGGCATGGTGCGCCTGCCGATGCAGCTGGTCGCTGCGCTGCACGTCGTCACGCCGTCGATCGAGTTCAACAACGACGGCTCGATCGCGGCGCTCAACCAGCCGCTCGGCGACTCGGGCGGCAACGCGGGCTCGCACAATTACCTGCCGAACTTCTATTTCACGGTGCCGGTCACCAGGGAGCTCTACTTCGGCCTCGGCGTGAACCCGCCGTTCGGCCTCGTCACCTGGTACGGCAGCGGCTTCATCGGGCGTTACCAGGCGATCGAGTCGACGCTCAAGACGATCAACGTCGAGCCGGCGCTGGCCTGGAAGTTCAACGACCAGTGGTCGCTCGGCGTCGGGGTCAATTGGCAGCGCATCGACGCGACGCTGACGCAGGCGACCAACTATTCGGGCGCTCTGATCCAGGGCGCCACGGCTCTGGCCGCGGCGGGACAGATTCCCCAGACGCTGGTCCCGCAGATCGCGGCGGCGACGCCGGGACTCGACGGCTATGGTTCGATCAACGGCCGCGACAGCGCCTGGGGCTGGAACATCGGCGTGCTGTTCAACCTCAACGACAGGCAGCGCGTCGGCGCGCAGTACCGGTCGTCGATGAAATACGATGTTGTTGGCAGCGCAAGCTTCAGCCATCCGGTGCCACCGGTTCCCGGCACCGTGCCGCCGACGCTGGCGCCGATCGTCGGGCAGATCGCCAATCTGGTCAACGCCAGCCCGACATTCGCCAACGGCGGCGTCACGCTGGCGGTGGAGCTGCCGCCCTCCGCCAATGTCTCCTACTTCGGCGCGCTCGACGACCGCTGGGACGTGATGGCCGACGCGAAGTGGACCGGCTGGAGCACGATTCCCGAGTTCAAGGTCGTGCGCACCAACGGCACGGTGCTGACCGACCAGCAATGGGACTACAAGGATTCGTGGCGATTGTCGGCCGGCGCCAACTACCACTACAGCGACCAGTGGCTGTTCCGCGGCGGCATCGCCTGGGACCAGACGCCGACCAACGACACCGATCGCAGCCTCCGGCTGCCCGACAGCGACCGGGTCTGGTTCTCGGCGGGCGCCCAGTACGCGTGGGACAAGAACTGGAAGTTCGACGTCGGATTTACCTACATCGTCGCCCAGTCGCCGTCGGTCAACCAGTATCCGAACCCGGACGCGACCAGCATCGCACGCTACGGCCAGGTCAAGGGCGACTACGACGCCAGCGTGACGATGGTCTCGGGTCAGGTGACCTACTCGTTCTGACCGCGTGTTTCACCGCCGTGCTCGACCGGCCGCGCGCCCTGAGCGGCCGGAAGAGAAGGCCTCGCTGTTCTCGACCACCCCCATGACGCCTGCCGCAAGAGCCTGCCACGCCCGATCCGTCCGCCGCCCGCTTGTCGCCGCGCTGTTCGTTGCCGCGACGCTCGCCGGCGATGCCCTCTGCGCGCAATCGGCGGCGCCCGCCGGCGGCAATCCCGTCGCCACGACCGGCAACGACGCCCTCCAGCCGCTGGCGTGGCTCGCCGGCTGCTGGCAGGGCAGCGTCAACCGGCGCGAGTTCCGCGAGCAGTGGATGCCGCCGCGGGGCGCTCTGATGGTGGGCGTGAGCCACACCGTGATCGCGGACCGGACGCAGAACTTCGAATACCTGCGGCTCGAGGCGCGCCCGGACGGCGTGCGCTACGTCGTCGCGCCCGCGGGGACCGGCGAGACGACGTTCCGGCTCGCCTCGGAAACCCGCGACGCAGACGACCAGGTCTTCACGTTCAGCAACCCGGTCGATGCCTATCCGCAGACCCTCATCTACCGGCGCGGCCCGAAAGGCTGGCTGTACGCGCACGTGGAAGGCAAAGCGAACGCGGCCGAGCAGAGGGTCATCTATCCGATGCGCCGGATCGACTGCGAAACCGGCGAGGTGATCGAGAAGTAGCCACCGCCAGCGGGGGGCGCGTCAACGCCAGGCCGCGTCGACGCCGCGGTTGGCGAGCAGGTCGGCGCGGCGATTGCCCGGGTCGTCGCTGTGGCCGCGCACCCAATGCCAGCGGACGCGGTGGCGTCCCGCGGCCGACTCGAGCGCTCGCCACAGCTCGGCGTTCTTGACGGGTTTGCGGTCGGCGGTCTTCCACCCGTTCTTCTTCCAGCCGTGAATCCACGTTTCGATGCCGTTCTTCACATACTGCGAGTCGGTATAGAGATCGACCTCGCAGCAGCGGTTGAGGCTCTCCAATGCGCGGATGACGGCGGTCAGCTCCATCCGGTTGTTGGTCGTCGCGGCTTCGCCACCGAAGAGCTCGCGCTCGTGATCGCCCCAGCTCAACAGCGCGCCCCAGCCGCCAGGCCCGGGATTGCCCTTGCAGGCGCCGTCGGTGTGGATCGTCACCACGGCGGTCGGCGGTGGGGGTGTGACGGGCTCCGAGCCGCCCTCGCCCCGGCAGTGGCCCGGCGGACTCACGATCGCCCGGCAGCGCGCTGCTCGATGCACTCGCGCGCCTGGCGCGGCGCCGCGGCGAGGGTTCGCTTGGGCCGCTGCCAGGCCGGCGTGATCACCCGCATGCCGGTCACACGTTTGGTGGCGCGCAGGTAATAGACGCCGCCGGCGATCGGCCACCAGCGGTCGCCGGCAGACTCGAAGAACTGGAAACGCGAACGCCACGCCGGGTTGCGGCAGGGCGGAACGTAACCGTCGAGCCCGCCACCGGTGACTTCGAAGCCAAGCAGCGCCAACCAGTCCTTGAGACGATACAGAGCGATGAAATTGCCGTTCCAAGGCGGCGAAGTCGCGCGGCCGAAATAGCGCTTCGCGCCGAACAGGCTGAACGGATTGAACCCGGCGATGACGACCTGCCCCTCGGGCCGCAGTGCGCGGTAGGTCTCGCGCAGCAGCTGGTGCGGCTCGCTCGTGAACTCGAGCGCATGCGGCAGCACGACGAGATCGAGCGCGTTCTCGGAGAACGGGAGCCAGTGCGGATCGGCCAGGAGCTGGGCCGGCGCGTCGTAGTCGACCGTCCACCGCGCCGCGATCCGGCTCTGCGCCAGGAAGGGATGCTCCGGCAGGCCGATCTGGATCGCGTGATACCCGAAGATGTCCGCAACCGTCCGGTCGAACCAGGCCAGCTCGCGCTTCAGCAGATAGGCGCCAAGCGGCGTTGCGAACCACGCGCCGAGCGTCGTTGACACGGCCCCGGGAGGTTGCGACGATGCGTCCATGGCGGCGATTATCCCGATCCCCGCGTTCAGCGACAACTATATCTGGCTGCTGCGCGAGGGTCGGCACGCCGTCGTCGTCGACCCCGGCGAGGCCGAACCGGTGCTGGAGCGCCTCGATCGCGAGGGCCTCGAACTGGCGGCGGTTCTCGTCACCCACCACCACGGCGACCACACCGCTGGCATCGGGGCGCTCGTGGCGCGTTCGGCGGTACCGGTGTTCGCCCCGGCCAGCGAACGCATCCCGGGACGCACGAGGGCACTCGCCGGGGGCGACGTGGTGCGCGTTCCCGAGGTCGGACTCGAGCTCGCAGTCATCGCCGTGCCCGGACACACGGCGGGGCACGTCGCCTACGTCGGCATGGTGGACGGCACCCCGGTCGCCTGGGTCGGCGACACGCTGTTCGCCGGTGGCTGCGGCCGACTGTTCGAGGGCACGCCCGGCGCAGATGGCCGCCTCGCTCCTGCGCCTGGCGGCGCTGCCGGGCGGCACGCGGGTCTATTGCGCCCACGAGTACACGCTTGCCAATCTGCGCTTTGCGCGCGTCGTCGAGCCCGGCAACCGAGCCCTCGCCGCCCGCGAGGCGCGCGCGCGGGAATGCCGCGACCGCGACCAGCCGACGATCCCCTCGCTGATCGAAGACGAGCGCGCGACGAACCCGTTTCTGCGCACGACGGTTCCCGAGGTCGTCGCCGCCGCCGAAGCCTGGTCCGGACACCCGCTGTCCGACGGCGTCGCGGTGTTCGCTGCGCTGCGCGAGTGGAAGAACGGCTTTCGCTGACCGCGCGCCGGTATCGCCCGGGTTGACGCCGCTCGCCGGTCCGCCTACCATCGCCCAACCGTTCGCGTCACACGCGCACTGCGGCATCGCGCCGTTCAATTCATGCCCCTCGCTCTGCGCCCCGCACTGCTGGCCCTGCTGACACTCCTCGCCGGCTGCGCGACCTTGCCGCCCGAGCGGCCGCCCGCGCCCGACGAAGTCGCGATCACCGTGAAGCCGCAGCAGCTCTCCGCCATCCCGACGGGCCCTGCGCCGAGGGTCATCAAGGACACCTCCCCGTTTCCGCCGCTCGCCGCGGTCGAGCTCGAGCCTCTCCCCGAGCCGGCCGACGAGTTGTGGACGCGCATCCGCAAGGGCATGCGGCTGACCGACCTCGACGACGCGTATGTCGCGAAGTGGGAGGACTGGTACTCCTCCCGGCCCGATTACGTCGGGCGGATGATCGACCGCAGCCGCCGCTATCTCTACCACATCGTGGTCGAGGTCGAACGGCGGGGCATGCCGCTCGAACTCGCGCTGCTGCCGATGGTCGAGAGCGCGTTCAACCCGGTCGCGCTCTCCTCGGCGCGGGCAGCGGGCATCTGGCAGTTCATGCCGGCGACCGGAAAGCACTACGGCCTCAAGCAGAACTTCTGGTTCGATGCCCGACGCGACGTGATCGCCGCCACCGACGGGGCGCTCAACTACCTGCAGAAGCTCTACGACCAGTTTGGTGACTGGCAACTCGCGCTGGCAGGATACAACTGGGGTGAAGGCAACGTCGCCCGCGCGATCGCCAAGAATCAGAAGGCGGGGCGGCCCACCGACTACGCCAGCCTCGACATGCCGGACGAAACGCGCAACTACCTTCCCAAACTGCAGGCGGTCAAGAACATCGTGCTCCATCCCGAGAGATTCGGGCTCGATCTGGGCGACGTGCCCGACGCACCGTACTTCGCCGTCGTCACCACGACGCGCATGATCGACGTCAAGCGGGCTGCCGAGCTCGCCGAGATGTCGCTCGACGAGTTCCGCGACCTCAACCCCCATCACAACCGCCCGGTCATTGCGGGCGCCGACGAGCACACCATCCTGCTGCCGATCGACAAGGCCGAGCTTTTTGCCGCCAAGCTCGAACTGTCCGATCAGCCGCTCGTGTCGTGGCAATCGTACCGGGCGCACAGAGGCGAGACCCTGTCGCAGGTGGCCGCCAAGTTCGCGATGCCGGTCGAGACCCTGAGCGTCGTCAACGGCATCAGCCCCAGTACGCGCCTGCCCGAAGGGCACACACTGCTCGTGCCGTCGCAGCGTCCGACGCCGGAGTCGGAGGCGGCACTCGGGCAAGCGGTGTTCACGACGGTGCCCCAGGGCCGCACGTTCTACTACCGCGTGCAGCGCGGCGACACGTTGCCGGCGATCGCTGCGCGCTATCGCGTGACGCCGCAGGAGATCCGGGACTGGAACCGGCTCGCGCGCAGCGCGTTGCGCGTGGGACAACCGCTGCGCATCACCAGCGAGATCGCGCCCAACGCTTCGCAAGCGAAGCGCGCCTCGGGCAAGCCGGTGCCGATCACGCGCGTCGCGGCGGCGACCAAGGAGTCCAAGAAGTCCAAGGCGTCCGTAGCCGGCAAGACGAAGACCGCTTCGAACAGCGGCAAGCCGTCGAGCAACGGCAAGACCGTGCGCGCCAGGGCTCCGGCACCAGCCGGCGCCCGCATCGCGACCGCGAGCAGATAAGCGCGCGCACCGTCGCTGCCCGGGTCGCGAGGTCGAAGCGCCCGACAAGGGCCCGGTCACGTCCCATCGCCCCGCCCGATGGGCCGTTTGCCCGTCGGCGCAGCCGACGCATCCGGTTGCTCGGGCGCCCCGACCGACTCGCTCGTCGCGCCGCCACCGCGACGCGACAGGCGCCGGGGCGTCACCCAGGCGCGCCGCTCGGCTGGAGCAGGCGACGCTGCCTCGCATCGCCTGACCTCTCGTCCGCTTCGGCGACAGATCGAACCGCGTCGCCGCGGGACGCGGTAGCGCGGAGGGCGCCTATTTCGGCGCGGGCTTTTTCGCCGCTTTCCTTGCGGTCTTCTTCGCGGCCTTCTTGGCCGCACCCTTCTTCGCCGCTTTCTTGACGGTCTTCTTCGGCGGCCTTCTTGGCCGCAACCTTCTTCGCCGCCTTCTTGACGGTCTTCTTCACGGCCCTGGCGGCCTTCTTCACGGCCTTCTTGACCGCCGCCTTCTTGGCCGCAACCTTCTTCGCCGCCTTCTTGACGGTCTTCTTGGCGGCCGTCTTCAGCGTCTTCTTCGCGGCGGCCTTCTTCCGGGCCGCCCTCTTGGGTGCCGGGACCGACACGACCGGCGTCAACGTGGAAAGAATGTCAGCCATTGCTTGGGTCTCCTGTCTGAGTTGCTGTCTGTGTTGTGGTGTTTCTGTTTCGCCGCAGGTGGCGTCGCATTTGATCGAGAGCAACCGCAAACGCTTGACAAATGCGTTGCTACCTGCTGCCTGAATTCTAGACAGTTTCCCGCCGTTTGCAAATTTTCTCGATCGATTCGGCGGGCAGCGCGCGCCCCTGTTGCGCTTACGCACAGCCAGCCCGCGTGTTGCGCGCAACGCGCGTACGACGCCGCGCCTGTTCAGGGCAGACGCGATTCGCCGGCGTAGAGATCGGCGAGCGTTTCGCGCGCGCGAACGAGGTGCGCGCACGCGCCTTCGACCATCACTTCGCAGGCTCGCGGCCGCGAGTTGTAGTTCGAGCTCATCGCAAAACCGTAGGCGCCGGCACCGCGCACCGCGAGCAAGTCGCCGGGTGCCAGCACGAGGTCGCGATCGCGCGCGAGGAAATCGCCGCTCTCGCAGATCGGACCCACGATCTGCCAGCGGCGCGCGCTGCCAGAGCGGGGGCGCACGGGGTCGACGCCGTGCCAGGCTTCGTACAGCGCAGGGCGGATGAGGTCGTTCATCGCGGCGTCGACGATGGCGAAGTTGCGCACCGTGCCCGGCTTGAGATAGAGCACGCGGGTGAGCAGGACGCCGGCGTTGCCGACCAGAAACCGCCCGGGCTCGAACAACAGCTTGTGGGTGCGGTCGCCGCAGGCGCGCCGCACGGCAAGCGCGTACAGGACGGGATCGATCGTGGTTTCGTCGCGGTAGCGGATTCCGATCCCGCCGCCGAGGTCGACGTGATCGAGCAAGATGCCGTCGGCGGCGATGCGATCGACGAGCTCGAACATCTTGGCCGCGGTCTCGGCGTACGCCGGCAGATCGGTGACCTGCGAGCCGATGTGGCAGTCGATGCCGCGCACGGCGATGTGCGGCAGCGTCGCGGCGTGTCGATACAGGGCCGGCGCGTCGTCGAAGGCGACGCCGAACTTGCTTTCCTTGAGGCCCGTGGCGATATAGGGATGAGTCCGCGGATCGACGTCGGGGTTGACGCGAAACGACACCGGCGCCGTGGCCGCCATGCGCCCGGCGACGCCGTTGAGCGCGTCGAGCTCCGCCGCGGACTCGACGTTGAAGCAGAGTATGCCCGCCGCCAGCGCCGCCTCCATCTCGTCTTCGGTCTTGCCGACGCCGGAGAAGACGACCTTGGCGGGGTCTCCGCCGGCGGCGAGCACGCGCGCGAGCTCGCCCCCGGAGACGATGTCGAAGCCGCCGCCCAGGCGGGCGAACGTGTCGAGCACCGCGAGGTTCGAATTCGCCTTCATCGCGTAGCAGACGAGATGCCGGGTGCCCGCAAACGCCGCAGCGTACTGCCGGTACGCGGCTTCGAGCGCGGCCCGCGAGTACACGTAGCACGGCGTGCCGAATCGCGCCGCGAGCTCGGTCAACGGCAGCTCTTCCGCGTGCAGTGTTCCCGCGACGGCGCGAAACGCGTTCACGGTCGCTGCGCGGGGGCGTCAGCTTCTGGCGCGGGTGTGGGCGCGGCACCGGAGGGCGCCGCCGGCGGCACCGCGGAGGCCGCCGGCGGCGGGAGCTTGAGCGGCCCCTTGATGCCGCAGCCGGCGGTCGAAAGCGCCAGGGCGGCGGCGATTCCGTACAGCAGTAGACGCGCAGGGCGCACGGCGCTGGCGGAGATTTCGCGTAACATCGAGCCGAGATCCTATCACGCGCGCCGCGCCTTGCCGCGGCGCGATTCGCCCGGGGGAGCGTCGCCCTATGTTGACCGACACCGCGTTCATCACCGCCGCCGATGCGGCGCTGGCCGCGATCGGCGAAGCGATCGACCGCGCGCTCGAGACCTCTGACGCCGACGTCGACTGGACGCTGAACGACGGCATCCTCGAGATCGAATGCGACGACGGGAGCAAGCTCATCGTCAACCGCCATGTGCCGAATCGCGAGATCTGGGTGGCGGCGAAGCGCGGCGGCTTCCATTTCCGCGCCGACGCGGGCCGTTGGCAGGACACGCGGTCTGGCGCCGAACTGGGCGCGGCGCTGGCGCAGTTGCTGCAGGCGCAGGCAGGCGTCTCGCTGGGCCCGCTGGCGTTGCGCGCGCCCGAGCGTTGAGGCGATCACGGTCCGCGCGCAGCGGGCGCGCGGTCGGCGTACTCGGCTTCGAGCACGGCGCTCCACTCCCCCAGCGCGCGCCGCGCCTCGCGGTGCCCCGGATGCAGCAACTCGACGCAGGCCCAGAACCGCGGCGAGTGGTTCATTTCGGCGAGGTGCGCGACCTCGTGCGCGACGACGTAACGTGCCAGGGGCGGCGGCAGATGGACGAGCCGCCGATTCAGCCGGATCACGCCGGCATGCGTGCAGCTTCCCCACAAGTTCCTCGCGTTCGAGACCCTGACCGTGGGGGCGGGGACCCCGAGGCGCGTGGCCATCGTCCGCGCCTCGGGCCCGAAAGCGCGCAGCGTCTCGCCACGGAGCCAGTCGCCGACGTAGCACGCGATCGCGCCGCCGTCGTCGGGCGCGGGATGCCGCACGCGGAAGTGAAAGAGGTCGGTCGCGATCGCCCGCTCGCGCGCGTGACGCAGATCGAGGGCGAGCGCGGCGCCGAAGTAGAGGATCGTCGCGCCGGGCACCCATGCGTGGGGCAGCACGTCGCGCCGGCGCCCGCGCCAGCGTTCCAGAGACCTGAGAATCCATTCGCTGCGGGCCGCCAGGACGGCGTCGACCTCGCGCAGCGGGAGCCGGAGCGGCGCGCGCACCGTGAGCCCGGCCAGGCCGACTTCGATCCCGATCGACCGGCGCCGCGTGCGCGCCAGGCGATACTCGACCGCCTGGCCCATGAGCACGGCCCGCCGACGCTCGCCATGGGCTGCGGTCGTCGACGGCGCGCTCAAATCGGCACGCCCAATCGCGCGACCTCACCCTCGATCCACCGTTCGACCTCGGTGGTGAGTGCAAGCGGGTCCTTGCCGGCCGGGCCGATCGGCGGGCCGAACGAGATGGTCACGGTGCCGGGCCGCTTGCCGAAGACCCCTTTGGGCCAGAGCCAGCCGGCGTTGTGAGCGACGGGTACGATGGGTACGCCAAGCTGCAATGCGAGCCGGGCGCCGCCGGTCTTGTACTTGGCCCGCGTGCCGGCAGGGATGCGCGTGCCCTCGGGGTAGACGACGATCCAGAAACCCTGCCGGAACCGTTCACGGCCCTGGATCGCGATCTGCATCATCGCGTCGGTGCCGGCCTTGCGGTCGATCGTGATCGGCGAGGCGAGCGCGAAACCCCAGCCGAAGAACGGCAGCGCCAGCAGCTCCTTCTTGGCGACGTAGGCGAGCGGCGGGAAGAAGAGCGTCAGCGCCAGCGTCTCCCAGGTCGAACTGTGCTTGGACATGACGATGTGTCCGCCGGTCCCCGGTCCCGAAGGGATGTTCTCGACGCCGATTGCGCGATGGCGAATCCCGCAGATCCAGCCGGCGCCGCGCAGGTTGACCCGGCACCAAGAGGTGGCGATGGCGTACATCGGCAGGCGCGGAATCCAGAACAGCGACAGCATCACCACGGCGTAGACGGGCGTGACGACGAGCTGGAAGGCGAGGAAGGCGAGGGCTCGCAACGCGGACACGTTCGCCCCTCAATCGCTGGCGAGCAACGCCGACACCGCCACCGCGAGGTCCGGAAAGATGAGCGTGTTCTTGGGGATGCCGCCCTCGCGCAACGTCTTCTCTCCCTTGCCGGTCAGGACCAGCATCGGCTTCGCGCCGACCGCTTCGGCGGCCTGCAGGTCGCGCAGGCTGTCGCCGACGCAGGGCACGTCGGCCATGTCGACGGAGAAGCGCTGCCCGATCTCCCGCAACATCCCCGGCTTGGGCTTGCGGCAGGTGCAGTCGGAGTCCCCGGCGTGCGGGCAGTAGAACACGGCGTCGAGGCGCCCGCCGGCGTGCGCGAGGGCCTTGTGCATCTTCTCGTGAATGGCGTTGAGCGTCGCCATGTCGAACAGGCCCCGGCCGATGCCCGACTGGTTGGTGGCGACGACCACGCGATAACCGGCGTGGTTGAGTTGGGCGATGGCCTCGAGGCTGCCCGGGATCGGTCGCCACTCGTCGGGCGACTTGATGAACTGCTCGCTGTCGTAATTGATGACGCCGTCGCGGTCGAGCACGATCAGCTTCTGCGTGCGCGTCGTTGCCACCGTCTCGGCCGCGAACTGGACCATCGGCGTTGGGCCTAGGCGGCCAGTCGCGAGATGTCGGCGACCCGGTTCATCGTCCGCGCCACCCCCGCCAGAAGCGCGAGCCGGTTGCGGCGGAGCCCCGGGTCGTCGGCCATCACCAGCACCGTGTCGAAGAACCGGTCGACGGCGGGCTTCGCGGCGGCAAGCGCCCGCAGCGCCGCCGCGTAGTCGCCGACGGCACAGCAGGCGTCCACCTGCGGCCCGAGCTTCTGGAACGCGAGGTAGAGCTCGTGCTCGGCGCCGTCGGTCAACACCGCGATGTCGACGCCGGGTGCGGCTTCGGCGCCCGACTTGCGCAGGATGTTGACGATGCGCTTGTTGGCGGCCGCGAGCGCGGCGGCTTCCGGCAGGAGCTCGAAGGCGCGAACGGCGTCGAGCCGAACCGGCACCTGACGGAGTTCGGCGGGACGCGCGTCGACGACGGCGGCGATCTGGTTGGCGGTGAATCCCTGCTCGCGCAACGCGCCGCGCAGCCGGTCGTAGATGAAATCCTCCAGCGCTGCCCCTGCCGGTGAGACGGCGGGAACGTCGGTGAATACGGCGAACGCCATGGCGACGAGATCCGGCAACAGCAGTGGCAGGCGACCCTCCGTGACGATCCGGATCACCCCCAGCGCCGCACGGCGCAGCCCGAACGGGTCCTTGTCGCCGGTGGGCTCGTTGCCGATGCCGAACATGCCGGCCAGCGTCTCCAGCTTGTCGGCGAGCGCCAGCGCCTGGGCGACCGGGCCCTTCGGCAAGGCATCGCCGGCAAAGCGAGGCCAGTAGTGCTGCTCGACCGCCGCGGCAACCGCCGGCGCCTCGCCGTCGTGCTCGGCGTAATAACGCCCCATCAGTCCCTGCAGCTCCGGGAACTCGCCGACCATGTCGGTGACGAGGTCGGCCTTGGCCAACAGCGCGGCACGCTCGGCAAGCGCCGGATCGGCACCGATCGACGCCGCGATGCGTCCAGCGAGGCCGCGCACGCGGTCGACGCGCTGGCGCTGCGTCCCGATGCGGTTGTGGTAGACGACGGCTTCGAGCCGCGGTAGCCGCGAGGCGAGCGGCGTGCGGCGGTCCTGGTCGAAGAAGAACCTGGCGTCGGCGAGCCGCGCGCGCAGCACCCGCTCGTTGCCGCCGATGATCGCCGAAGGATCGTTCGTGGCGAGGTTCGCGACCAGCAGGAACCGGTTCTGCAGCCTTCCGCCGGCGTCGGCCAGCGCGAAGTACTTCTGGTTCTGCTGCATGGTCAGGATCAGGCATTCCTGCGGCACCAGCAGGAACGCGGGGTCGAAGTTGCCCGCGTAGACAACCGGCCATTCGACCAACGCCGTGACCTCGTCGAGCAGCGCATCGGGCATGACGACGCGCGCGCTGCCCGCCTCGCGCTCGAGGCCCGCGACGATCGCCGCGCGCCGCTCGGCGAAACCGGCAATGACCTTCCCTTCGGCGCGCAGCGTCTCGTCGTAGGCGTCGGCCGTCGCCACCGCGATGCCGGCGCGGCTCTGGAACCGGTGGCCGTCGGTCAGGCGCCCGGCGGCAAGGCCGAGCGCCGCGATCGGCACCACGTCGGCGCCGTGCAGCGCGAGCAGGCGGTGCGCCGGCCGCACGAACTTCACGGTGCTGCCGTCCGCGCGCTGGTACGTCATCACCTTGGGAATCGGCAGCGCGGCGATCGCCTCGTTGACGATCGCTTCCAGACCTGCGGCGAGGGGCTCGCCGCGCACCGTGCGGTGCGCGAACAGCGCCTCCCCGCGGCCATCCGGCGAGCGCTCGAGGGCGGGAATCGCGGCCTCGTCGAGCCCGAGTGAGGCGAGCTTCTTCTGCAGCGCCGGCGTCGGCCGGCCGGCAGCATCGAATCCGACCGCAGCCGGCAGCAGCTTGACGCGCTGCGCCTTGTCGGGCGAGCGTTCGAGCACCTGCGGCAACGAGACCGCGAGCCGCCGGGGCGTCGCGTACGACGTGACCGGCGTGTGCTCGCCGACGAAGCCGCGGGACCGCAGTCCGTCCGCGATGGCGGTGGCGAAGGCCACGCCGAGATGCTTCAGCGCCCTCGGCGGCAGCTCCTCGGTGAGCAGCTCGACGGTGAGCGTGGCGGCGCTCATCGCGCTTCGCTCATGGTCACGCCGCCTTGGCTGCGGGCGCGTGGAGCATGGGGAAACCCAGCGCCTCGCGCGATTCGTAATACGCCTGCGCGACCAGCCGCGACAGCGTGCGGATGCGCCCGATGTACGCGGCGCGTTCGGTGACGGAGATGGCGCCGCGGGCGTCGAGCAGGTTGAACGTGTGTGCCGCCTTGAGGATCATCTCGTAACCCGGCAACGGCAGCCGCGCTTCGAGCAGCCGCTTCGCCTCGCTCTCGAAGAACGTGAACAGCTCGAAGAGCTTCGGCGCGTTGGACTGCTCGAAGTTGTACGTCGACTGCTCGACCTCGTTCTGGTGGTAGACGTCGCCATAGGTGAGCGCCCGCCGGACGCCGTGCTCCTGCCACTCGGTCCAGACGAGGTCGAAGACGTTCTCCTTGCCCTGCAGGTACATCGCCAGCCGCTCGAGGCCGTACGTGATCTCGCCGGTGATCGGCGCACAGTCGAGGCCGCCGACCTGCTGGAAATACGTGAACTGGGTGACTTCCATGCCGTTGAGCCAAACCTCCCAGCCCAGGCCCCACGCGCCGAGTGTCGGGTTCTCCCAGTCGTCCTCGACGAAGCGAACGTCGTTGCGGCGCAAGTCGAAGCCGAGCACTTCCAGCGAGCCGAGGTAGACGTCCAGGATGTCCGGCGGCGACGGCTTCAGCACGACCTGGTATTGGTAGTAGTGCTGCATCCGGTTGGGATTCTCGCCGTAGCGGCCGTCCTTCGGGCGGCGCGAGGGCTGCACGTACGCGGCGCGCCAAGGCTCCGGACCCAGCGCGCGCAGGAAGGTCGCCGTGTGGGACGTTCCGGCGCCGACTTCCATGTCGTAGGGCTGCAGCAGCGCGCAGCCCTGGCGGTCCCAGTAGTCCTGGAGCTTCAGGATCAGTTGTTGAAAGCTGTTCATTGGGCAGCGGGGCGAGGCGGCGTCGAGGGTCGGATTTTACCGCATGCGCCGCGCCCGCCTCGCCGTGCGGCGTCCACGCGCGCCCGATCGCGCGATTCACGCCGCGCGAGCCCGCTCCGGCGCGCGCCGGGGTGCCTGCCGGCCGTGCCACGCGGCCGCCGCGAGGAGCAAGGCGGCGAGCGTCGCCGCGGCCGCGTCCCCGACGCGCACGTAGGGCGTCACGCCTTCGCGCCCGACGACTTCGACTTCGAGGATGCCGGCGACGAACCACGGCAGCCGCGCGAGCTCGCGCCCGTCGTGGCCGAGGGCCGAGGTGATGCCGGTATTGGTGGCCCGCAGCAGCGGGCGCCCGGTCTCCTTCGCGCGCATCGCGGCGATCTGGTTGTGCTGCTCGGCAGCAAGCGAGCGGCCGTACCACGCGTCGTTGGTCATGTTGACGAGCAGCGTCGCGGCGCTCGCCTGGGCGCGCAGTTCGGCGCCGAAAGCGTCCTCGTAGCAGATGTTGACCGCCACGGACTGGCCGGCGATCTCCAGCGGGCGCTGGTCGGGCGCGCCTGCGGACTGGCTGGCGAGCGGGATCGACAGCACGCTGCGGATGAACCAACCGAGCACCGGGTCGGCGGGGATCGTCTCGCCGAAGGGCACGAGATGCCGCTTGCGGTAGATCTGCGGCGCGCTGGCGCCCAGCGACAGCGCGCTGTTGTAATAGCGCAGTCCGCCGCCTTCCGGCAGCGGCGGATCCACCGTGAACAGCCCGACCAGAACGTCGGCGTCGCGCGCCTTGGCCGTGCGCAGGATGTGCATGAAGACGGCGGCGGGAACCTCGTCGGCGAACACCGGCAGCGCGCTCTCCGGGAACACGACCAGGCGCCCGCGGCTGGCGTCGAGGAGCCGCGCATAGAGCTCGAACGTGCGCTCCCGGAAGCCCGGGTCGAACTTCTGCTCCTGGGTCACGTTCCCCTGCAGCAGCGACACCGCGACCGGTTGGCGCTCCCGCGTCCACTCGATGCGGTCGACGAGCGCACCGGTGACGACCACGGCCAGCGCGGTCGCCACGGCGCCGCCCAGGCGACGTCGTGCATGGGCCGCGACGGCGGGAATCGCCACGGCCAGTGCGGCGGACATCGACGCGCCGGCAAGCGTGACCGCGAACACGCCGCCGACGGCGGCGAAACCGCCCAGCGGGGTCGCGCCGTCACGCACGATCTGGGCGTACCCCAGCGACAGCCAGGGGAAGCCGGTAAAGACGAAGCTGCGCGTCCATTCGGCCAGCGCCCAAGCGGCCGCCCCGGCGACGGCGCGAGACCATGAGCGCGCAGGCGAGAGCCGCGCGGCAAGCCAGCCCGCCGCCGCCGGATAGAGCGCGAGGTAGGCGCAGAACCCGGCCGTCGCCAGGGCCGCAAGCGGCAGCGGCATCCCGCCGAACGTGTTGAGCGCGACGTAGACCCAGGACACGCCGGCGCCGAACAGGCCGAGCCCGAAGGCGAAACCGGTGCGGGCCGCGCGGCGCGGGGACGCGTCCTGCCAGAGCAACAGGAGCAGGCCGAGCGTGAGCAGCGGCAACGCGGGGACGTTGAAGGGTGCGAAGCCGAAGACCGTGGCCGCACCCAGCAGGAACGCCGGCACGAGGCTCGCGGCGAACGTCGTGCCGCCGCACGCTGCGCGCGCAAGGAGGCGTGCGCCGCGCCCGCTCACGCCGCGCCGGTGGAATCGCCTGCTTCGGGCGGCACGAGCGACTCGACCTGGAGCGTGTGCAGCCGCCGGCTGTCGGCGCGAACGACGCGAAAACGCAGGCCGCCGATGTCGGCCGCCTCCCCGCGTTTGGGCAGCCGGCCGAACGCCTGCAGGACGAGACCCCCGACGGTGTCGAACTCGTCGTTCGCGAAGTCGGTGCCGAAGTGGGCGTTGAAATCGGCGATCTCGGTGCGCGCCTTGACCCGGTGCCGGCCGCCGGCTTCAGCGATGATGTTCTCCTCGGCCTCGTCGAAGTCGTACTCGTCCTCGATGTCGCCGACGATCTGCTCCAGCACGTCCTCGATGGTCACGAGCCCCGACACGCCGCCGTATTCGTCGACGACGATCGCGATGTGGTTGCGCTTGGCCCGGAACTCCCGCAGCAGAACGTTGAGGCGTTTCGACTCCGGCACGAAGACCGCCGGGCGCAGGGTGTCGCGCAGGACGAAGTGCTCCGGATCGTTGTAGTAGTTGAGAAGTTCCTTGGCGAGCAGGATGCCGACGATGTCGTCCTTGTTGTCGCCGGTCACCGGGAAGCGCGAGTGGCGCGTTTCCAGCACCAGCGGGATGAACTGGGCCGGCTCGTCGTCGAGCGACACCACGTCCATCTGCGAGCGCGGGATCATGATGTCGCGCACCGTCATTTCCGAGACCTGCAGCACGCCCTCGATCATCGACAGCGCGTCGGCGTCGAGCAGCTTGCGCTCGAACGCGCCGTGCAGAAGCGCGAGCAGCTCTTCCCGGTCCTCGGGTTCGCGGGTCAGGAACGCGGACAGGCGCTCCAGCAGAGAAGGCTTGTTGTGCTTGTCGCGGAAGTCTGGCACGGGACGCAGCGGCGAAGGAGCGGGAGAACGCCCGGCGCGGGCGGTCAGCGCCGGCAGGGGCGGCGCGCGGTCGCGCGTGCGCCACGCCGGCCGCCGCCGCGACGGCGGGAGATCATCGACGGGTCCCGCTGCGCCGGGCACGGCCGGCGTACGGGATCGCGTAGGGGTCAGGAATGCCGAGCGTCGCCAGGATTGCGGTTTCCCTTGCCTCCATCACCCGGGCGGCGCGCGCGGTGGCGTGATCGAGACCTTGCAGGTGCAGCATGCCGTGAACGACGAGATGGGCACAGTGGTCGGCGAGTTCCTTTCCCTGCTCGCGCGCCTCGCGACGCAGCACGGGAGCGCAGAGCACGAGGTCGGCGGCGAGCGGGACCGCGCCATCGTACACGAAGGTCAGCGCGTTCGTGGCGTAATCCCTGCCCCGATAGCGGGCATTGAGCCGCCGCGCTTCCACCCCCCCGACGAAGCGCAGCGTCACGACAGCATCGCAGGCGAGCGCGGCCCGCACCCACCGCCGCAGCGCCGCCGGCGCCGGGAGCCGCGTTGCCGGGACGGCGTACTGGACGTCGAGCACGATGCGTTTTCCGCGGCGCGCGCTCGTCCGCGACGCGTGCTCCGGCGGCGGCCCCGCCGGGGCAGGCGGCAAGGTCCCGTCAGCGCGCATGACCGCTGGGCGCGCGCAGCCCGGTTGCCGCGCCGGCCTCCGCCGACGCAGGGGCTTCAGTGTCGCGCTCGTAAGCGTCGATGATCTTTTGCACCAGCGGATGGCGTACGACGTCGGCGCTGGTGAAGCGGGTGAAGGCGATGCCGCGCACCCCGGCAAGAATGCGGTCGGCCTCGACCAGGCCACTCTTCTGGCCGCGTGCGAGGTCGATCTGGGTGACGTCCCCGGTGATCACCGCGCGCGTGCCGAAGCCGATCCGGGTGAGGAACATCTTCATTTGCTCGGGGGTGGTGTTCTGCGCCTCGTCGAGGATGATGAACGAGTGGTTGAGCGTTCGGCCGCGCATGTAGGCAAGGGGCGCGATCTCGATCGTTCCCCGCTCGAACAGCTTGCCCGTCTTGTCGAAGCCCATCAGGTCGTACAGGGCGTCGTAGAGCGGGCGCAGGTAGGGATCGACCTTCTGCGCGAGATCGCCCGGCAGGAAACCCAGGCGCTCACCCGCCTCGACGGCCGGCCGGACCAGCACCAGCCGCTTGACCGCGTCGCGCTCCAGCGCGTCGACCGCGCAGGCGACCGCGAGGTACGTCTTGCCGGTTCCCGCCGGGCCGATGCCGAACGTGATGTCGTGCGCGGCGATGTCCCTGAGATAGCGCGTCTGATTCGGTGTGCGGCCGTGAAGGTCTGCGCGCCGGGTGCGCAGCGCCGGCGTCCCCGCGCTGTCCGCGGCCGGAACCTCCGCGTGCTGCGTGATCTCGACGATGCCGAGCTGGATGTCGTCGACCGAAAGCGGGTCTGCCGCCTTGGCATACAACCGCGTAAGCGCCGAGGCCGCGTGCCGCGCCGCCTCGGCCGCGCCCGAGACGGCGAAGCGCTCGCTGCGCCGGGTGATCGTGACGTCGAGCGCGGCCTCGATCTGCCGCAGATTGACGTCGAGCGGGCCGCAGAGGTTCGACAGGGCGCGGTTGTCGAGGGGGGCGAGCGTGATCTCGACGGGGGCGTTGGCCAAGGCGGGCGCGGTGAGCGAGGAAGGGGGCATAGTCTGCGGCAAAGGGCCCGGGCCCGCAAGCTGCTGCTGCGCGGCGGCAGCGGCGGCGCGGCACCGGAGCGCGGGTCAGATCGCCTGCCGCACGACCGGCGCCTTCAGCGCTTCGTCGATCGTCGCTGCCGCCTGCGCGAGGTGCGCCTGCGCCTCCTTCGAGTAGCGTGGCCCGCGCTGCGTCGCGGCGGCGAGCTCGGCGCGCAGCGCGATCGCGTCGGCGCGCAGCAGCGCGCGCGCGTCGGCGGGCATCGTCGCCGAGGGACGCAGCAGCGCCGTGGCGACGCGCTGGACGTGCTCGCGCTGGAGGTTGCGCCGCAGGAGCGGGATATCCTGGCCGGTCTTGAGCTCGCTCCATATGGCGAGCTGCAGCGTCGCGTAGAGCTCCGACAGCCGGAACGCCTGCCTGCCGGCGCCGGTCTTGCTCTCGGATTCGAGCAGACGGGCCGCGACCATGTCCGAGAAGAGCTGTCCGAGCGCGCCTGCGTGCAGCGACTGCACGCGCGCGGACAGGCTGAAATCGGGGTCGACGCTCGACCGCTCCGACTGCAGGTAATCCACACCCATGCGCTGCAGGAACTCGGGCGGGAAGCGGAAGCTGTCGGCCGCGAATACGAACTGGGAGAGGAGCGCCAACGCCGCGCGCTGCTTCTCCGACGGCACCGGGGTCAGCGGGTTGCGCCCGGTGCCGGCGAAATCGCGCACGTACGCGACCCCGCCCACGTACTTGGTGGCGAGCTGCGCCGCGCGCGCGGCCTGGCGCAACCCCGAGTCGAAGCTGCGGCGAACGACATCGTAAGGCTGCCCCGGCTCGAGCGTCCTGGCGGCCAGCCGCGACCACAGCTCGCGCGAAAGGCGGAAGCGCAGGTCGAGGTAGGCGAGAGGGTCGTCGCCGAAGTCGAACTGGCTGGCGGCGGGGTCGATGCCGGCCGCCGACTCCTGGTCGGAAGAATACGCAAGCAGCGGGTCGGTGGCGCCGCGCTCGGCGATGCGGGCGAGTTCTTCCGCTTCCGTCGCCGATTCCAGCGGCTTGTACGCGTACTCGATCGCCCAGTAGTCGTACGGCCCCAGCGTCGACTGGTGGTACTGGCCCTGCGGTTCGCCGCTCGGCGCGAGGTTGACCGGATGGTAGTCCATGACCGATCCGGCGAGGCCGTTCACGGCCGTGAATGCCGGGTCGGAAAGGCGGCTGAGGGGGTAGACGGTCGACGCGCGGAAATTGTGGCGCAGGCCGAGCGTATGCCCGACCTCGTGCATCGTCACCCCCTTGAGGCTCGCCAGCACGAAGGCCTCGGCCTCGGGGCTGTCCGGCGCGACATCGCCGCGCGCAACGAGGAGGTCGAGCCCGAACTCGATCTCCGCGAGGGCTTCGGTCGCGAGCGAGCAGGCCTGCGCGTCGAGGCCCAGCGCGCGCTTGGTGGCGTCGAACGCGGGCCAGGCGCTCGCGGTGCCGAGGTCCTCGCGCACGAGACGGCGTTCGCGCCGGGCCCAGACCTCGGGAATCGCTACCGCCGCGTCGAGGATCTCGCCGGTGCGCCCGTCGGTCGCCGTCGGCCCGATCGCGAACCCCACGTCGACGCCGGCGAACCAGCGCACGGCGGGATGGCGCCCGTCGGCGGTCGACCAGTCGGCGTCGGCGCTCTGGACCTCGACCCGGATCGCATCCTTGAAGCCGATCTTCTCGAATGCCTTGTTCCACTCGAGGATGCCGTCGCGTACCGCACCGCGGTACTTCTCGGGCACGCTGCGGTCGATCCAGTAGACGATGGGCTGCACCGGCTCGGACAGCGCGGCCGCCGGGTCTTTCTTCTCCAGCCGCCAGCGCCGGACGAAGTTCTGCCGGGCGGTGCGGCCCCGGTCGTCGCTGTGGTCCCAGACCTGCTCGACGAAATGGCCCACGCGCGGATCGGCGATGCGCGGGCGCATCGGCTCGGGCAGCCGGGTGAAGTTGTAGCGGACGCCGAGAAAGAGGCTGCGCGGGTCGGGAAGCGTCTCGAACGGCGGATAGGGGTTGGGTGCTGCGTTGGGCGCAGGCGGCAGCCCCGCCTTCGGATTCGCGTAGTGGGCGAGGACCCGCACCGACAGGCCGTTCTCAGCGGCATGGACGCGCTCGATCGACGAATTGCGGGCGTCGAACGTGTAGCCGCGCTGGTGGACGCCCCAGGCGAAGTACGACGCTGCCGGCAGGTCGGTGAGCAGCAGCGCGTTGAGCTCGACCAGGACCGACTTGCGGTCGGGGTGCGGCTGGCTCGCGATGGCGGCACTGCCGAGCATGCTCTCGGAAAAGCCTTCGCGCACGGCGGCGGCCATGGGCGTGCCGGCGCTCGCCGTATACTGCGTGTTGACGGCGATGAGCTGGACATTCGGGCCCACCTTGCGGAAGCGCGCGACCTGGTTCGGCCCCATCATCCCGCCGTAGACGCGCGCCTCGCCGACGCCCCCGACGTGGTTCATCTGGAAGTGGAACGGCACGTCGAACTGCTCCGGGGCGATTTCCAGCCAGGATTTCTCGTCCTTTTGCCAGACGGGGAAGAGGCCGGGGGCTTCCGTCGCGTCCTTCACCACGTCCGCAAACGCGCGGGGCTGCCCGGGCCCCGGCGCGGCGGCAGCGGTCGTGGTCGCCGTCGCGGCTCGGGCGCCCGCCGCGACGGCTGGCGTCGTCGCAGGCTTGCCGGCCGCCGGCTTCGCCGCGAGCGTCGCCGGTGCCGGCTGCGCCACGGCGGCGGGCGCGGGGTCCGTCGAGGCGATACCCTTGTCGGCCGGATCCTGAAGCGCGGCGCAACCGGCACCGAGCGCCGCGACCACGAGTGCCAAGGGCAGTGACGATCGGGTGCGACAGCGCAGGCGCAATGGCGGGGCAGCGAGCATGGCGACGGCTCTTGACAATGCAGCGGAAAGACTATTGACCGCGCGGCAGGGCGCGCGTTCAGCGCGCCGCGGAGGCCGACGAGGCGATCTCTTCGCCGCGCAGCGAATGCGGCAGCGCAGCGGTGATGGTCACCTCGACGTATCGCCCGACCGACGCCGCATCCCCGGGGAAATTGACGACCCGGTTGTTCGCGGTGCGCGCCTGCAACTCGGCGGGGTTCCTGACGGCGTGCCCGGTCACCAGCACGCGCTGCCGGCTGCCCACCATCGCGTCGCTGTGGCGGCGGTACTGGGCGTCGAGCACGGCATTCAGGCGCTCGAGGCGCTGCTGCTTGACCGCCGCCGGCACGGCGTCGGCAAGCTCGACCGCCGGCGTGCCGGGCCGCGGGCTGTACGCGAACGTGAACGCGCCGTCGAAGTCGAGCTCCTGCGCGAGCTTGAGCGTGCGCTCGAAATCGGCGTCGGTCTCGCCGGGAAAGCCGACGATGAAATCCGAGGTGAGCGAGAGCTCCGGGCGGACCGCGCGCAACCGGCGAGCGATCGACTTGTACTCGAGCGTCGTGTAGCCTCGCTTCATCGCCGCGAGGATGCGGTCCGAACCGGACTGCACCGGCAGGTGCAGGTGCGGGACGAGCCGGTCGAGCTTGCCGTAGGCGGCGATGAGCCGCGGCGTCATCTCCTTCGGGTGCGAGGTCGTGAACCGCATGCGCTCGATGCCGGGCACTTCGGCGACGTAGTCGAGCAGCGTCGCGAGGTCGGCGGTCTCGCCGCCGTCGCCCATCGCGCCGCGGTAGGCGTTGACGTTCTGTCCCAGCAGCGTGACCTCGCGCACGCCCTGGTCCGCAAGGTCGGCGACCTCCGTCAGCACGTCCTCGAACGGGCGCGAGACCTCGCCGCCGCGGGTGAACGGCACCACGCAGAAGCTGCAGTACTTGCTGCAGCCCTCCATGATCGAGACGAACGCGGCGGCGCCCTCGACGCGCGGTGGCGGCAGGTGGTCGAACTTCTCGATCTCGGGGAACGAGACGTCGACCTGCGGCCGGCCGGTCGCGCGCCGCGCGGCGATCAGCGCCGGCAGCCGGTGCAGCGTCTGCGGGCCGAACACGACGTCGACGTGGGGGGCGCGGCGCACGATCGCCGCGCCCTCCTGGCTCGCGACACAGCCGCCGACGCCAATGATGAGATGAGGTCGGGCCGCCTTGAGCTCGCGCACCCGGCCAAGGTCGTGGAACACGCGCTCCTGCGCTTTCTCGCGCACCGAGCAGGTGTTGAACAGGATGATGTCCGCGTCTTCGGGCCGGCCGGTCCGGTCGACCCTTTCGGCGGCATCGAGCACGTCGGCCATCTTGTCCGAGTCGTACTCGTTCATCTGGCATCCGAACGTGCGGATGTAGAGCTTTTGCGTCACGGCGAGCGGCCCCGGGGCCGGTTTGAGCCGGTGGGGGCGGAAGCGGAGAAGGCGCGCATTGTAGCAGGGGCCGACGGCAAGCGTCCCGCCGAGCCCTGCCCGCCACGATGCGCAACCCTGTTGCATAATGCCGCAGTCGCCCGTTGTCGCGGGAGCACCCCGGAGGAACCGATGCCGAGTCCAACGCCAACCCGCCGCCGTTTCGGCGTCTACGTCGTCGCCGCGCTCGCTGCCGCGGCCACGCCCACCGCCCTTGCGGGACCGGGCCACGATCACGCGGCGCATTCGAAGCCCAAGCACGGCGGGCTGGTCAAGGACGCCGGCGAGCTGACCTACGAGCTGCTCGTCACCCCGACCCGGATCGACGTCTGGGTCGAGGAGCACGGCAAGCCGACCGGCACGTCGGGGGCGACGGCCAAGCTGACGCTGATCGACTCGGGCAGCCGGGTCGAAGTGCCGCTTGCGCCGGGGGCACCCAACCGTTTCGAGGCGCAGGGCAGCTACGCCGTGAAGAAGGGGATGGCAGCGCTCCTGCAGGTTGCCGTCGGCGGCAAGGAGATCGCGAAGATCCGCTACACGCTGCGGTGACGCGGGCGTGCGCGACCGCGGGTCGCAACAGGCCGCTCGCGGCAGCAGTCAGTCTGGTGACCCTGCCGCTGGTGGGGTAGAATCGCAGTCGCAGGTGTCCGCCGCGAATCCCTCGCGGCGGGTGAAACGGGAACGCGGTGCGGCGTCGATCCGACGCTTGAGTCCGCGGCTGCCCCCGCAACGGTAAGCCCTCGAGGGCCCTCCACTGCGCCACTGCCGGGCAACCGGTGGGAAGGCGGCGTGGCCCGCATGGCAAGCCCGGAGACCGGCCTGCAGGGCACGGGGCGCGCATGAGCGCCCGGTGCCGGTCACGAGACGCCACGCGGCCGGGTGCCGCGCAGCGGGTTGCCGGGCTGCTCGCGTTCCACGGCGGCGGGCCCGACGGCAGCGTTCGACTGCGCTCCCCTCCACGTAGCCAATCGCGTGCCAACGCCGCGCGGGGCTTTCGCGGCGGACGCGGAGTTCGTTCCATGCTGCGCTCCCTGCTGCCATCGCTGCGGCCAGCTCCTTTGGCCGCGGCACGTCGACGCCGGTTGCCGCCGGCGCTGCCCGGTGTTCTAGCCGTGCTGCTCCTGATCGCCGACGCCCGCGCCGCCGACGGGGTGCCCGTGCGTACCGAGCGACTCGACCCGGTCGCGGTCACCGCGACCCGCGGTGCGCAGCCGATCGCCGACCTCCTCGCCGATCTCACCGTGATCGACGCCGACGCGATCGCGCGCGCCGGCGTGCGCGGACTCGCGGAGCTGCTGCAGCGCCAGCCCGGGATCGAGATCACGCGCAACGGCGGCCCGGCCGCAGTCTCCGGTGTGTTCATGCGTGGCGCCAACAGCGGCCAGACGCTGGTGCTGGTCGACGGCCAGCGCGTGGGCGCCGCGTCGACGGGGGCGACGACGCTGCAGGCGATTCCGCTGGAGGCGATCGAGCGCATCGAGATCCTGCGCGGCCCCGCGTCGAGCCTCTACGGTGCCGACGCGATCGGCGGAGTGATCCAGATCTTCACCCACGCGGCGACACCGACGCCGCGGGCGAGCGTGAGCGCGAGCTACGGCAGCTACGCGACCCGCGAGGTCAACGCCCTCGTCTCCGGCAGCGCCGGCCCGCTGCGCGTGTCGCTGCAGGGCGCGGGAGTCGCGAGCAACGGCTTCAACGCGACGACCGATCCCGCAAGCTTCAACTACAACCCCGACGCCGACGGCTACCGCAGCGGCAACGCGACCGTCGACCTCGCGCTGCCGGTTGCCGAGGGCCACGAGCTCGGCGCCCGGTACCTCTACAATCGACTCAACGCCCAGTACGACGGCGGGCCCGGCTTCGACGACCGGACGATCACCACCCTCGAGACCTGGCAGGTGACGAGCCGCAATCGGCTGGCCTCGTTCTGGGTGTCGCGGCTGACTGCGGGACAGAGCACCGACGACAGCGTCTCGCAGACGGGCTTCGGCGAGTTCCCGTTCGGTACGCGGCAGCGCCAGTTCGTCTGGCAGAACGAGTTCGCGCTGCCGGCAGGCACGCTCACGGCCGGCTACGAGTGGCGGCAGGAGCGCATCAGCACCGATGCCGACTTCGCCGTGACCTCGCGCAACACCAACTCGCTGTTCGCGATCTACCAGTGGCGCGACGCCGTCCACGCCTTCCAGGCCAACCTGCGGCAGGATGATTCATCGCAGTACGGCGGGCAGACGACCGGAGCGCTCGCCTACGGCTATCGGCTGACCCCGGAGTTGCGCCTGACGGCCGGCGCGTCGACCGGCTTCAAGCCGCCGTCGTTCAACGATCTCTACTTCCCGGGGTTCGGCACGCCGGACCTCGAACCGGAAACGGCGCGCAACCTCGAGGCCGGCGTGCACTGGGCCGGCACGGTGGGGCAGGCGCGCCTCGATGCGCGGGCGATCGCCTACCGCAACCGCATCGACCAGTTGATCGTGTTCCGCTGCGACGCGAGCTTCAACTGCACGCCGCAAAACGTCGACGAGGCGACGCTGACCGGCGTCACGTTCGCGCTCGACGGGAACGTCGGCGACCTCGCAGTCACCGCGTCGCTCGACCTCGGGAATCCGCGCGACGACCGGACCGGCAACCTGCTCCCGCGGCGCGCGCGGCAGCACGGCGCGATCTCGGTTTCGGACACCTTCGGGGACGCGCGCCTCGGCGCCGAGCTGGTCGCTTCGTCCTATCGCTACGACGACGCGGCGAACCGCGTCCGGTTGCCGGGCTACGCGACCGTCAACCTGACCGCCGAGTGGAGCCCCACGTCCTCGTTCACGATCTTCGCGCGCGCCGACAACGTCTTCAACGTCGACTACGTGCTCGCCGACGGCTACGCGACCGGCGGCGCGACGGTCTCGGCCGGGGTGCGGTGGCGGCTGTGACGCGCGACGCTCGGCCGCCTTCTCGCGGCGCTTGGCCTCGGCCTCGTCCTGACAGCGGCGCAGGCAGCGGTCAGCGTCGTCGACGACGAAGGTCGGCTCGTCACGGTGACGGCCCCGCCGCGGCGGATCGTGAGCCTCGCCCCGCACGCGACCGAGCTCCTCTTCGCGCTCGACGCCGGCCACCGCGTGGTCGGCGCGAGCGCGGCGTCGGACTGGCCTCCCGCGGCCCGGTCGCTGCCGCGCGTGGGCGATGCCCGCTCGGTCGACCTCGAGCGGATCCTGGTGCTCGCCCCCGAGCTGGTCGTCACCTGGCCGTACACCGCGCCGGCGCAGGTCGCCCGGTTGCGCGCCCGGGGCATCCCCGTCTTCGTGCTCGACGCGACGACCCTCGACGCGCTGCCCGTCGCAGCTCGCGCGCCTCGGCCGGCTTCTCGGCGTAGTCGCGCCACGCCGAAGCGCTCGCCGCCGCCCGTCGGGCGCAGCTCGAAGCGCTGCGCGCGCGCTACCGCGACGCGCCGCGCGTCGTCGTCTTCTACCAGGTCTGGAACGACCCGCTGTACACGATCGGCGGCACGCACCTCATCTCGCAGGCCATTGCGCTGTGCGGCGGCGTCAATGCGTTCGCGGCCCAGTCGCTGCCCGCGCCGGTCGTGGGCATCGAGGCGGTACTGTCGGCGCAGCCGCAGGCGATCATCGCCGGAACCGACGGCGGCGTGCGCCCGCCCTGGCTCGACGACTGGCGGCGCTGGCCGACGCTGCCGGCCGCAGCGCGCGGCGAACTGCACGCGGTCGATGCGGATCTGCTCCACCGCGCCGGACCGCGCTTCATCGACGGCGTCGAGTCGCTGTGCGCGACGATCGACGGCGTGCGCGCCCGCGCCGGCGCGAGCGCCGCGCTGACGCCGCACGCCCAGCTGCGCCGCTGACCCCCTTTTCGTCTACGCCGGAACGAGCGTGCGCGTTGGCCCTTCGCCCACTGCGACGAGCCGCCGACCGAACAGTCCGCCGAGCGCCTCCGGCGTCAGCAGCGCGGCCGCGCGGCCGCATTGCGCCCGGCCACCGCCAAGGGCGATCGCGTGATCGGCGTAGCGCAGCGCGAGATGCAGGTCGTGAACCACCATGACGACCGCTGCGGTGTTGTCGCGCGCGTGGCGGGTCAAGACGTCGAAGGCGGCGATCTGCTGGCCGAGATCGAGATGCGACGCCGGCTCGTCGAGCAACAGCAGCGGCGCCGCCTGCACCAGCATCGCCGCCAGCGCTACCCGGCGGCGCTCGCCGCCGGACAGCGTGGCCACGTCGCGGTCGGAGGCGGACTCGAGTCCGAAGGCGGCGAGCGCCGCACGGGCGCTCGCAACGTCGGTGTCCCCTTCCCACTGCCAGCGGGCAAGGTGCGGATGGCGCCCCGCAAGCGCGACGTCGAGCGCGGTCGCCGGAAAGAAATCGCTGGAGTTCTCCGGAAGGTACGCGCGCCGCAGCGCCTGCTCGCGCCGGGCGAGCGCCGCGATGTCACGGCCTCCGTAGCGCACGACCCCGGCCGCGGGTCGACACAGCCCGGCGAGCGTGCGCAACAGCGTCGTCTTGCCCGCACCGTTCGGTCCCACCATGGCCCAGCATTCGCCCTCCCGCACGTCGAATTCGAGGTCGCGGCAGAGCATCCTCCCACCGGCTGCGAGTGCTAGCCCACGGCACGACAGCAGCGCGGCGGCCGAACTCATCGGGCCGCCCCGCGCGCAAGGAGAAAGAGGAACGCCGGCACCCCCACCAGGGCGGTGACGACACCGACCGGAAGCTGCAGCGGCGCCGCCAGCGTGCGCGCGAGCGTGTCGGCGACGACCAAGAGCGCGCCTCCCGCGAGCGCGGCGGCCGGCAGCAGCACGCGCTGGTCGTTGCCGACGATGAGGCGCACCGCGTGCGGTGCGAGCAGACCGACGAATCCGATGCTGCCCGCGAGCGCGACGGCAACCGCGGTCGCGCTCGCTGCGAGCGCGTGGGCGATCAGCGCGACCCGCGGAACGGCGACGCCCAACGCCCGCGCGGTGTCTTCGCCGCGGCTCACGACGTTGAGGTCGCGCGCGATCAGCAGCGCTGCGGCGAGCACCACGGCCAGGACGGCCAGCGCCGGCGCGCCGGCGGAGGCCGCGGACAGGTCCCCCAGCAGCCAGAACAGCATGCCCCGGACCGCCGCATCCGGCGCGAGCGTCAGCAACAGCGCGATCAACGCGCCCCAGCCCGCGGCGACGACCACGCCGGTCAGCAACAGCCGGGTGGCCACCCACGGCGCGTCCTGCGCGCCGGCACGGGCGAGCCCAAACACCAGCGCCGTCGACAGCAGCGCGCCGGCGAGCGCGGCCGGCCCGGTCCACGCCGCGAACCCCGCGATGATCGCCGTCAGCGCCGCCACCGCGGCGCCGCCGGACACCCCGAGCACATAGGGATCCGCCAGGGGGTTGCGCAGCAGCACCTGCATCAGCGTGCCCGCGAGCGCGAGCAGGCCTCCGGCGGCGAGAGCCGCGACCGCACGGGGCAGCCGCAGCTGCAGCACGATCGCCGCGTCGGGCTCGCCGCGACTGTGAAACAGCAGCGATGGCAGGCGCGCCGGATCGATGCGCACACTGCCGGCGGCGAGCGCGAGCAGCAGCGCGCAAAGACACGCGATCACCAGCGCGATCACCACCCAGGCGGCGCGACGGCGACCGGCGACGGTGGCAGTGGAGGGGGTGGGCATCGACGGGGCGGCGGGCCAGCGCAGCGCCGGACGAGGTCGGGGTGCGAGCGCGCATTATAGGGACCTCCTGGCGCGGCCGGCGTGCGCCGGAACCCGGCCCGAGGCGCCGCGGCCCTATAATGACCCAGCGGTCCACCCTCGCGGACACCCTCCTGCCGATGAGCAAGGCCTTCACGCGCGACAACGACGAAGCCGACGACAGCGATCTGCCGGTGGCGGCGGCGCTGCCGGCCGGGACGCGCAACTACATGACGCCCGGCGGCTTCGAGCGGCTCTCGGCCGAGCTCGACCGGCTGGTGAAGAAGGACCGGCCCGAGCTTGTCACGACCGTCGCGTGGGCGGCGTCGAACGGGGACCGCTCGGAAAACGGGGACTACATCTACGGCAAGCGGCGCCTGCGCGAGATCGATCGCCGGATCCGCTTTCTCATCAAGCGGCTCGATCTCGCGGAAGTCGTCGATCCCACCGCGCGACGCGACGACGCCGATCACGTGTACTTCGGCGCCACCGTGACGGTCGCCAATGCGCGGGGCGAGGCGCGCGAAGTCGCCATCGTCGGCGTCGACGAGATCGACCCCGCCCGCGGCTACATCAGCTGGGTGTCGCCGATGGCGCGCGCGCTCCTGAAGGCGCGCGTGGGGGACACGGTCCTGCTGCGGACTCCGGCGGGCGCCGAGGAACTCGACGTCGTCGAGGTGCGCTACGAGGCGCTCGCCACGGGCGCTGCGCAGCCTGGTTGACGCCCATCGCGGCAAGCGGCTAGAGTGTTCGCGATGAACTGCGTGCCAATCTCCGAGATGACGGCGGCGCCCGGCCTCGAGCAGGAACTTGCGGCGCTCGAGCAGCGTCAGGCGTCGTTGATTGCACACACCCGTGCGCTGCGGGCCGCCAACGAGTCGCTGCGCGGCGAACTGGCCGACGCGCAGGCGCGCAACCGGGCGCTTGCGGAACGTGTCGCGGAAGCCGCGCGCCGCCTCGACGCGCTCCTGTCGCGGCTGCCCGAGACGACGGAATGAACGTGGAGGCCATCCGGTGAGCACGCGCAATACCCGCAGCGGCAAGCAGCCGTTCGCCCTCGAGGTGTCGCTGCTGGGCCGGGTATACACGATCACGTGCGACCCGTCGGAGCACGCGGAACTGGAGGAAGCCGTGGCCATGCTCGACCGCCGGATGCGCGACATCCGCGACGGCGGCAAGGTGAGCAACACCGAGCGCATCGCCGTCATGGCCGCACTCAATTTCGCCCACGATCTGCTGCGAGCACGCAGGGACGCGCCGGCGGCCACGCCTGCCGACGCGGGCCAGGAGGCGCCCGGCGCGCCCGCCATTGACGACGCAGGCGCGCGGCGTAGAATCGAAGGCATGCGGGCGAGCATCGAGGAAGTTCTCGGCGGCCAGGAGAAGCTGTTCTGAGGCCACACCGCCGAGCGCCTTGCGGCGGGCCTGCGACGATCGACGTTCCCTGCGGTGTTCGAGCCGCTCAAACACTCTTTGGACCAATGCCAAGCTAGCGTGGTTGCCAAGCTATTTGCGGGCCGGTGTGCGTTCCCACGCGGAAGCGCCTGATGGCCCCGGCAGGCGACCCTCTTGAACCTCAGGTTCAGGATGATGGGCGGCACGGCACAGGCGGGGAACACCCATTGCTTGGGCGCGAAGGCCGACGCGGCGCCACGGTCGCGTGCGCGTCCTGCTTCGTGGCACCGAGCCCGGCGCGACGGGTGACCACGGTTCTACCCGAAACACGGTCGCGCGCGGCGCTGCGGACCGCGTTCGCGCCGGTCGTGTGGCTCGCGGCGTCCATCGAATCCCTCCCGTCGGGCACGGGGTGTTTCGCGCCGGCGCGAGGCGGCGCCACGTGAAGCACTGGCTGATGAAGTCCGAGCCCGGCGAGTTCTCGATCGACGATCTCGCTGCGGCACGCGGACGCAAGGTCGCGTGGTTCGGCGTGCGCAACTACCAGGCCCGCAATTTCATGCGCGACGAGATGAAGCGTGGCGACCGGGCGTTCTTCTACCATTCGAGTTGCGCCGAGCCGGGGGTCGCCGGCGTCGTGGAGGTTTCGCGCGAGTCCTTCCCCGACGCAACCCAGTTCGATCCCGGTAGCAGGTACTTCGATCCCAAGGCGACTCCCGCTGCGCCGCGCTGGTTCAACGTCGAGGTTCGTCTCGTCCAGAAGACGCGCCTCGTGACGCTCTCCGAACTGCGCGCCGATCCCACGCTCGCGTCGCTCACCATCCTGCAGCGCGGCAACCGGCTGTCGATCACGCCGGTGACGCCCGCGCAGTGGGCGCGGATCTGCCGGCTTGCCGGAGCGCAGCCTTGACCGGCATCGATCCGTTGCTCATCGCCGGGTTCGTCGCGCTGGGATGCGTCGTCGGTTTTCTCGCCGGGCTGCTCGGCATCGGCGGCGGCATGACGATGGTGCCCATCCTCACCATCATCTTCACGCGGATCGCGTCTCCCGCGGCGCACGTCGTGCACATGGCGGTCGCGACCTCCACGGCGACGATCATCTTCACCGCCATCTCGTCGGCCCGCGAGCATCATCGGCACGGCGCGGTGCTGTGGCCGGTCGTCGCGGGGCTCGCGCCGGGCATCCTCGCCGGGTCCTTCGTGGGGCCGCAGGTCGTGCGCGGGATGTCGACTTCCGCGCTGGCGCTGTTCTTCGGCGTGTTCGTCGCGTTCTCGGCCACGCAGATGCTGCTCGACAAGAAGCCCAAGCCGTCGCGGGAACTGCCCGGCAAGGCGGGCCTTTTCGGCGTCGGCGGGACCATCGGCCTCGTCTCGAGCATGGTCGGCGCGGGCGGCGGCTTCCTGTCCGTGCCGTTCATGACCTGGTGCAACGTGAAGATCCACAACGCGGTCGCAACCTCGGCGGCGCTCGGGCTGCCGATCGCGGTGGCCGGCACCCTCGGCTTCGTCGTCGCCGGCTGGGGCGCGCCGGACATGCCCCGGTACAGCCTCGGCTACATCTACCTGCCGGCGCTGGCGTCGATCGTCGCCGCAAGCATGATCACCGCGCCGGTCGGCGCGCGCACGGCGCATCGCTGGCCGGTGAAGAAGCTCAAGCGCGCGTTCGCGTTCTTGCTCTACGCGCTGGCTGCGTACATGCTGTGGAAGGCTTGGACGGCGGGCTGACCGGGCACCGCCTTGCCGCCGCGAACACGCGCGCGAGCTCGGCGGCACGATCGGCCAAGAGCGCGTCCGCGCGCGCGACGCATTCGGCGAGGGCCATCGGCCCCGGGGCAATGCCGAACGATCCCGCGAAGTGCTCGCCCAACGCATCGAGCGCCGCCGGATCGACGGCGCCGGAAACGAGCGTCGCCGGCACGCCGGCCAAGCGCGCGCGCTGGGCGACGACGAACGGCGCCTTCGCGAGCAGCGTCTGCGCGTCGCTGCGCCCTTCGCCGGTCAGCGCCCAGTCGGCGTGCGCGAGCGCGCGATCCAAGCCGTTGAGGTCCGCGACGACGGCGGCGCCGGAGCGAAACTCGCCGCCGATCGCCTGCAGCGCAAAGCCCAACCCCCCGGCCGCCCCCGCGCCGGGCCGCTCCGCAGCAGGGCGTCCGATCGCCGCCTCGGCGAGTGCGGCGAACCGGCCAAGCGCCGCGTCGAAGCGCGCGACGTCGTCGCGGGTCACACCCTTCTGCGCTCCGAAGACCGCCGTCGCTCCACGTTCGCCGCAGAGCGGGTTGTTGACGTCGGACATGATCGTGATCCTGCACTGCCCGAGCCGTCGGTCGAGCCCGCGCGCATCGACCCGCGCGAGCGTGGCGAGGCCCGCCGGCGTCGGCAGCACGACTCGTCCGTGCACGTCCAGCAGTTTCATTCCCAGCGCGGCGAGCATGCCGGCGCCGCCGTCGTTGGTGCTGCTGCCGCCCAGGCCGATCATGAATCGCCGCAGTCCGGCATCGAGCAGCGCGACGACGAGCTCGCCGATGCCCCGCGTGTCGCGGTCGGCCACGCGCCTCGCCATCGCCGTCGCGTCGGTGATCGGGACCACCTGGGCGACCTCGATCACCGCCACCGCGTCCTCACCGCGACCCAGCACGCCGTAGCCGGCTTCGACCGGTGCGCCGGCCGCGCCGCGAACGGCAAGCTGCCGCCGGACGCCGGCGGCGCCGGCGGCCGTGAGCACGGCGTCCAGCGTTCCCTCCCCACCGTCGGCCATCGGGCAGCGGCGAATGCTCGCCTTGGGCCAGACACGGCGCAGTCCCGCTTCCAGCGCCGCGCAGACCGCCGGCGCGTCGAGCGAACCCTTGAACGAATCCGGGGCGACGACGACCGACGGCGGCGCCCGCAAGGCGCCTTCAGCGCTTGCCATTCACCCGCCGTCAGTCGCGATCATCGTCGCTCCCGGCAGCCGCCCGCGTCAGCCGGTCGCGGATCGCGAGCCAGGCCGGATCGGCCGGGGGCGCCTCGATCAGGATCTCGTCGGCCTGGGCGGCGTCGAGCGTGCGCAGGTTCGCGTACAGATCGTGCGCGTAGCCCGCCGGATCGGCCGGCGCGGTGATCCAGGTACCGGCGAAGTCCTCTGCGCGCGCGACGCCGCGCGAGAGCACGGCGGGATTCTCGTCCCGCCCGAGGCGCTGGCGCACCTCGCTCGGCAGCGCCGCCGGCGCAATGAGCTGGGTCCGCGTCCGCGGCGCATAGTGCGCGGTCAGCGAGCCCGGGGCACGGGGCGCCCCGCCGTCCGCGCCCCGCGGGGGGCGCCCCAGCACGCGGGCGAGCGCGTCGATTCCGAGACTGCCCGGACGCAGCAGCATCGGGCCCTGCGCGTCGAAGGCGACGATCGTCGATTCGATGCCGAGGTCGCTGGCGCCGCCGTCGAGGATCATCGCCACCGCGTCGCCGAGGTCGGCGTCCACGTGCGCCGCGGTCGTCGGCGAAATCCGGCCAAAGCGGTTGGCCGACGGCGCCGCGATCCCGCCTCCCCCGGCGCGCGCGAACGCTTCGAGCAACGCGCGCGCGACCGGGTGCGCGGGCACGCGCAGGCCCACCGAGTCCTGGCCGCCGGTGACGATGTCGTCGACGCCGGGTGCACGCGGCAGGATCAGCGTCAGCGGCCCGGGCCAGAACGCGGCAGCGAGCTCGCGTGCGCCCTCGGGCACCGAGCGCACCCACTGCGGCAACGCGTCGACTCCGCCGACGTGGACGATCACCGGATGGTCGGCGGGGCGCCCCTTGGCGGCGAAGATCCGGGCCACCGCAGCGGGATTCGAGGCGTCGGCACCGAGGCCGTAGACGGTCTCCGTGGGAAACGCGACGAGCTCCCCCTGCTGCAGCGCTCGCACCGCACGACCGATCGCCGGCGGCGTCGGAGCATGGATCATCGCGGCCCCACCGGCAGGCCGTGCCCGTGGTCCGGACCGCCGAACGAACGAAGACAACCTGCTAGAATCATCGTTTTTTCCGTCGGCGCCGCGGTCGCGCCTGGCTGAAGGGAGTCTTGGGCAATGAGCGATTTCCTTTTCACTTCGGAGTCGGTTTCGGAAGGCCATCCGGACAAGATCGCCGACCAGATCTCCGATGCGGTGCTGGATGCGATTCTAACTGCGGAGCCCACGGCCCGGGTGGCCGCGGAAACGCTCGTCTCCACCGGACTCGTGGTCATGACCGGTGAGATCACGACCAGCCACAAGCACGACTACAGCCAGATCGCCCGCGACACGGTGCGGCGCATCGGCTACAACGACCCCGAGCTGAGGTTCGACGCCGACGGCTGCGCGGTGATGGTCTGCTATGGCCGCCAGTCGCCGGACATCGCGCGCGGCGTCGACCACGCGTCCGACGAGTACTTGAACCAGGGCGCCGGCGACCAGGGGCTGATGTTCGGCTACGCCTGCGACGAGACGCCATCGCTGATGCCCGTGCCGATCTACTACGCGCACCGCCTCGTGCAGCGGCAAAGCGAGGTGCGTCGCGACGGCCGCCTGCCGTGGCTGCGCCCGGACGCCAAGTCGCAGGTGACGGTCCGCTACGAGGGTGGCAGGCCGGTCGCGATCGACACCGTGGTGCTGTCGACGCAGCACCACCCCAGCATGAACGAACGCCACGCCGCGCTCGCCGAGGCCGTGATCGACGAGATCATCAAGCCGGTGTTGCCGAGGGAAATGCTGAAGGGCACCAAGTACCTGATCAATCCCACCGGGCGCTTCGAGATCGGCGGCCCGCACGGCGATGCCGGCCTCACCGGTCGCAAGATCATCGTCGACACCTACGGCGGGGCGGCGCCGCACGGAGGCGGCGCCTTCTCCGGCAAGGATCCGTCGAAGGTCGACCGCTCGGGGGCGTACGCCGCGCGCTATGTCGCGAAGAACATCGTCGCGGCCGGCATCGCCCGGCAGTGCCAGGTGCAGCTGTCCTACGCGATCGGCGTGGCGCACCCGATCAACGTCACCGTCTACACCGAGGGCACGGGCCGGATCGACGACGACAGCATCGCCCAGCTGGTCACCGCGCATTTCGACCTGCGACCCAAGGGCATCGTCCAGATGCTCGACCTCCTGCGCCCGATCTACCTTAAGACCGCCGCGTACGGGCACTTCGGCCGCGACGAGCCCGAGTTCACCTGGGAGGCGACCGACCGCGCGGCGGCGCTGCGCGCCGCCGCAGGCCTGTAGCGAGCACCCCGGCGTGGACCGCACGGTCTGGGCGCGGCGGCTCACCGCCGACTACATGGCCGAGGCTTGGCGGATCGTCTGCGTGCGCGTGATCGGCGAGGCCGTTCGCGATCACGGCGGGGAGGCGGTGCGCACGCCGGCGCACTACCTCGCGGCCGCGTGGTCCCCGGGGGTCGTCGCCCCGTCGCGCTGGCCGGAGGCGGTGGTCATCGGGTCACCGACGTCGGAGCGGGCGCTTGCCGAGCTCGCGTCGCAGTTGCCGAACCACGCCCGGCTCTGGCTGGGGAGCACCGATCAGCTCGACGCCGCGCTCGCGGCGGAAATCCTGCTCGCGACCGACCGCAACCTCGAGGACTACCAGCGCGCTGGGGTCGCGGCGTTCGTCGCTGCCGAGCGCGCGCGCACCGAGCGCGTGCTGGCTGGAAGCTACACCGACGTCGACCCGGGGTTTCAGCGCTTCCGCGCGCGCGTGCTGGGCGGACACGGCGGCGGCGAATGAAGCGCCCGCCGTATCCCCCCGCCCGCGCGGGCGCAGGCGCCGAGCACACAGGCAGCCCGGGAGACACGCCGCTCGCATGCGACGAACCACGCTGCCCCGCGGATCGAGCGCCTCGTCCCGAGCGTCGAGCGGGCGCTTCAACGGGAAAGAAGAGGGAAGCATCTTGCCTTTGCCTTTCGTGTCCCGGCGCGCTGCGGTAGAATGCGCCGTTCCCGGGGGTTGCCTGCCCCGGGACCGCGTCGCCGCAGCCGGCTTCCCATCACCCCGAAGGAGTTCCCCATGGCAGAACGTTCCCGCACCCGTCGCAACACGCTCGAGCGCCGTTGCCTTGGGAAGTCCTTCAAGCGGCTGTTCGTCGGCTCGCCGAAGGGCGTCTTCAAGATGCTCGAGAAGATCAAGAAGGCGTGACGCGCAGCACCGGTCTGGCGGGCCGGCGTCTCATGGAAGGGGCCGCGCGCAGCGGCCCTTTCGCTTGCTGCGCGGGATGCGCGCCCTGCCGAAACCCGCGGCAGCTCCCCGCCGGGCCGGGGCACCGCTGCCGACGCCGTGAACCTCGAGCGCGCCCCGGCGTGCCGCCACGCCGACCCTTTGGCCCCAACGCCGCCATGACCCGACTGCACGAAACGATCGAAGTCCCGCGTCCGATCGACGAGGTCTTCGCCTACACCAGCAATTTTGGCAATGCGGCGCAATGGGATCCCGGGGTCGCGGAATCCACCCAGGCCCGCCCGGGTCCGATCGGGATCGGCACCCGGTTCGATCTGCGGGTGAGGTTCGGGCCGCGGTCGTTCCCCATGACCTACGTCGTGCGCGAGTACGATCCGCCGAGGCGCGTGGTGCTCGAGGGCAGGAGCGACTCGGTTCACGCCCTGGACCTGATCGAGTTTGCGCCCACTCCGCGCGGCACCCGGATCGCCTACACGGCGGATATCTCCTTGCTCGGCGCGATGCGCGTCGTCGAGCCGTGGCTGAACAAGTCGCTCGACAAAGTCGGCAAGGACGCCGTCCAGGGGCTTCGCAGCGCCCTGAGCACGGACGCGCCGCCGCCCGAACGCAGCCTCCTGAACGATCTCCAGGACCGCCTGCTCGTGCCCGGCCTGCTCGGCTTCACCAACGTCGGCTATCACTGGCACAGGCGGCGCTGGAAACCGCTGGCCGTCACGTTGCGCGACCGCACGGTCGTGGTCACGGGCGCCACCTCGGGCTTGGGACGAGCCGCCGCGTCGCAGCTGGCGGAACTCGGCGCGCGTGTGATTCTGGTCGGCCGCCATCCGGACCGCGCCGAGGCGACCCGCCGCGAGATCGTTGCCGCGACGGGCAACGAGAATCTCGCGGTGGCGCTGGCCGATCTCAGCCTGCTTTCCGACGTGAGGCGGCTCGCGCAGCGGCTTCTGCGCGACGAGCCCCGGATCCACGTCCTCGTCAACAACGCCGGCGTGCTGCTCAACCGGCGCACGACGACCGCCGAGGGCCACGAGGCCACGCTCGCGACCAATCTGCTCGCCCCCTTCCTCCTCACGCAAGCGTTGCTGCCGTGCCTGCGCAAATCGGCGCCGTCCAGAATCATCAACGTGTCCTCGGGCGGGATGTACGCCACCGGTCTCGCGCTCGATGACCTGCAGTACGAGAAGAGCGCCTACGACGGCAGCCGGGCGTACGCACGCACCAAGCGCGCGCTCGTCGTCCTGACCGAGATGTGGGCGGACCAGCTGAAGGACAGCGGCGTGGTCGTGCACGCGATGCATCCGGGCTGGGCGGACACCCCCGGTGTGGCAAGTTCGCTACCCGGATTCCGCACCGTCACCCGGCGGCTCCTGCGCACCGCGGAGCAGGGCGCTGACACCATCACCTGGCTCGCCGCCTCGCGGGAGGCCGCCAAAGTGAGCGGCCTCTTCTGGCTCGACCGCGAGCCTCACACCACCCACGTGCTTCCGGGTACCGATCCGTCGCCGCAGGAGCGGCAGGCGCTGTGGGAAACGCTGGAGAAACTTACTGCGTCGAGAAGAGGAGCGCGGGCGGCGGACCGCTGACCCCGCACTCCGCGGCGCGCCTGCGCACGGCGCGCGGGTGGGCGCCGCAGTCGGCTCGCGCGCTGCCGGTAGAATTGCCCTGCGTCGGCTGGAATGCGTCGGAGCGTGAGGGCGCGCGACGCGGGGACGCAGAGCATGGGTCGACGAGGTCATCGAATCGTGGGTCGGAGCCGACGCGATGGGCGACGAGCGTGAGGTCAGGGTCATCGACCGTGAGGTCTGCTACCGGGGGTTCTTCAGCCTGGAGCGCGTGCATCTGCGGCACAGCCTGCACCGCGGCGGCATGAGCCCCGTGCTGGTGCGCGAGATCGTCGAGAAGGGCAATGTCGTCGCGCTGCTGCCCTACGATCCGGTCACCGACACGGTGGTGATGATCGAGCAGTTCCGCGTCGGCGCCATCGGAGCCCCTCGCAGCGCGTGGTTGCTGGAGGTCGTGGCCGGACTGATGGAGCCGGGCGAGGCGCCGGAGGAGGTCGCCCGACGCGAAGCGACCGAGGAAGCGGGACTCGCGGTGGGCCGCATCGTGCCGATCGCCCGGTTCTTTGCGACGCCCGCGAAATCGACCGAGTTCACGCACCTCTACTGCGGCGAAGTCGACGCCTCGACTGCGGGCGGCGTGCACGGCCTGGCGCAGGAGGGGGAGGACATCCGCGTGCTCCCCATGCCCGCCGAAGAGGCGTTCGCGCTGCTCGAGCTCGGCCGGATCGACTCGGCGTGGCCGATGATCGCCCTCATGTGGCTGCAGCGGCACCGCGAGCGGCTGCGCCGCGCGTGGTCCGAACGCGGCGAGGGCGCCGTCGCTTGCGGCGGGAGTCGCCCGGACTGATTCCCCCGGCAGGATGGAAGTGGGTCGATGGACCGCTGGCACGGCGCGTCGGGCGCGCGGGACGCATGCTGCGCGACCCGCCCGCGGCTGGCGGCGGCTGCCGCACCCTCGCTCTCAGCGCCGCAGGCATGCCTTGCGCGCCTCCTCGAGGCCCCACATCAGCGCCCCAAAAGGAACGATGAAGAGCCACGCGTCGAGCCCGAGCGGCGCGGTGCCAAAGAGCCAGTTGCCGGGGGCGGTGTAGACGATCAGCGCAAGCAGCGCCAGCTCGACCGCGATGCCGACCCCGATCAGCGGATTGCCGAAAAGCCCAGTGGAAAGCGACGAAGCCAGCGGGTGGCGGCACAGGAACACGTTGACCACCTGCATCACGACGATGGCGGCGAGACAAGCGGTCGTCGCCTGCTGGTACAGCGGGTCTGTCGTCGTCAGCGCTTGCCCGTAGCGCCAGCCGGCGGCATACAGCACGAAATGGAACGCTGCCATCGCCGCGGCAGCCTCGAGCAGCCCCAGGAACAGGTAGGCGCGCGCGATCAGGCCCCAGGTCACCAGTCGCTCGGTGCGACGGCGGGGCGGGCGGCTCATGCTCGCGGGATCGGGCTTTTCCGCGCCGAGCGCCAGCGCCGGCAGCAGGTCGGTGCCGAGGTCGACCGCGAGGATCTGGACGATGGTCAGCGGCAGGGGAATCCTGAACAACACGAACGCGAGGTACGGCACGAGTTCGGGGATGTTCGACGTGAGGATGTAGGTGAGGAACTTGCGGATGTTCTCGACCACGGCCCGCCCTTCCTCGATCGCCGTCACGATGCTCGCCAGGTTGTCGTCGAGCAGGATCACGTCCGCGGCCTCCTTGGCCACGTCGGTGCCGCTTTGCCCCATCGCGATCCCGATATCGGCGGCCTTGAGCGCCGGCGCGTCGTTGACGCCGTCGCCGGTCACGGCGACGACCTCGCCCTTCTTCTGCAACGCCTCGACGATCACCCGTTTCTGTTCGGCGGCCACGCGCGCGAACAGGATTTCCCGTGAATCCAGCGCGAGCTGCAACTGCGCCGGCGACATGCGGCGCAGCGCGTCGCCCAGGATGACTTCGGGGTCGGCGCGGTCGACCAGGCCGATTTCCCGCGCGATGGCGGTGGCCGTGCGTGGGTGGTCGCCGGTGACCATGATGACGCGCACGCCCGCCGCGGTGCAGCGCGCGATGGCCTGCGCAACCCCCGGCCGAGGCGGATCCTCCAGACCGACCAGGCCCGACAGCACCATGCCGGACTCGTCGGCCGCAGCCCCGGCGGCGAGCGCGCGATGGGCGAAGGCCAGCACGCGCAGGCCCGTCGCCGTCATCGCGTCTTGCGTCGCCAGCAGCCGCGTCCGCGCTGCGTCGTCGAGCGCCACGACACCCGCGTCGAACTGCACGAATCCGCACCCGGCGAGGACCGATTCCAGCGCCCCCTTGCAGTAGAGGACCCGGCCCGCCGGCGTGTCGCACACGACCGACATGCGCATGCGGTCGGTATCGAACGGAAGCTCGTCGAGCCGGCGATGATCTGCGAGCGGCCCCGCGCCCATGCGGCCGAGCTGCGCCAGCGCCACCTCCATGGGATCCCCGACGAAACGCCGCTCGCCCGCGCTCGCCACCTCCTTCAGGGCTGTGGCAAAGCGCGGCGTTGACGAAGAGCGCGCGGTTGCGCGCGAGCAGCGCCGGGTTTGCGTCGAGGTCCTCCGCTGAGTGCATGCCGCCGCCGAGCCAGAGGCGCCGCACCGACATCCGGTTCTGCGTCAGGGTGCCGGTCTTGTCGCAGCAGATCACCGTGGTCGAGCCGAGCGCTTCGACCGCAGGCAGGTGGCGCACGAGCGCGTGCCGCTTGGCCATGCGCTGCGTCGCCATCGCCAGCGACAAGGTGACGGTGGGCAGAAGTCCTTCGGGCACGTTGGCGACGAGGATCCCGATCGCGAAGAGCGCGTTCTCCCAGAACGGCAGCCCGAGTGCCTGCCCAGCCAGGAAGAACGCAACGCCGAGGCCAAGGGCGAGCAACGCCACGACGCGTGACAGCCGCGCGATCTCGCGTTGCAACGGGGAGGCGGCCTCGCTGGCCGTTTGCGTAAGATGCGCAATCCGGCCGAACTCCGTGTGCATGCCGGTGGCGTAGACCGCGGCACGCCCGTGCCCGGAGACGATCGACGTGCCGGCCAACAGGATGTTCCTCGCGGCGAGGGGCGATTCCTCGCCGCTGGCTTCCGCCGTGCAAGCCCGCGGCAACGACTCGCCGGTGACGGTCGCGGTGTTCACTCGCAGCCCAAATGCCTCGATGATCCGGCAATCGGCCGGCACGAGGTCGCCTTCCTCGACCAGGACGACGTCGCCGGGGACGAGGTCTTGCGCCAGCAGGGCGACCGCTTCGCCGTTGCGCAGCGCCTTGACCCGGTGCGGCAGCAGCTGGCGCAGCGCCGCCACCGCGCGTTCGGCCTTGTACTCCTGCCAGAAGGAAAAGCTGCCGTTCACGAGGATGACGCCGATGATCGCCACCCCGAGGTGCGCCATCCCCTCGCCCGGACTGAAATGCTCGGCGAGGAACGCCAAGAGCGCGGCGAGCCAAAGGATCAGCGCGAACAGATGCGCGAACTCGCGGACAAAACGAAGGACGAGCGGTTCCCGGCGCGTTTCCGCGAGGCGGTTGGGCCCGAATTCCGCCAGCCTCCGTGACGCTTCGTCCGCGGTCAGGCCGGCGGCCGAGGTCTTAAGGCTCGCCAGCGCCTGCGCGTGGGTCAGGCCGTGGATGCGCATTCCCGGAATGCTACGACGCGCGCGCCGCGACTGCACGCCGCCGTGGCCCCGCGCCGCAGGCGGCATCGTGGGTCCCGGTTGCGGGCGTCGCCGTGGCGGCCGTCGGGCGCCAGCTTGCGCGACGGCGGCCGTTGGGCGATGCTCGCGGATCGCCTTGCGGCGGCGGACGCGCGGGGCGGACGCGGCAGGCGCCGGCGGTGCTTTCCGCTGGAGAATCGCGCGGCGCGCCCGTCGCGCCAGGCGCGCAGCCCTCGGGGGTGGATGAGGCGGGCGCGTCTTGCGGTTCGCTTCGTTCGCGCCTTTTGCTGCGACCGGTCACGCCTGCGGTGTCACGTAGAACGGTAGAACAAGGCCGCGCAAACGGGGGCAAGCGCAGGGGGGCCGATGGCGACGGCGGGCCACCCTCGCCGGTGTGGCGGGAAAGGGAGCAGGGGCAATGGCGCATATCGCCGTGATCGGCTCGATCGCCTGCGACGAGGTGCTGCAGCTCGCCGGCCCCCTGCGGCGGGGCGGACACCTCAGCGCCACGCACTCCGGCGTGCGCCTGGGTGGGGGTGGCGCCAACACCGCCGTGGCGCTCGCGGCCGCAGGTCATCACGTCACGCTGCTCGGCGCCGTGGGCGACGACGCTGCGGCGAAGGCGCGGCTCGCGGAACTGGAACAGGCCGGCGTCGACGTGCGCCACGTCGCGCGCCGCGCCGGCCCGACGACTCGCTCGCTGATCCTCGTGGAACCCGGGGGCGAGCGCACCGTCGTCAATCTCGCCCGCTGCGAGGAGGCGGCACCTCCCCGGCACCTGCTCGAGCTCGCCGTCGATGCCGTGTACGTGCGCAGCCGCCGGGTCGACCTCGCGCCGCTCCTGGCGCGCAAGGCGGCAGAATGCCTGATCGTCGCGCACGTCCCGCCGGTCGATCCCGGCTCGCGTCCGGCGCAGGTGCTCGTGTGCTCGGCGTCCGACCTCACGCCGGCCGAGACGCAGGATGCGCTCGGCCTGGGCGCATCGATCGCCGGCGAGCGGTTGCGCTGGATCGTCGTAACGGCGGGACCGGGGGGAGCACGGGCGCTGTCGAGCGCCGAGGTGCTCGCCGTCCCCGCGGCCCGCGTCGAAACGGTCGACACCACCGGGGCCGGTGACGCGTTCGCCGCCGGACTCGTGCACGCGCTGGTTGCGCACCGGCCGATGTCCGAGGCGCTTGCCATCGCCGCGCGCTTCGGGACCGAAGCGACGCGGTGGGCAAGTTCCGGGCTGCCAGCGCATGCGGTGGCGCGCCTGCTCCGGTGAGCGCAGGCGCGGCACCCCGGCTGCGTCGCCTTCGCTTCGAAACCAGCGGGCAGGCCCCGGCGACGACGGCAGGCCACGTCGGCGACACGCTCGCACATCGCGCCGGGCGGACGTGATACGCTGTCGCGGGGACCGGGACGGCCCGCGTTCGGCGAGCACGGCGCCCGCAGGGTGAACCTGCGCCACGCCACGCCGCGACGCACCGGAGTTCGGACCGATCGGTCGTCTTCCGCTCATACGCCTCTGCCTGGGAGCTCAGCATGCACGGTTTCTTAAGACGTATCTATTTCCTTCTGCCCGACGTGCCCACCGCGAGGAAGATCGTCGACGAGCTGCTCCTCGCGCGCATCGAATGGAGGCATATCCACTTGCTCGCCAAGGAGGGAATGCCGCTCGAAGACCTTCCCGCGGCGAGCCTGAGCCAGAAATCGGACCTGGTGCCCGCCCTGCAGCGGGGCCTCGGCGTGGGCGCCGCGACCGGGATGCTCGCCGGCCTGGTGGGCATGGCCTTCCCGCCCGCCGGCCTCACGATCGCGGGCGGCGTGCTGCTGGCCCTCGCCGCCGGGGGCGCCGGCTTCGGTGCCTTGATGGCGACGATGGTGGGCGTGGGCATTCCCAATTCCCGGCTCAAGCGCTTCCAGGAAGCGATCGGCGAGGGGCAGGTGTTGATGATGGTCGACCTCCCCCGGGAGCGTGTCGACGAAATCGAAGCGCTGGTCAAGGGGCACCATCCGGAAGCGGACATCGAAGGAACCGACGCGCACGTGCCCGCGTTTCCCTGAGTTCCCGCGACACGGCCGGGTCGGCTGCCACCGGCGCCGGTGGCAGCATCCGCGGCGCGCTTGCGCAGGCGGCTCCGAAGTGTGCGTTTGCTGCGGCCGCTGTCGTTGGCGCGCGGTGCGCCGTGCGCGCGCTTCGGCGCTGGCCGCAGATGCGCGGCGGAAGATGTTCGTCGTCGCCAAGAAAACGGGTATCCTTCGCGCCTCGTCCAACCGGGAGTTGTCCATGCTCCGTCTCGCCGCGTTCCTGCTCTGCCTCGCCACCCCGGCCCTTGCGCACGCGCAAGCTCCCGACACGCTGAAGAAGATTCGCGATTCGAAGTCGATCACGATCGCTTACCGCACCGACGCGCTGCCGTTTTCCTACGCGGGCGAAGGCAAAGAGCCGGCCGGCTACACCGTCGAGCTGTGCAAGCGCGTCGCGGCGAGCCTCGAACAGCAGCTCAAGACCCCGTTGCAGGTGAAGTGGGTTCCCGCCACGACACAGAACCGCCTCGCGCTCGTGCAGGAGGGACGGGCTGACATGGAGTGCGGCGCGACGACGGCCACGTTCTCCCGCATGGAGCAGGTCGACTTCTCCACCCCGGTGTTCGTCGATACCACCGGGCTGATGGTGCGCAAGGCCTCCGGCGCGAGTACTCTGGCCGGGCTCTCGGCCAAGAGGATCGCAGTGGTCGCCGGCACGACCAACCAGCGGGCGCTGGAGTCCGCGCTGAAGCAACAGCTCGTCAGCGCCGCCGTGGTGCCGGTGAAGGACCGCAGCGAGGGGATCGCCGCGCTCGAAGCCGGATCGGTCGAAGCGTTCGCCGGAGACAAGATCCTGCTGCACGGCCTCGCCGGCAAGATCAAGGACGCGACGCAGTACGAGGTGCTGCCCGACGACCTCGGTTTCGAACCCTACGCGATCGTCCTGCCCCGTGGCGACGCAACGTTCCGCCTGGCGGTCAACCGCGGGCTCGCGCAGACCTATCAGAGCGACGCGCTGGTGGAGATCTTCAAGCGCGCCTTCGGTCCCAGCGCGCTACCCACCGTCGCGATGCGCGTCGTGTACGGGCTGGGGTCGTTCCCCGAATAACCACGACACCCCCGAGGGCGCCCGGGGGGCCCGCCTCCCTCCGCCGCCCGTTGCCGACCGGTCAGCGCGTGAAGGCGGGTCGGCCCGCCCGCGGTGAGGGCGCCGCGTGCGCCATGCGCGCAGACCGCCTGGGCTGCGGGGTTACTCGAAGTGACGCCAGACGGCGCGCAGCGCGGCCAGGATCAGCGCCAAAGACACGGCACCGGCGAACGCGCCCAGCAAGATGCCTCGGGCAGCAGACAGCGGTTCCCGCCTGAGTTCGGGGTTGCCAAGCGAGATCGGCATGCGTGCGCGCCGTTGCCGCAGCTGCGTCGTCGGTGAATCGTCGAACATCTTTTCCTCCCACGCCCACCGCCCGCGGTGGCCCCTGTGGCACCCGTGCCTCGACCTGCGGGAAGGCGACCGGGAGCACCGGCCCCACGGCGCTTCGTCCTGCGGGAGGTCCACGCACAACGCGAAGCAATATCCGGACCGCCGCTTCTAAGAACTTGACTTTCAATGCGTTACGGATGATTGCTGCCGGCGGCGCGGAGGGAGTGTAAACCGGTCCGACAGGGCAGTCGTGGCATCTGTGGGCGCGCGGCGAGCGCAGCGCGCGCCGACGCTGGCGCGTGGAACGGGCGCGCTTCCTCCTGCGTCGGGACGTCGAACCGCGCCGCCGCCGCGGCGTCAGAGCGCCAACGCGAGCCGGGCGACCCGTTCGAGCGCCGCGTCGACGCCGTCGACGTGCACCACGCCGGCGACGCGCGCCGCCCCTTCGAGGCCGATGACCAGCTTGCCGAACTGGCGGGCGAACGCGACTTCGGACAGCGTGCCGAAACTGTCTCCGATCGCAACCAGGCAGAACGACGCCCGCGCGATCAGCGCGTTGCGCGCTTCGCCGATGCCGGTCGCGATCACGATGCCGACGTGCAGATTGGCGAAGCCAGGATCGGCGTCGGGCAGGAGGCCGACGGTGATGCCGCCCCGTGCTGCGGCGCCTTGGCAGACAGCTTCCATCACGCCGGCGCGCCCGCCACAGAGGACGGCCAGGCCCATCTCGGCAAGGCCCGCGCCCACGCCCTCGGCGGCGGCGAGTTGCGCCGGCGTCGCCGCGCGCGGGCCGATCACGCCTATCGGAACGCGGATCGGCGCGCCACTTGCGCGCTGCAGCCAGGAAACCGCCACGCGCGGCGCCACCGCGTCGCCGGCGGCGTCCGCTGCGGCCGCCGCCCAGGACCGCGCCCGCGGATCGAACACACGGCCGCGCGCGTCGCGCAGCACGCCGGCGGCGCGATCGAGCCTAAAGATGTCGCTCATGGCGGCTTCCGAACCATTCGCCGACGGTCATGACCGCCGAGCAGACGGCGGTGATGAGCAGCGCCAACGCCGCCGCCGCCGGAAAGTCGGAGCCGGTCTCCGAGATCAGGCTGTAGAGCTGCAGCGGCAGGATGTTGAGCCGGGTGCCGACCAGCGCCAAGGCGGTGCCGTAGGCGCCGAAAACGACGGCGGCGACGAGGCAGAACGCGGCGCCGACCGGTGCGGCGACCTGCGGCAGCATCACCTGCCGGAACGCCTGTGCCGACGTCGCGCCCAGCGACTCGGCGGCCGCGAGCTGCGCGCGGTCGAAATTGACGAGCACCGGGAGGATTCCCATCACCACGCGCGGAATCAGGTAATACGACGACGCGAAAGCCAGGCCGACGGGCGTGAACAGCGCCTTGCCGATGACCGCCGGATCGAAGCCGGCGAAGCCCAGGAGCTGCGTGAAGAACCCGGCGCGGCCGTACCCGAGGATGAAGCCGTAGGCGACGATCAACCCGGAGAACGTCAGCGGCAGCGCGATCACGAACGACAGCAGTGTGCGCCGCCGCTGCGGCAGTCGCGACAGATGCAGCGCCACCGCCACACCGATCGCCGTCGACACTCCGGCCGCCACCAGCGTCAGCACGACGCTGCCGGCGACGGAGGGCCAGAACGCCGGCAGCGCGAGCACCCGCACGAAAGCCCGGGAGCCTTCGCGCAGCGCGTCGACCGCAACCGCGGCGACGGGCAACGCGAAGAAGACCGCCAGCAGCAGCGCCGCTGGCGCAGCCAGCAGGAGCGCCTTGCCCAGCCGCATCGCGGTCCGCCGGTCCGGGACAGGCGCGCCGGCCCCGCGGTCACTTGGCTTCGGTGGCAGCGGCCCAGCCGCGGTCGATCTCGGCCTTCTTCGCCGCGGCGGCGCGCACGTCCAGCGGCCGCACCTGCGGTGCTGCGGGCAGCCTGTCGGCGACGTTGTCCGGCAGCTTCACGCCGGGCACGGCGGGACGCACGAAGCCCTGCGCGAAGATGCCCTGCCCGAAGTCAGTCATGATGAAGTTGAGCCACAGCTTGCCGGCGTTGGGGTTCGGCCCTTTCTCGACCAGGCTGATGCCGTAGGGCGCCGCGGCGGACGCCTCCTTGGGAATCACCACGGCGACGGCGTCGCCCAGCCCGTCGGTGTATTTGGCCTTGAGCCCGTCGTTCTCATAGGAAATCCAGATCGGAATCTCGCCCTTGACGAACTGCGCGTACGGCGTCGTCCCCAGCACCCGCAGCACGTTGCCCGCCTTGTGCAGACGGCCGAGGTAGTCGAGGCCGGGCTGGACGTTGTTCATGTCCCCGCCGGCGCCGAAGTTGGCGGCGAAAGTCAGCACCTGCCCGACGCCGGTCGACCGCGGATCGAGGTAGACGATCGTGTTCCTGTATTCGGGCTTCAAGAGATCGGCCCAGGACTGCGGGACGTTCTTCACGAGCTTGGTATTGACGACGAACGCGACCGTCAGCGAGTGGATCGTGAACCAGCGGCCGTCCGGCTCGCGGAACACCGAGGGCAGCTTGTCGAAGTTCGCCGGCTTGAACGGGGCGACGAGCCCCTTCGCGGCCGCGTCCACCGCCGATGCAGCGAAGTAGTAGGCGGTGTCCGCCTGCGGGCGGTTCCTGGCCTTCTCGAGCGCGACGACGGTCGCCGCGGACCCGAGGTCGTTGTAGACGATCTCGACTTCCGGGTAGCGCTTCTTGAACGCGGCGAACTGGGCCGCCCAGTTGGCCCAGGTGGGGCCGGTGTCGAAGCTCACGACCATGCCTTCCTTCTTCGCGGCCTCGTAGAGCGCCTTCTCACCCGCGTAGAGCTCGGGTGAATCCAGCACCGTCTGCGCCGCGACCCCGGTCGCGAACAGCAGTGTTGCGGCGACCGTCGACCACGCCTTGGCTTGCATCGATCTCTCCTTCAGGGGTTGGACAGGAACTGCACCGCGTCGCGCGGCACGTGCACGTGCGTGATCGCGCCGCGCTGCGGGGTCTCGATCTTCAGGCTGCCGCGCCCGATCGAGAGCACGATCTCGCGGTTGGCGCCGAAGAAGCGGTCGTGTACCACCGTGGCCGCGTAGACGTTCTCGCCGTCGGGTCCGCAACGCGGCAGAACGCGCTCGGGGCGCACCAGGAGCCGCACGCGCGTGCCGGGAACCTTCGCGTGCGGCGGCACGGCGACGCGCCCGAGCGGAGTGGCCACGACGTCGGCGGCGACGATCTCGCCGTCGATCAGGTTGGCGCGTCCGACGAAGCCCGCCACGAAGGCGTCGGCCGGATGGTCGTAGATCTCCTGCGGCGCGGCGACCTGCACCAGCCGCCCGTCGCGCAGCACCGCGATGCGGTCCGCCAACGACAGCGCTTCGTCCTGGTCGTGAGTGATCAGCAGCGACGCGATGTTCTGCTGCTTTTGGATGCGCCGGATCTCGTCGCGCATCGAAAGCCGGGTCGCGGCGTCGAGCGCCGAGAGCGGCTCGTCGAGCAGCAGCGCGGAGGGCTCGAACACCAGCGCGCGGGCCAGCGCCACGCGCTGTTGCTGGCCGCCGGAGAGCTCGCCCGGCAGGCGCGCCCCGAACCCGGTAAGGCCGACCATCTCCAGCATCGCGTCGGCGCGCCGATCGCGCTCGGCGGGGGCGACCTGTCGCACGCGCAGGGGGTAGGCGACGTTCGCGCGCACGCTCATGTGCGGGAACAACGCGTACGACTGGAACACGACGCCGCATTCCCGCGAGCGGACGTTCGCGACGGTGACGTCCCGGCCGCCGAGCTCGATCCGCCCGGAATCGACGCGCAGGAATCCGGCGATCAGCTTCAGCAGCGTGGTCTTGCCGCAACCCGACGGTCCGATGCAGACGACGAGCTCGCCGGGGGCGATCTCGAGTCCGATGTCGAACACGCCGGCGTTGCCGCCGGGGTAGCGGAAGCTGGCCCCCTGCAGCCGGACCGCGGGGTTCGTGCTCATCGCGGCACCCGCGCGGCGCGCACCGCGGCGTTCGCCCCCGGGGAACCCTGCGCGCTCACGCGGTGGCTCCCGCGCCCGACAGCCGGGTCGTGCCGCGCGCCGACAGCGCCCCGGCCACCGACGCGGTCAGCGCCAGCGCGAGCAGGATCACCGTCGCGGCGCAGGCGAAGCCCGTCGCGCCGTAGAACGCCTGCAGCAGCACGACCGGGTACGTGCGGTTGAGGAATCCGGAGACGAGGTTCGAGAACTGGAACTCGCCGATCGACAGCGCAGTGACGATGATGAGCCCCGAGAGCACCGAGTGGCGCAGCGCCGGCAGCACGACGTGCAGGAACCGCTGCACCCCGTTGCCACCGAGCGACTCCGCGGCGTCTTCGAGCGTGCGCAGGCCAAGCCGCTGCATGTCGGAGACCACCGTCTGCAGGAAGTAAGGCAGCCCCAGCACGATGTGGCCGGCGATCAGCAGCCATACGCTGCCCAGCCAGGGCAGCGCATCTGACGAGAAGACGAGGATGAAGCCGAAGGCGAGCACCAGCGCCGGCAGCGCCACGGGCAGCTGATAGAGGACCCGCGCCAGCGCCCGCACGCGCGCGCTGCGTGCGCGATAGACCGCATAGGCGAGCGGCAGGCCGATGGCCACGCAGGCAACACCGGTCATCGCGGCGACGAACAGGCTCGCCGAAAACGCCCGCCGGAAGCTCGGGTCGGCGGCGACCTCGGCGTACCACTTGAGCGTTCCGCCGGTCGGCAGCAGCGTGTTGAGCCAGAGCTCCCCGAACGAGCCGACGACGAGCAGCAGTATCGGCGCCGCCAGGTAAGTAAGATAGGCAACGGTGATCCAGCGCGGAAACATCGGACGGGCGGGCGCGGCGGGCGTCTTTCGGTGCGCGGCCGCGCGGCGTCGACGACACCCAAGGTCGACAGCGGGCGCGGCGGGCGCGTAAGTCAACGTCAACGATAGCACAGGGGCTCGCGAGCCGCAGCGGCCGCGGTCCGATCCTCGTGCCGCCCTCCCCGTGGCGCCGTCGGCGCAGGCATCGCGCGGCGCGCCCACGGCATTTACCATAGACACCGGGAACGACGGCAACCGGGGGAGGCGAAAGGATGGCACAGGACCGACAGGCGAGGCTCGACGGGCTGCACAGCCTGGAGCACGGCAAGATCGTCAGCGCGCGCGACGCCGTCGCGCTGATCCGCGACGGCGATACGGTGGCGACCACCGGCTTCGTCGGCATCGGCTTCCCCGAGAACGTCGCCGTCGCGCTGGAGGATCGCTTCCTTCGCGCCGCGCGGGACGACCCTTCGGGCCAGGGGTCGCCGCGCGGCCTCACCCTCGTGTACGCCGCGGGCCAAGGCGACGGCAAGGAGCGCGGGCTCAACCACCTCGGGCACAAGGGACTCGTCAAGCGTGTCGTCGGCGGCCACTGGGGCCTCGTGCCCAAGCTGCAGGCGCTGGCGGTGGCCAACGAATGCGAGGCGTACAACCTGCCCCAGGGCGTGATCACCCACCTGTTCCGCGACATCGGCGCCGGCAAGCCCGGCCAGCTCTCGCGCATCGGCCTCGGAACGTTCGTCGACCCGCGCTACGGCGGCGGCAAGATCAACGGCGCGACCACCGAGGACCTGGTCACGCTGATGACGATCGACGGCGAGGAGTACCTCTTCTACAAGGCGTTCCCGATCCACGTCGGCATCGTCCGCGGCACCACTGCCGACCCCGACGGCAACATCACGATGGAGCGCGAGGCGCTGACGCTCGAAGGCCTCGCCCTCGCCACCGCCGCACACAACTCGGGCGGGATCGTCATCGCGCAGGTCGAGCGCATCGCCGACCGCCACACGCTCAATCCGCGGCAGGTGAAGATCCCGGGCACGCTCGTCGACTGCGTCGTGGTCGCCGAGAAGCCCGAGTACCACATGCAGACCTTCGCCGAGCCGTACAGCGCGGCGTTCGCGGGCGAGCTCCGCGTGCCCGCGTCGTCGATTCCCCCGATGGAGATGTCCGAGCGCAAGATCATCGCCCGCCGCGCGGCGCTGGAGCTTTGCCCCAACAGCATCGTCAACCTCGGCATCGGCATGCCCGAAGGCGTCGCCAGCGTCGCCGCCGAGGAAAAGATCATCGACCTGCTGACGATGACCGCCGAGCCGGGGGTGGTCGGCGGCATTCCGGCCGGCGGTCTCAACTTCGGCGCCGCGACCAACACGCAGGCGATTGTCGACCAGCCCTACCAGTTCGACTTCTACGACGGCGGTGGGCTCGACCTCGCGTTCCTGGGTCTCGCGCAGGCGGATCGCGAAGGCAATCTCAACGTGTCCAAGTTCGGCCCGCGCCTCGCCGGCGCCGGCGGCTTCATCAACATCAGCCAGTCGGCGAAGGCCGTCGTGTTCGTCGGCACGTTCACCGCGGGACGCCTCAACGTCGCCGCGCGCGACGGGCGGCTGGCGATCCTCGAGGAGGGTAGCGCGCGCAAGTTCGTGCACGAGGTCGAGCACCGGACCTATTCCGGCAAGCAGGCGTGGAAGCGCCGGCAGCCCGCGCTCTACGTCACCGAGCGCTGCGTATTCCGCCTGTGTGCCGACGGACTCGAGCTCATCGAGGTGGCGCCGGGCATCGACATCGAGCGCGACATCCTCGCGCAGATGGACTTCCGGCCGTTGATCAACGGCACGCCGAAGACGATGGACGCGGCGATCTTCCGCGAAGCGCCGATGGGCCTGCGCGAGCGGCTCCTCGAACTCCCGCTTGCCGCGGCGCTTCGCCTACGACGCCGAGCAGAACATCTTCTTCATCAACTTCGAGCGGCTGTCGATCCGGACCCGGCAGCATATCGAGGACGTGCGCGTCGAGGTCGAAAAGCAGCTCGCGCCGCTCGGCCGCAAGGTCTACGCGATCGTCAACTACGACAACTTCGAGATCGCGCCGGAGCTCGTCGATGCGTGGACCGACATGGTGCAGGCGCTGGTCGGCCGCCACTACTGGGGCGTCAGCCGCTACGCGACGTCGAGCTTCGTCCGGATGCGCATCGGCGACGCGCTGTCGCAGCGCGGCCTCACCCCCATCTATGGCTCGGCGGAAGAAGCGCGCCGCCATCTCGCCGACCTCGGCCACCGTGGCAGCTGAGACCGAAGAGGCCGGCCCGGTCGCCGCGGGCGGGGAAGACCATCGTTTGCGGCGGCAGTCCTGCCACTGGACGCCGCCCGCCCTCTCGCTCAGTCGGTCGATCTGGTGGCCGCCCCCAGGGCGTGATACGCTGCACCCGTCGACGCGCCGTCGGGTTGTGATCTCGTGATCTCTTGTGCGCGATGGGTTCGCGCCCCGGCGGTTCCCTTGGCCCCGCCGCGCCGCAGGAGAACCCGATGGGCAGGGTGGTGGTGGTGGGCAGCATCAACATGGACCTGGTCGTGGAAACCCGTGCGTTTCCGCGGCTGGGAGAAACGCTGTTCGGCACGGGCTTTGCCACGCACGCCGGCGGCAAAGGCGCCAATCAGGCGGTGGCCGCGGCACGACTGGGCGCCCAGGTCGCGTTGCTCGGCCGGGTCGGCGACGACGCGTTCGGGCGCGAACTGAAAGCGGGCCTGGCCGCCGAAGGCGTCGACACCCGGTGGGTGAGCGAGACCGCGGGCGTGTCGACCGGCGTCGCCGCCATCACCGTATGCGACGCGGACAATGCCATCGTCGTGGTGGCGGGGGCGAACGCGCGGCTCTCCCCCGCGGACGTCGACGCCGCAGACGCCGCGTTTGCCGGGGCGGACGTGGTGCTGGCGCAGCTGGAAGTTCCGCTTGCCACTGTCGTGCACGCGGCGGAGCTCGCGGCCCGGTACGGCAAGCCCTTCGTGCTGAATCCGGCGCCTGCCGTCCGGTTGCCGGACGCCCTGCTGGCGCGCTGCACGCTGCTGACCCCGAACGAATACGAGCTCACCACGGCGCTGGGCCAGCCCGAAGCACGCTGGCAGGACCTGCTCGCCGGCCTGCCCGGCCGCGCGGTCATGACCAAGGGCCGCGACGGCGCCTATTTCAGTGATTCCGGCGGCGCGATCCGCCACCAGCCCGGGTTCCCCGTGCAGCCGGTCGACACCACGGGCGCAGGCGACACCTTCAACGGCGCGCTGGTCGCGTTCTGGGCGCTGGGACTCGCCGAAGCGGTGCGCCGCGGTTGCGCGGCCGGCGCGCTGTCCGTAACCGCGCCCGGCGCCCAGGGTGGGATGCCGACGCTGGCCGAGCTCGACGCTTTCCTCGCCCGCCGGTCATGAAGCGATGCGGACACCTCAATCGCGACATCAGCCGCGTGCTGGCGTGCATGGGACACACCGACTGCATCGTCATCGCCGACTGCGGCCTGCCGGTGCCGCCGGGCGTGGAGTGCATCGATCTGTCGCTGGCGCTCGGCGATCCGGCTTTCCTGCACGTGCTCGACACCGTGCTCGCCGATTTGCAGGTCGAGCGCGCGGTATTCGCGCGCGAAGCGCTCGAACGCAATCCGGCGGTGGCGCAGCGCGCCAGGAGCCTCGCTTGCGCGACGCTGCAGGTCGACTTCGTGGCGCACGAGCAGTTCAAGGCGCTCACCCGAGACGCGCGCGCCGTGATCCGCACCGGCGAGGCCACACCCTACGCCAACGTGATCCTCTATTCTGGCGTGATCTTCTGACCGAGGACCGGGGGCGTACCCTCATGCGGATCACCATGCAGGGCATCAGCAAGGCGTTCGGCCCGGTGCGGGTGCTCGAAGGCGTGGACTTCGCCGTCGCGGGCGGCGAGATCCACGCGCTGATGGGCGAGAACGGCGCCGGCAAGTCCACGCTGATGAAGATTCTGTGCGGCGTGTACGCGGCGGACGCGGGCAGCATCTCGTTCGACGGCGGTCCGGTCACCGTCCGCTCGACCCGCGACGCCGAGGCGCTGGGCATCGCGATGATTCACCAGGAGCTCAACCTGATCCCGCAGCTCTCGGTGATGGAGAACCTGTTCCTCGGGCGCGAGCCGCGCCGCTTCGGCGTGATCGCCGGCGCGCGCATGCGGGCCGACGCAACCACCTGGCTTGCCAAGGTCGGCGCCGGCGACATCGACCCGGCGCGGGAGGCGAGCACGCTCTCGATCGGCCAGCAGCAACTGGTCGAGATCGCCAAGGCGCTGTCGCTGAACGCTCGGGCGCTGATCATGGACGAGCCTACCGCGGCGCTCACCGACCGCGAGATCCACACGCTGTTCGAGATCATGGCGGATCTCAAGTCGCGCGGTGTGGCGATCGTCTACGTCTCGCACCGCATGGAAGAGATCTTCCGCATCTGCGACCGGATCTCGGTGCTCCGGGACGGCCAGTTCGTCGGCGAGCGCGCAGTCCGGGACACGAGCTTCGACGAGATCGTGAAACTGATGGTCGGCCGCGAGCTGGGCGAGCGCTTCCCGGGACGCGACGCGGCGCTTGGCGCCGTGCGGCTGCGGGTCGAGGACCTCGCCGACGCGGGCAACGTCAGCCACATCGGGTTCGAAGTGCGCGCGGGGGAGGTGCTCGGAATCGCCGGGCTGATGGGGGCAGGGCGCAGCGAGATCCTCAGAACCCTCTTCGGGGTGAACCGCCGGACCGCGGGCCGGATCATGCTCGACGACGCGGCGCTGTCCAACGCGAGCCCGAGCGACGCGATCGCCGCCGGCATCGGCTTCGTCACCGAGGACCGGAAGAGCCAGGGCCTGGTGCTTGGCCTGTCGGTGCGCGAGAACGCCACGCTGGTGCACCTTAACGAGTACGCGCGCGGCGGCATCGTCAACGCCCGCGCGGAGAGTGCGGCGGTGCAGCAACTCATCGACGAGCTGCACATCCGCACCCGCGATGCCGAGCTCGACGTGAAGTCGCTGTCGGGCGGCAACCAGCAGAAGGTCGTGTTCGCCAAGTGGCTGGCGAAGCCGCCGAAGGTGCTGCTGCTCGACGAGCCCACCCGCGGCGTCGACGTCGGCGGCAAGGCCGAGATCTACCACATCATCAACCGCCTGGCGGCGGCCGGCACCGCCATCGTGATGGTGTCCTCCGAACTGCCCGAGGTGCTGGCGATGAGCGATCGCATCCTGGTGATGCACCAGGGCCGGCAGGCGGCGATCCTCGACGCCAAGGCCACCAGCCAGGAAGAGATCATGACCGCCGCCACCGGCGGGCGGTGAACCGGCAGGCCACATCATGACCCCGCAACAGAAAGCCACGCTGCAGAAACTGGGCCCCTTCATCGCGCTGCTGGCCGTCAGTCTCGGGCTCGCCTTCATGAGCCCGGACTTCCTCACGGTCGGCAACGTGATGAACGTGATGCGCCAGGTGTCGATCAACGCGCTGATCGCGTTCGGCATGACGCTGGTGATCCTGTTGGGAGGCATCGACCTGTCGGTCGGCTCGATACTCGCCGTGTCGTCGGTGCTCGCGGCGATGCTGATGAAGGCCGGCTACGACCCGGCACTCGCGACGCTGGCCGGCATCCTCGCCGGTGCGCTCATGGGCGCGGTGAACGGCCTCGTCGTCGCCAAGGGCAAGGTCGCGCCGTTCATCGCCACGCTGGGCATGATGACGGTGCTGCGCGGCACCTCGCTGGTGTTGTCCAACGGCAGCCCGATCACCGGCTTTTCCAGCGAGTTCTTCTCGATGCTGGGCGGCGGCTATGTCGCCGACCTCATCCCCATACCGGTGGTGTGGATGCTGGCGATGTTCGCGCTATTCTGGTTCGTACTGAAGAAGACCGTGTTCGGCCGCCATGTCTACGCCACCGGCGGCAACGCGGAAGCGGCGAGGCTCTCCGGCGTGAAGACCGATCGCGTGCAGATCGCCGTCTACACCCTGTGCGGCGTCATGTCCGCGATGGCGGGGGTGATCCTGACGTCCCGTCTCAACTCGGCGCAGCCCACCGCCGGCGTCGGCTACGAGCTCGACGCGATCGCGGCCGTGGTGTTGGGCGGCACCAGCCTCGCCGGAGGTCGCGGCTGGATCTTCGGCACGCTGGTCGGGGCTTTGCTGATCGGGGTGCTCAACAACGGCCTCAACCTCATGGGTGTTTCGTCCTTCTATCAGCAGGTGATCAAGGGCGCGGTGATCCTGTTGGCGGTGCTGCTGGATCGCGCCGGGAAGAAATGAGGCCACCCGCGGAAGCTGCCGGTCGTTTCGCGCCAGCCGCGCCCTGCCCGTGCCGCGTCGACGGCGCCACGCGGCGGCACGGCTCGGGCGGACTTCATGCCGGACCCACTCGATTCGCGCGCCGCGCCGTGACGGTCGCGGCGAGGCGACCACCTGGTCCGCGAGGACCGCTGCAAGCGGGCACGGCGCCCGCGGCACAACTGCGTCACTGAGGAGCGAAACATGAAACGTACCGTTGCCACCCTGATCGCCGGCTTGCTGGCGGTCGGCCTTCTCGCCTGCTCCAAGCAGGATTCGGGCACCCCGACGCCCGGCAAAGCCGGCTCCGCACCTCCCGCGCAGGCGGGCGGCGCCGCCATCGGGCTGTCGATCTCGACGCTGAACAACCCCTTCTTCGTGGCGCTGCGCGACGGTGCCCAGGCCGAAGCGGCTGCCAAGGGCGCGACCTTGATCACCGTCGACGCCCAGGACGATCCGGCCAAGCAGATCGCCAGCGTGGAAGACCTGATCCAGAAGAAAGTGAAGGTCATCCTCATCAACCCGACCGACTCGGGTGCCGTGGCCAACGTGGTCAAGCAGGCCACCGACGCCGGGGTCAAGGTGATTTCACTCGACCGCAGCGTCAAGGGGGCCGAGGTCAGCGCGCACATCGCCTCGGACAACCTGGCCGGCGGCAAGATGGCGGCCGAGTTCCTGCTCGAGAAGATCGGCGGCAAGGGCAACGTGGTCGAGCTCGAGGGCCTGCCGGGCTCCAGCGCCGCCCGCGAGCGGGGCCAGGGCTTCCACTCGGTGATCGACGGCAAGGCGGGCGTGACGCTCGTGGCCAAGCAGCCGGCCGATTTCGATCGCGCCAAGGGCCTCGCGGTCATGGAGAACATCCTCCAGGGCAACAAGAACGTGCAGGGTGTGTTCGCGCACAACGACGAGATGGCATTGGGTGCGCTGAAGGCGATCGAGGCGGCGGGCCTCAAGAACGTGGTGGTGATCGGTTTCGACGCCACCGCCGACGCGGTCGCCGCGGTCAAGGAAGGCAAGCTCACGGCCACCGTGCAGCAGAAGCCCGACCTCATCGGCAAGATGGGCGTGGAAGCAGCCAAGAAGCTGATCGATGGGCAACCGGTCGAGAAGAACATCCCGGTGCCGCTCGCCCTGGTGAAGTAGCCGCGCCGGCCCCGCCGGCCGCGCGGCGGGCGGGGCCGCGCACGCCACCCGGGTGCGTGCGACCTGCCGAACGTCGGTGGCGGCCAGCGCGGCGGTCGCCGCTCCGGCGCGAGACCCACGCAAGGCGGCGCCCCCGCCCGGGCGTCAGCCGGCGACGACCCCCAGCAGTTCCAGCCGCTGCGCTCGCGCAGCATCGAGCAGTTCGTCGAGCTTCGGCGCCTCGAGCTCGACCCGTGCGGCGTCGATCAGCCGCCGGCGCGTCGCCGACTTCTCGGGGTCGAACGGATTGTCGGACTCGGCGGCAAGGCCCGCGACGAACAGCACTTCCTCGAGCGCCTGCGGCGGCCAGCTGCCCGCGTAGGGGCTTTCGAACTCCAGCGCGTCCAGGATGTCGGCGGGCAACGCCATCGTCTCGAGGATCGCGCGCCGCAGCGCGACGTTCCAGAAACCGACCAGCTCCGAGAAGCCCTTGAAATCCGCCGCGATCGCCGGATAGTTGCCGACCCGGGCAACGAGGTAGAACTGGCCGATGTCGGCGAGCAGACCGGCGAACAGGGCCGTATCGGGATTGCCGACGTTGAGGTGGCGCGCCAGCGCATACGCCCACGACGCGACGTCCACCGAGTGCCCCCAGACCAGACGCGCGAGGTCGCGCATCGCCTTGGAGCGGTGCTCCTGGCCGAGCTGGTCCATGGCGACGATCAGCGCCGTCACCCGGACGTTGGAGATCCCGAGCCGGCGCACCGCGGTCGACACGTTGGTCACCGTGTTGCCGGCCCGGTTGAAGATCACCGAATTGGCCATCTGGATGACCTTGGCCGACAGCACGGGCTCGATGCGGATGAGCTTGGCGATGTCCTCGAGCGACGAATCGGGATCGTCCGCCACGCGCTTGATGCGCAGCGACAGGTCCAGCACCGTTGGAAAATTGAGATTGCGCGTCTCGAGCTCGCGCTCGATCGCCATCGAGAACGCTGCGAGCTGCCGTGCGAATTCGCTCATCGGATGCCCAACCGTTGACGGGACCGGGTGGCCGGGTGCGCGCTGTCGGCAATACCGCGTTCGACGCGCTGCGCACTGCGCCCGGGGCGCTCATTGTCCAACCGTTCCCGGCTCGGGGTCCAGCCCTCCCACCAAGGGGCCGCCCCCGCGCCGCCTCGTCCACGATTTCCTCCCTGACCGTGGCGAGACGAGCGGGCCGCAGCACGGAGCGAGCGTAGAATGCGCTGCATGACCGCGATCTCCCGACGGGTCAGCGAAACCCGCCCGAGCGCCGCCCGGCGCGAGCGTCGGCGCGAGAGCACGGCGTGCTTCGGATGAGCACCCTGGCACGCGCCTCCGCCGCGCTCCTCGCTGCCGGCTTCGTCGGTGCGGCGGGCGCGGTGCCCGTCACCCCCGAGGAGCTCGCGACGCTGTGTGCCAGCGTCGAGGACGCTTCCCACTGCGCGCGCGTCGTCGAAGGCGAGCAGCTCAAGCGGCTGCCGAACCTCGCGACCCGCGACGGCCTCAGCTTGCGCGTTTCGCTCTACCCGTCCGGGTCGACGACGTTCAGCGACGTCGAGGCCTTTGCGGGCGCGCGCTCGCACAGCCTCTGGGATTACCTCAGCACGATCAACGCCGTGGTGCTGTACACGACCGTCGACGACGTCGTCAGCTTCACGCTGCTGCAGCGCGCCAACGGCCGTCGGGTCGAGTTGCCCGCCGAGCCGAAAGTCGCGCCCGACCGGCAGCGGCTCGTGACCGCCGATTTCTGCGCGACGCGCTGCAGCAACGAGCTCGCGGTGTGGCGCATCACGCCCGAAGGCATCACCCGAGAGATCGTCTGGAAACCGGCCGCAGCGTGGGCCGACGCGGTAGCCACCTGGAAGGACGCCGAAACCCTGCGTGTCGAGTACACGGCAACCGGCGCCGCCGGGCCGCAGACGCTCGAGCGCAGGCTCTCCGATCCCGGCTGGACGCGCGCCGGGGGACGATGACCCGCCTTCTCTCCGAAGGCGACGGGAGCGGCGCGCCGGCGGCGCACCACCGGCCGGTCCGCAGTTTCGTCCTGCGCCAGGGCCGGTTGTCGCCCGCACAGCAGCGCGCGCTCGAGGCATTGTTTCCCCGCTACGGGCTCGCCTACGCGGCGGCTGCGCTCGACTTCGACCGGGTCTTCGGCCGCAGGGCGCCGCGGGTGCTCGAGATCGGCTGCGGGATGGGCGAGACCACGGCCGCGATCGCCGCGGCGCGGCCGGGGGAGGACTTCCTCGGGATCGAGGTCCACGCGCCGGGCGTGGGCAGCCTGCTCAACGAGATCGAACGCCGGCAGCTCGCCAACCTGCGGGTGATCCGGCACGACGCGGTCGAGGTGGTCGCCGACATGGTCCCTGCGGCCTCGCTGGCCGCAGTCCACGTCTTCTTTCCCGATCCCTGGCCGAAGAAGCGCCATCACAAGCGGCGCCTGCTCCAGCCGGCGTTCGTCCACGCGCTCGCCGTGCGGCTGCTGCCCGGGGGCCTGCTGCACGTGGCCACCGACTGGGAGGATTACGCCCAGCAGGCGCTCCTCACCCTGGAGGCGGAACCGCTGCTCGCGAACACGGCGCGCGGGTTCGCGCCCCGTCCCGCGTACCGGCCGCTGACCAAGTTCGAAGCGCGGGGCTTGAAGCTCGGGCACGGCGTGCGCGACATCGTGTTTCGGAGGCAGTGACAGCGGCGTCGCCGGCGCCGCGTCACGCCGGCGCGCCGGGCCTGGGGGCAAGCGCAAGCAGCTCGCCGACGGTCGCACGCGCGACCTCCCGCGAGAAGTGCGTGCGGATGTTCGCGCGTCCCCCGGCGGCGAGCCGTTCCCACAGCACGGGCTCGCGATAGACTTGCGCGATCGCCGCCGCGAACGCCTCGGCGCGGTCGGCAACCAGCACGTCGTCGCCCGGCGAGAGCGACATGCCCTCGATCGCTGCCGACGTCGCCACCACCGGCAGGCCGTAGCTCATCGCCAGGTTCACCTTGCCCTTGACGCCGGCGCCGTAGCGCAGCGGCGCGATCGACACGCGGCAGCCGGTGAACCACGGCGTGACGTCGGGAACGTAACCGGTGACGACGAGATCTTCGGCCGCCAGCGCGCGCACCGTCGCCGGCGGGTCGGCCCCCACGATCGTCGTCTTCACGCCCGGCAACAGACGGCGAAGATGCGGCAGGACCTCGCGCGCGTACCAGAGCACGGCGTCGGTGTTGGGCGGGTGGCGAAACCCGCCGATGAACACCAGGCCCTCGCGCTCGGCCCAGGGCTGGCCACCGGGCAGCAACTCGTGGATGTTGGAGAGCACCTGCACGCGCGCCTGCGGCAGCACCTGCGCGAGCAGCTTCTGCTCGATCGGCGAAACGACGAGCGTCACGTCGGCTTCGGCGATGAGCGCGAGCTCGGCCGCGCGCGTGGCGGCGGCCGCCGCGGTGGCCGCCGCGCTGCCTTCGAGCTCGGCGAGGCGCTCCTCGCGCAGGAAGTGCAGGTCGACGGTGTCGAACACGAGCAGCGCCTGCGGCGCGAAAGCCCGCACCGCGTCGAAGTGCTTCGCGGCAATGTAATGGCGCGCCACGAAAACGAGATCGAATTCGCGCCCGCGCGTGCCGAGGAGCTCGGAGACCGACGTCGCGTAAGGGTGGAAAACCACTTCGACCCCGGCCTGCTGCAGGTCGCGAACGTAGGGCTGCCGATACTCCAGGTTGTCGGCGACGAAGGTGACCTTGCAGCCTTGCTCGACCAGGATCTCAAGCAGCGCCTGCGTGCGCACCGATCCCGAGTCCCGGTCGGGCGTGAGCATGCAGGCCTCGATCACCAGCACGCGGTGGCGCGCGCGACGATCGCGCTCGGCCCACACCAGCATGCCGTTGGGGCGATGGGCGGCGAGCTCGCGCGCCCACTTCTGCGCGAACTTCGCCTGGTTGCCGACCTGATACTGCTTGATGCCGCTGCGCTCGTCGGTGCCCGAGGTCTGCCCTTCGAGGTGGACGATGGTCGCCGCGGGTTGATAGTAGACCCTGCGTCCCGCCGCGCGCACCGCGAACGCGAGGTCGGTGTCCTCGTAGTACGCGGGGGCGTAGCGGTCATCGAATCCGCCCAGGTCGCGGAAGAGCCGGGCCGGGATCGCCAGGCATGCGCCCGAGCAGTAGTCGGCTTCGCGCAGGTAGTTGTGCTCGGGCCGGTCCGGATCCCCGTCGCGACCGTCGTTCCACGCCGAGCCGTCGCGCCAGACGATGCCACCGGCTTCCTGCAGCCGCCCGTCCGGGTAGACGAGCTTCGCCCCGACCAAACCGGCGTCGGGTCGCCGGGCGAAGACCCCGAGCAACGCGTCCAGCCAGCCGTCGGTCACCAGCGCATCATTGTTGAGAAACACGAGCGTCTCGCCCCGGGCGAGCGTCGCCGCGCGATTGCAGCTGCGCAGGAATCCCAGGTTCTGCGGGTTGCGCTCGATCCTCGCGCCCGTCACCGGCGCCAGCGCGACCGAGACGGGATCCGGGGAGGCGTCGTCGAGCACGATCACCTCGTAGCTTCCGGGCGCCGTGTGCCTGGCGATGCTCTTCAGGCAATTGAACGTGAGCAGCGGCTTGCCGTAGACGGGAATCAGGATCGACACCCGCGGCGCGCCCGCGGCGACCGGCAGCGCGAGCGGCGTCACCTCGGTGTCGAGACCGGGCGGCACGAACGCCCGCGGCCGGAAGCGGCGCGGCCGCACGAAGCGGGTCCACAGCCGCCGGGCGAGCGCCCGCGGACCGTCGTCGCGCAGGATCGTCAGCGCGAGACTCGCCTGCCGCGGCGTGCGGCGCACGCCTCGCCAGCGGGCCAGAAGCTGCGCGCGCGCAATCTTCAGCCGGTGAACGACGGCGCGCAGCGGGGCAGTCATGCGCCAGCTGGTCGAGGACTCGAGCGCGTGAATGCGCTCGCGCGCCACGGCGATCAACGCGGCCTGCCGCTCGAACTCACGCTGCATGTCGCTGCGCTCGCGCTGGCGCAGCGCGCTCTCGCGCTGCAGGTCGTCCTCGGCAGTCTCGACGCGACGCTCGAACTCCCGCCGCGCTTCGGCCTGCCCGCACAGCACACCCGCGCGGTAGAGCGCCGGCAGCGAGAGCACTTTCCGCTCGGCCGCGCCCGGCTGCTGAAAGCGCGCGGCCTCGAGCTCGGGCAGCGGCGGCCGCACGCCGCCGGCGCAGAGGTCCACCCCCGCGAGGTACCGCGCCAAATAGGCGTCCGGCGCACTCGCCCCCGTCAGCCCGGCGGCGCTTGCCACCGGCACCGGCGCCAGCGACAGCAGGGCCTCGTTCCACGCCGCGGCCGGCGCATCCCAGGGCAGCAGCTTGACACCCGGCCGGCCGGCGAGCCGCTCGGGAAGCGCGCCCAGCGCCGAAGCGACGATCGGCAAGCCGGTGGCGATGGCCTCGGACAGCGTGTAGGACCAGGTCTCGGGCACCTGCGCCGGAAACCAGAGCACGTCGGGCCACTCGATCGCCAGGCGCTGCGCGAGATCGCCTTCGACGTACTCCCCCGTCGCCGACAACGCCGGCACGCAGTCCTCGGGCAGCGGCGCGCCGGTCGAACCGACGACCCGGAACGCGAGCGGCAGGCGGCGCGCGTTCGCGTCGCGCGCGCAGGCGATCGCCGTGGCGAGCCCTTTCTCCGCGGCGAGGTGCCCCGGCAAAACGACGCGCAGCCGCGGCGCGGGCACCGCCGGCGCCGGCTCGGCGTGCGGCCAATGCTGGAACGCGAGGTCCGGGTGGTAGCGACCGATACGCCGGGCGAGGTCGCGCGACGGCACGATGCATCGCGCCGCGCCACGAAGAAAGGCGCCGAGCCGGCCCCGCCACGCGTGTATGTCGTCTCCCCAGGGATTCGGGCGATCGGCGATGCACGCGTTGCACCCGGCCGCGTCCGGCTCGCCGCAGTAGGCCCCCTCGCGCGTCGCCAGAACGTTCTGCGGACAGATCACGAAATGGTCGTGCAGCGTGCAATCGTAGGGAACGCCGACCCGCCGCGGCAGCGCCAGCGCCGCGGCCGGCAGCCCGCGAACGTGGTGGAAGTGGAACCGCACGACGCCGAGCGCACGCATCACCGCCGCGAGCCGGTCTTCGTCTGCGGGCAGCGCGAAATAGAGCGCGAGGCTGCCGTCGTGGCGCGACAGCTCGACGTGCCCTCCGCCCGCCGGGCGCAGGTGCAGCACTTCACAGCGATCGGCCAGCAGCGCCGCGAGGTCGTCCACGTGGCGGCGCACGCCGCCGCCCCAGCCGTGGTCGACCATGACGAGCGCCGGACGCGCTGCGGCGGCAAGGCACGCCAACGTTTCGGATGGCGCGGACCGAGGGCGGACGGGCGGGGACGCCAAGGTGGGTACGGATGGCAGGCGCGGGCGGCGGCCGGCCCGGTCTAGCCGAGCTCGAGTACGAGCGGCTGGTGATCCGACGCCTGTGTCGCCGGATCGACCGTGAGCGAGCGCACCCGCGGCGTGAGCTCCTCGCTCGCGAAGACGTAGTCGCAGTGCAGCTCGGGACCCCCGGGCTCCATCTTGCTGTGGATGCAGAACGTCGACGGATGCGGCACGCCGGGATGCGTGAGGGTCCAGCAGTCATGCAGCGCGGCGGTGCCGTCAGCGAAAGGCTCGAGCATCCGGCCGTGGTCGGGATCGTCGGGCTCGAGGTTGAAGTCGCCGCAGATCAGCGTTGCGGCCGGCCGCAGGTACGTGTTGAACGGCCCGCCGCTCTCGTCGGTGACCTTGCCCACGCGCGCGTGCCCGTGCCCCTCGGCGTACACCGCGCGCAACGCCTCGACCTGCGCGCTGCGCTGCTTGCGCGAGTACCACTCGAGGTGGGTGGTGATCACGCGCAGCTCGCCGAACGGCGCTTGGAGCACCGCCTCGACGGCAATCCTCGGCATGCCGTTGACCCCCGGATCGGCCGGGAACGGCAGCAGGTGCCGGTACACCTGCCGCACGGGCAGCCGGCTTAGGATCATGTTGCCGAAGCGCCGGCGCCGGCCGCGCTCGCCCGGGTGGTCGACGGCGACGCCGGGAACGGCCGCGTACGCCGGCAGGAGCGCCGCGAGCGCCGCGAACTGGTCCTCGCCGGCGCTGCCGGCGAGCCGCGGAGCGGGAAAGTGGTCGGCGATCTCCTGCAGGCACAGCACGTCGAAGTCGGCCAGGCGCTGCGCCTCGGCGACGATGCGCGCCGGATCGACCCGGCCGTCGATGCCGCAGCACCACTGCGTGTTCCAGGTGATGAGCTTCATTGGATCCCCGCCCGCATGAACGACTGCACGCAATGCCGCTGGAAGAGCAGGAACGCGATCAGGAGCGGCCCCGAGGTCAACCGCGTCGCCGCCGTGATGATCGGACGATGGCTCGCGGGGCTCATGCGAACATCGTTGCGGCTTCGAAGCGCTCGGTATCCGCGCGGCGCGTGCCGTCGCGTTCGAAGAAATGCTGGGCGGAGCCCGCCCACGACAACCACGCGGTATCCCCGGGGGCGAGCCCCACGCTGCCGCCGATGCGCGCCGCCAGCGTCGCATTGCCGAGCCGACAGCTGACGAGCGAGTCGGCACCGAGGTACTCGACGCCCAGGACCGTCGCCGCGGCGCCCTGCCCGTGCAGCAGCGTGATGTGTTCCGGGCGCAGGCCCAGCGTCAGCCCGGCGCAGTCGATGGGCGCGACCACGGGACCGCGGGTCCCGTCGATGACCGCGCCGTCGGCCCCTGCGGCGAGGGGCAGCAGGTTCATCGGCGGCGTGCCGATGAAGCGCGCGACGAAGGTGTTGGCCGGCCTCTCGTAGAGCTCGACCGGGGTGGCGTTCTGCTCGACCCGGCCGGCGTTGAGCAGGATGACCCGGTCGGCCATCGACATCGCTTCGACCTGGTCGTGCGTGACGTAGACCATGGTGATGCCCAGTGTCCGCTGCAGCGCGCGGATCTCCGCGCGCATCTCCTGACGCAGCTGGGCGTCGAGGTTCGACAGCGGCTCGTCCATGAGGCACACGGGCGCCTCGGCGATGATCGCGCGACCCAGCGCCACGCGCTGCTGCTGCCCCCCGAGAGCTGCCCCGGCTTGCGGTCGAGCAGCGGCGCGACGCCGAGGAGCTCCGCGACGCGCTTGAGCCGGGCCGCGATGTCGGCCGGCGCGACCTTGCGCACGCGCAGCCCGAAGACGATGTTCTCGGCGACCGAAAGATGCGGGAACAGCGCGTAGCTCTGGAACACCATCGCGATATTGCGTTGCGACGGCGGCAGGTGGGTGACGTCGCGGTCCGCGATGCGGATTTGGCCACCGTCGGCCCGCTCGAGGCCGGCGATGAGGCGCAGCGTCGTCGACTTGCCGCAGCCGGAGGGACCGAGCAGCACGTTGAGCGTGCCGGGTTCGAGCTCGAACGACAGCCGGTCGACCGCGTGCACGCGGCCCTCGCGGGTGGTCCAGCGCTTGCTGACGTCCAGCGCCGCGATCGCCGACATCAGCGCTGCGGCGCTTCAGGCCCCGGCCCACCGGCGCGCAGCGTGCACGGCCGGGAACAAAAGGCGATGGGAGACGGTTCGAACATGGCGAGGCTCGCTCGGGCACACAACAGGGCGGTCTCGAACGGGGCCCGCGGGCCGGTCGCCCCCGCACCGGCCCGCCATCATAGCATTGGCGGCGGCGAGGCGAATCCGCGGAATAGCGCGGCCAGCGCCTGGCCGGGGTCGGCCGCGCGCATGAACGCCTCGCCGACGAGGAACGCGTGCACGCCGTGCGTGCGCATCGTCGCCACGTCGGCGCCCGTCAGGATGCCGCTCTCGGTCACCACCAGCCGGTGGGCCGGCACGCGCGGCAGGAGGTCCAGTGTCGTCGCCAGCGCGACGTCGAAGGTGCGCAGGTTGCGGTTGTTGATGCCGATGAGCGGCGTGGCGAGCTTCAGCGCCCGGTCGAGCTCGGCGCTGTCGTGCACCTCGACCAGCACCGCCATGCCGAGATCGCTCGCGCAGGCCTCGAACGCGGCGAGGCGCGCGTCGTCCAGCGCCGCGACGATGAGCAGGACGGCGTCGGCGCCCCAGGCGCGCGCTTCGGCGATCTGGTACTCGTCGACGATGAAGTCCTTGCGCAGCGCAGGCAGGCCGACCGCGGCCCGCGCGGCGGTCAGGTGCTCGGGCGCCCCCTGGAAATAGGGACGGTCGGTCAGTACCGACAGGCAGGCCGCGCCGCCGGCCTCGTAGCGCGCGGCGATCCGCGGCGGATCGAAGATGGGCCGCAGCACGCCCTTGCTCGGGCTCGCCTTCTTGATCTCGGCGATCACCGCGGCGCGCCCCGCCGCGATCTTCCCGCGCAGCGCCGCCTCGAAATCGCGAACCGGGCCGGCGTGGCGCGCCTCAGCCAGCACCTGTGCATTCGAATGCACGCGCTTCGCCGCCGCAACCTCGTCGACCTTGGTCGCGAGGATGCGCCGCAGGATGTCGCTCATGGCCCCGGCCGTGCCTGTGCTGCTGCGGCGCCGAGGCGCTGGGTGACGGCGACGAAGTCGTCGAGCTTCCTCCTCGCCGCGCCCGAGGCGATCGCCGCGCGCGCACGTTCGATCCCGTCCGCGATCGTCACCGCGACGTCCGCGGCGTACAACGCCGCGCCGGCGTTGAGGGTGACGATCTCCCGCGGCGTGCCTTCGACGCCGGCGAGCGCCTCCAGCAGCATCGCCTTCGACTCGGCCGCATCCTCCACCTTGAGCCCGCGGTTGCTGATCATCGCGAGGCCGAAGTCCTCGGGGTGGATCTCGTACTCGCGAATCTCGCCGTCCTTGAGTTCGCCGACCATGGTCGCCGCACCCAGCGACACTTCGTCCATCCCGTCCTTGCCGTAGACGACGACCGCGTGCCGGCTCCCCAGCCGTTGCAGCACGCGGACCAGGATGCCGACCAGATCCGGATGGAAGACGCCGAGGAGCTGGTTCGACGCACCCGCCGGATTGGTGAGCGGCCCCAGGATGTTGAAGATCGTGCGCACGCCGAGCTCCTTGCGCACCGGCGCCGCGTGCTTCATCGCCGCGTGGTGGTTGGGCGCGAACATGAAGCCGATGCCGGTCTGCCCGATCGACGCCGCGACGCCGGCCGGCGGGAGGTTGATGTTGGCGCCCAGCGCTTCCAGCACGTCGGCGCTGCCGGACTTCGACGACACCGAACGGCCGCCGTGCTTGGCTACGCGCGCGCCGGCAGCGGCGGCGACGAACATCGACGCGGTCGAGATGTTGAACGTGTGCGCCGCGTCGCCCCCGGTGCCCACGATGTCGAGCAGCGGCGGACCCGGCGGCACCGCGACCTTGGTCGCGAACTCGCGCATCACCTGCGCGGCGGCGGCGATCTCGCCGACCGTCTCCTTCTTCACCCGCAGGCCCACGGTCAGCGCGGCGATCATCACCGGCGAGACCTCTCCGCTCATGATCCGTCGCATGAGCGACAGCATCTCGTCGGGGAAGATCTCGCGGTGCTCGATCGTGCGCTGCAACGCGTCCTGGAGGCTGATCGTCATGGCGGGCGTCCTGGTGAAGGCGGAGAGAGGAAATGGGCGAGCAGCGCGTGGCCGTGCTCGGTGAGGAACGCCTCGGGGTGGAACTGCACGCCTTCGACCGCAAGCGTTCGATGGCGCACGCCCATGATCTCGCCGTCCTCGGCGGTCGCGCTCACCTCGAGGCAGGCGGGCAGCGTCGCGGGCTCGATCGCCAGCGAGTGGTACCGGGTGACCGAGAACGGCGATGGAATGCCGGCGAACACGCCGCGGCCGTCGTGCGTCACGGACGAGATCTTGCCGTGCATCACCCGCTGCGCGCGCACGATGCGCCCGCCGAAAGCCTGGCCGATGGCCTGGTGGCCAAGGCACACGCCGAGGATCGGGATACGGCCGGCGAAGCGCTCGATCACCGGCACGGAGACGCCCGCCTCGCGCGGCGTGCAGGGTCCCGGCGAGATCACGATCTGCTCGGGCTGCCACGCCTCGATCTGCTCCAGCGTGATCGCGTCGTTGCGGTGGACGTGGACGTCCGCGCCCAGCTCGCCGAGGTACTGTACGAGGTTCCAGGTGAAGCTGTCGTAGTTGTCGATCATCAGCAGCATAGCGTTGCTAAACCGTTGCCGCACATAGGTACGTTCGTTACAGTGCCGATGTGATACCCGTTGAGATACCCGCTCTTGTCAATGGTACCCCGAGTGGACAGGCTGGAACCGAATGCACGAACGCCGCCATTCTCCCCCCGATCGGCCTTCCCTCGGGCTACCGCTGCTGCGCTCCAATCTGCCCCGCTGCGCCTGCTTCGTCGCGGCGTTCAAGAGAATTGGTAGTCTGCCCGGCGGGCACAGGACGCGCCGCTGCGGTGGGATCTTGAGCAGCGGCGCAGAGTTGCCGGCGCGGTTGTCGTTCGACGTCGGGTCGCCAGGACGCCGCGGGGGAAATGTCACCTGGCGTTCGAGCCGTCGTCTGCTCGCCCGCTGCCTTGCCGCCCCCGTCGCGCTCGCCTGCCTGTTGGTTGCAGCCGGCTGTGCCGGCCTCCTCGCGCCGCCCTTGCCGCCGAGGGTGGAGGGGGTCAGCGTTCGGGTGCAGAGCCTGGAGTCGACGGGCGTGCGGCTGTCGGTCATGCTCGAGGTCGGCAACCCCAACACCTTCGCGATTGACCTCGACGCGATCGACGCGATCGTCCTCGTCGACGGCGTCCGGCTCGCGACCGCGACGTTGCCCGCGCCGGTTTCGCTGCCGGCGGGCACCGCCCGCGGCGTCGAGCTCGCGCTACGCGTCCGGTTTGCGCAGCTCGCCGCAGTGCTGGAACGCGCGGGCGGTGCGAGCTTCCCCTACGAGGTGACCGGCACGGCGGCGCTGGGCGACGGCACGCGGCTGCCGTTCGCGCGGCGCGGCGAACTGTCCCTCGGCGAGTGGCTGCAGGAGAGGACCCGATGAAACTTCGCTTCACCAAGATGCACGGCCTTGGCAACGACTTCGTCGTCATCGACGGCGTGCGCCAGACCGTGCGGCTCACCTCCGCTGCGCTGCGCCTGCTCGCCGACCGACGATTCGGGGTGGGTTGCGATCAGATCCTGCTCGTGGAGAAGCCGACCCTGAGCGACGCGGACTTCCGCTATCGCATCTTCAACGGCGACGGCGAGGAGGTCGAGCAGTGCGGCAATGGCGCACGCTGCTTCGTCAAGTTCGTCCGCGACCAGGGTCTCACCGGCCGGCGCTCGATTCGGGTCGAGACGGCGGGCGGTCTCATCACGCCGGAGCTCGTCGACGACGGGAACGTCAGGGTCGACATGGGGGCTCCGCGCTTCGCGCCCGCCGAGATCCCGTTCGACGCGCCGGCCGAAGCCGTGGTGCATCGTCTCGACGTCGACGGAGAGGGCATCGACATCTCGGCGCTCTCGATGGGCAACCCGCACGCCGTCCAGGTCGTCGCCGCCGTCGATCGCGCGCCCGTGGCCACGCAGGGGCCCCGCATCGAGCAGCACCCGCGCTTCCCGCGGCGCGTCAACGCGGGCTACCTGCAGGTGATCGATCGCGCTAACATTCGGCTGCGCGTATGGGAGCGCGGCGTGGGCGAAACGCTCGCCTGTGGCACCGGGGCCTGTGCCGCCGTGGTGGCCGGAATCCGGCGCGGCCTCCTCGATCGCGTGGTGCGCGTCGAGACCCGCGGCGGCGCGCTGACGATCGAGTGGCGCGGACCGGGCCAGCCGGTGCTGATGACCGGCCCCGCGGTGACCGTGTTCGAAGGCGAATGGTGGGTTCCCCCCGAGGGGGCATGCGCCCTGCCGGAGCGTGCCGGCGGTGCGGCGCCGCTTGCGACCGAGCAGACCACAGCACCTTAACCGGACAGGAAGCATCGATGGACGCCAAGGCCGTCGCCGAGTACCTGCAGCAGAATCCCAAGTTCTTCGAGGATTACGCCGACACCGTGGCGGAGATCTTCGTGCCGCATCCGCACGGAGGGCACGCGATTCCCATCGCCGAGCGCCAGATCGTCACGCTGCGCGAGAAAAACGGCGAGCTCGAAGCGCGGCTTCGCGAACTGATCCGTTACGGCAGCGAGAACGATGCCATCGGCGAAAGACTGCACCGTTCGACGCTCGCGCTGTTCGCGGCGCCGGATCTCGAGACGACGCTCGCGGTGCTCTACCACAGCCTCAGGGAGGATTTCGCCGTCCCGTACGTCGCCTGCCGCCTCTGGGGTCGCGTTCCCGAGCAGTCCTACCTGCCCGAGCTCGCGGCCACGAGCCTCGAGCTGCATGAGTACGCCGATCGCCTCGGCGCGCCGTATTGCGGAACGGCGGCGCCATTTGAGACCATCGAATGGTTCGACGCGGCGCAGGCGTGCAAGTCCTATGCGTTCCTTCCCCTGCGCACCGCGCACACCTTCGGCCTCCTCGGGCTCGCAAGCGAGGACCCCGAACGTTTCTTCTCCGGGATGGGAACGACCTACCTCACGCGGCTCGCCGAGCTCGCGAGTGTCGCGACCGCGCGTTACTTGCCGCCCGGGTGACCGCGTGCCGGTCACGAGCCCATGACGCCAGCTGCGCCGCGCCTCGCCGCCGCCAACGCCGCCTGGGTCGACGCGTTCGCCGCGCACCTCGAATCCCGCCCCCGGCACACGCGCGAGGCGTACCGGCACGACGTTGCGCTGCTGGCCCGGCTCGCCGGCGACGCCGACATGGCGCTGCTGGCGCCCGCCGAGCTGCGCCGCTTCCTTGCCGGGCTGCACGGTCGGGGTCGGTGCGGCCGCAGCCTCGCCCGCGTCCTGTCGTCATGGCGGGCGTTCTACCGCTTTGCGCAAGATCGGGACGCGCGAATCGCCGAGAGCCCGTGCGCCGGGCTGCGCGCACCGCGCTCGCCGAAGGCGTTGCCCAGCGCGCTGTCCCCCGACGAGGCGGCACGCCTGCTCGCGAGCGATGGCAGCGCGGATCCGCGGGCGCTGCGCGACCGGGCGATGTTCGAGCTCGCCTACTCGTCAGGGCTGCGCCTGTCCGAGCTTGCCGGCGCGACAGTCGATCGGCTCGACCTCGCGACCGGAGAGGTGCGCGTTTGGGGCAAGGGCGCGAAGGAGAGAGTCGTCCCGGTCGGCAGCGCGGCGGCCGAGGCGCTGCGTGCCTGGCTGGGCGCGCGTTCCCAATGGGTGCCAGCGGACGCCGGCGCCCTGTTCGTCGGCCCTGGCGGGCGGCGCATCGCGCCGCGGACGATCGAGCGCCGGCTCGCCGCGTGGGCGCTGAAGCAGGGGCTCGCGCGCCACGTGCACCCACACATGCTGCGGCACTCGTTCGCCTCGCACGTCCTGCAGTCGTCGGGCGACCTGCGGGCGGTCCAGGAGATGCTCGGGCACGCGTCGATCGGCAGCACGCAGGTCTACACGCACCTCGACTTCCAGGCGCTGGCGAAGGTCTACGACGCCGCGCACCCGCGGGCGCGCAAGAAGTAGTCGGCGCCAAGCCGCCCCGTCGGCGATGCTGGACAGCCGCTCGTTCGCCGGTTCGCTGCCGCGCGAGGGCAGCGGCAGGCACCCCGGAGCGGCCCGCGGAACGGCAGGCGTCATGCGGCGACGGGCTCGGGTCGCGCGGCGAGCTCCTCCACTTCGATCGAGGCGGCGAGCTGCGCGAGCCGGGCGATGACGCCGTACGCGTAGAAGCGGTTCGGCGCACAGTCGACGGGTCCGCCCAGGTCGGGGATGCAGGGCGCCTCGAACGCGAGCGGCACGAACTGCGCGCCCGGGGCGTTGAGGTTCTCGTCGCGCCCGCGCTCGGTGTGCACGCGGTAGAAACCACCGATCACGAACCGGTCGAGCAGGTAGACGACGGGCTCGGCGATGGCGCCGTTGATCGACTCGTAGGTGGGCACGCCCTCCTGGATGATCACCGACGAGACCTCGAGGCCCTCCTTGACCACCGCCATCTTGTTGCGCTGCTTGCGGTTGAGTCCCGTCACCTCGGAGGCGTCGCGCACCGTCATGATGCCCATCCCGTAGGTCCCCGCGTCGGCCTTGACGATGACGAAAGGCTTCTCCGGGATTCCGTACTGCGCGTACTTGGTCGCGATCCGGTCGAGCACCATCGCGACGTTCGAGGCGAGACACTCCTCGCCGGCGCGTTCCTGGAAGTTGATCTGGTTGCAGACGCCGAAATAGGGATCGACCAGCCAGGGGTCGATGTCGAGCAGCTCGCCGAACTCGCGCGCGATTCGTTGGAATACGCCGAAGTGGTGCGACTTCTTGCGGTTGTACCAGCCTGCCTCGAGCGGCGGTGCCACCGGCTGGTCGATGTTCTGCAGGATCGCCGGCGGCCCGGACGAGAGGTCGTTGTTGAGCAGCACCATGCACGGATCGAACCCCGCGAGCCCCACGCGGCGACCGTTGCGCACGATCGGCTCCAGGGCGAGCTTCCCGCCGCCGGGCAGCTCGAACGCCGTCGCTGCCTTGAGGTCGGGAATGAGCGAGCCCACGCGAACGCGCATGCCGGCCTGGCGCAGGATGCCCTCCAGCGTGGCGACGTTCTGCAGGTAGAACGCGTTGCGGGTGTGGTTCTCGGGCACCAGCAGCACGCTGCGCGCGTCCGGGCACACGCGTTCGACGGCCGCCTGCACCGCCTGGATGCACAAGGGCAGGAACGCGGGATTGAGGTTGTTGAAGCCGCCCGGAAAGAGATTCGTGTCGACCGGCGCCAGCTTGAAGCCCGCGTTGCGCAGGTCGACCGAGGCGTAGAACGGAACCGCGTGCTCGTGCCAGCGCGTGCGCAACCAGCGCTCGATGTCGGGCATCCGATCGAGAAACCGCTGTTCCAGTTCCTGGAGCGGACCGGTGAGGGCCGTGGAGAGGTGGGGAACCATGGATCGCGCTCCGGCTACGTCGAGCCGCGATTGTAGCGGAACCCGCCAGGCGGCCGATCCCAGCCGGAGGAGGGCGATCCGCAGCGCAGCGTCCACGGCGTGCGTCGTCTGCGGTTCATGCGCGCGTCGCAGCGACGCCGTCAGGCGCTGACGCCCCCGCGTGCGACGAGGTTCGCCCGTCCCTCGCGGCACGCGCAACGCCACGCGGCGGTTCGCCGTGCGCGCTGAACGGGGCATCCGGCCGTCGCCAGAACGTTGCGGTGCAGCAATCGGAGCGGGTGCCCTCGGTCGGGGCGCGCACCCTCAAACGCGGCTCTGCTTCACGTTCGAAATCCGGCCCAGCCGGCGGTCGCGCGACCTCCGCGGGGTCAAGGCGTGCTAGGCTATTCGGGTCGGCGCGCCGCAGAAGCGAACGTCGGTCGGGGCAGCGTGCAGCATCGATCCAACCGGCCCGATCGCTGCGGTGCCATCGGCCATCCGCACCGCTGCGGTGACGCCCGCCGTGCGCTGCCGTCCCCGCAATGCGGGCCGGGGGCGCACCTGCACGGCGAGCGGGAGGAGGGCGCTGCCGGCATCTTCGAGCGGGTGCGAGCCCGGTGGGGGCGGACCGGAAGGTCGCCTGTGTCTCAACAAGAAAACGCCAATCCAGAAAGGTCTTCTATGAAAGATGTGGTCATTGTTTCCGCCTGCCGCACGGCCGTAGGCGCCTTCGGCGGGACCCTCCGGGATTCGAACGTCGCCGTGCTGGGCAGCGTGGTCATGAAGGAAGCGGTCAAGCGATCCGGCATCGATCCGGCGTTGATCGACGACGTGCGCATGGGTTCGTGCATGGAGCACCCGGACGCCCTCAACGTGGCTCGCGTGTCGGCCCTGATGGCGGGGATTCCCAACACCGTGCCGGCGGTGACGGTCAACCGCGTGTGCATCTCCGGGATGGAAGCCGTCCTGTCCGGGGCGGCGATGATCCAGGCCGGCGTCGCGGATGTGATCCTGGCCGGCGGCCAGGAACACATGTCCGGCGTGCCGTATGCGGTGCTGAGCGCGCGCTGGGGCTGCCGCCTCCAGGACACCGAGTTCATCGACCAGATGATCCACGCCCTGTACGCCGGCTCCCGCCTGATTCCCGGAACCGAGGGCAGCCCGGTGGAAAACGGGATGCCTGGCGAAGCGTTCCGGGGCAAACCTTACATCATGGGGCATACGGCCGAGTTCCTCGCCCAGATGCTGAACATCAGCCGGCAGGAGATGGACGAGGTCGCGTTGCGCAGCCACAACAACGTCGAGCGGGCGACCAAGAACGGCGATTTCAAGGAGGAGATCGCACCAGTGGAGCTCGCGCAGAAGCGCGGCAAGCCGCCGATCATCTTCGACAAGGACGAGCATTTCCGTCCGGGCATCACGATGGAGGATCTCGCGGGCCTGCCGGCGGCCTTCCTTCCCAAGGGCGGCAAGGTGACGGCCGGGAACTCCTCCGGCATCAACGACGGCGCGAGCGCGCTGCTCATCATGTCCGCCGACAAGGCGAAGGAGCTCGGCGTCAAGCCGCTGGCCCGCATTCGCGCCATCGGGCGCGGCGCCTGCCACCCCGCGATCATGGGCTTGAGCCCGGTGCCGGCGGTGAAGGACCTGCTGCGGCGTGACGGCAAGCTCAAGATCGCGGACTTCGATTTGAGCGAAGTGAACGAGGCTTTTGCCGCCCAGTACATCGCCTGCGAACGGGAACTCGGCCTGGATCGGGAGAAGACCAACATCAACGGCAACGGCATCGGCTTGGGCCACCCCGTGGGTTCGACCGGAGCCCGCCTCATCGTCACGCTGGTCCATGCCTTGAAGCACAAGGGCAAGACGCTGGGCCTCGCCACGCTTTGCGGCGGCGGCGGAGTTTCCATGGCTTGCGCGATCGAGATGCTGTAGCCTGCGCGGCAGCGGCGCGTCGGGTCCGGCGCTGACGCGACGCGCCCGCAGTCAGAAAAAAAACGGGGCGCCTTGCGGGGCGCCCCGGAAGCCACTGAGGAGGTACTGCGGTACTGCTCCGGGGAAGAGGATCCCCGTCCCTGCCTACGCGCGGCCCCCGCATTGCACGCGGGCCGCGCGTATTCCTGCCGGCGTCCGCTACATCCGGTACGCGGACTCGCCGTGCGAGCTGATGTCGAGGCCTTCGCGTTCCATTTCCTCGGAGACGCGCAGGCCGACCACCAGGTCGACGATCTTGTAGGCGACGAAGGCGACGATGGCCGACCAGAGGATCGTCGTGCCCACCGCCTTCGCCTGCGTGATGACCTGGCCCGCGATCGAGTAATCGCCGACCTTGCCGGCGACGTAGTCGAACACGCCCTGGCCGCCCAGGCTCGGCGCCGCAAACACCCCGGTCAGGAGCGCGCCGAGGATCCCGCCCACGCCGTGCACGCCGAACACGTCCAGCGCGTCGTCGGCACCCAGCATCCGCTTGAGCCCGTTGACGCCCCAAAGGCAGACGAAACCCGAGAGCAGCCCGATGATCAGCGCGCCGTTGATGCCGACGAAGCCGCAGGCCGGAGTGATCGCGACGAGGCCGGCCACGGCACCCGACGCGGCACCGAGCATCGACGGCTTGCCCTTGAACAGCCACTCGCCCAGCGTCCACGAGAGCACGGCGCCGGCGGTGGCGATCAACGTGTTGACGAACGCGAGCATCGCGACGTCGCCCGCCTCCAGCGCGGACCCGGCGTTGAAGCCGAACCAGCCCACCCACAGCAGCGACGCGCCGACCATGGTGAACGACAGGTTGTGCGGCGCCATCGCCTCGCGACCGTAGCCGATCCGCTTGCCGATCAGGTACGCGCCGACGAGGCCGGCGATGCCCGCGTTGATGTGGACGACGGTGCCGCCGGCGAAGTCGAGCGCACCCATCTGGAACAGCCAGCCGGCCTTCGACGTCGCGAGTTCCGCGGCCTTGGCGTCGGTGTAGGCATCCGGACCCGGCCAGAACCAGACCATGTGCGCGATCGGCAGGTAGGAGAACGTGAACCAGAGCACCGCGAACAGCAGCACCGCCGAGAACCGGATCCGCTCCGCGAAAGCGCCCACGATGAGGCAGACGGTGATGGCCGCGAAGGTGGCCTGGAACGCGACGTAGATGAGCTCGGGAATCACCACCCCCTTGCTGAACGTCGCCGCCGTGGTGAACGCGCCCACGCCATCCTTGAGCGTGAAGATGCCGTTGAGGAGCAACCGGTCCAAGCCGCCGAAGAACGCGCCGCCCTCGGTGAACGCGATGCTGTAGCCGTAGACCGCCCACAGCACGATGATCAGCGAGAACACGACGAACACCTGCATCAGCACCGACAGCATGTTCTTGGAGCGGACAAGGCCGCCGTAGAACAGCGCCAGCCCCGGGATCGACATCATGATGACCAGCACCGTGGCGACGATCATCCATGCGTTGTCGCCCTTGTTCGGCGTGGGCGCCACCGCTTCGGCCGGAGCCGCCGCGCCCGCTGCGGCTGCGCTTGCCGCGGCAGGTGCGGCGAGGGCGACAGCACCGACGACCGCGATCTCGACCCTCCGCGCTTCCCGGTCGTCGGGACCGCCCGTGGTCTCGATCGGCTTGGCGAGCTCGAGCGCCGCCTCGGCCACGCCGGCGGCGAGCAAGAGGTCCCTGACCGCGAATGCCCGCTGCTTCGCGAGCTCGGCATTGGCGGCGGGATCTCCGGTCCTGTCGTGGTATCCGGAGATCGCGAGTTTCGCGGACTTGCCCGCTTTCGCGTAGTCGGCGAGTGGCGCCAGCGCCTTCGCGGCGTCGGGCGGCAGCTCGGCCTTGCCGGTGTCGAAGTAGAGTTTGGCGGGCGCCGGGGCGTCCGCCGCCAGCGCCGGCAGGGCCAGCAGCAAAGCGCCCAAGAGCGCCAGCAGGGTCGTGAACTTTCTCATGGGGCTCTCCTCACAGCGCGTCCGGGCCGTTCTCGCCGGTGCGGATGCGAACGACCTGTTCGAGGTCGAAGACGAAGATCTTGCCGTCGCCGATCTTGCCGGTGTTGGCCGACTTCTCGATGGCCTCGATCGTGCGATCGAGCATGTCGTCCTTGATCGCGGCTTCGATCTTCACCTTGGGCAGGAAGTCGACGACGTACTCGGCGCCGCGGTAGAGCTCGGTGTGGCCCTTCTGCCGGCCGAAACCCTTGACTTCGGTGACGGTGACGCCCTGGACGCCGATCGCCGACAGGGCCTCGCGGACCTCGTCGAGCTTGAACGGCTTGATGATGGCGGTGACGAGTTTCATGGGTTCCTCGCGATGGCGATTGCGGTCTGGATGCGCGCAGCGGGTCAGAACGTCTTCTTGACGTACACCACACCCACGCCCTTCGCGTTGTTGTAGCCGGTGAGGTCGGTGTAGAAGACGTCGTTGGCGTTGTTGCCGCTGTAGTAGGCGCCCAGCTCGAGGCCCTTGAACGTGCCCTCAGGCACGGTGTACGAGGCCCCGACCTTCCAGTCCTGGTAGCTCGCCTCGCTGTTGCCGGAGCCGTCGTTGTGGACGTCGAGAATCCCGTAGTGCGCGATCAGCGTCACGCCGGTCTCGCCGACGGGGTAGTTCGCCGAGAGGTCGAGGTACCAGGTGCCGTCGGTCTCGGCGCCCGTGGGCTGCGCCCCGAAGTAATCCTGCACGTTGTAGCTGAACTTGGCCGACGCCCATTTCCAGCCGAGGGCGGCGTAGACCTCCCAGGTGTTGGCGCTGACCACGCCCGGGTTGCGGCTGCCGGGGTAGTAGTAGTAGAGCGTGCCGACATCGTAGAAGAAACCGGCATCGCCGAAGTTCGCCTTGTAGCCGCCGTAGAAATCCCACTCGAGGCTGGACCGGCTGTACAGGCCGAAATCCTCGAGCCAGCTCACGTTGGACGCCCAGGTGCCGGCGTAGAAGCCGCTCGCATGCGCGTAGTCGAACCCGCCCTGCACCGCGGGCTTGCCGCCGGTCTGCGAGATGCCGCGAAAGATGTAGTTGCTGAAGACGCCGACGTTGGCGGTGAGCGTGTGCTCTGGCGTGGCAGGCGCGGCGGCTGTTTGCGCGAGCGCAGGGGCGGATAGCAGCGAGGCGACCGCGACTGCAGCGAGTGAGGGGCGATCGATCGTCATGGCAAACTCCTCGTGAACGTGATGGGAGCCCAATCCGGTGAAAAAGGGCTTCGCCAGCTTCCCAGCACTTCGCGTGCCAGCGCAGCAAAGCACGCCAAATCATACGGTTATACGATTTGTGCTGCATTGCGGCGAGAGCTACCGAGAGGGGCGCGCACTGTTGCGGTGCGTTTGGCGCAAGGAGCGCGCCACGGCGGTGCGCTCAGGGGTAAAGAACGTTCGCGTCGGCCTGTCCTCCGGGGTCTGCCGGTGTCGTTGCAGCGGGCGTGCCCGGTGCGGCGGCGAAGTTTGTTATGCTCGAATCGAGGGCCTCCATCGCGCGTGACGGTGACGCGTTCGGCTGGCCGGCTCGCCGCCCGCTGTTTGTCGCCGCGCCGTTGCGGGTCCGGACCGCGCGAACGCGGTGGGTCGTTCGCGCGATGGCCGGCGGTGCCGCTGCCGGTCGCAGCCCTCCCCCCTGCGGCGCGCCCACTGGAAAGGAATCGTTTGCTCATGTTCGAAACCAAGTCGCTGGACGATCTCGCTGCTCGCATCAGTGCGGCCATCGAGGCCAGCCCGGCCAAGGATGTCGAGAAGAACATCAAGGCGATGCTGAGCGCGGGGCTCGCCCGGCTCGATCTCGTTCCCCGCGCCGAATTCGACGTGCAAGTCCAGGTGCTCTTGAAGACTCGGGAAAAGCTCGAAGCGCTCGAAGGGCGCCTGGCGGCGCTCGAAGCTCGCCATCCGCCGTTCGACGGCCCGGGCTGAGCCTGGGGCGACCGCGCGTGCCGCTCGCGGTTGCCGCCTCGCGCCGCAGCGCGCCGGCGGTGCGAGGGGTCGTTCGCTTCGGCCGCGGTCGCGCCCCCACCCCCGATGGCAACGCTTCGGTTCGGCCGAACGGCCGAGTGCGCACCGCGCCGCGTCGGCGTTACCGTCGGCCATCCGGGTCAGCCGACGTCGAGCGTGCCGCATGTCCGTTGCCGTCGTCCACACGCGCGGGATCTCCGGCGCGAACGCGCCCGAGGTCACGGTCGAGGTGCACATCGCCGGTGGCCTGCCCGGCATCAACCTGGTCGGTTTGCCGGATACCGAGGTCCGGGAGGCACGCGACCGCGTCCGCGCCGCGATCCAGAACGGTCGGTTCGAGTTTCCGCAGCGCAAGGTCACCGTCAACCTCGCGCCGGCCGACCTGCCGAAGGAGTCCGGCCGCTACGACCTGCCGATCGCGCTTGGCATCCTCGCCGCCACCGCACAGATTCCGGGCCACGAGCTCGCCCGCTACGAGTTTGCCGGCGAGCTCGCGCTCACCGGTGAGCTGCGCGCCGTGCGCGGCGCGCTGGCGATGGCGCTGTCGGCGCGACGCGACGGCCGCGCGTTCGTGCTGCCGGAGGTGTCGGCGGCAGAGGCGGCCTTGGTCGAGGGCGCCACCGTCTACGGCGCGGGATCGCTGCTCGCGGTGTGTGCCCACCTGACGGCGCGCGCGCCGTTGCCGGCGGCCGCGCCGGTCACGCCGGTTCCGGCCGAGCCGCCGCCCGACATTGCCGACGTGCGTGGGCAGCGGCACGCGAAGCGCGCGCTGGAGATCGCGGCTGCCGGCGGGCATTCGCTGCTGCTGATCGGCCCGCCCGGCACCGGCAAGTCGATGCTCGCGCAACGCTTGCCCGGGCTGCTTCCCCCGCTGCCCGAGGACCAAGCGCTCGAAGTCGCGTCGCTCGCCTCGCTCGCCGGCTGTTTCTCGCTCGAGACGTGGGGGCGGCGCCCGTTCCGCGCACCGCACCATACGGCGAGCCCGGCCGCGCTGGTCGGCGGCGGCAGCAACCCGCGACCCGGGGAGATCTCCCTCGCCCACCACGGCGTGCTGTTCCTCGACGAGCTGCCGGAATGGGACCGGCGCGTGCTCGAAGTGCTGCGCGAGCCGCTCGAAGCCGGGGTCATCCACATCTCGCGCGCCGCGCGGCAGAGCACCTTCCCCGCTGCGTTCCAGCTCGTCGCGGCGATGAATCCCTGTCCCTGCGGATGGCTCGGTCACGAAAGCGGCCGCTGCCACTGCACGCCCGATCAGGTCACGCGCTATCGGGCCCGGATCTCCGGACCGCTGCTCGACCGGATCGATCTCGGCATCGAGGTCCCCGCGGTGCCGCCAGACGCCTTCGCGACGCGGCTCGCGGCGGGAGCCGCCTTGGTCGCCAGCGAGACGAGCAGCGTCGTGCGCGCGCGTACGATTGCGGCCTGGAGGCGGCAACACGAGCGCCAGCACTGCCCGAACGCGCGGCTCGGACCCCGCCAGGTCGACGTGCACTGCGTCCCCAACGACGAGGGCATGGCGCTGCTCGCGCAGGCGATGGCCCGCCTCTGCCTGTCGGCGCGCGCGTTCCATCGCGTCCTGAAGGTCGCGCGCACGATCGCCGACCTGGCCGCAGACGAAACGATCGCGGCGCCTCACGTGGCCGAGGCGATCGGCTACCGGCGTTTCGAGCGGCTCTGAACGCGCCCCGCGTCCGCCGGTGCGAGCCGCGCCGGTGCTAACATCGCCGCGCCGAAACGTGCGACCTCATGGAAACCCTCGGCCTCGCGGGCCTGTTCGCTTCCGCGTTCCTCTCGGCGACGCTCCTGCCCGGCAATTCGGAGATCGTGCTGCTTGCGTTGCTGCAGCAGGCACCCGGGCTCACGTGGCCGGCGGTGGCCGTCGCAACCTGCGGCAACACGCTCGGCGGAATCACGTCCTACTGGGTCGGCCGGCTGCTTCCCCGCCCCCGGCGCGGGCGCGCTGTTGCCTGGCTGCAGCGCTACGGCCCGCCGGGGCTGTTGGCGTCGTGGGTGCCGGTGGTGGGTGACGGGCTCTGTGTCGCCGCCGGCTGGCTGCGCCAGGACGCGGTCGCGGCCGCGGTCTTCATCGCCGCAGGCAAGCTCGCGCGCTACCTGGCGCTCGTCGCCGGATGGGGCTGGGTGCAGGGCGGATGAGCTATCCTGTGCGAATGGGTATTCCGTGGGCGCGGGATCGCCGGTTCGCATTGTCCAGCGCGCGCCGGCGCACGCGCCGTGCTGCGCTGCGTTAGACTTGCCGCGATCATGAACGCGCCATCCGACCGCTTTCTCGCCGCCGCCGTGCCGACCGTCGAGGCGCCCCGCCTGCGCGAGATCCCGTACAACTACACGTCGTTCTCCGACCGCGAAATCGTCATTCGGCTGCTGGGTGCGGCGATGTGGGACGTGCTCGAGGAGCTGCGCAGCGAGCGGCGCACCGGTCGTTCCGCGCGCATGCTGTTCGAGGTGCTGGGCGACATCTGGGTCGTCGACCGCAATCCCTATCTGCAGGACGACCTCCTCGACAATCCGAAGCGCCAGCAGCTTCTGGTCGACGCGCTGCGCCACCGGCTGCACGAGATCGAGAAGCGCCGCGTCAGCAGCGAGGGCGAGGATCCCGCGCGCGACGAGAAGGTCGTGCGCCTCAACACCGCCGCGCACGCCGCGGTGGACCGCTTCGCGCAGTCGTTTCCCGAGACTGCCGCACTGCGCAAGCGCGTGGTCCGCGTGCTGTCGCGCCACACGGCGCGCGACAACATCGCGTTCGACGGCCTCGCGCGCGTCGCGCACGTCACCGACGCCACGGACTGGCGCGTGGAGTATCCGTTCGTCGTGGTCTACCCCGACAGCGAGGACGAAGTCCGCGGGATCGTCGAGGGCTGCATCGAGCTCGGGCTCACCATCATCCCCCGCGGCGGCGGCACCGGCTACCACGGCGGCGCGATCCCGTTGACACCGCGCGCCGCGGTCATCAATACCGAGAAGCTCGACCGCGTCTCGGCGATCGAGCCCAGAATCCTCGCCGGCCACGCGCAGCCGCTGCCGACGATCCACTGCGGCGCGGGTGCGCTCACGCGGCGGGTCATGGACGTCGCCGAGGACGCGGGTCTCGTCTTTGCGGTCGACCCGACCTCGGCCGATGCCTCGTGCATCGGCGGCAACGTGGCGATGAACGCCGGCGGCAAGAAGGCGGTGCTGTGGGGCACCGCCCTGGACAACCTCGTGTCGTGGCGGATGGTGACCCCGGATGCCGAGTGGCTGGAGGTCACCCGCGTCGACCACAACCTGGGCAAGATCCACGACGCCGACGTCGCGACCTTCGAGCTCGTCTGGTACGGCAACGCCGGCACGACGGCGCGCCGCGCCGAGCGCTTGGTGATCCCTGGGCACCGCTTCCGCAAGGCGGGCCTCGGCAAGGACGTCACCGACAAGTACCTCGGCGGTCTGCCGGGAATCCAGAAGGAAGGCTGCGACGGCATCGTCACCTCGGCGCGGTTTCTGCTGCACCGGATGCCGCCGGCGCAGCGCACGGTCTGCCTCGAGTTCTTCGGCCCGGTCCGTGACGCAACGCCGGCGATCGTCGAGATCAAGAGCTTCCTCGACACGCGCCCGCACGGCGCGGTGCTGGCCGGCCTCGAGCACCTCGACGAGCGTTACGTGCGCGCCGTCGGCTACGCGACCAAGGCCAAGCGCCACGGGCGGCCGACCATGGTCTTGCTGGGCGACATCGCCGGCGAGGGCGACGACGCGGTGGCGAAGGCGGCGTCGGAGGTGGTGCGCATCGCGAACGCGCGCGGCGGCGAGGGCTTCGTCGCGGTGTCGGCCGAGGCGCGCAAGAAGTTCTGGCTGGAACGGCACCGCACCGCGGCGATCGCCCGGCACACCAACGCGTTCAAGATCAACGAAGACGTCGTCATTCCGCTCGCGCGTCTGGGCGACTACACCGACGGCGTCGAGCGCATCAACATCGAGTACTCGCTGGGCAACAAGCTCAAGCTGTGCGACGCGCTCGCCGCCTTCTTCGCCGGGCCGATGCCGGCGCCGGCGAGCGACGAGGCGCGGCCGGAGCCGGGCCTGCTCGCGGAGAAGGTCGAGGAAGCGCGGGCGCTCCTCGCCGCGACGCGCGCGCGCTGGCAGGACCTCCTCGCCCGGCTGGACGAGAACTTCGTCGCGCTGCAGGATCATTCGCTGCGGGTGTCGTGGAAGAAGGAGCTGAAGGCGCCGCTGGAGGAGATCTTCGCCGGCCTCGCGTTCACCCAGATCCTCGCGCGCTGCAACGCGCTCCACGCCGAGGTCAAGCGCGGCCGCGTCTTCGTGGCCATGCACATGCACGCCGGCGACGGCAACGTGCACACCAACATCCCCGTCAACTCCGACGACTACGGCATGTTGCGCGAGGCGACCGCGGCGGTGGCGCGCGTGATGGCGCTGGCGAAGTCGCTCGGCGGCGTCATCTCCGGCGAGCATGGCATCGGCATCACCAAGTTCGCGTTCATGACCGACGAGGAGCTGGCGCCTTTCGCCGAGTACAAGCACCGGGTCGACCCGCAGGGCCGGTTCAACGCCGGCAAGCTCCTGCGCGATCCCGCGCTCCCGGCCGACCTGACCAACGCCTACACCCCGTCGTTCAGCCTGCTGGGAAGCGAGAGCCTCATCCTCGAGCAGTCGGCGATCGGCGACATCGCGGACTCGATCAAGGACTGCCTGCGCTGCGGCAAGTGCAAGCCGGTCTGTTCGACGCACGTCCCGCGCGCGAACCTCCTCTACAGCCCGCGCAACAAGATCCTCGGCGCGTCGCTGCTGATCGAAGCGTTCCTGTACGAGGAGCAGACGCGCCGCGGGGTGAGCCTGCGCCACTTCGACGAATTCGCCGACGTCGCCGAGCACTGCACCGTCTGCCACAAGTGCGTGAACCCCTGCCCGGTCGACATCGACTTCGGCGACGTGTCGATCGCGATGAGGAACCTGTTGCGCAAGGAGGGCAAGAAACCGTTCAGCCCGGGCACGGCGCTCGCGATGTTCTTCCTCAACGCCACCGACCCGACCACGGTCAAGGTCGCCAAGACGCTGATGATCGACTGGGGCTACCGGGCGCAGCGGCTCGCCTATCGCGTCGCGCGGCGCTTCCGGCCCGTGCAGGCGCAGACCCGGCGACCGCCGGCGACCGTCGGGCGCGCCCCGCTCAAGGCGCAGATCATTCACTTCGTCAACAAGCCGATGCCGGGAGGGCTGCCCAAACGCACGTCGCGGGCGCTGCTCGACATCGAGGACGACGCCGTCGTGCCGATCATCCGCGATCCGAAGCGCGTGACCGAGGAGTCCGACGCGGTGTTCTACTTTCCCGGCTGCGGCTCGGAGCGGCTGTTCTCGCAGGTCGGGCTCGCGACGCAGGCGATGCTCTTCCACGTCGGCGCGCAGACGGTGCTGCCGCCCGGCTACCTCTGCTGCGGCTATCCCCAGACCGCGTCGGGCAACCACGATCGCGGCCAGCAGATCATCACCGCCAACCGCGTGCTGTTCCACCGCGTCGCCAACACGCTCAACTACCTCGACATCCGGACGGTCATCGTCTCCTGCGGCACCTGCCTCGACCAGCTCGAGAAGTACGAGTTCGGCAAGATCTTTCCCGGTTGCCGTCTGCTCGACATCCACGAGTACCTGCTGGAGAAGGGCGTGCGGGCGGACGACGTCGCGGGCGTGCGTTACATGTACCACGACCCGTGTCATTCGCCGATGAAGGTGCACGCGCCGGCGAAGGTCGTCGACGCGCTCATGGCGGCGTCGGTGGCGCTCAACCCGCGCTGCTGCGGCGAGTCGGGCACGCTGGCAACGACGCGGCCCGACGTGTCGACGCAGGTCCGCTTCCGCAAGGAGGAGGAGATGCGCGCCGGTGCCGCGGCGCTGCGTGCTGACGGGTTCCCCGGCCAGGTCAGGATCCTGACGTCGTGCCCGTCGTGTCTGCAGGGGCTCGCCCGCTTCGAGGACGACGCGGGCACCCACGCCGACTACGTCGTCGTCGAGCTCGCGCGGCGGCTGCTGGGGGAGGACTGGATGGCCGACTACGTGGCCAGGGCCAACGCCGGCGGCATCGAGCGCGTGCTCGTCTGATGCCCGCCGGGGCGGCTCTGCGCAGCCGCGGCGGCGGCTTGTGCTATAAATCCCGCCTGGCGCCCGCATTGGCAGGGCTTGGCACGGCGAACAGGTGAGGAGAAACGGATGAGCAGGTATGGCGCGGAGTTCTTTGGAACGTTCTGGCTGGTCCTCGGCGGTTGTGGCAGCGCGGTGCTGGCGGCCGCGTTCCCCGACGTCGGCATCGGGCTGCTGGGCGTATCGCTCGCGTTCGGCCTGACGGTGCTGACGATGGCCTTCGCGATCGGCCATATCTCGGGCTGTCACCTCAACCCGGCGGTTTCGGTCGGCCTCTGGGCGGGGGGGCGCTTTCCGGCGAAGGACCTGATTCCCTACATCGTCGCGCAGGTCGCCGGCGCCGTGGTGGCCGGTGGTGTGCTGTACCTCATCGCCAGCGGCAAAGCGGGCTTCGACGTGTCCGCGGGGTTCGCCTCGAACGGCTACGGTGCGCACTCGCCCGGCGGGTACAGCCTGCTGGCGGCGGCGGTCACCGAGGTCGTGATGACGATGATGTTTCTCCTGGTGATTCTCGGGGCGACCGACAAGCGCGCTCCGCAGGGCTTCGCACCGATCGCCATCGGCCTGTGCCTGACGCTCATCCACCTCATCAGCATCCCGGTGACCAACACGTCGGTCAATCCGGCGCGCAGCACCGGCGTTGCGCTCTTCGTCGGCGGTTGGGCGACCGCGCAGCTCTGGCTCTTCTGGCTGGCGCCGATCGTCGGCGGAGCGCTCGGTGCGCTGATCTATCGCTTGATCGGGAGCGAGCGCGAGTAATCGGGCCGCGGATCCGCCCGGCGCAGGACGCGTGGACGCCCGCCGGCGCGCAGTCCCGGGCGCGGGCAATCGTGGAACATCGGTCGCGGGCGAATCCCCGACGGAGCAGCGCATGACCCACGGCTGCGTGTATTGCGATGACGAGGGGGGTTTGCGTCTGTGGCGGGACGATCGCTGTCGCGTGGTGCTGACCGACGAGCCCTTCGCCGGCTTCTGCCGTGTGATCTGGAATGCGCACGTCGCCGAGCTCACCGACCTCGCGCCGCGCGCGCGCGCGCACTTGCTGGAGGTCGTCTGCGCGGTCGAAGGCGCGCTGCGCGCGCGTCTCGCCCCGGCCAAGATGAACTTGGCGACGCTTGGGAACGTGACGCCGCACCTGCACTGGCACGTGATCCCGCGTTTTGCCGACGACTCGCACTTCCCGCAGCCCGTCTGGGGACCGCGGCAGCGGGCCGGCCGCGCGCGGGCGCTGCCGGAGGACTTCGCGACGGCGCTCGGGCGCGACCTCGCGGCGGCGCTCGCGGCCCCCGCCGCCTGAATCGCGCCATGTCCGATCCCGCCCCGCCGGTCGAGCCCACCGTTGCGCCGCCCCGGCCGGCGTTGGCGTTCGCCGACGCTGACGGCGCCAAGGCGTGGGCGAACACGCTGCCGTTCGGCAACGTGCCGCAGCTGCACGACGCGGTCATGGGTCAGCTGCGCGCGCTCGCGGCAGCGCAGTTCAGTCCGCGGGAGCGCGCGACGATCGCCGAGATCATGCGCAGCCAGGTAGCGCTGCTGCACACCGAGCTGGCGCGGCGTTACGCCGGCAAGCCGCAGCCTGCAGTCGATCGCGAGTTGCAGGCGGCCGAACAGGCGATCGCGCTGTGGTACGCCTTGCTGGAGCAGTACTCCGTCTGCTTGAAGCCGTTGCTCGAAGGGGATCCCGAGCTCGCGGGCGTCAAGCCCAAGCTGCTGCAGCGCGGCCTCTACGTCGGCAAGCAACTCATCGTGGCGCACGGGCTTTCGCGCCGGGCGACGCCGCCCGCGCTGTGGCTGGAGCTGCACGCGTATTACCGGCTCGCCGAGATGCTCGAATGCGCGGTCACGGCGGTGTCGGACGACCTCCTGCCGCAGGGTCTCGGGATCTCCTGTTATTCGACCTACAGCCACGCGCTGCTGCTCGGGCTGGCCGATCCCTGCGCGATGACCGTGAAGCAGATCGAGCTGGCCGACCGCTGGCTCGGAATGTGGGCGCGCAAGGTCTTTCCGTACGCCCAGCAGCGCGAGTCGGAGGGGCCGGTGCTTGTCGTCGACCTCGACTCGAACCGCGGAGCCGCCCTCGTCACCCAGACGCCGGCGCAGCCGCCGGCGAGCATGCGCTTCGGCTATCCGGCGAAGCTCGCGACCAGCGTGCGCGGCCGCCTGCAGAGGCTGCAGGGTGGGGCGAATCCGGCCGAACTGCAGCTCGGCCAGGATTGCAGCGTCGAGCAGTGCACCACGCTACTGGGCTACCTCGATGCCAAGTGGTACCAGGCACCGCGGCGTGCGCCGGCGACGCCGGAGCAGCCCGTCGAGCTGTGCGGCGGCGGGCTGGGTGCCGCCTACTTCCGCATTCGCGGCCGCACCTTCGACCGCGCGGACCCCCTCGGCCGCACGTATACCCAGCGGGCCCAGCACCTGACGACGCTGGGCGCCATCACCGACTACGACCGCGGCCGCGACGAGGCGGAGCGCAACTGGCCCTGGGAGCGATGGGTGGGCGGTTGCGAGTGGCGGGAGGCGGCACTGCAGCGCACCGGGGCGGGCTCACACCGCTGGTCCCTCGAGCAGCTCGCCGTGCTCCGCGCCGACGACCGCAGGCGGCTGGGCTACGTCACCCGGGCGATGCTGAATGTCGACGGCTCGCTGTCGCTGTCGCTGCGTCTGTGGCCGGCCACACCGCAAAGCATCGCGGTGCGGCCGCTGTCGGCGGCGCTGTCCGAGGAGCCGCCACTGCCTGCGCTGCTGCTTCCGGAAGTGCCCGAGGACAAGGCCAGCCTGTGCCTGCCCCCCCGCACGTTCAGCCCCGGCCGGGTGCTGCGCACGATCGACCCCGGGCCCGAGCGCAAGTTCCGGCTCACGCGGTTGCTCCAGCGCGGCGCCGACTTCGAGCGCGTGGCGTTCGAGGAGGCGGTTTGATCGTGGCGCGGCACCGGGCGCGGCCCCGCCGCCGGGTCCCGCAGGGCCGCCCATGACCAACCGGCTCGCCGGCGCGACCAGCCCGTACCTCCTGCAGCACGCAGCCAATCCGGTCGACTGGCAGCCGTGGGACGAGGCGGCGCTGGCGCTCGCGCGCCTCGAGAACAAGCCGATCCTGCTGTCGATCGGTTACTCGGCGTGCCATTGGTGTCACGTCATGGCGCACGAGTCGTTCGAGGATCCGGACGTCGCGGCCGCCATGAACGCCCACTTCGTCAACATCAAGGTCGATCGCGAGGAGCGGCCCGGGGCAGCCTGTTCGCCGCTCGCGCCGCGCGGGTGCGTCCCCTGCTGGACGACAAGGTGTTGACTTCCTGGAATGCGCTGGCGATCGCGGGGCTCGCCCGCGCCGCTCGGCAAGGGCGCTCCCCCCGCGACCGGGGCCCTGGCCTGGGTCTGCCGCGGCACGCAATGCCTGCCGCCGATCGCCGCGACGCTGGAGGGCATCGCTGCGGCGCTGGCCGACTGACCCTCGCCCGCGGCCCAGGACTGCGAAGCGCGCTTCGGGGCCGCCGAAGGGTCCACGCCGGGTGGAAGGAGGCCGGCGGAGCACGGCATCGCACGCTGCGGATGCGACGTTTCGCCGCGGGCCCGATCGTGGCGGCTGCACGGCGGTTCCTGTACCATGAGCGCTGTCTCGTAACCCGATCCCCAGGGAGATTCGATGAAGATTGCCGCCGTTGCCCTCGCCGTGCTGGGACTTGCCGCGACGGGTGTCGCGAGCGCACAGCAGGAATTGCTCCAGAAGTCGGGCTGCACTGCCTGCCACGCCAACGACAAGAAGCTCGTGGGCCCGGCCTACCAGGAGGTCGCCGCCAAGTACAAGGGCGACGCCGGCGCGGCCGCGAAGCTCGCCGCCAAGGTCAAGAACGGCGGCTCGGGCGTCTGGGGCGCGGTGCCGATGCCGCCGAATGCGCAGGTCTCCGACGCCGACATCAAGGCGATGGTCGCCTACATCCTGGCCATGAAGAAGTAAGCGCGCGACCCCTCGCCCTCATCCGCAGGCCGGCCGCGAGGGCTTGCCGCCGGCGTGTGTGATCGGGTCGCGCGAGCGCGAACGCCGCCCCGCAGGACTGTGCGAGAAGCCATCGATGCGCCGCGATCGCACGGACCTGCCCGTCTCGCGCCGCCGCTTCCTGGAGCTCGCCTCGCGCTTCCACCGTTTCGGTTTCGAACCCGTGACTCCGACAGGGTTCCGGCCTCGCCGCTGCCGGGGGGGTGCCGGTCCCGGCGGCGCACGGGGACTTTGACACCGCGTCTGCGCGCCGGTAACCTTCGTCCGGTCCGGTCAGGAGAGAGCTTGCGGGGTACCCACCGCGAGCCGCCGAAGGCGTAACTCCCGCAATCGCTCAGGCAAAAGGACTGCCGGACGGCAGACCATCTGGAGAGCGGCTGCGCATCCCCATCACGATGCGGCGGCCCACCGAAGGGGCACTCGGCGCGAGGCAGCAGAGCGTGCCGCAATCTCTCAGGTAAAAGGACAGACGGGGCGAAGCGCGATCGGCGCTGCGTCCATCGTTGTTCTGCTGCCGGGAGTCGCCAGTGCCAAAGACCACCCCTCTCCACGCCGCCCACCGTGCGCAGGGCGCCCGCATGGTCGACTTCGGCGGCTGGGACATGCCGGTCAACTACGGTTCGCAGCTCGAGGAACACCACGCCGTGCGCAATGCGGCGGGCATGTTCGACGTCTCCCACATGTGCGTCGTCGACCTTGAGGGCGACGGCGCCCGCGCCTTCCTGCGCTACGCGCTCGCCAACAACGTCGACAAGCTGAAGGAGCCCGGGAAGGCGCTCTACTCCTGCCTGCTGCGTCCTGATGGCGGGGTCATCGACGACCTCATCGTCTATTTCCTCGATGCGTCGCTGTTTCGCATCGTGGTCAACGCCGCCACCGCAGCGAAGGACATCGCCTGGCTCGCCGATCTCATCGGCCGGCACGCTCCCGGCCTCAAGCTCACGCCGCGCACCGACTTCGCGATGATCGCCGTGCAGGGGCCGCAGGCGCGCGCCGCGGTCTGGCGCGCGCTGCCGGGCAGCGAAGCGGCGACCGCGGGGCTGAAGCCGTTCAGCGCGGCAACGCACAATGGGCTCTTCATCGCGCGCACCGGCTACACCGGCGAGGACGGGTTCGAGCTCGTCGGTCCCGCGGCGCGCATCGTCCTGCTCTGGTCGGCGCTCGCCGCCGCGGGCGTGCGCCCGTGCGGCCTCGGCGCGCGCGACACGCTGCGGCTCGAAGCGGGGATGAACCTCTACGGGCAGGACATGGACGAGTCGGTCTCGCCGCTCGAGGCCGGTCTCGCCTGGACCGTGGACCTCGCGAGCCCGCGCGATTTCGTCGGCAAGGAAGCGCTGCTCGCAATCAAGGCCCCGCGTCCCTTCCTCGGCCTGCTGCTGCTGGATCGCGGCGGCGTGCTGCGTGCCCACCAGACGGTGCGCACGTCGCACGGCGATGGCGAAATCACCAGCGGCAGCTTCAGCCCCACGCTCGGGCGATCGATCGCGCTCGCCCGGCTGCCCGTCGGTGTGGCCGTCGGCGACGTCGTCCGGGTGGTGGTGCGGGACAAGGAGCTCGCGGCCCGCATCGTGCGCCCGCCGTTCGCTCGCAACGGCAAGGCGCGGGTTGCCTGACGGCGATCGCGCGCCCCTACTTTCAACTTCCAGGAGCCTCCGCATGAACATTCCGGCAGACCTCAAGTACACGCCGGCACACGAATGGGTGCGCGTCGAAGCCGACGGCAAGCTCGCCGTCGGAATCACCGATCACGCGCAGGCCGCGCTGGGCGACCTGGTATTCATCGAGCTGCCGAAGCTGGGGCGCAGGCTCGCTGCGGGTGACGCCTGTGCCGTCGTCGAGTCGGTGAAGGCCGCCTCGGACGTCTACGCGCCGGTGGCGGGCGAAGTGGTCGCCGTCAACGAAGCGCTGGCAAGCGCCCCCGAGAGCGTCAACCAGGACGCCTACGCGGCCTGGCTGTTCAAGCTCACGCCCGAGTCGGCCGCTGCCATCGCCGGACTGCTCGACGCCGCAGCCTACCGGGCGACGCTGAGCGAGGCCTGACGCGCCGGCGTCTCGATCCCGATCCGATCCCGATCCTCCGCTCCCGCCCGCCGCCATGAACAAGAACGAATCCCTGCCCCGCGAGGCCTCTTCGGCTGGCGACCCGCTGGTCACCTTCGAGCAGCACGACCGCTTCGTCGCTCGGCACATCGGTACCTCGGCCGCGGACCAGGCCGAGATGCTCGCCGTTCTGGGCCAGGCCTCGCGCGCGGAGCTGATCGACGCCGTCGTGCCGGCCGGCATCCGCCGGGCGGCGCCGCTCGCCCTGCCGCCGGCGATGAGCGAAGCCGCCGCGCTCATGAAGCTGAAGTCGATCGCGGCGCGCAACCGGGTGCTGAAGTCGTATATCGGCCAGGGCTACTACGGCACCTACACGCCGGGCGTGATCCTGCGCAACGTCCTCGAAAACCCCGCCTGGTACACCGCGTACACGCCGTACCAGCCGGAGATCTCCCAAGGACGGCTCGAGGCGCTGGTCAACTTCCAGACGATGGTGTGCGACCTCACCGGCATGGCGATCGCCAACGCCTCGATGCTCGACGAGGCGACGGCCGCGGCCGAGGCGATGACGCTGTGCCTGCGCATCGGTGGCAGCGACAGCCGGCGCTGCTTCGTCGCGTCCGACTGCTTTGCGCAGACGCTCGACGTGGTGCGCACCCGCGCCGAGCCGCTCGGCGTCGAGGTCGTGGTCGGACGGGCCGACGACGCCGCCAACGCGGGCGCGTTCGCCGTGTTGCTGCAGTATCCCGCTGCGGACGGAGAGATCCGGGACTACCGGGAGCTCGTGCAGCGGGTCCACGCCGCCGGCGGCCACGTCGTCGTTGCCGCCGATCTGCTCGCGCTGACGCTGCTTGCGCCCCCCGGCGAATGGGGCGCCGACGTCGTCGTCGGGTCGGCGCAGCGCTTCGGCGTGCCGATGGGCTACGGCGGCCCGCACGCCGGCTACCTCGCAACCCGCGACGACTTCAAGCGGCTGCTGCCGGGTCGTCTGGTCGGCGTCACCGTCGACGCGGCGGGGAATCCCGCCTACCGACTGGCGCTGCAGACGCGCGAACAGCACATCCGCCGCGAGAAGGCGACGTCCAACATCTGCACCGCGCAGGTGCTGCTCGCCGCGATCGCGGGCTTCTACGCGGTGTACCACGGGCCGGAGGGGCTCACGACGATCGCGCGCCGGGTGCACCGCCTCACCGCGATCCTCAAGGCCGGGCTTACGCGCCTCAACTTCTCGGTGCCGACCAGGGCGTTCTTCGACACGCTGACGGTGGCCACCGGCAGCCGCACCCGCGCCATCCTCGACCACGGCATCGCCTATGGCGTCAACTTCCGCCGCATCGACGACGCGACGCTGGGGATCTCGCTGGACGAGACGAGCGAGCGCGCCGACGTCGAGCGGATCTGGCAGATCTTCGCGGGCGACGATCCGCCGTTCACGGTCGCCCACCTCGACGCGGCGGTGCCGACGGCGCTGCCCCCGGCGCTCGCCCGCACCTCGGCGTTCCTCGCTCACCCGGTGTTCAACCGCCACCACTGCGAAACGCAGATGCTGCGTTACCTGCGCCGCCTCGCGGACCGTGACATCGCGCTCGACCGGGCGATGATCCCCCTGGGATCGTGCACGATGAAGCTGAACGCGACCGCCGAGATGATCCCGATCACCTGGCGCGAGTTTGCGCACCTGCACCCGTTCGCGCCCGCCGACCAGGCCGAGGGCTATCGCGAGCTCGTCGCCGACCTCGAGCGCATGCTCTGCGCGGCCACGGGTTACGCGGCGGTATCGCTGCAGCCCAACGCCGGGTCGCAGGGCGAGTACGCGGGGCTGCTGGTCATCCGGGCCTGGCACAAGAGCCGCGGGGAGGGTCACCGCAACGTCTGTCTCATTCCCGCATCGGCGCACGGGACCAATCCGGCTTCGGCGCAGATGGCCGGCATGCAGGTCGTCGTCGTCGCCTGCGACCGGGACGGCAACGTCGATCTGTCCGACCTCGAGGCGAAGGCGCGCGCGCACAGCGCCGACCTCGCCGCCGTCATGGTGACGTATCCGTCGACGCACGGCGTGTTCGAGGCCGGCATCCGTCGCGTCTGCGACATCGTCCACGACCACGGCGGGCAGGTCTACGTGGACGGCGCGAACCTCAACGCGCTGGTCGGCCTCGCGGCGCCGGGCGAGTTCGGCGCCGACGTCTCGCACCTCAACCTGCACAAGACGTTCTGCATCCCGCACGGCGGCGGCGGCCCGGGCGTGGGGCCGATTGGCGTCGCCGCGCACCTTGCACGCTTCCTGCCGGGACACCGCGCGAGCCCGCGCGGCGCGGACGCGATCGGGCCGGTTTCGGCGGCGCCGTACGGCAGCGCGTCGATCCTGCCGATCTCGTGGATGTACATCGCGATGATGGGCGGCGAGGGACTCACCGCCGCGACCGAGAGCGCGATCCTCGCTGCCAACTACGTGGCGCGCCGCCTGTCCGAGCACTACCCGGTGCTCTACTCCGGGCCCGGCGCTCTGGTGGCGCACGAGTGCATCCTCGACCTGCGCGCGTTGAAGGAGTCTTGCGGAGTCACCGTCGACGACGTCGCCAAGCGCCTGATGGACTATGGCTTTCATGCGCCGACGATGAGCTTTCCCGTCGCCGGCACGCTGATGGTGGAGCCGACCGAGAGCGAGCCCAAGGCGGAGCTCGATCGCTTCGTCGCGGCGATGATCGGTATCCGCGACGAGATCCGTGCGGTCGAGGAAGGCCGCGCCGACCGGGCCGACAATCCGCTGAAGCACGCGCCGCACACCGCCGCGGCGGTGTGCGGCGACGCCTGGCCGCACGCCTACCGACGCGAGCAGGCGGCGTTCCCCGCGCCGGGCTTGCGGGCCGGGAAGTACTGGCCGTCGGTGGCGCGGGTCGACCACGTCTACGGCGACCGGCACCTCTTCTGCAGCTGCCCTCCGGTCGCCGACTACGAGCACGCCTGAGAAGCCGGCGCGCCACCCGGCGCACCGCCGCCGCCCCGTATAATCGCCGCTTTCTCGCGTCGTTCCCCGCTGATGCCCCGTTTCGTGCCTCGCCTCGCCATGCTCGCGGCAATCGTCTTCTGGGCGAGTGCCGCCGCGCAGCCTGTCCCCACCGTGGCCGCGGCCGCGTGGCTCCTCCAGGACGTGAGCAGCGGCCAGGTGCTGCTCGCGCACCATCCCGACGAGCGGCGCGAACCGGCGTCGCTCACCAAGCTGATGACCGCCTACCTCGTGTTCGGCGCGCTGCGCGACAAGGCGTTGACCCCGTCGCAGCCGGTCACGATCTCCGAGCGGGCCTGGCGGGCCGAGGGCTCGCGGATGTTCGTCGAACCGCGGCACGTGGTCTCGGTCGACGAGCTGCTGCGCGGGATGATCGTCCAGTCCGGCAACGACGCGTCGATCGCGCTGGCCGAGCTCGTCTCCGGCAGCGAGGCGGCGTTCGCCGAGCGGATGAACGCCGAAGCGAAGCGCCTCGGCATGACGAACACGCGGTTCACCAACGCCACGGGGCTCGCCGATCCGCAGCACTATTCGACGGCGAGCGACCTCGCGCGGCTCGCCAGCGCGCTGATCCGCGACTTCCCCGAGTACTACCCGCTGTATTCGCTGAAGGATTACCGCTACAACGGCATCACGCAGCCCAATCGCAACCGGCTGTTGTGGATCGACCCCTACGTCGACGGCGTCAAGACCGGGCATACCGAGGCCGCTGGCTGGTGCCTCGTCGCCTCCGCGAAACGCGGCGAGCGCCGGGTCCTCTCCGTCGTTCTCGGCGCCGCGTCCGAACCGGTGCGCATCGCCGAGAGCCAGAAACTCCTCAATTTCGGGTTCCAGGCGTTCGATACCGTTGCGCTCTACTCGTCGGGCAAGGCCGTGTCGACGCTCCGGGTGTGGAAAGGGGCGGACTCGGAAGTCCCGGCCGGTTTCCTGGCCGACCAGTACCTGACGCTGCCGAAGGGCAAGGCCTCGAAGCTCGAGGTCACGATGTCGGCGACCGAGCCCCTCATCGCCCCGGTCACCCGGGGGCAGCGCGTGGGCACCGTCAAGGTGGCGCTCGAGGGCAAGGCGCTCGGCGAGTATCCGCTGCTCGCGCTTGCCGACGTGCCGCTTGCCAGCATCTTCGGCCGTGCCTGGGACACGGTGCGGCTGTGGTTCAAGTAGGTGCCCCCTGTGCGGAAAGGCGCGCGATGATCGTCTATCTCAACGGCCAGTACCTGCCTCTCGAGGAAGCCCGGATTCCGGTGCTCGACCGCGGCTTCATCTACGGCGACGGCGTCTACGAGCTCGTTCCCGTCTACCGGCGCCGGCCGTTCCGGATGGCCGAACACCTCGCCCGCCTGCAGCGCAGCCTCGACGGCATTCGGCTGTCCAACCCGCACACGACGGCGCAGTGGGAGGCGGTCATTCGCGCGCTGATCGACAAGCAGGACTTCGACGACCAGGCGATCTATTTCCAGGTCACGCGCGGCGTGGCCAAGCGCGACCACGCGTTTCCGCAGGGTGTCGCGCCGACGGTGTTCATGATGAGCAACCCGCTGCCCACGCCGTCGGAGGCGCAGTTCGCCCACGGCGTCGCCGTCGTGACCGCCGAGGACAACCGCTGGCGCCGTTGCGACCTCAAGACGATTTCGCTGGTTGGCAACGTGCTCATGCGCCAGCTCGCCGCCGACGCCGGCGCGATCGAGACGGTGATGTTCCGCGACGGATTCCTGACCGAGGCGTCGGCGTCGAACGTGCTGACGGTCAAGGGGGGGCGGATCGTCGCGCCCCCCAGGGACGAGACCATCCTGCCGGGCATCACCTACGGCGCGGCCGAGGAGTTCGCGCGCGACGCAGGGATTCCCTTCGACATCCGGCCGATTACGCGGGCGCAGGCCTACGCTGCGGACGAGTGGTGGCTCTCCTCGTCGACCAAGGAGGTCCTGGCGATCACGACGGTCGATGGGCGGCCGTTCGCCGGCGGCAAGCCGGGCCCGGTCTTCGAGCGCATGCACGCCCTGTTCAAGGACCGGACCGGACGGGCGTGACCGCGCGCGCCGGCGCCGGCGAGCGCTTTCAGGTCGAGCCGAAGCGGCCGCGGTGGAACGTCAGCATTCCGCAGTTGGCGTGCGCGTGCTCGAGATGCAGGACTTCGCCGACGAACAGCAGGTGGTCGCCGGCCGGCATCACGCTGTGGTGGCGGCATTCGAACCACGCACCGCAGCCGTCGATCAGCGGCGCGCCGGTCGTTCCCCGGCGGAAGGCCACGTCGGCGAAACGGTTGCCGCGCAGCGTGGCGAAGCGCACGGCCAGCGCCTCCTGCCTGCTGGTGAGCACGTTGACGCTATAGGCTTCGGCGCGCTCGAAGGCGGCGAGCTGGCTCGCGCGCCGGTTGAGGCTCCACACCACGAGCGGCGGGTCGAGCGAGACCGAGTTGAACGAGTTGGCGGTGAAGCCGGTGCAGGCGCCATCCGGCGAGCAGGTGGCGATGACCGTGACCCCGGTCGCGAACTCGCCGAGCGCATCGCGCAGCTGACGTTCGCTGAAGCCCGGGTGCAGGCGGCGGTGGGGGTGCAAAGACACCGGGGATCGGCTGCGACGATGCGCGCAGTCAGGAAGAAGCGGGGATGGTAACAGCGGCGCGCGAGGATTCCCACGCCTGCGCGCAAGACCCTGTTTCGGCGCGGGTTGCATGCGCGCGGGGCCGCCGCCATAGTTGGGGTCCAGGAGTGCCGATGAACGCTGCCGCCCCGGAATCCGAATCCCTGTTGACGTTTCCCTGCGCCTTTCCGATCAAGGTGATGGGCAAGCGGACCGATCAGTTCGCGCAGACGGTGGTCGCCGTCGTCTTGCACCACGCGCCGGATTTCGACAGCGCGACGGTGGAGATGCGAGCGTCGTCGGCGGGCAACTACCTGTCCGTGACCTGCACGATCAACGCCACGTCGCGCGCGCAGCTCGACGACCTGTACCGGGATCTCTCGTCGCATCCGCTGGTGGCGATGGTGCTCTGATGGCGTCGGGCAGCGCGGGTGTTGCACCGGCGATCAGGACGCTGGGCATCGCCGACTACGAGACAACCTGGCGCGCGATGCAGGCGTTCACCGACGCGCGGGGTGCCGACACACCCGACGAGATCTGGCTCACCGAGCATCCGCCGGTCTACACGCTGGGCCTGGGCGGGCGCCGCGAGCACCTGTTGCGCGCAAACGGCATTCCGGCCGTCAAGGTCGATCGTGGCGGGCAGGTCACCTACCACGGGCCCGGACAGCTCGTCGCCTACCTGCTGTTCGACCTTTGCCGGCTGCGCTTGGGCGTGCGCGAGATGGTCCGGGAGATCGAGGCGGCGGTAGTGCAATGGCTTGCGTCGCTTGGCGTTTCCGCCTACGGGAAGCCATCCGCACCCGGGGTGTACGTGCGCCACCGGGGCGTGGAGGCGAAGCTCGCGGCGCTCGGGCTCAAGGTTCGCCGCGGGTGCAGCTATCACGGCGTCAGCGTGAACGTCGCAATGGACCTCGCGCCGTTCGCCGACATCGATCCCTGCGGCTACCCCGGCCTCGCGGTGACCCAGCTCGCCGACCTGGGGGTCCGAACCACGGTCGCGCTCGCCGGCGAGGGCCTCGCGCCGGTGCTGGCCGCCCGGCTTGCCCGCGGGCGGCCACACGGCCACGACGCGCGGGCGGCGTGCAGCGCGGAGGAACGCTCGTGAACGACAAGACCCCTGCACCCGGCGCAGCCAACGCCCCCGGCGTCAAGCACCGCGGCGAAGCGAAGACCGCGCGCATCCCGATCAAGGTGGTCGCCGCGCCGCGCCTGCCGAAACCCGAGTGGATCCGCGTGCGCGCGGCTTCGTCGCCCCGCTTCTCCGAGATCAAGACGATCCTGCGCGCGCACCGGCTGCACACCGTGTGCGAGGAAGCCTCGTGCCCGAACATCGGCGAGTGCTTCAGCCAGGGCACCGCCACCTTCATGATCATGGGGGACCTGTGCACCCGGCGTTGTCCGTTCTGCGACGTCGGCCACGGCCGGCCGCTGCCGCTCGACCCCGACGAGCCGGCGAACCTCGCTCGCACCGTCGCGGCGATGCGGCTTCGCTACGTCGTGATCACGAGCGTCGACCGCGACGACCTGCGCGACGGCGGCGCGCAGCATTTCGTCGACTGCATCCGGGCGGTCCGCGAACACTCGCCCGCCACCCAGATCGAGGTGCTGGTCCCGGACTTCCGCGGCCGGATGGAGCGCGCACTCGAGGTGCTGGCGATGGCGGCGCCGGACGTGATGAACCACAACCTGGAAACGGTGCCCCGGCTCTATCGCGAGGCGCGGCCCGGGGCCGACTACGCGCACTCGCTCGCGTTCCTGCGGGCGTTCAAGGAGCGGTTCCCGGCAATCCCGACCAAGTCCGGGCTGATGGTCGGGCTCGGAGAGACCGACGACGAGATCCTCGCCGTTCTGCGCGACATGCGCGCGCATCGCATCGACATGCTGACGATCGGCCAGTACCTGCAGCCGACCGCCGGGCACCTCCCGGTACGGCGCTACGTGCATCCGGACACCTTCGCGCGGTTCGAGCGCGAAGCGCTGGCACTGGGTTTCCGCCATGCGGCGGTCGGGGCGTTGGTGCGCTCGTCGTACCACGCCGACCGCCAGGCCGACGGCGTGCTCGCCGGCGCCTCCCGCGGATGAAGCCGGAATAGGAGCGAGCGTTCGGGAACGGCGACCGGGCGGTTGCCGCGGGCGTGAACGCCTTGCGCCGCCAGCGCGACGGGCCACCGGTGGCCGCCCCGATCGGCTCATGGCGGGGGTTGGTCCTTCGGCCACAGCAGCCACATTCGGCCCTCCTGGCGCATGCGACCCGCTTCGCGGCCCGCGGCGTCGCCGAAACCCCAGAAGTAGTCCGCCCGGACGGCGCCGCGGATCGCGCCGCCGGTGTCCTGCGCCATCACCAGCCGCCGCAGCGGGCGGGAGGACAACGGATGCGTCGTGGCGAGAAACACCGGAGCGCCCAGCGGGATCGACCGCGCGTCGACCGCGATCGTGCGCTCGCGCAGCAGCGGCACGCCCAGCGTCCCGAAGGGTCCGTCGATCGCGGCCTCGAGGCTGCCCGGCGGGGGTGGCGGCACCTCGCGGAAGAAGACGACGCTGGGATTCTCGTTCAGCAGCGCCGGCAGCTTGTCCGGATTGCGCCGTCCCCAATCGCGAATCCCCTGCATCGACGCCCGCTCGAGAGGAAGCTCGCCGCGATCGACGAGCACGCGGCCGATCGAGCGGTAGGGATGCCCGTTCTGGTCGGCGTAGCCCACGCGCAGCACGCTGCCGTCTGCCAGCACGACGCGACCGGAGCCCTGGATTTCGAGGAAGAACGCTTCGACGGGATTCTCGACCCACACGAGCTCGCGCCCGGCCACCGGCGCCCGGCCGTCGCCGATTTCGGCGCGCTGCCAATACGGGACGACGCGCCGCCCGTCGACCCGCGCCCGAACGCGCTTGTCCTTGAGCTCGGGGTGGAGCGACGCGAGGTCGACGGTGAGCAGGTCGTCAGGCACGGCGTAGAGCGGGATCGCGAACCTGGACGTGCGCACCCGGCTGCCCGCGAGCAGGGGCTCGTAATAGCCGGTGACGAGACCCGTGTCACGCCCGTCGGCGGCGCGCACGGCGTAGGGAGTAAAATGCTCCTGGAAGAAGGCACGCACGGCACCGGCGGCGGCAACGTCGACGGCGCTCGAGAGCTTGCAGGTCCGCTCCCAGGTGGGGCGGGTCGCCGGCGCGGCAACGAGGGCCGGGCAGCCGACCCGGAACGCAGGCCACGCGGCGGCCACGTCGTCGTCGAACCAACCGGGCACGGCCGCCCAGTCGGCGGCGACGAACCGTGCGGGCAGCGGCGGAGGTGCGACGGTGATCTCGGCGGGGGCTGGGGGAGCAACGGTGGTGCAGCTCGACAGCCACAGCACGGCGAGGACGACACAAGACGCCGCGGCGGCGCGGCACAACCGATGAAGGGAATCCCACACGATGGGCTGGATTCTGCTCGAGGCGCTCGTCGCGTTGCTCCTGGCGGTGTTCATCGTCTGGTGGACCGTCACGCCGAGGAAGAAGCGGCCCCCGCCGGCCCCCGGAAAGGAGCCACCCGGCCCGCCCTGAAGCGCGGGCCGCGCGGGATAGTTTCAATGCAGCACGCGCGGCACCGACAGCGTGAACGTGGCGATCGGTGCTTCGAACGCGAGCCCGTCTTCGGCCACCATCTGGTAGCTGCCGTGCATCGTCCCGACCGGTGTGGGCAGCGTGGCGCTGCTCGTGTACTCGAACGACTCGCCCGGTTTGAGCAGCGGCTGCTGGCCAACGACCCCGCGCCCCTGCACCTGCTGCACCTTGTGCTCGCCGTCGGTGATGAACCAGTGCCGGCTCACGAGCTGCGCGGCAATGCTGCCGGAGTTCGTGATCCTGATCCTGTAGGCGAACACGTAGTGATCGTGCGACGGGTCCGAGTGCTCGGCGACGTAGACTGCCGCCGCCTCGACGTCGATCCGATACTTGTCGCGCCGCTCCATCGCCAACGTCCGCGCCTTCCCTCAACGATGCAGGGATTATAACGATGCCCGGCTGCAAAATCGCTCCCTCGCTGCTTTCCGCCGACTTCGCCCGCCTCGGGGAGGAAGTGCGCGCGGTCATCGCGGCCGGCGCGGATCTCATCCACTTCGACGTGATGGACAATCATTACGTGCCGAACCTCACCGTCGGCCCGCTCGTCTGCGAGGCGCTGCGCGGGCACGTCACGGTGCCGATCGACGTGCACCTGATGGTCAAACCCGTCGACCGGATCGTTCCCGATTTCGCCAAGGCGGGTGCAGCCATCATCAGCTTCCACCCGGAAGCCTCCGAGCACATCGACCGGACGATCGGGCTGATCCGCGATTGCGGTTGCCGGCCGGGGCTCGTGTTCAATCCCGCGACCCCGCTCGACTGGCTCGACCACACGCTCGACAAGCTCGACCTCGTCCTCATCATGTCGGTGAACCCGGGCTTCGGCGGGCAGTCGTTCATTCCGCACGCGCTCGCGAAGATCGACGCCGTGCGCCGGCGGATCGACGCCGCGCAGCAGCGCTCCGGCCGCCCGATCCTGCTGCAGGTCGACGGCGGCGTAAAGGTCGACAACATCGCCGCGGTCGCGCGCGCCGGCGCCGACACCTTCGTCGCGGGCTCGGCGATCTTCGGCTCGGGCGATTACAAGGCGACGATCGCCGCGATGCGCGCGGCGGTCGCCGCCGCGGCGCACCCGGAGGGCGGATCGTGAATGCGCGCCAGACCCGAAGCGCGCCGCGGATCTTCGCCGTCGAGGCGATCGCGTTCGATCTCGACGGCACGCTGCTCGACACCCTCCACGACCTCGCGGCGGCGGTCAACACGCTGCTTGGGGAGGCCGGCTACGCGCTGCTGCCCACGTCCGAGATCCGCGACCTGGTCGGCAAGGGCATGCCGAACCTCGTGCGCCGGGCGTTGGCCGCCGCGCTCGGCATCTCGCCGGTCGCCGTCGACGAGGAGGAGCTGAGCGCGGCCCTCGAGCGCTACCAGTCGCATTACGCGGCGCAGCTCGGCCGCGAGACCCGGCTCTATCCGGGGGTGCGCGAGGGCCTCGACCGGCTCGCCGCGGCCGGCGTGCCGATGGCGGTCATCACCAACAAGGCGTCCCGCTTCGTGCGTCCGCACCTCGACATGGCCGGGATCGCGCATTATTTCCGGATCGTGGTCGGCGGCGACGATCTGCCGGCGAAGAAGCCGGCGCCCGACGCGCTGCTGCACGTCGCGGCGCGGCTTGGCGTTGCGCCCGAGCGCCTGCTGATGGTGGGCGACTCGCTCAACGACGCGCAGGCGGCGCGCGCCGCGGGCTGCCCGGTGCTGATCCTGCCCTACGGCTACAACGAGGGCCAACCGGTGGAGGACGTCGACGCCGACGGCATCGTCGAATCGCTGGTCGAACTCGCCGAGCGCGTGCGGCCCTTCGCGCCGACGCTGGCGTGAAGTTCCGCCGCGGCGCCGCTGACCGATCGTGGCCGACGCCGCCGTGGCCCGGCCGCGGCCGTGACGCTGCCTGACCTTTACACGGACGCGCCACGGCCTTTGGTCCCGCCGCTCGCCGCCTGCCATCGCATCGGTTCCCAAGCCATGAACGAAACCGAATTCCACGCGCTTGCCGCGGCGGGATACAACCGCATCCCGCTGGTGCTCGAGTCCTTCGCCGACCTCGACACGCCGCTGTCGCTGTACCTCAAGCTCGCCGGAGCGAAGTACTCGTTTCTGCTGGAGTCGGTCGTCGGCGGCGAGCGCTTCGGCCGCTACTCCTTCATCGGCCTGCCGGCGAAGGTATGCCTCCGGGCTTGCGGCAGTGCGATCGAAGTCGAGGACCGCGGTGCCGTCGTCGAGCGCCACGAGGGGGATCCGCTTGCGTTCATCGGCGACTTCATGCGTCGCTACCGCGTCGCTGCGCGCCCTGGCCTGCCGCGTTTCTGCGGCGGCCTTGCCGGCCTCTTCGGCTACGACACGGTGCGCTACATCGAGACCCGGCTCGCGCATACGGCGCCTCCCCCTGCGCCGGGCCTTCGCGAGGTGCCCGACGTGCTGCTGCTGCTGACCGAGGAACTCGCCGTCGTCGACAACCTCGCGGGCAAGATCTACCTCATCGTCTTCGCCGACCCGGCGCTGCCCGACGCGCACGCGAGCGCGACCGCGCGCCTCACCGAGCTGCGGCGCAGGCTGCGCGCGCCGGTCGCGATCCCGTTCCAGACCGCCACGGCGCTCACGCACGCCGAAAGCGAGTTCGGCGCGGAGGGTTTCCAGGCCGCCGTGCGCCGCGCCAAGGAGTACATCGCCGCGGGCGACATCATGCAGGTCGTGCTGTCGCAGCGCCTTGCCCGCCCGTTCGCCAACTCGCCGCTGTCGCTCTACCGCGCCCTGCGCTCGCTCAACCCCTCGCCGTACATGTTCTATTACGACTTCGGCGACTTCCACGTGGTCGGGGCCTCGCCCGAGATCCTGGTGCGCAAGGAGGGCGACACGGTGACGCTGCGGCCGATCGCCGGAACCCGTCCGCGCGGCGCCACCCGCGAAGACGACGAGAGGCTCGCGCAGGAGCTGCTCGCCGACCCGAAGGAGATCGCCGAGCACGTGATGCTGGTCGACCTCGGCCGCAACGATGTCGGCCGGGTCGCCGCGACGGGCACGGTCGTGCTCACCGACCGGATGGTCGTCGAGCGCTATTCGCACGTGATGCACATCGTCTCGAACGTCGAGGGCAGGCTCAAGCCCGGGCTCACCAGTGTCGACGTGCTGCGTGCGGCGTTTCCCGCGGGCACGGTCAGCGGCGCCCCGAAGGTGCGTGCGATGGAGATCATCGACGAGCTCGAGCCCACGAAGCGCGGTCCGTACGCCGGCGCGGTGGGCTACATCTCGTTCCAGGGCGACATGGACACCGCGATCGCGATCCGGACGGCAGTGATCAAGGGGGGCATGCTCTACGTCCAGGCGGGCGCGGGCATCGTGCACGACTCGGTTCCGGAGTCCGAATGGACCGAGACGCAGAACAAGGCGCGCGCGGTGCTGCGCGCCGCCGACATGGTGCAGCAGGGGCTCGATGCCGAGGGTTGAACGCGGCGGGTTTCGGCGCTGCGCCCGCGCCCCGCAAACCGTCCCGCGGCAGGGCAAGCAACCGGTGCGCGAGCGGGCTTGCCTCGAGACGCGTGCCGCCGCCGGCACTACCATGCGGGCCTGTCGCGCCGGCACCGATCGCGAGTCCTCGGGCAGCGGCCGGCGGATTCCGACCATCGCTTGCCGGGTGGGCGCGACGGCGTGCCCGGCGAAGCTTCGTATACCCGGAAGGCAGCCATGACCCGCGACCCCGACACGCCGTTGGTGCAGATCCTGGTCTTCGGCGGGCGCGGCGACCTCGCGCGCCGCAAGCTCGTGCCGGCGATCGCCGGCCTCGCGCGGCGGGCGCCGGGGCAGCCGGACCTCCAGGTGATCGGGGTCGGCCGCCGAGACTTGAACGACACGACGTTCCGCGACGCGCTGCGCGACCCCGCCGCACCGGGAGGCGCGAGCGCGTTCGACGCGATCGCGCCGCACCTCCACTATCGCCGCGCCGACGTCCAGGACCTGGCCTCGCTCGAGGCGCTGCGCCGCGACGTCGACGCGCTCGCGGGCGGCCGCCGGGTGGGCCGCCTGTGCTATCTCGCCCTCGAGCCCCGGCTGTTCGGGCCGGCAGTGACGCTGCTCGCCCAGGCCCGCATCGCGCATCGGCACCACCGCGACGACGGCGAGTTCCGGCGCATCGTCATCGAGAAACCCTTCGGGCACGATCTCGCCAGCGCGCACGCGCTGAACGCGGTCGTCGCCCGGTCGCTGGACGAGCACCAGGTCCTGCGCATCGACCACTACCTGGGGAAGGAGACGGTGCAGAACCTCCTGGGGCTGCGCTTCCACAACGCGATCTTCGAGCCGGTGTGGAATCGGCATCACGTCGAGCTCGTGCAGATCACCGTTGCCGAAACGCTCGGCGTGGAGGAAGGGCGCGCGGCGTACTACGACGGCACCGGCGCGCTGCGCGACGTGCTGCAGAACCACATGCTGCAGGTGCTGGCACTCGTCGCCATGGAGCCGCCCGCTTCGCTCGACGCCGAGGCGCTGCGCAACCAGAAGGTCGACGTGCTGCGCGCGCTGCGGCTGCCGGCACCGGAGGAGGTCGCGTACGATTGCGTGCGTGCCCGCTACAGCGCGGGTGAGGCGAACGGCGCAGCCGTTCGGGGCTATCTCGACGAGGAGGGCGTCGCGCCGGATTCCACCACCGAAACCTACGTGGCGCTGCGGGCGGAGATCAGCAACTGGCGCTGGCGCGGCGTGCCTTTCCTGCTGCGGCACGGGAAACGCCTGCCGAAGCGCTTCACCGAGGTGCAGGTGCAATTCCGGATGCCGCCGTTACAGCTCTTCAATCGTCCTCCCGAGATGAGCGAAACCGAGTTCGATCGGGCGCTGCGCGCCGGATCGCTGTGCCTCATCCGGCCCAACGTGCTCACCATCGGCATCCAGCCGCGCGAGACCATCGGGCTGTCCTTCGGCGTCAAGCAGCCCGGGCACGCGATGGTCATGGCGCCTGCCGCGCTCGCCTTCGACTACCGCGAGCGCTTCGACGTCCAACCCCCCGACGCGTACGAGCGGCTGCTCCAGGATGCGATACTCGGCGATCCGACGCTGTTCCTGCGCTCCGACGAGATCGAGGCGAGCTGGCGTTACTGCGACGCGGTCCGTGCGGCCTGGAGCGAACCGGGCGCCGTCCCGCTGCGCGAGTACGCGGCGGGCACCTGGGGTCCGGCGGTCGCCGGGGAGCTCTTCCGCGGCTGCGAAGGAGCGTGGACGCGGGGCTGAAGCACCGTCTGGCCGAAGGCGGTCGCGCCCCGCGCCGGCCAGGCGCACGATGCGCGGCCACAGGCGGGGTGATGGAGAATGACCCGGAAGACAGGTCGCAACGATCCCTGCCTTTGTGGCGGCGGCAGGAGGTACACGCAGTGTTGCGTGAGCCGCGCGGCGCCGCCTGACGGCGCGTCCGATTCGCACGAGAACGCGGTGCAGCGGGTTCGGGCGTGGCTCGCCCTACACCACGGCAGCGCGTTCGCCGAGGCGCTGTGGGGCATGCTCGAAGCGTCGCTCCATGGGCTCTTCGAAGACGACGAGACGTTGCGCGCCGCGCTCGCCGACATCGACGGCACGCTCTGGACCCAGATCCAGATCAACCTCACCGACGGTCGGTGCTGTACCCGACCGCGCCGCTGGCGGCGCAGGGGCGATCGTGGTTCGACGCGCTGGCGGGCGGCTCCGTCCGGTTCCTGCTGCAGGACGTCTCCGATACGAAGGGCGGCCACAGGAGGTCGCGTCCCCGAAAGGTGTCGCGTGGTCGACAGGTCGGTGTCTTAGATCACGACGCTCGCGCTCGGCGTTATCGATCAGCCGGATCGTCTGCCCGCCGTCCCTGCGCCTGAGGTCCCTGGCGCCGCTCTTCCCCGAACCTAGGGCGAGGGAACCTACCGCGATCCGTCTCCCGACGAAGAACCGCGCGACGATCGGGGTAGTGGCGGTAGATGCATTTGCAGCGCCACGGCGACGAGCATTCTGGAAGTGGCAAGGGTGGGGCCTCGTCGCTCAAGAAACGTTTATCACGCAGCCCCTCGGTAGCTCGACACGCCCCGGCCTGTCCGACCACGCTGACGGCGTGCCACGGCTCCTTGGGGGTTTCAGGCAGCTTCGTCTTCGTCACCATGTGCGGAAGCTCCTAGGTCGTTCGCGACTCTTACTTCGATGTGCAGTATGTGCGAAGTCCCTGGCCGTCGGCAACCGGCCGGTAGCGTGCGTTCGCGACTGCCTCGTGACGAAATCGTGCTCTTCTTCGCCGACAGCCTGCACGGATGCAATGGCGGCGGGCGAAAGCAATCGATGCCGCAGCCCGATCGAGCCGCACCGGGCAGGAGGAGTTCTTGCACGAGGCGACAATGACCCCACCCCGACTATGGTACCCTTCGCGTTTTGCGCAGGGCCTGCCGGCGCCGGTCGTCGAGCGTCGTCGGGGAGGCCACCCCAGAGCGCCGGGGGCCTTCGTGGCCCGCCCGGGATGGGTGCGGCCGACCACACTGCCTGCGGCAGCGGCTTCGAGCGGGAACACCGCTGCACCGTCGCCCCGATCCACCCTTTCCTTGGAGTGCGTCTGCGATGTTCGTCGTCATGATCGCGTCGGAGTGTGCGCCGGTTGCCAAGGTCGGAGGCGTCGCCGACGTCGTCTTCGGCCTCGCGCGCGAGCTCGAATTGCGCGGCAACGCGGTCGAGATCATCCTGCCGAAGTACGACTGCATGCGTTACGACCAGGTCTGGGGCCTGCAGGTCGAGTTCGCGGACCTCTGGGTGCCCTGGGATGGCGGGGCGATACGGTGCACGGTCTGGTTCGGGTTCGTGCACGGGCGCAAGTGCTTCTTCGTCGAGCCGCACGCGTGGCAGGCGTTCTTCAATCGCGGCACCTATTACGGCTTCTACGACGACGCCCAGCGCTTCGCGTTCTTCAGCAAGGCGGCGCTGGAGTTCCTGCTCAAGTCCGGCAGGCGGCCGGACATCGTGCACACCCACGACTGGCACACGGCCTTGGTGCCGGTGCTGCTGTACGAGATCTACGCCGGCGCGGGCCTCCATAACCTGCGCGTGTGCCACACGATCCACAACTTCCGGCATCAGGGCGTGACGGGCCGTGAGGTCCTCTATGCCACCGGGCTGAACCGCCCGGAGTACTACGGCGCCCCCGAGCGCATGGGCGACGGGCTCGAGCACCAGGCGGTCAACTTCACCCGAGGCGCGATCCTGTATTCCAACTTCGTGACCACGGTGTCGCCGCACCACGCCTGGGAAGTGCGGTACACCGACCTGGGCTTCGGCCTCGGGCACGCGCTGTACCGGCACCAGCTCAAGTTCGGCGGCATCCTGAACGGGCTCGACTACGAGATGTGGAATCCCGAGATCGATCCGCACATCGCGCAGCACTTCAACGTGACGAGCTTCGACAGGAAGGCGGCGAACACGGAGGCACTGCGCGAGCGCCTGCTGCTGCGCCGCGGCGCACGACCCGTCATCGCCTACGTCGGCCGCCTCGACACGCAGAAGGGCCTGCACCTCATCCGCCACGCGATCTTTCATGCGCTCGAGCACGACGCGCAGTTCGTCCTTCTCGGCTCGGGCTCGGAGCACGGCATCAACGAGGACTTCTGGAACCTCAAGCGCTGGCTCAACGACAACCCCGACTGCCACCTCGAGATCGGCTACGACGAGAACCTCGCGCACCTGATCTACGCCGGTGCGGACATGTTGGTGATGCCGAGCCTCTACGAGCCCTGCGGACTCACCCAGATGATCGCGCTGCGCTACGGCACCGTGCCGATCGTGCGGGACGTGGGCGGCCTCAAGGATACCGTCTTCGACTGGGATTTCTCCGACCGGCCGCGCAACCTGCGCAACGGCTTCGTGTTCGAGCACCCGGACCATGGCGGGATCGATTCGGCGCTGCGCCGTGCGCTTGGACTCTGGCGCAACGAGCCGGGCCTCTTCCGCGAGCTCGCGAAGCAGGGGATGGCGTACGACTACTCCTGGAACCACCCGGGCGGTCATTACCTCGGCGTCTACGACTTCATCCGGCACAAGTGATGGACACGATGCCACTGCTTCCCGAGACCGTCGACGGGCTGCCGAACTTCTGCGGCTCCGAGGACCTGATTGCGCGCGCGATCACCGCCGCGCGCGACCGGCCGGTGTTCCTGGCGGACAGCCGTGTTCCCTTCGACCGGATCCGCAGCGCCTGCGCCGTCGCACTGCACATGCACCAGCCGCTCGTACCGGCGGGCGGGCCCGACCTGCGCACCGCGGCGTTGATCGGCAACCTGCAGAGCATGATCGAGCATCCTGGCATCGGCGACAACCACAACGCGCCGGTGTTCCGCCGCTGCTACGCCCGCATGGGCGAGTTCGTTCCGGCGTTGCAGGCCGAAGGCGGCGAGCCGCGGATCATGCTCGAGTACTCGGGGACGCTGCTGCACGGGCTGCGACTGATGGGGGCGGACGACGTGATCGACAGCCTGCGGCGGATCACCTGCACGCCGGAGCATCGCCGCGCCGTCGAATGGCTCGGCGCGCCGTGGGGGCACGCGGTCGCGCCGTCGACCCCGGTCCACGATTTCGGCCTGCACGTGCGCGCCTGGCAGCATCATTTCGCGGCGATGTTCGGCATCGAGGCACTGACCCGCGTGCGCGGTTTCTCGCCCTCCGAGATGGCGTTGCCGAACCATCCCGAGGTGGCGTACGCGTTCGTGCGCACGTTGCTCGACGCCGGCTACCGCTGGGTTCTGGTGCAGGAGCACACGGTCGAGGAGCGGGCCACGGGCATGACGCCTCGGCGCCGGCACCTGCCGCACCGGCTCGTCTGCCGCAACGCCGCCGGGGCGAGCGCGAGCATCGTCGCGATCGTGAAGACGCAGGGTTCCGATACCAAGCTCGTCGCCCAGATGCAGCCGTGGTACGAGGCGAAGAGCCTCGCGCGCGCCGACCTGGGCGGCCGGTCCGTCCCGCCGCTGGTGACCCAGATCGCCGACGGCGAGAACGGCGGCGTGATGATGAACGAGTTTCCCTCGAAGTACTTCGCGGTGGTGCGCGAAGCCTCGGGCAGCGACGTGCCGCTGATGAATGTCACCGAGTACCTCGAACACCTCTTCGCGCAGGGCGTGCGCGAGGCGGACCTGCCCGAGCTGCAGCCGCTGCACCAGCAGCGCATCTGGGCGCGGATGCAGCCGGGCGACGGTGTCGAGCGGCTGGAGCGGGTCATCGACGAGCTGCGGCGGGAGGACTCCCGTTTTCACGTGGAAGGGGGCAGCTGGACCAACGACCGGACCTGGGTGCAGGGCTACGCGAACGTGCTGGGCCCGATGCAGGAAACGAGCGCCCTCTTCCACGAAAAGGTGACCCGCCGCGGGCTGCCGACAAGCGAGCGCCGCTACCGCAACGCCCTGCTGCACCTGCTCTCCTCGCAGACGAGCTGCTACCGGTACTGGGGCCAGGGCGAGTGGACCGACTACGGTCGCGAGATCTGTCGGCGCACGAGCGACATCCTGACCTACGACTATTGAGCGCCTGCGACGCGATCGTCGCGAGCAGGTTGCCTTGTTGCTCGCCCGCTCACGCGCCCGCTGCCGCAAGACCGAGGCGACGCGCTCACCCCTCACCGATGAGCCAGCAGTCCGTACGCGCGTTCTTCGCTTCCCGCAATCTGAACCTGCCGATCATCGAGCTCGAGGTCAGCACCGCGACCGTGGCGCTCGCCGCCGAGGCGCATGGGGTCGAGCCCGGGCGGATCGCCAAGACCCTCGCCTTTCGCCTTGGCGACGGCCGCGCGATCGTCCTCGTGGCGCGCGGGGACGCGCGGATCGACAACCGGAAGTTCAAGACCGTCTTCGGCAAGGGCCGCATGCTGCCGCCCGACGCCGTCGTCGCGCTGACCGGGCACCCGGTCGGCGGTGTCTGTCCGTTCGGCCTCGCGCAGCCGCTGCCGGTCTATCTGGATCGGTCGCTGCGGGACTTCGACGAGGTGCTCCCCGCGGCCGGCGCCGTCCACACCGCGGTGCGGATGAGCCCGGCGCTGCTCGCCGAGGTCACGGCCGGCGAGTGGGTCGACGTCTGCGCGGCGCTGCCGGGCACACCGTAGCGGATCAAAGGCGCGCGCAATGCCGTCGCGGTCGCCACCGCACCTGCACCGATTCCTGTCGGCCGGTTCCTCGCGCTCCATGCGGCGGCGGCAGGAACGGCGGTCGCTTCGGTGGCAGCAGCGACGGAGTAAATGCCTACTGTTGACGAAAAGCGCATGATTGAATCTCATGGACCGTGGCCACCCCCGCGGCACGCGGATCCTTCCCATCGCGTCACTGGCGACCCTGCGGTCGCCGCGGTTGTCCCCGGCGGAGGTGGACGACCTCGTCGCGTTTCTCGAAACACTCAGCGAGGAGACTTAACATGGACGTGAACGAATCCGGTCCCCGCCAAGCGGCGCAGCGCGTGCGCACGATCGCCCGACTGGCCGGGATTGCGCTCGCGCTCGTGCTTGCCCAACCGGCGAAGGCCGTCGAGGAGCCGAGCTACCGCGTGATCGAGTCGGCTCCCCCGATCGAAATCCGCGAGTACGCAGCGTACGCAGTGGCCGAGACCCGCGTCGCCGGCGAGTTTGCGGACGTCGGCAACACGGGGTTCCGGCGCCTGTTCGGCTACATCTCCGGCGAGAATCGCGGCTCGACACCGATCGCGATGACGGCACCGGTGACGCAACAGGCCGCGCCCGAGCAGATCGCGATGACGGCGCCGGTGACGCAACAGGCCGACGGGGAAAGCTACCGGATCGGATTCGTGCTGCCGGCGCCGTACACCGCGGCGAGCGCGCCGGTGCCGACGAGTCCGGACGTGCGCATCGTCGAAATCCCCGCGCGCAGGGTCGTCGCGATCCGCTACAGCGGGCGCTGGTCGGACGCGAACTATCGCGAGGCGCTGGCCGAACTGCTCGCGTTCGCGCGGGCGAGAAAGCTCGCGCTGACCGGGGAGCCGGTGTACGCGCGCTACGATCCGCCGTTCATGCCCTGGTTCCTGCGCCGCAACGAGATCCTAATCGAGATCGCGCCCTGACGTCGCGGTCGACGCGCGGGTGAAGCGATCCGGCCTCCCTGCTTACCTGCCGACCGGCGCGCTGGCCGGACCGGGCTGCGGGTAGGCGGGCCGTCGCTCCGGTGACGGCACGTAAGGCGCCCGCCCATCGGGCGGAGGACGCAGCTTCAGCCGCCTGGTCGCTTCGTCGGCCCACGCCATCGCCGCGGCCACTTCGGCTGGGCTCATCTCAATCTGTCTTGGCGGCAGGCCGGAGCCGCGCTGCGCCGTCAGCCGCTGGCCCTCGCCAACCCGCTGCGGCGCCCAGGCGCCGCGGCGCGGCCGGCACCGTACCGCGCCGCGGCGGACGACGACCGTCGCCTCCTGCAAGACGCGATCGACGCGCATCAGGAACTCGGTTTCCTCGACGCCGGCCTCCATTGCCTCGCTGTCGGCGCGGAATCCGCGACCTGAGACGACGCGGTTGAAGATCTCGCCGAAGAAGACGAAGATCGATCCGACCCGCACCCGCGTCATCGGCCTCATGTAGACGTCGTCGCCGTTGGAGAACTCGATCAGGGCAACGTTGTCCTCGCCGGTCTCGATCTCGTCGCCGGCCCGCAGATTCATCCCGTGCGCGTACGCGATGCCCCGCCCGTCGCGCCACACCCTCGCTCCCGCGTCGGCGTAGAGCCGCGCGATCCACCCCGGCGCGGGCGCCGGCCCCGGGGCGGGGCGTGCGATCGGCTGACACGCCGCGGCGGCGACGACGCAACCGGCGCCGAGCCGCAAGAAGCGGCGCCGCGTGGCGGTGAGAATGGGTTCACTGCGCTTGTCCATGGCGCCATCTCCTTTCGAGCAGGCCGAACGCCCAATACGCGACCAGGAAGGCAACGACTTGATACACCGCATTGATCAACACGAGCCACCGCGCGTACACGAGCACCGCTGCTCCAAGATATGCCAATACGGCGCCGACCGCGAGCCAGATGCGTAGGCGCGCCAGTCGCGCGGGCCGCCACAGCCGAAGGGCGACCGCAAGCGCCGCCAGGAACAGCATGAGCCCCCATTGCGCCCAGAGGCCCAGGTAGGTCACGGTGCGCCCTTCGAGGATGGCGCTCACGGCGTCGGCGTGAAACTCGAAGCCGTAACGCGTGCCGCCCGCATCCAAGCGCGTGATTACCTTGTCCTGCGGGTGGCGCACCCCGACCAGCACGATCATCTCCTTGAACTCGGGGTCCGGAAAGACCCGACGCGCGAGCACTTGGGCAGCGCTTTTCTGGAATGCCCCATCGCGCAGCCGCTCGCGGGTCGATAGCGGGAACAGCAGCGCCGCGCCGACGTCGCCCTCCATCAGCGCCGGACACTCCGAGCGACCCTCGCGTATGCGCTCCAGGTGGGAGTAGGGGATGCTGCGGCGAGTCGCGGCTCGTAGGTCGAGATCGATCTTTGCGATGTCGGTGCGCACCTGCCCGATGCCGACCGGTCCGAAGGCGGCCACGAGCGGGAGGGCCGGCAGCGACACACCGTCGCGCTCGACCGCCAGGAACCCCAGGGTGGCGAGGCCCAGTCGCCGGGCGATGCAGACGCTGCCCAGCGCGGCTCCCGTCTCGACCAAGCCCGGAAACGCCACCGGCCGGCCGGCCTCGATGGCATTGAAGCCGAACGCGACGTCGGTGCCGCGCTCGCGTGCGGCACGGATGGCATCGAGCAGTACGGCGTCATGCGGCGTGCTACGCCGGAAGAAGACGTCGAAGACCACACGCCTGGCACCCAGCCGCGACAAGGCGTCGATCAACGCGGCGTTGTCGGCGCGCGCGGTGCCATCGAGCGCTCGCTGCTCGTCATGCTCCTTGGCCACGAGCACCAACTGCCTGCTCGGCCGGTTGTCGACCACGAGGTCGCCGAGCAGCATGGTGGCGTTGGCGACGAGGCTGTCGAGCCGCAGCAGGTCGAACAGGCTGACCGAGGCGAGGAAGAACGCCGCCAGCGTCACCGCCGGCACAAGTACCGGCGCGACGCGCATGAGGCGCCGCGCCAGCTGCGCTTCGCGGAGTTGGTCGACCAGCCGCCTGCGGCCTATGGCCTCGACCAGCGCCTCGATGTCCTTCTCGAAGCGCGCGTTGGAGAGCGGGATGGCCTGCAACTCGGCAAGCGGCTTCAACGGCTCCGGCAGCCGCGCGGCGGCGGGCAGGCCGGCGGCGCCGACCAGCAGCGGGATCACGCGCTTGCCGCGCCTGAGGGCCTCGGCGATCTCCCAGCGCACCCAATCCTCGGGCTGCGCGAGGCGGCGCTCCAATTCGTCGAGCCAGCGGTCGCCGATGATCACCACCACGGTGTCCGCCCAGTTCAGGCGGCGATCGAGTTCCCGGCGCCACGGCTCGCCGCCCTCAATGCCGGCGACATCCATGAAGACGGCATCCGGCGAGAACCACTGCTCGAGCCGCGCACGCAAGAGCTGCGTGGCCTCCCACGCGTCGTCGCGGCGATAGTTCAGGAATATGTTGGACATCGGCCGGGTGACGACCACACACCAAGGCCCATACGCCGAAGGTTCGCCACCCCAGACGACAGGATAGCGCCTGTTGATGCGTGCGCTCGGAAGCCCGGCAACGAGATCGTCTCGGCGAAAGCATCCGGAGCGCTGCGCGGGATGCGTCCCGCCGGCCACGCGAGGTGGTCACCCCCGCGGACGCGCCGGGCGCTCTTCTGGAGCATGCACCGAAGCGGGCCGCTGGCTGGGCGGCATTGCCCTCGAGCGTGGCACGCCAATCGACGACGCTCCAATCGCCGGTTCGTGGACAGGAGGGGACCGCCGCATCAGCATCCCTGCCGAGCCGCGCCTGTTCGACCGAGGTCTTCAAGAATCCTCGCCACGAGCGCGGTCCAGCCGGTCTGATGACTCGCACCAAGGCCGCAGCCGGTTTCGCGGTGGAACCTGACCGAACCGGGTGAAGCGTGGGCGGTGGCGTTCGACATCGCACGGCGCATCCGTCGGGCCGCACCGTTGGGGGTGTCGGGCCGTATGAAGTCCTGGGTGGTCGCCCGCCAGCAGGGCGAGGCGGCGGTGCTGGCGTGTCTGCTTCCCGAACTCGAGTCGGTGACGGCGAACGAGGGCGTCAAGGAAGGTCTGGCTTCGTTCCTGCAGCGCCGGGACGCCTTCTTCGAGGGCCGTTGATGACGTTTCCGGCGTGCACCGACGATGGTGGCGTGCCGCGTAGCCTAGCCGGAATCGCCTCGCCCTCCTGACCCTCATGGGCCATTTCCGCTGCTTCCCTTAATCCAGGTCAACGGATGGGGGCATTTATCCCCGGGGACCCGCAATTCGCTTGATAATTTCCACCCGAAGCGGTAGAAAACTGTGGCGCTTAGCGGGGAACGCAGCCGTGCCCCGTACGGTCAGCGATGACTATCACGGCCGGTTTGATACGGGACTACGACCAAATCCAGTCAGGAGACACATATGGCGGTAATCAAGTCAATAATGAAGACTGATCTTCATGTGGCTAACGTGGGCGAGGACGTTGCGAAGGTGTCCGAGAAGATGGGGGCCCAGAATGAAGGGGCCGTTCTGGTGCTCGATCAAGGCAGGCTGGCAGGCATCTTCTCCGAACGCGACCTGCTGACAAAGGTGATTTCCAAAGGCTTGAACCCGGCGTCCGTCAAGGTGGAAGCCGTCATGACCCGCAACCCCATCACGGTGACGACAGATACCCACATCCGCGATTGTATCCGGCTCGTGCGCGAGAAAGGTTTCCGCCATCTCCCCGTGGTCGACGGCAAGGGAGCGGCGGTCGGCATCATTTCAACACGGGATTTTCTGCAGTTCATCGTCGACGCCCTCGAAAACCTGATCGACGAGGCCGACTACAAGGACCAGCTCGAGCAGGGCGTGGATCCCTACGACCTGATCGGCGGCAGCTACTCTCGTTAATCTAGCGTCGGGTTGCGCTGGCGTCCGGTACTGGCAAGGCGAAGCGCCCAATGGACGAGTTTCGTCATTGCCCCTGGTTCACGCGCGATGTGCCAGGTGATCGCGGTGCGAGCTGGTCGGCAGTCGGGTGCCGTGGATCGCGGGCAGCGGATCCGGTGACCCTTTTCATGCGCAGGGGAGATCATTCATGAGTCGAGTTATACAGAAAGTGGCTTTGCTGGGCGCCAATGGAACCATGGGTTATGGCAGCGGCGCGTTGTTCACCCGCGCCGATTGCGAGGTCGCGTTCCTGGCCCGTACCCGGGACAAGGCGCAGGCGGGACTGGATGCCGCGCGGGCTCAGGTCCGGTCGGTGTCGGTGGGCAACAAGGTGACCGTCGGCAGCTATGACGAAGACCTCGCGGCTTCGGTGAAGGATGCCGATCTCATCTTCGAAGCGGTCGCCGAGGACATGGCCGTCAAGGACGAGATCTTCAGCAAGGTCGACAAGTACCGGAGGCCGGATTCGATCGTCGCCACGGTCTCTTCGGGACTGTCGATCTCCAAGTTGGCCGAGAATCGCAGCGATTCGTTCAAAAAGCACTTTCTCGGCCTCCACTATTTCAATCCGCCCAACGTCATTGTCGGTACCGAGCTGATTCCCTCCGAGTACACCGACCCGGCGCTGGTCGACTTCCTGATGCAATGGTGTACGCGTCACCAGAACCGCGTCATGGTGAAGACGGCCAACACCCCCGGGTTCGCCGGCAACCGGGTCGGTTTCAAGGTGTTGAACGAAGCTGCGCAACTGGCGGAGAAGTATGGTCCTGTCTACATCGACTACCTGATCGGGCCCTACACCGGCCGCGCCCTGCCGCCGCTGGCCACCATCGACCTGGTCGGCTTCGATGTGCACAAGGCGATCGTCGACAACGTGGTGCAGAACGTGGCGGAAGGCTCCGATGAAGCCATCGCCACCTACCAGCTGCCGGCCTACATGCGCAAGCTGATCGACCAGGGCATCCTCGGAAACAAGACCGGTGGCGGGTTCTTCAAGCGGGTCAAGAAGGTGCCCCATTACCTGGATATCGCCACCGGAGAGTACAAGCCTTCCTCCACGGTGGAACTCCCGCGCCTGGAGTTCATGGACACCATGAAGAAACTGCACCGGGTCGGACGCTACAAGGAAGCGATGCAGGTGTTCGCCGCCGCTGACGGCGAGGAAGCCCGGCTGGCGCAGAAGGTCATCGGTGGCTATATCGCGTACAGCTTCAACCGTGCCGGGGAGATCACCGACGACATCACCGGGATCGACATGATCATGGGGACGGGCTTCAATTGGGCTCCTCCGAGTGTTCTCGTGGATCTGATCGGGGTGGAGAACACCGTGAAGATGCTGAAGAGATGTGATCTGGGCGTGCCCGCGCTGCTTCAGAACGCCGATCCCTCCAAGCCGTTCTTCACCCAGGACGAGAGTCTCGGCAAGTTCTTCGTGGCCAAGTGAGGCAGGTCAGTCAGCTCAACTAGCGAGGCAACCATGAGTCAAGTCAAGACATACGTACTGGGGGGTTACCAGACTGACTTCGTCAGGAACTGGAGCAAGGAGAACAAGCATCTGATGGCGATGTACCAGGAAGCCGTCGAAGGCGCCATGAAGGAAGTCGGGATCCAGCCCGAGGAGATCGAAGTGGCCCATGTCGGCAACTTCGCGGCGGAGCTCTACTGCAAGCAGGGCCACCTCGGGGCCTTCTTCACGCACATCCATCCGGCGTTCCGCGGCCTGCCCACGGCTCGCCACGAAGCGGCCTGTGCCTCGGGCAGTATCGCCATCATGGCGGCCGACGCCGAAATCGAAGCCGGACGTTATGACCTGGCCTGTGTGCTGGGCGTGGAGCAGATGAAGACCGTCGGTCCGGCGGAGGGCGGTGATTTTCTCGGAACTGCCGCTTGGTACGAACTGGAAGCGGCAGGCGTCGAGTTCCCGTTTCCCAAGCTGTTCGGCCGGCTCGGCGACGAGTACGATCGACGTTACGGGCTGAAGTACGAGTACCTGGCCGAGATCTCGAACATCAATTACTCGAACGCCCGGCTCAACCCCAATGCGCAGACGCGCACCTGGTACATGAACAAGGCGCACGCCTGCCTGCAGGACGACAACAACCCGCCCGTGGGTGGCCGGGTGCGCATCTCCGACTGCTCGCAGGTGACCGATGGTGCCGCAGCGATCTTCCTGGCCTCGGAGAAGTTCGCGAAGGTCTGGGCCAAGCGCAACAACAAGAAGCTGTCCGAGATTCCCTACATCAAGGGCTGGGGTCACCACACCTCGCCGATGCTGCTGACCGACAAGTTCCTGGAGAGCAAGGATCTGCCCTACGTCCTGCCGCATGTTCGCGCGACCGTCACCGATGCCTTCAAGCGAGCGGGCATGGCCGACGTCAGCGCGATCGACGGGATCGAAACGCATGATTGCTTCACCACCTCGGAGTACATGGCAATCGATCACTTTGGTCTCACCAAGCCCGGCGAGAGCTGGAAGGCCATCGAGGAGGGCGTCATCCGTCTGGACGGCAAGTGCCCGATCAACCCCAGCGGTGGTCTGATTGGCGCCGGCCACCCGGTAGGTGCCACCGGAACACGGCAAGTGCTCGACTGCTTCCGGCAGGTGACCGGTACCGCAGGTGATTACCAGATCAAGGGTGCGCGCAACATGGCCACCCTCAACATAGGTGGTTCCGGCACGACCAGCGTCTCCTTCATCGTGGGTGTGGACTGAGCGCCTGTGAAGAAATCGTCGCGAGCGCCCGGAGTGCAAGGCGCGAATGATGCGAGCGACGAGACATATCAAGTGGATAGGCGAGGAGTGAGCGAGTGAGCAACGCAGCAATCCGGGCGCGCAGCAGATTCATTCACAGGCTCTGAGTGCTCCGGGCCGCCATTGGGTAACGATGGCGGCCCGGCAGTGGCGGATTCGATGGCCGCGAGAACTGCGGGGCTCGACGGGCACCCTCGGGGGGAATTCGCGCTCCGGCGCGCCGCGCAGGAGTTTGGCACGCTGCTGGCTGGCGCCGATGGCCACAGCCTTGACCGGGAGCTCACCGAGCAACGGCTGATCGAGGCGGTCGGTCGCCTGCTCGCGCGCTCGGGCTTCGCGGCGCGGAGCATCAACGCGCTCGCGCACGCGGCCGCTCATGGCGGCGATGCGCGCGGCCAGTTGGCCATCACCGCGCGCAGCATGGCCCGGCTGTCCTGGATGACCTTGGTGCGCCACTGCGGCGAGGAGGGGTTGAACATCTCGCGGTAGTCGCGGCGGATCTTCGCCTCGTCGGCAGGACTGGCGTAGCCGTGCTGAGCGCCCTGGTTCTCGAGCATCGTCACGTGCAGCAATTTGATCGAGCCCATCGTCGCCTGGCTGTCCATCGTGCCGTACTCGAAGACCGCCGGCAGGTGCAGGCCAGATCGGCGCAGCGCACCGAGCCAGCCGACGAAATCGCCGGTGACCGTGTAGAAGTCCGCACCCGAACCCCAGTCGATGTGCTGCCCGGCGAATACCGCCTCCAGCCGCTCGCGTACGCGCGGGTCCCCGGGCGGTTCGAAGAACAGGTGCAGCGTGCCGCGCGCGCCGTAGCCGGTGTGCAGGTCGATCGACAGCGACAGCGGATAGGCGTCAAGGATGGGCTGCACGCGCGGCTTGAGCGCAACGAGCTGCGGCTCCAGCGCCTGTCCGCCGAAGTAGATGCCACGCGGCACCTGATACTGCCCCTGCAGCACCGCCTGGCGCAGCGTGCGCATGCCGTGCTGTGCGATCAGCGCGACCGCGCGCAGGTGAAAAAAGCGGTTGGCGAGCGAGCCGGTATCCACAGGCCCCTGCGGATTGATCACCGCGTCGACCAGCGGGTAGCCCGCGTTGACCGTCGAGTACAGCGCGTCGCTCGTCGATGCGTTGCGGTTCAGGTCGACGTTGTTCTCGGTGACGCGCCGCCCGCGCGCGAATCCGTAGGGGTTCAGCGCGTGCAGGAACAGCACCCCGGTCTCGGCCAGCGCTTCGGGCGTCATGAATTCGGCCATGAAGAGGCGCATCACGGCGCTGCCGGTGGGCGCCTCGACCCCGTGCACGCCCGCAGAGATCACCAGCAGTCGCTTCGGTGCCACCTGCGCCGGGACATGCAGCCCGTCGACGAACAGACCCGGCACACCGCTGCGGCTGGGCACCGGGATGGAGAAACGCTCGACTCCGGTCAGGCGCCCTGCCAGCGCGTCGCCGCGGGCCAGGAAGTCCCGACGTGCCGCGGCGTAATCGTCGATGAACCAGCCCGGCGCCGCCGCGTCCGGGATGACCGGCGCGTCCTTCGGTGCATAGGTCGCGAACCGCCAGGTGGTCACGCCGATGGCGGCGGCGACGAGCCCGATCAACCCGAGGACGGCACGCTTGGTCATGCGCTGCATCACAAACTCCTTCGGTCACGCGCGGCCGGGTGCCCTCGGTCGGTCGCGGGTGCGGCAGCCTCGCAGCGCATCATGCCTGACGAAGGCAGACATCCTCGCTCTTGCTGCTCGGCGCGGGCGAGCCAGGCCCGAAGAGGCCACCATTCGCATGAGGGCGACGACAGGGCTTTCGGACATTCGTCGCAAGCGGCCAGTGCGAGAACTTCGGCGCGACGACGCCCCGCGAGGTCACGCGCGCAGCGACGGCGGGCCCGTCGCAGGTCCCGTCCTTTCACTTGCGTCTGTGCGAGGGCGGCAAGAACCACGGCCCGATCCTCGGCCGGGCGTTCGATCCGGCGACGATCGAACAGATCGTCTCCCAACGCGACCGGTGCGGTCACAACGCCGAGTTCGCGCGGCTCGCCCAGCGCCTCGATGGCTCTTTGCCGCTCGCGCGGCCGAGGCCCGCGCCAGCGCTGCACCGAGCCCTTGGCCGGCGGCTCGTTCTGACGCCTGCCTCACCTGCACCACCCGCCTCAACCAAACCGGTAGTGTTTGCGGATCGGTTTGCGGACGTCCCAGGTGCATTTGAGGCCGCTTGGGAAGACGACGAGATCGCCCGGTCCGAAGCCGACCGCCTCGCCGTCCGGCGTCGTCACCGTCACCTCGCCCTCCAACACATAGCAGGTTTCGGTGGCGTCATATTGCCAGTCGAATACGCTCACCTCCTTCGACCAGGTCGGGCAGCGCTGCATTTCCGCGATCGTCTCCGCCGAGGGCTTTTCCACCTTGATGCGCATGATCTTTCTCCTCCCCATCAGAATCAGACAGCCAAGCGGTACCGCCGTGCGCCGACCGACAAGCCAGCGGCGGCCGGTCACTCGCGCGCAGGCAGATTGCGGCTGGCGCCTCTCATGCGCGCCGCGCCGTGCACGCCAGGAACGGCTGTTACCCGCCGCGCACCCGTGCAAAGATACCTCCCTTCAGGCCCCGCCCGGGCGGATTCGCCCCGGGTCGCCGGATGCCACTGGGCGTCGAGCGCCAGCGTCACTTCGATGTGCAGGTGTGTAGCGGCCGCTCACGGGAGAATTCCGCCGCGATACCAGCCGGCAGCCGCTGGCCGAGAGCGCACTGTCGACGCAAACAGGAGGCTCCGGCAGTAGCACGTCATTCCGCAAGGATCGAACGCAGCCGCAAGGCAAAAGACCCGGCCTGGCGTTCGGCGATAATGAGTCCGATCTGTCGCACCCGGCCAGGATCAAGCGGCGGTGCGCCGGGCACGCTGCGACCTCGGTAGGTTGGTCGGAATCCGGAGAGGGGCAGTCGCACTACGGTCCATATGCCCGCTGCGGGCTCGAATCGGGCCTGATAGCTGATACCGTCAAAAGCGTCATCGGCACGGACATTGAGCTTATAGCGCTTGCCGTCGCCGCGCACCTCGAGTGAGTAGTTGGCAGCCCCCGCTGCAGCCAGATCCAGCGGGCGCGAGCGGACGGAAGCAAAGCCTCCGTTGTTCTCCAACGAAACCACACCCTCGAACACGGCGTGGCCGGCGGCATCATGGCGCAGGCGGCTACGGGAAACGCCACCCATTACGCTGTCATCGATGGCGAACCAGTCAGCGACCGATACCAAGGAATCGAAACGGAACAGCTCCCGGGGCATGGCGCCATTGTCCTGGGCTGGCGCCGCGCCGGCAATGCGGGTGACCCGCGCCACGATCACCGGCCCCATCTCGGAATCCAATCGCCCCCGACCAAGACTGCGTATCAACAAGACGACGGGATCACCGGCGATTTGCGGCCACCTTCGGCCAATCCTGCGTCAAGGCAGAGCGTCGCGCCCGGACGGGCGCGCGGAGGGCGCGGTTCCCGCAGCGCAATGCTACTCTACTGCGCTCGCACTCTGCCGCAGACTCCGGCTCTTGGCGGGTGCGGCTTGCGTGAGTTGCGATCTGCAGACCTTCGTGGCACGTCATCCTCCGGAGCAGACCCCGATGCCCAACGCTCGAATCGCGAATGCCGTCCGGCTGGAGTTCATGCCCGCCTCCCTGGTTCAGTCCAACCTGTCAGGCGCGGCCTTCACGGGCGACTGGCTCTGGGTGGCTGGCGACGAAGCCTGTGGTCTGGACCGTCTGCGCCGGCTCGACCCCGTGGGACGCGAGATCTTGCGCTTCGGCCAGGTGCGCGACTTCCCGCTGGCCGATCTGCTGAACCTGCCCGGAAAGGCCGGGGAAGAGGCTGATCTCGAAGGCATGGCCGTGGCGGATGGCTTCGTCTGGGTGGTCGGCTCGCATGGCCTGAAGCGCAAGAACGCCAAGCGGGACCGGGGGCATGCTGACAACGCCAAGCGGCTCGCGAAGGTGGCGCTCGACGGCAATCGGCGTCTGCTGGCCCGCCTGCCCATCGAGCCTGACGCGAGCGGCGAGCCTTGCCTGGTACGGCAGACCAAGGACGGGCGGCGGGCGTTGCGCCTGAAGGGTGACTCCCAAACGAACCTGCTTACCCGCGCGCTCGCCGATGATCCCCACTTCGGGCTCTACATGGCGATCCCAGGCAAGGACAACGGCTTGGACATCGAAGGCCTGGCCGTGGACGGCCGCCGGCTCTTGCTCGGCCTGCGCGGCCCGGTGCTGCGCGGCTGGTCGGCGCTGCTGGAGATTGCGGTAGAGGCCTGCGGTGACCAGCTGCAACTGGTGCCTTTGGACGGCAGCGGCACGCTGATCTGCAAGCATTTCCTGCACCTCGACGGCCTGGGCGTGCGGGACCTTCACTTCTCCGGCGATGACCTCTACATCCTGGCCGGACCGACGATGGTGCTGAACGGCGAGATCCGCGTCTTCAAGTGGCCTGCAGCCCGGCCCTTGCTGGCGGCCAACCGCGATCCGGTGCGTTTCGAGGCGCCGCTGAGCGAGTCGGTCTCGCTGCCCCATGGCCGCGGCACCAACCGCGCCGAGGCGATCTGCGACCTGCCACCGGCGTTGTCGGGCGGCAAGCCGAGCTGGCTCGTCCTGTACGACGCGCCCGGCGCCGATCGCAAGGAGGGCGAGCACACCGTCTTCGGTGACCTGCTGCGCCACGATTGAGATCGTTCGTCGCGGCCTGTCTCGACCGCCCCATGGCCGTTTGCCCCGAGGTCGACCCCGGGTCGCCGCTCCAGTTCGTCGTCAACGCCGCGGCGGGCAGGCGTGCCGCGCGTCGTCACGCGGCTCGTGCCGGGGGCGGACCTCAGGCCGGCTGTCTGGGCGCCGGATTGCAGCCTGTCGGGAAACGGATGGACTCGCCACCGTACCCTAAGATGATGCGCGCCCCACATGCTCTATCCCGACGCCTGTACATGACGTCTCGTTTCGTGACTGAGAGCCATAATGGACGATCTGCTCGAATCGCTTAGCAAACGGCTGAATACGGAGTGGAAACAGCGCAGGGCAACCGAGCGGCTTTCGCACAGTTACGAATGCCGCTGCGGCACGCCTATCTTCTTTCCCAACACCCAGTGCCTGAGCTGGAAGTCCCCGTTGGGCTACCTGCCGGACATCTTGTCGCTGGTCGCGCTGGATCCCGGCCCCGAGCCCGGCTCGGTCCGTATCGAGGGCAGAGAGCACCTGTACAAGTACTGCGGCAATCGCGAAACGCCGGCCCTGTGCAACCGGTTGCTGAGAGCCGGCGATACCGGCACGCTCTGCGTCGCCTGCCGGCTCGATCACACGATTCCGCATCTCGGCGACGCCGACAATGCACGCTACTGGACGGCGATCGAGGCGGCCAAGCGGCGCCACGTCGCGCAACTGCTGGCACTGGGCCTGCCAGTGAAGTCCAAGGTCGACGAAGACCCTCACCACGGCCTGATGTTCCACTTCCTGCGCTCACCGGCCGCCGGACCGCGCGTGCTGACCGGCCATGCCAACGGCCTCATCACGATCAACGTCGAGGAAGCTGACGACGCCAAGCGCGCAGCGATCAAGCAGGAGCTGCGCGAGCCGTATCGCACGCTGCTCGGGCACTTTCGGCACGAGGTCGGTCACTACTACTGGGACCGCCTGGTGCGAGACACCCCGTGGCTGGAGCCGTTCCGCGGGCTGTTCGGCGATGAGCGCGCGAGCTACGCCGAGGCGCTCAAGCGCAACTATGAACAGGGACCGCCGGCGGACTGGGCGAACTCGTACATCTCGTCCTACGCCACGACACACCCCTGGGAAGACTGGGCCGAAACCTGGGCGCATTACCTGCACGTGAGCGACAGCATGGGCACGGCGCTCGGCTTCGGACTGGACGCCACAGACCTCGAAGCCAAGACCACGCCATTCGCGCTCGATGACCTCTATGCGCCAGACCATCCGGGCGCTGCAAGGTTTCTGTCGCTGCTGAACTCCTGGATCGAGATGATCATGGTCATCAACGAGCTGGCGCGCAGCATGGGGCACCCGGACTTCTACCCGTTCGTCATGTCCAAGCCCGTGGTGGCAAAGCTGCAGCTGGTGCAGATGATCACGCTGGATGCCAGCAGCTTCACGCAGGAGCAGCGGCTGGTAGATTCTGGAAACGAGGATTCCGCATGAACTTCGCGACGCCCTCCACGGTTTACCTGAAGGACTACGCCCCGCCGCCGTTCCTGATCCCGTCGGTAGAGCTCGACATCGACCTCGTTGACGAGAACGAGGCGCGGATTCAGGCGACGTTAGCCGTCAGGCGCAATCAGGCCGCGGCCGACCCGGCGGCGGCCTTGGAGCTCGACCTCGACGAGGTGAGCGTCGAGTCGGTGGCGCTCGACGGGACCACGTTCGCGCGTAGCCGCTACACGCTCGACGAGCGCCGCCTGACCCTCCCGACGGTGCCTGCCGCCTTCACGCTGACGACGGTCAGCCGCATCAACCCCAAGCAGAACACGAAGCTGATGGGGATCTTCACTTCCAGCACCGGCTTCTTCAGCCTGTGCGAGGCAGAGGGGTTCCGCCGCATCACGCCCTTTCTCGATCGGCCGGATGTGATGGCGAAGTACACCGTCACGCTGCGCGCGGACAAGGCGCGCTATCCGGTGCTGCTCGCCAACGGCAACCTCGTCGCGCGGGGCGATGACACCGGCGGCCGGCACTGGGCTCGGTGGGAAGACCCGTTCCCGAAGCCCTGCTACCTCTTCGCGGTCGTCGCGGCCAAGCTGGACCGGCGCCAGGACAGCTTCCGCACGCGCTCGGGCCGTAAGGTGTTGCTGCAGTTCTTTGTGGAGCCCGGCAAGCTCGACCAGGGCGAGTGGGCGCTTGATGCGCTCAAGCGCGCGATGACGTGGGATGAAGAGACGTACGGCCTGGAAGTCGACCTCGACCAGTACAACGTCGTGGCGGTGGGCGACTTCAACGCCGGCGCGATGGAGAACAAGGGCCTGAACATCTTCAACACCAAGCTCGTGCTGGCGCGCCCGGACATCTCCACCGACTGGGACTTCAACTTCATCGACCGCACGGTCGCGCACGAGTACTTCCACAACTGGACCGGCAACCGCGTCACCTGTCGCGACTGGTTCCAGTTGTCACTCAAGGAAGGGCTGACGGTCTTCCGCGAGCAGCAGTACGCGGGGGATCAGTACTCGCAAGCCGTGGCGCGCATCCAGGCCGTGCGCAACCTGCTAACGGGCCAGTTCCCCGAAGACGCGGGGCCGATGGCGCACCCGGTGCGACCCGCGTCCTACCAGCAGATCAGCAACTTCTACACCGCCACCGTGTACAGCAAGGGCGCCGAGCTCGTGCGCATGATGCACACGCTGGTCGGGGCCGAGGCGTTCCGCAAGGGCATCGACCTGTACTTCCAGCGGCACGACGGGCAGGCCGTGACCATCGACGACCTCGTGCGCGCCATGCAGGACGCGAGCGGCGTCGATCTCACACAGTTCACGCTCTGGTACGAGCAGGCGGGCACGCCGCAGCTGGACGTGAGTGACAGCTACGACGCCACCACGCGCACCTACCAGCTCACCGTGAAGCAAAGCTGCCCGCCCACACCGGGCCAGCCGAAGAAGCTGCCGATGCACCTGCCGCTAACCGTCGGCCTGATCGATGGCCGGGGCCGCGACCTGCCGCTGCGGCTCGAAGGCGAAGCTGCTGCCGCGGGGACAAGCCGCGTACTGTCGCTGCGGCAGCAGACCGAAGTCTTCCGCTTCGTCGACGTGCCGTCGCAGCCGGTCCCGTCACTCGGCCGCGATTTCTCCGCACCGGTCATCATCAGGTACGCATACAGCGACGAGGCGCTGCAGCACCGGCTGAGCCACGACAGCGACCCGTTCAATCGCTGGCTCGCCGGCCAGGAACTGGCGATGGACCTGCTACTGCAGGGCGTGGCCGACGATCGCGCGGGCCACCCGGTCCAATTTCCCGACTACCTGGCCCAAGCCTTCGGCAAGGTGCTCAAGGACGCGGACCAGGACCCTGCCTTCGCGGCCGAGGCGCTCACGCTGCCGCCGGAAGTGGTCATCGCCGAGCAACTCGAGGAGATCGATCCCGCGGCCGTGCACGAGGTGCGCTTCGCCATGCGCCGCTTCCTGGCCGAACGCTTGCAGGCGGACTTCCGCCGCGGCTACGCGGCCTTCGCCACGCCCGGTCCGTATCGGCCTGACGCTGTCTCTAGCGGTCGCCGCGCGTTGCGCAACCTGTGCCTTGCGTTCCTGATGGATCTCGGCGACGAGCCGTCGCGCCGCATGTGCCTTGCGCAGTTGGACGGCGCCGACAACATGACCGATGCCATGGCCGCGCTCGCCGCGCTCGCCAACTGCGACTGCCCCGAACGACGCCCTGCACTGGACGCCTTCTACGCCAGGTGGCAGGACGAGCCGCTGGCGGTCGACAAGTGGCTCAGCGTGGAGGCAATGTCGCGGCTGCCCGGCACGGTCGCGCGGGTGAAGGAGCTGACTGCGCACCCGGCCTTTACGCTGAAGAACCCCAACAAGGTGTATGCGCTGCTGGGCAGCTTTGGCGTAAACCAGGTGCGCTTCCACGCGGCCGACGGCTCCGGCTACGCCTTGTTGGTCGAGCAGTTGTTGGCGCTGGATGCGATCAACCCGCAGGTGGCCGCGCGCATGGTGCGCAACTTCGAACGCTACAAGCGTTTCGAGCCCAAGCGCCAAGCGCTGATGCGCGCCGCGCTACAAAGGGTGGCCGCCACGCCGGGCTTGTCGAAGGAAGCCGCCGAAGTGGTGGGCAAGGCGCTTGCCTGAGCACCCCGCCGGGTTGAAGGGCGACGACGTCGCCCCTCGAGTGCCCGTTCCGGGTCTGGGCACGGTGGCCCTGGCCATCGGCATCGGCTTCGCGTCGGCGCGCAAGCGCGCCACGATCTCGCCGAACTCGGGCGGCAGCAGGTCACCCGCGTCCATCGAGAGCAGTTGCCCGACCTACATGGTTGCCCCGCGCATCCGCGCCAGCGGGTCGCCGCGCCCCGGCGCTGGCAGTGCTGGCGAAACGGCGCAACCATGCGCGGCTGCTGGGCATTGATGCTGCGCTTCGCAGCGCCGGTCGATGGATCGTTCGATGCGGCCTTCGTCAACGAGGGTCCAGCTTTTTGACATCCGTGAGACCGCCGGTCAAGATCGGGGTGAGTTCTGGTGAAACAGTGTCCGATCGGTCCGAAACGGGCCCGACCTGACTCCTATTGGCCCCTTGCTCGATCGCCGCCTGCCCGCCTGGCGCGCCGCGGCGGGTTCGCCATGTCGATCCATCGCCGAGGCCGGAGCACACTCCGGGCGATGTTCGCGTGGTTCGGGCGCTTGCGGGCGATGGCGCCGGCCCTGCCGGGGGGATGGCAACGATGAGTGGAGCGCTCGATGGGAAGAGTTCGACGGCGGCCGAGCACGGTTCCGGCGCGCAGCGGCTGAAACGCGTCGTCGCGGGCAAGGGCCGGCACGTTTCGCCCCGCTCGCTTGCCGAGGTCCGAGAGGTCATCGGCGCGCCGCCGGCGGGTGGTCATCGGCGCGACCGGCTGATCGAGCATCTGCACTGCCTGCAGGATGCCCAAGGCGCGTTGCGGGACGGGCATCTGGCGGCGCTCGCCGGCGAGATGCGGCTGTCGATGGCCGAGGTCTACGAAGTCGCGAGCTTCTACCACCACTTCGACATCGTCGCCGACGACGCAGCGGTGGCGCCGCGGACGCTGCGAGTGTGCACGGGGCTCAGTTGCCAGCTCGCCGGCGCGCAGGGCCTTCTCGACGGGGCGCGCTCGCGCCTGGCTGCGGATGGCGTGCGCGTGCTCGCCGCCCCCTGCATCGGCCGCTGCGAGCAAGCGCCGGCGGCGCTCGCCGGGCAGCGGAGCGTCGGTGGCGCCGACATCGACGCGCTGGTGGCAGCGCTTGCGGCGGCCGCGCCAGCGCCGGCCTCGCCCATCGGTTATGCCGCCTACCGCACCGCGGGTGGATATGCGCTCGCCGCGGCGGTATCCCGCGGCGAGCGCAGCGCCGAGGCGGTGATCGGTGCGCTGGAGGACGCCGGGCTGCGGGGCCTCGGCGGCGCGGGTTTTCCGGCCGGGCGCAAGTGGCGCATCGTGCGCGACCAGCCGGCGCCGCGCTACCTGGCGGTGAACATCGACGAGGGCGAGCCGGGAACGTTCAAGGACCGCAGCTACCTCGAGCGCGACCCGCACCGCTTCCTCGAAGGCGTGCTGGTCGCCGCGGGGGCCCTCGGCATCGGGCACGTATGGATCTATCTGCGCGACGAGTACCACGAGGCCCGCGCGATGCTGCAGGCCGAACTCGCGGCCCTGGCGGCCGATCCGCCCTGCCCGCTGCCGACGATCGAATTGCGCCGCGGCGCCGGTGCCTACATTTGCGGCGAGGAGTCGGCGATGCTCGAGAGCATCGAGGGCAGGCGCGGCGAGCCGCGGATGCGCCCGCCCTACGTCGCGCAGGTGGGCCTCTTTGGCCGGCCGACGCTGGAGCACAACCTCGAAACCCTGTACTGGGTGCGCGACATCGTCGAGCGCGGGCCGGGCTGGTTCGCCGGTTTCGGCCGGCATGGCCGCCAGGGGCTGCGCTCTTTCAGCGTCAGCGGCCGGGTGCGCGAGCCCGGCGTCAAGCTCGCGCCGGCGGGAATCACGCTGCGCGAGCTGGTGAGCGAGTATTGCGGCGGCATGGCCGAGGGGCACGAGCTCTACGCCTACCTGCCCGGCGGCGCCTCGGGCGGCATCCTGCCGGCGACACTGGCCGACGTGCCGCTGGACTTCGACACCCTGCAGCCGCACGGGGCCTTCATCGGCTCGGCGGGCATCATCGTGCTCGGCCACCGCGACCGGGCGCGCGACGCGGCGCTGGCGATGATGCGCTTCTTCGCCGACGAGAGCTGCGGCCAGTGCTCGCCCTGTCGTGTCGGCACCACCAAGGCGGCCGCGCTGATGGCGCAGCCGCGATGGGATCAGCCGCTGCTCGACGACCTGGCGCGGGTGATGGAGGACGCGTCGATCTGCGGCCTGGGCCAGGCCGCGCCGAACCCGCTGCGCTGCGTGCAGCGCTACTTCGCGCACGAGTTCATCGACCGCGGATGAACGCGCGAACCGACCCGATGCAAACCGATGGCGTCGGCTTCACGCTCGATGGCCGATCGATCGTCGCCGCTCCCGGCGAAACGATCCTCGCCGCCGCGTCCCGGCACGGCATCGAAATCCCGCACCTGTGCCACAAGCGAGGGACTGCGCGCCGACGGCAACTGCCGCGCCTGCGTGGTCGAGATCGCCGGCGAGCGCTCGCTTGCCGCCAGCTGCTGCCGCACCCCGACGCCCGGCATGACGGTGCGCACCGACAGCGAACGTGCCCGCGCGAGCCAGCGCCTCGTGCTGGAGCTGCTGCTGGCCGACCTGCCCGAAGCCGGCCACAAATGGAACGACGACGCCGGCCTGCAGCCGCACGGCGAGCTCTCGGCCTGGGCTGCCCGCCTGGGCGTCGTCGTGCGGCCGGCACTGGCCGCACTGCGGCGCGAGACTACGGCGCCCGACCTCACGCACCCGGCGATGGCGGTTAATCTCGCCGCCTGCATCCAGTGCACGCGCTGCGTGCGCGCCTGCCGCGAGGTCCAGGTCAACGACGTCATCGGCTACGCCCGGCGCGGCGCGCAGTCGACGATCGTCTTCGACCTCGACGATCCGATGGGCGCATCGACCTGCGTGGGCTGCGGCGAGTGCGTCGCGTCCTGCCCCACCGGCGCGCTGATGCCGAAGTCGATGCTGGGCTCGCAGGTGGTCGATCGCAGCGTCGATTCGGTGTGCCCGTACTGCGGCGTCGGCTGCCTCATCACGTACCGCATTCGCGGCGAGCGCATCGTGGGCGTCGACGGGCGCGACGGACCGGCCAACCGTTCGCGGCTGTGCGTCAAGGGGCGCTTCGGGCAGGACTACGTGCACCATCCGCAGCGGCTGACGCGGCCGCTCTTGCGCCGGCCGGGTGTGGCCAAGGATCCCGCCGCGCCGGCTCGCCCCGGCGACTGGCGCGAGGTCTTCCGCGAGGCGACCTGGGACGAGGCGCTGGCGGCGGCGGCCGGTGGCCTCACGTCGTTGCGCGACGCGCATGGCCCGAAGTCGCTCGCCGGCTTCGGCTCGGCCAAGGGCAGCAACGAGGAGGCGTATCTCTTCCAGAAGCTCGTGCGCACGGGTTTTCGCAGCAACAACGTCGACCACTGCACGCGGCTGTGCCATGCCTCCAGCGTCGCCGCGCTGCTCGAAGGCGTGGGCTCGGGCGCCGTCAGCAACCCGGTCAACGACGTCGAGCACGCCGAGCTGATCCTCGTCATCGGCGCCAATCCGGCCGCGAACCACCCGGTGGCGGCGACCTTCATCAAGAACGCGGCGCAACGCGGCGCCAAGATCGTCGTCGCCGACCCGCGCGTCACCGACCTCGCGCGTCATGCCTGGCGGGTGCTGCAGTTCCGCCCGGACACCGACGTTGCGCTGCTCAACGCGCTGATCCACACGGTGATCGACGAGGGCCTGGCCGACGCCGCGTTCATTCGCGAACGCGTCGACAACTTCGCGGCGCTGCGCGAGAACGTCAAGGGCTACAGCCCCGAGGCGATGGCGCCGATCTGCGGCATCCCGGCGCCGACGTTGCGCGAGGTCGCACGCGCGTTCGCCGAGGCCAGGAGCGCGATGATCCTCTGGGGCATGGGGGTGAGCCAGCACGTGCACGGCACCGACAACGCCCGCTGCCTGATCGCGCTCTGTGCCGTCTGCGGCCAGATCGGCAAGCCCGGTGCCGGGCTGCACCCGCTGCGCGGCCAGAACAATGTACAGGGGGCGAGCGACGCCGGGCTGATCCCGATGATGTTCCCGAACTACCGGCGGGTGACCGACGCTGCGGCGCACGCGTGGTTCGAGCAGTTCTGGGCAACGTCGCTGGACGACAAGCCGGGCTACACAGTGGTCGAGATCATGCACAAGGCGCTGGCCGGCGACGACGACCCGCACCGCGTGCGCGGGATGTACATCATGGGGGAGAACCCGGCGATGAGCGACCCGGACCTGAACCACGCGCGCGCGGCGCTCGCACGGCTTGCGCATCTGGTAGTCCAGGACATCTTCCTCACCGAGACCGCGTGGCTCGCCGACGTCGTGCTGCCGGCGTCGGCCTGGCCCGAGAAGACCGGTACCGTGACCAACACCGACCGCATGGTGCAGCTCGGCCGGCGCGCGCTCGATCCGCCGGGCGAGGCCCGCGCCGACCTCTGGATCGTCCAGCAGATGGCGCGGCGGCTGGGGCTTGACTGGCACTATCCGGGCGACGAGCACGGCGTGGCCGCGGTCTACGAGGAGATGCGCGAGGCGATGCACGAGGCGATCGCCGGCATCCCGTGGCAGCGGCTCACGCGCGAAGGCAGCGTCACGTATCCGTGCCCGAACGAGGACGAACCGGGTCAGGCCATCGTCTTCATCGACCGCTTCCCGACCGCGAACGGGCGCGCGAAGCTGGTGCCGGCCGACATCATCCCGGCCGCCGAGCGGCCCGATGCCGACTACCCGCTGGTGCTGCTCACCGGCCGGCAGCTCGAGCACTGGCACACGGGCAGCATGACGCGGCGCGCTGCGGTGCTCGACGCGATCGAGCCGATGGCCGCCGCGATGATGAACCCGCAGGACCTGGCGGTGCTCGGCATCGCGCCCGGCGAAGTCGTCACCGTGCAGTCACGCCGCGGCGAGGTGGCGCTGCAGGTTCGCGCCGACGAGGGCACGCCCATCGGCGCGATCTTCATCCCCTTTGCCTACCACGAGGCGGCGGCCAACCTGCTCACCAACCCGGCGCTGGACCCGACGGCCAAGATTCCCGAGTTGAAGTACTGCGCGGTGCGCGTGCGGCTAGGGAAGGTCGGGCTGCCGCCCTGACCTGCGGGCGCCGGCCGCGTTGCAGACTGCAGCACACCCATCCCGGGCGGCATCATCGTGTCCCCTCCGGCCCCCCGGTCAAGGACGTTCAGCCATGAATCGCGCAGCAATCACCGGTACCGGGATCTACGTCCCCCCCCATACGATCTCGAACGAGGAACTCGTCGCCGCGTTCAACGCGTACGTCCGGGACTGGAATCTGCGCAACGACGCCGGGATCGCCACCGGGGCGCTGGCGCAGAAGCAGGAATCGAGCGTCGACTTCATCGAGAAGGCGTCCGGGATCAAGCAACGCTACGTCATCGACAAGGACGGCGTGCTTGATCCGGCGCGCATGTATCCGCGCTTTCGGGAGCGGCCCAACGAGGCGCGCTCGCTGATGGCCGAGATCGCCGTGGCGGCGGGCAGCGCTGCGCTGCGCCAGGCCGGACGGACCGTCGACGACGTCGACGGCGTCATCTGCGCCGCGGCCAACATGCAGCGGGCGTACCCTGCGATGGCGATCGAGATCCAGCATGCGCTCGGGATCGGCGGCTTCGGCTTCGACATGAACGTCGCCTGCTCCTCCGCGACTTTTGCGCTGGACCAGGCGGTCAACGCGGTCCGCTGCGGCACGGTACGCGCGATGCTGGTGGTGAATCCGGAGATCACGTCGGCGCATCTCGAGTGGCGCGACCGCGACTGCCACTTCATCTTCGGCGACGTCTGCACGGCGGCCGTCGTCGGCGCGCGCGGACGCGGCGCCCGCGGGCAGCTGGGAGGTCCTCGGCACGCGGCTTGCCACCCGCTTCTCGAGCAGCATCCGCAACAACTTCGGCTTCATGAACCGGTGCGAGGACGGCGATCCGGACGCCCGCGACAAGCTGTTCGCCCAGGAAGGACGCAAGGTGTTCAAGGAGGTCTGCCCGCTCGCCGCCGAGCACATCGCCGCGCATCTCGCGCAGCACGAACATCGCGCCGGACGGTGTGCGTCGCTATTGGCTTCACCAGGCGAACCTTTCCATGAACCAGCTGATCGCGCGCCGCCTGCTCGGCCGCGACGCAACGACCGACCAAGCGCCGGTGATTCTCGACGAGTTCGCGAACACGTCGTCGGCCGGGTCGATCATCGCCTTCCATCGCCACCGCGCCGACCTCGCGGCCGGGGACATCGGCGTGATCTGCTCGTTTGGCGCCGGCTATTCGATCGGCAGCGTGATCGTCCGCCGGTTGTAGCGCCGACGGGCGGGCAGGCGCAGGCCGAGGGGGAACGATGCGCCGGCGGGATCTTCGAACCGACGCTGCAGCCTTGGGCAAATCCATCTTGGAGTTCGCACCCGCCCGATGGGTGCTCGGCCGGCGAACGCCGCCGCGACGGCGCCGCCGGTGCGCTCACGCTGGAGAGCAGGCGATTGCGCGCTTCCTCAGCCACGGACCGGCTGCGTCAAGCCGGCCGCCGGGTCGGTCCGCAGGGTTGCGATGGTCGTCCTTGCGTGCGGCAGGGCCCGGGCCGGGGCTCACGGCTGGCCGGACGCGCCGCGGCGCAGGTACTGCCCCATGCCCTCGCGACCCTGCCAACGCGACCCGTCGACGATGCACTCGCCGCGCACGAACACCTTCTTCACGCGGCCTGTCAATTCGCGGCCTTCGAACAGCGAATAGTCCGCGCGGCTGTGGTGCTCGCTGGCGCGGATGGTCCAGCGCTCGCCGGGGTCGAACAGCACCAGGTCGCCGTCGCTGCCGACGGCGATCGTGCCCTTCCTCGGAAACAGGCCAAAGAGCTTGGCCGGCGCGGTGGCGGTGATCTGTACGAAGCGGTTCAGCGACATCCCGCGCTTGAGCACGGCGCCGTCGAAGACCAGCGGCAACCGGGTCTCGACGCCGGGCGCGCCGTTGGGGATGCGACTGAAGCTGTCCACACCCTGCCGCTTGGAATAGCGCAGGCCGTGCGGCTGCTCGTTGAAGCAGAACGGGCAGTGGTCGGTGGCCACCACCTGCAGGTCGTCGGTCTTCAGGCCGCGCCAGAGGTGCGCCTGGTGGCCGGGCTCGCGCAGCGGCGGTGTCATCACGTACTTGGCGGCCTCGAAGCCGGGACGCTCGTACTCCTGCGCGTCGAGGAACAGGTAGTGCGGGCAGGTCTCGGCATGCACCGCGATGCCGCGGTCGCGCGCCTCGGTCACCGCCGACAGCGCCTGTGCGGTCGACAGGTGCACGATGTACAACGGGGCTTGGGCCAGTTCGGCCAGGCAGATGGCCCGTTGCACGGCTTCGCCTTCGAGGATCGCCGGGCGCGTGAGAGCGTGGTATTTCGGCGCCCTCAGGCCCTTCGCCACCGCCTCGTCCACCAGTGCCTGGATGACGTGCCCGTTCTCGGCGTGCACGCAGGTCATGGCACCCTGGGCGCCGGCCACGCGCATGGCCTTGAACAGCGCACCGTCGTCGACCATCAGCGCATCGGGATAGGCCATGAACAGCTTGAAGCTGCTCACCCCTTCGTGGCGCACGAGCGCCTGCATCGCCTCAAGCGTGCCCGGCTGGGCGTCGAGCAGAATCATGTGCGCGCCGACGTCCACACAGGCGCTTTCGCGCAGCCGGTGCCAGTGCTCCAGCGCCTGGAGCGGGCTTTGCCCGGCCACCGGGGTGCAGAAATCGACCAGCGTGGTGGTGCCGCCGAAAGCGGCCGCGCGCGTGCCGCTGCCGAAGGTGTCGATGGTGCGGGCCGTGGGCGTGGCCATGTCCATGTGGGTGTGCACGTCCACGCCCCCCGGCAGCACCAGCAGGCCCGTCGCGTCGTGCACCTGCACGTCGTCACCGACGTCGAGGTGCACGCCGATGGTGTGGATGCGGCCTTCGTCCACCAGGATGTCGGCCACATAGTCGTCGACCGCGGTGACGATGCGTCCGTTGCTGATCAGCGTGGCCATTCGCGCCTTGCCTCCGAGTGCTTCCCGCCCGGCGACATTTCATCACGGCGAGGGGCGTATTGATAACATACTTGCCCGTTTCGGCAGTGCCTGGAATCCGCCATCGTCATGGAATCCGCGCCATGAGCCATCTCGCACCCTACCCCCTGGCCGCTCTGGCGACGCGCATGCTGCGCGAGTTCGACACGCGCCAAACCGTCTTCGACCTGCCCGTGCGCAGGTTCGTGCTCGACCCCGGACGGCACGACTTTTCGGTGCGGGTGCACGGCCGCCCGGCGGCGACGCCGTTCGGACCCGCGGCCGGGCCCAACACCCAGCTGGCGCAGAACATCGTGCTGTCGTGGCTGGCCGGTGGGCGCTGCATGGAGCTCAAGACGGTGCAGATCATCGACCGCCTCACGCTGCCGCGGCCCTGCATCGACATGCAGACGCTGGGCTACAACGTCGAGTGGTCGCAGGAGCTGACGCTGGAGGAGTCGCTCGACGAATACGTCAAGGCGGCGATGCTGATCCGCATCCTCGAGGCCAGTGGCCGGCTCGCGCTGGCGCCGGGCTTCGGCCGCACGGTTTTCGACATGAGCGTCGGCTACGACCTGGCCGGCATTCGCAGCCCGCGCGTGCAGGCCTTCATCCGCGGCATGATGGACGCCACGCCGGTGGTCGAGCGGCTGCGGCGGGAGCTGCCGGCAGAACTGGGTCCGCTGCGCGACCTCGACTTTCCGACACGCCTTTCGGACACGCTCACGCTGAGCACCTTCCACGGCTGTCCGCCGCAGGAGATCGAGGCCATCGTCGAGCACCTGATGCGCGAGCACGGCCTGACGTGCGTGGTCAAGCTGAACCCGACGCTGCTTGGCGCGGCGGAGGTGCGCCGGCTGCTCAACGGCGTGCTCGGCTATGGCGAGCTGCGCATCCCCGACGCCGCGTTCGAAAAGGACCCCACCTGGGCGCAGGCCAGCGCGTTCATGGGCCGGCTGCAGCGCCTGGCCGGCGAACTCGGTCTGGGGCTGGGGGTGAAGTTCTCCAACACCCTGATCGTCGAGAACCACCGCGACTACTTCCCGGCCAGCGAGCGCGTGATGTACCTCTCGGGGACGCCTTTGCACGTGCTGGCGATGCACCTCGTGCGGCGCTTTCGCGGCGCTTTCGGGGACGACCTGCCGGTCTCGTTCTCGGCCGGCATCGATCGCGCCAACTTCCCCGATGCCGTAGCACTCGGCCTGGTGCCGATCACCGCCTGCACCGACCTGCTCAAGGCCGGTGGCTACTGGCGCGGCTTCGGCTACTTCGCCGAGCTGACGCAGCGCATGGACGCCGTGGGCGCTTCGACGATCGACGCGTTCATCGTGCGCGCCTATGGTGGGTCCGGCCCGGTGGACGTGAGCGCGGCCAAGCTGCGCAACACCGAGCTGTACGTGGAGCGCGTCGCCACGGACCCGCGCTATCTGGCCGAGAACAACCGCAAGCCGCCGCGCAAGATCGGTCGGCGGTTGCAGTTCTTCGACTGCGTCACCTGCAACAAATGCATCCCGCTGTGCCCCAACGACGCCAACTTCAGCGTCGCCATGCCGGCTACGCCGCAGGTGCCGGTGCGCATGGCGCGGCAGATCGCCAACTTCGTCGACTTTTGCAACGACTGTGGCAACTGCGACGTGTTCTGCCTGGAGGACGGCGGACCCTACCTGCTGAAGCCGCGCCTGTTCGTGAACCGCGAGCGCTGGCTCAGCGACGCCCCGCGCGACGCGGTGCTGATCGAGCCCGACGCGACGACCGCGCGCTTCGACGGCCAGCTGGTGCAGGTGCGGGTCGGGCAGCCGCCCGGCGACGATCCTCGGGCCTATGCCCTGCAGAGCCTGCGCGACGCGCTGCTCGCCCCGGGTGCGGTGAACCACGTGAGCGAATACCTGCGGAGCTTGGTGGCGAGCTAGGCGCACCAAGCGGCCCGCCGGCGGCCCTGGCGTCGTGGTTCATGCCTTCCCCATTCGCGACCAGAGCCTTCGGGCCTCGGTTTCAGCCTCTGCCCTGAGGGCGTCGAGATCGACGGGCGGCCACGCGCCCGGCGCCGGCACGCTTCCACCAAAGCGCTCGGCGAGCAGTGCGTGGCCGGCCGGCGGCCGCCGTTGCGCCGCGGTGGCATCGTCGCCGTGGCGCGCGCATTGCTCGAACAACTCGCGGCATTCGGCATCGACGTCCGAAGGGTAGCCATCGGTGCCGAGCGCCACGCGGGTGCTGGCGCGAAGCGCGGCCGGGTAGCCGACGCGGTTGCCCAGGTTCGAGCGCGGGTTCTGCACCAGCCAGCATCCCAGCCGCTCGGCGTGCCGCACCTGCGCTTCGCTGAGGTGCACGCCGTGCGCGACGATGGAGCCTGGCGGCAGCGCGCCCAGTTGATCGAGCCTTTCCAGCGGGCCGGCCCAGCCGTTGCGCACGGCGTCGGCCACATCGGCGGCGTCTTCGGCCAGGTGCACGTGCATCACGGTGCCCAGCGCACGGCACAGCGCCGCGGCCTCGCGCACGGTGTCGTCGGACACCGTGAACGAGGCGTGCAGCCCGACCACGCCGCGAATGAGCGGGCGCCGGTTGGTCTCGATGAAGCGGCGGCATTCGCGCAGACCGCGCCGCGCTTCGTCGCGCCCGCCGTTGCGCTCGGTGGCGCCGTAACAGAGCACGGCCGGCATGCCGGCGGCCTGGCAGACGTCGGCCAGGATCTCGAGCGAGCCTTCGATCAGGTTGGGCGATTCGTGGTGGTCGATGAGCCCGACCGTGCCGAGCTGCCGCGCCTGCGCGACGTACCACTGCGCTGAAACGCGCAGCGCCTGGGCGTCGAGCGCGCGGTCCAGGCGCCACCACACCTGCTCGAGGATGGCGAGGAAGGTCTCGGGCGCCCTGGCCGGGGCCGGCATGCCGAACGGCGCCAAGCCCGAGTACAGATGCGTGTGGGCGTTGACGAAGCCGGCGCGATTCACTTGGCCGCCAGCGGAAAGCCCACGCTCATCGCCCGCGCGGCGGGTGAGTCCTTCATCGGCAGCGTGGTGCGGCGAACGCCGTCGAACGCTTCCAGCGCCGAAGCCACCGCCGCCGCCGTCGGCACGAGGCCGATTTCGCCCAGGCCCTTGGCGCCCATCGGGCCTTCGGGGTCCGGCTCTTCCACGAACATGACTTCGACCTTTGGCATGTCGCGCGCGCGCAGCACGCCCAGTTCCTTGAGCTTGAAAGTCACCGGCATGCCGTTTTCGCAGCGCAGCTCTTCGGTCAGGGCGTAGCCCAGGCCCATATGCACCGCGCCCTCGATCTGCCCCGATGCGAGCGCCGGATTGACGACGCGGCCGGCGTCGTGGGCGGCGACGACGCGCTCGATTCGCCCCGCCGCATCGAGCACGACCAGCTGCGTCGCGTAACCGAAGCTCGTGTGCGTCTTGATTCTCGCCACGGGCGCGCCGAGCGCGGTGGTGTCGCGCACCACGACGTCGCCGGCATAGACGCGGCCCCGCAACTCGGCCAGCGTGTGCCCGGCGTCGAGGTCGGCCTTGAGCTTGGCGGCGGCAACGAGTACCGCCCGGCCGCTGAAGAGCGTGCCCCGGGAACCGGTCGTCTGCCCGCATTGCAGGTCGAACGTGGAATCCACCCTCGGCACGAAGGTCGAGGCCGGCAGACCGGTCGCCTCGACCGCGAACTGCACCAGCACCGTCAGCAGCCCCTGGCCCATCTCGGTGTAGCCGTTGTAGAGCGCGACGCGTGTTGCGCCCTCCACGACAAGCCGGGCCTTGCCCCACTCTTCGACGCCGTTGCCGATGCCGCTGTTCTTCACGCCGCAGGCGATGCCCACCGCGCGGCCTTCGCGCAGCGCCGCCTGGTAGTGCGGCTTCACGGCCTGCAGCGTCTTGCGGATACCGACCGACTTTTCCAGCACCTGTCCGGTGGTGAAGGTGTCGCCCACTTCCAGCGCGTTGCGCCAGCGGATCTCCCAGCGGTCGAGCCCGGCCTTGCGCGCCAGCAGGTCCAGGCACCCCTCGAGCGCGAAGTGCACCTGGTTGACGCCGAAACCGCGCATCGCGCCACAAGGGGGGTTGTTGGTGTAGACCGCGGTCGACTCGACGTCCACGTGGGGCACGCGATAGGCGCCGCAGGCATGGCCCGCCGCGCGCTCCAGCACCTTGCCGCCGACCGAGGCGTAGGCCCCGGAGTCGCCGATGATGCGCGCCCGCAGGGCGGTCAGTCGGCCCTCGGCGTCGCAGCCCACGGTGTAGCTCAATCGGAACCCATGGCGTTTCGGGTGTAGCCGGATCGATTCCTCGCGGCTTAGCGTCAGCTTCACCGGCGCGCCCGTCAATCGTGCCAGCAGTGCGGTCTGGGCCTGCACCGACAGGTCTTCCTTGCCGCCGAACGCGCCGCCGTTGGGCAGCAGTTCGACGAAGATGCGTTCCTGGCCGAGGCCGAGCACACGCGCCACCTGCCGCCGGTCCTCGAAGATGCCCTGGCCTTGGGTGCGCAGGTGCAAGACGCCGTCGGCACGCGGCTCGGCCAGCGCGCTTTCCGGCTCGAGGAAGAGGTGCTCGACGCGCTGCGTGTTCCAGGTGCCGCTGACGACATGCGCGCTGGCCGCCAGTGCCCCCTCCACATCGCCGCGCTTGATGACGGCACGCTCCAGCAGGTTGGCATGCTGCGCATTGACCTGCGGCGCGTCGGCCGCAAGCGCGCTTTGCGGGTCGAGCACCGGCGGCAGCACCTCGTAGCTCACGTCGACCCGTTGCGCGGCCTCGCGGGCGGTGTGGCGGTCCACCGCCGCCACGGCGGCGAGCACGTCGCCGACACACCGCACTTCCTCGCCCTCGGCGACGAAGCATGGCCAGTCGTTGTGCAACAGCCCGACCCAACGCTCGCCGGGCACGTCGGCGGCGGTGGCGACGGCGCGCACGCCGGGCAGGGCGCGGGCACGCGAGGTGTCGATGCGCAAGACGCGGGCACGCGGATGCGGCGACAGCACGAGCGCACCGTGCAGCATGCCCGGCAGGCACAGGTCATCGACGAAAGCGCGCTCGCCCAGCACCGTCTGAGCCGCGCCGACGCGCGCCAGCGGCTGGCCGACGCGCCCGTCGCCGCGGGCCGCCGGAATGGAGGCCCCGCGCTTGGCCGCCGCCAGAAGCTCGATGGCGTCGATGATCTTCACATAGCCGCTGCAGCGGCACAGGTGCACGTCCAGCGCGCGGGCGATGGCCTCGCGCGATGGCGCGGGATCGCGGTCGGTGATCGACTTCGCGCGCAGCGCGATGCCGGGGATGCAGAACCCGCACTGCAGACCGGCGGCTGCGGTGAAGCAGTCGGCAATCTGCTGGCGCTCGGCCGCCGGCAGGCCGTCGAGCGTGACGATGTGCTTGCCGTGGGCGACGCTGGCGCGCATCGCGCAGGTCGTCTTGGGCAGGCCGTCCACCAGCGCTACGCAACAGCCGCACTGTCCTTGCGGGCTGCAACCGTCCTTCAGCGAGGTAATGCCGCAGCGCTGGCGCAGCGTCTCCAGAAACCGCTCGTCGGGCCGCGTCTCAAGACGCTGGGGCGCTCCGTTCAGTACGAATTCGATCATCATGATGGCGTTCGCGCCCGCCGGGCGCCAAGTGGCGGCACAAGACTAGCCGCCGCTTCCGACTTGTGCAACCCGGGTGCCTGCGCCGCCGCCCGCCCAACAGACCGCGCCCGGCCACCCTGGCGTCGGCGCCCCCGCTCAGGAGCGCGACGACGAGTCCGCCAAGCCGCCCAGGTCGCCGACCATTCACGCTTGACCGGCCCCACCGAGGCCACCAGAATCAGGCTCGAGCGCTTCCTTTGCCCAAGCGTCCAGGCCAACCCGATCGTCAACACGTCCCCGCCGGAGCTCGAGCGAAACCAGCGGTGCTGCATCGTGTCCGGCCCGGCGACGCCGGTGCGCCGGGCGCGCTCGCCGGTCGCGCTGCGTCGCCGCCAAGACGCCGTCAACCCCTGCCACGCCGGCGCGATGCGCCACCACGAGGGACCGTCATGACCGAACGCTCGCATGTACTGGACGGCAACGAAGCCGCCGCCCGGATCGCCCACCTCGTGAGCGAAGTGATCGCCATCTATCCGATCACGCCGTCGTCGACGATGGGCGAGCTTGCCGACGAATGGTCGGCCAAGGGCCGGACGAACATCTGGGGCATGGTGCCGCAGGTGATCGAGATGCAGAGCGAGGCTGGCGCCGCGGGCGCCGTGCACGGCGCGCTACAGGCCGGCGCGCTGACGACCACGTTCACGGCCTCGCAGGGCTTGCTGCTGAAGCTGCCCAATATGTTCAAGATCGCCGGCGAACTGACGCCGGCGGTGTTCCACATCGCCGCGCGCACGCTGGCCACGCACGCGCTGTCGATCTTCGGCGACCACAGCGACGTGATGGCCGCGCGCACCACCGGCTTCGCACTGCTGGCCTCCTCGAGCGTGCAGGAGGCGCAGGACCTGGCGATGATCGCGCACATGTCGACGCTGAAGGCGCGGGTGCCGTTCCTGCACTTCTTCGACGGCTTTCGCACCAGCCACGAGGTGAACAAGATCGACCTGCTGTTCGAGGACGAGGTGCGGTCGCTGATCGACGAGGAGCTCGTCAGAGCGCACCGTGGCCGCGCGCTGAACCCGGACAAGCCGGTGATCCGCGGCACGGCGCAGAACCCCGACGTCTTCTTCCAGGCGCGCGAGGCGTGCAATCCCTACTACGCGGCGGTGCCTGGCATCGTGCAGGAAGCGATGGACCGCTTCGCGCAGCTGACCGGCCGCCGCTACAGCCTGTTCTGGTACAGCGGCGCGCCCGACGCCGAGCGGGTGCTGGTGCAAATGGGTTCCGGCGTCGGGGCGTCGCGCGAAGCGGTTGCGAAGCTCGTCGCCGCTGGCGAAAAGGTCGGCGTGCTATCGGTGCGGCTGTACCGGCCGTTCGCCGTGCAGGCGTTCGTCGCGGCGCTGCCGAAGACCGTGCGCAGGGTCGCCGTCCTCGACCGCACCAAGGAGCCCGGCGCGATCGGCGAGCCGCTGTACCAGGACGTGGTCAGCGCGCTGGTCGAGGCCTGGCCCGAAGGATCGCCGATGCCGCGCGTGATCGGCGGCCGCTACGGCCTGTCGTCGAAGGAGTTCACGCCGGCGATGGCCAAGGCTGCGCTCGACGAATTGCTCGCCCCGCAGCCGAAGCGGCACTTCACCGTCGGCATCGTCGACGACGTGACGCACCTGTCGCTGAAGTGGGATCCTTCGTTCGACACCGAGGCCGCGGGCGTCACGCGCGCGGTGTTCTACGGCCTGGGCGCCGACGGCACGGTGGGGGCCACCAAGAACACGGTCAAGATCATCGGCGAGTACACGCCGCTGCACGCCCAGGGCTACTTCGTCTACGACAGCAAGAAGTCGGGGGCGATCACGGTGTCGCACCTGCGCTTCGGACCGGCGCCGATCGAGTCGACGTACCTGATCGGCCGCGCCGACTTCATCGCCTGCCACCAGTTCGACTTCATGGAGAAGCTCGACGTGCTGGAACTGGCCCGGCCTGGCGCCACGTTCCTGCTGAACAGCCCCTACGGCCCCGAAGACGTGTGGGACAGGCTTCCGCGCGAGGCGCAGGACGCCATCCTCGCCAAGAAACTCAGGTTCTACGTCGTCGACGCGCTCGCCGTCGCCAGGCAGGCGGGCCTCGCCGGGCGCATCAACACGGTGACGCAGGCCTGCTTCTTCGCGCTCTCCGGCGTCCTGCCGCGCGAGGAAGCGATCGCGAAGATCAAGGACGCGATCCGCAAGACCTACGGCAAGCGCGGAGAGACCGTGCTCAACCGCAACTTCGCCGCCGTCGATGCGTCGCTGGCGGGGTTGCGCGAAGTGCCGCTGCCCGGCCGCGCCGACTCGGCGCAGACGCGCCGCTTCGCGGTAGCTCGCGCGGCCCCCGACTTCGTCCAGCGCGTGACCGCGATGATGCTCGACGGGAAGGGCGACCGGCTGCCGGTTTCGGCGTTGCCGGTCGACGGCAGCTTCCCGACCGGCACCGCCCGCTGGGAGAAGCGCAGCATTGCGCACGAAATCCCGATCTGGGACGAGACCCTCTGCACGCAGTGCGCGATCTGCCCGCTCACGTGCCCGCACGCGGCGATCCGCATGAACGTGTTCCCGGCCGAGGCGTTGAAACGCGCGCCGGCAGGCTTCAAGGCCGTGCCCTGGGCGCGCAAGGACGGCGGGCCGCTCGACGACCTCAGGTACAGCCTGCAGGTCGCCCCGGACGACTGCACCGGCTGCGGCATCTGCGTCGATGTGTGCCCGACGCGCAGCAAGACGCAGGCCAAGCACAAGGCCATCAACATGGCGCCCAAGCTCCTGCACCTCGAGGCCGAGCGCGCCAACTACGACTTCTACCTCAGCCTGCCCGAGGTGCGCCCGCCGATGGACAGCATCGACGGTCTGCGCGGCTCGCAATTGCGCCTGCCGCTGTTCGAGTACTCGGGCGCGTGCTCGGGCTGCGGCGAGACGCCGTACCTGAAGCTCTTGTCGCAACTCTACGGCGACCACCTGGTCGTGGCCAACGCGACCGGCTGCTCGTCGATCTACGGCGGCAACCTGCCGACCACACCCTGGACCCAGAACGCCGCCGGCCAGGGCCCCGTCTGGGCCAACAGCCTGTTCGAGGACAACGCGGAGTTCGGCCTCGGCATGCGGCTGGCACTCGACGCGCAGCAAGGGCTCGCGCAACGCCTGGTGCGCGGGATGCGCGCGCAGATCGGCGAGCCGCTCGCGACCGCGCTGCTCGAAGCGCCGCAGGACAACGACGAAGAGATCCGGCAGCAGCGCGAGCGCGTCAAGCAGCTGAAGGCGATCCTGGCCGCGCTGCACTCCCCGGAATCGGAGCGGCTGCTGGCGGTGGCCGACAGCCTGGCCGTGCGCAGCGTGTGGATCGTCGGCGGCGACGGCTGGGCCTACGACATCGGCTATGGCGGGCTCGACCACGTGCTGGCGTCGGGCCGCAACGTCAACATCCTGGTGCTCGACACCGAGGTCTACAGCAACACCGGGGGGCAGGCCTCGAAGTCGACCCAGCGCGGCGCGGTGGCCAAGTTCGCCGCCGCCGGCAAGGCGATGGGCAAGAAGGACCTCGGCATGATCGCGATGGCCTACGGCAACGTCTACGTGGCGCAGGTGGCCATCGGCGCCAACCCGGTGCACGCGGTGCGCACCTTCCAGGAGGCTGCCGCGTGGAACGGGCCGTCGCTGATCATCGCCTACAGCCACTGCATCGCACACGGCATCGACATGACCACCGGCATGAGCCACCAGCGCGACCTCGTGAAGAGCGGGTATCTCACGCTGTATCACTACGACCCGCGCCTGGGCATGGGCGGCGCCGATCGGCCGCTGAAGCTCGATTCGCGCAAGCCGACCCTGCCCCTTGAGCAGGTGGCGATGAAGGAGGGCCGCTACGCGATGCTGGCGCGCTCCGACCCGGCGCGGTCCAAGCAGCTGATGCAGGCAGCGCAGCGCGACGCCGACGCCCGCTGGCAGCTCTACGAGCAGGTGGCGGGCGTGCACCGCGTGGTGACCGAGGAGGGCGACGCGCCCGCGGCCGGCAGCCTCGCCGGCGGCGCGCAAGCGGGGCCGACCGCGGCCGGCAGCCAGTTACCCACCGCGGCGCCATCGCACGAGGGCACATCATGACCGTCGATCTGCGCACCCGCTACCTCGGCCTCGAATTGCAGCACCCGATCGTGGCGTCGGCCTCGCCGCTGACCGCCTCGGTCGAAAGCCTCGCGCGACTGCAGGCCGCCGGCGTCGCCGCCGTCGTGCTGCCCTCGCTGTTCGAGGAAGAGATCGAGCACGAGGAGATGGCCACCCACAACCTGCTGCTCGCGGGCGCGGAGCTCTCGCCCGAGGCGCACGGGTTCTTCCCGGAGATGCAGAGCTACCGCACCGGGCCCGACGAGTACCTGAAGCTGATCGCGCAGGCCAAGAAGGCGCTCTCGGTGCCCGTGATCGCCAGCCTCAACGGCCACACTCCGGGCGGCTGGACCACCATCGCGCGCCAGTTCCAGGACGCCGGCGCCGACGCGATCGAGCTCAACGTGTACTTCCTGGCCGCCAGCGTCGACGACACCAGCGCCGAGGTGGAGCAGCGCTATATCGACCTGGTCCTGTCGGTCACGCGGCAGGTGAGCATACCGGTCGCCGTGAAGGTCGCGCCCTACTTCAGCGCGATGGCCAACATGGCCGCACGGCTGACCGCGGCCGGAGCCTCGGGACTGGTGCTCTTCAACCGCTTCCTGCAGCCGGACATCGGGCTCGAGGAGCTCGAGGTCTCGCCGCACCTCGTGCTGTCGACCTCGGACGAGCTCCGCCTGGCGCTGCGCTGGATCGCGATCCTGCGCGGGCGCGTCGACGCCTGCCTCGCCGCCACCGGCGGCGCGCACACGCCCGACGACGTGCTCAAGCTCTTGCTGGCGGGCGCCGATTGCGTGATGCTCGCGAGCTGCCTGCTCAACCACGGCCCGAATCACGTCGGCACCCTGGTGCGCGGCGTCGAGGCCTGGATGGCCGATCGCGAGTACGCGTCGGTGGCACAGATGAAGGGTTCCCTGTCCCAGCAATCCTGCCCCGAACCGGACGCCTTCGAGCGCGCCAATTACATGAAGGCGCTGAAGTCCTACACGAGCGAGTTCGCGTAGAATCCCGCCGGGGTTCGAACTGCGCCCCGCGACACGACCTCGAGGAGATGACGATGGCGCTTCTGATCACCGGCGACTGCACCGCATGCGACGCCTGCGTATCGCCGTGCCCGAACCAAGCGATCAGCGCCGGCAACCCCGTCTATGTCATCGACCCGGCCAAGTGCACCGAATGCGTCGGCGCGCACGACACTTCGCAGTGCGTCGAGGTGTGCCCGGCCGACTGCATCGTTGCCGACCCGAAGCACGTGGAAACGCGCGACCAGCTGCAGGCCAAGTACGAACGCCTGCACGCCTGAGTCGGTCGACGCGCTGCGCGTTACGGCCCGGCGTCGTCTGCGACCTTGCCCGATTCGCGCGCCCGGCCCTACCCGGGCGCCTGCGAGCCGCGGTGCGCCCAGCCGGTCATCCGCCGCTCGACGACGGCGAACAGCGAATACATGACCATCGCCATCACGCCGATGACGAAGAGGCCCGCGAAGACCAGCGGCATCTTCATCGACGAGCCGGCCGACATCATCAGGTAGCCGATGCCGTCGTTCGAGGCGACGGTCTCGGACACCACCGCGCCGACGAACGCGAGCGTGATCGCGACCTTGAGCGAGGCGAAGAAGTACGGCAGCGAGCGCGGCAGCCCGACCTTGAGCAGGATGTCCCGGCGGTGCGCCCCGAGCGAGCGCAGCACGTCCTCCAGCTCGGGCTCGAGCGTCGCGAGGCCCGTCGCGACGTTGACGACGATCGGGAAGAAGCAGATCAGGAAGGCCGTCAGGATCGCCGGCACCGCGCCGATGCCGAACCACACGACCAGGATCGGGACGAACGCGGCCTTCGGGACGCTGTTGAAGGCAACCAGCAGCGGATACAGCGCGTTGTAGATGAAGCGCGAGCTGCCGACGATGAACCCCAGCAGCAGGCCGACGGCGACGCCGAGCGCGAAGCCGGCCATCGTCGTCCAGAACGTCTTCCACGCGTGCCCGGCGATCGGCCCCGCGTAATCGAAGAGCGCCCGGACGATGGCGATCGGACCGGGGAAGATGAACTCGGAGACGTCGAACACCCAGACGATCGCCTGCCATAGGGCCGCGATCGCGACGGTCAGGAGCCACGGGGCGAGCTTCTCGCGGGTGCGCGCGTGCATCGCTTCAGCTCCGGCGCACGAGGCCGATCCTCTCGCGCATCTCGTGGACGATGTCGATGAAGGGTTCGGTGTAGGTAACGTCGAGGTCGCGCGGGCGCGGCAGGTCGATCGACCGCTTCGCGAGGATGCGCCCGGGGCGCTTGCTCATCACGTAGACGGTGTCGGCGAGGAACGCCGCCTCGCGCAGGTCGTGGGTCACGAGGATCACCGTGAAGCGCCGCTGCTGCCAGAGGTCGCGCAGCACGCACCACAGCTCCTCGCGGGTGAATGCGTCGAGCGCGCCGAAGGGCTCGTCGAGAAGCAGGAGCTCCGGCTCGTGGACGAGCGCGCGGCAGATCGACGCGCGCTGCTGCATCCCGCCGGAGAGCTGCCACGGGTAGTTGTCCTCGTAGCCGGCGAGCCCGACGACCTTCAGCAGCGACCGCGCCCGCCCGGCGAACGCTTCCCGGTCGCGCTTGAACGTCCGCCGGTAGGGCTCGACGATCTCCAGCGGCAGCAGCACGTTGTCGAGCGTGGTGCGCCACGGCAGCAGCGTCGGTGCCTGGAAGGCCATGCCCACGATCTTGAGCGCTCCGGTGACGCGAGCACGGTCGACGGTCACCCGGCCGCGCGTGGGCATCTTCAGGCCCGAGGCAAGCTTCATGAACGTCGACTTCCCGCAGCCGGAAGGTCCGACGATGGCGACGAACTCGCCCGGCGCGATGGCGAGCGTCAGGTCTTCGACGGCAAAGTCGCCGTGCCCTTCGTAGGCGAGCCAGACCTGGTCGAAGTCGACCCGGCCGCGACCCTCGGCCGTGGCGGCGCCATCGATGCTCGCGCCCGCGTCTGCGGTCAACGGGTGACCTTCGTTCCGGGCACTCCGGTGCGCGCAGCGGTCATTTCGGGAACACCATCCGCTCGGCCTTCGCCGGCAGGAACGCGGTGCTGAAGATCGCCTCGGCCTTGACCGGGTTCTTGAGATCGAACGCCGCGGCGACCTGCGTCACCATGTCGGCGAGTCGCGCGGGGTTGGCGCCGCCGATCCCGTCGGCCTTCGCCTCCGGGGTCGCGATGACACTCTCGATCGCGAGCTTCAGCCGCCGCTTCTCCAGCGCCTCGTCGATCAGCGCGTCGCGCTCCTTGACATACCTGATCGCGGCGTCCGGGTCGGCAAGCACGTCCCTCACGCCTTTCGCGAACGCGCGGAGGAAGCCCTTGACCGCGTCCGGCCTTTCCTTGAGGAACGTCTCGCTGGCGATGATCGCGTTGCCGTAGAGCTTGACGCCGTACTTCGGGTACGGCAACACGACGATGTCCTCGTCCTTCACCCCGCGCGCGTTGAGGTTGAGCAGGCTCGTGAAGTAGAAGCCGGTGATCGCGTCGACGTCGCCCCTGGCCAGCATCGTCTCCCGCAGCGGCGGGTCCATCGCCGTCCAGTTGACCTTGGCGACGTCGATGCCGTTGGCCTTGGCGAAGATCGGGAACGCGCGGCGCCCGGCGTCGAACACCGGAGCGCCCATCTTCCGCCCGACGAGGTCGGCGGGCTTCGCGATCCCGGACTTCTTCAGCGCGAACACCGCCGCCGGAGTGTCGTCGTAGACCATCATCACGGCCACCGGCTTGTTCGGCGCCGTCGGATTGTTGCTGACGAACTCGATCAGCGCCGCGAGGTCGGCAAAGCCCATCTGGTAGGTGCCGGACGCGACGCGGTTGACGGCGTTGCCCGAGCCGTTGCCGGCGTCGATGGTCACGTCAAGCTTCTCGGCGGCGAAGTAGCCCTTCGCCTTGGCCAACAGGAACAGGGCCGACGGTCCTTCGAAGCGCCAGTCGAGCTGGAAGCTGATCTTGGTGTCCTGCGCCCGTGCGAGGGTCGATGCGCTCGCGACGGCGAAGGCGACGGCGAATGCCGCAAGGCGGCGGAACAATCGGTCACGCAACATGGCTGTCATCTCCCGGTCTGCACCGCAAACGAGCATGGGCGAGGCGCCGGCAGAGCCGACGCACGGTCATGGGGCGCGCGCTGCGGCTTTGCGCACCCGCCCCGGAACGTCAGCGAACTCCATGCCAGGCGTACCCGCACCCGAAGCGTCGCCGGTCCGCGGTCAGGCCCCCGCTCCCCCGCACGCGCTCGACCCGACGGGAGAGTTGATCCACTGCGCCCGACGCGCCGTCGGGGGCAGCGCCGGGGGGGGCGGGGGGCAGCGTATCACGTCTCGACCTGCCCGGAACGACTGACGGCAGGGGGTGATCAGGCCCAAGCGCGAAGGTAAACGCTGCTCCAGATCGTCGTGCTGATCACGGCGCTTGCGGGGCGTCTCGCATGGGACGATCAGGGGTCGCTCACGCGTCTGGCGAACCGCGGGGGCGCGTGTTGCGCGAGCGTCAGGGAGTTCGCAGCGGGTGCCGGCGGCGGCAGGCGCGCTGCACCCCCGGCTGCGCGCGAGGACTCCCTTAAGGGGTCTTGGTGCTTATGTACTTGGTTTCCGGGGCGCACAGCCCGATCGCCGCTACGGCATCGCTGCATTCGCGTGCGAGCGCCGGTGGCCGCGCCGAAGCCGGACGCGCGCGAAGCGGGTCCGGCGGTGACGTGGCCCGTTGCCTCTCGGCGGCACGGGTGGCCGACGTGGCCGGTGGTTGGGCTGCAACCGGATTCGTCGCGGGAGCAACGCGAGCCGCGGGCGCCGAAGATGCCGTCGCAGGGGCGGTCTGCGCTGCAGCGGCGGCAGGCGGCGGCGAGGCAACGCCGATAGCGGATTCTCCGGACGCGGTCGCACCGGCAGCGGTTTGACTCGCGCTCGGCACCTGCGCGATTTCGCTCGAGCGGCCGACGAAATACGCTGCAAGTCCGAGCGCGACGAACAACCCGAGGGCAAGCCCCCACCGCCGTGCTCCGGGCCGCCGTGCCTCGGCGCTACCCAACATGCTGCTCGCGGATCCCGCGACTCCAGCATCGGTGCCGACCACCGCGGACTCCGCCGTAATCGAGGCAGGTGTGACGCCGGTGTCCCGCGCAGGTGGATCGGCCGGCGCCTCGGGCACCGCGTCCGCTGCGGGGTGCGAACTGCGGTCTTCTCGCGCCCATGCGGAAGTGACGACGGCTCCCAACTCGCGCGCCGAGGCGGATTCAGGTGCCCCCGCTCCCGGCTCGGGAGGGGATTCCGGGTTGCCGCTGCCGTTTCGGCTGCGCTCGAGGCGACAGGATCAGCCAGCGCGGCTCCGCAATGGTAGCAACACGCGTCGCTCCGATGGTTGATCGCGCTGCAATGACCGCAGGGCTGCAAGTGCAAGGGCGACCCGCACTCGTTGCAGAACTTGGCGCTCGCGCCGTTGTTGTGATCGCAGAACGGACAACGCAGAGCGAGCGGGAGCGGGTACGAGATCAGACGGCCGGGCGCGGTCCGGGTTCGAGCATCGCGCCGCAAGTGCGGGGTCCGCCGCCCTCGACGGGCCGCGCTGCCACGGTGCAATGACTGGAGGGTGCGGGTCATGGGGTCCGGGTCATGGGGTCAGGTCTAGCATCATAGCACGGAGCCTGCTATCGTCTGCGCATGGCCAGGCCGCTGATGCTCGAATTTTCCGGTGCGCTATACCACATCGCTTCGATCGATCGTAGACCCAACGCCCCGGTCGCGTCGTCGGCGTTAGCATAGCAGGTCGCGACTCACCCGGACCGACGGGACTCTGGGGTGATGAGCGATCGTTGGCTGACCCGCTTGCCTCACGCGTCATGCTGCCCCGCAATCGCATCCCCGCGTGGCTCCGGACGACCGGCAACTCCGCGAAGGCGTGAGCCCCTCCGTCGGGGACGCTTCTTGCATTGCGTCCACTGCACCCGGGCAGCGAAGCGCGCCGAATGCCGGGCGGAATACTCGTCGGGCAGGGATCGTTGCGACCGACCTCGTCGCGTTGCTCGAAACACTTGGCGAGGCGCCTGCCCCTGAACGCGTGAGCCCGGCCGCACCCCGCCGGGTGCGCCGCCGCCGCGAGGGCGCGGGTCAGCCGAGCTCGAGCAGTTCGAGGTCGAGGTAGCGCGCGACCCGGCGCAACACGGGGCGAAACTCCCCGTAGGCGAGGGACGAGTGATGCTCCATTCCCGCCTCGAGCAGCCGCGCCCGGTATGCGTCGGCGGGCAGGTCGAGGCGCGCGACGCCGGAGGTGCCGGAGAACGCGAGCGGCGCCCGCAGCATCTCGCCGCCGGACAGCATCATGCGCAGCCTCCCCTTGCCTTGCGTGATGCGGCACAGCGTGATGCGGCCGGGCTTGAGCGGGAACTCGGACAGGAGCGGAAGCTTGCGGTTGGAATGAATCGTGGCACGCGGTTCGAACTCGGGGTCGGCCATCTCCAGCGGGGCTTGCCCGCAGTGCCAGAAGACGACGGTGTCGCTCACGGGATCGACGTCGACGAGGTCGGCGTTGAACACGCCTTGGCCCGACGCGGACTGCAGCACGAGCGACGAGATCACGCCGAACACGTCGGCCTCGCAGCCGCCGGGGCGCTGATCCTCGTTCAGCAGCGCGATGGCGCCGCAGGCGGCGCAGCCGTACTCGGTGAAGAACTCCGGCCAGCAGCGCACGGCGATACCCGCAAAGCCTTCCATCTCGGCGCGCGCCTTCAACGCAGCGTAGACCTTGAGCGTCTTGCGCGTGGCGCCCTGGTCCATGTCGCCCAGGTTCTTGAAGTCGCGGGCCCGGCGAGCGTAAGGCTCGTCGGCGATCGAGTCCGGCAGCGCCTTGACGCTGTCGAGGAAAACGCCGACCGGCGTGGTCACCGACTCGACGCCGAATCGCTCCCGCAGTTCGTCCGCCCGATAGTTGCAGGCGTCGAAGCCGACCGGGGGGTCGCCGACGACGAGGATCTTCGCCCGAGCGAGTTCGCGTACGATGGCGGCGGCACGGGCCGTGTCCTGGATTTCGCGCAGCGCGTCTTCGCTGGCGGGCGCGCCGTGCACGTTCTCGAGCGCGCGAGCGTTGCGGGAGAGCGCATGGGCAGCGAGGTTGACCCCGCAGAAGGAATTCAGGCGCAGCCGGCCCCCGGTCCGCGGCTCCGGGAACGTCCAGACGAGCAGCGGCACTTCCAGCTTGCCCGCGATCTCGGCGCTGACCGAGGCGTCGGTGAAGGTGACCTGCAGCAGCAGCAAGAGGTCGATGTCCGCCGCGGCGAGGCTCGCGAACGCAGCGAGCGCCGCATCGGCTTCGTAGTGCACCTGTGCCTCGCCGACGATGTCGGCGTCGAGGCCCGAGAGCCCCTGCCACGCCCGCGCGAATACGGTCTGCGCGTATTCGACGTCGAACGTCGAGCGGCCCACGGCCAGAACGCCGATCCTCGGTCTTCTCTGTCTCAGCATGGGTCTCCTTCGTGCAGCGCCCCGGGGGCGCCTTCGCGACCTGCGTCCGGGCACCACTCCTGCGGCGCGGTTTGCCGACGTCGGGTTCGTGCCTGCCGTCCAGCCGTTACGGCACGCTCCGTCGGGTCGGTTCTGTTCGTTTATGAGAGTTCGTGTAACTATACCGGCTCTGGCGCGCGCCGCCAACCGCCGAATCTGCGCTGCGAGACGACGCCAAGGCGCCGCCGGGAGGGTCCGGCGACGGGGCGTCGCGTCCGCCGACGGCGCCGCGGATCGGTGCCGGGACCCGCCCCCGACGGCCCGGCAGAACCGGCCGGAGCTCCTGGAAAAACATATCGAAAACAATGTGTTGGGACCACGACTACGTCTTCGCCGCCGCGGGGGTCCTGGGAGAGACGAACGGGCCTGGCCCGGGCGCGGGGGGTACGCAGCGCGTGGGCAGCACCAGCTGTTGTTTTTTGGAGGATTCGGCGTAGCATGATCAAAAATGCGCATGGCGGAGCCTGCCGTGCCGCCTTCCCGCGTTCGGGGCCGGACGCCTCTGGCGCGCCGGGGTGCGGTGGCGCCGACTCGGCGCCGTCTTGCCGCACCATCGCCGTTTTCCACCACGGGAGTGACCGATGAGATTCTTCCTCGACAGCGCGAAACTCGACGAAATCGATCTCGCCTACAGCACGTTCGGCATCGATGGAGTGACGACCAACCCTCGCCACGTCCAGAACAGCGGCAAGCCCTTCAAGATCGTCCTGCGCGACATCTCGGCGTGGCTCAAGGACCGGGGACTCACGAGTTCGGCGCAGTTCCCGGTGTCGGTCGAGATCAACCCGCATCTGACCACGGCGGCCGACATGGTGCGCGAGGGCAAGGCCTTTGCCGCGCTCAACCCCTGTTTCGTGATCAAGGTTGCGTGCACGCAGCAGGGCATCGCCGCGTCGCGGGCGCTCGAGCGGGAAGGGATTCGCACCAACGTGACGCTGGTGTTTTCGCCCTCGCAGGCGCTCCCCCCGGCGAAGAACGGCGCGTTGTTCGTCTCGCCGTTCGTGGGCTGGAAAGAGGAAGCCGGCGACGACACCGCGCAGTTCGTGTCCGACATCCTCACGATCTACCGCAACTACGGCTTCAAGACGCAGGTGATCGTCGCCGCGCTGCGCAACGCCAAGCAGATCGTCGATGCCGCCCGGATGGGTGCGCACATCGTGACCGCGGGACTCGCCGTCTACCAGGCCGGGTTCGAGCACCCGTACACGCGCAAAGGCCTCGAGATCTTCCAGAACGCCTGGGACAAGACGGCGGCCGAGTAGGCGCCACTCAAGCGCGGGGGGCGACGGCGCGGCTGCCGGCACGCTCTGTGCGCAGGGATCGTAAGCCCGCGAGGAGCATCAGCCCCATGGAAAGGCTGCGTCAGCTCAACCCGCACCTGCGGCTGCATGACGTCCGCGATCCGGAGTTCGCCGAGTTCGGGCGCGTCGTGAGCGCCTACGACTTCAGCGCCTGGCTCGCGTACGTCGATGCGCATACCGACGTCCCCGCCGAGGGAAACGTGTACGTCGCGAGCGAGCCGGGCCTCGAGGCGCTGGCCCCATATGCCGAGCTCCGCGACACCGTCTACGGCGGCCTCGACATCCAGGCGGGCTACTGCAACGGCATGGCTTCGCGGCTCAACGGACTCGAGTACCACAAGTCGCCCGAGTTCTTCGTCGCCCAGACCGAGCTCGTGCTTCTGCTCGCACCCTACCGGGCGATGCGCGACTTCAAGCTCGACGTTGCCCACGTGCGCGGCTTCCATTTCCCGGCGGGAACCGCCGCCGAGCTGTTCGGGTCGACGCTGCACTTCGCCCCCAGCAAGCTCTCCGATGCCGGATTCAAGTCGGTGATCGTCCTCCTGCGGGGAACCAACACCGATCCGCCGTCCGTCGCGGGCCGTGCCGCGGGCGACCCGGAGTCGCGCCTGCTGTTCCGCAAGCACAAGTGGCTGCTCGCGCATCCGGACAACCCGGCGCTGCTTGCCCGCGGCGCCGTGCCTGCCCTCATCGGCGACAATCTCGAAGTCCGCTACCGCTAGACGCGATGCCCGGGGAACTCGCCCGGGGCCGGTGACATCTTCCCTGATCAGCCGCGGCATGGACCTCGTCCCCCAACCCGCGCCGGGCGTCACCGGCAATCCGCGCTACGACACGCTGATTGCGATGATCAGCGCGCGTGGTCACATGCGCATCGACGAGCTCGCCGCGCTGCTCGGGGTGTCGACGCAGACGATTCGCCGCGACATCCGGAAGCTCTGCGACGATGGCTTCCTGTCCCGCTACCACGGCGGGGCGGCCCAGCCGTCGTCCGCGATCAACACCGCGCTGGAGAAGCGGGAGGTCGCGCAGGTCGCCGAGAAACGGGCGATCGCCGACGCCGTCGCAGCGCGGATTCCGGATCGCAGCACGGTCTTTCTCGCCAGCGGCACGACGGTCGAGTACGTCGCGCGGGCGCTCGATGCCCGCAGCGAGCTGCGCATCGTCACCACCAGCGTGCGCGCCGCCAGCCTGCTCTACGCCCGCCGCGATTTCGACGTCATGGTTCCCGGAGGCAGGCTGCGGCCGCAGAACAGCGGCATCGTCGGGCCCGCCGCGGAGGCGTTCCTGTGCGGCTTCCGCGCGGACTTCCTGGTGATGAGCATCGGCGCCATCGATCCGGACGGTACGTTGCTCGAGTTCGACCTCAACGAGGTCGCTGTGATGCGTGCGATGATGGCGAACGCCAGGCAGGTCTTTCTCGCGGCCGACCATACCAAGTTCGCGGCCTCGGCCTCGGTGAAGCTCGCCGCCGTTGCGGAGATCGACACCCTTTTCACCGACGCCGAGCTGCCGGCGGCGTTCGCCGCGCGTCTGGAGCAGGAGCAGGTGCAGGTGGTACGCGTGGCCTTGGCCACGCCTGCGCGCCTGCGCGCGCCTGCCGCGTCGGGCAGCGCCGACGAAGCCCGTCTCGCCGAGCAACTGTAGGCAGCGCGCCTGGCACGCCGCCTGCGTTGGACGTGCCTGCGCCTCAGTAAGCCAATTCGCGGCGTCGAGACGGGGTGCCGCCGGTGGCCGCCAACTGGCGCTGGCGGCGCAGCAGGTTGCGCGCAGTTCCCGCGTGCTCGAAGCCGCGCCGCACCCAGGCGATGTCGTAGTCGCTCTCGCGGGTCATCGCCTCGTTGCGCTGCTCGTCGCTGTCGAACCCGCCCACGGTGGCGAAGCCCACGTTGTGACGCGGCCGGTCGAGCATGTGGAATACCCGCACGCGGTCCGAAGCGCCGAGCTTCGCGTAGAGATGCCTCTGCGCCGCGACGTCGGCGCCGTTGGCGTCGCCGACGATGAAGTGGTCACCGAGCGCGATGGCTTCGTCGATCCGCGGCCGGTAGTGTTGCTCAAACTCCGACTCGCTGAGGTCGTAATGACCGGAAATGTGCGCGATTCTCATATTCGATACCCGCCATGCTGTTGGCGGCAAGGCACACGAACTCTATCATGCACTGCAACATAACTCAAGCCCAAGACCGCGACAGTCCAAGCCGCGACAGTCCAACGCTCGACAACGCAACGCTCGCCGGGACGGACGGCCCCCGGTCGAGGGCACTGCCTTGTCCGCCGCGCCCCGAAAGCAAAGGCAACACGTGACCACGCGCGGCAGCCGGAGGTGTAAGCCTGCGCGCGGTGGGCGGTGCGCGACGGCCGCGGCGCGCGGTCGCGGCGCCAAGCCCGCCCGTTTCGCGGGGGCAGGGCACGCGCGCGGCTCGCCGAGCCCGAATGGTCACGACGGGCAAGGTGGGGAAGCGACGTCCGCGAAGCAAGGCTTCTGGGCCCTGGGTGGGGTCATGTCGATAGCAATCGGGATCTTGCAGACCCGCCTCGCACCGGCGCAGCCGGTGGACCCAAATCCCGGCAGGTCGCTCGCCAGACCGCCCAGCGTGGCGGTCGTCGGACTGGGCGGTGACGACGGCCCGATACGTTGTCGGGCACACTCCTTGCGTTTCTAGGCTGCACGCTTCGGGCGAGCACGCTGAGGCCTCTGACGGCCGGCGTCTGCCGCCTCCGCCGCACGCGTGGCGACGCGATCTCGCGCCCTGGCCATCCCACCGCCCCCGCAAGACGATCACCGTCACCGCTACCCCCACCACCGCCTTCTCCTTCCCATGGCGATCGAGCTGCCCGAATCACCGCGCATGCCCGCCCCCCGACCTGCCGCGGCTTCGCTTGCTCGGCTGCGCCGCGGCGAGCGGCTGGCGGTGGCGGCGGCGTTCGCCGGTGCGCTCGCTGCGGCGCTCGTCGTCGCCGGGGGCGGACACTGGGCCGCGGCGCTTGCCGTCGGCGCCGCCGTCGCTGCAGCAGGGCGGATCGTCAACCGGTGGCCGTCAGGGCGGTCGATTCCGGCGTCGAACGGGGCCCAGCCGTTGCCACCGGCTGCGGTGCAACGGTTCTCCGATACGCTCTCGCGCGGTGTCAAGGGCATTCAGCGCTGTTTCGGCAAGCTCGCCGGGAGACCGGTCCTCCTGCGGCCCCAGTATCAGCCCACGCGCAGCGAAGACGACGCCGACCGCCGCCGCCGCCGGGTCGTGCGCCATCTCACGCGCGCGCAGCGGATCGCGCAGATGGGCAGCTGGGAGTGGCGTCCCCAGACCGATCGCGTCAGCTGGTCCGCAGAGGTCTACCGAATCGCCGCCGTGTCGCCCGCGGAGTTCCGGCCCACGGGCGCCGCCGTGCTGGCGCTCGTCCACCCCGACGACCGGCGGGCGCTGCGGCGCTGGCTGGTGGCGCTCGCCCGCGGCAAGTCGCGACCCGCTCTCGAACTGCGCGTCGTCACCGCAGCCGGCCAGGTCCGGCAGGTGCACGTGCTCGGCGAGCCGCTGGAGGGCGAGGCCGGTCAGGGGCGCGGCGTGTTCGGGACGGTGCAGGAAGCCACCGAGCACGCCCGCGCGCTGGAGGAAGTCCGCCGCCTCGCGTACTTCGACAGCCTGACCGCGCTGCCGACCCGCGCGCGCTTCGACGCGAGCCTCAAGGAGACGCTGCAGCGCTCGCGTCGCCAGGACAATGCTTTCGCGCTCATGTTTCTCGATCTCGACCAGTTCAAGCGCATCAACGATACCCTCGGGCACGCGGTCGGCGACGAACTGCTGCGCGTCGTCGCGCAACGGCTCAACCGTGTCCTGCGCCGCGATGATGCCGCGCCGGCGCAGGAGAGCGCCGACGGCCCGCGCGAACCCGAGCTGTGCCGTCGCGGGGGGGACGAGTTCATCGTGCTGCTCACCGGTGTGGCCGACAACGACGCCGCGGCGCGGATCGCCCAGCGCGTGCTGGACGCCCTCGCGAAGCCGGTGACGCTGGCCAAGCACCGCGTGTTCGTTTCGGCGTCGATCGGGATCGTACTGTTTCCGCGCGACGGCGCCGACCTCGACGTGCTGCTGATGAATGCCGACGTCGCGATGTACGAGGCGAAGTCGCGCGGGCGCAATCAGTACGCGTTCTACGAGGCCTCCATGCGCGACGAGACCGCGCGGCGGCTGAAGCTCGAGAACGAACTGCGCCTTGCGGTCGAAGGCGAGCAGTTCGACCTCCATTACCAGCCGCAGTTCGACGTGCGCAGCGGCGCGATCGTCGGCGTCGAAGCGTTGCTGCGCTGGAACCACCCGCAGCAGGGCCAGCTTTCCCCCGGGTGTTTCATCAACGTCGCCGAGGAAGCCGGCCTCATCAGCTCCATCTGGGAGTGGGTGCTGGTGACCGTACTCATCCAGCACAACACCTGGTGCAAGATGGGGCTGGGCGCGATTCCCGTCGGCGTCAACCTCTCGACCGCGCAGCTCGTCGACCCCGGGCTGCCGCAGCGGCTGCAGGAAATCGCCTGCATCGTCGGTGTTCCGCCGCACTACATCGAGCTCGAAGTGACCGAGTCGATGCTGATGGCCGACTACGAGACCGCCGTGTGCAACCTGAACCAGCTGCGCGCGCTGGGCATCAAGATCGCGATCGACGACTTCGGCACGGGGTACTCGTCACTTTCGTATCTGCGCCGCCTGCCCTTCGACAAGCTGAAGCTGGACCAGTCGTTCACCCGCTCCGCGGTCACCAACCCCCAGGACGCCGCGATCACGCGGGCGATCGTGACGATGGCGCACAGCCTCGACATGGTCGTCGTCGCCGAAGGCGTCGAGACGCGGGTGCAGCTCGACTTCCTCGAAGCGCTCGGGTGCCGGATCATGCAGGGGTACCTCCTCGGGCGACCGGCTTGCGGCGCGGCGATCGCCGAGCTGCTGCGATCGAACCGCGCCGGGCAGGGGGCGGACGTCGCCGCAACGGATGCCGGGGGCGACGAGGCCGTGCTGCAGGTCGAGGCGAAGTCCGGGCGCGGTTCGGTGGCGCCGTTTCGGCACAGCCGCTGACGCGCGCGGTGCGGCCAGGGAGGGCGGACCCGCCCACCCCGGTTCGATCGGCTCGAAGGATCGCGGTATGCTTCGCTTCTGACGCCCTCGCGCAGTCGACGGCCGCGCCGGCCTCGATCCTGACCCCGACCCGATGCAACTCGCTCACAGCCTGCTGCACGCCCTGCGCGCCCACGGAGGGCAGCAGATCTTCGGCATTCCAGGGGATTTCGCCCTGCCGTTCTTCAAGGCGATCGAGGAGTCCGGGATCCTGCCGCTCTACACGCTCTCGCACGAACCGGCAGTCGGCTTCGCCGCGGACGCCGCCGCGCGCGTCAACTGCGCGCCCGGCGTCGCCGCGGTGACCTATGGCGCCGGCGCGCTCAACATGGTGAACGCCGTGGCGGGCGCCTACGCGGAGCGTTCGCCGGTGGTCGTGATCTCGGGCGCGCCGGGCAAGGGCGAAGCCGACACCGGACTGCTGCTCCACCACCAGGCCAAGACCCTGGATTCGCAGTACCGGATCTACCGCGAGATCACCTGCGAGCAGGTGCGTCTCGACGACGCTGCGCGCGCTCCGGCGCGCATCGCCCGCGCGCTGGCGCGCTGTCGCAGCGAGTCGCGGCCGGTCTACATCGAGCTTCCCCGCGACATGGTGGGCGTCGATTGCGCGGCCGTCGACGCGCTGGCCCCCGGTGCCGTCGACAGCGAGGCGCTCGGTGCCTGCGTCGACGAGATCCTGGCGCAGCTCGCCGCGGCGACCGCGCCGGTGCTGATGGTCGGGGTCGAGGTGCGGCGCTTCGGGCTCGAGGACCGCGTGGCGCTGCTCGCGCGCAGGCTGGGCCTGCCGGTGGTCACGAGCCTGATGGGGCGAGGGCTGCTCGCGGGCACGGACACGCCGCTGCTCGGGACGTATCTCGGGGTCGCCGGCGACCCGGCGCTCACCGAACGCGTAGAGCGCTCCGACGCGCTGTTCCTGCTCGGGGTGATCATCTCCGACACCAACTTCGGCGTGTCGGCGCGCAAGATCGACCTGCGGCGCACGATTCGCGCGCTGGACGGCGAGGTCACGCTGGGGTTTCACACCTACGCGGCGCTGCCGCTGGCGGCGCTGGTCGACGCGCTGCTCGCGCGGGTCACACCGCGAAAGTCCCCGCCCGTGGGGCCTGCCAGCGCCTATCCGCGGGCGCTCCCCGCCGACGACGCGCCGATCGCGCCGTCCGACGTCGCCCGCGCGATCAACGACCTGATGGCGGCGCGCGGCCGGATGCCGATCGCGACCGACGTCGGCGACTGCATGTTCACCGCGATGGACATCGACCACACGTCGCTGGTCGCTCCGGGCTATTATGCGTCGATGGGTTTCGGCGTGCCGGCGGGCCTCGGTGTGCAGGCGGCGTCCGGCGAGCGGCCGCTGATCCTGGTCGGCGACGGCGCGTTCCAGATGACCGGATGGGAGCTCGGCAACTGCCGCAAGTACGGCTGGGACCCGGTCGTCATCGTGTTCAACAACGCGAGCTGGGAGATGCTGCGCACGTTTCAGCCGGAGTCGAGGTTCAACGATCTCGACGACTGGAACTTCGCTGCGGCCGCCGCGGCGCTGGGCGGCGACGGCGTGCGCGTGCACACCCGGCGCGCGCTCAAGGAGGCTCTGGACGGGGCGCTCGCCGTTCGCGGACGCTTCCAGCTGATCGAGGCGATGATTCCGCGCGGCGTGCTTTCGGATACGCTTGCACGCTTCGTCGCCGGCGTAAAGCGGATCACCGCCGGCAGGCCCTGACGGCGGCAAGCGACATACCCAACCCTGCCAGGAGCGCTACGCCATGACTTTGTTGCTTGCCGGCCTCTTCGTCTTCCTCGGGGTCCACTCGCTGCGCATCTACGCCGATCCCTGGCGCGCGCGCCAGGTCGCGCGCATCGGGGAGCAGCGGTGGAAGATGATCTACTCGCTCATCTCGCTCGCCGGGTTCGCGCTGCTCGTGTGGGGCTACGGGGTCGCCCGCGGCACGCCGGTGGTCCTGTGGACGCCGCCGGTCTGGACGCGGCATCTGGCCGCCGTGCTATCCATTCCCGCGTTCGTCCTGCTCGCGGCCGCCTACGTGCCGGGCAACCGGCTCAAAGCGGCAGTGGGGCACCCGATGATCGCCGGCGTCAAGCTCTGGGCGTTCTCGCATCTGCTCGCCAACGGCAATCTCGCCGACGTGGTTCTGTTCGGCGCCTTCCTCGCCTGGGCAATCGCTGACTTCCTTGCGGCGCGCCGGCGCGATCGCCTTGCCGGCACTGTGCATCCGGCCGGGACCGCCGGCCCCACCCTCGTCGCGGTGGTCGCCGGGCTCCTCGCGTGGGGTGTCTTCGCCTTCCTTCTCCACGGGCCGCTGATCGGCGTGCGCCCGTTTGGGTAGGAGCACGCCGCGCCTGGCGTCAGGCCGTCGCGGTGAGCCGTGCAGAAGGGCGAAGGAAGACCCTCGCCTTCGCGCAACGGCACGCGCATACCTTGCCCGCGCAGATGAAGGTAGGCAGGCGGCGCAAAAGCGCGTATGATGCATCGTCGAATTCGATTCCGGGTCGGCCGCAGTCCTCATCCGCCGATCCGCCGCAGTTTTTTCCCCTATCGATAATTTGATGCTTCGCGCACTCTCGCGCGAGGCGATTCCACATTCGGAGCAGCAAATGATCAACGGAACAGTTAAGTTCTTCAACAACGCCAAGGGCTTCGGCTTCATTCAACCGGAAGACGGATCGAAGGATGTCTTCGTTCACATCTCGGCCGTCGAGCGCGCCGGGCTCGCCACGCTGAGCGAAAACCAGAAGGTTTCGTTCGAGCTGGAGCGCGGCGCCAACGGCAAGGTTTCCGCCGCCAAGCTGTCGGCTCTCTAACGCGGGTTGCGGGCACGGAATCGCTCCGTGCCCGCCCTCCGCTCCTCCTTCAGGAAGGACCGCGCGTGGCGAAAGAGGACACGATCGAAATGGAAGGCATCGTCAACGAGGTCATGCCCGACACCCGGTTTCGCGTCGGGCTGGACAATGGCCACCACGTCATCGCCTACATGTCCGGCAAGATGCGCAAGCACCGGATCCGGATCCTGGCCGGCGACAAGGTGAGTATCGAGATGACACCCTACGATCTCACCAAGGGCCGCATCACGTTCAGGCACAAGGACGAGAGGCCGCCCGCCGCGGCGCTGAATCGTCGCCCGCCGGCCTACGGGCGGCGCTGAATACTCGACCGCGCAGGCGCCAACACGCGGATCCGGAGGCTGGGCCGCTTGCGAACTCAGCGGCGTCCCCGTCGCCCAGCCGCATCGGCACCGCGCCTGTCGCCATAGGGTGATGTCGCTGCGTGCCGTCGCGCTGCGCCCGCGGTCGTCGGCACCCCCAGCGCAAGGTTGACCGGCTACGTTCGCCGTGCTTTGGCTGCCGGTGGCCTGGTTTGGGCCGCCGACTTCCGGGCCGCCGTCTTCCCGACGGTGGCCTTGGTGGTCGCTTTACGTACCACGGCCTTGGTCGTTGCCTGCCGGGCGGCGACCTTGCGGGCGACGGGTTTCTGCGGGGCCGCGGGCATCGCCGGTAAGGCCGCAGCCTTGCGGGCGGTGGCCTGGCCCGGTGGTTTCGCAACCGCGCTGCGGCGGGTCGCGCGGCGCCGGTCGGCCGCGGCCCCCGAGGGCGCGGTCTTCCTGCGGACCGCGGCTTTCGCCTCGCGGGCTGCCGCCACCGTGGCGGGCGGCGCGGCCGGCTCTTCGCTCGCAACCGCGGCCGCCGGCTTGGCCCTGGCGCCGGATCTCCGAGGGGGCGGTGCGCCGCTGCGCTCGACTTTCTCCGCGAGCAGGACGAGCGCGTCGTCGAGCGTGAGTTGATCGGCGCGGTCACGGTCGGGCAGCGTCGCGTTGACGCCGCCGTGTTTCACGTAGGGCCCGTAGCGGCCGGCATGGAGCTCCACCGGCGCGCCGTCGGCCGGGTGCGCGCCCAGCACCCGCAGCGGCGCGCCGCCCCGCGCGCCGCGGCCGCCCCTGCCCGGGGCCTTGGCCTCGAACTCGAAGCCGACCTTGCCGTCGGGCTGGCGCACGAGAAACGCCGAGAACGGCCGACGGGTGCGCGACGAAACGAACTGCAGCAGGTCGGTCTTGCCGGCGGCCAGCAGCTTGCGCATCTGCGCGGCCTCGATCGGCCGCTGCAGGATGACGCGGCCGGAACGGAAGTCGCAGCTGCGTTCGGCACCGACCGCCTTCTCGCAGACGTACGACGCGCCGTGCTCGAACACGCGGGCGCCGCACTTGGGGCAAGCGCCGAGCGGCTCCTGGGCGCTGAAGTCAGGCGGCAGGCCATCGTTCGCGGATCCGGAGTCCTCGTCGAAGTCGAACTTGACTTCGAGCGCGTCGGTGAGCCTGATCGACGCCGAGAACGGCCGCCCGAGCTTGCTGCGAAATCCCTCGAGCGGACCGATCGCTCGCTCGCGCAGCAGCGTCTGCGCCTCCGACACGTCGAACTGGCGGCCGCCCATGATCTTCCAGAAGCCGAAGTCGCACGCCTGGCACTGGAACTTCTTGTAGTTCTCGTGCACTTCGCCGCCGCAGCGCGGGCACGGGACGGACAGCGTCGCGAAATCGCCGGGAATCGTGTCGCTCTCGTAGCCTTTGGCCTGGCCGACGATGTGCTTCGTCATGGCGATGATCTCGCGCATGAACGCCGCGCGGGGAAGCCGGCCGTGCTCCATCTGCGCGAGCTTGAACTCCCACTCGGCCGTGAGCTCGGGCGAGAAGAGCTCGGGAATGCCGAGGCCGTGCAGCAGCGTCATCAGCGAAAACGCCTTCGCCGCGGGCACGAGCTCCTTGCCGTCGCGATAGATGTACTTCTCCGCGAGCAGACCCTCGATGATCTGCGCCCGGGTCGCCGGCGTGCCGAGGCCCTTTTCGCGCATCGCCTCGCGCAGGTCCTCGTCGTCGATGAGCTTCCCCGCGCCCTCCATCGCCGAGAGCAGCGTCGCCTCGGTCAGCCGCGCCGGCGGCCGCGTCGTGTTCGCCACGACCTCGACCTTCTCGGTGGCAACCTTCTCGCCGGGATTCACCGCGGCCAGCGAAGCTTCCTCGCCCTGCGCTTCCTTGCCGTAGACCGCGAGCCAGCCCGGCGCGACCATGACCTTGCCTTCGGTCTTGAACGGCTCGCCGGCGACCCGCGTGATCCGTGTGGTGACCATGAACTCGGCGGGGGGGTAGAACGCCGCCAGGAAGCGCTTGACGACGAAGTCGTAGAGCTTGGCTTCGAGCTCATTCAGGCTCCTGGGGCGCACCAGCGTCGGAATGATCGCGAAGTGGTCCGAGATCTTGGCGTTGTCGAAGATCCGCTTGTTGGGCCGGACCCATTGCTTGTTCAGCACCTCGCGGGCGAAGCCGCCCCAGGCGTGGGTCTCGGCCAGCGACTCCATCGCCGCCGTCACGGTGCCGATGTAGTCCTCGGGCAGCGCGCGCGCGTCGGTGCGCGGATAGGTGAGCGCCTTGTGCTTCTCGTACAGCGACTGCGCGAGCGACAGCGTGGTGCGGGCCGAGAAGCCGAAGCGGCCGTTCGCCTCGCGCTGCAGGCTCGTGAGATCGTAGAGCAGCGGCGCGATCTGCGTCGAAGGCTTCGCTTCCTCGGTGACGAACCCCGGCTGGCCGGCGCAGCGCGCGGCCAACTCGCGCGCCCGTGCCTCGTCCCACAGCCGCTCGGCGCGGCCTTCCGGCTCGTCGTCGCGTTTGCGGAAGCCCTCGTCGAACCAGCGCCCCGTGTACTCGCCACCGCTCGCACGGAACGTTGCCAACACCTCCCAGTAGTCGCGCGGCCTGAACGCGCGGATCTTCTGCTCACGCTCGACCAGAATCGCCAGCGTGGGCGTCTGCACCCGCCCGACGGTCGTGAGCTGGAACCCGCCGGACTTGGAGTTGAAGGCGGTCATCGCCCGCGTGCCGTTGATACCGACCAGCCAGTCGGACTCGGAGCGGCAGACCGCAGCGTCGGCGAGCGGGCGCATCACCGCATCGGTCCTGAGCGTGGAGAATCCCTCGCGGATCGCGGCCGGCGTCATCGACTGCAGCCACAGGCGGTGAATCGGCTTGCTGGTCCGGGCGTACTCGGCGATGTAGCGGAAGATGAGCTCGCCTTCGCGCCCGGCGTCGCAGGCGTTGATCAGGTCGGAAACATCCTTGCGTTTGATGAGCTTCAGCAGAACCTTGAGCCGGGCCTCGTTCTTCTCTATGGGCTTCAAGGCGAACTTCGAGGGAATCGCGGGAAGATGGCTGAAGGTCCACTTCCCGCGCATGACCTCTTCCTCCTCGGGCATTCCGATCTCGAGCAGGTGCCCCACCGCCGACGACAGGACGTAGCGGTCGCTTTCGAAGTAGTCGCCGTGGCGCACGAAGCCCCCGAGGACCCGCGCGAGGTCGGCGGCGACGGAAGGCTTCTCGGCGATGACAAGGCTCTTGGGCATGGGGGCGCGGTCGCTTGGAGCCGCAGATAGTACCCAAGACTATGCGGCAGGGGCAAGGAAACCTGGGATGGCGCAGGGTTATCGCGCACGGCCAGGGCCCGGCGAGCCTGGCCTCAAGCCCGACGCTGCCAGCGTCCACCGGGGAGCGCGGACACGACGCCGTCGAGTTCCAGCCGGGCGAGCAGCGCGGCCAGCGCTGCGGCGCTGCGGCCGGTACGCTGGCTCAGCGTGTCGATGTCCGCGGGCGCATGGCCCAATGCGGCAAGCAGCGCGACGGTCTCGGCGTCGGCGGGTGCGGGCGGCGGGGCGGCCGCCGCGGCGGTGCCGGGCGCCGGGCCGGCGACCGGAAGCCGCAGTTCTTCGAGGATGTCTTGGGCGGTCTCGACGAGCTTGGCGCCTTCGCGCAGCAGCTTGTGACAGCCGCGGGAGAACGGGGAGTGGATCGATCCGGGCAGCGCGAACACTTCGCGGCCCTGCTCGGCGGCAAAGCGTGCGGTGATGAGCGAGCCCGACGACAACGTCGCCTCGACGATCAGCACCCCGCGGGCGAGGCCGCTGACGAGGCGGTTGCGGCGCGGGAAGTTCTGTCTGAGCGGCGGCGTTCCCGGCGTGAACTCCGACAGCAGCAGTCCATCGCGCGCGAGCAGGCGTGCGAGTTCGCGATGCGCGGCGGGATAGACGCGGTCGAGGCCGGTTCCGGTGACGGCGATCGTGCTTCCCGGTCCGCGCAGCGCGCCGCGATGCGCGGCGGCGTCGATGCCGGCCGCCAGTCCGCTGACGATGGTCAGTCCGGATGCGGACAGCGCGGCGGCGAACGCCTCGGCGTCGGCGATGCCCTGCGGCGTGGCGTTGCGGCTGCCCACGATCGCGAACGCGGGCCGGCCGAGGAGTTCACGCCGTCCGAGGCAGAACAGCACCGGCGGCGGGTCCGCGATCTCGAACAGTTCCCGCGGGTAATCGGCATCGTCCCAGGCCAAGAGGTCGCTCTCGGGTCGCGCCAGCCAGGCAAGCGACGCCGCCAGGCGATCAGGTTCGGGACCGGCGTCGAGCGCCGCGGCCGCCGCGGGAACCATGCGCCGCCGCTGGGCGGGGGACATCGCGAGTATCGCTTCCGGGCTGCCTTGCCCGCGCAGCAGTTCGACCAGCGCCCGCGCCGGCAACGCCAGCGCCTGCAGCGTCGCCCAGGCCACGACGCGGGAGTCGACGATCATGGCGTGCGTCCCGCCCGCACGGCGACGGGAGCGCCGCGCCCGCCCCGCGCAACCGGATTCAGGGATTGCGGACGGCGTCGCCGACGTTGACGGGGTCGGTGGCGTTGACGATGATGCCGTAGGACACGCGGTCGAACACCCGGAAGACGAACAGCAGGCCCGAGCGCTCCTCCGGGAGCCTGAGGTAGGCGGGGTCCGGCTTCAGGAACAGCGTCGCGTTCCCCGGATACACGATCACGTCGGGGATCTTACTGGGCCGCGGGTCCGCAACGTCCGGAAGCACGCGGTAGATGGCAAGCACGGTGCCGACGTCGACGCCGTCGCGGGCGCCTTTGTCCAGCGTGACGATCCAGCCTGGGCCGAATTCGATGGAATCCCGGGCACTCGCGATGATGCGCCCGAGGATCGGCTGGTCCGGGGCGTGGGGCGCGTAGTTGACGATCTGCTCGGGCGGCAGCGGGACCAGCCGATCGCCCAGCAGTATCTCCTGCGACGCGCCGACGATGCGCAAGGTGGAGATATCCCCGAACCGCTCGACCTTGCCGGTGCCGAGGTGGCGCTGCTCGTAGCCCAGCACTTCGCCCGTGTCGAGCGAGGTGAGCGTGCGCCCGGGACGGTAGATATTCCAGCGGTCGCCCTGCTTGGGATCCAGGCCCAGGACGTAGACGACGTCGCTGCTGCCGCGCACCACGCGTTCGTCCCGGCCGGCGACGATCTCGGGGGCGTTCGCGAGCCCCTCCGGGCCGGTGACGAGCGGCCGCGTGAGGTAGGCCTCGATGTCGCCGGGCGGGATGCTGGGAATCGCCTCCGCGTCGAGGGCTTCGATCCGAACCGTCGGCCCGAGCCGGGTCACGGGATGCCGCACGCTCAACTGCCACTGCCCGGACGCGTCGCGATCCAGAGCGATGACGTCGCCCGGATAGATGCGGTGCGGGTTCTTGATCGCTTCGCGGTTCATTCGCCACACGTCCGGCCAGCGCCAGGGGTCCTTGAGGAACCGGCTGGCGATACCCCACAACGTGTCCCCCTTGACCACGGTGTAGGTCGTGGGAACGGGACTCTTCACCTCGATATCGGCGGCCTCGATCGCGGACGCAACCAGAAGCCACGCCGCGGCTGCGGCGAGAGCGACGCGTTTGGGTGTGCTAGACTTTTGACGCATAAAGCCTCTTCCGAAGGGGGCGGGCCTTGCTAACGTCCTAAACCGCCGCAAAATAGACGCTTACAGCGGATTCTGCATCCCGAGTCTGAATTTTGCAAGGTCGCCAGGAACGTGCTGCTCCCGATTCTCGAGTTTCCCGATCCGCGATTGCGCCGGGTGGCGGCGCCGGTGGCCGCGATCGGCCCCGAGATCGTCAAGCTCATCCGAGACATGGCCGAGACGATGTACGCGGCGCCGGGGATCGGACTTGCTGCGACACAGGTCGATGTCCACAAGCGGATTATCGTCATGGATTTGTCCGAAACGAGGGACGAGCTGCACGTGTTCATCAATCCCGAGGTCCTGGCGAGCGAAGGCGAGGTCGAGACCGAGGAAGGCTGCCTGTCGGTGCCCGGCTACTACGACGACGTTCGGCGTGCCGCGCGGGTGCGGGTGCGGGCGCAGGACGAGCATGGCGAACCCTTCGAACTCGAGGCAGAGGGTCTGCTGGCGGTGTGCATCCAGCATGAGATGGACCACCTGATGGGAAAGGTGTTCGTCGACCACCTGTCGCCCCTCAAACGCGCCCGGCTTGCTGCCAAGGCTCGCAAGAAGCAGCGTCTGGCCGGTTGATGCGGGTCGGTTTCGCCGGCACCCCCGAGTTCGCCGCCACCGCGCTGCGGGCGATTCTCGCCGCCGGGCACGCGGTGCCCGTGGTGCTCACCCAGCCGGACCGGCCGCGCGGCCGCGGACTGAAACGGGAGCCCTCGCCGGTCAAGGCGCTCGCCCAGAGCGAAGGCCTCCTCCTCCTGCAGCCGGCGAGCCTTAAGATCGTGGAAGCGCGGGGGGCGGTGACGGCAGTCGCCGTCGACGTGCTGGTGGTGGCGGCGTACGGCCTCATCCTCCCGAAACCGATCCTCGACTGGCCGGTGCACGGCGCCATCAACATTCACGCCTCGCTCCTCCCGCGCTGGCGCGGGGCGGCGCCGATCCAGCGCGCGCTGCTCGCCGGCGATCGCGAGACCGGCATCACCCTCATGCAGATGGACACCGGCCTCGACACGGGGCCGACGCTCGACGTCGTGCCGGTCGCGATCGGCGCGCGCGACACCTCCGGCACGCTGCACGACCGACTCGCGACGGTGGGCGCCGCCGCGATCGTCGCCACGCTCGCGCGGCTCGAGCGCAATGGCCGGCTCGATGCGACGCCGCAGCGCGCGCAGGAGGCGACCTACGCCGCGAAGATCACACGCGACGAAGCGATCCTGTGCTGGGAATCCTCGGCCACGAGGCTCGATCAGCAGGTGCGAGCCTTCTCTCCGCAGCCCGGTGCAACGACGACGCTCGCTGGAGAGCCGATCAAGATCTGGCAGGCAACGCCCGAGCCCGGCGGCGGAAGCTCGGTGGCGCCGGGCAGCGTGATTGCGGCCGACGCCCGCGGCATCGTCGTTGCCTGCGGCGAGGGCGCGCTGCGCGTGACCGAGCTGCAACCGGCAGGCGGGCGCCGGATGAACGCGGCGGCGGCCCTTGCCGGTCGCCGCATCGCGCCCGGCATGCGCTTCACGCGCCCAGGGGGCTGAGCGCCTGCCCAGCCGGTCTCACGGTCGTCGCAGCGCGAGCGCAGAAACAGCCGGCGTGCGTGAGCACGGGAGTCCTCGATGCAGGAAGCGCAGCGGCTGGCCGCCCTGGCGGTCCAGCAGGTGATCCAGGGCAGCGCGTTGCCGGCGGCGCTGGCGGCGCTCGCGCCACCGGCGGACGATACCGGCGGACGGCGGCGTGCGCTGGTCCAGGAACTGGCCTACGGGACGCTGCGCTACTGGGGGGAACTCGACGCGCTGGTTCGGCGGCTGGCGAGCAAACCCTTCTCCGATCCGGGGCTCGGGCCCCTGCTGGCGGTCGCGCTCTACCAGCTCGAGCACACCCGCGCGCCGGCGTTCGCCATCGTGGACCGGGCGGTCGCCGCGGCGTCGGATATCGCCCGCCCGGCCGCCAAGGGAATGGTCAACGCCATCCTGCGCCGATACCTGCGCGAACGGGAGGCGCTGCGGGCCGAGGTCAGGGCGGATGCCGTGGCCCGCTATTCGTATCCCGCGTGGTGGATAGGCCGCGTCCTGCACCAGTACCCGGACATCGGCCCTGCGCTGCTCGACGCCGGCAACGAGCGCCCTCCGCTTTCGCTGCGCGTCAATCGGCGTGCCGGCCCGCGCGAGGAGCTCCTGGCGCGGTTTGCCGGCGCGCTCGTCGGGGCGACACCGGCGGGACCCTGCGGCGTCGTCGTCGATCCGCCGCGGCCGGTGCCGGCGTTGCCGGGATACGCCGAGGGCGCGTTCTCGGTCCAGGACCTGGGTGCCCAGCTCGCCGCGCCGCTGCTGCAAGTCGATGACGGCATGCGGGTTCTCGACGCCTGCGCGGCGCCCGGTGGGAAGACGACGCATCTACTCGAGATCGCCGACGTCGAGCTGCTGGCGATCGACAGCGACGAATCGCGGCTGCCGCGGCTGCGGGCCAATCTGCAGCGCCTGCGCCTCGCCGGGGAGCGCGTGCGCATCGTGGCTGCCGACGCATCGCGTCCCGCCGCCTGGCACGACGGCAAGCCCTTCGACCGCATCGTCGCCGACGTGCCCTGCACCGCGTCCGGCGTCGTGCGCCGCCATCCCGACGGCAAGTGGCTGCGCCGCGAGGAGGACGTGCCAAGGCTCGCCCGCAAGCAACGGCGCATCCTCGACGCGCTCTGGCCGCTCCTGGCGCGGGGCGGGCGGATGCTGTATGCAACCTGCTCGCTCTTCGCGGAGGAGAACGACACGCAGGCCGAAGCGTTCCTCGCGCGCCATCCGGATGCGTTGCGGGAATCCACCAGCTTTCCGCCCGAAGCCGTTGCCCGTGGCGGGCAACTCTTGCCTTCATCGCCCGCCGCGGTCCACAATCAGGATGGCTTTTTCTACGCCCTGTTCGTGAAGCGCTGATCCGGGCTCGCCGTGGACCGGAGGCAGACATTACGCCGCGCCAAGGCGCAGCCGACGGGCGCGCCCGCGGCGCGCGAATTCCGGCCGGCCGGCCCGCGCGCTCCTCTCCACGCCATGTTTCCCGTGCCTCTCACTGCCCCAGCGGTCGACCGAAGATTCGCGCCGCGCCGCGGCACAGTCGGCGTCCGGCGGCGGCACGTTCTCGCGGCTCTCGCCGTTTGCCTGCTCGCGCTGGGCGTTGCCCTTAACGCGGCCGCGGACACGATTCTGCTGCGCTCGGCCGAGCTGCGCGCCGACGAGGAGGGCTACGCGCTCACCGCCGAGTTCGATCTCACGATCAACGCCACGCTCGAGGAGGCGCTGGAGAAGGGCCTGCCGCTCTATTTCGTGCTCGAATTCGAGCTTGTGCGTCCCCGCTGGTACTGGCTGGACGAGAAGGCGATCAGCAGCGCCACCACGTACCGCGTCACCTGGGACGCGCTGACGCGCAACTACAAGGTATCCAGCGGCTTGCTGCGGCAGACGTTCAATACGCTGGAGGAAGTGCAGCGGTTCCTGTCGCGGGTGAACGGCCGGCTGGTGGCCCGCCGCGATCAGCTCGTCCCCGGCGTGCGCTACGAGGCGGCCGTGCGCCTGCTGCTGGACGGGAATCAGCTGCCAAAACCGTTCCAGGTGAGCGCGCTCACCTCGCGCGAGTGGTCGCTGCAATCCGACTGGTACCGCTGGAGCTACACGCCGTGACCGGACTGTTCCCGTCGCGGGCCGTCCGCTGGCTGCTGCTGATCTTCGCCTGTCTCGCGGCGATCTCGCTGTTCCTGCTCGCGACCGCCTCGGCCAACACCAGCCTGTTCGCCCACCGCTACGACCTGCTGCTGCTGCTCAACACCGTGCTGGTCGTGCTGCTGATGGCGCTCGTCGGCTACCAGATGTGGCGGCTTCGGCGCAGCCTCAAGCGCGGCGTGTTCGGCTCGCGGCTCGCGCTGCGCCTGGTGCTGTTGTTCTCGCTGGTCGCCGTGCTGCCCGGCGCGCTCGTCTACGCGGTCTCGGTCCAGTTCCTTGGCAAGAGCATCGAGAGCTGGTTCGACGTGCGCGTCGACCGGGCCCTCGAAGGCGGGCTCAACCTCGGGCGCAACGCGCTCGACTACCTGCTGAAAGAGACCGCCAACAAGGCAGGCCAGATCGCGATCACGCTGGCGGAGGAGGGGGCGGCGAGCCTGCCGACGCGCCTGTCCCGCATCGCCGATCAGAGCGGCGTCGCCGAGGCGGCGCTGTTCACGTCCTCGGGTGCCGTGCTCGCCGTCGCGGGAGTCGCCGCCTCCCGGGCCACGCCGGAGCCGCCGCCGCCGCAGGCCCTGCGCCGCGCCCGGCTGCAGCAGAGCTTTTCGGCGATCGAACAGGGTCCGGAGGGCACGCTGCTGCTGCGCGTGGTCGTGCCGGTGAACACCGACGATCGCCTCGAACCGCTGCGCCTGCTGCAGGTCGTCGAGCCGGTGCCGCGGAGTCTCGCGCAGGACGCCGAGAAGGTCCAGGCCGGCTGGCGCGACTATCAGGAGATCTCCTTCTCGCGGCAATCGCTGAAGAAACTCTACACGCTGACGCTGACGCTGACGCTGTTGCTCGCGCTCACCTCGGCGCTGGGCCTCGCCGTCGTATTGTCGGAGCGGTTCGCCGAGCCGCTCGGCCTGCTCGCGGAAGGGACGCGCGCCGTGGCGCAGGGGGATTTCACGCGCCGCCAGCCGGTCACCTCGCGCGACGAGCTCGGCGTGCTCACCGAGTCGTTCAACACGATGACGCAGCAACTCGCCGACGCGCACGTGAAGGCGGAGGAGTCGATGCGGGCGACGGAAACGACGCGCGCCTACCTCGAGAGCATCCTGGGCAACCTGTCGGCGGGCGTGCTCGCGTTCGATGACCGGCTGTGCCTGCGCACGGCGAACGCCAGCGCCGCGGTCATCCTGCAGCAGCCGCTCGCGGATCTCGCCGGCGCTGCGCTGACCGATTGGGCGCGCGCGCTGCCGGCGCTGCGTGCGTTCGCCGATCTCGTGCACGAGGGCTTTCGCGCGAGCCCCGGCGGGCAGTGGCAACGGCAGGCGGAGATCTTCGTGGCAAACGTGACGCGCACGCTGCTGCTGCGCGGCTCGCAGTTGCCGGTCCTGCCGGTCGCCGGCTACGTCGTGGTGTTCGACGACGTCACCGACCTCGCGCAGGCGCAGCGCAACGCAGCGTGGGGCGAGGTCGCACGGCGTCTCGCGCACGAAATCAAGAACCCGCTGACTCCGATCCAGCTCTCCGCCGAGCGGCTGGAGTTGAAGCTCGTCCCGAAGCTCGAACCCGCGGACCAGGAGACGCTGCGCCGGGGTGCGGGCACGATCGTGGCGCAGGTGGCGGCGATGAAGCACATGGTCGACGACTTCGCCGTCTACGCGCGCCAGCCGCGGCCGGGCCAGATGCAACCGGTGGACCTGGGTGCCCTCTTGCAGGACGTGCTCGCGCTGTACGAGAATCTGCGTCCGCACGTGGTGCTTTCGCTCCCCGCCGCACCGCTGGCCGTGCAGGGCGAGCCGACCCGCCTGCGCCAGGTGCTCCACAACCTCTTGCAGAACGCCATCGATGCCCAAGCAGACAGCGCCGCGCCGCGCTTCGAGATCTCCCTCGCCCCCCGCGCGGATTGCGCCGTGCTCACGTTCGCCGATGCGGGGCCGGGCTTTCCCGACGACGTGCTCCACCGGGCCTTCGAGCCCTACGTGACCACCAAGGCGAAAGGCACGGGGCTCGGCCTCGCGATCGTGAAGAAGATCATCGAGGAGCATCACGGTCGCGTCGAGCTCGCGAACCGGGCGCCGCACGGCGCCCAGGTCACGCTGATTTTTCGCAGCGTCGACGCCGGGGGCGTAGCATAGAGGCTCCATGACGCCCGCCAAGGAAATATTGATCGTCGACGACGAAGTGGGCATCCGCGAGCTGCTGTCCGAGATCCTGCAGGACGAAGGCTACCGCGTGAGCCTCGCCGAGAACGCGACCGAAGCGCGCGCCTACCGGTCCCGCCAGCAGCCCTCGCTGGTGTTGCTCGACATCTGGATGCCCGATACCGACGGGGTGACGCTGTTGCGGGAATGGGCGGCGGCCGGCTTGCTCACGATGCCGGTCGTGATGATGTCCGGCCACGGGACCATCGAGACCGCCGTCGAGGCGACCAAGATCGGCGCGTACGACTATCTCGAGAAGCCGATCGGCCTGCAGAAGCTGCTCGGCGCGGTCACACGCGCGCTCAAGGTCGCGATGGCCCGCGAGCCGCGGCACGTGTCGCTGGCCGCGCTCGGCTCGGCGGCGGCGGTGCGCGATACCGAGCGCGCGCTCGAGCGGCTCATCGCGGCGCGCCGGCCGATCCTGATTGTGGGCGAGCCAGGGACCGGGCACGACACGGCTGCCCGCGCGCTGCAGCTCCCGGACGCACCCTGCGTCACGCTGACGAGCGGCGCGCGCCTGGTCACCAATCCGCTCGGCGTGCTCGAGGAGGCGCACGACGGAATCCTCTATTGCATCGAGATCGGGCAGTACACCAAGGCGGAGCAGAAGGGGCTGGGCTTTCTCCTGCCGAAGCTCGAGCGTGCCAACGTAACGCTCGTTTGCACCAGCGCGGAAACGCTGGGCAATCTCGCGAGCGAAGGCCGCTTCGACGCGGCGTTGCTTTCCGCGCTGTCGGTCGGCGCCGTCATGCTGCCGCCACTGCGCGTCCGCCGGGACGACATCCCGTTGCTGATCGAGCGGTTCTGGGGCGACATCGCCTCGCAGCACGCCAATGCGAACCAGGCCATGGCACGCACGCTGTCGACGATCGAGCCGGCGGCGCTTGCCGCCCTGACGCAGGCGCACTGGCCGGGCAACATCGACCATCTGCAGAGCATCGTGGTCAACCTCGCGCTCACCCCGGGCGCAGGCGGGATCACGACCGAGCACGTCAAGCGCCTCCTGGGCGAGAGCGCGCCGCCCGCGCAGATCGTTTCGCCGGAGATCACCGCGCGCTTCTTCGAGATGCCGCTGCGCGAGGCGCGCGAGGCGTTCGAACGCATCTACTTCGAGCAGCTGCTCGGCCGCGAGCAGAGCAACATGAGCCGTGTCGCGGAGAAGGCGGGGCTCGAGCGCACGCACCTCTACCGCAAGCTCAAGCAGCTCAGCATCCGCTTCGCACGACGCGGCGAGGACGCCGGCGGCTGATCCGCGCGCGGCGCAGGACGTTCCGGATGACCACGGATGCGGCAGACCGCAGGCGCATGGCACCGCTCGTCGTCGGCGCCATCGGTGTGGTCTTCGGCGACATCGGCACCTCGCCGCTGTACGCGCTGCGCGTCGCGTTCTCGGGCGAGCACGGGCTGCCGGTGACCCCCGACAACATCTTCGGCTTGTTGTCGCTGCTGTTCTGGGCGCTGATCGTCGTCGTCACGCTCAAGTACGTGACGCTGATCATGCGTGCCGACAATCGCGGCGAAGGCGGAATCCTCGCGCTCACGGCGCTCGTCTCGCGCGGGCTGCCCGCCCAGTCGCGCATCCGCTGGTGGCTGGTCGGGCTCGGCATCTTCGGCTCGGCGATGTTCTACGGCGACGGAATGATCACGCCCGCGGTGTCGGTGCTTGGTGCGGTCGAGGGGCTCGAGGTGCTCTCGCCGCTGTTCCACCCGTTCATCGTCCCGCTCGCGCTGGGGATACTGATCGGGCTGTTCCTGATCCAGCGCCACGGCACCGCGTCGGTAGGCGCGTTCTTCGGGCCGGTGTGCCTGGCCTGGTTCGCGGTCCTGGCGGTGCTCGGCGTCCATCAGCTCGGCCGCGAACCCGCGATCCTCGCGGCGCTATCGCCCTCGCACGCCATCCACTTCATGTTGGCGCACCCGCTGGCGACATTCTTCTCGCTGGGCGCGGTCGTGCTCGCGGTGACCGGTACCGAGGCGCTGTACGCCGACATGGGCCACTTCGGCGTCGGTCCGATACGGCGGGCCTGGTTCTTCATCGTGCTGCCGGCGCTGGTGCTGAACTACTTCGGCCAGGGCGCGCTGCTCCTCGCCGATCCCGCCGCCGTCAGGAACCCGTTCTACCTGATGGCGCCGCAATGGATGGTGCTGCCGCTGGTCGTCCTCGCCACCATGGCGGCGGTGATCGCGTCGCAGGCCGTCATCAGCGGCGCCTTCTCCCTGACGCGGCAGGCGATCCAGATGGGGTACTGCCCGCGGCTCAAGATCCTGCACACTTCGGAGCGCGAGATCGGGCAGATCTACGTTCCCTTCATCAACTGGACGCTCTTCGTCGCGATCACGCTGCTGGTGCTCGGGTTCCGGCGCGCGGACAACCTCGCGGCCGCGTACGGTATCGCGGTGACGATGGCGATGCTCATCGACTCCCTGCTGATCTACGTCGTGATGCGCCGGGTCTGGGATTGGTCGCGCGTGGTCTCCGCGCTGATCGTCGTGCCGCTGCTTGCGATCGATGGCGCGCTGCTTTCGGCGAACCTGATCAAGATCCCGGAGGGAGGCTGGTTTCCGCTCCTGATCGGTGCGGTCGTGTTCGGGTTGCTGACGACGTGGAAGAGGGGCCGGATGGCGCTGATGGAACGCCTGGCCGAGGATTCGATGCCTGTCGACCTCTTCATCGACAGCATCGGCACCCATCCTCCGCCGCGCGTACCCGGAACCGCGGTGTTCCTCACGTCGTCGCCCGACCGCGTGCCGCACTCGCTGCTGCACAACCTGAAGCACAACAAGGTGCTGCACGATCGCGTCGTGTTCCTGACCGTGGTCACGCGCGACATTCCCCGGGTGCCGCAGGAGGAGCGGGAGAGGGTCCGACACCTGGGTTGCCAGTTCTGGCAGCTGGAGGTTTTCTACGGATTCACCGAGGACCCGGACCTGCCGGCGCTGCTCGAGACCCCGGGGCGGGACCTGCTGCAGTTCGACATGATGGACACGTCGTTCTTCGTCTCGCGCGAAACGCTCATCGCCACCCGGCGCAAAGGCATGGCGGTGTGGCGCGAGGCGCTCTTCGTCGCGATGGCGAAGATGGCGGTCAAGGCTTCGGACTTCTTCCGAATTCCGACCAACCGCGTGGTGGAGTTGGGCACGCAGGTCGAAATCTAGCAGCCCGCCGCTGCCCGGGGCGGTGGCGCGACTGCGGCACCGCCCCTGGACCGACGGAATCCTCCCGGCGGCCTCGTGCCCAGCGACCGCGACGCTTCAGGCCACCGCGCCCAGCTGCGAGCGCATCGTCTTCATCGCCTTGACCTCGAGCTGGCGAATGCGCTCGGCCGACACGCCGTACTCGTCTGCGAGATCCTGCAGCGTCGCGGGATCGTCCTCCCGCAGCCAGCGCGCTTCGATGATGCGGCGGCTGCGGTCGTCGAGCTTGGCGAGGGCGGTCGACAGGCCTTGGCTGCGCTGCATCGCCGTCTGTCGGCGCTCCAGGATCTGCGCGGGCTCGTCCTCGGCGTCGGTGAGCCAGGCGATCGGGCCCATCGCGTCGCCGTTCTCGTCGGGCTGCGGGTCGAGCACGACGTCGCGACCCGACAGCCGCGTTTCCATCTCGACGACTTCCTCGGGCTTGACCCCCAGGTCCTTGGCGATCGCGCGCGCCTCCGACGGCGTGAGGGCGGCGCTCGAACGCTTCATGCCTCGGAGGTTGAAGAAGAGCTTGCGCTGCGCTTTCGTCGTGGCGACTTTGACCAGCCGCCAGTTGCGCAGGATGTACTCGTGGATTTCGGCCTTGATCCAGTGCAGCGCAAACGACACCAGCCGCACGCCGCGCTCAGGGTCGAAGCGGCGCACCGCCTTCATCAACCCCACGTTCCCTTCCTGGATCAGGTCGGCCTGGGGCAACCCGTAGCCCAGGTAGTTGCGGCTGACCGCGACCACCAGGCGCAGGTGCGACAGCACGAGTTCGCGCGCGGCGGACAGGTCGTTATCGCGAACCAGGCGCCGCCCGAGCGCGACCTCCTGTTCGGGGGACAGCAGCGGGAATCGATTCACCGCCTGGATGTAGTGATCGAGACTACCCAGCGACGCAGGCGTCGGGAAGGTGAGGGCGGTTCCGGTCATGGTCAACATTACTCCTTCAGGTCGGGCTGGCGCCGGAAACTGGACACTGCACGGTTTTCGGCTCCACCAAGCCCATTCTAGCACTCGCGCGGTGAGAGTGCTAAGCGGACCAGAAGTTCCTGATAATGCGCGTCGGCAAGATGCTTCGCCCGGCGGCTGCGAAAGCAACGCCTCAACTGCGCGTCGATCGCCCAGGGCCAAGATGCTCCAAGACCGACAACCACGCGCCGAGCCAACCAAGACTGGCCGAGACAATAACCGCAGTAAGCGCTAACTCCCAAGGGACGTTGGCAATCCGGCCGGGCGCCGACAGCGCGGCCGATCCGCCGGGAAAGCCCCGCACGAGCATGGCGACGAATCCCGACGCGAGGCCGACGGACAGCAGTCCGGCGGCGATGCCCTGCAGCACGCCGTAATGCAGGAAGGGGCGCCGCAGCCACGCCCGGGTTGCCCCGAACAGGGCCGCCACCTCGAGCTCGGCCGCGCGAGTCAACACTTGCAAGCGAATCGTGTTGAAGGTCACGGCGACGACCGCGACCCCGAGCATCGCCGCCAGCGCGAGCGTCAGTACCCGCACCGTGTCGAGGATCTGTTCCAGCCGTTCGATCCACGCGCTGTCGACCTGCACCGATGCCACGCCCGGAAGGCGGAGAAGTTCGGCCTGCATTGCATCGACGGCGGCGTGGCCCGGGTCGACCGGAGTGACCACGATCGTGTCCGGCAGCGGATTGCCGGGCAGTCCGGCCAGGAGGTCCCGCACGCCCTCCGTCGCCTGCAACTCGGCGAGCGCCTGCTCCTTGGTGATGGGGCGCAGCCGCTTGACCGTGGGGCGGCTCCTGAGCGTCTTCTCCAGCGCCTGCCGATCGCGCACCGTAGCCTCGGGAAGGAGAAACACGGAGATCTGCGGGTCCGCGTCGAACTGCGCGGCAACCCGCGCCAGGCCCGCGGCGACGACGAATCCGACCAATGGCAGCGCGAGCGCGAGCGCCAGCACGCCAACCGAGAGGGCGGTGGCGAACGGCGCCCGCCTCGCCCGTGCCAGCGCGTCCCCCAGCGCCGCGCCGTGCGCGTGCAGCCAGGCGTTCACCCGACGACCCGTCCCTTTGCGAGCGCGATGCTCCGGGCCGGATACCGAGCCATCAGTGCCGCGTCGTGCGTCGCCAGCACCACGGTGACCCCGACGTCGTGAAAGGCGCGGAAGAGCTCGATGATCACGCTGGCGTAATCCGCGTCCAGGCTTGCCGTCGGCTCGTCGCCGAGCAGCAGCACCGGGCGATTGACCACCGCCCGCGCGATGCAGACGCGCTGTTGCTCACCGCCGGACAGCGCGACGGGGTTCGTCCGTTCGCGATCGAGCAGGCCCACCCGGTCGAGCGCGGCGCGGACGCGCTTGGCCGCCTCGCGCGGCGGCACGCCGGCGACGGCAAGCGGCAGCATCACGTTGTCGAACACCGTCCGATCGAAAAGGAGCCGCTGCTCCTGCAGCACGAGCCCGAGGTTGCGGCGCAGAAAAGGCACGGCCGCCGCGGCAAGACGTCCGACGTCTTGCTCGTTGACGAGCACGGTGCCCGAGGTCGGCCGCTCGACCGCCGCCAGAAGGCGGAACACGGTGCTCTTGCCGGCACCCGAATGCCCGGTCAGGTAGACGAACTCCCCGGCAGCGATGTCGAAACTCGCGTTGTCCAGGGCGGCGTGCGCACCGGTCACGCCGCCCGGATAGCGTTTGCTCACGTTCGCGAAGCTGATGCTGGCGGCCATCGGGCGTGTTCCACCGCTCCCCTGCCGAATCCTATGAGAGAAACCGATCGAGCGAAACCCCGAGACGGCGCAACGCCGATGACGACCCGCCGACGCCGCCCGTCAACCCCGCGCCACGCCCCTCGACGCGTCAGGAGCGTGCAGAGGGCTCTGCTGCGCGGGCGGCTCGGCGTCGTCGCACTCTCCCCTGCTCGGCGGTCGACGGGTTACGTCTCGCCGTTCGCTCACGCGCACTGCCCTTGCGCTCGCGCCGGATTCCTCACCGGCTTTCAGTCCGGCCTTCAGTCGAACAGCGCGTCGACGAACTCGCTGACGACGAACGGCCTCAAGTCGTCGATGCCCTCGCCGACGCCGACGAAGCGCAGCGGCACCGGATGCTGTTTGGCGATGGCGGCGACCACGCCGCCCTTGGCGCTGCCGTCGAGCTTGGTCAGCACGAGGCCGGTGAGCGAGAGCGCCTGGTCGAAGGCCTTGACCTGCGCGAGGCCGTTCTGGCCCGTGTTGGCGTCGAGGACGAGCAGGGTCTCGTGCGGCGCCGTCGGCTCGGCCTTCTGGATCACACGGCGCACCTTGCGGATCTCGTCCATCAGGTTGAGCTGGGTCGGCAGACGACCCGCGGTGTCGGCGAGCACGACGTCGATGCCCCGGGCGCGCGCCGCCGCGATGGCGTCGAACATCACGGCGCCGGGGTCGCCGCCGTCCTGCGCAATGACTGCGACGTTGTTGCGCTCTCCCCAGACCGCGAGCTGCTCGCGCGCCGCCGCGCGAAAGGTATCGCCCGCGGCCAGAAGCACCGACAAACCCTGCTCCTGGAAACGCTTGGCAAGCTTGCCGATCGACGTCGTCTTGCCGGCGCCGTTGACGCCTGCAAGCATGATGACGAACGGCCGCGCCGCCGTGACGACGAGCGGTTTCTCGAGCGGTGCCAGGAGCTCGCCCAGCGCCGCCTTCAGCATGGCCTTGGGGTCGCCTTCCCCGCCGGCGGCCTTCCATCGCCGGCGCAGGTCGTCGAGCAGATGGGCGGTGCCGGGCACCCCGACATCCGCGGTGAGCAGCGCGGTCTCAAGGTCCTCCAGCGTTTCCTCGTCGAGCGCCTTGCGGCTGAACGCGCTGCCAAGCGTTTCGGAAAACCTCTCCCGCGACTTCGCAAGCCCGGCCCGCAGCCGCTCTGCCCAGGAAGGCTTGTTCGCGGCTTCCGGAGTCGAAGGGGAAGCGTTCGCGACCTCCCCGGGGAGCGCTGCGGGCGCGTCGGGCGTCTCGGCGGTCTTGCGTTTGAAGAGATCGAGCATCCGGACGGTGGGTAGGTGGGCTTGCCGCGGGGCCCCTGTAGCAGGGGGATGCAAAGCTATAATCTTAACTCGCGACGGCGCGCCGCTCCCAGCGTCGGCGCCGCGCGAAGCCGCTGATTCGCTTGCGTCCCCCAATCTCGCCGCCGCCGATTCGGTTCCTTGCCCGCTGCCCGCGCCAATCGCGTCCGCGTCATCGGAGGGGCCTTGCGCGGTCGCGTCGTGCGCTTTCCAGCCCTGCCCGGACTGCGACCGACGCCGGATCGCGTGCGCGAGACCCTCTTCAACTGGCTGGGCCAACAGCTGTCGGGCCGGCGCTGCCTCGAGCTGTACACAGGCAGCGGTGCGCTGTCGCTCGAGGCCGCCTCGCGCGGGGCGGCGCTGGTCGTGGCGAGCGACCGGAATCCGGCGCTGGTCGAGGCGTTGCGTGCGAACGCCCGCCTGCTCGGCGCCGACTCCGTCGAGACTGCGGTCGCAGACGCGAGGTGGCGGCTCGCCGAGGAGCGGCGACAGTTCGACGTGATCTTCCTCGACCCGCCGTTCGACGACGACCCCTGGGTCTGGCTGCTTCCCGCGTGCCTCGCGCGGCTTGCACCCGAGGGCCGGATCTTCGCCGAAGCGAGCCGCTGGCTGGACCCGCCGCCCGGGCTGCGACTGTCGCGCCGCGACCGGGCGGGGCGGGTGCACTACCATCTGTTCGCGCCGGACGCTTCGCCGCCACGCTGAGGGGCCGCGCCGCCGAACGTCTTCCGCGGTGCCGCTTCCGAATCGCGCCGCGCTCATGTGTACACTCCGGGTTCGCGGACTCCCCACGGCCTGCTCTGCGTTCGTCGCATCATCCCCGATCACCCCTTTCGGACTTCGCCGATGCTCAAAGTCGTCTATCCCGGGACCTTCGATCCCTTCACCCGCGGGCACGAGGACCTCACCCGGCGTGCGGCCAGGCTGTTCGATCAGGTGATCGTCGGCGTGGCCGCCAGCCGGTCCAAGCAGCCGTTCTTCTCGACCGAGGATCGGGTCACGATGGCCCGCGAAGTTCTGGCGCCGTACGCGAACGTCGAGGTGGCGCCTTTCTCGATCCTGCTGATGGACTTCGTTCACGCGCAGGGCGCGCAGGTGATCCTGCGCGGGTTGCGCGCGGCGTCCGATTTCGAGTACGAGTTCCAGATGGCGGGAATGAACCGCAACCTCCATCCCGAGGTCGAAACGTTGTTCCTGACCCCCGGGGAGCAGTACATGTTCATCTCGGCGACGATCGTGCGCGAGATCGCGAAGTTCGGCGGCGACGTCTCGCCGTTCGTCCACCCGCGGGTCTACGAGCGGCTCAGGGCCAAGGTCCGCGAAGGGGCGGGTTGAACGCAGTGGCGTCGCAGCGCCAGAGTCCTTCACGCCCGAAAGGAGCATCGCGATGGCACTCATGATCACCGACGAATGCATCAACTGCGACGTCTGCGAGCCCGAGTGCCCGAACGACGCGATCTCGCAGGGCCCGGAGATCTACGTCATCGATCCCGACAGGTGCACGGAATGCATCGGGCATTTCGACACCCCGCAGTGCGTAGGGGTTTGCCCGGTCGATTGCATTCCCGTCGATC
>CAVQLG010000022.1:0-78112 GCA_963713275.1 uncultured beta proteobacterium
GCCACCAACGTGCCCGGCGACCAGGTCGTCCTCGTCGCCAACCCGACGGACGCCGACGTCGCGCTGGCGGTCACCATCCAGGACTCCGGCGGACAATCGGTCCCGGCCACCGTCACCGTCCGTCCGGCACCGCTGTTCAGCGGGCTCACGGTCGCCGCCAGCGGCCCGGAGTGCGGCAGTGCGAATGTCTGCTCGGGAGCCACCGGTACCGCGTCGGTGACGGCCAAAGGTGTCGCCGGCGCGCCGCTATCCGGCCGCCAGATCAAGTTCGACGTCGTCTACGGCCCGTTCGCGATCCAGTCGACCAACCCCGCGACCCCGCTGGTGCAGACGCTCACCGTCGTCACCGACGGCAACGGCGTGGCCCGGGTCGGCATCCAGGCGACCGTCGATGCCACGACCCAGCCCGCGCAGGTCCGCGCGACCGACCTCACCACCGGCCAGCAGGTCACCGGCAATTTCACCGTCGTCAACAACACCTCGACCTCGGCGATCACCATCATCCCGCCCAAAGCCACGATCCAGGGCGCCTTCGTCAACGAATGCAGCTCCGGGTTCCGGGTCGATTACTACATCTACGGCGGCAACCCGCCCTACCGCGTGTCGTCGACCTTCCCCAGCGCCGTCAGCCTGTCGCCGACCTCCGTCACCGCAAGCGGGGACCGCTTCAGCGCCGTCACCAACGGCACCTGCGTGAACCCGCTCACGTTCACGATCCTCGACGCCGCCGGGAAGCAGACCACCGCGTTGCTCGAAAACCTGCCCGGCGAGGAGGAGCGTCCGGTGATCCCGGTGGCCGATCTCGCGATCCAGCCGAACAACGTGGCGGCGACCGGTTGCGTGGCCACGCAGGAGTTCCAGTTCGTCATCACCGGCGGCACGGCGCCGTACAGCGTCAGCACCAGCACGCCCGGCGCGACGGTCACCCCGCAGCCGGTCCCCGCTTCCGGAAACACCGTGCGGGTGAGCGGGCTCAGCGTCCCCGGTTCGACCACGGTGGTCGTCGTCGACTCCAGCCTGCCGCAGAAGACCACGAGCGCGATCATCAACTGCAACTGACGCGTTTCCACGGCACGACACGACGACGGCGCCCGCAAGGCGCCGTCGTCGTTTCCCGCACGCGTTGCCGGGGCGGTGCGTCAGGACAGAACCGCTGCGAGGTCGTCCTTCGCCACGTCGCCGGCGATCACCGCCCGACCCAGCGCTTCGAGCAGGATGAACCGGATCGCGCCCTCGGCGACCTTCTTGTCCTGCGCCATCAGCGCCATCCAGCGCGCGAACGGCAGCGAAGGCGCCGCGACCGGCAGCCCCGAGCGCCGGACGAGCTCGACCAGCCGGTCGGCGTCGCCCGCGGGCAGCGCACCGCGCCGCTGCGACAGCCGCGCCGCGATGGCCATGCCGGCGGCCACGGCCTCGCCGTGCAGCCAGTTGCCGTAGCCCTGCGCCGCCTCGATCGCGTGGCCAAAGGTGTGTCCGAAGTTGAGCAGCGCCCGCTCCCCGGACTCGCGCTCGTCGGCGGCGACGATCTGCGCCTTGATCCGGCAGCTCGCGCCGATCGCGTGCTCCAGCGCGAAGGGCTCGCGCGCGAGCAACGCGTCGAGATTGCCCTCCAGCCAGCCGAAGAACGCCGCGTCGCGGATCGCTCCGTACTTGATCACCTCGGCGAGGCCGGCCGAGAGCTCGCGTGCCGGCAACGTGCGCAGGCAGTCGATGTCGATCAGCACCGCCTCGGGCTGATGGAATGCGCCGATCATGTTCTTGCCCAGCGGATGGTTGACCGCGGTCTTGCCGCCGACGGACGAGTCGACCTGCGCGAGCAGCGTCGTCGGGATCTGCACGTAGGGCATCCCGCGCTGGTAGATCGCCGCGGCGAAGCCGGCGACGTCGCCGACCACGCCGCCGCCCAGCGCGATGAGCGTCGTCGAGCGCTCGGCCTGCATTTCCAGCAGCCGCGTCAGCAGGTCGTGCAGCGTATCCCAGTTCTTGTGTGCCTCCCCGTCCGGGATCAGCAGCACCTTCACGTCCAGCCCCGCGCGGGCGAGGCTCGCCCGCAGCGGTGCGAGCCACAGCCGCGCGACGACGGGATTCGACACCACGACCGCGCGGCGCGCGGCGAGCCGGGGCGCCAGCAGCTCTGCGGCCCGGTCGATGAGGCCGCTGCCGATGTCGATCGGATAGCTGCGCTCACCGAGCGCGACGTGGAGCGTGGTCATGACGGGTGGACCACCGGCACGCCGGGGTCGAGGCTTTGCGCGAAGCGCGCGATCGCCTCGCGCTCCGATTCGACGACGATGTCAGCGACCGCGCGGTAGAGCGCGTCGCGCGCGGCGTAGAGCTCGACCAGGCGCCCCAACTGGTCCGTCGTGTTGTTGAGCAGCGGCCGGTGCCGGCTGCGGCGGGTCCGCTCCCAAAGCGTGGGCGGCTCAGCGTGCAGGTACAAGACGGTGCCGTTGGCCTTGAGCTGCTCGCGATTGACCTCACGCAGCACGACGCCGCCACCCGTGGCCAGCACGATGCCGGTGCGCGCCGCGAGGTCGGCCAGCACCGCCTGTTCGCGGTCGCGAAAGCACGCCTCGCCCTCGATCTCGAAGATCGTCGGGATCGACACGCCCAGGCGCTGCTCGAGCTCGATGTCGGCGTCGACGAAAGCCTTGCCGAGGCGGCGGGCGAGCTGCCGCCCGAGGGTCGTCTTTCCCGCCCCCGGAAGACCCACCAGAAACAGATTGCCCCGATGCAGCTGCACCGGGGCATTGTATTCGAAATCGTCTCTACCGCATCCGCGGCGCCGCCGCGCGCGCCGCACGCGGCGAGCCGCCAGCGTCACTTCATCGCGCTGATCGAGTCCTTGACTACGCGCGGCGTGAGGAAGATCAGGAGCTCGGTCTTCTCGGTCGTGCGACCCTGCAGCCGGAACGCCCAACCGACGACCGGAAGGTCGCCGAGGAAGGGCACCTTGGTCACGTCGTCGTTGATCGTCTCCTCGTAGATGCCGCCGATCACGGCGGTGTCGCCGTTGTTGACGGCGATCTGCGACACCACGTTCTTGGTGTCGATCGACGGCACGAACCCGCCGCCCTGGACCGGGACGAACTGGCCCACCGAATCCTTGCGGATCTCGACGTTCATGATGATGCGGTTGTCAGGCGTGATCTGCGGCACGACGTCCAGGACCAGCACGGCCTTCTTGAACGCGACGGTCGCCGGGGAGTTGGCCGAGCCCGGCGTGACGTACGGGATCTCGGTGCCCTGCTCGATGCGCGCCTTCTTGTTGTCGGCGGTGACTACGCGCGGGCTCGACACGACCTTGCCGCGGCCATCGGACTCGAGCGCGGTGAGCTCGAGGTTGATCAGGTTGCCGCTGCCGAGGTTGATCAGGGTCAGGGCGAGCTGGCCGGCGGGGTTGGCCACCGGGAGGTTGATGTTGAGCTGCGGCGAGTCCGAGTACCCCGCCGACGCGAGGCCCGAGGCCAGCTCGAACGGCGTCTGCGTGCGCGTCTCGCGGATCAGTCGGTCGCCCTCGGTCTTCACGACGGGCTGGGTGTTGAGCGAGCCGCCGACGCCGCCCGAGTACTTGTTGTTGATCGTGAACCCGGTCTGCGCCCCGAAGCGGACGCCGAGTTGCCGGCTGAACTTGTCGCCGGCGACGACGATGCGCGCCTCGATCAGCACCTGACGCGGCGGCGTGTCGATCTGGCGGATGATCTTGCGAACCTCCTCCAGCCGAGCCGCCGTGTCCTGCACGAACAGGATGTTGGACCGCGGATCGACCATCGCGACCCCGCGCTTGGAGATGAACGAACCCTGACCGCCGGTGGTCGCCGTCTGACCGGCGCCAGCGCCGAACTGCTGCTGCGCATTGGTGCTGATGAGGTTCAGCAGGTCCTGCGCCTTGATGTAGTTGAGCTGGAACGACTCCGACACCAGCGGCTCGAGGTCGCCGATCTGGATCTGTGCTTCGAGCTGCTGCTTCTCCTTGAGGGCCAGTTCCTCGCGCGGCGCGATCATGACGACGTTGCCGTTCTTGCGCATGTCCAGGCCCTTGGTCTGCATGATGATGTCGAGCGCCTGGTCCCAGGGGATGTCCTTGAGGCGCAGCGTGAGGCTGCCCTGGACCGTGTCGCTGGTGATGATGTTGAGCCCGGTGAAGTCCGCGATCACCTGCAGCACGGCGCGCACCTCGACGTTCTGGAAATTGAGCGACAGCCGCTCGCCCTTGTAGCCCTGGCGCGTGCCCTGCGTCAGCCGGTTGGGATCTTCCTGGATCGGCTTGACCTCGATGATGAAGCGGTTGTCGGTCTGGTACGCCGAGTGCTCCCAGAGGCCCTTCGGCTCGATGATCATCCGCGCGTTGCCGCCCTGGTTGACGGCGTCGACCGTCATGACCGGCGTACCGAAGTCCTGCACGTCGAGCCGGCGTTCGAGATTGCGCGGCAGGTTGGTGCGCAGGAAATCGACGATCAGGAGCTTGCCCTGCTGCCGGATGTCGATGCCCGTGGCATTGTCGGACAGGTCGACGACGATGCGTCCTTCGCCGTTCTTGCCGCGCCGGAAGTCGATGTCGCGCAGCGTGTGCCGCACGTCCCCCGGCCGGGCCTCGGCGAAGCGCTGCACCGTCTGCGCCTTGGCGTCGAGTTGCTCGCTCTGATCGAACAGGGTGACCACCACCGAGCTGCCGTCGACCTGGGTCGCGAACGTCTGCGGCCGGTTGAGGTTCAGCACGACCCGCGTTCGGCTCCCGGCCTGGATCACGTTGAGGCTGCGCAGCGCCGGGTCGTCGATCACGCGCTGGTTCACGCCGAGCCCATTGCCGGTGTCGAGGAAGTCGAGCGCGATGCGCGCCGGGCTTGCGATGGCGAAACCGGCGGGCGGGTTCGCCGGCGGCGACTTGAGCGTGAACCTGAGAATCGTATTGCCCGAAGTGCCCTTCGCAACCGAGATCGCGTCGATCGAGTTGGCCGCCTGCCCGAACACGACGCCGGACGCCAGCGTCGCCAACAGCGCGACGAGCGTGGCCCACGCTCCCCGGCCCCAGCGTGCGCGGGTCGCGAAGTTGTCAAGCCAAACGAACGCGCTCATTGTTCTTTGCTCCTATTTCTTCGTATCGGCCTGGATGAGCTGCAGTGCACTCGACCGCTCGGTCCAGTCGCCCGCGCTGTCCTGCACCAGTTCCCTGAGCCGCACCTCACCATCGGCGATGCCGATGACGACCCCGTAGTTCTGCCCCATGTGGTTGCCGGTGCGCACCTGGTAGAGCTCCCTGTCCGGCGTGCGCACGAGCGCGTACATCGACTTGTCCTTCTGCAGCGTGCCGACCATGCTGAGCGACTCGAGCGGGTAGGCTTCGAGGGCCTCCTTGCGCCGGTTGAGATCCGGGGCGAGCTTGCTCGCGCTCTTCGACGGCTCGATCTTGCGCGGCTTGAACGGGTCGGGAAGATCGAAGGCGTTGTACGTGAAAGGCTGGTAGGGCACGACCTGCGGCAGGGGTTCGAGGCGCACCTTGGCGGCCTTGCCCTGCTCGGCCATCCAGGCGCGCAGATCCTGGTGGCTGTCCCCACCGCAACCCGCGAGCGCGAGGCCCGCGCTTACCGCCAGCGCCAGCCGGGTTCTCATTTCTTGCCTTTCTCCTTCGCTTCCTTCGCGAGGCGGCGCTGCTTGGCCACCTCCTCGTCGTCGAGGTAGCGAAACGTCTTCGCGATCGCGTCCAGCGTGAGCACGCCCTTGTCGTTGACGATCGCGACGTCGTTCAGCGTGACGATGCGCGGAAGCTGGGCAACGTCGCTCGCGAATGCGCCCATGTCGTGATAGTTGCCGGTGATCTTGATGCTGATCGGAAGCTCGGCGTAGAACTCGGCCATCCGCTCTTGCGCCGCGGGCTTGAAGAGCTCGAAAGCAAGGCCGCGGCCGAGCCCGGCCTGGTTGATGTCGGTGAGCAGGGCGTCCATTTCCGACTTGTTCGGCAGCTGCTTCACCAGCGCTCCGAACGAGAACTCGATCTCCGCGAGCTGCTGCCGGTACAGGTCGTAGTTGATCGCCTTGTTCTTCTTCTCCACGTACTGCTCGCGCAGCTTCGTCTCCTCGGCCATCACCTTGTCCAGCGCCTCGTACTGCTCCTTCCAGTCGAAGTAGGCGCCGGCGGCGACGATGACGAGAAACAGGATCGCGAGCACGCCGAGCTTCGGCAACAGCGGCCAGTTTCCCGCGTCGCGCAGGTTCAGCCGGCGTAGATCCTCGAGATTCATGCCTTCGCTCCCTTGGAGGGTGCGGGAACCGGCGACGCCGGGGCGGGCGCGCCCGGCTTGCCGGGCATCGGCGAGACGGGCTTGTCCTCGGGCGCCGCGGCGCGCTTGACCTGCAGGTTGAGCGTGAACTCGCTGATGCGCGGGGCACCCTCCCGCGCCGGGGCCCCCGGCACCGGCACCGACTTGATCTCGACCAGCTCGGGCTGCGTCAGCCAGGGCGAGGTCTCGATGCTGCGCATCAAGGTCGACACGCGGGCATTGGATTGCGCGTAGCCGACCAGGGTGACGCGCGCGCCCTGTTGGCGTACGGATCGCAGGTAGACGCCGTCGGGCAACTGGCGCACGAGCTGGTCGAGCATGTGAACCGCTTCGGTGCGATTGGTCTGCAGGGTCTCGACGACCTGCTTGCGCGCCAGCAGCGCCTGCGTCTGCTCGCGCAGCTTGTCGATCTCCCGGATCTGCTCGTCGAGCTTGGCGATCTCGGACTTGAGCAGTGCATTGCGGCCGTTCTGGTGGTCGATGCGGCTGGCGAAGTACATGTGCACGAAGCCGACCACTGCGAGCGCCAGGATCCCGAGGCTGATCGCGAGCGAGATGAACTGGCGCTGCCTCGCCGCCCGCTTCTGCTCGCGGTGCGGCAGCAGGTTGATGCGCACGGCGCCGGCGCTCATTCGAAGCTCCGCAGGGCGAGACCGCAGGCGACCAGCAGCAGGGGGGCGTCCTGTGCGAGCTGGCGCGGCCGGATCCGCTCGGAGGCGGTCATGCTGGCGAAGGGGTTGGCGACGAGCGTCGGCACGCCGGCGCGCTTGGCGACGAGCTCGTCCAGGCCCGGGAGCAATGCGCAGCCGCCGGCCAGGATCACCTGGTCGACCTGGCTGTAGGAGGTCGAGGTAAAGAAGAACTGCAGCGCGCGCGTGACCTCCAGCGCCAGGGTCTCCATGAACGGCTGGAGGACGTCTGCGTCATAGTTCTCGGGCAGACCGCGGTTGCGCTTGGCCGACTCGGCCTCTTCGGGCGAGAGGTTGAAGGCACGCTGGATGTCGTGGGTCAGCTGATTGCCGCCGAACGCCTGGTCGCGCGAGAAGAGGAACTGGTTGTTGCGCAGCACGTAGAAATGGGTGACGTGCGCACCGATGTCGAGCAGCGCGATGTTCTGGTCGCGGCCGTTGGCCGGAAGCGACGGGGCGATGAGCTTGAACGATTCCTGGCTCGCGTAGGACTCAACGTCCATCACCCTGGGCCGGAGGCCGGCGGCCTCGGCGATCGCTACCCGGTCCTGGACCTTCTCCTTGCGCGAAGCGGCGATCAGGACCTCGACTTCGTCCGGGTTGTTCGGCGCGGGGCCCAGGATCTGGAAATCGAGATTGACCTCGTCCAACGCGAACGGGATGTACTGGTTCGCCTCCGCCTCGACCATGAGCTCGAGGTCTTCCTCCTTCTGCCCGGAAGGGACGATGATCTTCTTGGTGATCACCATGGCCGCGGGCAGCGCGAGGGCGACGCCCCGGTAGCGAGACCCCAGTCGTTTCCAGCCGCGTTTGAGCGCGTCGCTGACCTGGTCGAGGTTGGCGATGTTCCCGTCGGCTACAACATCGCGCGGCAGCGGCTCGAGTGCGTAGCGCTCGAGCCGGTAGGCACCCTTGCCGGTTTCGGACAGTTCGACCAGCTTGATCGACGACGAGCTGATGTCGACGCCGATCAGCGGCGGGGCCTTGGTCTTGAACACCTCCAGGATCGGAGCGAACTTTTCGGCGAGCATGGCAACCTTCGGCGCAATGCTGATAATTTACATTAAAGGCTGGCAGCAACTATGCGGCGTGTCAATTTGTTTTGCCCAGTCAAGCGAGTCTGTTGCGCGGCCGCATATAATTACGCGACATTCCTGCCCGGGACGGTACGTTTTATCCACCTATGCTGAAGCGCTGGCTCCTGTACGTCGGCTCCGTCGCGATCGGCCTGGTCGTGGTCGGCGGCCTGCTGGGCGCGTTCGTGCTGGCGCTCCTCTACCCGACGCTGCCCACGCTCGACACGCTGACCGACTACCGCCCGAAGATCCCGTTGCGCGTCGTCACCGCCGAGGGCGAGCTCCTCGGCGAGTTCGGCGAGGAGCGGCGCGCAGTGGTGAGCATCGCCGAGGTGCCGGACATCCTGAAGAAAGCGATCCTGGCCGCCGAAGACGAGCGCTTCTATTCCCACGGCGGCGTGGACTACATCAGCGTCTTCCGGGCAGCCGCGAGCAACCTCACCAGCGGCACCCAGCAGGGTGCTGGCACCATCACCATGCAGGTGGCCCGCAACTTCTTTCTCACGCGCGAGAAGACGATCACGCGCAAGCTGCGGGAAGTGCTGCTGGCGTGGAAGATCGAGGCAAACCTGTCGAAAGACGAGATTCTGCAGCTTTATCTCAATCAGATCTTTCTGGGCCAGCGCGCGTACGGCTTCGCCGCGGCGGCCCAGATCTATTTCGGGAAGCCGCTCAAGGACGTCACCGCGGCGGAGGCGGCCATGCTCGCCGGCCTGCCCAAGGCGCCCTCGGCATTCAACCCGGTCACCAACCCCAAGCGGGCCAGGAGCCGGCAGCTGTATGTTCTGCGCAGGATGCACGATCTCGGTTTTCTGACAGATGTGCAGTACAAGCAAGCACAAACCGCGCCAATCGTCGTCCGGCAAAGCCAGCGCGAGCCAATTCCCACTCACGGCGAATTCGTCGCCGAGATGGCGCGGCAGGTGGTGTTCGAGACGTACGGCGAGGACGCCTACACCCGCGGGTTGACGGTGTACACCACGATCCGCAAGGCCGATCAGGAGGCCGCACATGCCGCTCTACGTCGAGGAGTGCTCGATTACGACCGTCGGCACGGCTATCGCGGCCCCGAAGCGATGGTCAGCCTCCCCGACGACGCAGCCGGCCGCGAGGCGGCCTTGGAGAAGGTCTTCCAGGACGCGTCGGAAAGCAACGGACTGGTGCCGGCCGTGGTTCTGGTCGCGAGTGCCACCGAGGTCGAGGCCGTCCTCGCGGACGGCGAGGAAGCCACGGTCTCGGGCGACGGATTGCGCTTTGCGGGGCGCGCACTGGGCGACAAGGCAAGTCCGGCCACACGGCTGCGGCGCGGGGCCGTGGTGCGGCTCGCCCGCGACGACAAGGGGCGCTGGGCGAATCGCGCAGCTGCCGCAGGTCGAGGCCGCGTTCGTTTCGCTGCGCCCCCGGGACGGCGCGATCCTGTCGCTGGTCGGTGGCTTCGACTTCGAGCGCAACGAGTTCAACCACGTCACGCAAGCGCAACGGCAGCCCGGGTCGAGCTTCAAGCCGTTCATCTACTCGGCCGCGCTGGAGAAAGGCTTCACGCCCGCCACGGTCGTGAACGATGCGCCGTTCTTCGTCCCTGCGGAGAGAGCCGGCGGCGAGGAATGGGAACCCAAGAATGCCGACGGCAGGTTCGACGGCCCCATGCGCCTGCGCACGGCGTTGGCGCGATCGAAAAACCTGGTGACGGTCCGCGTGCTGCAGGCGATCGGCCCGCAGTACGCCCAGGACTACGTCGCGCGCTTCGGCTTCGACCCCAAGCTCCATCCGCCCTACCTCACGATGGGCCTCGGCGCCGGCGCCGCGACACCGCTGCAGATGGCGAGCGCCTACGCGGTGTTCGCCAACGGCGGCTACCGGGTCCCGCCATTCCTGATCGCCCGGATCGTGGACAGCAGGGGCACCGTGCTGTCCGAGGCGGCACCGCAGGTCGCGGGCGAGAACGCCGAGCGCGCGATCGACCCGCGCAACGCCTTTCTCATGACCTCGCTGCTGAAGGACGTCATCGCCTACGGCACGGGCTCGCGCGCGCTGTCACTCGGCCGCCGCGACCTCGCCGGAAAGACCGGCACGACCAACGAAAACGTCGACGCGTGGTTTTGCGGCTACAACGCCGCGGTGGCTGCCGTCGCCTGGATCGGGTACGACCAGCCGAAGTCGCTGGGGGCGAGCGAGACAGGCAGTCTGGCGGCGCTGCCGATGTGGATCGCGTACATGCAGAAGACGCTGAAGGGCGCGCCGGAGGCGACGCTCGCCGTACCCAGCGGCATCATCTCGGCCCGGATCAACTCCGAGAGCGGGCTGCAGGACGATTCCGGCTCGATCAGTGAGTACTTCTTTGCGGAGTTCCCGCCGCGCGGCCGCGAGGACAGCCTGGGCACGCCTGGCACCGCCGGGCAACCAGCGCGCGACGTCCGCGAACAGCTGTTCTGAACGCTCGATCCGGGGTGGACAGCGGTCGAAGTGTTTACTAAAAAACAATCGGTTACGTATTCTTCCCGCGCGGCTCGCGCGGCCTCGCGCAGCGCGCCGGGCGGCCTCCGGGGCGCCGCCGCGCCACTGCGCCGGCGGCGCGGCGTCGACGCCGGCCACCGCCCGGCGGGGCGCCACCCTCGCGATGCGCGCGCGTGACGACGAGCGCACCGGCGGGCGTCGCCGGGGCAACGCCGCCGGGGCGCGGAGCGCCGATCACGGCCGGCAGGACCGCGCCCGGATCGCGCGGGTGGCGGCCCGGCTGATCGTCGAGCACGGCCTCAACGACTGGGGCTTGGCCAAACGCAAGGCGGCGCGCCAGCTGATGCTCTGCGACGCCGCAGCGTTCCCGTCGAATGACGAGATCGAGACTGCGCTGGCGGAACACCAGGCGTTGTTCGGCGGCGAAGCCCACCGCCGGGTGCTGCGCGCGCAGCGGCAGTGCGCGCAGAAGTGGATGCAGCGCCTCGCCGAGTGGTCGCCGCTGCTTGTGGGCGGCGTTGCGGCGGGCTGGGCGGGCGCGCACAGCGACGTGCGCATCGAACTCGCAGTGGACGATCCGAAAGCGGTGGAGATCCTGCTCGCCGGTCGGGGCGTGCACTACCGGACCGGCGGCGGGCGGGTGAACGAAGGCATGACCGTGCTGCACATCGCCGAGGGTGACTACGCGGTCCGGCTGGAGCTCGTCAGCCCCAACGATCGACGGCATCGAACGCGCCAGGAAACCGCGGTCCGGCTCGACGTCGCGGCGGTCGCGGCGCTGATGGAGGCTCCGGACGGACAGGCGTTCGGACTCCAGCGCTGACCCGCTGGGCCCTCGAGCATATCGCGCTGCCGCGCGCAGGAGCGTCGCGATCCTCAGCGTCCCGCGGCGAGCCAGCCCGCCGCCGCCAGCGCGAAATAGCTGAGGATCGCGTCGGCGCCCGCGCGCTTGAAGGCGAGCAGCGACTCCAGCACGCAGGCGCGCTCGTCGAGCCAGCCGTTGGCCGCCGCCGCCTTCAACATCGCGTACTCGCCGGACACCTGGTAGACGGCCGTGGGCGCACCGAAAGCTTCCTTGACCCGGCGCACGACGTCGAGGTAAGGCATGCCCGGCTTGACCATGACCATGTCGGCGCCTTCCTCGAGGTCCAGGGCCACCTCCCACAGGGCCTCGTCGGAATTCGCGGGATCCATCTGGTAGGTGTGCTTGCCGCCGCCGCCCAGGCTGCCCGCCGACCCCACCGCGTCACGGAACGGCCCGTAGAACGACGATGCGTACTTGGCCGCGTACGCGAGAATGCGCGTGCGCTGCATGCCGGCCTGATCGAGCGCCGCGCGGATGGCGCCGATCCGGCCGTCCATCATGTCGGACGGAGCGACGAAATCGACCCCCGCCTCGGCGTGGCAGCGGGCCTGCCTGACCAGCGCCGCCACGGTTTCGTCGTTCATCACGTAGCCGCCGTCATCGACCAGGCCGTCCTGGCCATGGCGGGTGTACGGATCGAGCGCGACGTCAGTGATGATGCCAAGCGCCGGAAAGCGCTCCTTGAGCGCGCGCACCGCGCGCGGAACCAGGCCGTCGACGCGCCAGGCCTCGGCGGCGTCCAGTGACTTCTGCTCCGCGGGAACGACCGGAAACAACGCCAGCGCCGGCACGCCCAGCTGCAGGCAGCGCTCCGCCTCCCGAAACAGGAGGTCGAGGCTCTTGCGCGACACACCCGGCATCGACTCCACCGGCTCCTCGCGGCGGGTGCCGTCGAGCACGAACACCGGGTAGATGAGGTCCTCCGCCGCGAGCCGATGCTCGCGCATCAGCCGGCGGGAAAAGTCGTCGCGGCGCATCCGCCGCATCCTGCGTGTGGGGAAACTCCCCCGAATATCGATGGGCATGGGTGCGCAGTCGTGCGTCAGTCGCCGCCACTGCCGAGCCGTTGCTGCTGCCGAGTCATGTCCAGCAATCCCGCGCAGGGGCGGGCGCCCTGCCTGCCCGCCAAGACGCGCAGACGCAGCAGCAGCCCGGCGGTCGCCAGCGCGTCGGCAGCGGCATTATGCCGGATCGCGACCGACCCGTTGGGCGGGAGCGTCCTTTCTCGGAACTCCTGCGGCCTGCGCCGGTCTGAATCTGCGGACGGCAACGTCTCCCGCTTTCCTCCCTGAGCGGGTGCCCTGCGTGCGAACGATCGCTACGCACGGCGTTTCGGGCCCCGCGACACTCCCCTTGATCGCGGGGCCTTTTCTTTGGCGCGCGCCGCCGCCACCCGGTCACGGGTCGCCCGCCCGGCGATGGTCTCGGAGGGAACGCCAAGCCAAGTCCCGAGCAGGGACTCCGCGTCTTGGATTCCGATGCGCCGGGTCGCGGAGAACGCGACGACCGTCACCGCCTCGGCATGCACCGGATGCGCGGCCGCGACGTCGCTCGCGATCGCAGTCACTGCCGCCCGCTGGGCCGCAGGCGCCAGCTTGTCGACCTTGGTCGCCAGCACCAGCACCGGACGCCCGCTGGGCAGGAAGGTGTCCAGGACCTGCCGGTCGAGCCCGCCCAGGCCGTGGCGCGCGTCGACGACGAGCACGAGACCGACGAGCGCCCGGCGGGTGGCGAGGTACCGCCCGAGGAACGCCTGCCAATGGGCCTTGAGCTCGCGGGGCACGGCCGCGTAACCGTAGCCCGGCAGGTCCGCGAGCAACGCCCCGTTGCGCAGCCGGAACAGGTTGATCGCTTGCGTGCGGCCGGGCATCTTGCTGGTGAACGCCAACCGCGTCCGGTTGGCGAGGGCGTTGATGGCGCTGGACTTCCCGGCATTGGAGCGCCCGGCGAACGCCACCTCCGGCGGTCCGGCCGGTGGCAGCTGTTCCTCGCTCGCGGCGGTGACCAGGAAGACCGCCTGTTGCAGAGGGTGCGCCACCGTATCTCGCCTCGGCTTCGTCGGCACCTGCGATTGCCGCGCGCCGCCCGAAAAAGGGAGAAGCTACCGCGCAGCGCTCGCAGGCGCGTGATGGCTGGCGGCTTCGTCCCCGGCGGCGGTTCCGTTACAATAATGCGTTTGCTGCACGGTGCACTGGCCGTAGAACGCGGGGCTCCCCAAGCGTACCGGAAAGTCGCCGCCCCTCTCGAGGAGTACGCCCGATGAAACGCACGCTGCTGGTCGCCGCCCTCGCTACCCTGTGGCCCGCGACCTCGGCCCTGGCGCAGGCCGCCACGGCCACGCCGACGACACCCGACCTCGCCAAGGCGCAGACCATCGTCAATCAGGTCTGCGCGGCGTGCCACGGTGCCGACGGCAACAGCCCCTCACCCGCCAATCCCAGCCTCGCCGGAATGCCCGCGGAGTATATCACCGCGCAGCTGGCGCACTTCAAGAACGGAATCCGTGCCAATCCGGTCATGCTCGGCATGTCGGCGTCGCTGTCCCCCGCCGACATGACGGCGCTCGGCGAGTACTACGCGCGGCAAAAGCCGAAGAACCTCGTCGCCAAGGATCCCGAACTGGTGAAGATCGGCCAGGCGCTCTACCGCGGTGGTGACGCCGCCACGGGCATCCCTGCGTGCTCCGCCTGCCACGGGCCGAATGGCGCCGGCATTCCGAAGAACTACCCGCGGCTCGCCGGCCAACACGGCGACTACACCTATGCCCAGCTGAAGGCGTTCAAGTCCGGGGAGCGCGGCGCGGACAAGCAGGGCAAGGACGTCAACGGCCGCATCATGGTCGCGATCGCGTCCAAGCTCTCCGACACCCAGATGAAGGCGCTCGCGGAGTACACGACCGGGCTGCGCTGAAGCCGCCCCGAAGCGCCCGCGGACGCCGACGCCGGACTACCTCTCCGGCGAGCACATGATGACTTGCGTCGGGACCGTAGCCTTCGGCAAGCCATCCCGGCGTCAGCCGCAGGTAATCGCGGACCAGCACCTCGGCCGTGTAGCGGTGATTGGTGTTGTAGGTGTTGAGGAAGCGCCACACCGGCCGGGTGCCGGCCGCGCAGGCGCCGGTCCGCGCATCCGGCAGCTGGATGTAGAACACGTTCGGACTCTCGTAGATCCACGAGTCTCCGAACCGCGCCGCTGTCTCGGCGCACTCCTGCGGGCTCGCCGAATAGAAGTGCGAATCGCCGACCTCGGGGCGCATGTAGAAACGGCACACCGGCATCGTCCCGGCGGGCGCCAACGCCGGATCCGAGTAGGCGAGGAAGCGCAATCCGGTGCGCTCCCAGCCGCGGTGCACGCCGGTGTCGAGATCGTTGATCTCCACCGGGTTGGTCGAGATGAAGTAGTGGCCGAGTCCCGCGTTGTAGAACTCGACGACCGGAACCACGCCCCCGGGGCTCGCGGCGTTGGGCGTCAGGTACTGGCGCAGGTACGGCAGCGCCTGGTCGAGGCGGGAGTAGTAGTCGGGCGCGCCCGGAGTGCTGCACGACGAATCGCCGCCGAACAAGCCGCCGCGCAGCTCGTAATACCCGCCGGGCGCAAAGAACGTGAACAGCCCCGCGCCGCTGGAACCGTCCTCGGTCACGCCCTGGTCCCAGCGCATCTGGACGAAGCGAAGCGCCGGTGCCGTCGTCGAGATACTCGGTAGCCCTGGGTCGTGCCCTGCGACCATTTCTTGAGGTCGCCGTTGGGATGGTGAATCCCGGTGCCGACCGCGAAAGCGGGCACCGGCTCCGCCCGCCAACCCGAGAACGACGCGCCGACCGGCGGCGGCTCGTTGAGCCGCACCAGCGCCCAGTCCCAGTCGTCGCTGCGGCCGAGCAGCATCGCCCCGCCGGTCAGCAGCACGTAGGGCGGGACCTGGGTGTCGCCGCAGGCGATCGCGTCGAAGAACCAGTAGGTGTTGAGCGTCGTCGCCGCGATCGCCGAGTCGATGCAATGCGCCGCGCTGAAGAAGTACGGCGTGTTCGTCGCCAGCGAATCGCTCGAGCAGCGTCCCGGTGCACACGGAGGTGCCTCCGTCCGCAGCCGTGAAGACCATCTTAGCGACGGCGTCGGCCGCCTCGCGCAGCGCCGCGGAGGACGGCGTCACGCAGGCGACGTCGATCTCGCACGGCTGCGACATGCCGATGTCCGCCGCATCCTTCGGGGAGATCCTGCGCAGCCCCTCGCCCGCCACGGCCAGGTGCGACACGCGCGCCAGCGTGAACCGCAGCGCCGCTGCGGGGACATCGGCCGGCCGATAGACCTCGATCGTCGCCCGGTCGCCCTCCAGCACGGGGGACCAGAACGCCCCGTTCCGCTGCGCCGCCTCGGCGAGCGCGTTGCCGGGATAGGGCCCGAACGCCTTCGCGTTCGCCGCCGAGCCGATGAACCGAACGGTGACGTCGGGATTGGTTGCGCCGGTGAGTAGCCCCAGGCGCAGCGCTGCGGCCCCGGCGGAGGACACTTCGACGCGGGCCGCGAAACCGCCGTCGGGAAGCTCGACCCAGCGCAACGCGGCGCCCTCGATCTGGCGCGACGCCGCCGGGACGGAGCGTCCGAAACCGATTGCCAGCGGCTGCCCCTTGCCGGTGCGCGCTGCCGACCGCGTACCCTTGGTCGACCGCGCCGCGTTCGCGGCTTTCAGCGCCGCGCGCTCGGCGCGGCTCGGCGGCGGCAGCACGATCGGATGGCGCGGCGCGTCGGCGGAGAGCAGCGGTTGCGCGGGCGCGGCCAGGGCGGCGCCCGCCGCCGGCGCGAAACGCGCCGGCGGCACGGCGACGATCTCGCCGGCGCCGGCCGCCATCGCGGCGGGCAGCGGACCGACCGCGAGCCCCAGGGTCAGAACGAAGCCATGAACGACGGCAGAAACGACGAACGAACTGCGCATGAAGCGCTCCCTGCGACGACCCCGGGACCGGCACGACGCCGGCCCCCAGGCGAGATGTGGGATCAACGCGCGAGGGAATGGTTCCGCCGACAGGGGAAGCGGTCACCATTCGGCCGTGGCACTGTCTCCGTTCGGCGACGGCTCGGCGGGGCTCGCAAGGCAGCGCTGCAGCGCGGCACGCCACGTCGGAAGCGCGAAGCCGAAGGTCGCCTCGAAGCGCCGGGTGTCGAGCACGCCGTAACGCGGCCGGCGCGCCGGAGTCGGGTAATCGGCGGTCGCGATCGGCAGCACGCGCACCGCCGCGGTTTCGCCGAGGATCGCCCGCGCGAAGTCGAACCACGTCGTGCTTCCGGTCGAGCTCAGGTGGTAGAGGCCGCGGCGCGCGGCCAGCCTCGGCAGCCCTTCGCCGACGATGCGCGCCGTTGCGCGGGCGAGCACACGACACCAGTTCGGCGTGCCCGTCTGGTCGGCGACGACGGACAGCTCCTGGCGCTCGGTCGAGAGGCGGCGCATCGTCAGCAGGAAATTGCTGCCCCGCAGCCCATACACCCAGCTCGTGCGAAGGACGAGCGCGGCCGCGTCGGCGGCGGCGATCGCCCGCTCGCCCTCGAGCTTGGTCACGCCGTACACGTTGAGCGGCCCCACCGGGTCGTCCTCGACGTACGGCCGGTCGCTGTTGCCGTCGAACACGTAGTCGGTCGAGTAGTGGATCAGCACCGCGCCGCCGCGCTTCGCTTCCTCGGCCAGGATCGCGGGCGCCCGCGCATTGATCGCGCGCGCCCGCGCGGGCTCGGTCTCGGCGCGGTCGACCGCCGTGTACGCGGCCGCGTTGACGATCAGCTGCGGCGCGATCGCGCGCACGCCGCGGACGAGCGCGTCGGGGTCGGCCAAGTCGATCTCCTCGCGATCGACACCCACGACGTCGCCGCAGGGCGCGAGCCAGCGCGCGAGCTCGTAGCCGAGCTGCCCGAGCGCGCCGGTCACGAGGATCTTCGGAATCCGGGTCGACGGGCTCACCGGGCGCTCACGGGTAGGTGTCCGCCAGTGACAGCGGCAGGCCCGCGGCATCCTTCGCAGCGAGCAGCGGCGGCGCGTCGAGCGGCCAGTCGATGCCCAGCGCCGCGTCGTTCCACAACAGCGTGCGCTCGTGTTCGGCGAACCAGTAGTCGGTCGTCTTGTACAGGAAGTCGGCGGTCTCGGAGAGAACCACGAAGCCGTGCGCGAACCCGGGCGGGACCCAGAGCATCCGCTGGTTGGTCGACGACAGGATGACGCCCACGTGCCGCCCGAAGGTCGGGGACGAGCGGCGCAGGTCGACGGCGACGTCGTAGACCTCGCCGATCACCACGCGAACGAGCTTGCCCTGCGCGCGCTCGATCTGGTAGTGAAGCCCGCGCAGCACGCCCCGGCGCGAGCGCGAGTGGTTGTCCTGAACGAAGGCGGCGTCGATCCCGGCCGCGGCCAGCGTGCGGGCATTCCAGCTCTCGAAGAAGAACCCCCGCTCGTCGCCGAACACGCGCGGCAGGACGAGCTTGACGTCGGGAATCGCCGTCGGCGTGACCGTCATCGCAGCGGCGGCTCGCGCAGCAGCGCGAGCAGGTAGCGGCCGTAGGCGTTCCTGGCCATCGCCTGCCCGAGGCGCTCGAGGTCGGCCGCCCCGATCCACCCGAGCCGGAAGGCGATCTCCTCGGGACACGCGATCTTCAACCCCTGCCGGCGCTCGATCGTCTCGATGTACTGCGACGCCTCGAGCAGCGACTCGTGCGTGCCGGTGTCGAGCCAGGCCATGCCGCGACCCATCACTTCGCACGAGAGCTCGCCCCAGGCGAGGTACGCCTTGTTCACGTCGGTGATCTCGAGCTCGCCCCGCGGCGACGGCCGCAGCGCGGCGGCGACGTCGAGCACGCGGTTGTCGTAGAAGTACAGCCCGGTCACGGCGTAGCGCGACTTCGGGCGCTGCGGCTTCTCCTCGAGCGAGAGCACCTTGCCGCCGGCGTCGAGCTCGGCGACGCCGTAGCGCTCGGGATCCGCCACCGCGTACGCGAACACCGTCGCCCCGCGGGTCGTCGCGTTCGCCCGCTGCAGCTGCTCCGAGAGGTCGTGCCCGTAGAAGATGTTGTCGCCGAGGATCAATGCCGAGCGGTCGCCGCCGACGAACTCGCGGCCGATCACGAACGCCTGCGCGAGGCCGTCCGGCGAGGGCTGCACGGCGTAGCGCAGCGCGAGGCCCCAGCGACTGCCGTCGCCCAGGAGCTGCGCGAAGCGCGGCGTGTCCTCGGGGGTCGAGATGAGCAGGATGTCGCGGATGCCCGCCAGCATCAGCGTCGACAGCGGATAGTAGATCATCGGCTTGTCGTAGACCGGCAGCAGCTGCTTCGACACCACCTGCGTGACCGGGTGCAGCCGGGTGCCGGATCCGCCGGCGAGGATGATGCCCTTGCGCGCCATCACGCGGCCCCGTAGTTCTGCGAGATCCACTTCTGGTACTCGCCGCTGGTGACCGCCTCGAGCCACCGGGCGTTGTCGAGATACCAGCGGACGGTGTGGCGCATCCCCGTCGCGAAGGTCTCGGCCGGCGACCAGCCGAGCTCGCGCCGGATCTTGCGGGCGTCGATCGCGTAGCGCCGGTCGTGGCCGGGGCGGTCCTCGACGAAGGTGACGAGCGACGCGTAGTCGCGCCCCGGAACGAGCTCGCCGAGAATCGCGCACAGCGTGCGCACGACGTCGAGATTCCTCATCTCGGCGTTGCCGCCGACGTTGTACGTCTCGCCGGAGCGCCCCCCGGCCAGCACCGTGCGGATCGCCGCGCAGTGATCGCCGACGTAGAGCCAGTCGCGCACGTTCTGGCCGTCGCCGTACACGGGCAGCGGCTTGCCGGCGAGCGCGTTGACGATCATCAGCGGTATCAGTTTCTCCGGGAACTGGCGCGGCCCGTAATTGTTCGAGCAGTTGGTCGTGAGCACCGGCAGCCCGTAGGTGTGGTGGTAGGCGCGCACCAGGTGATCCGAACCCGCCTTCGACGCCGAATACGGGCTGTTGGGCGCGTACGGCGTGGTCTCGCTGAACGCCGGGTCGCCGGGACCGAGCGAACCGTAGACTTCGTCGGTCGACACGTGCAGGAAGCGGAACGCCGCGCGCTCGCGCGGCGGCAACTGCGACCACCAGGCGCGTGTCGCGTCGAGCAGCGTGAAGGTCCCGACGAGATTGGTCTCGATGAACGCCGCCGGGCCGTGGATCGAGCGGTCGACGTGGCTCTCGGCCGCGAAGTTGACGATCGCCCGCGGCCGGTGCTGCGCGAGCAGCGCCTCGATCTGCGCGCGGTCGCCGATGTCGCCGCGGACGAAGACGTGGCGCGCGTCGCGCTCGAGCCCCTCCAGATTGCCGAGGTTGCCGGCGTAGGTGAGCTTGTCGAGGTTGACGACGGCTTCGTCGACCGCGGCGAGCCAGTCGTGGACGAAGTTCGCCCCGATAAAACCGGCCCCGCCAGTGACGAGAATCATGGTTGTCTCGGGGACGGTTTGGGTGAAGGCTCACGTGCGCAGCACGTGATGCCGGAGCCAAAACCGGCCCCTCCGGTGACGAGAATCATCGGCGCTTCCGGAAGGGGTTGACCATGGGATTCATGCGGGACGCGCGGGCGGGCGAAAGCGCAGGGCAGGACAAGAGTGGCGGATTCTAGCATCCGGCCCGCGGGCGGCCGGACCGGCGTCAGCCGTAGTACGCGCGATACCAGTCGACGAACCGGGCGAGGCCCGCGGCGAGCGGCGTATGCGGCGCGAACCCCGTCAGCGCGCGCAGCCGGTCGATCGACGCGTAGGTCGCGGGCACGTCGCCGTCCTGCATCGGCAGGTAGACCTTCATGGCCGGCCGGCCAAGCAGCCTCTCGAGCGTGGCGATGAACGCCTCGAGCTCGACCGCCTCGTGGTTGCCGATGTTGCAGACCGCGTACGGCGGTGCCGCCGTCGCCGGCGGCCGCCGGAGAACCTGGACGACGCCCTCGACGATGTCGTCGACGTAGGTGAAATCGCGCCGCATCCGGCCGTGGTTGAACACCTTGATGGGCTCGCCGGCGAGGATCGCCCGAGTGAACAGCATCGGCGCCATGTCCGGCCGTCCCCAGGGGCCGTAGACGGTGAAGAACCGCAACCCGGTCGTGGGCAATCCGTACACGTGGCTGTAGCTGTGCGCCATCAGTTCGTCGGCCTTCTTGGTCGCGGCGTAGAGGCTGACGGGGTGATCGACGTTCTGGTCCTCGGAGAATGGCAGCGTGTGGTTCGCGCCGTAGACGCTCGAGCTCGACGCGTAGACGAGGTGCGCGATACCGCCGTGGCGGCAACCCTCGAGCACGTGGCCGAACGCGGTGAGGTTGTTGCGCAGGTAGGCGCCCGGGTTCACCAGGGAATAGCGCACGCCGGGCTGCGCCGCCAGATGCACCACGTGCGTGATGCCGCCGCCGTGGAAGGCCTGCGCCGCGCCGGCTTCGTCCGCGAGGTCCACGCAGCGGAAGTCGAAACCCGCGCGCCCCGCAAGGCGAGCAAGCCGCGCCTCTTTCAGCGTCACGTCGTAATAGGGGTCGAAGTTGTCGACGCCGAGCACCGGCACGCCGTCGTCGGCGAGCCGCGCCGCGACGTGCATGCCGATGAATCCCGCGACCCCGGTGACCAGCACGCGCACGTTCACTTCCTCCCCGCTGCCGCGGTGAGCGCACGCAGCTTCGCGAACTTCATCATGGTGTTGAAGCAGCCGATCGCGATGTGCACGAAGCCCGCGACGCCGTCGAGGAATCCGAGGCGAAAGAGATAGAACCGGACGAAGCGCACCAGCGGCGACAGCACGATGCGCGCCGCGCCCGCGCGCGCGCCGCGCGCGTGCATCGCCGCCGCCTGCAGCGTCGTGTACCGGTTCTGCTTGGCGAGGTAGTTTTCCAGCGATTCGGCGGATTCGTGCAGGAGGTCGCCGGGGAGCGACAGCACCCGGCCGGTGGCGACGACGTGCTCGTGCACCGGGTCCTCGGTCCAGCGCGCCCGCCGGCGGTCGAACAGGCGCAGGTTCCAGTCCGGGTAGCCCTCGCCGTGCCGCAGCCAGCGCCCGAGGAAGCGGTTGCGGCGCGCCAGCCGGTAGCCGGCGGCATCCCGCGTGCCCGCCATCGCGTCGCTGATCGAACGCGCGAGCTCGGGCGACAGCCGCTCGTCGGCGTCGAGGCAGAGCACCCAGTCGTGCGTGGCCTGCGCAACCGCGAAGTTCTTCTGCGCGCCGTAGCCCGGAAAGGCCCGGGTGACGACTCGGGCGCCGCGGCGCCGGGCGATTTCCACGGTATCATCGGCGCTGCCGGAGTCGACGACCACGACGTCGTCGACGAACGCGGCAGAAGCGAGGCAGGCGTCGAGCTCACCCGCGGCGTCGCGTGTGATCACACAGAGGCTGATGGGGAGCGGTGCGGACATGCGCCCGGACTTCGCGGAGCCCGAGGCTCCGCGCGCGGTTGAACAGCGCGCATTCTACGGGTTTTCCCGTGCCGCAGCGCCCGCCCGCCGGCGCAGCGCGTTGCAGCACCCGCCGGGTGCGCGCGACCGCGGCGCGGGCACACCCCGGCGGGCGCGGCACGAACGCAACCCGGTGAACGCAGTCGACCGTTGCTCGGGCGAAGACCACGGCGCGCGCCGCGCCGCGCCGCGCCGGCCGGCGATCCTCGTCATCCGCCCCTCGTCGCTCGGTGACGTGGTCCACGCGCTGGCCGTGGTCGCCGACGCCAACGCGCACCGCCCCGAGCTCGCGATCGACTGGGTGGCCGAGGAGGCCTTCGCACCGCTGGTTGCGCTGCATCCGGGCGTGAGGAACACCATTCCGGTCGCGCTGCGCCGCTGGCGGCGCGAGCTCCTGAGCCCCGCGGCCTGGCGGGAATTCGCGGCATTCCGCGCCGAGTTGAGGCGCGAGCGCTACGTCGCGGTGATCGACCTGCAGGAGCAGCTCAAGGGTTCCGCGCTCGCCGCGTTGGCGCGCGGCCCCTCGCACGGCCCGACGCCGCGGGGCGCCCGCGAGCCGCTGGCCGCGCTGTGGCACGACATCCGCCATCCGGTGCCGCGCCGCCAGCATTTCCAGGACCGCTGCCGCCAGCTCGCCGCCGCGGCCCTCGGCTACGCGGTCGATGGCCCGCCGCGGTTCGGGCTCGCGCCGCCGCCGCTGCCGCGGGGACTCGCCCCGGAAGAGCCCTACGCCGTGCTGGCGCACGGCACGAGTCGCGATGACAAGCTCTGGCCCGAGGACCACTGGCGCACGCTCGCCGCTGCGCTGGGGCAGGCGGGCGTCCGCGCGCTGCTGCCCTGGGGCAACGACGCCGAGCACGCCCGCGGCAGCCGCATCGCCGCGGGCATCGCCACGGCGCGCGTGCTGCCGCAGCTCGCCCTGCCGACGCTCGCGAGCCTTCTCGCCGGCGCCGCGATCGCCGTCGGCGTGGACACCGGACTCGCCCACCTCGCCGCCGCGCTGGGCACGCCGACGCTCGCGCTCTTCGTCGCGACCGACCCCGCGCAGGCCGGCGTTGCGCGCGCGAGCGCGCGCGCGCGCGACCTCGGAGGCCCCGGCCGCGCGCCGACACCCGAGGAAGTCCGCGGCGCGGCGGCGGAACTGCTGCGGGCGGCGCCGCACGGCTGACGATGCTGCACTTCGCCTACAACCTGCTCTGGCGCCTCGCGCTGCCCTTCCTGCCGCTGCGGCTGTGGTGGCGGGGGCGCCGGCAGCCGGGGTATCGCACGCACGTCGTCGAGCGCTATGGCCGCTACGCGAGCGCGCCGCGCCCGCCGGTAGTGTGGGTGCACGCGGTGTCGCTGGGGGAGACGCGCGCGGCCGTGCCGCTGGTCGCGCGTCTGCGGCAGGCGCACCCGGGCGCGACGCTGCTGCTCACGACCGTCACGGCGACGGGCCGGGCGGCGGGGCGCGAGCTCTTCGGCGAAGCCGTCGTGCAGGCCTGGCTGCCCTACGACGCCCCGGGCTGCGTACGGCGGTTCCTCGCCCACTTCCGTCCGGCCGTCGGGCTGATTCTCGAAACCGAGTTGTGGCCGAACCTCGTCGAAGCGGCGCAGGCGGCGCGCATTCCCGTCTACCTCGTCAACGCCCGCCTGTCCGCGCGGTCGGCGCGCCGCTACGCGCGCGTGCCGGCGCTCGCCCGCCGCACGCTCGCTTCGCTCGCCGGGGTCGCGGCGCAGGCAGGCGCCGACGCGACCCGGCTCGCGGCACTCGGTGCGGCGGACCCGATCGTCACCGGGAACATCAAGTACGATCTCGCGGCGTCGGCCGAAGCGCTGGCGCTGGGACGGGAGCTGCGCGAGCGCTTCGGTGCCGACAGGCCGGTCTGGGTCGCCGGTTCGACGCGCGAAGGGGAGGAAGTGCTCATCCTCGATGCGATCGCCCGGGCGAGGCTGCCGCCGCACACGCTCACCGTCATCGTGCCGCGGCATCCGCAGCGGTTCGACCGCGTCGCCCTGCTGCTGCAGGACCGCGGTGTCGCGTTCGTGCGGCGCAGCGCCGGCACGCCGGTGCCGCCCGAGACCGCGTTCGTGCTCGGCGATTCGATGGGCGAGATGCTGGCGTACTACGCGGCCGCCGACGTGGTCTTCGTCGGCGGCAGCCTGCTGCCGCTCGGCGGACAGAACCTGATCGAGCCCATCGCCGTCGGCCGGCCGACGTTGGTGGGTCCGCACACCTTCAACTTCGCCGAAGCGAGCGCCAACGCGAAGGCGGCGGGCGCCGCGCTCGAGGTCGCCGATGCCGACGCTCTGATCGCCACGGTCGCCGGACTGCTCTGCGATGCGCACCGACGAGCGGCGATCGGGGCAGCGGCGCTCGCGTTCCACGCCGCGCACCGCGGCGCCGTCGATCGCCTCTGGACCTGGCTTGCACCGCGGATCGCCGCGGCGCTCTTGCGCCGCCCGCCGGGCTGACGCTCTCCGTCAGCCCCGCAACCGGCGGTTGATGGCCTCGACGTCGGACTCGCTGAGCGCGCCAACCGCCGCCTTGAGCCGCAAGAAGGCGATCAGGTAGTTGAAGTAGGACTGCGCGAGGTCGCGCCGCGTCGAATACACGTTCTGCTGCACGTTGAGCACGTCGAGGTTGGTGCGTACGCCGACTTCCATCCCGAGCTTGTTCGAGGCGAGCGCGGATTCGGCCGAGACCAGCGCCTGCTCGAACGCCTTCACCGAGGCGATCGCGCTGTTCACTCCGGTGAAGCCGTTCTGGGCGTTGAGCAGCGCCGCGCGTCGCGCGCCCTCGAGCTCCTGGCGCGACCTCTCCTTGAGCGCGACCGCTTCGCGCACGCGCGCCTCGATCGCCCCCCCCTGGTAGATGGGCAGCGCGAGCTGCAGCCCGATGGTGCCGCTCCTCGAATCGCTGGCGAGCGTCTGGGTCACGGCGGCGCTCGACCCCTGCGCCCCGTAGCTGCCGACGAGATCGAGCGTCGGGTAGTGGCCGGCGCGGGCGCGGTCGACTTCCATCGCGGCGAGGTCGAAGTTGATCTGCGCGATGCGGACGTTGAGGTTCTCCATCGTCGCCCGGTCGACCCAGTGGTCCAGCGCATTCGGCTCGGGCGCGTTGGGCACGAGGCCCTGCCCGATCCTCTTCAGCTCCTTGGGAAACCGGCCGATGATGGCGCGCAGGACCGTGATCTTGTTGTCGTAGTCGTTGCGCGCGGAGATCTCGAACGCCGAGATCTGGTCGAACTTCGCCTGCGCTTCGTTGGTGTCGATGATCGTCGCCACCCCGACTTCGAAGTTGCGCTGCGCCGTGGCGAGCTGCTCGGCCACCGCGGCCTTCTGCGCTTCGGCGAGCTCGACGTTGAACTGGGCAAGCAGGACGTCGAAGTAGGTGATCGCAACCTTGAGGATCAGGTCCTGTTGCGCGGTGGCCAGGACGAACTCCGACTGGGCGACGATTTCCTTCGACTGGTCGTAGGCGATCTTGTTCTGCCAGCGGAAGAGCGGCTGCGACGCCGAGACCGTCGCGTTGTACTGGTTGAAGTTGCGGTTGATGTCGGTCGGGGGATCGCTCTTGATCGTCGCGTCGTAGGTATTGGCGTTGACGCCGCCATCGAGCGACGCGCTGGGCAGCAGGCCAGCGAGCGCGATCGGAACGCGCTCCTGCGTCGCCAGCCACTGGGCCTTGGCGGCGGCGATTCCCGGATCGTTGGCCAGCGCCTCGCGGTAGATCTGCATCAGGTCCTCGGCGCGCGCGGCTGCGCCGACGCAGGCGAGCCCCAGGGCGACGGGAAGGAAGAAAGCGAGCTGGCGGGGTTTCATCGTGCTGGAGTTCCGTTGACTGTGCCGCGAACGGCGCGACCGGGTGCACCGGACCCGCGGCCCCGACACCCCCTCGGCGCGAGCGGTTCGAGGGGCGCCGATGGGGGGTCGGAGCATGCGATTGGCGGCGCCTTCAATAGACCGGCATGGCGGGGTCGACTTCCGCCGCCCAGGCGGCGACGCCGCCGCGCAGGTTGTGGACGTCGCAAAACCCCATCCGTTGCAGCCACGCCGCCGCGTGGTGACTGCGGTTGCCGTGATGACACACGAGGACCAGCGGACGGTCCTGCGGCAATCCCGCGGCGCGGGCGGGCAGCTGGCCCAGCGGGACGTGGAGGGAGCCTTCGATGTGACAGACGTCGAACTCCCATGGTTCGCGGACGTCGACGAGCAGCGGCGCCGGACGCGTGGGATCGGCGCGCCAGCGCGCGAGATCGGGCGCGGGGAGCTGCGGAATCAAAGCGCAAACCGAGCCGGCTGCGCCACGTTGCGAAGCGGCGCGATCACCGTCTCGAAGAGATCGGTGGTCGCGAACGAGTCCGCGCCCACCCAACGCACGATGCGCGCGGTCATCACCGGCGCCTCGCCAACGACGGCGAAGACCCGGCCGCCGGGTTTGAGCTGGCGCAGGAACACCGGGTCGAGGCGCGGGGTCGACCCCGTGAGCACGATCGCGTCGTATTCGCCGCGCCCGAACCCGCGTGCGCCGTCGCCGGTGTGCAGCGTCACCTCGCGCGGGCCCGCGCGCGCGAGGTTCTCGCGCGCCATGCGTGCGAGCTCGGGGACGATCTCGACACTCGTCACCTTGGCGCCCAGCGTCGCCAGCAGTGCCGCGAGGTATCCGCTGCCGGACCCGATCTCCAGCACGTCGTCGCCGGGCGTGAGCGCCAGGTCCTGGACCACGCGGGCCTCCATCTTCGGCGTCCACATCCGCTCGCCCTCGCCCAGCGGGAGCTCCAGGTCGGCGAAGGCCAGCAGCCGGTACGCGGGCGGGACGAACTCCTCGCGCCGCACCGTGAACAAGAGGTCGAGGATCTTCTGATCCAGCACCTCCCAGGTGCGGATCTGCTGTTCCACCATGTTGAAACGCGCTTGTTCGATGTCCATCGTCGCATTCCGGCAGGGGGCGCCGGCGCCGAAGCGCCCCGATTCGGGTCTCAAAGGTGAAATCTGCCGCGGCGGCAAGCCCCGGTCAGTGACGCCAGTCACACGAAGCGCATCGCCTTTGCTTGGCGGACCCTGCCCACACCACGGCACAAATGACTCACGTTCATTTATTACGCGTTTTATTCGATTATCGCACGCCTGATCGCCCTTCCGCCGCGAAGAGCCCGCCGCAGGTCGGTGCCGGCGGTCGAAAGTCGGTCGGCGTCGGTTGACAGCGCTGCGGGCGCAGCCGATAATTCCCCGCTTTTTTTGACGATCCCCAAACACCCACGGAGGCTACGAAAGTCCATGAATACCACGCGCAAGGTCGGTCTCACGCTCGTTGCCGCTGCGGTCGTCGCACTGTACGGTTGCGGCAAGGAAGAGCCCAAGAAGGCCGAAGCCCCGAAGGCGCCCGCCGCCCCCGTCGAGGAAGTCGTCGTCGTCAAGATCGGCCACGCGGGACCGTTGACCGGCGGCATCGCCCACCTCGGCAAGGACAACGAGAACGGCGTGCGCCTGGCACTCGAGGAGGCGAACGCGAAGAAGCTCAAAGTCGGCGGCAAGACGGTCAAGTTCGAACTGCTGTCGGAGGACGACCAGGCCGACCCGAAGCTCGGTCCGACCATCGCGCAGAAGTTCGCCGACGCCAAGGTCGCCGGCGTCGTCGGCCACCTCAATTCCGGCGTGACGATTCCCGCCTCCGCGGTGTACAACCAGGCCGGCATTCCCATGATCTCCGGTTCGGCGACCAACCCCAAGCTGACCGAGCAGGGCTTCAAGGTCGTCTTCCGCACCGTCGGCCGCGACGACCAGCAGGGTCCCGCCGTCGCCGCCTATATCGCCAACGAACTCAAGTTCAAGAAGGTCGCGGTCGCCGACGACGCCACCGCCTACGGCGAAGGTCTCGCCAACGAGGTCGAGAAGACGCTGAAGGCCGCGGGCGTGAACGTCGTCGCGCGCGAGAAGACCAACGACAAGGCGACGGACTTCAAGGCGATCCTCACCAAGATCAAGGGCAAGAACCCCGACGCGATCTTCTACGGCGGCATGGACGCCACCGGCGGCCCGATGGTCAAGCAGGCGCGCGAGCTCGGCATCAAGGCCCAGTTCGCCTTCGGCGACGGCGCGTGCACCGCCGAGATGACCAAGCTGGGCGGTCAGGCGTCCGAGGGTCTGATCTGCTCGCAGGCCGGCATCCCGACGCAGATGGCGTCGAAGGGCTTCCAGGAAGCGTTCAAGGCCAAGTTCGGCGACGTGAAGCAGTACGCGCCGTTCTTCTACGATGGCGCCAACCTGCTCATCGCCGCGATGCAGAAGGCCGACTCGGCCGATCCGGCGAAATACCTGCCGGCACTGGCGGCGATCTCGTACGAGGGGGCGACCGGCAAGATCGAGTTCGACGAAAAGGGCGACCGCAAGGACGCCGAGATCACGATCTTCCAGATGAAGAACGGCAACGTCGAGCCGGTCGCGATCGTCAAAGGCGGCAAGGCGACCAAGATCGAGATGACTCCCGCCGTCGCTCCCGCTGCGGCTCCCGCTCCAGCCGCCGCGCCAGCGCCGGCCGCTGCCCCGGCGGCCGCACCGAAGCAATAACGCGCGTTCCAGCCACCACGACGGCGCCCTCCGGGGCGCCGTTTTGTTGTGCGGAGCCGCCCGCCCTCGCCTCCCGCACCTGCGAGCCCATCGGACCCGGAGCCTGGGCAGGAGCCGTCGCGGGCCGCGTGGATGCGCGAGGACAAAGGCGCCACGCTGTCGAGACGCCTAACGGGACCCTGTGTTGCGAGGCGAGGTGAGACCCCTCGCACCGCCTTCGCGCCGGCGCGGCGAACGAGCCCGCAGTTTGCGGGGCTTCTCGGGACGTTGCCGCCGACCGCCCGATGCACGAATGGGGTTCCCAGAGGGCCGCCCCCCCGATACCATTGTCACCGCCACGCTGACCCGCCCCGGCCTCTGGCGGGTGCCGCCGGGCATTCGACGGTTCGGCTGCAGTGTCGGCGGCGGTTGGCGAGGAGAACGCGGGCGAACAGCGCCGCAAGCCGACCGCGCAGCAGGAGGAGGAGGAGCCACTGGCTCTGTCGAATCCAGAGGTATCGCATCGCACCGGGAGCATCGCCGCTTGGACATCTTCCTTCAGCAACTCGTCAACGGGCTCACGCTCGGCAGCGTCTACGCGGTGGTCGCGCTCGGCTACACGATGGTCTACGGGATCATTCAGCTCATCAACTTCGCCCACGGCGAGGTCGTGATGATCGGCGCGATGGTCGCGTTCACCGTGATCACGGCGCTGACCGGCGCCGGCACCGGGCTGCCGCCGGTCGCGATCGTGCTCGCCGGCGTGGCGGTCGCCGTCCCGGTCTGCATGACCGTGGGCTACACGCTGGAACGCGTCGCGTATCGACCGTTGCGCACCGCGCCGCGCCTCGCGCCGCTGATCACGGCCATCGGGCTGTCGATCATCCTCCAGCACCTCGCGATGCTGATCTGGAGCCGCAACCCGATCCCGTTCCCGCAGATCATCACCGTCACCCCGTATCACTTCACCGGCAATCCGGACGGCGCCACGATCACCAACGTCCAGATCGCCATCATCGTCACCTCCGTCCTGATGATGGCCGGGCTCCTGGGCCTCGTCTACCGGACCAAGCTCGGCATCGCGATGCGCGCCACGTCGCAGAACCAGCAAGTGGCGGGGCTGATGGGGATCAACATCAACACGGTGATTGCGCTCACCTTCGTCATCGGCGCCGGGCTGGCCGCCGTGGCCGGCGTGATGGTGGGCACCTACTACGGCATCGCGCAGTACCAGATGGGGTTCCTGCTCGGCCTCAAGGCGTTCTCCGCCGCGGTCCTCGGGGGCATCGGCAACCTGGCCGGCGCGATGCTCGGCGGAATGCTGCTCGGCGTGATCGAGGCGCTGGGTGCCGGCTACGTCGGGGAGATCACCAATCTCTGCCGGCTGGCGAGCTGGTCGGACGCCATCGCCGCGCGCTGCGTCACCGACCCGAACCTGACGCTGTTCGGCAGCAACTACCAGGACGTGTTCGCGTTCCTGGTGCTGATCGCCGTCCTCGTCTTCCGGCCGTCGGGCCTGCTCGGCGAGCGCGTCAGCGATCGCGCCTGACCCGGGAGTCGCCGCGATGCCCTCCGCCCGTCCGCTGCTCGACTTCCGCAAGAACCCCTACGGCGCCTGGGCCGGCGTCGTCCTCATCGGCGTGGCACTCGTCGCCCTGCCGTTCGTGCTGACCGGCATCGGCACCGCGTGGGTGCGCATCACCAACCTCGCGATCCTGTTCGTGCTGCTGTCGCTGGGACTCAACATCGTCGTCGGCTTCGCCGGACTGCTCGACCTGGGCTATATCGCCTTCTACGCCGTCGGCGCCTATACGTACGCGGTGCTCGCGAGCCCCCATTTCAACCTGCACCTGCCGTTCTGGGTGATCCTGCCCATCGGCGCGGCGGTGGCCTGCTTCTTCGGGGTCGTACTCGGAACACCGACGCTCAAGCTGCGCGGCGACTACCTCGCGATCGTCACGCTGGGCTTCGGCGAGATCGTGCGCATCTTCATGAACAACCTCTCGCAGCCGATCAACCTGACGAACGGTCCGCAGGGCATCACCTTGATCGATCCGTTCTCCATCGGCAGCTTCAGCTTCGCCAAGACCGAGATGATCGCGGGCCTCACTTTCACCGGACCGATCAAGTACTACTACCTGCTCGTGCTGGTGCTGATCGTCGTCGTGATCGTGAACCTGCGGCTGCAGAATTCGCGGATCGGCCGCGCCTGGGAGGCAATCCGCGAGGACGAGATCGCGGCCCGGGCGATGGGCATCAACACCACCCGGATCAAGCTGCTCGCGTTCGCCATGGGCGCGTCGTTCGGCGGCATCTCGGGCGGCATCTTCTCGGCCACGCAGGGTTTCATCAGCCCGGAGAGCTTCGTGCTGGTCGAGTCGATCATGGTGCTGTCGATGGTGGTTCTGGGCGGCATGGGCAATATCTGGGGCGTGATCCTCGGCGCGGTGCTGCTCTCGTTCGTGCCCGAGGTGCTGCGTTACACCGTCGAGCCGGTGCAGAAGGCGCTGTTCGGCCGCCTGCTGGTCGAGCCCGAAGTGATCCGCATGCTGCTGTTCGGGCTCGCGCTGGTGCTGATGATGCTCTTCCGACCGGCGGGCATCCTTCCCTCCGCGCTGCGCAAGCGCGAGCTCGAGACCCCGCAGCGATGAGACCGCGATGACCGACCACCATCTCGTCCTGCTGCGGGCGCGAGGCATCAGCAAGCGCTTCGGCGGCGTGCAGGCGCTCTCCGACGTGAGTTTCACCATCAACCACGGCGAGATCTACGGCCTGATCGGCCCCAACGGCGCCGGCAAGACCAGCCTGTTCAACGTGTTGACGGGCATCTACACACCCGAGGCCGGCGACTTCGTGTTCGATGGCCTGCCGCTCGTCGAGCAGAAGCCCCACCAGGTCGCAGCCCGCGGCATCGCGCGGACCTTCCAGAACATCCGGCTGTTCGCCAATCTGTCGGCGCTCGAGAACGTGATGATCGGCCGCCACGTGCGCACGACCGCCAGCGTGTGGGGGGCGATCCTGCGCGACGCTACGACGCGCGCCGAGGAGCGTTCGATCGAGAAGCGCGCCTACGAACTGCTCGAGTACGTTGGCGTGCACAAGCGCGCGAACGACCTCGCCAAGCACCTCGCATACGGCGACCAGCGCCGCCTCGAGATCGCGCGCGCGCTCGCGACCGAGCCCAAGTTGCTCGCGCTCGACGAGCCCGCCGCCGGGATGAACGCCACCGAGACCTCGTCGCTCGCCGGTCTGCTCGAGGACATCCGCCGCGACGGCACGACGATCCTGCTGATCGAGCACGACATGAAGCTGGTGATGAGCGTCTGCGACCGGGTGCTCGTGCTCGACTACGGGAAGAAGATCGCCGAAGGCACCGCGCGCGACGTGCAGAACGACGCGAAGGTGATCCAGGCCTACCTCGGTGGCGATATCGCACTCAACCTGAAGGGAGCCGGCTAGTGGCTGCGGACCAAGCGACGCGCAAACCGCTGCTCGAGCTCTCGCGGCTCGAGGTGGCCTACGGAGGCATCCAGGCGGTCAAGGGGATCGACCTCAACGTCGATCAGGGCGAGCTCGTCTGCCTCATCGGCGCCAACGGGGCAGGCAAGACGACCACGCTGAAGGGCATCTGCGGCGTGCAGCCGGTCAAGGCCGGCAGCATTCGCTACGAAGGGGAGAAGATCACGGGCAAACCGCCTTACCAGCTGGTGCGCCGCGGGCTCGCGATGGTGCCCGAGGGTCGTGGCGTGTTCGGCGCGCTGACGATCGAGGAGAACCTGGCGATGGGCGCCTACGCCCGGCGCGACGGCGCCGCCGTGCGGCACGACATCGAGCACGTGTTCTCGCTGTTTCCGCGCCTCAAGGAGCGCCGCCGGCAGACCGCGGGAACGCTCTCCGGCGGCGAGCAGCAGATGCTCGCGATCGGCCGCGCGCTGATGTCGAAGCCGCGGCTGCTGCTGCTCGACGAGCCGTCGATGGGCCTCGCCCCGCTGATGGTGCAGAAGGTCTTCGAGACGGTCCTGTCGGTGTCGAGGGAAGGCGTCACCATTCTGCTCATCGAGCAGAACGCGAAGCTCGCCCTCGAGGTCAGCAGCCGCGGCTACGTGATGGAGTCGGGCCAGATCACTCTCGCCGGGGACGCGAAGACGCTGCTGCACGACCCCGCAGTCCGCGCCGCCTATCTGGGTGAGGCGGCGTGAGATGAGCCCGAAGGGCCGTCCCGAGGGCGAACACCGCAGCGCGCAGCGCAGGTCTCCGGTGAGCAGTCCCGTCCCGCAGCCCCCCTCGCGGGTACCGCGGCCTGCCGCGCACCTGCACGCGCGCATCGTGCCTTGGCGGCACGCGCTCGCCTGGTTCGAAGACGCGATGCGCCTGTGGAAACGCGCCCCCGTGCCCTGGGCCGTGCTGGCGCTCGCGACGCTCGGGAGCGAATTCGCGCTGCAGGCCGTGCCCGCCGTGGGGTCGCTGCTCGGCAAGGTCCTGACGCCGCTGGTCGGCTGCGGGATGGTCTTCGCCGCGGCCGTCGCCGACCGCGGCCGGCGTCCGTCGGTGAGCCTCGCCATAGCGGGGTTTCGCGCCCGCGGCAGCGCGATCGCGGCGGTCGTCACCGCGAGCATGGTCGCGTTTGCCGCCGAGGCCTACGCCGCGTGGTGGGTCGCCGACGTGAACCTGCTCGCACCCGAGCGCGGCGACGCCGACCTCTCCGTCACCGCGATCCTCGGCATCTACGCGATTGGCGTCCTCGCCTCGCTTCCGGTTGGCTTCGTGCCGTTCCACGTCCTGCTGGAGAACGCCGGCTTCGGCGCGGCGTTCGCGGCGAGCTGGCGGGCGTTCGCGCTCAACACGGGCCCGCTGCTCGTCTATGCGGCGGCGTCGCTGCTGCTGCTGGGCGTCGGAATGATGACGATGGGCGTCGCGCTGGTCGTCGTTCTTCCGCTGTGGACCGCCGCCGCGTACGCGGCCTGGAAGGATATCTTCGGCCTGCGCGACGCGCCCGGGGAGACGTGAGGCCGGGCACCCCGAGCACGCCGCGGCCCCGCGCCCACGCGCCCGGGCATCGCAGGCGGGCAGCTCTCGGCGGGGACCGCAACCTGCAGGCTAGCGCGTGGGCGCACGCGAAAAGCCGGACAGCCGCTCCGGAAGCGCTTCGTCGACGTCGACCGCGACGACCCGCGCGAACGAGGGTCCGCGCCGAGCCCAGGCCACCACGGCAGCGACGGCCTCGGGCTCGCCCTGCACCAGCGCCTCGACGCTCCCGTCGCTCAGGTTGCGCACCCAGCCCTCGACGCCTTCGGCCCGGGCGACGACCACCATCGATTCGCGGAACCCGACGCCCTGCACGCGACCCCGGATGAGCAGCCTGCGCCCGATCATCGCTGCCGTCGCCGCCGCTCGAGCATGAGCAGGGCCGCCACCGTCTTGACGTCAGTGATCTCGCCGCGGTCGAGCGCGGCCAGCATGGCGTCGATCGTCAGCTCGCGGATTTCCAGGAACTCCCCGTGATCGAGCTGCGCCCCAACGTGGGTGAGCCCCTCGGCAAGGAAGAGCTCGATCGCCTCGGTCGAATACGAGATGACGGTGTGCACGGTGCCCAGCCGCGTCCACGCGCTTGCGGTGTAACCGGCCTCCTCCTTGAGTTCGCGCTGCGCGGTCGCCAGCGCCGTCTCGCCCGGATCGAGTTTCCCCGCCGGGAACTCGAGAAACACCCGGTTGAGCGGGTAGCGGAACTGGCGTTCGACGACCAGCCTGCCCTCGCCGAGCACCGGCACGATCAGGACGGCCCCCGGATGCACGATGTACTCGCGCGTCGCCTCGCCGCCGTTGGGCAGGCGCACGCGATCGCGCCGGACGTGCAGCAGCTTGCCCGCGTACACGCATTCGGAGCCAAGCGGTCGCTCGACCAGGTGATCGTCGTCGAAGCCATGCTGCGGTTGCGGTCGCGGGTCATCCATCGAGCCAGTCCCTGCCGGTGAGGAAATCGGAGGTAAGCCGCGCCTCGGGAGAGCCGGGTTCCGGCCGCCAGTCGTAACGCCACTTCACGATCGGCGGCAGCGACATCAGGATCGCTTCCGTGCGCCCGTTCGACTGCAGCCCGAACAGCGTCCCGCGGTCCCAGACTAGGTTGAACTCCACATAGCGGCCGCGGCGATACGCCTGGAAATCGCGCTCCCGCTCGCCGTACTCGTGGCCGCGGCGCCGTTCGAGAATCGGCAGATACGCGTCGAGGAAGCGGTCGCCGACGCTGCGCGTCAGCGCGAAGCAGCGCTCGAACCCCCCCTCGTTGAGGTCGTCGTAGAAGATGCCCCCGACGCCGCGCGGCTCGCGCCGGTGGCGCAGGTAGAAGTACTCGTCGCACCAGCGCTTGTACCTTGCGTGCACGTCGCTGCCGAAGGGCGCCAGCGCGTCCCGGCAGACGCGGTGGAAGTGAACGGCGTCCTCGGCGAAGGCGTAGTACGGCGTGAGGTCCATGCCCCCGCCGAACCACCAGACGTCGGCTGTCGCCTCGCTCGCCGGCGCGTGCGCGACAAACATGCGCAGATTGAGGTGCACCGTCGGCACGTAGGGATTGCGCGGGTGCAGGACCACAGAGACGCCCATCGCCTCCCACGCGCGTCCCGCGATTCCGGGGCGCGACGCCGTCGCCGAGGGCGGCAGCTTGTCGCCCATCACGTGCGAGAAGTTGACGCCGCCGCGCTCGAGGACGCGGCCATCCTCGACCAGCCGGGCAATGCCGCCACCGCCTTCCGGTCGCTCCCAGGCGTCACGGCCGAAAGCGTCGCCGGCGACGGCCTCCAGCGCCGCGACCAGCCGGTCCTGAAGCGCGAGGAAGTAATGGCGGGGTACGGAGATGTCCATGCGCGACGGGCGGTGACGGCACGGGGGATTATCGCCCGCGCAACCGGCGCGTGGGCAGCGACCCGGAAAAAACGGGGGCGCGCGGGCTAACCGTTGCGCGGCCCCACGGCGCGGTGCCCGATGTCGCTGCGGAACTGCATTCCCGCGAAGCGGATCTCCGCGATCGCGCGGTAGGCCGCGCGCTGCGCCTGCCCCACCGAATCGCCCAGCGCGGTGACGCAGAGGACCCGGCCGCCGGCAACCACGACGCGCCCGCCGGCGAGGCGCGTCCCCGCATGGAACACCCGGCAGTCCGGGTGGGTCGTCGCAGTCACGCGCTCGAGCCCCTCGATGGCATCGCCCTGGCGCGGCATGTCCGGATAGCCGTGCGCCGCCAGCACGACGCCCAGCGCAGCTCGCCGATCCCACTCCACCGCCGCCTCATCGAGCGTGCCTTCGCCACCGCGCTCCAGGAGTTCGAGCAGATCCGATTTCAGCCGCACCATGATCGGCTGCGTCTCCGGGTCGCCCAGCCGGCAGTTGAACTCCAGCACCCGCGGCGTGCCCGCGGTGTCGATCATCACCCCGGCGTACAGAAAGCCGGTATAGGGAACGCCTTCGGCAGCCATGCCGGCGACGGTCGGCAGGATCACGTCGCGCATGATCCGCCCATGCATTTCGGGGGTGACCACCGGCGCCGGCGAGTACGCGCCCATCCCGCCGGTGTTGGGGCCCTCGTCGTTGTCGCGCAGCCGCTTGTGATCCTGGCTCGACGCCAGCGGCAGCACGTTGCGGCCATCGACCGCGACGATGAAGCTCGCCTCCTCGCCAGCGAGGAAGTCCTCGACGACGACGCGCGCGCCGGCGCGGCCCATGCTGTTGCCGACCAGCATCGCGTCGATCGCCGCCTCGGCTTCCGCGACGGTCGAGGCCACGACGACGCCCTTGCCGGCGGCAAGCCCGTCGGCCTTGACGACGATCGGCGCGCCGCGCGCCGCGACGTAGGCCCGCGCCGCGACCGGGTCATTGAAGGTCCGGTACTCCGCCGTGGGAATCCCGTGCCGGCGCATGAACGCCTTGGCGTAGTCCTTGGAGCTTTCGAGCCGGGCGGCGGCCTGCGTCGGCCCGAAGATGCGCAGCCCCGCCGCGCGAAACGCGTCGACGGCCCCGGCGGCCAGCGGCGCCTCGGGACCGACGACCGTCAACTCGACGCCCTCGCGCTGCGCGAGCGCGACCAGTTCCGGAATGCCAGCGGCCTCGACGTTGGTGAGCGCGGGTTCGCGCGCCGTGCCGGCGTTGCCGGGTGCCACGAAGACCCGGGTCACCCGCGGCGAGCGGGCAAGCTTCCAGGCCAGCGCGTGTTCACGACCGCCGCCGCCGATGACGAGCAGTTTCATGCGCGCGTCCGCCGATCAGTGCCGGAAATGGCGAACGCCGGTGAACACCATCGCGAGCCCGCGCTCGTCCGCGGCGGCGATCACCTCGTCGTCGCGCACGCTGCCCCCCGGCTGGATCACGGCCGCTGCGCCGTTGTCGGCGACGACGTCGAGGCCGTCACGGAACGGGAAAAAAGCGTCGGACGCCACGACGGACCCGGCAAGCGACAGGATCGCGGCCTTGGCCTTGATCGCCGCGATCCGCGCCGAGTCGACCCGGCTCATCTGCCCCGCGCCCACGCCGAGCGTCTGCCCGTTGCCGCAGTAGACGATCGCGTTCGACTTCACGAACTTCGCGACGCGCCAGGCGAACAGCAAATCGTCGATCTGGACGGCCGTCGGCGCCTTCTTCGTGACCACGCGCAGTTCGGAGGCATGGATGTTCCGGTGGTCGGGTGTTTGCACCAGGAAGCCGCCGCCGACCCGCTTGAAGTCCCACCGCGCGGCCTTGGCCCCCGGTGCCGGCGCCGGGATCTCGAGCACGCGGACGTTGACCTTCCGCCGGATCGCCGCCAACGCGTCGTCGGTGTAGCCGGGCGCGATCAGCACCTCGAGGAATTGCGCGGCGACCATCTCCACGGTCGCGGCGTCGATCGGGCGGTTGAAGGCGATGATGCCGCCGAAGGCGGAAACGGGGTCGGTGGCGAACGCCTTCTTGTAGGCTTCCGCCGGCGACAGCGCGATCGCGACGCCGCAGGGGTTCGCGTGCTTGACGATGACGCAGGCGGGCTCGGCGAAGGTCTTCGCGCACTCCCACGCCGCATCGCTGTCGGCGATGTTGTTGTAGGAGAGTTCCTTGCCCTGCAGCTGCCGGAACGCGGCGATGCTGCCGGCGACGGGCACTTCGTCGCGGTAGAAGGCGGCCTGCTGGTGGGGATTCTCGCCATAGCGCAGGTCCTGCTGCTTGTGCGCCTGCAGGTTGAGGCGTTCGGGGAAGGGCAGCGCGGTCGCGTCGGGCGAGCGCGCGGTCAGCCAGTTCGAGATGGCCCCGTCGTACGCCGCGGTGTGCGAGAACGCCTTGCGCGCGAGGGCGAACCGCGTCGCGGTGGAGAGCGCGCGATCTCCGGCCTCGAGCTCGGCGAGGAGCGCGGGATAGTCGGCGGGCTCGACGACGATGCCGACGTCGTGCCAGTTCTTCGCCGCCGCCCGCACCATCGTCGGGCCGCCGATATCGATGTTCTCGATCGCCTCATCGAGCGTGCAATGCTCCTTCGCGATCGTTTCGCGGAACGGGTAGAGGTTGACGACGACGAGGTCGATCGGCGGGATGTCGTGCTTCTCCAGCGCGGCCGCGTGCGCGGGCAGATCGCGGCGCGCGAGGATGCCGCCGTGCACCTTCGGATGCAGCGTCTTGACGCGACCGTCGAGCATCTCGGGAAAGCCGGTGTAGTCGCCGATCTCGGTGACCGGCAGGCCCGCCTCGGCGAGGACGCGGGCCGTGCCTCCGGTGGACAGGAGCTTCACGCCGAGGCGGTGCAGCCCCTGCGCGAATTCGACGAGACCGGTCTTGTCCGAGACCGAGAGCAGCGCTTGCGTGATGGGGTGCGTCATGGCGCTCCGATGAGTCAGGGGTGGAGGGGGCGGCGCCGGCACGGGTCCGGCGGCGCGCCGGCAAAGTTCGCGCGGCAGCCGGGGGCAGGCGCAGCGAGGCGGTGACGGTGCAGCGCGTTCCCCGGCGGCGCTCGACTGCGTGATTCAGGCGGCTGCGCCGCCGGACTCCGGGCAGGGGTGACCGCGTGCGGCGGGTCCTGCACGCCGCAGCTCAGCGTATTCCGTATTTCGTGAGCTTGCTCCGCAGCGTACTGCGATTCAGCCCCAGCATGTCTGCCGCCTGCGTCTGGTTGCCACCGGCACGTTCCATCACCGACGAGATGATCGCGCGCTCGACGTGCGTGATCACCATGTCGTAGATGTCGTGCGGCCGCTCACCGTCGAGGTGCCGGAAATACTCGTCCAGCGACTTCTCGACCGTCTTGCCGATCTCGTTGCTGCAATTGATGCGTAGGGATTTCCTCACGCGGCCAGGGCCTCCCCGCCCCGTAGCGATTCGTATCCGGCGCCGAACGAAGCGCGGGCGTCCACGACACCCGCCGTCACGGGCAAGGCGGAAAGACGCTCGCCGCGTTCGGCGAGAAAGTCGAAGAAGCGGTTCACGGCGTCGACCTGCGCGACGATCGTCTGCGCCGCATTGGCGTCCGCCCGCAGGCGCTGCCCCCCGCAGAGGTCTCGAGCGTACCAGCCCAGGTGCTTGCGCGCGATGCGCACGCCGAGCTCGGCGCCGTAGAGGGCGTAGTGCTCCTGCAGGTGCGCGAGGATCAAGGCCCGCGCTTCGGCCACCGTGGGCGGGAGCGGCACGACCCCGCAATCGAGGAACTGCCGGATCTCGCGGAAGATCCACGGCCGTCCCTGGGCGGCGCGTCCGATCATCAAGGCGTCGGCGCCCGTGTGTGCGAGCACGCTGCGCGCGGCCTGCGGCGTCGCGATGTCGCCGTTGGCGATGACGGGGATCGCCACCGTCGACTTCACCGCGCGGATGGTGTCGTATTCCACGGGGCCGACGAAGCCGCAGGCACGCGTGCGGCCGTGCACGGCCAGCGCGGCGATGCCGGCGTCTTCGGCGATCCGCGCGATCGCCGTCGCGTTGCGCTGCGCCGGCGACCAGCCGGTGCGGATCTTGAGCGTCACCGGCACGTCGACGGCCGCGACGACCGCCCGGACGATCGCCGCAACCCGGGCCTCGTCCCGCAGAAGCGCGGAGCCGGCGGCGACGTTGCAGACCTTCTTCGCCGGGCAGCCCATGTTGATGTCGATGATCTCGGCGCCCCGATCGACGTTGAGGCGCGCCGCGGCGGCCATCTGTGCGGGATCGGCGCCGGCGATCTGCACCACGATGGGTCCCGACTCGCCGCGGTGGTCGGTGCGCCGCAGCGTCTTGCCGCTGTCGCGCAGCAGCGGATTCGACGCGACCATTTCCGATACCGCGTAACCGGCGCCGAGCCGCCGGCAGAGCTCGCGAAACGGGCGATCGGCGACGCCCGCCATCGGCGCGAGCGCGAGGTTGCTGGCGATGGCGTAGGACCCGATGTGCACGGTCGAGAGCACCCAATGAGGCAGGGCAAATCCGGCGGGGGAGCGGATTATAACAACCCCTCGCGGCGCGTGGAGAGCCCCGGGAAGGCGCGGTTCTCCTTTGTTTACGCTGCCCGCCGCTGCGACCGGTCGCGCCGTTCGCAGCTTGCACTCCGGGCGCTCGCGACGATCTCTCCAGAGGCTTTCAGCGCAGCCCGAAGAGCATGGCGCGCGTGAACGCGCGTTTGGCCGGCGGCAGCACGTCGAGCAGCGCGAGCGCAAGGCCGCGCGGCCAGCGCGCAAGCGGGTGGTCGCTGTCGAATACGGTCACGAGTCCGTGGGTGAAGGCGATGCCGCCCCAGCGATCGGCGCGCCGATCGCGGACGTAGCGTTCGAGCATCGGAGGTTCGCCGAGCGCCTCGCGCGGCGTGTCGAGAACCACCTGCGCGAGCTCGAAGGCGTCACGCAACCCGACGTTGAACCCCTGCGCGGCGACCGGGTGCAGCGTCTGCGCCGCGTTGCCGAGGACCACCGCACGCCCTGCGACCGGGTCGGGCGCGAACTCCAGCGCCAGCGCGAACGAGCGCCGCTGCGCAACGCGCGTGAAGCCACCGACGCGCCCGCCGAGCTGAGCCGACAGCGCCGCCAGGAAATCGGCGTCGCCGGCAGCCAGCAGGCTGCGCGCGCGATCGGGCGTCACCGTCCAGACGAGGGCGTAGTGGTCGGCTTCAGGCAGCAGCGCGATCGGCCCCGCTCGGGCGAAGCGCTCGTAGGCGCGCCCGCGGGGCGGCACCGCTCGCCAGACCCTGGCCACCAGCGCGACCTGGCGATAGTCGTGACGGTGGCGGTCGAGTCCGGCGACCCCGGCGCCCGCGCCGTCGGCGATTGCGGCGAGGCGGGCGTGCACCGGGCACGACGGAGCATCGCCGCAGGCCAGCACCGCGTGCGTCGCTGCCCGGGTCACCGCCGTCACGCTGACGGCGTAGCGGACGCGCACGCCGCTCCGGGTCAGCGCCGCGTCCAGCGCCTGCTGCAGCGCGCGGTAGCTGACCACATAGCCCAGCGCCGGCAGGCCCGCGTCGGCCGCGCTCAGCGTCGCCGCACCGAAACCCCCGGCCTGCGAGACGTCGACTTCGGCGATCGGTGTCGCCGCGCCCGGCCGCGCGGCCAGCAGCGCCCACACGCCCTGCCGCTCGAGGATCAGCCGCGCACCGTGGGAGAGCGCGAGCGAGCGATCGCCGCGCAGCGTTTCCCCTGCAGGCCGTGCGTCGAGCACGACGACGTCGAGATCGGCGTCGCGAAGCGCCAGCGCCAGGGTAGCGCCCACCGGCCCCGCGCCGACGATGGCGATGTCGTGGAGCGGCGGCGCGTGGTCGCCCGTGGCGACGGTCGCGGGCAGGGGGATGGTGGGCGCCATCTATGGGAAGCGCTAGTCGCGGCGGCAGGCTTCCTCGACCGCCGCCACGGTGCGGGGTGTGGCCGCCGTCAGGTTCTCGCTGCCGGACGCCGTGACCAGGAGGTCGTCCTCGATCCGCACGCCGATGTCCCAGAACGCCTCGGGCACGGTGTCGGCGGCACGGATGTAGGCTCCCGGCTCGACCGTGAGCACCATGCCGGGCGCGAGCCGAATCGACGCGCCGCGCGCCTGGTAGAGCCCCGCATCGTGCACATCCATGCCCAACCAGTGCCCGGCGCGGTGCATGTAGAACTGCTTGTAGCTGCCGGATTCGAGCACTTCGTCCAGCGTGCCACGCAGGAGCCCGAGATCGACGAACCCCTGCGCCAGCACCCTTTCCGCGGCCTTGTGGTAGTCGTGGAACTCGACCCCCGGCTGCACCGCCTCGATGCACGCGGCCTGCGCCGCCAGCACCAGTTCGTAGACGTCCCTCTGCGGCCCGCTGAACCTGCCGTTCACCGGAAAGGTGCGGGTGATGTCCGAGGCGTAGCCCTGGTACTCGCAGCCGGCGTCGATCAGCAGCAGCTCGCCGTCGCGCAGCTCCCGGTTATTGTCGCGGTAGTGCAGCACGCAGGCGTTGGGCCCGCCGGCGACGATCGACGGATACGCGACCGCCTGTGCGCCGGCGGAAAGGAACTCGTGCACCAACTCGGCCTCGACCTGGTACTCGAACCAGCCGGGGCGCGCCGCGGCCATCGCGCGCCGGTGCGCTGCCGAGGAGATCGCCGCGGCGCGGCGCATCAGGGACTGCTCGTGGGCGTCCTTGACAAGACGCATCGCGTCGAGCGATTGCCGCACGTCGACGATGTGCTCCGGCGGGACGACGCCGGTGCGGGCGCGCCCGCGTACCTCGTTGATGAGATCGGTGACCTTGCGGTCCCACGCCGCGAGCAGCCCCAGCGGCGTGTACAACGCGGGGCGGTCGGCGACGAGGTCGGCGAGCACGCTGTCCATCTTGCCCAACGGATGCGCGGCGTCGAAGCCGAAGATCTCGCAGGCAGCGTCGGGCCCGCAGCGAGGACCGTCCCAGATCTCGCGCTCGGGATTCTTCTCGCGGCAGAACAGAAGGTGACGGTCGCCTGATTCGTCCGCGACCAGTGCGAGGACGGCGTCGGGTTCCGGGAAGCCCGAAAGGTAGTAGAAGTAGCTGTCGTGGCGATAGGGGAAGTGCGAATCGCGGCTGCGCGGCACCTCGGGCGCCGTGGGCACGAGCGCCAGACCGCCGCCCGTGTGGGTCCGCATGTGCTTGAGCAGGGCGGCGCGGCGGCGGCGGTAGATCGCGGAGTTGGGGTCCATCGGCGGCGCCTCATCGAAGCGCCAATTATAGGCGCAGCCGCGGCGCGCTCCTGCCGCGCACCGGCATTTGCTAACATCGATCGATGCCCCCCGGTGGATCGTCGCGGCCGGCGTCGACGGGTCGCGCCCTGCGCGAAGCCAAGTTCGCGCTGCGCGCGCGCTGCCTCGCCCAGCGCGACGCGCTGCCGGAGCGCGTCCACGCCGCCGCCTCGGCTGCGATCGTCGCCGGGATCGCGAGGCTTGCCTGCTGGAAGGACGCCCCCTCGGTGCTGCTGACGCTGCCCTTCCGCAGCGAGTGGGACTCGCGGCCGCTGCTCGAAGCCGCGCTTGCCGCGGGCAAGCGCGTGGCGCTGCCGCGGGTCAACGCGCGGACGCGGACGCTGGAACTGCACGCGATTCGCGACCTCGACGCCGACGTCGCGCCGGGACACCAGCGGATTCCCGAGCCGCTGCCGTCCTGCCCGGGAGTGGCTCCGGACGAGATCTGCTGGGTCCTGGTGCCCGGTGTCGCCTTCGACGCGCGGGGCGCGCGGCTGGGCTACGGCGGCGGTTATTACGATCGCCTGCTGCCGCTCCTGCGCCCCGCGGTGCCGCGCGTGGCCGGCGCCTTCGAGCTGCAAGTCGTCGCCGCGGTACCCTTCGCCGTGCACGACGCGCGGATCGATCGCGTCGTCACCGAAGCGAGAACGATCCACTGCGTGCGGGCGATCGATGGGAGCCCTGCTTGACTCCAACGCCGACGCGTGAGTGAGCGCCTGCGCATCCGTCGACGCCAAGCGCCCCGGGAGCGGCGTGAGCGGCATTCGAGAACCGTTTCCGCCGGGCGCCAACCTCGGCCGGGTGGGTTCGCCGTGCGAATCTCGCGCGGCGCCGATGCGCGAAACCCGGACCCCGCATACAATTGGGCGAGCAAAACGCTCGGGTATGGGTCCCGCGCGTTGCGAAACTGGAGGAGCCGGCGATGGCAGATACCCCCGACCACGATCCGCAGGAAACCCGGGAATGGCTGGACGCGCTCGAGGGCGTGCTCGCCGCCGAGGGCCCGGACCGCGCGCACTTCCTGATCGAGCAGCTGATCGACAAGGCGCGCCGTTCCGGCGCCTACCTGCCATTCTCGGCGAACACCGCGTACATCAACACGATCCCGGTCGAAGCGCAGGTCAAGCTGCCGGGCGACTTCGCGATCGAACAGCGGATTCGCCACTACGTGCGCTGGAACGCGATGGCGATGGTCGTGCGCGCGAACAAGGACACCAACGTCGGCGGTCACATCGCGAGCTTCGCTTCGGCGGCGATGCTCTACGACATCGGCTTCAACCACTTCTGGCGTGCGCCGACCGAGGGCCACGGCGGCGACCTCGTCTTCATCCAGGGCCACTCGGCGCCCGGCGTCTACGCCCGCGCGTTCATGCTCGGGCGGCTGACCGAAGAGCAGCTCGAGAACTTCCGGCAGGAGGTCGACGGCAAGGGCATCTCGTCGTACCCGCACCCGTGGCTGATGCCGGACTTCTGGCAGTTCCCGACGGTGTCGATGGGGCTGGGCCCGCTGATGGCGATCTACCAGGCGCGATTCATGAAGTACCTGCAGGACCGCGGGCTGGCGCAGACCGAAGACCGCAAGGTCTGGGCGTTCATGGGCGACGGCGAAATGGACGAGCCCGAGTCGATGGGCGCGATCGGCATGGCCGCGCGCGAGAACCTCGACAACCTGGTGTTCGTCGTCAACTGCAACCTGCAGCGCCTCGACGGCCCGGTGCGCGGCAACGGCAAGATCATCCAGGAGCTCGAGAGCGACTTCCGCGGCGCCGGCTGGAACGTGATCAAGGTGATCTGGGGCCGGCACTGGGACCCCCTGTTCGCGCGCGACAAGAAGGGCATCCTGATGCGGCGGATGATGGAGTTCGTCGACGGCGAGTACCAGACCTTCAAGTCCAAGGACGGCGCCTACGTGCGCGAGCACTTCTTCGACACGCCGGAGTTGAAGGAGCTGGTCGCCGACTGGTCCGACGACGACATCTGGAACCTGAACCGCGGCGGCCACGACCCGTTCAAGGTCTACGCCGCCTACGACGCGGCGGTGCGGCACAAGCGCCAGCCGACGGTCATCCTCGCCAAGACGATCAAGGGCTACGGGATGGGTTCGTCCGGCGAGGCGCAGAACATCACCCACCAGCAGAAGAAGATGTCGCTGGAATCGATTCGCCGCTTCCGCGACCGCTTCAGCCTGCCCGTGCCCGACGACCAGCTCGAGGAAGTGCCTTACCTCACGTTCGCGGAGGGCTCGAAGGAGCTCCTGTACATGCGCGAGCGGCGGATGGCGCTGGGCGGTTACCTGCCGGCGCGGCGCGGCAGGGCCGCCTCGTTGCCGGTGCCCGAACTGTCCGCGTTCGACCGGCTGCTGAAGAGCAGCGAGGAGCGCGAGATCTCGACCACGATGGCGTTCGTCCAGATCCTGCAGCTCCTGGTCCGCGACAAGCACATCGGCCGCCACATCGTGCCGATCGTCCCCGACGAGTCGCGGACCTTCGGCATGGAGGGCATGTTCCGCCAGCTCGGCATCTGGAACCAGCAGGGCCAGCTCTACACCCCGCAGGACGCCGACCAGCTGATGTTCTACAAGGAGGACAAGGGCGGGCAGATCCTGCAGGAAGGCATCAACGAGGCCGGCGGAATGTGCGACTGGATCGCCGCGGCGACGGCGTACTCGACGCATGGCGTGCCGATGATCCCCTTCTACATCTTCTACTCGATGTTCGGCTTCCAGCGCATCGGCGACCTCGCCTGGGCGGCCGGCGACATGCGCTCGCGCGGCTTCCTGCTCGGCGGCACCGCCGGGCGCACGACGTTGAACGGCGAGGGACTCCAGCACGAGGACGGGCACTCGCATCTCTACGCCGCGACGATCCCCAACTGCCGGTCGTACGACCCGACCTTCGGCTACGAGGTGGCCGTGATCATCCAGGACGGTCTCAAGCGCATGGTCGCCGACCAGGAGGACGTCTACTACTACCTCACGGTGATGAACGAGAACTACCGGCAGCCGGCGATGCCCGAAGGCGCGGAAGCCGGCATCCTCAAGGGGATGTACCTGTTCCGCGCCGGCGCCGCGAACGCGAAAGCGCCGCGCGTCCAGCTCCTGGGCTCGGGCACGATCTTCCGCGAAGTGATCGCCGCCGCCGACCTCCTGCGCGACGACTGGGGGGTGGAGGCCGACCTCTGGGGCTGCCCGTCGTTCACCGAGCTCGGCCGCGACGGCATGGCCGCAGCGCGCACGAATCTCCTCCATCCCACTGCGGAGCCGGTGCGCTCGCACGTTGCGGCCTGCCTCGCCGAGCGGCAGGGCCCGGTGATCGCGGCGACCGACTACATCCGCGCCTACGCCGAGCAGATCCGCGCCTACGTGCCCCGCCGCTACATGGTGCTGGGCACCGACGGTTTCGGCCGCTCGGACACGCGCGAGAAGCTGCGCGGCTTCTTCGAGGTCGATCGGCGCTACGTTACGGTCGCCGCGCTGAAGGCGCTCGCCGACGACGGCGTGGTCGCACCGGCGAAGGTCGCCGAGGCGCTCGCCAAATACGGCATCGATCCGGCGAAGCCGGCGCCTTGGACGGTGTAGGAGGGGCCCCGCCATGAGCACGATCGAAGTCAAGGTTCCCGACATCGGCGACTTCAAGGACGTCCCGGTCATCGAGGTCTTCGTCAAGCCCGGCGACGTCGTCAAGGCCGACGACCCGCTGATCACCCTGGAGTCCGACAAGGCGACGATGGAAGTGCCTTCGCCGGCCGCCGGCACCGTGCGCGAGCTCAAGGTCAGGCTGGGCGACAAGGTGGCCGAGGGGGTGGTGATCCTCACGCTCGACACGGCCGCTGCGGCCGCAGCGAGCGCAGGGGCCGCGAGCGTGCCCGCCCCGGCGGCGGCAGTCGCGGCGCCGGCGGTCCCGCGCGCCGCAGCCGCTGCGCCCGCAACGCCTGCCCCGCCGGCGCCCGTCGCAGCTGCGACGGACGTTGCGGATCCCGCGTCGTTCAAGGCTGCGCACGCCTCGCCCTCGGTGCGCAAGTTCGCGCGCACGCTGGGTGTCGATCTCGCGCGGGTCAGGGGCACCGGGCCCAAGGGCCGCGTGCTCGAGGAGGATGTCAAGGGGTACGTCAAGGAGGTGATGAGCGGCGCGGCAGCCCCCGCCGGCGGCGCGATCACCGGCGGCGGCGCGCTCAACCTCCTGCCCTGGCCCGCCGTCGACTTCGCGAAATTCGGTCCGGTCGAGCCGCGGCCGCTGTCGCGGATCAGGAAGATCTCCGGCGCCAACCTCGCCCGCAACTGGGTGATGATCCCGCACGTCACGCAGTTCGACGAGGCCGACATCACCGATCTCGAGGCGTTCCGCGTCGCGCAGAACAAGGAGCACGAGCCGTCCGGCGCCAAGCTCACGATGCTCGCGTTCCTGGTCAAGGCGAGCGTCGCGGCGCTGGCGAAGTTTCCCGAGTTCAACGCGTCGATCGACGGCGACAGCCTGGTGCTGAAGCGGTACTTCCACATCGGTTTCGCCGCCGACACGCCGAACGGCCTCGTCGTGCCGGTGCTGAAGAACGCCGACCAGAAAGGCGTGCTGCAGATCGCAAGGGAGATGGGCGAACTCTCGGCAAGAGCGCGCGAGGGCAAGCTCGGCCCGGCCGACATGCAGGGCGGCTGCTTCACGATCTCGTCGCTGGGCGGCATCGGCGGCACGGCGTTCACGCCGATCATCAACGCCCCCGAGGTCGCGATCCTCGGGGTGTCGAAGAGCACGCTGAAGCCGGTCTGGGACGGCAAGGCGTTCGTGCCGCGGCTGCGGGTGCCGCTGTCGCTGTCCTACGACCACCGCGTGATCGACGGCGCGTCGGCAGCGCGCTTCACCGCGTATCTGTGCACGTTGCTCGCCGACCTGCGGCGGGTGATGCTCTAACCACCGACCGAGGCCGACATGAGCACGATCGAAGTCAGGGTTCCCGCCATCGGCGACTTCAAGGACGTCCCGGTCATCGAGGTGCTCGTCAAGCCGGGCGACGTCGTCAAGGCCGACGACCCGCTGGTCACGCTGGAATCCGACAAGGCGACGATGGAGGTACCCTCGCCGGCTGCCGGCACCGTGCGCGAGCTCAAGGTCAAGGTCGGCGACAAGGTGGCCGAGGGTGTGGCGATCCTCACGCTTGACAGCGCAGCGGCCGAATCGCCGAAGGCGGCAACCCCCAAAGCGCAGGCGGCGGGCGCACCGGCAGCCGCAACCGCCCCTGCCGCACCGGCGCCGGCGGCCGCCGCGCCGCTCCCCGGCGCCGCGCAGTACTCGGGCAAGGCCGACATCGGGTGCGAGCTGCTGGTGCTGGGCGCGGGGCCGGGCGGCTACAGCGCGGCGTTCCGCGCCGCCGATCTCGGCATGAAGACCGTGCTCGTCGAGCGCTACGCAACGCTGGGCGGCGTGTGCCTCAACGTCGGCTGCATCCCGTCGAAGGCGCTGCTGCACGTGGCCGCGGTCAGCGACGAGGCGAAGGCGCTGGCCGAGCACGGCGTCGTGTTCGGCGCGCCGCAGTTCGACCTCGACCGCCTGCGCGGCTGGAAGGGCAAGGTCGTCGGCAAGCTGACCGGCGGCCTCGCCGGAATGGCGAAGGCCCGCAAGGTCGAGATCGTCCGGGGCGTCGGGCAGTTCCTCGACCCGCACCACGTCGAGGTCGAGATCACGACCGGCACGGCGCAGGACAAGACCGGCGAGAAGAAGGTGGTCCGCTTCGACAAGGCGATCATCGCCGCCGGCTCGCAGGTCGTGGAGCTGAAGCTCGGCGGCCGGCCGCTGCCCGACGACCCGCGGATCGTCGACTCGACCGGCGCGCTGGAGCTTCCCGCCGTGCCGAAGCGGATGCTGGTGATCGGCGGCGGGATCATCGGCCTCGAGATGGCGACCGTCTACTCGGCCCTCGGGGCGAGGATCGACGTCGTCGAGATGCTCGACGGCCTGATGCCGGGGGCGGACCGCGACCTCGTCAAGGCGTGGGAAAAGGTCAACACGCTACCGCTTCGACCGCGTGATGCTGAAGACGAAGACCGTCGCCGTCGAGGCGAAGGCCGACGCGATCCACGTGCGGTTCGAGGGCGCAGAGGCGCCGGACGGCCCGCAGGCCTACGACCTCGTGCTCTCGGCCGTGGGGCGCTCGCCGAACGGCAGGAAGATCTCCGCCGAGAAGGCGGGCGTCGCGGTGACCGACCGCGGCTTCATTCCGGTCGACGCTCAGATGCGCACCAACGTCGCGCACATCTACGCGATCGGGGACATCGTCGGAGCGCCGATGCTCGCGCACAAGGCCGTGCACGAGGCGCACGTCGCCGCCGAGGCCGCCGCCGGGCAGAAGTCGTTCTTCGACGCGCGGGTGATCCCGTCGGTCGCCTACACCGATCCGGAGATCGCCTGGGTCGGACTCACCGAGGACGAGGCCAAGGCCAAGGGCATCGCCGTCCAGAAGGGGCACTTCCCCTGGGCCGCGTCGGGACGGGCGATCGCCAACGGCCGCGACGAGGGCCACACCAAGCTGCTGTTCGACGCGGCCACGCACCGGATCGTCGGCGGCGGGATCGTCGGCACGCACGCCGGCGACCTGATCGGCGAGATCGCGCTGGCGATCGAGATGGGCGCCGACGCGGTGGACATCGGCCGCACGATCCACCCGCACCCGACGCTGTGCGAATCGGTCGGCCTCGCCGCCGAGGCGTTCGAGGGTGTCTGCACCGACCTGCCGCCGCCGCGCAAGGCGCGCTGAGCGCCGCGCCGGCCGCGGCGGGAGTCCGGCCCGTCGGTCTGCAGGAATCGCGACGTGCTACGCTGCTCCCGTTCGCGCCCTCCGGGCATTGGACTTGTTCACTCCGAAGGCGCGCGCATCTACGACCACCAGAGCACGCTGGCCGCAGCGAGGGCAGCGCGGAAGAGGGCGAAAGTCGAGCCATGAAGCGTCTGACCCTGCGCAACATCGGCCCGATCAAGGAAGCCGACCTGCGTTTCGGCGACTTGACCGTTCTCGTCGGCCCCCAGGCCACCGGAAAGAGCATCAGCCTGCAATGGCTGAAGCTGCTGAACGACACCGGGCTGATCCAGCACCAGATGAAGACCTATGGGCTGGATTACGGCGGCAGCCTGCCGCAGTTCCTGGACGTGTATTTCGGCGAAGGCATGCGGTCCATCTGGCACGAGGACAGCAAGGTCCAAATTGACGGCAAGGCGCTCAACGCGGAATGGCGGATTGGCCGTCAGCAACCCGCCAAAGACGAGTCCGCATTCTTCATCCCCGCGCAGCGCGTGATTGCCCTGACCAATGGCTGGCCTCGACCGTTTCAGGGCTACAGCGTGGGCGACCCCTATACCGTGCGCGCCTTCAGCGAACGCTTGCGCCTGCTGATGGAGCGGGAATTCACGGGCAGCGGTCCGTTGTTTCCGAAGCCAAACCGTCTGAAAAGCGACTACCGAACGCTCCTGCAGCAGAGCGTGTTCGGCGGCTTCGCGCTGTCGGTCGACCTCGTGCAGGCCCAGAAACGCCTGGTGCTCAAGGCGGCCGACAAACCGCTGCCCTATATGGTCTGGTCGGCCGGGCAGCGCGAGTTCGTGCCGCTGCTGCTCGGACTCTACTGGCTGATGCCGCCGGCCAAGGTGGCTCGTCGCGAGAAGATCGAATGGGTAGTCATCGAGGAACTGGAGATGGGACTGCACCCCCGCGCCATTTCCGTCGTGCTGCTGCTGGTGCTGGAGCTGATGTCGCGCGGCTACAAGGTGTGCCTCTCCACTCATTCGCCGCAGGTGCTGGAACTGGTCTGGGCGTTGGCTGCGCTGGGCGAGCACAACGGGAGCGCGGACGATCTGCTCGACCTGTTCGACGTACGCCACAGCAGCGCGCTGCGCAAAATGGCCAGGACTGCCGTCGGCAAGACCGCGAAGGTCTATTACTTCGATCCGGCGGGTGTCGCCAAGGACATCACCGATCTCGACCCGGCCTCGGCCGAAGCACAGGAGGCGAGCTGGGGCGGCCTGCTCGAATTCAGCACGCGGGCCAACGAGACCGTGGCCAAGGCCGTCGCGAATTCCCCGGGTTTCGCGTCCGGCGAGCTATTTGCGGAGGAGCGATGAGCTTCCGCGAAGATGTCGACGCTACCCCCCACCTGGCCGGCGCGTTGCGCAAGGGGCTCGGCGCCCTCTCGGAGCCCGACCGCGGGCGCATGACGGTGCCGGTTGGGCGCAGCCTGCTCGGTAGCGTGAACCTGGATGCCGCCCTGGAGTCCGCCCTGCCTCATGCCGCGCGTTGGGACTACCTGGTCGGCCAAAGGAGCGGGGATGAGGACCGTGCCTACTGGATCGAGGTGCACCCCGCTTCGAGCACGGGCGACATTTGCGCGGTGAAGACGAAGCTGACCTGGCTGGTTACATGGATGCGCACGACGCCGCTGATCGCCTATCCGCGGCAGTTCGTCTGGATTGCGAGCGGGAAGTCGGCGTTCAACAGCCGCCACCCAAGGGTTCGTGCGCTCGCCAGCCGGGGCTTGCGCTTCGTTGGCAGCCACCTCACCCTCTGATGCCCGCGGCTGCGCGCCCCCCGCCTTTGGCGCAGCTCCGGCGAGGCTGGGGTCAGCCTTTCACCGCCCCCGCGGTCAGCCCGCTGATCACCTGCCGCGCCGCGAGGAAGGTGAAGATCAGCGGCGGCATCGCGATCAGCGTCGCCAGCGCCATCAGCTTGCCCCACTCGACGCCGATGTCGGTGACGAAGAGCGACGCCGCGACCGGCAGCGTCCGCGTCGAGCGGTCGGTCAGCACCAGCGCCAGGATGAACTCGTTCCACGCGATGCGGAACGTGAAGATCGCGGCGGCGGCGAGGCCGGGGCGGATCAACGGCAGCACGATGCGCAGGAAGACCTTCCACGGCCGGCAGCCGTCGATCGCCGCCGCCTCCTCGAGCTCGACCGGCACCTGCAACACGAAGCCGTAGAGCAGCCAGATCGTGAACGGCAGGTTGACGGCGACGTAGAGCAGGATGAGTCCGGCGAGCGAATTGGTGAGCTTCCAGTCGCTCCAGATCATGAACACCGGCACCGCGATCACGGCGAGCGGCACCGTGCGCAGCATCAGCGTCGTGTAGGCGAGCGCCTTCCTGCCGGCGAACGAGAACCGCGCCATGCCATAGGCCGCCATGCACCCCAGCAGCAGCGTCGTCAGCGTGGCGACGATCCCGACGATCAGCGAGTTGACGAGATAGCGGCCGAAGGAGGCGTCGAAGAGCACGTCGCGGTAGTTCTCGAGCGTCGGCACGAAGAAGAACGAGAGCCCCGTGGTGAAGGTCTGCGCCTGGGTCTTGAACGAGGTCAGCACCATCACCGCGATCGGGCCGGCGCACAGCACGCCCAGGATCGCGAGGGCGCTGTAACGGGCGAAGCCGGCGCGCGCGGCGCTCATCGGTCGTCCTCGTTGCTCTTGAGCGGATTGGACATCCGCAGCGCGAGCCAGGTCAGCACCATCACCACGACCAGCAGCAGCACCGAGATCGCCGACGCGGCGCCGAGCTTCTGGCCGATGAACGCCGTCTTGTAGATGTGCAGCGACAGCACCTCGGTGGATTCCCCGGGCCCGCCGAAGGTCAGCACGTAGATGACCTCCAGCACCCGAAACGCGTCGATCAGCCGCATGACCAGCGTGATCGCGAGCACGTGCGCGATCATCGGCAGCTTGACCCGGGTGGTCACCGTCCACCAGCGCGCGCCGTCGATGCGCGCCGCCTCGAGCACGCTGCCGTCGACATTGGCGAGGCCGGCGACCACCATGATGAAGACGAACGGCGTCCACTGCCAGATGTCGGCGATGATGATCGCGGCGAACGCGAGCGACTCTTCCGCGAGCCAGCCCTTGGCCGCGAAGCCGAGCGCGACCAGGACCGCGTTGATCAAGCCGAACTGGGCGTCGAACAGGTAGCGCCAGGTGAGACCCACGGCGATCGGCGCCACCATCATCGGCAGGATGAACAGCGAACGGAAGAACGCCATCCCGCGCAGGTTGCTCTCGAGCGCGAGTGCGAGCCCGATGCCCAGCACCATCTCGGCGGTGACGCTCACGGCCGCGAACTTGAGCGTCGTCCACAGGCTGCGCCAGACCGACGGTTCGGTGAACGCGATCTGGAACGACGTCCAGCCGGCCCACTTCGCCTCCGACCACGGCGTACCCATGCTCCACTCGTAGAACCCGAGGCGCACGGCGGACGCGACCGGGTACAGGCAGGCCACCGCCATGATCGCTGCCGCCGGAGCGATGAATAGCCAGGCTGTGCGGGTGTTGCTGGTCACGGCGAACGCCCCTTCCGTCTGTTCGCTGCGCATCCTCGGTGGCGGCCCGGCGGCGGTGCGCGGCAGCCGCCGCGCATCGCCGGGGACCTGGCGCCCGTCAAGCCTTGACGTAGCCTCCGCGCTTCATGATCTCGGTCACCTTCGGCACCATGCCGTCGAGCGCCTCCTGCGGCGCCTTCTTTCCGGTGAGCGCCTCGGACACCGCGACGCCCAGCGCCTGGATGTTGATCTCGTCCCACTCGGCGATGATCGGGCGCCAGTCCGGGTCGACGTACTTGAGCTGCTCCTTGAGAATGGCGAAATCCGGATACTGCTTGAGGATGTCGGGGTCGTTCAGCGTCGACATGCGCTGGGCGTTGCCGCCGAGCTTCGTGACCCTGAGGTCCCCTTGCTTCGACGTGAGCCACTGCATCAGCAGGAACGCGGCGTCCTTGTTCTTGGCGTTCTTCGGGATCGCCAGCCCCAGGCCGCCGGATTGCGATGCGTAGCGAACGGCCTTCGGGTGCAGCGCGTAGCCCACCTTGTCGACGATCTTGGACTTGGCCGGGTCGTTGACCTGGCCCATGATCAGGATCGAGTCGAGGTACATCGCCGCCTGGCCCTGCAGGAAGGCGTTGATCATCTCGCCCTGGCCGTAGCCGGGGATGCCCGTGGGACCGGTGTCGGAGATCTCCTTCAGCAGCTTGAGCGCGTCGACTCCGGGCGTCTGGTTGAAGACCGCATTCCAGTTCGCGTCGAACACGTGCCCGTCGAGCGGGTTGAGGTGCAGCAGCCACGCGTGCACGCACTGGTGGCCCGCCTGGCCGCGCGAGGTGAGCGCGCCGATGTTCTCCTTGGCCTTGATCGGGGCCAGGAGTTTCTGCAGTTCGTCGTAGGTCTGCGGCGCCTTCAGGCCGTGCTTGGCGAAGATGTCCTTGCGATAGGCGAGGACCGAGGTCTCGGCGCCGTAGGGCAGCCCGTAGAGCTTCGCGCCCGGCCCGGGCAGGTAGCCCTTCGGCCCGCCGACGAGGCCCAGGTTCTCGAGGTAGCCCTTGACGATGTCGTCGATGTCGTACTTGGGATCGGCCAGCGCGGGGTTCTTGAGATAGGGCTCGAGCTCCACGATCAGGTTCTTCTTCACGTACTCGGTCTTCCACATGACGATGTAGCAGACCGCGTCGTAGTCACCCTGCGGCTTGGCCATCTCGAGCAGCTGCTTGTCCTTCATCCGCCCGATCGCGATCTTGTCGACCTCGACTTTGATTCCGGTTTCGGCGGTGAAATCCGGCAGGATCTTCGCCATCGCGTCGTACTGCGGGTGTGCCGGAACGCTCATCACGACCGTCTGCCCGCGGTACCTGGCAAAACGGTCCTGCGCCCGGACGCCGCGAATCAGCGGGAACTGCGCGGCCGCGAGGATGCCGGCGATGCCGCCGGCCTTGAGGACTTCACGTCGCTTCATGGTCTTCCTCCGTTGTGTGCGGTACGTCAATGAACCAGGTTGGTCTGCGAGGCCGCGTCGAACACGTGCACGTGATGGGCATCGATGGCGAGGCCGGCCTCGCCGCCGGCGAGGTCGCTGTGGTCTCCGTGCACCGCCGCGATGACGGGCTCGGCCGCACCCGCCAGCGTGCCGGTCAGCACCGTCTCGGTGCCCAGGTACTCCGCGACCTTGACCCGCATCCGCAGCGTCGCCCCCTCGGCGGCGAGCGGCAGCCCCTGCGGCCGCACGCCGAGCACGACCGCGGTGCCGGGCGGTCGATCGAGGCGCTGTCCTACGCAGACCGTCGTTCCCGACGCCGTCAGCTGCACCGCGTCCGCAGCGGCGACGCGGGCCTCGAAGAGGTTCATCACGGGCGAGCCGATGAAGCCGGCGACGAACAGGTTGCGGGGCCGGTTGAACACTTCGCCCGGCGTGCCGACCTGCTGGATCACGCCGCGCTCGAGGATCACGATGCGGTCGGCCAGCGTCATTGCCTCGACCTGGTCGTGGGTGACGTAGACGGTGGTCTTGCCCAGACGCCGGTGCAGGAGTGCCAACTCGACGCGCATCTGTGCGCGCAGCTTGGCGTCGAGGTTGGACAGCGGCTCGTCGAACAGGAACACCGACGGCTCGCGGACGATCGCGCGCCCCATCGCGACGCGCTGCCGCTGCCCGCCGGAGAGCGCCTTGGGCTTGCGCTCGAGCAGCGCCTCGATGCCGAGGACCCGCGCCGCCTCGGCGACACGGCGCGTGATCTCGTCCTTCGGGGTCCGGGTGAGCGAGAGCGCGAAGCTCATGTTCTCGGCGACCGACATGTGCGGGTAGAGCGCGTAGTTCTGGAACACCATCGCGATGTCGCGCTGGTCGGGCCGCGCGTTCGTGACGTCGCGGCCGCCGATCGAGATCCGGCCCGAGGTCACGGTCTCGAGACCCGCGATCATGCGCAGGATCGTCGACTTGCCGCAGCCCGACGCGCCGACCAGGACGATGAACTCGCCCGGACTCGCGACGAGGTCGATGCCCTGGACGATCGTGCTCTCGCCGAAGCGTTTGGTCACGCCGGAGAGTTCCAGTCCTGCCGTCATCGCCTGCCTCCGTCGCTCTTCCACCCCGCGCCATGGCGGGTCACGCCCCAGCCGATCGGCGCCCGCGCGTTGCCCGGCCGCGAGGGGTCGGGCCCCCAGATCGCCTGGTAAGTATCCAGCGCGCGCCCGGCCCGCTGCCAGCGCACGAAGGCGGCGCCCAGCAGCAGCCACCACGCGGCGATCGCCGCCGCCATCCAGCGCGGTGCGTCGGCGACCAGGAGACCCGTCGCGATCGCGGCGGCGGCGGCGGCCACGACGACCCAGCCCAGCGCCTTGTGGACGCGCTCGAAGACCACGCGCCACGACGTCATGTCGTAGTGGTCGCCGGCGAGCGCCGACGCGGTCGGACCGCCCTTGCTGCCGCGGGCGAAGCCGTGCGCCACCTGCCATGCGCCGGCGGCGACGACGAACCAGCCGAGCAGGTGGTGGGCCTCGGCGCCGGGGGTCGCCGCGCTGCGAGGAAAGACCCGCGCCAGCGCGACGAAGCCGAGCGCCACGCCGGTGATCTGCAGCGCACGGTGCGCGTGCCACCAGCGCTTGTCGTCGAGCTCGCGCGGCCAGTCCTGGCCGGGCGCGACCTTCCAGAACCGCGCCCACAGCACGCCCACCGGGATCAGCACGCCCCAGGAGAGCACCATCAGCCGCGCGTGCCAGGCAACGGGGGGGGCGATGACGTGGCCCGTCGCGCCGGACAGCGGGGAGAGCCACCATTCAAGCATGGGGTCGGGTCGCGCCATGGGTGTTCAAGCGCATCCGATACAGCGAGGTCGATGCGGCCACGTACAGGGTATCGCGGTCCGCGCCGCCCCAGGTGCAGTTGCCGGTGCGCTCCGGGACGACGATCTTGCCGAGCAGCGTGCCGTCGGCGGCATAGACGTGGACGCCATCCTCGGCGCTGACGTAGAGGCGCTCGGCCTCGTCGACGCGGAAGCCGTCGGGCAACCCGGGCTCGACGACCGCGAACACGCGGCCGTTCCCGAGCCGGTTGCCGGGCAGCACGTCGAAGCAGCGCAGGTGGTGGAACCCCGCGGGGTCGTGCGACGCCGACGTGTCGGTGACGTAGAGCCGGCGCTCGTCCGGCGAGAACGCGAGGCCGTTGGGTTTGGCGAACGAATCCTCGACGACGCGCAGTCCGCCGGTCGCGGGGTCGAAGCAGAAGACGTAGCAGCGGTCGTCGAGCTCGCTCGGCGCGGCGTAGCCCTCGCGGTCGCTCATGATCCCGTACGACGGATCCGTGAACCAGATGGTGCCGTCGGACTTGACGACGACGTCGTTGGGCGAGTTGAGCCTGCGACCCTGGTAGCGATCGACGAGGATCTCGACGCTGCCGTCGTCGCCGGTGCGCGAGACGCAGCGACGACCGTGCTCGCAGGTCACGATCCGGCCTTCGCGGTCGAGCGTGTTGCCGTTGGCGAAGTGCGACGGCGCGCGAAAGACCGTCATGCCCGACGCGGCTGCGACCACGCGAGCATCCGGTTGTTCGGGATGTCGCTCCAGACGAGCGTCTGCCGGGCATCGAGCCAGACCGGGCCCTTCGCTCCAGATCGCGCCGGTGCAAAGGCGCTCGAGCGTCGAATCCGCCCGCACGACCGACTCGATCCGGGGATCGAACACCTCGATGTCGTCGACGCCCATCCGACTCCCCTGCCGCACCGTCCTGCCGTCGCTCCTGCCGTTGCGTCGGGCCGCCCCGCCCGGTTTCCCAGTTCGAAGCCTAGCACACAACCGGCTAACTGTATACAAGAAATTAGTTTTGTGTTCAAATGCAGGTCATCGGCGGGTCTCGCTCGGAGACGTTCCCGCAGCGCCGCGGCCCGGACGGAATTCACGCGATGCCGGCACACCAACCGATCGTCCTGCTCGGCGCCCTCGACACCAAGGGCCCCGAGCTCGCGTACGTCTGCGGTCTCCTGCGCGCGCGGGGCTGGCCGGTGCGCGTGCTGCACATCGGCATCCGGGAGCCGGCGGCGCTTCCCCCCGCCCTCGCCGCCGCCGACGTTCGGCACGTCGCGCTCACGCCCGGGGAGCTCATGCCGCTGGGCAAGGTCGCCGCGATGAAGCGCATCGCTGCCCTCGCCGGACCCGAGCTCGCCGAATGGGTCGCGCGCGGCGAGGCCGCGGGCGTGCTGGCGCTGGGAGGCGGCGTGGGCACCTGGGTCGGCGCCGAGGCGATGCGCGCGCTGCCGTTCGGCTTCCCCAAGCTGATCGTCTCGACGCTGCCCTACGACATCCGTCCCCTGCTGCACGGCCGCGACATCGTCTTCTTCTCGTCGGTCGCCGACATCCTGGGCCTCAATCCCGAGCTTCGCGCCGTGCTCGGCAACGCGACCGCAGCCATCGACGGCATGGCGCGGGCCTGGACACCCGTGAGCGGCGAGGCGATCGCGCGCACGATCGGCGCGACCGGGCTCGGGGTCACGACGGTGGCCTTGCTCGCCGCCCGCGACCTGATCGAGCAGGCCGGATTCGAGCTCGCGAGCTTTCACGCCAACGGCCTGGGCGGGGCCGCGTTCGAGGAGTGGATCGCGCTGGGAATGTTTCGCGGCGTGCTCGACCTTACGACCAGCGAGCTCACCAGCGAGATCTTCGGCGGCATCGCCACCGCCGGCCCCGAACGCCTCAAGACGGCCGGCCGGCTGGGGCTGCCGCAAGTCGTTTGCCCGGGCGGACTCGACTTCGTGAGCCGCGGACCGCTGTCCTGCCTCGACGCCGCGGATCGTGCGCGCGCGCACTACGCGCACAGCCCGACGTTTACTCATGTGCGCATCGACGCCGCTGGCATGCGCGAGGTCGCGGCGGTCCTCGCGGCGCGGCTCAACGCCGCCGTCGGTCCGACGGTCCTCGTGCTCCCGCTGCAGGGCTTGTCCGCGGAGAACCGGCCAGGCGGCGTGCTGCACGATCCGGCCGCCGACAACGCGTTTCGCAGCGAGGTGGTGCGCCTGCTCGACCCGGTCGTCCGCGTCGTCGAGGTCGACGCGCACATCAACGCGCCGTCCTTTGTCCGGCGTGCCTGCGCCCTGCTGTTCGAGCAGCTCGGCGTGCCGATTCCCGATACCCCCTGAAAGGAGAACTGTTCGATGGGCCTCACCATTCATGCAATCAACACCGGCTGGATCGGCAGCTTCCAGAATCGCCTCACCAACTGCCGCATGGACGGCGTCAAGGTGATGACCCCGTCGCTGTGCTGGCTCGTCACCGGCGGCGCGAAGAACGTGCTGGTCGACACCGGCATGTGCGACACCGAGCGCGCCAACAAGTGGCACCACGCGGGCTCGAAGCAGGAGCAAGGCGAGGCGATCCACGAGCAGTTGCCGAAGTTCGGCTTGAAGCCCGCCGACATCGACATGATCATCTTCACCCACCTGCACTGGGACCACGTGCAGAACCTGCCGCAGTTCCCCGACGCTGAGCTCGTCTGCCACGAGAAGGAGTGGCAATTCGCGATGGCGCCGATACCGTCGTACTGGCACAGCTACGAGCACCCGATCATCGGCGCGATCCCGCCGTTCCAGGGCCGCGAGTTCCGGCTGCTGAAGGGCGAGGCCGAACACCCGATCCTGCCCGGGATCAGCGCGTTCTTCACGCCCGGACCACTCGCCGGGCAGCATGTCGGTCGCGGTCGAGACCGACGACGGCCCGTACGTGATCGCGGGCGACGCCGTGATGACCTACGACAACCTGCGCGGAGATCCCGCCAAGCGGCAGAAGTTCCTGCCGATCGGTCGCTACACCGACATCTTCCAGGTGTTCGACAGCCTCGACCGGATCCTCGATCGCGCGGGCGGCGTGATGGAGCACGTGCTGCCCGGCCACGACGGCGGAATCGTGGGGGGAAGATGGCCGCGCTGAGCACCTATGCGAGCGACAGCGTGACCGTCGCCGCGACCGCTGAGCTCATCGGCATCGCGCGCCGCGCGTTCGCGGGCCGGCTGCAGACCGGCACCGGCGGCAACCTCAGCATCCGTGTCGCCGGCCGCAACGAGGTCGTGATCAAGCCCTCGGGCGTGGGCTTCGCCGAGTGCGACCACGACAACCTGCTGGTCGTCGACCTCGACGGCAACATCTTCAAGGGCGACGCCAAGCCGTCGAAGGACATGGCGTTCCACCTCGGGATCTACCGGGTGCGCGACGACGTCGGCGGCATCGTCCACGTCCACTCGCCGTGGGCCACCGGCTGGGCGGCGAGCGGGTACCCGCTCGCGCTGCCGACCGTGCACTCGCGCGACAAGCTCCAACGCATCCCGATCGTCCCGACCGGCGCCGGCGGCGGCGCGCAGCGGCCCGAGGACATCGTCGCCGAATTCCGCGACCCGGCGCTGCGCGCGGCGCTCTTGGCCGAGCACGGTTCGGTCGGCGTCGGGCGGACGCTGCTCGCGGCGCTGCACGTGGCCGAGCTGATCGAGGAGAGCGCGCACATCGCCATCCTCGCGCGGCTCCTGACGGCCGCGCCGGCCTAGCGCGCCAACTCGGAAGCCCGGCCGTGGCCTCGGCGTACGTGCTCGGCATCGACCTCGGCACCTCCGGCGCGCGGGCGCTGGTGGTGGATCGCCACGGCGCGATCATCGCGAGCGCGTTCGCCGCGCTGCCGGCGCCGGCGGTCGTCGGCGACGGCGGGCGCGAGCAGGATGCCCTGCTTCTGGTGGCAGGCCGTACGCGCCGCCGTGCGCGAGGCGCTCGCGCGCCTTGGGACGGCCGGCGGCGAGCCAGGCCACGTCGCCGCGGCGAGCGTCGACGCCACCTCGGGCACGATCGTACCCGTCGATGCGGGCTGTATGCCGGTCGGGCCCGGGCTCATGTACAACGACGGCCGCGCCGTGGCGCAGGCCGTGCGCCTCAACGCCGCGGCCCGCGCGCTCGGCGAAGGCGAAGGCTGCAACGCGTCGTACGCGAGTGCCAAGATCCTGTGGTTGCGAGAGCACGATCCCGCTGCGGCACGGGCCGCGCGCTTCCTGCATCAGACCGACTTCATCAACGCGCGCCTGCTGGGCGCGATGCGCGCAGCGGACGTCGCCACCGACGAGTCGAGCGCGCTCAAGACCGGCTACGACGTCGTCGCGCGCCGCTGGGCCGGTGCGCTGGCCGACGCGGGCGTCGACGTCGGCCAGCTGCCCGCGGTCGTGCCCGGGGGCGCGACGCTGGGCCTGATCGACCCCGTGGTCGCGGCCGATACGGGGCTGCCCGCCGATTGCCGGATCGTCGCCGGCATGACCGACGGCACCGCGGCCGCGGTCGCATCGGGCGCGTCGGCGATCGGCGACGGCAACACGACGATCGGGACCACGCTGGTGTGGAAGCTCGTCGCGGCCCGGCCAGTCGTCGATCCGCAGGGTCGCCTCTATTGCCACCGCCATCCCGGCGGCGCGTTCCTGCCCGGTGGCGCCGGCAACGCTGGCGGCGAAGGCATCGCGCAGCAGGTGCTCGGCGCCGACCCCGCGCCGGGCGCCGCGCTCGACCGATTGGCCGGCGAACTCGCCGACGCGCCGCCTTCGGGGCTGCTCGCCTATCCGCTGCCCCGCCCCGGCGAGCGCTTCCCGTTCGTCGACCGCGACTTCGCCGGATTCGTCGACCCCTGCGCCAGGACCGACGCGCAGCGCTACCGGGCAGCCCTCGAAGGCCTCGCGTGCATCGAGCGGTGGGGCTATGAGGTCGCCGCCGGACTCGGCGCTCCGAACGACGGCCGCGTGTGGACCACCGGCGTGGGCGCCCGGCACGCGCGGTGGCTGCAGTTGCGCGCCGACTTCCTCGGCCGCCCGGTGTGCCGCGCGGCCCATCCCGAGTCAGGCTTCGGCGCCGCGCTGATCGCGGCGATGAATGTCTGGTTCGACGGCGACTGGGCGCGCGCTTCGCGCCTTTCCGGCGTCGGGCTCGCCTGCCTGCCCAACCCGGCCCACCGCGCCGCGTGCGACGAGCAGTACCGCGCGTTTCGCGCGGCGTGCGCCGCCCACCGTTCCCTGGAGAGCAATCGATGAGCGAACATGCGGCCGTCAAGGAATGCGACATCCGCGGACCGTGGCCCGACGAGGTCGACGCCACGCTGTTCGACCAGGCCGGACGCAACTTCGGCGCCACGGTCGCCGCCGCCCGCTTCGCCGGGCTCAACCCGGCGACGGTCGTGGTCGGCGGCGATGGCCGGGCGTCGACCCCGGCGCTGCGCTCCGCGCTGCAGGACGGCCTCCTGGCCGAGGGCGTCGACGTGTTCGACGTCGCCGGTGCTGCGCCGACCCCGGCCCTATACTGGATGCGGCAGGTACTCGCGGCGCAGGCGATCGCGATCGTGACCGCGTCGCACAGCCCGCCGCACTGGAACGGGCTCAAGGTGATGAACGGGCCGCTGCCGCCCACGCCGGCCGACGTGAAGGCGCTCGACGCCGCGCCGCCGCCCAGGCGCGCTGCCGGCCGGCGGCATCCGATCGGCGGCATTCTCGACGCCTACGTCGCCGCGCGCCTTGCGCCCTTCGCCGGTGCCGGGCTGTCCGGTCTGAAGCTCGTCGTCGATCCGGGCGGCGGCTGCATGTCCGGCGTCGCGTCGCGGGCGTTCCGCGAGCTCGGCACGATCGTCGACGCGCTGCACGACGAGCTCGACCCCGCGTTCCGGCAGCGCCACCCCGACTGCGCGGTACCCGGGCACCTGACCGAACTCGCCGTGCGCGTGCCGGCGGTCGGCGCGGCGATGGGGGTCGCCTTCGACGGCGACGGCGACCGGCTGGCGATCATCGACGACCGCGGTCGTTTCGTCCCCGCGGAGAAGGTCGCGATGCTGCTGGTCGACGGACCGGTATCGGTCAGGCCGGGCGAAGTCGTCGTGCTCGACATCAAGGCGTCGATGCAGCTCGAGCGCGCCGTCGTGCGCCGGGGCGGCCAAGCGGTCCGGATGAAGAGCGGACACGCGCACATGAAGCGCGCGGTGATCGAGCGCGGGGCGGTCCTGGGCTCGGAGGTTTCGGGCCACCTCTTCTTCGGCGCGCTCGCCGCCATCGACGATCCGCTGTTCGCGGCGCTCACGCTCGCGCGCTGGCTGGCCGGCGGCGGCGTGCCGTTGTCCGAGCGCGTCGACGCGCTACCCGCGTTCCACCTGTCGCCGGACCTGCGGCTCTCCCTTTCCGACGCCGAGATCGACGCGCTCCTGCAGTCGTTGCCCGGGCGCTTTCCCGACGCCGAAGCCCAGCGCATCGACGGCGTGCGCCTCGTCTGGCCCGAGGGCTGGCTGCTCGCGCGGCACTCGATCACCGAGGCCGCGTGCACCCTGCGCTTCGAGGGCGAGGACGCAACCGCGCTGGCGGCGATTCGATCGCGCTTCGTCGCGGCGTACCCCGCGCTCGTCCCCGCGCTCGACGCGGCGGCTGCCGCGAAGGCCTGACGCTGCAAACGGCCGCGGGCGCCGCCCTGCGCCGCCGGCGCCTACGGGATCATCAGGCCGCCGTCGACGACGACGATGGAGCCGGTCATGTAGGCGGCGTGACCCGACGCGAGGAACGCGACGAGCGGACCGATCTCCTCCGCTTCGGCGATCCGGCGCAGCGGAATCGCCTTGGTGTAGCGGTCGAGCATGGCGGGATCGTCCAGCAGGTGGCGGATCAGTTCGGTGCGCACCCAGCCGGGCGCGACCGCGTTGACGGTGATGCCGTGCCGCGCCCACTCGATCGCCGTCGCCTTGGTGAGGTGTGCGACCGCGGCCTTGCTGGCGTGATAGACCGCCTGGCCGGGAGCCGCCACGAACGCACCGACCGAGGCGATGTTGACGACGCGCCCGAAGCGCTGGGCGATGAGATGGGGGCCGGCGGCCTGCGTGAACAGCACCATCGTCTTGACGTTGGTGTCCATCACGCGGTCGTACTCGTCCTCGGCCGTGTCGAGCAGCGTCTTGGGCAACTCCATCCCCGCGTTGTTGACGAGGATGTGCAGGCCGCCAAGCTCCGCGACGGTGCGGGCGACGACCTCGGCCGCGACCGCGGCGCGGGTCGCATCGCCCACGACGGCGAGCGCCTTCCGGCCGCGCTCGCGCACCGCTTGCGCCGTCGCCTCGACCTCCGCTGCGGTGCGGGCGGTGACGCAGACGGCGGCGCCGGCGTCGGCGAGACTTACCGCCACCGCGCGGCCGATGCCGCGGCCGGCACCGGTGACGATCGCCACCTTGCCGCTCAAATCGATGGATAGGGTCATCGTGCGCTCCGTTTCCTCGGGTTGGATCGGTTGGGCCGCTGAAGGCGTGCGCCATCATCCCGGATCGCGCGCGCAACGTCGAGCCGCCGCGAATCCGCGCGGCGCGCCGACCGGCGCCCCGACCCGGAGTCGGGCGCGAGCGGCGTCGGCGCCCTCTGGCGGTTCAGCACGCCAAGCGCTGGCGGAACTTCTCCGCGTCCCAGTCGAGGAGTTCGCCGACCTCGGCGGTGGTCAGGACACGCAGGCTCGTCGCGGGCGGCACGCGCAGCAACACTTCGGCCTGGCAGCGCAGCATCTCGGTCGCGGCCCCCGGCGCCTGCCGCGCCACGAGCACGCCCGCGCCGCGCACCAGCAGGGCGGCCGGCGTCGCGCGATTGCGTGCACGGTAGGCCGCAATCGCCGCCGGGACCGTGTCGGCGTTGTCGACGACGCAGGCCTCCCCGCCCAGGAACACGACATGATCGGGGTACAGGACGCCGGCACGCGCGTGCGCGAGGCAGTCCGGGTCGGTGGCGAGCGCGTGAACGATCGGGTCGGCGACGATCCGGAAATCCCCGCTCCTCGCAACTGCGTCGAGCTTTGCCGTATCGGGCGCCGGCGCCGTCCGCGGCACGGCAGCCAGCCGCCGCTCGACGTCGCGCACGAGCGCCTCCCCGGCCGCGACATCGGCAGCGCCGACGACGATGCCGTGGTTCGCGAGCGCGAGCACGGCAGCGCCCGCCGCTGCCGGAGCGCGCACGGCGCGGGTGAGCGGCAGGCCTGGCCGGTGGTAAGGAATCCACACCCAGGGCAGGCCGGAAAGGCGCTCCGCGACCCGCGCCTCACCGTCGCTGCGCACTTCCCACGCCAGGGCGTTGACCGAGTGCAGGTGCAAGACGATGCGGTGGGGCAGCAGCGCGTGCAGCGTCGTTTCGATCGAGGGCCGCAGGGGCGTGACGCCGAGCACGCGCCCGGCGGTCGGATCGGCCTCCTCGCGCGCGATGCCGGAACGCACCCCCTCCAGGTCGACGGGAACGAAGATGTCGCTTGCGAGGGCGTCGCGCAGCATCTTTCCCGACGCCTTGATCCACAGCGCGCCGTCGCGCTTTGCCGACGTGTTGCCGCCGGCGGCCTGCACCAGCAGCGGTTCGGCACCGAGCCGTGCCGACAGCGCGACGAACGACCGGAACTCGGAATCGTGGGGAATCTCAGGCATTGCGCGCTCCTCGGGAGGGACGACCGCAGCCCCACACCATCGGACGTCCTGTGGCGCGCCCGCCGGCATCCCGTGCATGCCGCAACCGACTCAGGCGTAGGTTCACGACATTCTTGCATGTAAAATGGGCAAATTGTATGGACGGGACGCGTCGTGACCACCATTGCGGTTGATCTGGAACAAAGGATCGCCGACGAGATCCTGAGCGGGAAGATCGCACCCGGAGCCAAGCTCGACGAGCAGACGCTCGCCGCACGGTTCAACGTCTCGCGCACGCCGGTGCGCGAGGCGCTGCGGCAGCTCCTCGCCACCGGTCTGGTCGAGAGCATCCCGCGCCGGGGTGCGGTGGTCACGAGCTTCGGTTCGGAGCGGCTGTCGCAGCTCTACGAGGCGATCGGCGAACTCGAAACGCTCTGCGCCCGGCTCGCCGCCCAGCGCATGACCGCCATCGAGCGCAAGGAACTCGAGCTCGCACTCGCGCCGCTGCGGGCGGCCGCGACGGCCGGCGACCGGGACAGCTACCTCGAGCACAGCGACATGCTGCACGATGTCATCCATCGTGGCTGCCACAACCCGTTCCTGCTCGAGCTCGTGCGCGCCTACCGCCTGCGCTCGCTGCCGTTTCGCAACCTGCAGCGCTACTCCCGCGAGCGCGTGCGCAATTCCTCGGAAGAGCACCAGCGCATCGTGGCGGCGATCGTCAACCACGATGCCGACGAGGCGACGCGCGCGATGCGCGAGCACGTCGCGACGTCCTTGCTGCGCGCGCTCGACACCATCGGCGAGCGCGGCGCGGGCGACGCGTCCGCGCCGCCCCGCCGGCCGAAGGCACCGCGCCCCTCCCCCCGCAGCGGCTGACCGTTGCAGCGCCGGTCGCGCCGGCGGCAAGGGCGCGCACGGGGAGGGCTCGCAGCCGCGGCGGCCTATAATCAAACCATCGCTTCCGGGAGCCGCCATGTCACCCAACGAGAAGAAGGCCGCCGTCGCGCGCGCCGCGATCAAGTACGTCGAGGACGACGCCTGGATCGGCGTCGGCACGGGTTCCACTGCGGATCTGTTCATCGACGAGCTCGCGCGGATCAAGGGCCGCATCCGGGGCGCCGTCGCGAGCTCGGTCCGGACCGCGGAGCGCCTGAAGGCGCACGGGATCGAGGTCGAGGAGCTCAACAACCTGGTCGAGCGCGATCTGCCCGTGTACATCGACGGCGCGGACGAGGTCACCGAGCACGGCGCGATGATCAAGGGCGGAGGCGGCGCGTTGACCCGCGAGAAGATCGTCGCTGCGGTGGCGCGGCGCTTCGTCTGCATCGCCGACGATTCGAAGCTGGTTCCGGTGCTGGGCCGCTTCCCGCTGCCGGTCGAGGTCGTTCCGATGGCGAGGAGCTACGTCGCGCGGCAGCTCGTCCTCCTGGGCGGGCAGCCGGCGTTTCGGATGGGCTTCACCACCGACAACGGCAACGTGATCCTCGACGTTTCCGGATTGTCGATCGTCGACCCGGTCGGACTCGAGGCGAAGATCCGCTCGCTCGCCGGTGTCGTGACCGTGGGCCTGTTCGCCCAGCGGGGGGCCGACGTGATCCTGCTCGGCGGCGAGGGCGGGGTCCGCACGCTCACGCCGCGGCGCTGACCGGTCGCGCCGGCCGGCCCGCGCCCTGCGCTACAATCGCTGCATGAATGCGCCGCTGGAGCACGCGGGCGACGTCGCCGCCTACATGGCCGGCGTCGGCGCAGCCGCGCGCACCGCCGCGCGGGTGCTCGCCCGCGCCGACACGGCGGCGAAGAATGCGGCGCTCGCCGCGATGGCGGCGGCGATCCGCCGCGACGAGCCGGCGCTGCTCGCCGCCAACGGCGAGGACGTCGCAGCGGCGCGTGCGGCCGGCCACGACAGCGCGTTCGTCGACCGGCTGACGCTGACGCCGAAGACCGTCGCGGCGATGGCGGAAGGGTTGTTGCAGATCGCCGCGCTGCCCGACCCGGTGGGCGAGATCGGCGAGCTCAAGTTCCGGCCCTCGGGCATCCAGGTCGGGCTCATGCGCGTGCCGCTGGGCGTGGTCGGCATCGTCTACGAGTCCCGGCCCAACGTGACCGCCGACGCCGCGGGGCTGTGCCTCAAGGCCGGCAACGCAACGATCCTGCGCGGCGGCTCCGAGGCGATCCGCAGCAACCGGGCGATCGCCGCCTGCGTGCACGAGGGGCTGGCAGCCGCCGGGCTCCCCGAGACGGCCGTGCAGGTGATCGCCACCACCGACCGCGCCGCCGTGGGCCACCTGATTGCCGACGACAGGCACGTCGACGTCGTCGTGCCGCGCGGAGGCAAGAGCCTGACCGAGCGCATCGCCCGCGAGGCGAAGGTGCCGGTGATCAAGCACCTCGACGGTGTGTGCCACGTCTACATCGACGCGGCTGCCGACCTCGACCGCGCGGTGCGCATCGCGGACAACGCGAAGACGCAGCGCTACTCGCCGTGCAACACGATGGAGACGCTGCTCGTCCACGCCGCCATCGCCGCGCGCGTGCTGCCGCCGCTGGCCGCGATCTACGCGGCCAAGGGTGTGGAGATGCGCGGCTGCGTGCGCGCCCGCGCGATGGTGCCGGGGATGACGCCGGCCACCGAGGCCGACTGGTTCGAGGAGTACCTCGCGCCGATCCTCGCGATCCGCGTCGTCGACTCGCTCGATGCCGCGATCGACCACATCGCGACCTACGGCTCGCAGCACACCGACGCGATCGTCACCGAGGACTATTCGGCGGCGATGCGCTTCCTGCGCGAGGTCGACTCGAGCTCGGTGATGGTCAACGCGTCAACCCGGTTCGCCGACGGCTTCGAGTACGGACTGGGCGCCGAGATCGGGATTTCCACCAACAAGCTGCACGCGCGGGGCCCGGTCGGCCTCGAGGGTCTCACCAGCCGCAAGTGGATCGTGTTCGGCTCCGGACAGATCCGGACGTGACGTCCACGCGACGGGGGTCGCCGAAGATGACCACGCGGGCCCGCCCTGCTCGGTAGCATGACCGCGGTTCTCGCCCCCCTCGGGGTCTTCGGTGGCACGTTCGACCCGATCCACTACGGCCACCTCGAGCTCGCGCGCGAAGTGCGCGACGCGCTGCGGCTCGCCGCGGTGCGCATCATCCCCGCCGGAGACCCGCCCCACCGCGCGGTGCCGGTGGCCACGGCTGCGCATCGCCTCGCGATGGTCGAACTCGCCCTCGAGGACTTCCCCGGCCTCGAGCTCGACCGGCGGGAGGTGGACCGTCCGGGGCGCAGCTACACCGCGCTGACGCTGGAATCACTGCGCGCCGAGGCGCCGGCGCGCCCGCTGGCGCTCATCGTCGGCGCCGACGCGTTCCTGGGCCTGCCCGGCTGGTACCGCTGGCGCGAGATCTTCGACCCTCGCGCACCTCGTCGTGGTCGACCGTCCGGGCAGCCCGTTTCCCGAGCACCTGCCGCCGCTGCTGGCCGACGAGTGGGCGCGCCGCCAGGTGAGCGAGCCGGCCGCGCTGTCCGGCGCTACGGCGGGAGCGATCCTCGTGCAACCCATCACCCCGCACGACATCTCCGCCAGCTCCATCCGGATGCAGCTCGCCCGTGGCAGCGACGGCGTCGCGGCGGTGCGGGGTTTGCTGCCGCCGGCCGTTTTGGCCTATATTGACCGCAACCAGCTCTATCGATCGCGACCGGATGCGACTTAACAGAATCCAGAAGACCACCGTCACCGCCTTGGAGGACATCAAAGCGCGCGACATCACCGTTCTCGACGTCCGCAAGCTCACCAGCCTCTACGACACGCTCGTCGTGGCCTCCGCCGAATCGAACCGTCAGGTGAAGGCGCTTGCCAACCACGTCCGCGAGAAGCTGAAAGCGGCCGGCGCAACCATCATCGGCGTCGAAGGCGAGGAGTCCGGAGAGTGGGTGCTGGTGGACGCCGGGGACATCGTCGTCCACATCATGCAGCCTGCGGTGCGCGCCTACTACAACCTCGAGGAGCTGTGGACTCCGCCCAAGCCGGTACGGCGCACCAAGCCCAAGACCGAGGCCAAGGCCTGACGGGCCGCGCCGCGGGAGGAACCGGCGCCGATCCCGCGATGCCCTGCAAATGCTGCGTGTCCGCGTCGTCGCCCTGGGTCACCGGATGCCGGCGTGGATCGACGCCGGCTGGAGCGAGTACCGCAAGCGGCTGCCGCCGGGCCTGACGCTCGACCTCGTCCTCCTCCGGCCCGAGCCGCGCGACCGCGGCAGGCCCATCACCGAACTGCTCGCCGTCGAGGCGACCCGGATCACCGCCGCCTGCCAGGGCGCCACGATGGTCGCGCTCGACGAGCACGGGGCGCCGTGGACCACGCGCCAGTTCGCCGACCAGCTCGCCCGCTGGCGCGCGGAAGTCCCGGCGGTTGCATTCGTGATCGGCAGCGCCGACGGCCTCGACGCGGGGCTCAAGCGGCGGGCCGCCTCCCGCGTCGCGCTTTCCGCGCTAACATTGCCGCACGGCCTCGTGCGTGTACTCCTCGCCGAGCAGATCTATCGCGCTGCGAGCCTGCTCGCCGGGCATCCCTATCACCGTGACGGACCGCATGAGTGACAGCCGCCCCCCGCACTCGATCTACCTCGCCTCGAAGAGCCCGCGCCGGGCCGAACTCCTGCGCCAGATCGGCGTCGAGTTCACGGAGCTCCGGCTGCGCGAGGCCCCGGGCCGCGAGCGCGACGTCGAGGAAGGCCCGCGCGCAGGCGAATCTCCGCGAGACTACGTGACGCGGATCGCGCGCACCAAGGCACTGGTCGCCTGGCACCGGATGGGCCAGCGCGGTCTGCCGGCGCTGCCGGTCCTTGCCGCCGACACCGAGGTCGCGCTCGACGGCGTGATCTTCGGCAAACCGACCGACGCCGCCGACGCGGCGCGCATGCTCGCCGCGCTATCCGGCCGCACGCACGAAGTGATGACGGCGTTCTACCTCAAGTGGGACCGCGTGATCGACGGCGCGCTCTCGATCTCGCAGGCGACCTTCCGGACGCTGACGACGGAAGAGATCGAGCGCTACTGCGCCAGCGGCGAACCGCTGGACAAGGCCGGCGCCTACGCGATCCAGGGGCGTGGCGCGGTGTTCGTCGCGCGGCTTGAAGGCAGCTACTCGGGTGTCATGGGCTTGCCGCTGTACGAAACCGCCGAGGTTCTCGCGCGAGTCGGCGTCGTCGTGCTATAAGAAAATCCACAGCGGCGCCCAGGCACCGACGCCTCCCGGCCGGCGCGGACCGCGTCCCACCGGGACCGCGTTCCCGAAACAGCGCATGGGCCGACAGGATTCCGTCTCGAGCTTTGCGTGCCAATGTCGCATGAGATACTCATCAACGTAACGCCGCAGGAGACCCGGGTCGCGATGCTGGAACAGGGCGTCGTGCAGGAACTCCATGTCGAGCGCCAAAGCGCGCGCGGCCTGGTCGGCAACATCTACCTTGGCCGCATCGCCCGCGTGCTGCCCGGCATGCAGAGCGCGTTCATCGAGATCGGCCTTGAGCGTGCCGCGTTCCTGCACATCGCCGACATCTGGGAGCACCGCCAGGGCGGTCACGGCGGAACCGACACGCGCCCGATCGAGAAGATCCTGCACGAGGGGCAGTCGTTGCTGGTCCAGGTGATCAAAGACCCGATCGGGACCAAGGGCGCGCGGCTGTCGACGCAGGTCAGCCTTGCCGGTCGCCTGCTCGTCTACCTGCCGCAGGACTCGCACATCGGCATCTCGCAGCGGATCGAGGACGAGGTCGAGCGCGAGAGCCTGCGCGAGAAACTGCAGCAGCAATTGCCGCAGGACCTTCACGGCGGCTTCATCATCCGGACCGTGGCCGAGGCCGCCACCGAGCGGGAGATGGCCAACGACATCGGGTACCTCACCAAGCTCTGGCGCGACCTCAACGCCTCCGCGCGGGAAGTGCCGGCGCCGGCATTGCTCTACCAGGACCTGTCGCTCGCGCAACGCGTGCTGCGCGACATGGCGACCGAGGAGACCTCCCGCGTGGTCGTCGACTCGCGCGAGACGTTCGTCCAGATGCAGGAGTTCGCGCGCGACTACACGCCGGCGCTGGTCGAGCGGCTGCAGCACCACAGCGGCGAGCGCCCGCTGTTCGACCTCCACGGGGTCGAGGACGAGATCGAGAAGGCGCTGTCGCGACGCGTCGACCTCAAGTCGGGCGGCTACCTCATCGTCGACCAGACCGAGGCGATGACGACGATCGACGTCAACACCGGCGGCTTCGTCGGTGGCCGCAGCTTCGACGACACGATCTTCAAGACCAACCTCGAAGCCGCGCAGGTCATCGCGCGGCAGCTGCGCCTGCGCAACCTCGGTGGCATCATCATCATCGACTTCATCGACATGGAGCAGGCGGAGCACCGGGCGGCCGTGCTGGCGGAGCTCAACCGCGCGCTGGAGCGCGACCGCACGCGGCTCACGGTCAACGGCTTCACCCAGCTCGGTCTCGTCGAGATGACGAGGAAGCGCACGCGCGAGTCGCTGGCACACATCCTGTGCGAGCCCTGCCCGATCTGCCGCGGCCGCGGCGAACTCAAGACCGCGCGCACGATCTGCTACGAGATCCTGCGCGAGATCATCCGCGAGTCGAAGCAGTTCAACGCCCGCGAGTTCCGGATTCTCGCTTCGCAGTCGGTGATCGATCTCTTCCTCGACGAGGAATCGCAATCGCTGGCGCAGCTGGGCGACTTCATCGGCAAGCCGATCTCGCTGCAGGTCGAGTCGATCTACATGCAGGAGCAGTACGACATCGTGCTGATGTAGCGTTGCACGGGGTCTCACCCCGGATCGAACGCCGCTCGCAAGCGCCTGGTTGTCCGGGCGTTGTAGGGTGGCAAGTTCTTTGGAGGCTCTTGCAGCCTCATCAGGTCCTACTCCAATCGCGTGGCGGGCTGGGTAGGCAGGCGGGTGGCTGCGAACCGGCCCACATCCGAACAACGGGGGTGCGCATGGCAAGGGACAACGGCCAACTCGCGGACCTTTCGAGAACGAGTGGGTGTGGGTGTGGGAGATCATCGGTCGGCCCGGCTGGCGATCTCAGGAAGGATGACTTCCCGAACCTGCTGCAGCTCCTCGCGGAGGCGGCTGTCGGAAGCGCTCAGTTCGCGCCAATCGTCAAGTTGCGACTTCAACGTCAAGGTCGCGACTGAACATGAACGTGGCGCCTCGCGAGCACTCGCGAGATGGATGCAAGGAACCGGACAGAGCGAGCGCGGACGGGCTGACCAGCCATGGAAAAATTGACTTTCTCTAGGGAAAGTCGTATTGTCTTCCCGTGCCCGTTCCTTCGCAAACCCAGAGCCACCTCCGGCATCCATTGACTGCGCTGCTCGGCAGCGCGGGCCATGTTCGCGTCTTGCGCGCCTTGGCCATGGACAGGGCTCCGCGGTCGGCGCCGCAGCTGGCGGCGACGGCCGGGCTCACATCGCAGGGCACACGGGGCGTGCTGAACGTGCTGGCCCGCCAGCGGCTGGTCAAGGCCCATGGTTCGGGGCGGACCCAGCTCTATGGGCTGAACACGGTGCATCCGCTCGCGTCGTCGCTGGCTGCCCTGTTCCTGGATGAGCAACGCCGATGGGATGGGCTCATGAGCTCGATCCGCGAAGTGCTCGAGCGCCACTGCGCCGTCAGTGCCGCATGGCTCTACGGCAGCGTGGCGCGCGGGGAGGATGCCCCTGACAGCGACGTGGAGATCGCGCTCGTCGTCAGGTCCCATGCCGTGGCGGACCAGGTTCGTGAGGCGCTGATGCCGCTGGAAGATGCCCAGCAGATCCGCATTTCGCTCACGGCGCTGACGACCAAGGAGCTGGCGGCGCTGCCTGAAGACGATCCGTGGTGGACCAGCGTCGTGGGAGAGCGCCGCGTGCTCAAGGGCGTTGCACCGGATCAGGCCCGGCGGCGGTCGATGAAGGCGGACGCATGAGTCGCCTCGCGAGGCCGCTGTGGCTCGATGAATTGCGGTTGGCTGCGCGGCAACTCGCGTTCCCCGGGTTGACCGCGGCACTGCGACAATCGACCGGCATCGAACGACCGTGCCCATGAGGCGAGCATGAACCGCGCAGGCGTACTGCAGCAACTGGCATCGAGCAAGGCTGAGCTCGCCCGTCGGTATGGGGTGACCGGTCTCGCGCTTTTCGGGTCGGTCGTCCGCGATTCAGCGCGTCCCGACAGCGACGTGGACATCCTGGTTTCGTTCGACGGGCCCGCCACGTCGTCACGTTACTTCGGGGTGCAGTTCTTTCTCGAGGACTTGCTTGGGCGGCGGGTGGACCTGGTGACCGACAGGGCACTGCGCCCCGAACTGCGGCCCTACGTCGAGCGCGAGGCCGTGCATGTCTGACGGTGCGCGCGAGTGGCGCTTCTACGTCGACGACATGATCGCGTTTGCCGAGAAGGTGCTGGCCTACACGGCGGGGATGGATCAGAGCACCTTCGTCGCCAACACGCTGGTGTTCGATGCGACGGTGCGGAACCTGGAACTCGTCGGCGAGGCTGCAACCCACGTCCCCGACGACGTGCGACAGGCGCATCCGCAGGTGCCGTGGCGCATGATCATCGCCACGCGCAACCGCCTGATCCACGCCTATCTCGGCCTCGACAACGACACGCTGTGGAGCATCGTGGTCACCGACGTTCCCGTACTGTTGCCGATGCTGCGCGTGGTTCGGCTGCACGCGCCTGGCTGACGATTCGCGACGTCCTGCGGCATCCCGTGAAAGCTTATGCCGTGCAGGTAGCCAGACCGGTGGCTCGAACCGACCCTCGCCGGGGATGCGCACGCAACCCGTTGTCCCACCAGCGCTTTCCGCACCAGCCCCCTCAATACGACATCGTGCTAATGTAGGTGCGGACGGCATCTCGCCCGGGAGGCCGTTTCGCACCCTTGCCACCCGCACGCCAAGCTGATGAACTGGGCCGCCTGAGCCTTCGACTGCCGACATGCGCGTACTGCAATACAAGGACCTGAACCTGCGCCGCGTCAGGCCCGCCTTCGACAAGGTCAAGGCGGCCATCGAGGCGGACGACTTCCGCTTCGCCGACGTGAAGAAGCTGCACGCCGGGCCGTACTACCGCGCGAAGCTCGACTACGCCAACCGCCTGCTGCTGCAATTCGCGCGGATTCAACTCGAATCGGGCCCGGAGACCGTGTGCCTGGCGCTGGAGGTGATCGAGAACCACGCCTACGAACGCTCGCGCTTCCTGCGCGGCGCCACGGTCGACGAGTCCCGCATCGAACGCGAGCCGGCCGCCGAGGCGCGCGCGCCGGCGCTCACCACCGACGCGGCGCCGCTGCGCTGGCTGGGCTCGGGCCGCACGCAGTTCGAACTGCTCGACAAGCCCATCGTCTTCGACGACGCACAGGAGCAGGCCTACCGCCACCCGGCGCCGCTGGTGGTGATCGGCTCGGCCGGATCGGGCAAGACGGCCGTCACGCTGGCGCGGCTGCGCGAGGCCGAGGGCCGGGTGCTGTACGTCACGCTATCGGCCTACCTGGCGCAGAGCGCCCGCGCGCTGTACGCCGCCCATGGCTTCGAGAACCCGAAGCACGACGTCGAATTCCTGAGCTACCGCGAGCTGCTGGAGACGCTGCGCGTGCCACCGGGACGCGAAGTGACGCTGCCCGCCTTCGCAGCCTGGTGCGAGCGCCACCGCCAGAGCCTGCGGCTGCTGGGCGACTTCGACGCGCAGGCGCTGTTCGAGGAGTTTCGCGGCGTCATCGGCGCCCATCCGAACGGCCCGCTCGCGCTGGCCGACTACCTGGCGCTGGGCACGCGGCAGAGCCTGCTCAACGCCGCGCAGCGCGAGCTCGCGCACAGCCTGTTCCAGCGCTATCGGGCGTGGCTGGAGGAAGCCGGCCTCTACGACAGCAACCTCATCGCGCATGCCTGGCGCAAGGAGATCGCCGCAGCGCAGGGCCCGCTGTACGATTTCGTCGTCATCGACGAGGTACAGGACCTCACACCGGTGCAGCTCGCGCTGGTGCTCGCGCTGCTGAAACACGCCGGCCACTTCATCCTCTGCGGCGACAGCCACCAGATCGTGCATCCCAACTTCTTCAGTTGGGCGGCATTGAAGAGCCTGTTCTGGCACGGCCTGGCGGGCGAGGCGGCCCAGCGGCAGCCGCTACAGGTGCTGCAGGCCAATTTCCGCAACACGCGCGCCGTCACCGCGCTGGCCAACCGGCTCCTGAAGATCAAGCAGGCGCGCTTCGGGTCGGTGGACCGCGAGAGCAACTTCCTCGTGCAGAGCATCTCGCCCGAGCCCGGCCTGGTGCGGCTGCTTGACGCGAAGGACAAGACCCTCGCTCAGCTCGACGCCGCGACGCGGCAGTCGGCCCGCCATGCCGTGATCGTGCTGCGCGACGAGGACAAGCCCGCGGCGCGGCAGGTGTTCCACACGCCGCTCGTATTCTCGGTGCACGAGGCCAAGGGTCTGGAGTACCCGCACGTGCTGCTGTTCAACCTGGTGTCCGGCGAGCGCCAGGCCTACGCCGAGGTGTGCGACGGCGTGACCGACGCCGACCTGCGCGGCGACGAACTCGAATACCGCCGCGCGCGCGACAAGGCCGACAAGTCGCTCGAGCTGTACAAGTTCCACGTCAACGCGCTGTACGTGGCGATGACCCGCGCCGTCGAGACGCTGACCCTGGTGGAGCAGGACCACGGCCATCCGCTGCTTGGCCTCCTCCAGCTGCAATTGGGCGAGGCCGCGCCGCAGGCAGTGGCGAAGTCCAGCCAGGACGAGTGGGCGCAGGAGGCGCGCAAGCTCGAGCTGCAAGGCAAGGCCGAGCAGGCCCAGGCGATTCGCGAGGCCTACCTGCAGCACAAGCCCGTGCCCTGGACGCCGTGGAGCCGCGCGCTGATCGAGGAACTCGCGCCCAAGGCGCTGGACCCGCGCAATCCCAGCAGCAAGCCGCGGCAGATGTTGTTCGACTACGCCCTCTGGCACGGGCAGCATGAGTGGATCGCGGCGCTGGGTGGAGTGAACTTCGCGGCCGCGCGGGGACTGATGGTCGGCGATGAGTTCCACGGCGCTGGCACGCTGCTGCCCAACCGCTACTTCCCTGACAACGCGCGGGCAGCCAAGACCGAGCTGGTGCGTCGCACCGTCGCGGCGTCCCGGCAGCGTCACACGCAGCCGTACCTGGCGAAGAACTTCAAGGATTTGCTGCGCCTGGCCGATGTGCACGGCCCCGACTACGCCACGCCCGTCGGCGCCACGCCGCTCATGCTGGCCGCCCAGGCCGGGAACGCGGCGCTGGTGGAAGCGCTGCTCGGCAAGGGCGCCGACCCCAAGTGGCGCGACGAGTTCGGCCATACCGCCTGGGACCACGCCGTTGGCCGCGCGATGCAGGAGGCGAGCTTTGCGCGCACCGGGCTGCCGGCGGTGTTCGAGCTCCTGGCTCCCCCCGCGCTCGACGTGCAGACCGGCGGCCGGCTGGTGCGCCTGGAGCGGCACCAGGGCGAGTACTGGGTGCTCTCGCTCATGTTGGCGGGAGTGAAGACGCAATGGTCGCGGTGCGTCACGCGCCGTCTGGAACCCTACAAGTACGGGGTCGGGTTCTTCGCCGACCAGCTGCACGACGTGTTGTCGGAACTGCCGTCGTGGCTGTGGGCCGACAAGCGCCGCAAGCGTACCTACGTCAACCAGGTGCTGGCCCGCGCCGAGGTGCACGCCAGCTATCAGCCGGCGCGCCGGCTGTGGGTACGCACGCGCAACGGGCACTACTTTCCGAACCCGCAGATGCAGCTGCGCGCGGGCGACGACTGGCAGCCGGTCTACGAGCAGCTGGCGCTGGACTGGGTGGACCGCGGCTGCGGCCGCGAGAGCGTATTCTGGCCGCGGCCGATGAAGTCGATCGCGCGGCTGAGGGAGACTGTGGAGGAGGGGGACGCCGCCGCAAACCCGCCGCTCGGCGACGACGTGCAGCCCCAACCATTCTGACGCCGGGACGACCCGGGGGTCCGGTGCGCGACGTGCGGGCGGCGGAACGGGGCGACCCCTGGAGCGGCGATCCCGCCCACCCGTTCAACGGCCCGGCGCCTCCGGACGCGAGGCCGCTTGCTCGGCAGCTTCGTCCGCGAAGTCGTGGCATGATGCGCGAGCGCAGCCCACGATGCCCGCCCGCCTCCCCCGCCGCCCCGTCGCGACGCTCGACCACCTGGTCGTCGCCGCGACGACGCTCGCCGAGGGAGTCGACTTCGTCGCGTCGATCACCGGCACCTCACCGGTGGCCGGAGGCAAGCACGTCGCGATGGGCACGCACAACGCGCTCCTGCGCCTGGGCGAACGTGCCTACCTCGAAATCATCGCCGTCGATCCCGACGGGATGAAACCCGCGCGCCGCCGCTGGTTCGACCTCGACGACGCCGGTCTGCAGGGGGAACTCGACGGGGGGCCGCGCCTCATCCACTGGGTCGCCCGCACCGACGACATCGAGGCTGCCGTCGCCGCCTGCCCGCTGCCGCTGGGCGCCATCCACGCGATGCAGCGCGGCGACTACCGGTGGCGGCTCACCATCGCCGACGACGGCGCGCGTCCGGCTCGCGGCCTCGTTCCGACGCTGATCCAGTGGAGCGTTCCCGCGCACCCGGCCGATTCCCTGCCGCCGTCGAACGTCGCGCTCGTCCAGCTCGCCGGGACGCATCCGGAGCCCGCGCCGCTGCGTGCTGCGCTGCGGGCGCTGGGGTTGGACCAAGCAATCGCGATCACCTGTGACCGCGACGTGCGCCTTGCGACCATGCTGCGCACCCCGCGCGGACTGGTGACGCTCTGACACCCCAGGCGCGACCCGCGGTGGCGCCCCGGCGACCTTGACCCTGCGAGGTTCCGCGGCCAATTACTGCGGAACGACGCGGGCACCGTCCCCGGCGCCCTCGATGTAGACGCGCATGCCGGGGGCCAGCACGGGGTTTGTCGGCTGCGTGATCGCCACCAGCACCCCGCTGGCCGTGCGCACGATCACCTGCTGGCCGTAGACCGGCGCATCGTGCCTCTTCTGGACTTCGTTGCCGGCGAGCGCCCCGCCGACGGTGCCGAGCACCATCGCGACGTCGCGCCCGGTGCCCCCGCCGATCAGGCTGCCGATGCCCAGGCCGGCAAGCCCGCCGACCACCGCGCCGATGCCCTGGTGATGGGTGGTGCCGATCTGCACCGGCGTGATCTGCTCGATCGTGCCGAGGCGAATCTGTACCTCGCCCGGCTGCGGCCCGGGGGTTCCGCAAGCCGTCAGGCCGGCGGCGAAGGCGACGATAACAAGCAGCGAACGAACGCGATTCATGGCGACTCCGGGACAATGTTGCGGGATGGCAGGAACTGCAGCCGTGGAATCCTACAGCATCCCGTCCGACTTCGGCGCCCGCACCGCTCCACCGCGCACCGGCGCACGGGTTCGCGCGCCATGTTCGTGTTCGCAAGCGCACGATCTGCGATAATCGCGGGCCCAGATCGAGCCGCGGCAGCACTC
>CAVQLG010000023.1:0-103325 GCA_963713275.1 uncultured beta proteobacterium
CACAGCATCGTTATGGCTTGGCGCAACCGCAACCGGCACTGCGCGGTGCGGTACCAAGTTCCGTTATCGTGCCTCCCCGCCCGCTTTCGTCCGCGAGCGGGAGCGCTCCCGTTGCCCATCGGGATCGACGCCGGTCGCTGCGCCAACACACCTGGTCCAACGCGCGTCGTTACTAGTGTAGTGTCCTTTAAATAACTTTACAGAGTTTTCGGCGACCAAGTCTACCCCGCCCAGAGGGGAAAAGAAGGTAGCTGTACTGTCACAATATTTATGGGACACTACACTAGCGGCCCACCGCCAGTGACGACGCGCCGATCCCCTGCTCCGACGTGGAGTTGCGTGGCGCTGGCGCAGGTGACCTCTCCAAGTGATGGGCTCCCTGACCCATCGTCATCGCTGCTGGGCCGTGCAATGCGGCCCGTCGTTTGCCCGCAACTTGCGGGCGTCAAGAAGCGCCGCAACGGCGTCCCCATGAGCCCTGGGTCAAGGGCTCGAATCGATGCGGCGACTCCCTACCGGGAGCGACATCGACGCCAAACACCGCGTGCCGCGGTGACGAGCAACACGGCGAGCGGCACGAAACGGGCGTGGTGTCCCAGCGTCCCATGCGAATCTCGCCCTGCCCAGGCGCGGTGAGACGGACAGAAACACTGTCCAGACCTGAGCAGACACCGGCAGGGACGAAGCGAACTGCCCCTACCGAGAGGCCGATGCAAGCCTTGAACTACGAACTGAAGCAACGCTGCGCCCCCAATCGTGACGGCAGCTTTGCCACCCAAACCGACCGGGAGCGCAACCTCACGTTGATCGCCAACCAGCTGCGGGAAATGGGCTTCGTGAACATGCAGGCGCCGAGCCTGAAGCCCAGTAGGGGAGTTTGACCCGGCCACAGGTGGAGGAGTTTTGGGGTGGCCATCGGGGACAGGGCCAACAGTTCAATACCGACCGATCCGGGCACATGTCGATGACAGGAAGGGGACAACAGTGAGCAAAGTGACGCGCGTTCAGTCACTTTCAAGCGTCTTTCGCGACGTTTGCTGAACGCAGCTTCAGACTGCGGGGCCGCGCTTGAGCAGATCAGCGGTCCCGGGAGTCTGTGGAGTCCGTTCCCGCTTGCGCCCTGCCGCGCACCCTGGAGATTCGTGCCAGATCGATATCCCTCGCTCATGACCTCTTAGCTTTGCCCTCAATCGTCGGTCGACGTCACGAGGCGGTAGCCAACACCGATCTCGGTCAGAAGGTGCTGTGGCTGCGTTGGATCGCGTTCGATCTTCTCGCGCAGTTGCTTCATGTAGACGCGCAGGTAGTGGGCGTCCTCCACGTGGTCAGGCCCCCAAACCTCGATTAGGAGCCGGCGTTGCGTGGCCACCGCGCCGCGATGGTTCGCGAGCACGGTCAGCAACCGATACTCGACCGGCGTGAAGTGCAGTGGTCCGCCGGGGCCAGCTGCCGTCCGGCGCGCGAGGTCGATTTCGACTTCGCCGAGCTTGAGCACGCTGCCCTTGCCATCGCCGCGTGCCGTACGGCGCAGCGCAGCGCGCACGCGCGCAAGCAACTCGCCCACAGCGAAGGGCTTGGTGACGTAGTCGTCGGCGCCGGCATCAAGCGCGGCGATCTTCTGCTGTTCATCCACGCGAGCCGAGAGGATCACGATCGGCATCGCTGACCAGGCGCGGATGCCGGCCACCACCGTCGCGCCGTCCGCGTCCGGCAACCCAAGGTCCAGAATCACCAAGTCCGGCTTATGGCTCGCGGCCTCGATCAGGGCGCGCTTGGCGGACTCTGCCTCGATCACGCGAAACCCCTCTGCCGTGAGCGCCGACCGCACCACCCTGCGCAGTTGAGGCTCGTCGTCGACGACAAGCACGGCATGGGCCGCTGCAGTCATGTCATCGACGCTTCGGCCGGCATCTCCGGCGGCTGGTCGTTAGTCGGTAAGGTCACGACAAACAGCGCGCCGCCGGCCGGGATCCGCTCGGCACGGATGTCACCGCCGTGGGCGTGGGCAATCGCGCGGCAGATCGCCAGACCGAGGCCGACGCCTCCGGCCACACCCTCGTCGCGGCCACGCTTGAACTTCTCGAACAAGTCGTTGGGATCGACGCCTAGCGGGAAACCGGGCCCGTCGTCGGCCACGAACAATTCGACGCTATCGGCTCTGCGGACCGCGCTGATGCTCAGATGCGTGCCGGGCCGCGTGTGCTTGCTCGCGTTGTCAAGCAGGTTGAAGAACAGCTGCTCCAGCAGGACCGGGTCGGCGTGGATCATCGACGGCGCATCGGCCAGATGCGTGCTTACCGTGTAGCCCGCGAGCGGCCCTGCAAGTCGACGCAACGCTGACCCGATCACTTCCTCAATCGGAATCCATTCCAGTCGCGCCGTCTGGCGCCCGGACTCCAGCCGGGTCATGTCAAGCACATTGGCGATCAGCTGGGTCATCTGCGCGGCCTCATCGACAATCGACTGAGTCAACTCCTGCCGCGTTGCCGCGTCGAGGTGAGAATGCGGGTCGGCCAAGCTGCTGGCGGCGCCGCCGATCACTGCAAGCGGTGTGCGCATGTCGTGCGAGATCGCGGCCAGCAGGCTGTTGCGCACCGACTCGGCTTCCGCCTGCACGCGTGCCGCCTGGGCCTGCTCCGACAGCGCGCTGCGCTCGAGCGCGAGCGCCAGTTGCGAGGCGAAGGTGTTCAGCAGGTGTGACTGTTCGGGCAGCAGGATGCGGCGCGGATTGACCGGCAGCAGCGCAAGCACGCCGAACACGACCTCGGCGCCGCTGCGCGTGCCGACCAGCGGCAGATAGCGGGCACCAGCCCCGGGTAGGGTGTCGGTGCCGAGCCCGGCCGGCTTGCCGTGGTCCTGCACCCACTGCGCGACCGACAGGTCGACGTCGCGCAGCGAGGAGGGCTCCGGCGTGCCGGTCGGCATGCGGATGCGGCCGCGCTCGTCGGGCAGCAGCACCACGACCTGCGCCTCGAACACCTCGCCGACGTGGCGCACCGCCACGCGCGCGACGTTGTCGGCGCCGCGTGTCGACGCCAGTTCGCGGGTCATCGCATACAGCAACGCCGTGCGGCGCTCGCGGTGGCCGGCCACCCGCGCCTGCAACCGCACGCCTGCCATCAGCTGGCCGATCAGCAGGCCGACCGACATCAGCACCGCGAAAGTGATCAGATACTGGCCATCGGCGACATTGAAGGAGTGGCGCGGCTCGACGAAGAAGAAGTTGAACGCCAGCACCGACAGCAGCGAGGCCGCCACCGACGGTCCGCGGCCGAAGCGCCAAGCCACGATCACGATGCCCGCCAGATACAGCAGGGCGGTGTTGGTGTCACTCAACAGCGGGTCAGTCAATATGCCGAGCCCCGTCAGCATGGCCACGATCGCGGCGGTGGCCGCATAGCGCGGCCAGCGGCGCTTGCCTGACGGCGCGGGCATCAGGAACGCGCGGCTGCGCGCCAGCAGCGGGCTGCGCGCGAGGCGCTGCGCCTCGGTGGTCTTGATCACCGTGACGTCGATGCCGCGCGCCCGTGCAAGCACGTGGTCGACCGTCGAATACCGGAGCAGGCGCCGCCAGCCGCCGAGGCTCGGCTCGCCGAGCAGGATGCGCGAGGCGTTGCGCGTGCGCGCATAGCCGACCAGTTCGTCGCCCGCGGAGGCACCGCCCAGCGTGACCGCTTCGGCGCCGAGCGATTCGGCCAGCCGCAGCCACCCGACGCGCCGGTTGCGCTCGACATCCGGCAGGCGGATGAGGTCGGGCGTCTCAACGTAGACGACGATCCACGGCGCCCGCAACGCGGTGGCCAGCCGCTTGCCAGCGCGCACCAGCGACTCGCCGTCGCTGCGCGGACCGAGGCCGACGATGATCCGCTCGGTTGCCAGCCACGGCTGCGCCATCGGTTCGGCGCCGCGCCAGCGCTCCATCGCGGCGTCCACCCGCTCGGCGGTCTTGCGCAGCGCCAGCTCGCGCAGCGCAATCAGGTTGCCCTTGCGGAAGAAGTTCGCGATCGCGATGCGCGCCTGCTGCGGCACGTAGACTTTGCCCTCGCGCAGGCGCTGCAGCAGGTCGTCCGGCGACAGGTCGGCCAGTTCGACCTCGTCGGCCGACTCGAACACGGTGTCGGGCACGGTTTCCTGCTGGCGCGCACCGGTGAGGCCGGCGATCACGTCGTTCAGGCTTTCCAGGTGCTGGACGTTGAGCGTGGTGTAGACGTCGATGCCGGCGTCGCGCAGCTCCTCGATATCCTGCCAGCGCTTGGCGTGGCGGCTGCCCAGCGCGTTGGTGTGCGCCAGTTCGTCGACGAGGATCAGCGTCGGCTTGCGCGCCAGCGCGGCGTCGAGGTCGAACTCATGTGCGGTGGCGCCGACGCCGCCGACCCTGCGGAACGGGATCGTCTCGAGGCCGTCGAGCAGGCGCTCGGTGTCGCGCCGGCCGTGCGGCTCGACGTAGCCGGCCACCACGTCCACGTTCTCCGCCTTGCGGCGCTGCGCCGCCTCCAGCATCGCGTAGGTCTTGCCGACGCCAGCCGTGGCGCCGAAGAAGATCTTCAGCTTGCCGCGGCGGGCACGCTGCTCTTCGGCCTGGACCAGCCGCAGCAGCGCATCGGGGTCGGCACGGCGTTCGTTCATGCGGCGAGGCTAGCGCACCGCCCCAGCATCCAGTGCGAGGTTCAGCCGCAGCACGTGGACGCGCGGTTCGCCGAGCACGCCGAAGTCGCGGCCCTCGGTGTGCTGCGCGACGAGCGCACGCACCGCGGCCGGGTCGAGACCGCGGAGGCGCGCCACGCGCGCGACCTGGTACTCGGCCGCGGCAGGCGAGATGTGCGGATCGAGCCCGCTGCCCGAGGCCGTGACGAGATCGACCGGCACCGGCGCGGCGTTGTCGGGATCGACCGCCCGCAGCGCCTCGACGCGCGCCTTCACCGCGTCGAGCAGCGCCGGGTTGGTCGGGCCGTGGTTGGAGCCGCTGGAGGCAAGCCCGTTGTACGGCTGCGGCCCGGTGGCCGACGGCCGACCCCAGAAGTACTTCGGGTCCGAGAAGGGCTGGCCGATCAGTGCCGAGCCGAGCGGCCTGCCGTCCTCCACTATCAGGCTGCCGTTGGCCTGCGCGGGGAAGGTGAGCTGCGCGATGCCGGTGATCGCGAGCGGGTACAGCAGGCCGGTGATGAGCGTGAGCAGCAGCAGACCGACCAGGGCTGCGCGAAAGTCCTTGAGCATATGTCTCTCCTAGGCCAGGCCGAGGCCGGCCAGCACGAGGTCGATCGCCTTGATCCCGATGAACGGCACGATGAGGCCGCCGAGGCCGTAGATGAGCAGGTTCCGGCGCAGCAGCATCTCGGCCGTCTCGGCCCGGCTGACCACGCCCTTGAGCGCGATCGGGATCAGCGCGACGATGACCAGGGCGTTGAAGATCACGGCCGACAGGATGGCCGAGGCCGGCGTCGCCAGCCCCATCACGTTCAGCGTGCTCAGTTGCGGGTAGGTGACGGCGAACGCGGCCGGGATGATCGCGAAATACTTGGCGACGTCATTGGCGATCGAGAACGTCGTCAGCGCGCCGCGCGTGACCAGCATCTGCTTGCCGATCTCGACCACCTCGATCAGCTTGGTCGGGTTAGAGTCGAGGTCGACCATGTTGCCGGCCTCCTTCGCCGCCTGCGTGCCGGTGTTCATCGCCACCGCCACGTCGGCCTGGGCCAGCGCCGGCGCATCGTTGGTGCCGTCGCCGCACATCGCCACCATCCGGCCCTGCGCCTGGTAGTCGCGGATCAGCTTGAGCTTGGCCTCCGGCGTGGCCTCGGCGAGGTAGTCGTCGACGCCGGCCTCGGCGGCGATCGCGGCCGCGGTGAGCCGGTTGTCGCCGGTGATCATCACCGTCTTGATGCCCATCCGGCGCAACTCGGCGAAGCGCTCCTTGATGCCGCCCTTGACGATGTCGCGCAGTTCGACCACGCCGAGCGTCTTGCTTCCCTCTGCCACCACCAGCGGCGTAGCGCCCTGCTTGGAGATGTTGTCGACGACGTCGCGCACGTGGCGTTCGGTGGTCTTGCCGTGTTGCCTGAGCCAGGTCTCGATCGCGTCGGGCGCGCCCTTGCGGATCTGCCGTCCGCCGAAGTCTACGCCGCTCATCCGCGTTTGCGCGGAGAAGGGTACGAAGGTCGCGTTCAGTTCGTGCAGTTCGCGGCCGCGAATGCCGAAGCCCTTGGCCAGCACGACGATCGAGCGACCTTCCGGCGTTTCGTCGGCCAGCGAGGCGAGCTGGGCGGCATCGGCGAGATCGCGCTCGCTCACGCCCGGCGCCGGCCAAAACTTCGCCGCCTGCCGGTTGCCGAGCGTGATCGTGCCGGTCTTGTCCAGAAGCAGCACGTCGACGTCGCCGGCCGCCTCGATCGCTCGGCCCGAGGTCGCCACCACGTTGGCCTGGATCATCCGGTCCATGCCGGCGATGCCGATCGCGGAGAGCAGGCCGCCGATCGTGGTCGGGATCAGGCACACGAGCAGGGCCACGAGCACGGTGATGCTGACCACCGCGCCGGACTGGTTCGCCTCAACCGCGTAGACCGAGAACGGATACAGCGTGACCACCGCCACCAGGAACACCAGCGTCAGCGCCGACAGCAGGATCGACAGCGCGATCTCGTTCGGTGTCTTCTTCCGCTTGGCGCCCTCGACCATCGCGATCATGCGGTCGAGGAAGGCCTCGCCCGGGTTCGCGCTGATGCGGATCACCAGCCAGTCCGACAGCACGCGCGTGCCACCGGTCACCGAGGAGCGGTCGCCGCCGGCGGCACGCACCACCGGCGCGGATTCGCCGGTGATCGCGCTCTCGTTGACCGAGGCCACGCCGTCGATCACCTCGCCGTCGCCGGGGATGAACTGGCCGGCCTCGACCAGCACCACGTCGCCGACGCGCAACTCGCTCGACCGCACGGTCGTGCGGCGCGACTCGCGGCGCGTGCCCTCGAGCTTGACCGCCGGCAGTTCCTGCTTGGTGCTGCGCAGGCTCGCCGCCTGCGCCTTGCCGCGGCCTTCGGCCACCGCCTCCGCGAAATTCGCGAATAGCACAGTGAACCACAGCCACACCGAGATCGCGGCGTCGAAGCCGCTACCTTCGGCGATGGCCAGAAGCGCGGTCAGCAGCGCGCCGATCCAGACGATCAGCATCACCGGGTTCTTCCACTGCGCCAGCGGTGACAGCCGCCTGAGTGCCTCGACCGCCGCCTGCGCCAGCAGTGTGCGCTCGAAACCCGGGGTGACGTGTCGCGTCATTTGCCCGCTCCGATCATGATCAGGTGCTCGACCACGGGTCCGACCGCCAGCGCCGGCACGAAGGTCAGCGCGCCGACCAGCAGCACCGTGCCCATCAGCAGGCCGACGAACAGCGGCGTGTGCGTGGGCAGCGTTCCGGCCGACGGCGGCACGAACTTCTTGGCCGCCAGCGAGCCGGCGATCGCCAGCACCGGCACGATCAGCCAGAAGCGCGCGAGCCACATGGCAATGCCCAGCGCCGTGTTGTAGAAGGGCGTGTTGGCCGACAGGCCGGCGAAGGCGCTGCCGTTGTTGTTGCCGGCCGAGCTGAAGGCGTACAGCACCTGCGAGAAGCCGTGCGCGCCGGGGTTCGACATGCTCGAGGTGCCGGGCTCGATCACCACCGCCAGAGCGCTACCGATCAGCACGACGAACGGCGGGATCAGGATCACGAGCGAGGCCATCTTCATCTCGTAGGCCTCGATCTTCTTGCCGAGGTACTCGGGCGTGCGGCCGACCATCAGCCCGGCGATGAATACGGCGATGATCGCGAACACCAGCATGCCGTACAGGCCGGAGCCGACACCGCCGAAGATCACCTCGCCGAGCTGCATCAGCCACATCGGCACCAGCCCGCCGAGCGGCGTGTAGGAGTCGTGCATCGAGTTGACCGAGCCGTTGCTGGCGGCGGTGGTCGCGGCGGCCCACAACGCCGACGTGGCGACTCCGAAACGCGTCTCCTTACCTTCCATGTTGCCGGGCGCGGCATCGACGCCGAGCGCGGCGAGTTGCGGATTGCCGCTTTCCTCGGCGGCGACGACGCCGAAAGCCAGCACGAGGAAGATCGCACTCATTGCCGCATACACGGCCCAGCCCTGGCGCGGGTCGTTGACCAGGCGGCCGAAGCTGAAGCACAGCGCGGCCGGGATCAGAAGGATCGACAGCACCTGCAGGAAGTTCGACAGCGGCGTCGGGTTCTCGTACGGATGCGCCGAGTTGACGTTGAAGAAGCCGCCACCGTTGGTGCCGAGCTGCTTGATCGCCACCTGCGAGGCGGCCGGACCCTGCGGCAGCTGCTGCGTGGTCAATGTTTCCCGCTTCTCGGGTTCGTTGTCCTTGGCCGGCGTGACCACCTCGGTCGCCTGCACCAGCGGCACCTCGACGGCAGGCTGCAGGTTCTGCACCACGCCCTGCGACACCAGCGCCAGCGCGAGCACGACCGAAAGCGGCAGCAGCACGTACAGCGTGCCGCGCACGAGGTCCACCCAGAAGTTGCCGACGGTGGCGGCCTGCTTGCGCACCAGCCCGCGGATAAAGGCGGCCAGCACGGCGATACCGGTGGCGGCCGACACGAAGTTCTGCACCGTCAGCGCCAGCATCTGGGTCAGGTAGCTCATCGTCGACTCGCCGCCGTAGCCCTGCCAGTTGGTGTTGGTCACGAAGCTGATCGCGGTGTTGAACGACGAGTCCGGCGACACTGCGCCGAGCGCCTGCGGATTCAGCGGCAGCAGCCCCTGCAGGCGTTGCAGGCCATAAGCGACCAGCAGCCCGACTGCACTGAACAGCAGCACCGCGACCGCATAGCGCCGCCAGTCCATCTCGTCGTCGGGATGCGTGCCGCACAGCCGGTACAGCAGGCGCTCGACCGGCAACAGTGCCGGCGACAGGAAGGTCCGTTCGCCGGCCAGCACGCGAGCGATGAAGGCGCCCAGCGGCACCGCCGCAGCGGTCAGCACGGCAAAGTAGAGGACGATCTGCAGCAGACCCATCCCGCTCATGAGAAGTCCTCCGCCTTCAACAGCGCATAGACGACATACCCGAAGATCAGCAGTGCGAGCGCAAGGCTGATCCAGAGCCAGACGCTCATGGCCGCTCCCGGCGCACCTGCTGGAGCCTTGCGCAAAGGTGAATCAGAAGCGCGGTAGCGCCGACCATCGCCGTAGCGAGGGCAGCGAAAAGCAGATCCATATTTGGCTCCTACCGAATGCGATAGATGCACAGTAGGGGCTTGCGCATAAAAACCGTGTAAAGAAACGCTTTCGGAATCGGCTCGTACCGCAAATCACGGGAGTGAATAGGCGGCCGATCGCCTCTGCCACTTACCTGGTTCGGGCGCAGGCGCGGTTGGCAAGGCGGCACCGTTCCGCGAGCCGGCTGCGAGTTGCCTGCGGCTGATGGCGACCGACTGCTAGCTGCCCAGGAATCGTCGGCCGCGCATCGTTTGCGCCAGCGTCCGCTCTTGTCTGCTTCGGTGCGTCCGGTTTCAGAAGACGACGGCGTCCGGTCTGGGTCGGAAGTAGCAGGTGCCGGCTGACCGCTTCCAGGCAACGGAAACTCACTGACCGCTTTCCGGCGATGAATCCGAAGAGAGGCCGGTCGCTTCACGACCCATGCCTGCCTGATGCCTTCTGCATGCCCTGTGGCCGGTTACCGCACTTTGCGAATCCTCGGATCCGCGCCATACGCCGGGCATGAGCGAGCGGACTACGGTCCTGTAGCTCGGCCTTTGCTGCAGCCCCTGTTTCGAGCGCGAGTGTCCGTTCGGCAACCGAAAGTGTCTGATAGACTTGGACCGCCGTCGCGTGCTCGCGGCTCGACTACTGACACCCTAACAGTGCCTCCGAAGACCAGTTCCGAATATGACCAGCATCTTCAGGCGTTTGTTGAACAAGTTGGTTCGAGGGTATCTGTATTACTCACCGCTCACCTCCGGCAAGCGGCAGCTGCTGTCGCTGACGGTTAACCTGATCAAGCCCGAGGCGCTACAGTGCGTTTTTCGTACAAAGCACGGCTTTCGCTTAAGCGCCGACCTGGGCGATCCGAGCCAGCAACGTATCTATTTTTACGGCGAGCACGACGAGCGCTACGAGATACGACAGCTGCGTCGCATTCTCAGGAGCGGCGACACCTGCTGGGACGTCGGAGCCAACATCGGGTTCTTTACCTGTTTCTTTGCACAGCTTGTCGGCGCGGGCGGCCGGGTCGTCGCCTTCGAGCCCGTCCCGCTGGAGGCGAGTCGCCTCTCCGAGAACGTACGTCTGAACGACTTCTCATACGTCACGATCGTGCAGAAGGCACTGGGTAACGCGCCGGGGCGCCTGCCGATATACCGGCTCGACCAGGGCAGCGAATTAGGAACGGCCTCGCTGCGCGTCGATGCGGCCTCCATCGGGTTCTTCAGCGATATGGTGGAGATCGAAACGATCGATCGCCTCGCCGACCAGCTGCCGCGGCCAGACTTCATCAAGATCGATGTCGAGGGCTACCAGTGGGAGTTGCTGCAGGGCGCAACCGGGTTCTTTTCCGGCCATCGCCCCATGGTAATGGCGGAAATGGAAGATCCGGACAAGGAGCTGATGCGTCGCACGGAGGAGTTCTTCCGAACGCGTGACTACCTGATATACGAGTTCCGCAAGCGCTGCCTCAGGCCGTGCCCGGACACCACGGCGAGCCGGTCGCGCAATTTCCTCCTGTGTCCAAGCGCGTCACCCTACCGGGACCGGATCGCGCCACTGGTAGGCTAGGCATGACGGGCGCTGCGGCCGCCGCCGGCTGTAATCGGTTCAGCGAATCCGTTAGCGTCTGATTCTGGTAGTGGTGCTGGCATTCAGTCGGCTATCGCCGAGAAGTCTTGAACGGCCGCTGCTGGCCGAACTCGGTCGAAGTAAGGATCAAATTGCTCGCCGAAAACCGGACACTCGGCGGGGTTAGCGTACCCGTTACCTATTGGAATTGAGTGGCCACCTCGACCGGCCGCTCCTGGCCGGGAGCCGAATACCGGGATCCTACTGCCACTGACCGCTCCAGTATCGAAAGCTGTCGGGCAAGCGGGGGGATCGCCTTGGATAACGAATGTCCGCTTCTGTGTTGTCGGCGGTTCCGGTGACCGGCCGCTTCAAAAACCTCGACGTGTAGCGAGCGCGCGGAGTCGGGGCGTCGGGTCGTCGGAGGCGCTGAAGGGGCAGGCGCGGAGGTCGGCGCTCAGGGGTAGCGCCGGCTGCCGGGTGGCGGCCCCGGGGAGATTTGGCAGTACTCCGGTTGCCCGCCAAACGGCGGTGCATTGCTCGCTCGCGCTTAGAAAGTGCTTACATAATCGCCGATAAAGCAAAAGTCCGACCTTGTGAGCCGGGCTAAGTGCTTGATTCATTGGTAGGCCGTGTAGGGATCGAACCTACGACCAACGGATTAAGAGTCCGCTGCTCTACCAGCTGAGCTAACGGCCCACGAAGTGATAATTATCGCAAAATCGTCCGCACCGGTCCACCGCCACCTCTTCCTGGGGTGCAATCGGAAGTGCGACTGACGCCGGGGGAGGTGGATGGCGGTGGCATTCGGCGCTGGACAAATGGGCGCAGGTAAGGTAAATGATCGTGGGTAACTTCACCCTGGAGCGAAACCCATGGCGGAACATTGGTCGGAAATCGAGGGGCGACTGAGGCCGAGTCGGAGTTTGGAAGAGCGGTTGCGGGATCTTCCCGAGCTCAGGGCCAAGTTCGAGTCGTTGTTGGTGGTGGTCGAGAACGCGGCCGGCGAGGTGGAGAAGGCGGCGGAGGCGGAGCGGCGGGTGACCGAGGAACTGCGGCAGCTGGGCAACGAGGCCTTGCACGGCTGGGCGCGACGGCAAGCGGAGCGGAAGGCAGGAGAGCTGGCGCAACAACCAGGCGTGCAGCGGAAGGAAAAAAAACGTCTACTGGCAGACCCGGTACGGCAGGATCGAAGTAGCCGAGCAGATCTTCCGGCAGGGGAGCAGCGGGCCGGAGATCCGGCCGTTTACGCGTTCGGCGGAGGTGGTCTGCCGCGGCTGCTCGAAGCCGCTGCAGCGAGCGATCGTCGATTTTGGGGCGGACGCGCCCGCGGCGCGCATTCCGCAGAAGCTGAAGGAGCATTACGGTATCGAGGTGTCCGCCAGTACGTGCTGGCCGATCGTCTTGCGGCATGCCGAGGCGATCGACGAGCGCCCGAAAGCGCCCGCGCAGATCCCGGAACGAGACGGGGTGGCGCAACTGATCGGCGAGATCGACGGCAGCATGATTCCCGTCGTGGAGACGGCCGCACCGAAAGCAGAGAGCCCGCCAGTGGACCGCCGCAAGACCCGCCAGGTGGGCTGGAAGGAAGCGCGTTTGAGTCTGGTCCATCCGCCGGGCTCGGTCACGCCGGTGTTCGGCGCCACCGTGGGCCCGCCCGATCAGGTCGGAGCGACGCTGTTGCGCGCTGCGGTTCGGGCCGGACTGGGGCGGCAGACCAAGGTCCACGTGGTCGGCGACGGCGCCGAATGGATTGCTGATCAGGTGGATGCGCAATTCGGACTCCACGGCGAGTTTCTGGTCGATTTCTACCACGTTTGTGACTACCTGGTGGCCGCCGGGAAGACCATCCCCGGCGCGGAGCCGAGGGCCTGGCTAGAAACGCAGAAAGAGCGGCTGAAACAGAACCGTCTCCAGGACGTCGTCGCGGAACTGCAGCCCTTTCTCGAGGACGACACCGTTCCCGATGCCAACGCCCCGGTGCGCGCGGCGCATCGTTATCTCACCAATCGCCCGGGGCAGTTCAAGTATCAAGACGCGCTCGTGGCCGGGCTGCCCATCGGGTCCGGCGAAGTCGAAAGTGCACACCGTTACGTCATCCAGGACCGTCTCAAGCGGGCCGGCGCTTGGTGGAAACTGAAAAACGCCAAGCACATGCTGGCACTGCGTGTCTGCCGTGCCAACCAGGACTGGGACACCTACTGGCAATCCAGGCGTCAACAGGCCGCCTGATGCTCAGTCGCACTTCCGATTGCACCCCTCCTCCTGCTCCTCACCTCCTCCCCAGGACCCCGGGGATGGCGGCCACCTCGGACGAGCCGAGGAGCCGGCGTATGCTTGGGGCGCTCGCCCGGCGCCGCCGCGGCGTCGACTCCACCTCCGCCATGACCCACGTCTTCCACCGTCACCTGCACCACACGCCCCCCGTTGCGATCGCCGGCCGCGGGATGTTCATCACCGATGCCGCCGGGCACGAGTACCTCGACGCGTGCGGCGGCGCGGCGGTGTCCTGCCTCGGCCACGGCCACCCGGACGTGCTGGCCGCGATGCACGCGCAGATCGACCGTCTTGCGTACGCGCACACGAGCTTCTTCACGACCGAGGTGGCGGAGTCGCTCGCGGACCGGCTGGTCGCCACGGCTCCGGCCGGAATGAGTCACGCGTACTTCGTAAGCGGCGGCTCCGAGGCGATGGAGGCCGCGCTCAAGATGGCGCGCCAGTACTTCGTCGAGATCGGCCAGCCGCAGCGCGCCGTCTTCGTCGCCCGCCGGCAGAGTTACCACGGCAACACGTTGGGCGCGCTCGCGGTCGGCGGCAACGCGTGGCGGCGGCGTCAGTTCGGGCCGCTGCTGATCGACGTCGTGCACGTCGCACCCTGTTACGCCTACCGCGACCAGCGTCTGCGACGAAACGCCGGAGGCCTACGGCCGCCGGCTCGCCGCCGAGCTGGAGGCGACCATCGCGCGGGTGGGGGGCGACCGGGTGATCGCCTTCGTCGCGGAGACCGTCGGCGGGGCCACCGCCGGCGCCCTGACGCCGGTACCCGGGTACTTCCGGGCGGTGCGCGAGGTCTGCGACCGCCACGGGGTGCTGCTGATCCTGGACGAAGTGATGTGCGGAATGGGGCGCACCGGCACGCTGCACGCCTGCGAGCAGGAAGGCGTCGTACCGGACCTGCTGGCGATTGCCAAGGGTCTCGGCGGCGGCTACCAGCCGATTGGCGCGGTGCTGGCGCAGCGGCGCATCGTCGAGGCGATGAGCGCGGGCAGCGGCTTCTTCCAGCACGGTCACACCTACGTCGGGCCACCCCGTCGCCTGCGCGGCGGCGCTCGCCGTGCTGCAGGTGATCGAAGCCGAAGGGCTGCTCGCCCGCGTGCGTGCGCGCGGCGCGGCGCTCGCCGAGCGCTTGCAGCGCCGCTTCGGCGCCCATCCGCACGTGGGCGAGGTGCGCGGGCGCGGGCTCTTCCGCGGCATCGAGCTCGTGCGCGACCGCGCCACCAAGGGCCCCGTTCGACCCGGCGCTGCAGCTCCACGCCCGCGTCAAACGCGAAGCGATGGCCCGGGGTCTGATGGTTTATCCGATGGGCGGCACCATCGACGGCCGCCTCGGCGACCACGTCCTGCTCGCCCCGCCGTTCATCGTCGAAGAAGCGCAGCTCGACACGATCGTCGAACGACTGCACGCGGCGCTGGACGCGGCCGTCGCCAGCGGTTAGCGTTATGCTTTTGCCCACCGGCGCGCCGCACGGTTGCAGCGTGCCCGTTTCTTTGAGGAGATCCCGACGTGAAACTCCCCCGCATTCCCGGTGCCGTCATCGCCTTTGCCACCGCCGCGCTCGTCGGCGGTGCGTTCAGCCCGCCGGCCGCAGCGCAGCAGAAGTTCATCACCATCGGCACCGGTGGCGTCACCGGCGTGTACTACGCGGCCGGCGGCGCGATCTGCCGCCTGGTCAACAAGGACCGCGCCAAGCACGGCATCCGCTGCTCGGTCGAATCGACGGGGGGCTCGGTGTTCAACGTCAACACGATCAAGGCCGGCGAGCTCGACATGGGCTTCGCACAGTCGGATGTGCAGCACAACGCGCTCAAGGGGATGGCCCAGTTCAAGGACGCCGGCCCCTGGCCCGAGGAGCGTGCCGTGTTCTCGGTGCACCCGGAGCCGATGACGGCGGTCGCCCGCAAGGAGGCGGGCGTCAAGACGTTCACCGACTTCAAGGGCAAGCGCTACAACGTCGGCAATCCAGGCTCCGGCACGCGCGCCTCGCTCGAGGAACTGCTCGTCGCGCTCAACTGGAAGCTCTCCGACTTCGCGCTCGCCTCCGAACTCAAGGCCGACGAGCACGGCCCGGCCCTGTGCGACGGCAAGATCGACGGCTTCTTCTACGGCGTCGGACATCCGTCGGCGAACATCCAGGACCCGACGACGTCCTGCGGCGCGAAGCTCGTGTCGATCACCGGCCCGGCCGTCGACAAGCTGGTCGCGACCGCGCCGTACTACGCCAAAGTCTCGATTCCCGGCGGGCTGTACCCGAACAACCCCGACCCGACGCCGACCTACGGCGTGCTGGCCACCGTGGTCTCGTCGACCCGGGTGCCCGCGGACACCGTCTACGAGGTCGTCAAGGCGGTGTTCGACAACTTCGACGAGTTCAAGCGGCTGCACCCGGCGCTGGCGCACCTCAAGCCCGAAGACATGATCAAGGACGGGCTGTCCGCGCCGTTGCACGACGGCGCCGTCCGCTACTATCGGGAGAAGGGCTGGCTCAAGTAGGCTCCAGCGCGCCGCAGGAAACGACGGCGACGGCGAAGACGACGGGGGCGAAGACGACTTCGCCCCCGTTGCTGTTGCGGGATCGCGGCAGGAGAAGAAGACGTGGCAACCGACATCGAGAAAGCCCCCAAGGCGCTGCAGGAGCTGGTGGCGAAAGCCGACACCGGCGCGCGCAAGCCCAGGGGCGTCACCGCGAAGCTGATCTTCGCCGTCGCGCTCGCCTGGGCGCTTTTCCAGTTCTGGTACGCCTCGCCCCTGCCGTTCACCTTCGGCGTCGGCATTCTCAACGACACCGAGGCGCGTTCGCTCCACCTCGCCTTTGCGCTATTCCTCGCGTTCGCCGCCTGGCCGGCGTGGAAGCGCTCGCCCCGCAACCGTGTGCCGGCGCTCGACTGGGCGTTCGCGCTCGCCGGCGCGTTCGCCGGCGCGTACCTGCTCCTCTTCTATCGCGAACTCGCGCTGCGTCCGGGCCAGCCGACCACGACGGACATCGCCGTGGCCGTCGCCGGCCTCGTGCTGCTGCTGGAGGCCACGCGCCGCTCGGTCGGCTGGCCGATGGCGGCGCTGGCATTGCTCTTCATCGCCTACAGCATGGGCGGGGCGCACCTGCCCGACGTGCTGTCGCACAAGGGTGCGTCGGTGTCGCGCCTCATGTCGCATCTGTGGCTCACGACCGAGGGCGTGTTCGGCATCGCGCTGGGCGTGTCTACCGGCACGATCTTCGTCTACGTGCTCTTCGGCACGCTGCTCGACCGGGCAGGCGGCGGCAACTACATGATGCAGGTCTCGTTCGCCGCGCTCGGCCACCTGCGCGGCGGCCCCGCCAAGGTCGCCGTAGTGTCCTCGGCGCTGAACGGGATCATCTCCGGCTCGTCCGTGTCGAACGTCGTCTCGGGCGGCATCTTCACGATCCCGCTGATGAAGAAGTCCGGCTACGGCGGCGTCAAGGCCGGCGCGATCGAGACCATGTCGAGCGTCAACGGCCAGATCATGCCGCCGGTGATGGGCGCCGCGGCGTTCCTGATGGTCGAGTACGTCGGGATTCCCTACTCCGAGATCGTGAAGAACGCGATCCTGCCGGCGACGCTGTCGTACATCGGGCTCTTCTACATCGTCCATCTCGAGGCGCTCAAGCTCGGGATGAAGCCACTCATTCGGCGCGCGCGGCGTGCGTGGCACCACTCGCTGCTGCGCACGCTGCTGGGCGTCTGCGGCACCGTGGCCGTGGTGTGCGTCCTCTACTACGTCCTCGCCGGCGCGAAGATGCTGTTGGGAGAGCGAGCGTCCTGGGCGATCGGCCTCATCGTGCTGGCGCTCTACCTCTTCTCGGTCTGGGCAGCGGCGAAGAGCCCGGACCTGCCGCCCGACATCGACATCGACAACCCCAACCCGCTCGAAACCTGGCCGGCGGTCAAGGCGGGCCTGCACTTCATCCTGCCGATCGGCATGCTGATCTGGTGTCTGATGATCGAGGAGCTGTCGCCGTCGCTGTCGGCGTTCTGGGCGATCGTGATGCTGATCGTGCTGATGGTCACGCAGCGGCCGCTGGTGGACTTCTTCCGCGGAACGAAGACACGCAAGGCCTGGACCAGCGGCATCGTCGACGTGCTGCAGGGTCTCAACGACGGCTCGCGCAACATGATCGGCATCGGCGTCGCGACGGCCACCGCCGGCGTCATCGTCGGCGGCATCACGCTGACCGGGCTCGGCCTGCGCATGACCGAGTTCGTCGAGTTCGTCTCGCAAGGCAACGTGATGGCGATGCTGCTGTTCATCGCCTTCGTCTGCCTGGTGCTGGGATTGGGGGTGCCGACGACCGCCAACTACGTGCTGGTCGCGACACTGATGGCGCCGGTGGTGGTGGAGCTCGGCGCGCAGGCGGGCCTCGTGATCCCGCTCATCGCCGTGCACCTGTTCGTCTTCTACTACGGGATCATGGGCGACATCACGCCGCCGGTGGGGCTCGCCACGTTCGCCGCGGCGGCGATCTCCGGCGAGAGCGCGATCGCGACCGGCGTGCAGGGAGCGGTCTACGCGCTGCGCACGGTAATCCTGCCGTTCATCTGGATCTTCAACCCGCAGCTGCTGCTGATCGACATCGACAGCATCGCGGACTTGGTCGCGGTGATCGCCGCGTCGACCGTCGCGATGCTGGTCTTCGCCGCCGTGACGATGAACTGGTTCCGGGTCCGGTGCCGGTGGTGGGAGTTGGCGCTGCTCTCGCTCGCCTGCGTGCTCCTGTTCCGACCGGATTTCTTCATGGACCAGCTGGCACCCGAGTACAAGCACCTGCCGGGCAACAAGGCGATCGAGGTGGCGCAGGGCCTGCCCGAGGGCGGCCGCCTGGTGATGGTGATCAAGGGCATGACCATCGAAGGCGAGGACGAGGTCAAGACCGTCGCGGTCCGTTTGGGCCCGGGAAGCGACGACGGCCGCAAGCGCCTCGCCGAGGCCGGGCTCACGCTGTCGACGCTGGGCGAAGCGACACAGATCGCGGACGTCAAGTTCGGTTCGCGGGCGAAGAAGTCGGGTTTCGAGCAGGGCTGGGAGGTCGAGCGCATCGAGGTGCCGTCGGGCCGTCCGACGCCGCACTGGTTCTACTTGCCGGCGTTCGCGCTGGTCGGGCTCGTCTGGTGGGTGCAGGGCCGCCGGCTGCCCCGGCGGCGCCCAGCGAAGCACGCGGCGGCGTGAGCCTGCAGGGCCGCCCCAAGAGGCGAACATCGGAGCGCGCCCGCGCGAAGGACATGGAGCGCGAGGACGGCAGTCGATGGGCGCCACCTCGCGTCGCGCTGATCCACGCGCTCGCGCACTCCGTGGCCCCGATCAACGCCGAGTTCGAGCGCGCGTGGCCCGAATGCGTGCGCATGAACCTGCTCGACGACAGCCTGGCGGCGGACCTCGCCCGCGAAGGCACGGGGCTCGACGCGCGAATGACCGAGCGCTTCCTGGCGCTTGCCGCGTACGCGCTCGGCACCGGGGCCGACGGCATACTCTTCCCAAACGAGGCTTCACGCGCACGCCGTCGCGGATTCGGTCGTCGGGATGGCTGACAAGCGTCTCGCCGACCGCGAGTCCCGACCTGATCTCGGTCTGAAGACCCGCGCGCTGCCCGATTTCGACCGGTCTGAGCTTCGCACGACCGCCTTCGACCACGAAGGCCGCCCAGCCGCCGCCCTGCCGAAACAACGCACCGGAGGGCGCCTGGAGCACGGCATCGCCTTCCCACAGGATGAACCGCGCCTCGAGCCGGTAGCCGTCGCCCAGGCGCCGCCACTCGTCGCGCGGCGAGGTGAAGTCGACGATGACCCGCACGCGCTGCTCCTCGACGCCGAGCGCCGAGATCTTGGTGAACCCCGCGGGCTCGACGACCCGGACGGCGCCGACGAGCCGCGTCTCGCCGCCCCAGCGATCGAAGATCACGCGGGTGCCGGGCGCCATCTTCACCGCGTGCGTCGACAGCACCTCGATCTCGGCCTCCAGCGATTCCGGGTCGCCGATTTCGAGCAACGCCTGCCCCGCCGGCACGGCGCCCTCGCTCTCGTGCAGAACCTTGAGGACCCGTGCGGCGACCGGTGCGCGGACCTCGACCGTCTCGGCCGCCTTGCCCCCCGGCACGCCGGCGGTCCTGGCCAGCGCCGCGCGCGCCACCTCGAGCTCGAACCGCGCAACGGACGCCGCGTGGTCCGCCGCGAGCCGCGCCGCCTGGCTACGGTCGAACTCGCTGCGCGCACGATCGAGCGCCTGCGCGGAGATGAAGTTGGCCCGGCGCAGCGACTCGGTGCGTTCGAGTTCCTGGCGCGCGAGGTCGCCCTGCGCCGCAGCGGCGCGAGCGTTCTCGCGAGCGGCGGCCGCTGCCGCGCCGGCTGCCCGCACCTGCGCCTCGGCCTGCACGCGGGAGCGCGGATCGAGCGCACTCGAGCGGGCGGGCTCGATGGCGGCAAGCACCTGTCCGGCCCGGACCGCGTCGCCTGCCCGCAGCCCGATGCGCCGGGCGTAACCGGCGATCGGCGCCGACACCACGAACCGCTCGCGCACCCGCGTCTTCCCTTCCTCCTCGGCGGCCACGACCAGCGGGCCCCTTGTCACCGCTGCGACGTCCACCGGCACCGCCTGCGGCAGAAAGCCGAGCGCGAGGCCGGCGGCGACCGCCAGCGCGACCAGGGTGATGCCGATGCGTGCGCGCGTTTGCATGAGGACGCTTCCGATCGCCGCTTGCTGCGTGTCACTCCCGGGTCTTGAGCACGGCGACGAGATCCAGCTTCCCGAGCCTGCGCCAGAGCAGCGCGCCGGACAGAAGCGCGGAGACGATCACCACGGCCGCCCCCAGCGCCATGTTGTCCGGCGTAAGCACGAGCGGCAGGCGGTAGAGGTCGCTCTCGTACGCCAGCACCAGCACGCCGACGAGGCCGATGCCCACCACGATGCCGACCGGTATCGCGGCCAGCGTCAGGACGGCAAGCTCCCCCAGCAAGATATAGGCGATCTCCCCGCGCGTGAAGCCCAGCACGCGCAGGCTGGCGAGCTCGCGTCCGCGCTCCGACAACGCGATGCGCGCGCTGTTGTAGACGACGCCGAAGCCGATCGAGGCGGCGAGCAGCGTCGCGACCAGGTTGTAGAACAGCACGAACTCGCCGATGGTCGCATAGAAACTCTGGATCGCCGAAGCGTTGGCGACCATGCCGAGCACGCGCGGTCGCGCGTGCAGCCGGGCGTAGACTTCCCTTGCGTCGCCCGGATCGAGCGCGAGATAGGCGCCGGAAACGACGTCGCCCTCGCGCAGCAGCGCGTTGAGCGAATCGCGCTGCATGTACGCCGAAACGCCCAGGTACTGGCGGGTGATTCCCAGCACCGGGATCTCGACGCTGCGCCGATTGCCTTCGAGCAACTCGACGATGAGGAGGTCCCCCGGCTGCACGTGCAGGATGTTCTCGGCGAGGTGGTCGGTCAACACGACGCCGCCGGGCGGAACCTCGACCGGCTGCAGGCTGCGGTCGAGCGAGCGGTGCAGCGTGCCCTCGGGCGCGATGCCGTAGATCGCGGCGCGGTGCCGCCGGTTGCCGTGGCGCAGGATCGCCGGCACGTCGCGAAAGCCCTCGACGTGGCGCACGCCCGGCAACGCAGCGAGCTCGTGCAGCGCCTTCCCCGACGTGGGCTCGACGAAGGTCACCGCCAGGTCCTCGCGTGCGGCCTGGCGGAACTGGACGTCGACCATGAAGTCGATCGCCCCCTTCTGGTAGTTGCCCACGATCATCAGCGCGCAGGCGCAGGCGATGCCAAGCACGGTCAGCAGCGACTTGACCGGGCGCCGCTCGAGGTGGCGCAGGATCATCCGCGACGGCGCGGCGAACCAGCGCTTGAGCCCGATGCGCTCGATCACCGTCGCGCGGTAGACCGCCGGCGTCTCGGGCCGCATCCCTTCGGCGGGCGACAGCCGCACGGCGCGGAACACCGCGAAGAGCGTGCCGCCGATCGCCGCCGCACTGCTCACCGCCAGCGCCACCAGTACGACGCCCGGTCGCAGCCGATAGTCGAGAAAGGGAAAGCGGAAGGTCGTCTCCATGTACACGTCGGAGAGCCCCCGCCCGAACCACGCTCCGAGCGCGGCGCCCGCCGCCACGCCGAGCAGGACGACCAGCATCACCAGCTTCACATAGTGCACGCCGACGGCGGCGTGCGTGTAGCCGAACGCCTTCAGGATGGCGATCTGTTCGCGCTGCAGCGCAATCAGCCGGCTCACCACGACGTTCAGCAGAAACGCCGCGACACCCAGAAAGATCGCCGGAAAGATGTTGGCCGTCGTCTGCAGTTGCTTCAGCTCCTCGGAGAGGAAGCGGTTGGAGAACTGGTCGCGCCGCGCGTAGGCCCCGGCGCCCCCGTACGCGGCGAGGACCGCGTCGACGCGGTCGATCACGTCCTGGGCGTCGGCGCCGCGGGCGAGCGTGAGCGCGACGTCGTTGAACGCGCCCTCCATGTCGTAGGCCGCGGCGAGCGCGTTGCGACCGATCCACACGACGCCGTAGCGCTTGAAGTCCGGGAACATGGCGCCCGGCGCGATCTGATAGACGTATTCCGGCGACACGGCGACGCCGACGACGGTAAGCGCCTTGCGCTTGCCGTTGACGATGGCGACCAGTGGGTCTCCGGGCGCGAGCCGATGGGCGTCGGCGAACGAATCCGCGAGCACGACTTCGTCGCTGCGATAGGGCAGCACGCTGCGGCCGCGCTTCATGTGCAGCGTGTTGAGCAGTGGCTCGCCCGCGTCCGGCAGCGAGAGCATGAGGCCGGTGATGGGGTCGGCGAACCCCTGCACCTCCAGCTTCACGCCCGCGCTGACCCGCGTCTCGAGCTGCCCGACGCCGGGGATCGCGCGCAGCCGCTCGGCCACGGGCTCGGGCGCGCGCTTCAGCCGTGCGAACACCTCGGCAAACCGGTATTCCCCGTAGAAGCGGTCACGAGTCGTCAGCAGAGCGTCGTAGGTGGCGAGCGACATCACCAGCGTGGCCACGCCTCCCATGATCACCGCCGCGATCGCCAGTACCTGGCCCCGCAGATGCCAGAGGTCGCGCAGGAGCTTGCGATCGAGCGCGCGCATCGTTCACCAGGCGAGCTCGCGCGCCGGCTTCTTCGACGCGTTGGCGGCGAGCTCGGCGATGCGACCGTCGGACAGCCGGATCACGCGGTCAGCCATCGCGGCGATGCCCATGTTGTGGGTGATGAGGACCGTCAGCGTGCCCAGATCGCGGTTCACCTTTTCCAAAGCTTCGAGGACGACGACGCCGGTGGCCGAGTCGAGCGCCCCCGTGGGCTCGTCGCACAGCAGTACCGCGGGGTTCTTGGCGACGGCACGAGCGATCGCCACGCGCTGCTGCTCGCCGCCGGAGAGCTGCGCCGGAAAGTGGTCCATGCGCGACTCGAGGCCGACCAGGCGCAGCGCGTCCTCGGGTCGCATCGGCGCCGCCGCGATCTCGGTGACCGCGCTCACGTTCTCGCGCGCGGTCAGGCTCGGAATGAGGTTGTAGAACTGAAAGACGAAGCCGACGTGCTCGCGGCGAAAGCGCGTGAGCTCCGCCTCGGTCGCGCCGGTGAGCTTGTGGTCCAGGTAGTGGACCTCGCCCGACGTCGGCGCGTCAAGCCCGCCCAGGATGTTGAGCAGCGTGGACTTGCCGCTGCCGGAGGGCCCGAGCAGCACGACGAGCTCGCCGCGATAGAGCTCGAGATCGATGCCCCGTAGCGCCTGGACCAAGACCTCGCCCATCCGATACGTCTTGGTGAGGCCCCTGGCACGGAAGACCACCGGGGTCAGAGCCGTAATGTTCCTCAACCCCATGAAGATGACGACCAAACCGGCGGTAGAGACCTATTACGGCTCTGACCCCGGCGAACACGAAAGGAGTTCTTCAGCGGCGTCATCGAGGCGCTCAACAACAAGGCGGAAGTCACCATGCGCAAAGCCTACGGCTTCCGGACCTTCAAGGCCGAAGAGCCGGCCTCGTGTCATGTACTTGGCAAACGGCCCGAGCCGTCCCTCGCCTACAGATTCTACTAACGAACCATTGACATAGGTCATCTCCCTGCGTAATCCGCTGGGGGATGATGCCGCGACCGCGGACAGTGAACGCCACGAATCCTGGAGTCGACATGAAGATCGCCGGCCGTCTTTCACGCGCGCTTGTGCTTTGGGCTGGCCTGGTGGTCGCTGTGTCGTCGAGCGCGCAGTCGACTTCGCCGCCGCTCGTCCACGGCGCAGCCCGCGGCAAGCACGGTGACGACACCTGCGAAGCCGCCGCGTATCGGCCTCGCGCTGTCGGGCGGGGGGGCGCGCGGGATCGCACACCTCGGCGTGCTCAAGGTGCTGGAGGAGATGCGGATCCCGATCAGCTGCGTGACCGGTACCAGCATGGGGTCGATCATCGGCGGCACGTTCGCCGCTGGGCGAACGCCGCAGGAGATGGAAAAGCTCGTCCTCGAGGCCCACTGGGACGAGATCTTCCGGGACCGGCCGCCGCGCGACGAGATCGCCATCCGCCGCAAGATCGACGACTTCCAAACGCTGTTCGCGCCGGAGTTCGGCGTGAAAGACGGGGGGCTCGCGCTGCCGATGGGCGTCATCGCCGGCGTCACGATCGAGTCGTACTTCCGGTCGTTGGCGACCCCCGCGCTGGGGATCAACGACTTCAACAAGCTTCCGATCCCATTCCGCGCGATGGCCACCGACATCGAGACGGGCGAGTCAGTCGCCATCGATAGCGGCAGCCTGGCGCAGGGGATGCGGGCGAGCATGGCGGTGCCCGGCGCCATCTCGCCGGTGGAACGGGATGGCAGGCTTCTGGTCGACGGCGGCATTGCGAACAACCTTCCGATCGACCAGGCGCGCACGCTCTGCGCAGACGTCATCATCGCTGTCAACATCTCGACGCCACCGCTCAGGCGCGAGGAGATCACGTCGGCGCTCTCGGTCGTCGGGCAGCTCATCAACTTCCTCGGCAAGGACAACGTCGACCGGCAGCTGAAGAGCCTCGGCGAGAAGGACGTGCTGATCGAGCCCGATCTCGGCGCCGTCTCCGCCGCCAGCTTTGATCGCTCGAAGGACGCGATCCGCATCGGCGAGGAAGCGACGCGAGCGATGGCCGACAAGCTCAAGCGCTACAGCCTTCCGCCCGAGCAGTACGCCGCGCTGCGCGCGACGCAGGTCGCGTCGGCGAAGGAGCTCGGGGCCGTCGACGAGATCCGCGTCGAAGGGTTGCAGCGGACGAATCCGGCGGTGGCGCGCGCGCTGGTCGAGAGCAAGCCGGGCGAGCCGCTCACCGAGGAGAAAGTGGGTGCGGACCTGCGCAGGATCTTCGGTACCCGCGACTACGAGAGCATCAGCTATCGCATCGTCGGCGGTGAAGTGGGGCCCCGGGCGATGATCATCGAGCCGAGGGAGAAATCCTGGGATGGCGACTACCTTCGCTTCGGCCTCGCGCTCGCGAGCAACATGCAGGGCGATAACGCGTTCAACCTGCTGGCGCTGTACCGCAGCACGTGGCTCAACCGGCTCGGCGGCGAATGGGTTCTGCAGGGCCAGGTGGGCCAGTACACGAACGTCGCGACCCAGTTCTACCAGCCGGTCGACGAGAGCGGGAAGTGGTTCGTTCTCCCGAATGCGCTGATCGGCCAGCAGTCGCGTGGCGTGTTCCAGGGCGACGACAAGATCGCCGATTACCTCGTAAGCTCCGCGCAGGTGGGTGTCGACGTCGGTGCCGCGTTCGGAACGTGGGGCCAGTTGCGCGTCGGTCCGGTGTGGACGAGGGTCTACGCGCGACCCGACACCGGCTCGCCGACGCTGCAGTCGGTGCGGGAGACGACGGCGGGAGTTCGCGCGAACTTCTTCGTCGATCAGGCCGACAGCGCCTGGTTCCCGCGCGACGGCTACGGATTCTTCGGGACCGCGTACGCCGCGATGGAATCGTTCGGCTCGGCGCTCGATTACCAGCGCCTCGAAGGCGCCGCGCGAGCCACGAAGAGCTGGGGGCGGCACACGGCGAACGCCCTCATCAAGGGCGGCACTGCGCTCGGCTCGGACATGCCCGCCTACGAGTCCTTCACGCTCGGCGGGCCGCTGCTGTTGTCAGGGTACCGCGTCAACCAGTTCTCGGGACGCCAATACGGCTTCGGCCGCTTGATGTACTACAACCGCGTCCTCCCGCTCCCGGATCTCCTCGGCTCGGGCGTCTACGTCGGCGGTTCGGCAGAGGTCGGGCGCATCACCGATCGCGTCGACGGTCTGCCCTCGCCGGGAACGCTCTGGTCCGGGTCCGGCTTCCTCGGCGCGGACACGTTCCTGGGACCGGCTTACCTCGGCATCGGCCTGGGGGGCGGCGGAAACTGGAGTGTCTACATGCTGCTCGGAGCCCCGTAGAAACGACCGCGCTCCTCGCAGCGCATCGCGAGCTGGCTTGGGTTCGCGAACCGGATAGGAGACTACGTTCCAGCGCGTCGTGGCAGGCGCCACCCTCCAACCGTGGAACGACTGCCTTCGCGAAGCGCGACAGGCCCGACACGGGGCCAATCCAATGGGTTTCGGCCTCGCCACTTCACAAATTCGGCATATCGTACGGTGATGCATACGGGATGACGGGGCTCTCAACCCGTGCAAGCCACGAGTGGGCTCGGGCTATGCCTCATCCTTGACGATGGTCCTCGGATAGCCCAAACTCCATGCATCAATGCAGGAAACCACATTTATGCGTACCACCTTAGACCTCCCGGACGATGTCCTTCGGCGAGCGAAGATCGCCGCAGTGGAACGCGGCTCCAGCTTGCGTCAGCTTGTCATCGACGCCCTTCGTCATGAGATGGATGCGCCCTCGCAAAGCCGTCGTCGCCGGATGACGAGTCCGCCGATCAAGCTCTCCGCCGACGCTCCGTTGCGCACCCTGACCCCGGACGAAGTCAAGCGTCTGGATGCGGAAACGGAAATGGAAGCCGAAGCGGCCCGAGCGCGTGCGCTACATCGCTGACGCCAATGTGCTGCTCCCGCTGCTTACCGAGGGGCATGCCCACCGCGGCCCAGCGATCGACTGGTGGGAAAGCTGTAACGACGGCGACGTCGGCCTCTGCTTGCCGGTGCGCATGGCCTTGCTCCGCCTGCTGACGAATGTTCGCGTCATGGGATCAAGTACTTTGCGGCCTGAGCAGGCATGGGATGCCGTGGACCCGTTGATCAACGATCCACGAATCTCATTGGTCGACCAGACGCCACAGGCCCATGACAAGCATTGGCACGCCAACATCGCGCGCCGGGAACCGTCGCCGGACCTCTGGACGGATGCCTGGCTTGCCGCGCTGGCTCAGGCAACCGGCTGCGAAATAACAACGTTCGACAGGGGCTTCCGCTCGTTCGCTAAGTTGAAATTGCGCCTGCTTTCGCCCGTGCCTTGAGGGCATCGCGGCGCGGTCGGGGATGTCCGCACACAGCGGCCCCCCGCAGGACGATACCGGAGTCAGCGCGATGGCGGCAGTCCGCTTGCTGTGACTGAGGCGACCGTCTCAAGAGCTACCTCTCGGACGGCTCTTCGGCCAGAGGCGACAGTCGCCTTTTGGTCAGCGCCGTCCGACGGTGTCTGTGGGGGCAGCGGCGGTACGCGATCCGCGCTCGCGGCGGGACCTGCGGCGGGTTGGAGGGGACGGTAGCGAGCGAGCGCGGGGGTGGATAGTCAGGTCGTTGGGGCGCAGAAGGGGCAGGCGCGTAGGTCGGCGCTCAGGGGTAGCGCCGGCTGCCGGGGGGCGGCCCCGGGAGATTTGGCAGTACTCCGGTTGCCCGCCAAGCGGCGGTGCATTGCTCGCTCGCGCTTACAAGGCGCTTACATAATCGCCGACCAAGCAAAAGCCCGACCTTGTGAGCCGGGCTAAGTGCTTGATTGGTAGGCCGTGCGGGACTCGAACCTGCGACCAACGGATTAAAAGTCCGCTGCTCTACCAACTGAGCTAACGGCCCGCAACAAAACGACTTTAACACGCCGCAGGGGCAGGGCCGGGACGCCCATCGTCCGCCCCAGGGGCCGGTCAGTGCGACTCGCGCGTGAGGAACGCCGGCAGGGCGGCGAACTCGATGCCCTCGTCGCGCAGCGCTTCGGCTTCGCTGGCCGAGGCCTGCCCGCGAATGGGGCGAGCAGGAACCTCGGCGTAGTGGATTCGGCGCGCCTCCTCGGGAAAGCGGTCGCCGACGTTCTCGGTGGCAAGGACGACTTCGCGCAGCCTGCGCAGCACCTCTGACGACAGCCCGGCGGCGACGTCCGTGCGCGGCGCCGGCGCTTCCCCTGGACCCGAAGCCTCGCCCCGAGCGTCGCCCTGCCTGCGCACGGCGATTCGGGCGACCGGGACGATCGCCACCGCGTGATCGTTGCAGAGGGGGCAGGCGACCAGGCCGGCCGCGGACTGGCGGGAGAAGTCGTCGGCGCAGGCGAACCAGCCCTCGAAACGATGCCCTTCGCCGCAGACAAGTTCGTAGACGATCATGAACAATGAACGCCGGCGCGTCGATCCCCGTTGACCAGTGTCATCCGCCCAAGCGCTCGAGGCGCCACACCTGGTATCGGAGCGCGGCCACGCTGCCGCTGATGATCGCGGCGAGCGCGATGAACGAACCCAGCGCGAGCGTCGACACGCCGGTCAGTCCCTGACCTATCGTACACCCCAGCGCGGTGATGCCGCCAACCCCCATCAGGACGCCGCCGCCGATGTGGTTGGCGACATCCTCGACCGAGGCGAAGCCTTCCCAGCGGAAGCTGCCGCTGGCGAGCGCGGCCCCGCAGGCTCCGACCAGCGTCCCGAGAACGACGGCGATGCCGAAGGTGACCGTGCGCGACTGATCCGTCCAGAGCAGCAACAGTTCGAGCGCGGCGGCAACCGGCCCGGTGAAGCTGAACGACTCCGGACGCCCGGAAGTCGTGGCGACGAACCGCTCTTCGAGCGTCTGCGGATCCTCCGCCACGTAGCCGACGTGCGCGGTGAGGAACCAGCCGCCGACGATCAGCGCGCCGAGGACGAGCCCGCCGACGACCATCCCCCGGGCACGGCGGAAGTCGCGGCTCGCCAACGTCCATGCGGCGAGGGCCGCGGCGAGCACGAACCCGACCCACACCTTCGTGGCCGCCCCGAGACCGAGCGCCCCGAGCACCGCGCCCAGGTCGGAGGTCTTCGCGCCGAACGCGGCCACGTCGAACTGGACCGAATCGAGAGCCCCTGCACGCCACGGCGCGAACAGCCCTTTGAGGGTCATGTACGCGGCCACGGCCATGAACAACAGCACGACCAGCGACTTCAGGCTGCCACCGCCGACCCGGATCAGCGTCTTGCTGACGCATCCGGACGCGAGTGTCATCCCGAAGCCGAACATGAGTCCGCCGACAAGCGCGGAAAGCCAGCTCACCGCGCTGCCGGTGTAGAGCGACCTGCGGAGGTCGATGAGGCCGCTGCCCTGCAGTGCGGTGGATCCGGCGATCGCGACGGCGACGGCGAGCATCCACATCCGCATCCGCCGCCAGTCCCCGAACGTCGCGGCGTCGGCGATCGCGCCCATCGTGCAGAAGCCCGCGCGCTGGGCGACCGCGCCGAAGAGCGTCGCCAGGACGAACGCGCCGCCGCTGACCAGCCCGGGCAGGGAGGAGGTTTCCGGCATCGACCGAGCATAGCACGCGTGCCCTGACACCGCGCCGCGGGCGCGCCGGGGCGGGCTCGCAGACGCAGGCTCCGGCGACGCGTCTGCCACACCGTTGCCCGTTCACGTCACCGGTCGTGCCTTGGCGTGACGGGGTTCCCCGCAGGCTGGACGGGGAACGTGCGGACGACGGCCTTCGCGTGCCGGCAGGGCCGCGGCGCCACCCCGTTCACCCCTTCGCTCCACCCGGCGCGGCCGCGCACGACGACCTGCCGAACGCCTTTGACCCCGTGGTGCGATTCACCTCGTTTACAGCAGGCAGGAGGCGGGGCGACCGTCTCGCCGTCGCCCACCACTTGGAGACTGACCATGCGCCGTTTCACTTGCACATCTTCCGCCACCCCTTCGCCTGCGCGCCCCCGCGCATCGCTGCGAGCGCTCACTTTCACCCTGCTGGGATTCGGGCTCGCAGGGACACTGACGAGCGTCCTCGCCGCCACACCTTCCGCTGCCGGGTCGCTGGCGCGCCTCGACGTCGTGGCGCGCGGCGACGCAGCCACGCTCCCGGTCCTTGCCCACCAGGGCCGGCATTGGATCGTGGGCACCCCGGGCCAGGAGTACGCGATTCGCGTCTGCAACTCGACCGGCGGTCGACTGCTCGCGGTAACCAGCGTCGACGGCATCAACGTGATCACCGGCGAGACCGCCGCGCCCCATCAGCCGGGCTACGTCGTCGACGCCTTCGCCTGCGCCGACATCGGGGGCTGGCGCAAGAGCATGGCCCGTACGGCGGCGTTCTATTTCACCGAACTCGCCGATGCCTACGCGGCACGCACCGGCCGGCCCGACGACCTCGGCGTCATCGGTGTTGCGCTGTTCCGCGAGAAGCCTCCGCCCATGGTCTGGCGCGACCCGGCCAAGATCGCGGCCGAAGCCGAAGGCGCGGCCGCCGCGGGCGCGAGCCTCGAACGCGAGGCGGCCGGCGAAGCGAAGCGCTCGCGCGACGAGGCGGCTCCGGCAGCCTCGGCAGCCCCGCCGCCGCGGACGATGCTGGGCACCGGCCACGGTCGAAGTGAGCGCTCGCACGCGCAACGAGTCGCGTTCGCGCGTGACTCCGTCGATCCCGCTGAGACGCTCGCGATCCACTACGACCGGCTGGTGGACCATTGGCGCACAAGCAGCCCGCTCACTCGGGCCTCGGAGCGGGCCGGCGACGAAGGCGATCCGCCCGATCCGCTCGACGCCCACGCCGGCTGCGCGACGAAGGCCACCCCGAAGAGGCGGCGCGGGAACTGGCGGCGTTTCGCGCCGCGCACCCCGATCACGAGGCGCTGCTACCGCCCGATCTCCTCCATTGGCAACCCGCCGCGCGATAGCGCTTCAGTGGGGCTTCGCGCGGCGGCGCGGCGGCAGGGCCGACTGCTCGCGCAGCAGCCGGCGGATCGGGGCGGGTAACGCCGCGACGAGCGCGTCGGCCGGGGAAAGCCAGATCCAGCCGGGGCGCTCGAGCTTCGCGCTCCAGTGCCGCACGCGTACCCGCTGCGGATGCAGCGTGAGCCGGAAATGCGTGAATGCGTGCTCGATCGGTGGCAACGCGTCGCGGACCGTCACCCGCGCCGAAAAGCGCTCGCGGCAGTGAGCGGCGACATCGTCCGCGAGCGGCAGCTCGGGCAGGCTCCACAGTCCGCCCCAGATGCCGACGGGCGGGCGCTTTTCGAGCAGCAGGCTGCCGGCGTGCTCCAGCAGCAGCACGCGCAGCGCGCGCTGCGGCAACACTCTCGCGGGACGCGGCGCGGGCAGTTCGTCGACCCGCCCTTCGCGCCGGGCCACGCAGTCGCCGGCGACCGGACAGGCGTCGCAGCGGGGGCGCATGCGCGTGCACACCGCAGCCCCGAGATCCATGAGGGCCTGCGTGTACCACTCGATGTTCGACGTCGGCAGCAGCGACTCGGCGAGCCGCCACAACGCGCGCTCCACGCTCCCGGCGCCGGGGTAGCCCGCAACACCCCGGTGCCGCGCGAGCACGCGCTTCACATTGCCGTCGAGGATCGCGGCCGGCGTCGCATAAGAGAACGCGGCGATCGCCGCCGCGGTCGAGCGGCCCACGCCGGGCAGCTCGGCCAACGCGTCGACCGCGCGAGGAAACGCCCCGCCGTGATGCTCGACCACGCGCCGCGCGGTCGCGTGCAGGTGATGCGCCCGCCGGTAGTAGCCCAGTCCGCTCCAGTACGCGAGAACCTGCTCCAGCGGCGCCACGGCAAGGCTGCCGACGTCGGGAAAGCGCGTGACAAAACGCAGGTAATACGGAACGACGGTGGCGACCTGCGTCTGCTGCAGCATGATCTCGGACAGCCACACGCGATACGGGTCTCGCGTGTTCTGCCAGGGGAGGTCGCTTCGCCCGTGCACCCGCTGCCACGCGACGAGACGCGCGGCGAACGCCAAGCCCACGCGTCAGCGCGCGACCAGCCGGCCCCGCGCCTTGGCCGCCGCTTCGGATTGCGGATACTTGGCGACCAATTCCTGCAGCGTTCGGCGCGCCCCGGCCGCATCGCCCAACTCGAACTGGGAGCTGCCGATGTTGAGCAGCGCGTCGGGCAGCTTCTGGCTGTCCGGATAGGTGGCGATCAGCAGCCGCTGCGACGCAATCGCCGCGCGGAAGTCCTTCTGGGCGAACTGGGCGTTGCCGATCCAGTACTGCGCCGAGGGCGCCAGCGGGCTCTTCGGGTACGCCTTGACGAACGCCTGGAACCCGGCGATCGCCGCGGGGAAGTTGCCGCCCTTGAAGTGCTCGAGCGCCGCGTCGTAGCTGCGCTGCTCGGCCGCCGCGGCGCCGGGCGTGGCGCCCGCCGGCGGCGGCGCTCCCGCGGCGCCTGCAGCGGGCGCGGCGGCGGGCGCAGCAGCGGCCGCGGCCGGGGGGGCGCCCGGTTCGGCCGCCGGTCCCGCCTCGAGCTTGCGCAGGCGCGAGTCCAGGTCGACATAGAGATCGCGCTGGCGCTTCTGCGCCTGCTCGAGCTCGTGGACCAGCACCTCGGTTTGCCCCCGCAGCCGCGCGCTGTCGGCCTTGATCGACTCGACCTCGCGGAAGAGGTCGAGCAGTCCCTGGCTCTTCAACTGCGCTTCGAGGGCCGCGATGCGCTCGTCGAGCTGCTTTTGCACCTGCGCGAGCCGAGCGTTGGTCGCCTCGATACGCCGGCGCGCCTCGTCGTCATCGAAGAGCGCTGCGGCCGCCGAGTGCGTCAGCAGCAGCAGGGCGAGCGCCAGGGCTCGCGACCACAATCGGACCTCCACGGCTTGCCGCATCATTCGCCGATGTACACGATCTCGACGCGACGGTTCTCGGCCCAGGCCTCTTCCTGACTGCCCGGGTTCTTCGGCTTCTCCTCGCCGAAGCTCACCGTCTCGATCTGCACCTCGCCCGCGCCCACCAGCACCATCATTCGCTTGACCGCGTCGGCGCGGCGCTGTCCCAGCGCGATGTTGTATTCACGCGTGCCGCGCTCGTCGGTGTGGCCGTGCAGCGTGACCTTCGCACCGCGGTTCGCCTGGAGGAACCGGGCGTGCGCCTCGACCAGCAGGCGGTAATCGTCCTTGACCACATAGCTGTCGTAATCGAACTGCACGACACGCTGCGACAGGGGTCCCTTGGCGTCCTTGGGCGGAACGAGCGCCCCCGTCGCACCCGGTGCGCCCCCCGCCCCCGTCCCGGTGATCCCGGACGCTGACACGCCCGCTGTCGTCGCGCCACCCGCGGGCGCGGCGGTGGCAGCGTCGGGCGCGCGCTCCTCGGCCGGGGCCGCGTCCTGCGTCGGGGTGCTTGAACAACCGGCGAGCACCATGGCGGCGAACAGTCCGAGATATAGTTGGCGCATCAAGAGTCTCCTTCGAAGGTGGCGGCCGCCTGCGGCGACCTCTGGCTGAAACGCGATCAGCGAGGCAGCGGGCCCCACGCGGGCTCGCGCACATCGGCGGCGGGGGAAATCAGCCGCTGCTTCAATCGGCCGTCGGAGGACACGCCCGCCAATACCCCACGCCCCCCCTCCCGCGCCGCGTAGATGACGAAGCGCGAGTTCGGCGCGACGCTCGGGCTTTCGTCGAGCGGCCCCTGGGTGAGAACCTGCACCTGGCGCGTCGCGTAGTCCTGGACGCAGACCGTGAACCGGCCGCCCTCTCGCCGAACGAACACGAACCCCTTGCCGTCCGGCAGCGCGCGCGGCGAGACGTTGTAGCTCCCCTCGAAGGTGAGCCGCTCGACCGCATTCGTGCCGAGGCGCAGGCGGTAGATCTGCGGCGAGCCGCCCCGGTCGGAAGTGAACAGCACCGATTGACCGTCGGGCGAAAACGACGCCTCGGTGTCGATGCCCGTCGACGCCAGCAGGCGGGTGACGCCGCTGCCGTCGGCGTTGATCAGGAACAGCTGGGACCCGCCGTCCTTGGACAGCGTGACGATGAGCTTGCGGCCGTCGGGCGACCATGCCGGCGCGCTGTTGGTGCCGCGGAAGTTCGCCAGGACCTGCCGGCGCCCGGAGTCGAGCGACTGGACGTAGACGACCGGCTTCTTGTTCTCGAGCGACACGTAGGCGATGCGCCCACCGTCCGGCGACCACGCCGGGGAAAGCAGCGGCTCGGCCGACGCGACGATCGCCTGCGGGTTGCCGCCGTCGGCGTCGGCGACGTGAAGCTCGTAACGCGAACCCTGCCGCGTGACGTACGCGATGCGCGTGCTGAACACGCCGGGATCGCCGGTGAGCTTCTCGTAGATCACGTCGGCGATCCGGTGCGCCGTGGCGCGGAACTGAGCCGGCGCCACCGTGTAGGTGAGCGCGGCGAGCTGCGCCTGCTTGACGACGTCGACGAGCGCGAAGCGGACCTCGACGCGGCCGTCGGCGAGCGCCCGTAGCGAGCCTACGACCACGGCGTCGGCGCCGCGGGCGCGCCAGTCCCCGGCCCGCACGTCCTCGGCGCGAGTCGGGCGCGGGGCAACGGAGTTGCCGTCGACTTGCCGGAAGAGGCCGCTGCGGACGAGATCGGCGCCGACGACACCCGTGATGCCGAGCGGCCAGCTGCTCTCGTTCTCGAACGGGACGATCGCGATCGGAATCGCGGAGCTCGAACCGCCGACGATCTCGATCGTGAGCTGGGCGCGCACCGGCGCGATGGCCGCGAACAGCGACAGCGCGAGCACGAGCAGAACCTCAAACGAACGATGCAATGGAATCCCCGAAAAAAACGTGCGCCGCCCGAGCCGGCCGCGCCCCCTCGTCGCGGCCTCAAGACGCGCGCCCGGCGATTATAGCGAACCCCTGGCGCCCGCCGACGCGCGCCGGGTCGCCAGTCAATGGACAGCGATCGTCGAATCGAGCCCGAGGGCGTCGCGCAGGCGATCGGCGGTGCGGCGCGCGTCGTCGCGTACCGCGTACGGACCGACGAACACGCGGAACAACGCTCCGACCTGACGGACCCTCGGTTCGACTCCGATCGACGAGAGTTGGTTCGCCAGGTGCGCGACGAAATTCTGCGCGTTCGCATTGCTCGCGAACGACCCCAACTGCACGACGAAGCCACCGCCGACCGCGGCCACCGGCACCGGGCTGGGCACTTCGCCGCCGGGGCTGCCCGCCGGGGACGGCGAGCGCGGCGCTGCCGCGACCGGCGGCAGCGGCGCCGCCGCAATGATGGGCGCTTCACCCGGCAGGATCGCCTCGACGTCGACCTCGCCGCTGCCCTTCTGCGCGATGCCGATCCGGTGCGCGGCGGCGAACGACAGGTCGATGACGCGGTTGTGCAGGAACGGGCCGCGATCGTTCACCCGCACCACGACGCGGCGGCCGGTCGCGGCATTCGTCACGCGGGCATAGGAAGGCAACGGCAGCGTCGGGTGCGCCGCAGTCATCGCGTACATGTCGTAGGTTTCGCCGGCGGAAGTTCGTTGACCGTGGAACTTGCGGCCATACCACGACGCGACGCCACGCTCGCGGTAAGGGCGCAGCGTCGTCGCGGGAACATACTCCCGGCCGAATACCGAGTAAGGCCGGTTGGCGAACCGGTGCAGCGGCTCGAAGCGTGGGACCGCATCGGGGATCGCATCGAGGTTGGCGGGCGGCTGGTCGCCAGGACCGTCGTCAAGATAGTACTTCGACGACGCGGGGGGTGCGGACGCCGGCGCCGGCGCGCCGCGGGGCGAGGTGGACGGCGGCGCCTCCTGCTTCGCCGGCGTGCTGCAGGCGGCAAGGCCGAGGGCGACGACGACGAGCGGCAGGCGGGTGATCCCCATGGGGGGCGATTATCGCGCAGGCTCCGCCGCCGCGAGGAGGGAACAACGCCGCTCAGCGCGCGGTGGCCGCAGGCGGCTTGGCGAAGAACGCGGCGATGCGCGCACGTTCGGCCGCGACGTCGCTGCGTCCCGCCGCGATGAGCCGCCCGCAGTAGACGGTGTCGAAGAGCAGGTAGCTCGCCAACTCGGTCACCGCGTCGTCGCTGCCGAGTCCGCGCAGGAGGTAGCGGACCACGCCCGGGATGCGGTCCGCCAGCTCCGCGGCGATCTCCCCGAAGTCCTGCGACGGGCTGAGCCAGAGCACGTCGACATACCGGAACGGCTCCCGGCCGTCGCTCCCGGGATAGCCGATGACACTGGTGTTGACGCGCTCGCTGTGCTCGACATCGACCTCGATCGCGTCGAGCATCACCGCATCCAGGAGCACGCCTGCGATTTGGGCAAGGGTCGGCGGCGGCCCCGGGCCCTTGCGTCGCGGCGGCGCCGACGGCTTGCCGGGCTCGCGCACCGCGACGGCGACGATGCGCTCGGCCCCGAGATGGATCGCGTGACTCAGCGGCGCCGTGTTGCGGATCGACCCGTCGCCGAAGTGGCGGCCTTGGATCGGCACCGACGGGAAGAAGACCGGGATGGCCGAGGACGCCATCAGGTGCTCGACCTCGATGCGCGTGCGCTCGATCGACCACCGCGCCCGGGTCCACAGCTCCACGGCTGGGGCCGCGTGCACGAACAGCACGCCGTTCGAGGCGTACAGGTCCGTCGCGGGAATCGCCAGCGCACGCAGCGCGCCCCGCTCGACGTTGCCGTCGATGCGGCCCAGCGGGATCTTCGCCGACAGGAGCTTGCGCAGGGGCGCGGTGTCGAGCAGCGACTTCGGCTGCACGTGGCGCGTCGCCCCGCCGAACGAGAGATCCCACGCCCACCGCGCGCCGATGCGTCCCAGCGAGGCGATGTCGGTGCGGAAGACGTCCTTCGCCTCGATCGAGCTCCAGACCTGCGTCAGCGCATCGACGCCGCGGGCGAACTGGTCGGCGAAGGCGGCGAGCAGCCCGCTGGTGATCGAGCCGGCGCTCGACCCGACCAGGATATCGAAGGACGACACGTCCTTGGACACGAAGCCGTGCTCCAGCAGGCCCTGGAGTACGCCCGCCTGGTACGCACCTCGCGCGCCGCCGCCGGACAGCACGAGCGCTGTCCGCGGTCCCCGGCGGGTGCTCGTCCTCGGGTTCGCCATCGTCTTCAGCCTCCCGTCGCTCACTTCACAGCGGCGCGTGCGGCGGCGCCGCGGCGCGCCGCCTTCGCGCCAACGATGAAGCTGTCTGCAGCGCCGCCGCGAGCCCCAGGGACAACGGGAATCCGGCCCGCGATTCGCGGGGGCGAACGCCCGGCGCGTACGGTTCGAATGTCCAACGGCATGGCAGAGAGTATCCGCGGCACGGGCGCTTGCGGTCAACGGCGCCATTCGTCCCGCGCGCGGCGTTGGCACCCCGGCGCGGCGTATCATAGGCGCGACCCGCAAGCCCTGCCGTGCGCCGTACCGCGGGCCGGCGCATGCGCGGAGGGATCCATGCTCGGCATTCACAACTACGCGAGCTTCGTGCTCGCGATCGTCGTGTTCCAGCTCGTGCCCGGCCCGGGCACGATTGCGATTCTCAACGCCACGGCGCGCAGCGGCGTACCGGCGGGGCTTGCCGCGGTGCTGGGGACCCTGGCCGGAGACCTCGTCTACATGGCGGCGGCCGTTGCCGGCTTGGCGGCGGTGATGCAAGCCACCCCGATGGTGTTCGAGGCGCTGCAGTGGTTCGGCGCGGCGTATCTGTGCTGGATCGGCGTCGGGCTCCTGCGGGCGCGCATGGAATCGGGCGCGGCAGCCTTGGCGCCGAGACGATCGGGCGCGGTCCACTTCCGCCAAGCGTTCGCGGTGAGCCTCACCAATCCCAAGGTCGTGTTGTTCTTCGTCGCCTTCTTTCCGCTGTTCCTGCGCGCCGACTCCTCCGCGGTGACGCTGGTCGCGATGATGGTCCACGTCACCTTCATCAGCCTCGCGTACCAGGCCCTGCTGGTGTGGGCGGGCAACGCCGCAGCCCGGCGTCTTCGTGCCTGGCCGCAGGCGCGGCGACTGGCGACGCGGATCGCCGGAGTGGCGCTTCTGGGCTTCGGGGTCAAGCTCGCGGTAAGCAACCGCTGACCCGCGTCGCTGCGTGGGGTGCGTCCCGGCGGCACGATCTCGCTCATCGACGTGCTCCCGGTTGGGGCGATGGCCGCGGCGCTGGCGCGTCTGACGGCAGGCGTGCCGTGCGGCAACGTCTGCATCGAGCGCGAAGCCTCAGCCCGCCGCGCGGACACGGGACACGACGCAGCAGCCGCGGTGTAAGCTTCGCGGCGTCGGCGCCGATCCGGCGCCCGGATGCGGAGGACCCGAATGAGCGAGTTCATACTCGTGCACGGCGCCTGGCACGGCGGCTGGTGCTGGCAGCGGGTGCTGCCGCTGCTGCGCGCGGCGGGACACGGCGCGCACGCGGTCACGCTGACCGGATGCGGTGAGCGCGCCCACCTGCTCGCGCGGGGCATTCGCCTGCAGACGCACATCGACGACGTGCTGGGCCTCATTCGCTGCGAGGAGCTCGCCAGCGTCGTGCTGGTCGGGCACAGCTACGCCGGGATCGTCATCACCGGCGTCGCCGACGCGCTGCTGCGCAGCACGCCCACGGCGCTGCGGCAGCTCGTCTATCTCGACGCGGTGACCCCCCACTCCGGCGAGAGCTGGTCCAGCCAGCATCCGGCCGAGACCGTGGCCGCGCGCGTGCAGGCGGCGCAGGCCAGCGGCGGGCTCGCGCTGCCGCCGCCGGACGCGAGCGTCTTCGGCCTCGCCGGCGACGACCTCGCCTGGGTCAACCGGCGCCAGACGCCGCATCCTTTTGCCGTGTACCAGGAACCGCTCGAGTTCGACGCCGCGCGCCTTGCCGCGGTGCCGCGCTGCTTCGTCGACTGCACGCGTCCGGCGCTGCCGACGATCGCGGTCATGCGCGAACGGGTACGCCGCGAACCCGGCTGGCGCGTAGTCGAGCTCGCCACCGGACACGACCCGATGGTGAGCGCGCCGGAGGAACTCGCCGGCATCCTGCGATCGTGCGCCGTCTGAGACCCGTGACGAAATCGTCGCAAGCGGAACGGGATGCTGGAATGGCCGCGCGCAGGCGTGGACGGGTCGGCGCGCCACCGGAATCCGGCGCGACGGTGGGTTGGAGCTGCGCCGATGCCGAGGTGGTCCCTACGGCGACGATCGACGGCCCGGCTTGCCTGTCGCAGGCGGCGCCGACGCGCCCGGTGCCGCCTTCACCGGCTTGCGCACCGTGCCGTCCTCGTCGGCCGCGAACCGGAAACGCCCGTGCAGGATGCATCCGCGCATCCCGGGATCACAGCGCGCGCCGTTCACCCGCTGGCATACGTTGTCGATGTCGTGTGGGCAGGACCAGGAACTCATGGGGGCGCTCCGCGGCGCTATTGTGCTCCGGGCGCGTCACCTGCGGCAACCGCGACGCGCGAAGCGAGGTCCGGCGGCCCCCCCGGACCTCCGCTCGGGGGCGCTTTCCGGCGCGGCCGAAGATGAAATGTCGGCGCGGCGCAACAGCGCCACCGGCGCCGCCGGTCCGCAGGCTCCCGCTGGCGCCTGTTTTGCGGTAAAAAGGACTCTGGCCGCGCGCCGCACGGCCACTCTTCGTCCCTGGAGGTACCCCTTTGGCACGAACGAACTTCGAATTCCAGAAACGGCAAAGGGAGCTCGAGAAGAAGCGCAAGAAGGAAGAGAAAAAGCAGAAGAAACAGGAACGAACCCCCTCGTCTCCCGAGACCGACAGCGGCGCGAGCGACACCCCGCCCGTGCCTTCGGCCTGATGCGCAGCGCCCGCGCGCGCTCGACCCAGGGGCGTGGGCGGGGCGTGCCCTCGTTCGCCACCGGTGCGGACGCGTTGCCCGCATGGAGGTGGAAACCATCCCATCCGTCGACCCCGGTCCCTCGCGGCCCGGCCTGCGGCCGGCGCGCAACAGCGGTGGCGGGCCAACGCGTGACCGGCCGCAGGCGCGCGCCGGTCGCCGATTGCGCGTTCTCGAACCCGCGCCCAAAGGTGTAGAGTAGCCGCCGCAACCCCGCCAGAAGCCGATGCCCCGCCCTTCCGCACCCCCCGATTCCGCGCGCCTCGACCGCATCGTCGCCGAGGCGCGGCGGGCCCGCGAGGAGCGTGAACAAGGTTACCGGGAGCGAGCACTCAAGATCTATCCCTGGGTTTGTGGCCGTTGCGCGCGGACGTTCGACCTTACGACGGTGCGCCAGCTCACGGTCCATCACCGCGACCACAACCACGACAACAACCCGCCCGACGGCAGCAACTGGGAGTTGCTCTGCGTCTATTGCCACGACAACGAGCACGCGCGCGAGACCGAGGCGCGGGCAGCGGCAAGCGCTTCCGGTGCGACCGAGCGCCCGGTGCAACCGGGCGCCCCGGCGCGACGCCACCGGCCGTTTGCGGCGCTGCAGTCACTGCTCAAGCGCAACAGCTGACAGGCTGCGAAGAAACCGTCGCGAGCGGCCGCAGGGCAAGGCGCGCGCGCGTGAACCACGAGACACCGCAGGCGAACGCGCGAGCAGTGAGCGAATGGCGGCGCAAGACCGCCGGCGCAGCAGATCTGGGATTGCTACACGGGCTCTTCGGCCGCTGACACGCGCCCTGCCCACGAACGTGGACTCCCGCCTGCTGGCCGACGCGCTGGTCGTCGCTCACCTCGTCTTCATCGTGTTCGTCGTCGCCGGCGGCCTCATCGTGCTGCGCTGGCCGCGCGTTGCCTGGCTGCACCTGCCCGCGGTCGCCTGGGGAATCTACGCCGAGGCGACCGCGACGGTCTGCCCGCTGACGCCGCTCGAGAACCTCTGGCGCCGCCAGGCCGGCGACGCCGGTTACGCGGGAGGCTTTGTCGAGCACTACCTCGTTCCGCTGATCTACCCGGCCGGGCTCACGCCCCGGCTGCAGTTGGCGATCGCCGCGTTCGTGACGCTGGTCAATCTCGTGATCTATGCTGCCGTCTGGCGAAGCAGGCGCAAACGCGCCCCGCGCGCGACTGCGGCGCCCGCCCGCGGCCCGCCCGAACCGACATGACGCAACCGACATGACGCCGCGGCGGGAAAGGCGTACCCTACGCGGCGCGAGCGCCCTGCCCGCGCCACCCGTGCGTCCCGCACGACCCACGCCCCACCCTCGAAGAGTCCACGATGACCCTCTGTCCGATCGCGATTGCCGTTGGCTGCCAGAAGTGCCTGGCGTTCCCCGTGTGCCCCCTCAAGTCGGTGCTGGGCGACCAGCCGTCGCGCGCCGAGCTCGACGCCAAGCGGCAGCCAGCCGCCAAGAAGGGCCGCGGCGAAGCCAAGCCGCGACCGTGACGGCCGCCGGCTGACGCCGCCCAACGGGCCTGCGCGCCAGAACCTGGCGGTTGCACGAGCACGGGGGGAAACACCGATGACCTACGCCGCCATCACGGGCTGGGGAAAGTGCATGCCTCCCCTCGTGCTCACCAATGCCGATCTCGCGACATTCATGGACACCGACGACGAATGGGTCGTCACCCGCACGGGCATCCGCGAGCGGCGGGTGTCGCACGTCTGCGGGCTCGACCTGTCGTACGTGGCCAGTCGCCGTGCGCTCGCCTGCGCCGCCGTCACCGCGGCGGACATCGACCTCGTCGTCTACGGCAGCTGCACGACCGACGAGCTCATCCCGAACACGTCCTCCGGGCTGCAGTTCCGGCTCGGGGCGACCAACGCCGCGGCGATGGACGTCAACACCGCGTGCACGAGCTTTCTCTACGCGCTCTCGACGGCGAGCGCGCTGATCCGCTCCGGCGCGATCCGCAGCGCGCTGGTCGTCGGCGTCGAGGTGATCACGCCGTTCATGGACTGGCACAACCGCAACGTCGCCGTCCTCTTCGGCGACGGAGCCGCCGCGGTCGTCGTCCAGGCCACCGACCGGCCCGAAGGCGTGCTGGGCGAGAAGCTCGGCTGCTACGCCGACGCCCGGCAGACGCTGCGGGTGCGAGGCACCGGCCTCGCCTACGCCGACCACGGCATCACCTACGGCGACACGCTGTGGGATTTCGACGGCCAGGAGATCTACAAGCGCGCGGTCGTCGGCATGAGCCTCGCCTCGTCGGACGTCCTGGCCCGCTGCGGGCACACGATCGACGACGTCGGGCTCGTCGTTCCGCACCAGGCGAACCTGCGGATCATCGAGTTCGTCGCCCGCAAGCTCGGCGTGCCCATGGACAGGGTGTTCCTCACCGTGCAGCGCTACGGCAACATGTCCGCGGCCACGGTGCCGGTGGCGCTGGTCGAGGCGCTCGAGGCAGGTCGCGTGCAGCCGCATTCGCTCGTGCTCACGCCCGCGTTCGGCGGCGGCCTCACCTGGTGCTCGCATCTCGTTCGCTGGGGCGAGCGCACGACGCCGCTCGACACGACGAGCGTCGACCTGCCGCCGCCCACGCTGTCGGCGCTGGACATGGTGCGCGAGTTCATGGCCCGGAAAGGGGCGCCCGGACGTTCCGCGGACCGCCTCAACGCGGTCCGCCTCGCCGAGTCGATGGGGGTGCCGGCCAACGCTGAGCCGTCGCCGGGCGCCGGCTGACGGTGGGCGCCGGCGGCCTCGCGCACCGGACGTGCCGGGCTTCAGGTCGTGACGAGCTTGCGGTGCGCCTGCACACTCATCAGGATGCCGAGCCCGACGAACAGCGACACCAGCGCCGTCCCGCCGTAGGACATCATCGGCAGCGGCACGCCGACGATCGGCAGCACGCCGCTCACCATGCCCATGTTGACGAAGGCGTAGGTGAAGAACATCAGCGTGATCGCGCCGGCGGTGAGCCGCGCGAACAGCGTCGACGCGTTGGCCGTGATGACGAGCCCGCGCCCGAGGAGCAACACGTAGAGCACGAGCAGGATGGCGTTGCCGACCAGCCCGAACTCCTCGCCGTAGACGGCGAAGATGAAATCGGTGTGCCGCTCGGGCAGGAAGTCGAGGTGCGTCTGCGTCCCGTTGAGCCAACCCTTGCCGGTGACGCCGCCGGAGCCGATGGCGATCGACGCCTGGGTCGAGTGGTACCCGGTGCCCAGCGGATCGCGCGAGGGGTCGAGGAACGTGAGGATCCGCTCCTGCTGGTAGGGCCGCAGCAACGGCCACGCGAGCGGCGCCGCCACGGCGCCCAACGCGGCGAGGCCGGCGATCAGCTTCCACGACAGCCCGGCGAGAAAGAGCACGTAGAACCCCGAGGCGCCGATCAGGAGCGACGTGCCCAGGTCCGGCTGGCGCTTGATCAGGACGACCGGGACGACGATCAGCGCCGCGGCCAGCAGGAAGTCGCGCCAGCCGAGACGGCCCTCGAACTTCTGGAAGTACCAGGCAAGCATCAGCGGCAGCGCGATCTTCATGAGCTCGGAGGGCTGGATGCGGGCAACGCCCAGGTTGAGCCAGCGTTTGGAGCCGTTGACCGTGACGCCGAACAGCGCCACGCCGACGAGCAGGATCACCGACAGGGCGTACAACGGCACGGCGATTCGCGCGAGCGTCTGCGGCGGCACGTTCGCGAGAAACCACATCAACACCAGCGCCACGCCGAGGCTCACCAACTGGTTGTCGATCCGCGCGAAGCTCTGGTCGGTCGCGGAATAGAGCGTGATCAGACCGATGCCGGCGATCGCCAACGCCACCGCCAGCAGGAAGGTGTCGATGCGGCGCGTGAGCATTTCCCACAGCCGCGTGAGGATGACTGGCATCAGAAGCGGGGCCCAAAGATGAGAACGCGCGGCGGGCGGTCGCCGACCGCCGCCCGCGGCACGCCGCTCGGCCTGCGGGCGGCTCGCCGCCAACCCCCACGCGCCGGCTTCCCGGCTTCGGCGCACGCTGGCGCGCATCAGTCGCTCTCGTCGTCCGCCTCGGGAGGCGCCAGGGGCAGCGCCGGCGCCGGTCCGGCCTTCCTCTCGCCGGCGAGATAGTAGTCGAAAACCTGGCGCGCGATGGGCGCCGCCGCCTGCGCACCGAAGCCGCCGTTTTCGACCAGCACCGCGAGCGCGAGCCGCGGCTTGTCGGCCGGGGCGTAGGCCATGTACCACGCGTGATCGCGCATCCGCTCGTCGACGAGGTGCGCCTTGTACTCGGCGCCCTTGAGCGAGAACACCTGCGCGGTCCCGGTCTTGCCCGCGGACACGTAGGGGGTGTTGCGAAACGCCTTCGCACTGGTGCCCTCGCTGGCGACGCCGACCAGCGCGTTCTTGATCACCGCCACGTGTTCGGGCCTAAGCGGCACCGTGTGCGAGGGCTCCGGCTCGAGCTGCCGCACCTGGCCGCTGCGCGTGTCGCGGACGAACTTGACGAGGTGCGGGCGGAACGCGACGCCGTCGTTGGCGAGCGTCGCCGTCGCCGCCGCGAGCTGTAACGGCGTGAACGCGGTGTAACCCTGGCCGATGCCCGCCGAGATGCTGTCGCCGAGATACCACTTGCGGTGCTCCTCGCGGTAGTTCTTGCCGGTGAAGCGCTGCCGCTTCCATTCGCGCGACGGCAGCACGCCCGTGAGCTCGCCCTCGATGTCGATGCCCGTCTTGCGGCCAAAGCTGAACTGCGACATGAAACGATGCGTGTCGTCGATGTCGGTCTCGCTGGCGAGGACGTAGTAGTACGTGTCGCAGGAAGCGACGATCGACTTGTACATGTCGACGATTCCGTGGCCGCCCTTCTTGTCGTCGCGGAAGCGGTGGGAAGACCCCGCGATCTGGAAGTAGCCCGGATCGGAGATCGTCTGCCCCGGCGTGCGCCGTCCGGACGTCAGCGCCGCCAGCGCGAGGAAGGGCTTGATCGTGGAGCCCGGCGGATACGCGCCGCGCAGCGGCCGGTTGAGCAGCGGCTTGTCGGGCGAGTCGTTGAGGAGCTCCCAGTTGACCGCGTCGATGCCCTCGACGAAGAGATTAGGGTCGAATCCGGGACGCGAGACGAAGGCGAGCACGTCGCCGGTGGCAGGTTCGATCGCGACCAACGCGCCGCGCCGCGCGCCGAACGCCGCCTCGGCGACCTCCTGCAGCCCGATGTCGAGGGAGAGCCGCAGGTCGTTGCCGGCAACCGGGGGCGTGCGCGACAGCGTGCGCACGGCCCGCCCGCCGGCGTCGACCTCGACCTCCTCGACCCCGGTGACCCCGTGCAGCTCGCGCTCGTAGGAAAGCTCGATGCCGACCTTGCCGATGTAGTCGGAGCCCTTGTAGTTCGCGGTTTCATCCCAGTCCGCAATGCGGGCGAGGTCGCGGTCGTTGATGCGCCCGATATAGCCGACGACGTGCGAGGCGATCTCGCCGTAGGGGTACTGGCGGAACAGCCGCGCCTTGATCTCGACGCCCGGGAAGCGGAAGCGGTTGACGGCGAAGCGCGCGACCTCCTCGTCGGTGAGCCGGGTGCGCAGCGGCAGGCTCTCGAAGTTGCGCGATTCCTCCAGCAGCTTGCGAAACCGCTTGCGGTCGCGGGGCTGGACGTCGACGATCGCCGCCAGCGCGTCGATGGTCTCGTCGAGACCGCGGATGCGCGACGGCTGCAGCTCGAGCGTGTACGCCGAGTAGCTCTGGGCGAGCACGACACCGTTGCGATCGGTGATCACGCCGCGGTTCGGCACGATGGGCACGACGGCGATGCGGTTCGTCTCCGCCAGCGTCTGGTAGTGCTCGTGCCGGAACACCTGCAGGACCAGGAAGCGGACGAAGAGCGCGCCGAACGCGAGCAGGACCAGGGCCCCCGCGACAACCACGCGGCGACGAAAGAGGTAGAGCTGCTGCTCGGGCGTCCTGGCCTCGGCGGCGCCCCACTCGGCGCCGTTCGAACGGCGGCGCCTCTGACGGAAGAACAGGTAGCGGGAGGGCATCGCGGCGGGCGCAGGCAGGACGGGTCAGAGCTCCGACGGGGAGCGGGTCGGACGCTGGGGCCATTGCAGGACCACCGAGATCACGGGCCACAGCAGGGCCCCCACCAGCGGCGCCACGGCGTAGGTCCAGCGCGGCAGGGGCGCCCCGCCGACCACGCGCACGAGCAGCACCAGGGCGGCGCAGAGCACGAGCAGCACCGCGACCTGCGCCGCCTGCTGCCACAGCGGAAAACGCAGCACCCGGCGCCGGAAGTACTCGGCGGCGTACGCGAGCACCGCGTAGGCGAGCGCGTGCTGGCCGAGCAGCGTCGCGTCGCCCACGTCCATCAGCAGGCCGACGAACCACGCCACCCCCACACCGACGTAGCGCGGCTCCTTGATGCACCAGTAGAGCAGCAGCAGCGCGAGGAAGTCAGGACGCAGCGCGAGCGTCGCGCCCTCGAGGGGGAGCAGGTTGGCGTACAGGCCGAGCGCCAGCGTGAGGGCGACGAACCACGGCCGGGCGGGGCGCAGAATCTCCTCCGGCTGCGCCGGATAGAGCGGGGGCACGCGCGGCAGCGCCATTACGGCCGCCTCGCCTTGCCGCTGCCCGGCTTGCGCGCCGCCTCCGCCTCGGCGGGTTCCTCCGGGCGCGGCGGCAGCGCCACCGGCACGGACAGCACGAGCAGATGACGGCTGCGATCGACACCCGCGAGCGGGCGGGCCGAGATCCGCGCGAACACCTGGCCCGCGTCGCGTTCGAGCGCCACCACCCGCGCCACGGCAAGGCCCGGCGGATACGTGCCGTCGATGCCGGAGGTGACCAACGTGTCGCCGACCTCGACGTCGGCGTTGGGCGCCATGAAGCGCAGCTGCGGCAGGCGGCCGGTGCCAGCCCCGAAGAGCACCGAGCGCACTCCGCTGCGCTCGACCTGGACCGGCACCGCATGATCCTTGTCGGTGATGAGCGTCACTTCTGCCAGGTGAGGGTGGACGCGCGTCACCTGGCCGACGACGCCGTCGGCGTCGATCACCGCCGCGCCGAGCTGGACCGGCCCTTCGGAACCCCGGCCGACGAAGAGCTTCTGGCTGAAAGGATCGCGTCCGGCGAACAGCACTTCGACCACCGTGGCGTCGACGCCGTCGTCGCCCTGGATCCCGAGCAGGGCGCGCAGGCGGGCGTTCTCCAGCCGCTCGCTCGCAAGCCCCTGGGCGTTCGCGGCCTGGGCGGCGAGCTGCTGCCGCAGCTTCGCGTTTTCCTCGGCGAGCGCGTTCACGCTCGCGAAACTCGCGGCGATGCGCCCGAGCACCATGCCGGGAACCCGCGCCGCCTGCTGCAGGGGAAAGAGGGCGATGGCGGCGCCTTCGCGCAGGGTTTCGAGCGTGCGATAGCGCGTGTCGGCGAACAGCAGCGCCAGCGAGACCAGCCCGAAGAAGGCGAGCCGGGCGAGCGGCGACGGACCGCGATGGAAGAACGGCGGGGGTTCAGCCGGAAGATGTCCCATCGGAGACGCTCGTCGTCAGTCGCGGGCGGCGCCAGGAGCCGGTTGGACTTGGGGTTCGACGACCGCGCCGGTGGGTGGGCGGTTCGCAGGCCCCGATTCGTCGTCACGCCGCCCCGCCCTGCGCGCGGAAACCGCGGCCGTTTCGTCGTCGCCCGCCCATCCGGCTCGCAACGACGAGCTCGGTTCGACCGGCTCCTGGCATCCTCTTCCGCTCGCGACGAATTCCTCCTGGCCTCTCAGTCCGTGGTGAAGATCGTCTGCAGTTTCTCCATGTTCTCGAGCGCTCGCCCGCACCCGCGCACGACGCAGGTCAGCGGCTCGTCGGCGACGATCACTGGCAGGCCCGTTTCCTCCATCAGCAGGCGATCGACGTCGCGCAGCAGCGCGCCGCCGCCGGTCAGCACCATCCCGCGCTCGGCGATGTCGGCGCCGAGCTCGGGCGGCGTACGCTCCAGCGCGCTCTTCACCGCGGAAACGATGCTGTTGAGCGGATCCGTCAGCGCCTCGAGGATCTCGTTCGACGACACCGTGAAGCTGCGCGGGATGCCTTCGGCCAGGTTGCGCCCCTTGACTTCCATCTCCTTGACTTCCGAACCCGGAAACGCGGAGCCGATCGTCTTCTTGATGACCTCGGCGGTGGTCTCGCCGATCAGCATCCCGTAGTTGCGCCGGATGTAATTGACGATCGCCTCGTCGAACTTGTCGCCGCCGACACGCACGGAGCCGGCGTAGACGATGCCTCCCAGCGAGATCACTCCGACTTCCGTCGTGCCGCCGCCGATGTCGACGACCATCGACCCGGTGGCATCGGAGACCGGGAGATCGGCGCCGATCGCCGCGGCCATCGGTTCCTCGATGAGATAGACCTTCGAGGCGCCGGCACCGAGCGCCGACTCGCGGATCGCGCGCCGCTCGACCTGCGTCGACCCGCAGGGAACGCAGATGATGATGCGGGGACTGGGCGAGAACAGCCGGGAATCCAGCACTTTCTTGATGAACTGCTTCAACATCTGCTCGGTCACCGTGAAGTCGGCGATGACGCCGTCCTTCATCGGCCGGATCGCGGTGATGTTGCCGGGCGTGCGCCCAAGCATCTGCTTGGCGGCGAGACCGACTTCCTGGATCACTCGTTTGCCGCTGGGCCCGCCCTCCTGGCGGATGGCGACTACCGACGGCTCGTCGAGCACGATGCCCTTGCCGCGCACGTAGATCAACGTGTTGGCGGTACCGAGGTCGATGGCGAGGTCGCTCGAGAAATAACCCTTGAGGTACTGAAACATGAAGACGTCAACCTGCGGAGTTGGGGGCGGCGGGCAAGCGGGCGACCCCGGGGACGGAAGGAGCGTCGTCGCGGCGCGCCGGAGAGACCACGATGTGATAGTCTAACGTGTTTTTCTCCTGCGCTGCACCTGCTGCGCCCGGAACCGGCCGCTGCTCGCGCGGGACTTCGCGGCCCGCGGCACCATGACCATCACCCGCTCCGAAGTCGAACGCATCGCCCACCTCGCGCGCCTCGAGATCGGTGCCGGCGAGGCGGATGCGGTGTGCGCCAAGCTCGACGCGATCTTCGGCCTGATCGACCAGCTCGACGCGGCCGACACCCGCGGCGTCGTGCCGATGGCGCACGCCCAGGACCTCTCGCTGCCGCTGCGCGAGGACGTCGTGACCGAGACCGACCGCCACGCGCTGTTCCAGCGCGAGGCCCCGGCCGTCGAGGCAGGCTTGTATCTCGTCCCGAAGGTGATCGAGTAGCCGGGACCGCGCGCGCACGCCCGTGCCCGCGCTCCCCGCCGGCCCTGTTCCCACGCCCTTCTTTCCCGTGCTCACCGCAACCCTCGCCGAAACCTCCGCCGCGCTGCACGCCGGTCGCATCTCCAGCGTCGAGCTCACGCGCGGCGTGCTCGACCGGATCGCCGAGCACGATCCTGCGCTCAACGCCTTCATCACCGTCGACGAAGAGGGCGCGCTGGCCGCCGCGAGGGCGGCCGATGCCGCGCTCGCGGCAGCGGACGGCCGGCGCGCTGACCGGCGTGCCGATCGCCCACAAGGACGTGCTCATGACGGCGGGCCTGCGGACCACCTGCGGGTCGCGCATGCTGGCGCGCTTCACCGCGCCGTACGACGCGCACGTCGTCGCCGGACTCAAGGCTGCCGGCACGGTGCTGGTCGGGAAGACCAACATGGACGAGTTCGCGATGGGCTCGTCCAACGAAACCTCCTGGTTCGGCCCGGCGCGCAACCCCTGGCAGCGCGATCACGTGCCCGGCGGCAGCTCCGGAGGCTCGGCGGCGGCGGTCGCTGCCCGCCTCGTGCCCGGCGCCACCGGTACGGATACCGGCGGCTCGATCCGGCAGCCGGCTGCGTTCACCGGCGTGTGCGGAGTGAAGCCCACGTACGGAATCTGCTCGCGCTACGGCCTTGTCGCCTACGCGTCGAGCCTCGACCAGGCAGGCCCGTTCGCGCGCACGGCCGAGGATTGCGCGCTGCTCCTGAACGCGATGGCCGGGCACGACCCGCGCGACTCGACGTCGATCGAGCGGCCGGTCGAGGACTACACCCGCGATCTCGCCCGCCCGCTCGCCGGCCTTCGCATCGGGCTGCCCGCCGAGTACTTCGGCGCCGGCGTCGAGGCCGAGGTGGGCGCGGCGATCGAGGCCGCCCTCGCCGTGCTGCGGCGGCTCGGCGCCACGACCGTCGACGTCGCGCTGCCCAACGCGCGACTGGCGGTGCCGGTCTACTACGTGCTCGCGCCGGCCGAGGCGTCGTCCAATCTGTCGCGCTTCGACGGCGTGCGCTACGGCCACCGTGCCGAGCGCTACGCCGACCTCGCGGACATGTACCGCAAAACGCGCAGCGAGGGCTTCGGTGACGAGGTCAAGCGGCGAATCCTCATCGGCACCTACGTGCTGTCCCATGGTTACTACGACGCGTACTACCTCAAAGCCCAGCGGGCGCGGCGACTCATTGCCGAGGATTTCCGCCGCGCCTATGCGGCGTGCGATCTGATCGTGGGGCCGACGGCACCGACCGCCGCGTTCCGGATCGGCGCCAAGTCGGACGACCCGGTCGAGATGTACCTGGGCGACATCTTCACCGTCGCCGCCAATCTCGCCGGCGCGCCGGCGATGTCGATCCCCTGCGGCTTCACCGGCGCCGGCCTGCCGATCGGGCTGCAGCTGCAGGGGGACTACTTCTCCGAGGCGCGGCTCATCAACGTGGCGCACCAGTTCCAGCAGGCCACCGACTGGCACCTGCGGGCGCCGGCGCCGTTTGCCTGAACGCCGAGGCACGATCATGAAGTGGGAAGTGGTCATCGGCATCGAGACGCACGCGCAGCTCTCGACGGCGTCCAAGATCTTCTCCGGGGCGTCGACCGCGTTCGGCGCGGCGCCAAACACGCAGGCGGCCGCCGTCGACATCGCGCTGCCGGGCGTGCTTCCGGTCGCCAACCGCGGCGCGGTGGAGCGTGCGATCCGTTTCGGCCTCGCGGTGGGCGCGACGATCAACCGCCGCAGCGTGTTCGCCCGCAAGAACTACTTCTACCCCGATCTGCCCAAGGGCTACCAGATCAGCCAGTACGAGATCCCGGTGGTGCAGGGCGGCGAGCTGGTCATCGCCACGCCCCGGGGCGAGAAGACGATCCGGCTCACGCGCGCCCACCTCGAGGAGGACGCCGGCAAGAGTCTGCACGAGGACTTCCACGGCATGTCCGGGATCGACCTCAACCGCGCCGGCACGCCGCTGCTCGAGATCGTGACCGAACCCGACCTGCGCAGCTCCGAAGACGCCGTCGCCTACGCCAAGGCCCTCCACGCGCTGGTGCAATGGATCGGCATCTGTGACGGCAACATGCAGGAGGGCAGCTTCCGCTGCGACGCCAACGTCTCGGTCCGGCCGCTGGGCGAGACGCAGCTCGGAACCCGCTGCGAGATCAAGAACCTGAACAGCTTCCGGTTCATGCAGGCGGCGGTCGACTTCGAGGTCCAGCGGCAGATCGCGCTGATCGAGGACGGCGGCGCCGTGGTGCAGGAAACGCGGCTGTTCGACCCCGACCGCAACGAAACGCGGTCGATGCGCGGGAAGGAAGACGCGCAGGACTACCGCTATTTCCCGGACCCCGACCTGCCGCCGCTGGTCGTGGACGACGGCTGGATCGAGCGCGTGCGCGCGACGCTGCCGGAGCTGCCGCGGGCGATGCAGCAGCGCTTCGTGACCCAGTACGCGCTGCCGGAGGCGGATGCGCTGGCACTGACGGCATCGCGCGGCCTCGCCGCGTACTTCGAAGACGTGGCCCGCACCGTCAGCGGCGACACCGCCGGCGCCAAGCTCGCCGCCAACTGGGTCCAGGGGGAGCTCGCGGCGGCGCTCAACCGTGCCGAGATCGGCATCGAGCGCGTTCCGCTCCCGGCGGCGAAGCTCGCCGCGCTGCTGAGCGCGGATACAGGACCAGACGATCTCCGGCAAGATCGCCAAGGAGGTCTTCGACGCCGCGTGGGCGGGCGAGCACGGCGGCGACGCCGACGCGATCATCGCCGCCCGGGGCTTGCGCCAGATCTCGGACGAGGGCGCGATCGAGCGGATCGTCGACGACGTGCTGGCGGCGAACGCGGCGACGGTCGCCGAGTTCCGCGCCGGCAAGGAAAAGGCCTTCAACGCGCTGGTGGGCCAGGCGATGAAGGCAACCAAGGGCAAGGCCAACCCCGCGCAGGTGAACGCGATTCTGCGGCGCCGGCTCGAGCGCTGAGCACCCGTGAAGCAATCGTCGCGATCGCGACGGGACGCCAAGCGCCGGCGGAGGATCGACGCAACCTCGCAGGTCGATGCACGCGCATGAGCAAGCGCGCTGCGGCGCAGACCGCCCGCGCAGCAGACGTGTTCACGGGCGCCGAGGCCGCAGCCCCGAGCGGTTCAGAGCAGCAGCGCGGCGACGAAGACGCCGATCATCGCGAACACGATCGCGACCTTGGCGGCGGTGCCGAGCAGCCCGCCGATCCAGGTCGCGACGCCGACGCGGCCCGCGCGGCGAAGATCGCGCTGCGCGAGGTACTCGCCGACCGCGGCACCGACGAGCGGCATGAACAGCAGTCCCCACAGCCCGGTGAACACCCCGGCGAACGTTCCGAACGCGGCGCCCAGCAGCGCCAGGCGCGAGGCACCGGCGCGCTGTGCGCCGAGCGCGGCAGCGACGAAATCCACCGCCCAGGCGAGGATCGTCAGCGCCGCCAGGATGCCGAGCGTCCACGCCGGGATGCGCGTGAAGTCGTCGATCCAGGCGGCGAGCGCAATGCCGCCGAAGACGAGCGCCGCGCCGGGAAGCGCCGGCAGCACGGTGCCGATCACGCCAACGCCAATCAGCACGAGGGCCAGGAGCCAGAGCACAGTGTCCATGTCGATACCCAAGTGAAGTCCGCCACGTGCTGCCCGTGCGCCGGCGCGCGGACCCGCGGCCGCCGCCACGGCGCGCTCGCCGCGCGTTCGTCGCCACCCGGCCTGGCGTCGCTGCCGCGCGACACGCCGTCAGTTGCCGCGCACCGGGCGCAGCCCGAGCCGCTCGCGAACCTTGTTGACGATCTCGGTGACCAGCGTTGCCGTTTCCGCCGACCCCAGCCGCTGGACCGCCTGGGCTCGCACCGTATAGTGCATCATGAGGAGTGCGTGCAACTTCGCGAACGCGGCCTCGTTTCGATTGCCGCACGCGCTTGCGTCGTTGTGCAGGACGCGCTCGATCACGCCAGGATCGAACAGGCGCACGTCGCAGACCGTGGCGAGCGCCGCGATCTCGTTGTCGATGTCGCTGAACTTCTTCGCCCACCACTCGTGGCGCAGGTCCCTGTTGGGCTCGGTCATCGTTCCCCTCCTGGGTGGGTGACCCGGGCGCCCGGATATCCTGAACTCAAGGAACACGCGGTCGAAGCTGCTGCGGATTCAAGAGTACCCACCCGGTCCGGAGCGCTGACCGTGCCGAAGCAGGCACGGCGTGCCGTCAAGCTTGCGCGCTAAGGGGTGCGGGCGCAATCCTTGTCTTCGCAAGCGCCCGGCGCCACGCGACAACGACGGTCATTGCAGCAGCGCCTTGTAGCGGATCCGGTGCGGCCGCGCGCCTTCCTCGCCGAGGCGCTTCCTCTTCTCCGCCTCGTATTCGTGGTAGTTGCCCTCGAAGAACGTCCACTGGGAGTCGCCCTCGCAGGCGAGGATGTGGGTGGCGATCCGGTCGAGGAACCAGCGGTCGTGCGAGATCACGAGCACGCTGCCGGCGAACTCGGAGAGCGCATCCTCGAGCGCGCGCAGCGTCTCGACGTCGAGATCGTTGGACGGCTCGTCGAGCAGCAGCACGTTGCCGCCCTTCAACAGCGTCGCCGCGAGATGCAGCCGGCCGCGCTCGCCGCCGGAGAGCTGGCCGACCATCTTCTGCTGGTCCGGGCCCTTGAAGTTGAAACGGCCCAGGTACGCGCGCGACGGCATCTCGAAACGGCCGACGGTCAGGATGTCGAGGCCGTTGGAGATCGCCTCCCAGGCGGTCTTGCCGTCGGGCAACGTCTCGCGCGACTGGTCGACGACGGCGATCCTCGCGGTGCTGCCGATCACCACTTCGCCACGGTCGGGCTGTTCGGCGCCGGTGATGAGGCGGAACAGCGTCGTCTTGCCGGCGCCGTTGGGGCCGATGATGCCGACGATCGCCCCGGGCGGCACGCGGAACGACAGGTTGTCGATCAACAGCCGGTCGCCGTAGCCCTTGGATACGCCCCTGAACTCGATCACCTCGTTGCCCAGGCGCTCGGCGACCGGGATGAAAATCTCCTGCGTCTCGTTGCGCTTCTGGTGCTCGTAGGAGGAGAGCTCCTCGAAGCGCGCGATCCGCGCCTTGCTCTTCGCCTGCCGTCCTTTGGGATTCTGGCGCACCCACTCGAGCTCCTTCTGCATCGCCTTGATCCGCGCGCCTTCCTGCTTCGCCTCGACCTCGAGCCGCGCCTCCTTCTGCTCCAACCACGAGCTGTAGTTGCCCTTCCACGGGATTCCGTAGCCGCGGTCGAGCTCGAGAATCCACTCGGCGGCGTTGTCGAGAAAGTAGCGGTCGTGGGTGACGGCGATCACGGTGCCGGGGAACTTCTGCAGGAACTGCTCCAGCCAGTCGACGCTCTCGGCGTCGAGGTGGTTGGTCGGCTCGTCGAGCAGCAGCATGTCGGGCTTGGCGAGCAGCAGCCGGCACAGCGCCACGCGCCGCTTCTCGCCGCCCGACAGCACGCCGATCTTGGCCTCCCAGGGCGGCAGCCGCAGCGCGTCGGCGGCGATCTCCATCTGCAGCGCGCTGTCGGCGCCCGACGCCGCGATCACCGCCTCGTACTTCGCCTGTTCGGCGGCCAGCGCGTCGAAGTCGGCCTCGGGCTCGGCGTACGCGGCGTAGATCGCCTCGAGCCGCTGCTTCGCCTCGAGCACGTCGGAGAGCCCCTGCTCGACCGCCTCCTTGACCGTCTGGTCGGCGTTGAGCCGCGGCTCCTGCGGCAGGAAGCCGATGCGCAGGTTGGGCATCGGCATCGCCTCGCCCTCGAACTCGCGGTCTTCGCCGGCCATGATCTTGAGGAGTGTCGACTTGCCGGAGCCGTTCAGGCCCAGGACCCCGATCTTGGCGCCCGGGAAGAAGGACAGCGAGATGTCCTTGAGGATGACGCGCTTCGGGGGCACGATCTTGCCCACGCGATTCATCGTGTAGACGTATTGAGCCATGGTCTCGCCTTCGTTGTCGCCGCAGAGGACCGCGATTATCGCAGCCGCGCCTGCCGGGCGGGCTTCCCGGCCGCCGGCCGTCGGGCCGCCGACGCTTCAGCGGGCGGGAGCCGGGGGCTTGGCCGGGGCCGGGGCCGGGGCCGGGGCCGGGGCCGGGGCCGGGGCCGGGGCCGGGGCCGTCGGCGCCGGCGAGCTCGCGGCCGAGGACGCCGCGGGGGTCGGCGCCGGCGAGGCGGGCGCGTCAAGGCCCGACAGCTCCCGCCAGCGCATGCGATCCCCCGCGTAGCGGGCGGCGGTCACGTCGCGTTCCGCGCGCTTTTGCACGATGAGTCGGGATTGCTTCGCGAGTTCGAGGTTGATGCCCTCGTACTCGCGTTCGAGCACCAAGGGCACCGGCTTGTCCCGGTAGCTTGCCCGCTGCGCCTCGACGTCGGCCTTGCGCCGCTGGAGTTGATCGCTGTATTGCGTGGCCGAATCGAGTACGGCGTCGATGGTCGCCAGCGCGCGCTGCCGCGAGAGCTCGATCTCGTGCTCGCTCGTATACGAGGCGAGCAGCGCGCGGTCGCGGCGCTCGGCCTCCTCCTGCTGCTTGGCGAGCGCGCGCCGGCGCTCCTCCTCGGCTTCCCGCGCCCGTCGTTGTTCCGGGGTCGGCGCCGGATCGGTCCGGCGCAGCGGGACACCTTCCTTGCTCAACTGCTGGCTGCCCCTGTTGACCGCCTCCGGCGGCATCTTGTCGCTGTAATGGACGACACCCTGATCATCGACCCACTTGTAGGTCGCGGCGCCGCCAACGCAGGGCCAGGCGAGAAGCCCGACCGCAAGCAGCGCGGCCGCGGCGCCCGGGCGCCGCGGCGCGCTGGGCGTCGACCGGACGCCGGCCACACGAGGTCTCACGCCGCGTCCGGCCCGAGCGGCCGTGGGGGATTCGCCGCGAGCGGCCGGGGTACGTCGCGCGAACGAAGCCGCCGGCGAGACATCCCCGGCCGACAAGCGCAGCGGGATGGAGCAACGCAGCCATCGGTCCGCGCAGCAGACGTGTTCACCAACTTCGAGCCCTCCGCTCTATCCCGGTGCGCCGACCGACCCGGCCGCGCACTGTGGCACCGCTCCGTAGGCAGCGAAGTACGCCGCCACCGCGGCGACGTGGCCGCGCAGCCGCGGCTGCGCGCCGAGGAATCGCAGCAGATCGTCGAGCGTCGCGATGGCGATCACCGGCAGCCCGTGGTCGCGCGCGAGCTCCTGCACGGCCGAGAGCTCGCCACGGCCCCGCTCCATGCGATCGAAGGCGATCAGCACGCCCGCCGGCAGGGCGCCTTGCGCTCGGATGAGCTCGATCGCCTCGCGCTTGGCGCCGCCGTCGGTGATGACGTCGTCGACGATCACCACTCTGCCACCGAGCTTCGCGCCGACGATCGTTCCGCCTTCGCCGTGGCCCTTGGCCTCCTTGCGGTTGAAACTGAAGGGCAGATTGTGCCCCTTTTCGGCCAGGGCGATCGCCGTCGCCGCCGCCAAGGTGATGCCCTTGTAGGCCGGTCCGAAGAGCTGGTCGCAGGCAACCCCCGACGCCAGCAGCGCGTCGGCATAGAACTGCCCCAGCCGTCGCAGGCTCTCGCCGTCGTTGAACAAGCCCGCGTCGAAGAAGTACGGTGTCTTGCGCCCCGCCTTGGTGACGAACTCGCCGAAGCGCAGCACGTCACGTGCCACGGCGAAGGCGAGGAACTGCTGGCGGAAGTCGGACATCGTCGGCGCAAGGTTCCAGAACGCGATGAGTATACCCCGCGGTCGCGCCGCAACCGGTCCCGGCCGCGCGCCGGCGCCCGCGTGTAAACTCGCCGCTGTGCATCGCAGCCGCAAGAGGTTGCGGCGTAACGTCTCATGCGCGTGATCACGCTCAACGTCAACGGCATCCGCTCGGCGGGGCGCCGCGGCCTCGCCCCGTGGCTCGTCCGCACCGACCCCTGGGACGTCGTCTGCCTGCAGGAGATCAAGGCGGCCGTCGACGACGTGCCGCTGCCCCTGCGCGCGCCGCGCCGCTCGCATGCGGCGTTCTTCCCGGCACAGAAGAAGGGGTACAGCGGCGTCGCCCTCTATGCGCGGGCGAAGCCGCGCTTCGCCACCGGATTCGGCGAACGCGAGTTCGATGCGGAAGGGCGCTATCTCGAAGCGCACTTCGAGCGGCTGACCGTCGTCTGCCTCTATCTGCCTTCGGGCGCGAGCGGTCCGCACCGGCAGGCGTCGAAGTTCCGCTTCCTGGCGGCGTTCCTGCCGCACCTCGCGCGGCTGCGGGCCGGCGGACGCGAGGTGCTGCTGTGCGGCGACTGGAACATCGCGCACCGGCCAATCGATCTCAAGAACTGGCGCAGCAACCAGAAGAACTCCGGCTTCCTGCCCGAGGAGCGGGACTGGCTCACCCGCGTGTTCGACGAGCTTGGCTACGTCGACGTCTTTCGCCGCCTCGACCCGCGGCCGGAGCAGTACACCTGGTGGTCGAACCGCGGCAACGCCCGGGCGAACAACGTCGGCTGGCGCATCGACTACCAGATCGCGACGCCGGGGCTCGCCGCTTGCGCCACCGGGGCCAGCATCTACACGCGGCGCCGGTTCAGCGACCACGCCCCGCTCATCGTCGACTACGACTTCGAGCCGTGATGACGCGAGCCAGGCGACCCGGAGGCGAAGCTCGTCGCAAAGCGCCCGACCGGGGAGCTCGCTGCCCGCCGGGCAGATGCGCAGCTCGCCCCCGCGCGCGACGCGCCGGCACGCCGCGGGTTCGCGGCGCTTGCAGCCCCGACCCCGCGATCGGCCGCGCGGCGGCGGGACGTTTCGGCGGCGCCGGCCGCGCGCTGATGCTGCGCATTTCGAACCTGGTGCTCTGCCGGGGAGCGAAGCGGCTGCTGGACGGTGCGAGCATGACCGTTCACGACGGGCGCAAGGTCGGGCTGATAGGCGCCAATGGATCCGGGAAATCGAGCCTGTTTGCGCTGTTGCGGGGCGAAATCGTCGCCGACGCAGGCGAGGTCGACCTGCCCGCCGCGTGGACCCTCGCGCACGTCGCCCAAGAGACGCCGCAGGTCGAGCGACCGGCGATCGAGTTCGTGCAGGACGGCGACGCCGAGCTGCGTTCGATCCAGCGCGATCTCACGCGCCTGGACGCGGCGCACGACGCCGATCCCGACGCGGGAGGGCAGGCGCTTGCGGAATTGCACCACCGTTTCGAGGCGATCGGCGGCTACGCGGCGCGCGCCCGGGCGGCGACGCTGCTGGCGGGACTGGGTTTCCCGGCCGCGCGGCACGAGGATCCGGTCGCGAGCTTTTCCGGCGGCTGGCGGATGCGCTTGAACCTCGCGCAGGCGTTGATGTGCCGCTCGGACCTCTTGTTGCTCGACGAGCCGACCAACCACCTCGACCTCGACGCCGTACTGTGGCTCGAAGCCTGGCTGGGCCGCTACCCCGGAACGCTCCTGCTGGTGACGCACGATCGCGACTTCCTCGACGGCGTCGTCGACGGCATCGTCCATTTCGACCAGCAGAAGCTTCGGACCTACAGCGGCAACTACACGCAGTTCGAGCGCGAGCGCGCCGGAGAGCTCGCCCTGCAGCAGGCGAGCTTCGCCAAGCAGCAGCGGCAGATCGCGCATCTGCAGGCGTTCGTCGATCGCTTCCGCGCCAAGGCGACCAAGGCCAAGCAGGCCCAGAGCCGGATCAAGGCGCTGGAGCGCATGGAGCGCATCGCGGCCGCGCACGTGGACAGCCCGTTCGAGTTCTCGTTCGCGCCTGCCGGGCTCGCCGCGCGCCAGCTCGTGCAGCTGCAGCGCGTCGATCTCGGCTACGCCGGCCGGCCGCCGGTGTTCTCCCGGCTCGACTGGACCGTCCTGGCCGGTGAGCGGATCGGCCTGCTCGGCGCCAACGGCGCCGGCAAGTCCACGTTGCTGAAGGCCGTTGCGGGGCGTCTGCCGCCGCTCGCCGGCGAACGGCTGACCGCGCAGGGCTTGCGGGTCGGCTACTTCGCTCAGCACCAGGTCGAAGCGCTGCGGGCCGAAGAGACGCCGCTGTGGCACCTCGCACGGATCGATCCGACGGCGCGGGAGCAGGCGCTGCGCGACTTCCTGGGCGGTTTCGATTTCCGCGGCGAGATGGTGCAAGCACCCGTGGGCCGCTTCTCCGGTGGGGAGAAGGCGCGGCTCACGCTCGCGCTGCTGGTGCGCGAGCGGCCCAACCTGCTGTTGTTGGACGAGCCGACGAACCACCTCGACATCGAGATGCGCGAGGCGCTGGCCGAGGCGCTCCAGGACTACGACGGCGCGCTGATCGTCGTCGCGCACGACCGCCACCTCCTGCGCGCGACGACCGACGCGCTCTGGCTCGTCGCCGGCGGCCGGGTGGCTCCGTTCGACGGCGATCTCGACGACTACCGCGACGGCGTGCTCGGGATGCGCGCTCGGGCGGACGCGGCCGAAGCCCAGGCCGTGCCTTGCGCCCCGCCGACGGCCGACCGGCGCGCGCAGCGGCGGGCGGAGGCCGCGGCGCGGCAGAAAGCCTACGCCCGGCGCAAGCCGCTGGCGGACCGCATCGAAGAGGTCGAGGCGGCCATCGCCGAACTCACCCGCGAGAAGAAGGTGGTCGAGGACTGGCTGCTGTCGCCGGACGCCTACGCCGAGGCCAGTCGGCAGACGCTCAAGCAGACGATCGCCCGCGAGGGGGATCTTTCCTGGCAGCTCGCCCGGCTCGAAGCCGAGTGGCTGGAACTCACCGCCGCGTTCGAGGACCTCGACAGCGCCTGATCACGGGTTCCTCACGCCGGGTCGCGCGAAGAGATAGACCCCAAAACCCATCGCGTCCCGCCCGAAACGCAGGTACCCGTCACGCCACTTGCGCGCGTGCTCCAGCATCGCGGGCACGTCGGGATCGCTCTCCTGCTCGCGGGCGTAGGCCTCGACCGAACGGCTGGACTTCCATTCGTATTCGTCCCACTCGTCGGGCGACGCGGTGACCGCGTGCACGGGGACGAGGCCGGCGTCGATTCCCGCCTGCACGTTGCCGCGATGAGTGAGGTACTGCGCCTCGCTGCGGTCCAGCAACGCGAGGTACTCGGCCGGCGGCTTCTGTTTCCAGTAGCGCTCGCCGATCAGCACGTAGCCGCTCCCACGCGTCCAGCCGCGCAGCTTGGCGCAGATGCCGGGCATGCCCCCGGCGATGCCGCCCGCGGCTATCATCACCGTGAGGTGGAAGGTTTCCGGATCGGCCTCGAAGCGGGCGATGTCGGTGTCGTCGAGATGGATCTTCCCCAGCGCGCCGGTCCACTCCGCACGTTCCCGGGCGGCATCGAGCATGAACGACGAATGGTCGACGGCGATCACCGAGGCGCCGAAGCGCTCGATGATCCGCAGGGCGAGCTCGCCGCGTCCACAGCCCAGGTCCAGGACGCGGGACTGGGATTCGAGCGGCATGAGGTCGAGCATGCGCTCGATCTTGGCCGCGGCGACCGGATTGCAATAGTCGTGGTCGCGATGCGCGATCGCGCTCCATTTCTGCTGGTTCATCGGTCCCCATCCCCCGCCGTCGTCGTCGTGGAGCGCGACGGCTCGCTCCACGGGGCGACACGCAAGAGCAATGCCATCCCCGGCAGCGCCAATGCCGTGCAGATGAGGAAGAACGCAAACCAGCCCGTCTGCTCGACGATCCAGCCGGTCGACGCGTTGACCACGGTCCGCGGCACGGCGGCGAGGCTCGTGAACAGCGCGAACTGGGTCGCCGTGTACCGCGGGTCGGTCGCCCGGGCGATGTACGCGGTGAAGGCGGCGGTGCCCAGGCCGACGCCGAGCGCCTCGAATGCGATCACGACCGCCAGCAGCACCTTGTCGGGCCGCGCCTCCCAGGCGAGCCAGGCGAAGCCCAGGATCGAGACCACCTGGACGACGCCGAACAGCCACAGGCCCCGGTTGATGCCGATGGAGAGCATCCACAGCCCTCCCAGCATCCCGCCGATGACGCTCGCCCACAGCCCCGCGTTCTTGGCGATGATGCCGATCTCCGACTTCGTGAAGCCCATGTCGAGGTAGAACGGCGTCGCCAGCGCGGTGGCCATGCTGTCGCCCAATTTGTAAAGGAAGATGAACAGCAGGATGAGACCCGCCGCGCGCCAGCCGTCACGGCGGATGAACTCGCGAAACGGCTCCACGACCGCGGCGCGCAGGGTGCGGGGGCCGCGCCGCGCGAGTGCCGGTTCATCGACGGCGAAGGTGAGCAGCACGCCGGGCAGCATGAACGCCGCGGTGATCCAGAACACGCTCGACCAGGGCAGGAGGTCGGCGAGGATCAACGACAGCGCGCCCGGGACGAGGCTCGAGATGCGGTAGGCGTTGACGTGGATCGCGTTGCCGAGACCAAGTTCGATGTCGGGCAGGATCTCGCGCCGGAACGCGTCGAGCACGATGTCCTGGCTGGCGGAGAACAGCGCCACCGCGGTGGCGAGGTACGCGATCGTCCAGATGTCCAGACGCGGGTTGAGGTGCCCGAACAGCGGGATCGACGCCAACAGCAGGACCTGCGTGACGAGCATCCAGCCCCGCCGGCGCCCCAGCAACGGCAGCGCGTAGCGGTCCATCAGCGGCGACCACAGGAATTTCCAGGTGTAGGGCAGCTGGATCAGCGCGAACAGGCCGATCGCCTTGAGGTCGACCTGCTCGGAGCGCAGCCACGCCGGCAGCAGGTTGATCAGGAGGTAGAGCGGGAGGCCCGACGAGAACCCGGTGAAGACGCAGATCAGCATCCGCCGGTTGAGGAGCGCCTCACGCCACGTCGGGGGTCTCGGCGGGGCGCGGGGGAGGTCCTCGGTCATGCCGGATTGTAGCGGCGGCGCCCCGTCCCGTGGCGCCTCATCTCGTCACAGGCTCTCCGGCCCGGCGAAAACGGTACATCGCAAGCTCGCCGCGCAGATTGGGCAGCAGCGTCACGATGCGAGCGCCCGAAACGACAACGCGATTCTCGATCGCGCAGCGGCGCTCGGCAAGGAAGACGTCGAAGTCGGCAACGGTGCACAGATGGATGTTCGGCGTGGCGTACCACTGGTAGGGAAGCGCTTTCGACACCGGCATGCGCCCGCGCGCGATCTGCAACCGGTGCGTCCAGTGGCCGAAGTTCGGAAAGGTGACGATCGCGTCGCGCCCGACGCGCAGCATCTCGTCGACGATGACCTCGGTGTGACGCATCGCCTGCAGCGTCTGCGACAGGATCACGCAGTCGAACGACGCGTCGTCGAAGCCGGCGAGGCCCGACTCGAGGTCGCTCTGCAGCACGTTGACGCCCTGCCGGATGCAGGCGAGCACGCCCGCGGGGTCGATCTCGATGCCATAGCCGGCCGCCTGCCGCTCGCGCCCCAGGTACGCGAGCAGGCTGCCGTCGCCGCAACCGAGGTCCAGCACCCGCGCACCGCGGGCGATCCACGGCGCGATCACGGCGAAATCGGCGCGGCCCGCCGCGGCTGCCGCGGAAGGTCGATAAGGGGCGCTCATGGCCCCTCCAGCGTCTCGGCGATGCGATCGAAGTAAGCGCTCACGGTTTCCATGTAGTGCGGTACATCGAGCAGGAAGGCGTCGTGACCGTGCGGCGCTGCGATCTCGACGTAGGCGACCTCGCGGTCGTTGTCGACCAGCGCCTTGACGATCTCGCGCGACCGGGCCGGCGAGAACCGCCAGTCGGTGGTGAACGCGACGACCAGAAAACGGCAGCGTGCCGGCGCGAGTGCGCGCTTCAGGTCGCCGCCGGTCGCCAGCGCCGGATCGAAATAGTCGAGGGCCTTGGTGATGCGCAAATAGGTGTTCGCATCGTAGTACTCGGCGAACTTCTCGCCCTGGTAGCGCAGGTACGATTCGATCTGGAACTCGGGTTCGAACGAGTACTTGATGCCGGCGCGCAACGCGCGCCCGAACTTCTCCTCCATCTGCTCGTCGGACAGGTACGTGATATGCCCGATCATGCGCGCCACGCGCAGGCCCCGCCGTGGCTTGGTTCCGGCGACGTCGAAGTGCCCTTCGTGGAAATCGGGGTCGGTCAGGATCGCCTGGCGCGCCACCTCGTTGAAGGCGATGTTCTGTGCCGAGAGGTTCGGCGCGGCCGCGATCACCAGCGCGTTGCCGATCCGGTGCGGATGGCGGATCGCCCAGCACAGCGCCTGCATGCCGCCGAGGCTGCCCCCCATTACCGCGGCGAAACGATCGATGCCAAGACGGTCGGCGAGCCGCGCCTGGGCGTCGACCCAATCCTCGACCGTGACCAGCGGGAAGTCGGCGCCCCAAGGCTGTCCGGTCGCCGGGTTCGGCGATGTCGGGCCGGTCGACCCGAAACAGCTGCCGATGTTGTTGACGCCGACCACGAAGAACCGCTCGGTGTCGAGCGGCTTGCCCGGCCCCACCATGTTGTCCCACCAGCCGACGTTCTCGGGATCGTTCGCGTAGTAGCCGGCAACGTGGTGCGAAGCGTTCAGCGCGTGACAGACGAGCACCGCATTGGTGCGGGCGGCGTTCAGCACGCCGTAGGTCTCGTACACGAGTTCGTAGCCGGACAGCGGGCGGCCGCAGGAAAGCGGCAGCGGATCCTCGAAGCGCGCGCGCTGCGCGACGACGGACCCGACCGAACGGCCCCGCGGTGCGCTGCGCGGCGCCGGGATCGCCACCGGTGGTCGCGGAAAAGGCAGGCATGTCAACCCTCTTTGGCGAAGGCGAAAAAAGACCCGACCAGCTTGGCGTCCTGTCGGGTCGGTATCGGGAGCCCCCTTGCCGCGCCGCTTTAGCCGCATTTGTTCTGGACTGCGCGTCCGTAGCGCCCGCAAGCTGGTTCAAATCGGCGCCCGCTCATTCTAGACAAATCGCGGCGGTTGTAGAAGCGGTGGCCGACCGCCGACTTCACCCGCCGACTCGCCGTGCCCGCGCGCCGCATCGCGTTCGGCCACCGCGGCGCCCGTGGCGGCTGTGCGCGTCCGTTGCGCCGTCGGGGACTACGCCGTGAACGCGCCGGCGCTCCCGTTGCGGGGTGCCGCCGTCAGGCGTTGAGCTTGTCCAGCAGCTCCAGGAGCTTTGCCGGATTCTCGGTGCGGCGCATCCGTTCGATGATCGGGCGCAACGAACCGACTTCGCTCGTCAGCACGCGTTGCTTGATCCCGAGAATGTGCGCCGGGTGCATCGAGAAGTTGCGCAGGCCCATCCCGAGCCACAGCCGTGTCAGCGCCTGCTCGCCGGCCATCTCGCCGCAAACGGCGATCGGCACGCCGGCCTTGTTCGCCCCTCCGATCGCCATCAGCAGCAGCCGGAGCACCGCGGGGTGCAACGGATCGTACAGGTGCGACACCGCGTCGTCGGAGCGGTCGATGGCAAGCGTGTACTGGATGAGATCGTTGGTGCCGATGGACAGGAAATCGAGTTTCTCCAGGAACGAGCCCATCGCGAGGACGGCGGCGGGGATCTCGAGCATGCCGCCGACCTCGACCCCCGAATCGAACGGCACGCCCTGCTCGCGCAGCGTCTCCTTGGCTTGCGCGATCATCGCCAGCGTCTGGTCGATCTCGGCGACCGAGGCGAGCATCGGGATCAGGATCCGCACCTTGCCGTAGTGCGAGGCGCGCAGGATCGCGCGCAGCTGCGTCTGGAAGAGCCTCGGCTCGGCAAGACAGAAGCGGATCGCGCGCAACCCCAGCGCCGGGTTCGGCGCGACGCGGACCGGCCCGCCCAGCCTTGCCAGGTCCTTGTCCGCGCCAAGGTCGAAGGTGCGGATCGTGACCGGCAGCCCGCCCATCCCCTCCGCGACGGTCCGGTAGGCGTCGAACTGCTCCTCCTCGGTCGGCAGTTCGTCGCGATGCAGGAACAGGAACTCCGACCGGAACAGGCCGATGCCGGTCGCCCCGCTCTCCCGCACTTGCTCGAGATCCTCGGGCAGCTCGATGTTGGCGTAGAGCTCGATCAGCTCGCCGTCGATCGTCCGCGCCGGCTTGGTCTTGAGGCGCTTGAGCTTCGCGCGCTCGAGCTCGAGCTCGCTCTGCTTCAGCCGGTACTCCGTGAGCACCGACTTGTCGGGATTGACGATGACGACGTGGTTGCCGCCGTCGACGATCAGGAGCTCGTTTTCGCGGATGAGCTGCCGCGCGTTGTGCGTGGCCACGACCGCGGGCACCGCGAGGCTGCGCGCCACGATCGCCGTATGCGAGGTGACGCCGCCGAGGTCGGTCAGGAAGCCGCCGAAACGGTGCTGCTTGAACTGGATGACGTCGGCGGGAGACAGGTCATGCGCGACCAGGATCGTCTGGTGCTCGGCGCCCGCGGCAGCGGCGAGCCCGGGCTTGCCCAGCAGCCGCTTCAGGATTCGCTCGACGACCTGGACCACGTCGGCCTTGCGCTCGCGCAGGTAGGGATCCTCGATCTCCTCGAACTGCTCGACCAGCACGTTCATCTGCTCCCGCAGCGCCCATTCGGCATTGCAGCGCTGGTCAGCGATGATTTCCTTCGGCATCTCGCACAGGGTGGCGTCGTTGAGGATCATCCAGTGCACGTCGAGGAACGCGCCGAACTCCGCCGGCGCGTCGCCGCCGGTCATCGTCGAGCGCAGGTTCTCGATCTCGCCGCGGACTTCCGCGAGGGCGTTGCTGAAGCGTGCGACCTCGGCGTCGACTCGCGCCTGGGGAATCGTGTAGTGCGCGACCTCCAGCGCGGCGTGCGAGACGAGCTGTGCCCGCCCGATGGCGATGCCCGCCGAGACGCCGATGCCGTGCAACGCGAAACTGGCCACGGGACGCAGCAGCGGCGGTTCAGCCGCCCTCGCCGAAGTAGTCGTCGATCAGCCCGACGATCGCCTCCATGGCCTCGACCTCGTCGGGACCCTCGGTCTCCAGCGTCACGCGCGCGCCCTTGCCGGCGGCCAGCATCATCACGCCCATGATGCTCTTGGCGTTGACGCGCCGCGTCGCGCGCGACATGAAGACCTCGCATTCGTACTTGGCGGCAAGCTGCGTGAGCTTGGCCGAGGCTCGGGCGTGCAGGCCGAGCTTGTTGATGATCTCAACCTCGCGCTGCTGCATGGGCGGGATCGACGTTGATGCGCAGCACGCCCTCGCAGCCGCCGGATACGGCTTTCGTCACCATGGTCTCCATGCCCTTGCCGCGGTAGGTGAAGGCCCGTACCAGCATCGGCAGGTTGACGCCGGCGACGGCCTCGACGCGACCCGGCTGCAACAGCTTGCAGGCGAGGTTGCAGGGTGTGGCTCCGTAGATGTCGGAGAAGACCAGCACGCCATCGCCGCTGTCGAGCCGCGCGAGCTGCTCGCGCGCGACCGGAAGGAGCTCAAGCGGGTCGTCGGTCGCCGCGACCGACAACACCTCGAACTGCGCCGGGCGGGCGCCCAGGACATGCGCGACGGCGCGCGCGAGGCTGTCCCCCAGGCTGTCGTGCGCGACGATGAGAATCCCGATCAAAGCCGCCCCCCACTCGGACCGGTGCCGCCGCCTTCGCACGAGACGCGGCCGGCCCTGCGCCGGATGTTAGCACGCACCCCGCGGCGCAGCCGCGGCGCGCAGCAGCGCGTCGGCGAACATGGCGGCCACGTCGAAACCGGTCTGCGCCGTGATCTCGACGAAGCACGTGGGGCTGGTGACGTTGACTTCGGTGAGGCAGGCGCCGATGACGTCGAGCCCCACCAGCAGCAGGCCCTCGGCCCACAGCCGCGGCCCGATCGCCAGCGCGATCTCGCGTTCACGCGACGACAGCGGCCTTGCCTCGCCGCGCCCGCCGGCGGCGAGATTGCCCCGTGTCTCGCCGGGCCGCGGAATGCGGGCCAGCACGAACGGCACCGGCTCGCCGGCGATCAGCAGCACGCGCTTGTCGCCGTCGGCGATCTCCGGCAGGTAACGTTGTGCCATGACGGTGCGCTGTCCGTGCACGCCGACAGTCTCGACGATGACGTTGCGATTCGGGTCGTCGTCGCGCAGCCGGAACACCGACGCGCCGCCCATGCCGTCGAGCGGCTTCAGGATCGTGTCCCGGTGACGATCGACAAAGGCGTGGATACGTTCTGGATCGCGGGTCACCAGCGTGGGCGCGATAAACTCCGCGAACCTGGCGATCGCCAACTTCTCGTTGTGGTCGCGAATCGCCCGCGGACGGTTGAACACGCGGGCTCCCTCGCGCTCCGCGGCTTCGAGCAGGTAGGTCGCGTAGACGTACTCCATGTCGAACGGCGGGTCCTTCCGCTGCAGCACTGCGGCAAAACTGGCGAGCGGCCGGTCGACCGGCGTCCCGGCGCGGTACCAATCCGCGTCGTCGGGAACGAGCGCAAGCGGCGTGACCCGCGCCTTGACGCTGCCCTCGTCCCAATAGAGGTCGGATGGCTCGAGCGCGAACACGCCGTGCCCGCGCCCGGCGAGCGCCCGCATCATCGCAACGCTCGAGTCCTTGTAGGCCTTGAGCAGCGGCAAGGGATCGAGGACGAAGGCGAATTCCATGGTCGGCTCGGTGGCGTGAACGGGCAGGCGCGGGGCACGCGCGCCGGCAGCGACGCCGCAGCGCGCAACTTCCAGCGGCGCAGGACGAAAGCCCGCGCCCGCAGAGCGCTCGTGGGAGCGCGTCGTCGCGCCTGGGGCTCGCGCCCGACACCCGCTTGTGGCATCGTACCACTCGCCCGGCGGGCGCTCGCGTCGGCCCGAGGCCGCGGTGCGCGCCCGGGAGCGAACGCCCACCGGCGGCGCTACGGTTCCCTGGAGACCCGCATGACGACCTCACCCCGCTCGCTTCGACTTGCCGCCATCGCCGCCGTCTGCTTGCTGTCGGGGTGTCCGGGCCGCGACGAGAAGGGGCTCGATTTCACCAAGACCCAGCGGGAGGCGCTGGAGAAGGCAAGAGGCGTCGAACAAGCGGTTCAGGACGCAGCCGCGAAGCGAGCCGGCGACGCCGAGCGGCCGTGACCCGGGCGACCCAGGACGCGCCTCGGCGGCGTCATGCCGCGCGCAGCGAGGTCAGCGCTCGCCGATCCGCATGACGGTCATGGTCTGATTGTGCAGGCGGCTTCCGTGCGTCGCCGCCACCGGTCCGAACTCTCCTTGCGCGTAGAAGCCGGCAAGCACGGCGTCCGTGCCCAGGACCGCGGCGACGGCTTCGACCTCTTCGGCGACACGCGACCCGAGGAAACGCTGGCGGCCGGTGCAGCTCACCAACATCGCCAGTGACTCCCCTGTCGGCTCGTCGCCTCGCGCCGTGTCCCGCGCCGCCACTTCGGCGCCGTCGATCAGGGCGTCGCTCGACGCGTGCATCAACCGAAGGTAGCCGGCGGGGTCGATTTCGTCGGCGAGCTGCAGCGTTCCGTGGGATTCGTCGATCCCCACGATCGCGCGGATGAGGCCGTCGCGGTCGCCTTGAGCCCGCAGCATCTGAAACGGGTACCGCAGCAGCGCGGCGGGCAACTGCCGCGCGTGCATGCCGAGATAGCGCTTGTAGAGCGTCAGCGCGGATTCCCCGTCGAGCTCGGCCAGCACCTTTCCATGGCAGCGGGTGACCTTGCGCGAAGGCCCGAACGCCTGCCAGCCGCCGGAGGAACCGCGACCGATCGCCATCCGCTGGCCGTACAGACCCACGGCCACGATCCGGCGATCGGACACGCCGCCGCTGTCGAGCGTGAAGGCTTGTCGGGACGCCACGCCGCCGTCGGCGAGGCCCCCGGCGACCGCAGCGCCCAGGGTCTTGGTGATCCCGCGCAGGAGCGCGCTGCCGTCGATGCCTCGTCCGTGACCGAACAGCAGCACAGCCTGCAGCCCCGGTCCCTCCAGCTTGGCGGCGAGCCTCGCTCCGGCCGCGAACGACTCGTCCGCCGAGGCGGGTTCGATCGACGCGCCCTTGATCGATCCGTGGTCGAACTGGACCGCGGTCACGACGCACGTGCGGTCGTCGACGCCCCCCTCCGAGATTGCGCCAGGCGTCGAGCAACCCGCCCGGACCGCCTCGGGAAACAGCAGTTCCAGCGTGTCGGCCAGTGTCGGGACCCGAAAGAACTCGGGGTCGCCGAACACCAGCAGAAGCTCCGGATCGAGTTCGGCCAGACCCTTGAGCCGCGCGCCGAACTGCGCGCTGCTCGCTCCCGGGCAATCCAGGCTGACCTGCCGAATCCTCATCGTCGCTTCCCCGGGTGGTCCGACTCCGTCCAGGCCCCACGGCGTGCGGGACGCAGGTTCTGCCGCGAAACGGCACTGTCGAGCGTCCGCAATCCTGGCCGCGGGGGCATTTGCGCCAGGATTCGCCGTTTGTCCCCGAAGCACGCAACCGGCGTGCCAGTCCCGCCGCGACTTCACCGGCGCAACGGTGCGGGCGGCGAGGGCGCCGGAGGCGAACGCGGGACCGCGGGCAGCACCCGGATGGGCTCGGGCGCCACGGGTATAATTTCCCTTCCTTCTCCGCCGGCCGGCGGCATCCGGCGGCCGGCGGCATCCGCCCCGAGGCTCCCCGGGCGACCGAGCGCGCCGCCGCGGTAGCCGATTCGATCCATGAGCGAAGACAGCCTGACCGCCAGCCTTGCGCGAGACGTCGCCCGCAGGCGAACGTTCGGCATCATCTCCCACCCCGACGCGGGCAAGACGACGCTCACCGAGAAGCTGCTGCTCTACGGCGGCGCGATCCAGCTCGCGGGCACCGTCAAGGCACGGAAGAGCGCCCGGCACGCGACCTCCGACTGGATGGAAGTCGAAAAGCAGAGAGGGATCTCGGTGACGAGCTCCGTGATGCAGTTCGACTACTCCGGGCACACGATCAATCTCCTCGACACGCCCGGCCACCAGGATTTTTCCGAGGACACCTACCGGGTGCTGACCGCGGTCGATGCGGCGGTCATGGTCATCGACGCCGCCAAGGGCGTCGAGGAGCAGACGATCAAGCTGCTCGACGTCTGCCGGCTGCGCGCGACGCCGATCATCACCTTCGTCAACAAGATGGACCGCGACGTGCGCCCTCCGGTCGAGCTCGTGGAGGAGATCGAGTCCGTATTGAAGATCGACGGCGCGCCGGTCACCTGGCCCATCGGCATGGGGAGGCACTTCCGCGGCGTGTTCGACCTCCTCGGCGACCGGCTACGCCGGTTCACGCCCGGCGAGGAGCGGGTGAGCGCGGACACCGAGGTGATCGCCGGCCTCGACAATCCCCGCCTCGACGCGCTGTTCCCGGACGAGATGCCGGCGCTGCGCCACGACGTCGACCTGATCCGCGGCGCCAGCGCGCCGTTCGCGCTCGCGCAGTTCCTCGCCGGACGGCAGACACCGGTGTTCTTCGGTTCGGGGATCAACAATTTCGGTGTCCAGGAGATCCTGCAGGCGCTGATCGACTGGGCGCCGCCGCCGCAGCCGCGCGACGGCGGCCGCCGGATGGTGCAGCCGGAGGAGGCGCCGTTCACCGGCTTCGTCTTCAAGATCCAGGCCAACATGGACCCGCGGCATCGCGACCGGATCGCGTTCTTCCGCGTCTGCTCGGGTCGCTACACGCCGGGCATGAAGGTGCGGCACCTGCGCACCGGGCGCGAGATGAAGCTCGCCAACGCGCTCACCTTCATGGCCAATGAGCGCATCGCGAGCGAGGACGCGGTCGCCGGCGACATCATCGGCATCCACAACCACGGCCAGCTCTCGATCGGCGACACGCTCTCCGAGGGCGAGGCGCTGGGCTTCAAGGGGATCCCGTACTTCGCGCCGGAGCTCTTCCGCGTCGCCCGCCCGCGCGACCCGTTCAAGGCCAAGCAGCTCGCGAAGGGTCTGCAGGAGCTGGGCGAGGAGGGGGCGATCCAGGTGTTCGAGGCGAGCTCGTCGCACGCGCTGCTGCTGGGCGCCGTCGGGCAGCTGCAGTTCGAGATCGTCGCGCAGCGCCTCGCGACCGAGTACAAGGTCGACGCGAGCTACGAGAGCGCGAGCATCGCCACGGCGCGCTGGCTCACCTACGCCGACGACGCGGTCCGGCGCAACTTCGAGCGCGAGCAGGCGGGCTCGCTCGCGACCGACGTCGACGGCAATCCGGTGTTCCTGGCCACCAACAAGTACAACCTGCAGGTCACGATGGAGCGCTGGCCGAAGGTGGCGTTTCACACGACCCGCGAGCACGGGCAACGGCTCGGCGCCGGCGGCGCGTGAGGCTGCCGGGCCGCCTTGCGGCGGGCTCGCCGCGCCGCTGGCCGGCCGCTCAGCCTTCCCGCACCAGGTGATACGCCAGGTCGGCGTCGGTCAGCATCGCGACGGGTCGGCGCTCACCGTCGTCGTCCAGCACCACGACGACCTCGTGCAACGGCGTTTTCAGCACCGCGCGGGCGGCGTCGGCAAGCAACGCCTGGGGCGCCACCACCGGCACGTCGCGCACCATGTGGTCCTTGACCAGGCGGGAACCCCAGTCGTCGTGCGCGAGATGCGCATCGAGGATCTGGACGCGCGTGATGACGCCCTGCAGGTGACCGTGCTCGTCCTGCACGACCAGGCTGCGGACGTCGTCTTCCACCATCAGGCGGATCGCCGTGAGCAGCGTCGTTGCCGGACCGCAGCTGTGCGTGCCGTAGCGCTTTGCCTGAAGAACCGTTCTGCCTTTTTTCATGCGCTTTCCTTTGTTCGCGCCGCCGCGGCACCCGCCGACACGGGCGCACGCGCCGACGGGCGATCGACTTCGCGCGAGGAGCCCTCTGCCGGGCAGGCGTGCACCCGTCGAAGGCAGAGCTTCCCGGCAACCGTGAACGGCATTATCGCGGAAGCGCAACCGCACAACCAGCGCGGTGGGCGCTACGACGCGGGCGCCGCAGGAACGCGCGGCAGCGCGAACGCGGCGAGCGCGTAGCACGCCAGCGCCCATGCGACGACGGCGCTGAATCCCAGATGGACCGCGAGGAGCGCCGCCAGAACCGCCCCGACGACCGACGCGCAGCCGTTTACCGCCCAGGCCCACGGCACGAGCGCAGGACACGCGCGGCCGAGCCAGGCAACACCCGCAGGGAACGGCACCCCCATGAGGAACGCGAGCGGCAGCACGGCGAGGACGGCGAGGGTGGCCCGGGCGAGACCCGGCAGCGCCACCAGGCTGTCTCCCGCCACCGCGAGTGCCGCGAGCAGCAACACGGCCCAGGCGGCGATGCCCGCGGCCGCGGCCCGCACCGGCAACCGCTCGGAAGCCAGCGCGCTGCCGGCCCCGGCGCCGGCAAGGAACACGGTGAGGACCAGCGCGACGGCGTAGACGGGATTCCCCAGGAGCAGCGTGAACTTCTGGATGAACGCGATCTCCAGCAGCATGAACCCCAGTCCGAGGGCGCCGAAATAGACCGCCGTGCGCAGCCGGGGCGCGCCCGGCACCGCGCGAGCCAAACGTGCCACCGGCAGCAGGATCAAGGCAACCCCGGCAAGCACGCCCTGCAACAGCGCCACCACGAGCAGCGGATAGCCCCAATCCAGCAGGGGCAGTCCGCCCTGTTCCCGCAGCGCGAGGAGTTCTCCTGCCGCCGACCAGCGGAAGAACCGGAAGAAGTGAGGCCGGTCGTCGCTCGCGGGTTCGATGTGGAACTTGTAGTCGGCGACGAAACGGTCCCGGTCGGGGCCCAGCAGGGCCACGGCGCCCTCGTGGAGCTGCGGTCGGTCCTGCTGCATGAACCGCCCTGCCTCCTCGGGCGCCATTCCCGGAAGCCAGGCGATGTCGAATCCCCGCGTGCGGCAGAACGTACGGATCGCATCGAGCTCGGCGGGCGTGAAGTCGCCGTTCTTGGCCAAGAGCGTCGTCGTGCGCCACCCGCTCACCAGCGCCAGCCGGCGTCCGGGATCGCGGCTGCCGTCGGCGGCGAGAACGCGAACTGCGGTCGCGAAGAGCTTCAGGCCATCGCGGGGGGGCGTGCCCGCCCACCGCGTGACGGCGAGCAGGCCGCCGGGCGCGAGTCGGTCGAGGTAAGCCCGCAACGCCTCCTCGGTGTAGATGTAGTTCTCCGCCAGCGCCTGCAGGCCGGCGGTGGCGGCGCCAAAGGGGTCCAGCAGCGAGATCTGCACCAGGTCCCAGCGCTCCCGGCTGCCCGACGCGTACGCGCGCGCCTCGGCGATGTGAACGCGCACCCGCGGATCCTGGTAGAGACGGCCGGCGAATGTCGCGAACGTCTCGCCCACCAGCGCGACCACGTCGGGGTTCATCTCGACCGCGTCCACCGACGAGGCGCCGAGCACGAGCGCCTGCAGCACGTCGGTGCCCGTGCCGGCACCCAGGACCAGCACCCGAGGCTGCCGCAGCACCCGGTAGGGCAGCGCGGACGTGAGGTGATCCAGATAGAGGAGCGGCTCGGCACGGCCGTCGAACCGCGTGATGGGCGACGGGCCGTCACCATCCACGAATACGGCCAGCTGGGGCGGGGGCTCGGCCTCGGCCATCAGCCCCAAGCCGGGCGCGTGGCGTAGCGGCACCTCGAGGTTCTCGATCACCGTGACGAGCCCGAGGGGGCTCGACCGCTCCGCGACCACGCGGGCGCCCGGGATCCGCAGCGCGCCTGCCAGATCCTTGTACTCCGACAGCCGCGGCGCCACCCACGCCGGGGGTACGAGCGCGAGCAGCCCGGCGGCGAGCAGCAGCGCCAGCGCGGGCCAGCGCGGCGCCCCGCCGCACTCGAGCCACGCCACGGCGCCAGCCGCCGCCCCGAGGACAGCGGTGAGCAGCAACGCCGCTGTCGGAAACAGCACGTGCAGCGCGACGACTACGAGCGCGCTGCCCACCGATGCGCCCACGATGTCGAAGGCGTAGACCCGGCTCGCCGCGCTCGGAAAGCGGGCGATTGCCAACCCCACCGCCAACCCCGACAGAAAGAAGGGCAGCATCAGCGTGAGGTACAACGCCAGCAACCACAGCACCTGCGCCGGGTCCCAGGGCAGCTCCAGCGGGTTGAACGGAATCTGCCGCGCGATGGCCGCAGACACGGGCAGCGCGAATCCGGCCGCCGCGGCGACGGCGGGAAAGACGACCGTGAACCGACCCGAGCAACCCTCGCGAGTACAGCGCGAGAAACGCCCCGCTCGCGCCGTAGCCCAGCAGCGCACCGCTGATGATCATGTACGCGAAGTGGTGCCACAGGCCGATGGAGAACATCCGGGTCAGCAGCACCTCCCAGGCAATGGCCGCGGCCGCGACCATCGCCACCGACAGCCGCGGCGGCCGGAGCACGGCGACCGCGTCAGTGGCCACCGGTGAGGGGTACGAAACGCACCGGCAGGATCTGCCGGCTGGTGAACGATCCGTCGGGCTTCTTTTCCACCAGCATCAGGTGCTGGGTGAGGAAGGGCGCGCCGACCGGGATCACCATCCGCCCCCCGGTTTCAGCTGCTTGAGCAGCGGCGGCGGGACGTGGCTTGCGGCCGCGGTGACTATGATCGAATCGTAGGGGCCGCGCTCGGGCCAGCCGTGGTAGCCGTCACCCGCCCGCACTTCGACGTTGCGATAGCCGAGCTGCGCCAACCGCTGCCTCGCCTGCGCCGCGAGCGGCTCGACGATCTCGATGGTCTGCACGCGCTCCACCAGGGCGGAGAGGATTGCCGCCTGGTAGCCGGAGCCGGTGCCAAGCTCCAGCACCACGTGATCGGGCGCGGGCCGCAGCAAATCGGTCATCAGCGCGACGATGTAGGGCTGGGAAATCGTCTGGCCGTGGCCGATGGGCAACGGCCGGTTGCGGTAGGCGTTGTGGATCTCGCCGGACGGAACGAAACGGTCCCGCCGAACCGTCCCGAGCGCGGCCAGCACTTTCGGGTCGAGCGCGCCGCGCCCGGTCGCGGGGCCGGTCTCCGCCGCCATCACCGCCACTTCCTCGACCATGCGCGCCCGCGCGTCGGCCATGTCGTCGGCGACCCCTGCCCCCGGTGCGATCAGCAGCGCCGCGAGAACGACCCTGCCGAGGGCGCGCATGTGCACGTTCCCGCCCGGACGTGCGGCCCTCCCCCCCACGGATCGGCGCGGGTCCACGGGTCCCTACGCGGCCGCCTTGATCATGTCCGCGGCCTTTTCGCCGATCATGATCGCCGCAGCGTTGGTGTTGCCGCTGACCACGCGCGGCATGATCGACGCGTCGACCACCCGCAGGCCCTGGATTCCCCGCACGCGCAGCGCGTGGTCGACCACGTCCGTCGGCGCGGACCCCATGCGGCAGCTGCCCACCGGATGGTAGATGGTGTCGGCGTAGTCGCGCAGGAACGCCTCGATCTGGGCGTCGTCCCGCGCGCCAGCCGAACTCGGGAGCTCCTTCGCGCCGTAGTTCGCCAAGGCGGGCTGCTGCAGGATCCGACGGGTGAGCTTCACGCCACGCACCAGCCGGTCGACGTCGTCGCGCTCGCCGAAGAAGTTGGGATCGATCCGCGGCGCCGCCATCGGGTCGGCCGACGCGAGGGTCACGCTGCCGCGGCTCGCCGGGCGCAGCAGGCAGACGTGACAGGAATAGCCATGGCCGAATGCAATCTTGCGGCCGTGGTCCACGAGCTTGCCCACCACGAAGTGAAGCTGCAGGTCGGGTGTCGCCTCGTCCGGGCGGCTCTTGATGAATGCGCCCGCCTCGGCGATGTTGGACGTCAGCATCCCGCTGCGCTGCCGGCGCCATTCGAAGACGGCCTTGATCGCGTTGGCAGCGCCGGCGATAGAGATGCCGAAAAGGTCGGTGAGATGCGGCGCGTCGTAGCACAGCACCACGTCGAGGTGGTCGTGGAGGTTCGCGCCGACCCCCGGGAGGTCGTGCACGACGGCGATGCCGTGCTTCTGCAGCTGCGGCCCGGGCCCGATACCCGACAGCAACAGGAGCTGCGGCGACTGCAACGCACCGGCGCTGACCAGCACTTCGCGCCGGGCACGCAGCGCAACCTGCTCGCCGTCCAAGCGCACCTCGACCCCCACCGCGCGCTTACCTTCCAGCAGGATGCGCACCGCTCGCGCGCCGGTCATGACGCGCAGGTTGGCGCGGCCCAGATGGGGCGTGACGTAAGCCCTGGCGGCGCTGAAGCGCTCGCCGTTCTTCTGCGTCACCTGGTACAAGCCCACGCCTTCCTGATCGGTGCCGTTGAAGTCGTCGTTGTGCGGGTAGCCGGCTTGCTGCCCGGCCTTGACGAATTCCAGCGCGAAATGGTTCGGACTGCGCAGATCCATCACGTTCAGCGGGCCGGCGCTGCCGTGCAGGGCGTGGCCGCTGCGCTCGTTGTGCTCGGCTTTGACGAAGTAGGGCAGTACATCGTCCCAGTCCCAGCCGGGGTTGCCCTCGGCGGCCCAGGATGCGTAGTCCTCGCGCTGGCCGCGGATGTAGATCATGGCGTTGATCGAGCTGGAGCCGCCCAGCACCTTGCCGCGCGACTGGTAGCCGGCGCGACCGTTGAGGCCGCGCTGAGGCACCGTGTCGAAGGCCCAGTTGGCCTGACCTGTCCGGGTGATCAGCGCCAGCCCGGCCGGGCAGCGGATGAACACGCTCTCGTCCGCCGGGCCCGCCTCCAGCAGGCACACGTCGAGGTCCGTCCGTTCGCTGAGCCGGCCCGCGAGGACACAGCCGGCCGAGCCGCCGCCGATGATGATGTAGTCGTACACGGGATGGCCTCCAGCGGTTCAGGCGTGCGCGGCAGGGGCGCAGGAACCATCTTAGCCCTCGCCGCGCGCGACGGCGAGCCGCCGGTGGCCGCGGCGCCGATGCCGCGACCTGTGGTACTGAGACGCCAACGGAAACGTCTTGCCCGCCCCCGGCGAGGAAGGCGCGCGGTGCTGGGCGCCCCTGTTGCCGCACGCCCGCCTGGCAGGCGACGCGCTCATGCTCAGAAGGTCGGGGCCGGCGTGCCCGGCGATGGTGCCCCTGGCGGAGGAACCCTGGGCGGCGGGTTGACCGGCGCAGGCACGATGCGCCCCCGCGCGCCGCCGTCGATTCCAACCGGCGCCGGCGTGCCCGGCGGCGGATAGTTGCCGGGCAGCGCTGCGCTCGGCGGCGGCGTCACGGCGGCACCCGGGCCCAGGCCTTGGGGCGGCGGCGTGTTCGGTGGCGGATAGGTCGGGGCCCGGTAACGTCGCGCGCCACGGAGGCAGATTGCCGCGTGCGACCATGCACTGCACGTAATACGCGTCGTAGCGACGCTGCAGATCGTACGAGGCGTACCCCGGCGCGCTGGCGGCACCGCCCCACAGCAGACCGGTGCCGGCGCCGATCGCCGCGCCGGCTCCCGCGTCCCCCACGGCCGCCCCGATGAGCGCGCCGGTCAGTCCCCCGAGCACCGTCCCGGCAGCCGCGCTCGCCGCCGCGTTGTCCGTTGCCGCCTGCGCGGCCCCTGCCGTCGCTGCCTGGGCGTAGCTGCGGCAACTGGCGTCGTCGGCACCGAACTCCCCAGGGCCCTTGTTCGCCCCCGGCAGCACCGGGACCGCCGGCCCGACCGGAACGGTGACGCAGCCGACAAGACCCGCTGCGACCACGATCAGCGCTCCCGTCGATGGCAGCCTCATCGCCCGGCCCTCTCGTAATAGTGAGTATTCACTGTTGCCCTGAGTCTGAAGGGGCAGGGGCCTCGGTGGACGGGGTCACGGGAATCCAGGGCTTGTCGCAGCTCTTGCACGTACGGGAAGTAGCCCGCTGGGTCAGTGCAGTAATACCAGTAGTTCGCGACGGGCCGGGAACTTGGCGCCGGAGCGAACGCGCCCGCCGAAGCATCGGGCACATAGGCGGGATAGGGAACCGAGTAGCTATAACCCGGCCAGCCCCAGTACGCAGGAAGCCCGAAGGACAAGGCAACGCTCGGTCCGTACCACCCGCCGTACCAGCCCGGCCAGCCGTACCAGCCGGTGCCGCCGTACCAACCCGGCCAGCCATACCAGCTGGCGCCGCCGTACCAGCGCGGCCAGCCGTACCAGCCGGCGCCACCGTAATAGCGGCCAGCGCCGTACCCGCCGGCGCCACCGTAGTAGCGGCCACCGCCGTACCCGCCGGCGCCGGAGTAACCGCCGCCCGGGTACGTTGGGGCGCCGCCGTGAATGCGCCACGCCGGGCCGCCATGCCAGGTACTGCTCGGAGAACGGCCTCCCGCCCAAGTGCCCGCCGCACGCGTGCCGCCACCTGCCTGCGACGCGCCCCCCATCCCGGGAGCAGCACCCCCTCCCCCGCCGCCCGAAGGTCGGGCCGCGAGAGCAGCGATCGCAGCGGTCAGGGCCAAGGCGAACATCCCGCCCTGCAACCCACGGCGATGATTCATGCAGCCTCCGAGGCCGAGCGCGGTGCGGCGGCTGGCCGGCGCAGCAACGCGCTCGGGATTCCGCACCCTTATGCTGATTAGACTAACGCATGACATGGCGGTTCGGTTGTCCGCAGGGAACGGCGCGGCTCCAATCGGCGAAACGACGGCGCGGCTCGATGCGTCCCGCCCACCTGGCCCGAAACGTGCGGTGTTGGGGCGCGCGAGGGACGAATGCGCTGGTCGGACTGCATTGCGGGGGCTCGTCTGCTGTTCGCCCGCCGTCTCCAAGCTGCGGAAGACGTCACTTTGTGCCGCCTATGAACAACAAAACGCCCTACGTTCGCTTTTCCCTTGCCCTTGCATTGCTCCTGGCGCTGGCGCCGGCGCACCCCAGCCGAGCCGAGACGCTGACCGTCGGTGGCACGGGCTCCTCCGCGCCCTTGGTCGAGCGGCTGGCCCACGCATACAGCAAGCTGAAGCCCGACGTCACCGTTCGCGTCGTCAGTCCGCCGATGGGCAGCAACGGCGCCATCCGTGCGGCGTTGGCCGGAGCCATCGATCTGGCGGTCGCCGGCCGCCCGTTGACGGACGCGGAGAAGGCGCAGGGTGGCCAGGACCGCGAACTCGGCCGCACGGCGCTTGCCTTCGTCACGTCGAAAGCCCCCGCCCCTCTGGGATGGAGCGTCGACGATTTGGCGAGCATCTACGCCGGCAAGGTGACCCACTGGGCCGACGGTTCCCCGATCCGGATCGTCATGCGCAGCCAGGGCGAATCGGACACCGCCACGCTGCGCAGCCTCTCTCCTGCGATGAATGCGGCGGTCGACGCCGCGTTCGCCCGGCCCGGAATGCTGATCGCCGCCAACGACCTGGACAACATCGCGATGCTGGAGAAAACGTCTGGCTCGCTCGGCATGTCTTCCCTCAGCCTGTTGCAACCCCAGGGTGGTCCACTGCACCCGATCGCACTCCAGGGCAAACTGCCCTCGCTCGCTGCGGTACGCGAGGGAACCTATCCCCACCTGAAGGTCCTCTACCTTGTCCGCGGCGCCAGGCTGTCCGAAACCGGCAGGGGGTTCCTCGAGTTCATGTTCTCGGCTGCGGGGGCGGTGGTCGTCGAGCGCTCCGGGTATCTTCCCGCTCGCGCCGGTCACGCCCCATGAGGGCACGGCTGCCCCTGGAGCGCTTGCTCAACGTCCTGGCTGGCGCGCTGGCGGCGCTCGTCATGGTGGTGCCGCCCGCGGCATTCCTTGCCTGGTCGTACCGGGATCGCAGCGCCGCGCTGGAGGGCGAGGCGCACCTGCTCAGCGTCGCGGTGACGGATTACGTGAACCGCAGCGCGGGCATGTGGCGCTTCGAGGTCGAGCGGCTGGAGGCGGTGCTCCAGAAGTACGGGGACGCGCGCCACGGCATCGCCGTGATCGACCGCGACGGGGCGATTGTCGGGCGGGTGATGCCCCGGCTTGTCGGGCCGACGATCGTTCGCACGCGCCCGGTCTACGACTTCGGCGCCGACGCGGGTCACGTCGCGGTGATCGCCTCCGCGCGGGACCTGGTGCAGGAAGCCGCGCTGGTCGGGACAGGCGGGTTGATCATGGGCGTGCTCGTCTTCTTTCCGTTGCGGCTCGTCCCCATCCGGGCGTTGCGGCGAGCCACACAGGCGCTCGCGCGGAGCGAGCATGCCCACCGCCAACTCGTCGAACTCTCCCCCGATGCGGTCTATATCAACTGCGAAGAGAAGATCGTCTACATCAATCCTTCCGGTGTCCGGCTGTTCGGCGCCGAATCCCCCACAGCGCTCATCGGCACCTCGTTCTGGGACCGGTTGCATCCCGACTCGCACGCGCTGGTCCGCAAACGGTTGACGGAAATCAGGAATCTCGGGGTCGCGGTCCCGTTCGCTCAGGAGCACTACCTCCGGCTCGACGGCACCGTGGTTCCGGTAGAGGTGGCCGCCACGCCGATCAACTACCAGGGCAAGCCCGCGTTGCAGGTCGTGGTGCACGACCTGACCGAGCGCGAACGGGTCGAAGCGGAACTGCGGCAGGCGCGCGAAGCCGCCGAATCCGCCAATCGCGCCAAGAGCCAGTTCCTGGCCAACATGAGCCACGAGATCCGCACCCCGATGAACGGCGTGCTCGGCATGACCGAGCTCCTGCTCGACTCCGAGCTCTCGGACAGGCAGCGGCGCTTCGTCAGCACCATACGCAGCTCGGGCGAATTGCTGCTCGCGGTGATCAACGACATCCTCGATTTCTCCAAGATCGAGGCGGGAAAGCTCGAGCTCGAGCAGCTCGATTTTGCGCCGCGCGCGCTGCTGGAGCAGATGATCGAGGTGTTCGCGCAGCGCGCGCAGGCCAAGGGCCTGGAGCTCATCCTGCGCGTGGATTCCTCGGTGCCCGCCACGGTGGTCGGCGACCCGCATCGGCTGCGCCAGATCCTCTCGAACCTCATCGGCAACGCGATCAAGTTCACCGCAGCCGGCGAGGTCGAGGTGAGCTGCCGGCGCGTGGCCACCCCGGAGGCGGCCACCCGGCTGCGCTTCGCAGTGCGCGATACCGGGATCGGCATCACCGCGGAGCAGCGGCCGCGGCTGTTCTCGGCCTTCTCCCAGGGCGACGGATCGACCACGCGCAAGTTCGGCGGCACCGGGCTGGGGCTGGCGATCGCCAAGGAGCTATCGAACCTGATGGGCGGCGAGATCGGGGTCGACAGCGAGCCCGGCCGCGGGGCGACGTTCTGGTTCACGGTGACGGCGACCGCCGCGCAGGCGAGCCCGTCGGTCGCGGCCGCGGCCGACGATTCGCGCGGGCAGCGCCTGGTCGTGGTCGAGAACCAACCGACGAACCGTGCCCTCCCGGAAGAGCGGACGCGTGGCCTGGGAACGCGGGTGGAGAACGTCGGTGACGGGTCGGCAGCGCCGGCGGCACCGTTGACCGGCCGCGTGCTGCTGGCCGAGGACAACCCCGTCAATCAGGCGGTGGCACAGGGCCTGCTGGAAGCGCTCGGGCTCATCGTCGACATCGTTGAGGACGGCCGTCAGGCCATCGATCGCGCCGCAACGGTCGGCTACGACTTGGTGCTGATGGATTGCCAGATGCCCGAGATGGACGGTTTCGCCGCGACTGCCGAGATCCGGCGAGCCGAACAAGGCAGTGCATCGGCACATTCCGATCGTGGCACTGACCGCCAACGCCCTCGAAGGCGACCGCGAAGTCTGCCTCGCCGCCGGCATGGACGACTATCTGGCCAAGCCGTTCACGCGCGAACAGCTTGCGGCCCGGCTCGTCCACTGGCTGCACCCGCGGGCCACGGTCACCGCGGGGGCGCAACCCGGACTACCGCTAGCCCCGCGCGCGCACGGCGCATCCGTCGCCGCCCCCGGCGAAAACCCGCTCGATCCTGGCGTGTTCGAGGCGATTCGTGAGCTGGCCGCGGCGAACGGGACAACCCTCGTGTCCAACGTGATCCACGCTTACCTGGCCGACGCGCCGGGGCGACTCGCGTGCCTGCAGCGGGCGTTAAGTGCTGACGATGCCGGTGCGCTGCTCGAGGCCGCTCACGCCCTGAAGTCCGGCAGCGCGTATGTCGGGGCCCGTCAGCTCGCCCACCTGTGCACCGAGCTGGAGACGATCGCCCGCAGCGGAAACCTCGCTGCGGCAGCGGCCCTGCTGGCCGACGCCGAAGCGGAACTGGCGCGCGTGGTCAGCGCACTCCAGGCGGAGCTTGTTCGGGGAAGCCAACATGCGCTTGCCTGAGTCCGCGGCGCAGCCCACGGCGCAGATCGTCGACGACGCGCCGCGCGCTCGCGCGCAAGCCTTGACCTCGACGTCAATGCCGAGCTAGAAATCGGCGTGGCGCAGCAGCAGGAGCTCCGCCGAAACCTCGGCCGGAAACCCGCGCCGGCCACCGCGCCGGTCGATCAGCAACTCGGTGATGCAGTCGGCCAACCCCCCGGAATGGCGCGCCGCCGCTGCCAGCCGGTTGGCGATGCGTGGATACAGCTCGACGAGCGCGTACGGGCGCAGATGCTCGGGCAGTCCCGCCACCCAGGACGCGGTTTGCGGCAGCGCCGTCCCGAGAGGAGTCGACCTGCGCAGGTGTCGCCAGCGCTCCGCGCCAGAATCCGGAGCCGCGACCGCAGTGGCACGCCGGCCCGCTGCGAGTCTCGGGAAATGGCTGACATCGGCCGCGTTCGAACCCACGCGGAAGGTGTGGTGGAAGATAGACATTGGCTGCGGCCCTCGACACACTTCGTGATTGTGTATCGGCACCGAGCCCGGGGAACTTGAGCCCTCGCGCGCGCCGGACGGCCAAGAAGAAGTCGCGACGTGATCGGCGAAAGCGCCGCAGCGCCTGCCCGAGCGCGCCGTCATCACCGCGCGCGTCGTCTGGATCCTGCCGCGGATGACCCAGCCCGGACGCCCGCCGCGGCGGCACCTCGGGCGCGGCGTGTCGCTGGACGCCGGTCGGACTGGAGCGGGGTTCGTCTTCCGCGCCGGGGGGTAAGCGGGCCACGGGCCCCCGGTCGTTCGTTACCGGGTCCCGCCATGCCCCTCAGGATCGTGGCCTTGCGTCCTCGCTCTCCCAGCGTTTCGCTTTCGAACCCCTGAGTCCGACAGGCTCCTAGTCCGACCGAATCCTACGCGATCGTCACCCGCGGCGAGAGATAGACGTCCTGGATCGCGTGCAGCAGCGCGACGCCGTCGGCCATCGGTTTCTGGAATGCCTTGCGTCCGGAGATGAGGCCCATGCCGCCGGCGCGCTTGTTGATCACCGCGGTCCGCACCGCGTCGGCGAGGTCGTTGTCGCCCGACGCGCCGCCGGAATTGATGAGGCCCGCGCGCCCGAGATAGCAGTTGGCGACCTGGTAGCGCGTGAGGTCGATCGGGTGATCGCTGGCAAGCTCCGAGTACATGCGCTTGTCGTTCTTGCCGTAGGGGTTCTCCTTGCTGTTGAGCGCAAGGTACCCCCCGTTGTTCTCCGGCAGTTTCTGCTTGATGACGTCCGCCTCGAGGGTGACACCGAGGTGGTTGGCCTGGCCGGTAAGGTCGGCCGACACATGGTAGTCCTTGTCCTGCTTGAACGCCGGGTTGCGCAGGTAGCACCAGAGCACCGTCGCCATCCCCAGCTCGTGCGCCGCCGCGAACGCCTGGCTCACTTCAACGATCTGCCGGCCCGATTCCGGCGAGCCGAAATAGATCGTCGCGCCCACCGCCACGGCGCCCATGTCCTTCGCCTGCCTGATGCTGGCAAAGAAGATCTGGTCGAACTTGTTCGGGTAGGTGAGAAACTCGTTGTGGTTGAACTTGAGCAGGAACGGGATCTTGTGTGCGTACTTGCGCGAGCAGGCGCCGAGCACGCCCAGCGTCGAGGCGACCGCGTTACAGCCGCCCTCGATCGCGAGCTTGACGATGTTCTCCGGATCGAAGTACAGCGGGTTCTTCGCGAACGACGCGCCCGCGCTGTGCTCGATGCCCTGGTCGACCGGGAGGATCGACAGGTAGCCGCTGCCCGCGAGTCGGCCGTGTGCGAAGAGCTGCTGCAGGCTACGCATCACCGTCGGCGAGCGATCCGAGAGCGCGACGACGCGGTCGACGAAGTCGGGACCGGGCAGGTGCAGCGTGTCTCTGGGAATGCCCTTGCAGACGTGGTTGAGCAGATTCTCGGCGTCGGCGCCGAGCAGCGCGGCGAGATCGGTCATGGTCGTGGCTCCTCCATCAGTGACGGGTCGGGCGTCCATTATGACGCGCGTTTCGCCGTCGGCGCGCATTTGTCCAGCCGCCGGTCGCCGCCCGGCGCGCTCGCGAGAATGCGGCCAGCGCCAAGACCCTGGCGCGAATGGCGCCGTTGCTCGCGGCACGTTCGGAACATGCTGCCGACCCGGCGCGGACAGGCGAGGCGAATGCGGTGCCACCGTCGGCGGTTCCTGGCCGGCTCGACGCCCGCGCGGGTGGCGGCGGCGGCGAGGGTCGTGGCGGTGGCCGTCGCAGCGGGCCGGGTCGCCGCCGTACCGGATGCCGCGCCGGATGGCGCATCGCGCGCCCGGACATCGGGCGCCCCGCAACAGCCACCCGACAAGCGCCTGCCGCCGCGCGTTCTCGCGGCTGTCAGCCCTGCCCGGACCAGTAGTCGGCCTTGTCGGGGATCACCCAGCGGATGCCGCCGCGGGGGTCCGGCGAGTCGCCGTCGTAGCGTGGAATCAGGTGAATGTGGACGTGGAGAATCGTCTGCCCGGCAGCGGCACCGTCGTTGATCCCGATGTTGAAGCCATCGGGGTGGAAGCCGGTGGCGACCTTGCCGCGCACTTCGTCGAGCAGCAGCAGCATCGCGGCGCGCTCCTCGGTCGTGAGGTCGAACCAGGACTCGACGTGCCGCGTCGAGGCGACGAGCGCGTGGCCCGGGTTCACCGGGTAGCCGTCCCACAAGGCGATCGCGAGCGTCCCGCGGCTGATCACGCGCTCGGCGGCGGGATGGCACAGCGGGCAGGGCTCGGCACTCATCGGATCTCCCTCGTTTCCTCGTTGCGGCGCGATGGCCGCGCCTGTGCGGACTCCTGCCACACACCAACGATGCGGCGCAGACATTGTAGGACGATTGCCGGCGCTTCGCGCGCCTGCGCCAGCGGACCGGGCGAGGGGGTCTATCGCTGCCTTCGCGTGCGCGGCCGTGCGTCTGGAATGGCTGCCGCCGGCGCCAACGGAGCAAGCACCGTCGCCGGCAGCGGCGGCAGCGCATGGCAGGCCGCCGCCGCCAGCGCTTCACCCGCGATGCCGGCCGTCACGAGGCCGCGGGTGCCGTGCCCCACGCTGCAATAGAGGCCGGCGTCGACGCGTCCGACCAGCGGCATCGCGCCGGGCAGCGAGCAGCGCACGGCAGCCCGGCCGCGAAGCTGCGCGGGGTCGACGTCCGCGAACGCCTCCCGCAGCGTGGGCGCGTACGCCGCGAGCCGCGCGAGATTCTCGGCGTGATCCGCGACGCGCACGTCGGCGGCCGCGTCGCCGATCGCGTGCGTCGCGCCCAGGATGTGCACGTCGTCTGCCGCCGGCGCGCAATAGCCGTCGCCGCACACTACGGCGCGCAGCGCTCGGCTCGCCTGCGTCGCGGGGAGCTGCGTGATCTGGCCGCGCACCGGCGTCAGCGGAAATCGCGCGAGCGGCTCGAACTGCGCCGCCGCGAGCGCGCAACACACGAGCACGGCGTCCGCCTCGATCGCCCAGCGCCCACCCTCGGCGTCCCGCCCGGCCACGCGCCAGCCTCCGCCCGTCCGGGCGAGCTCCTGCGCGGCGTGCCCAAGGCGAAGCGCGACGGCGGCGCCCTCGACGAGGCGCGCACACAGCCGGGCCGGCACCACCCACCCGCCGGCCGGAAACCAGAGCCCGCCGTAACGCATCGCAACGCCGGCCAATGCCGAAGCGCTCCGGGCATCGACGAACTGCAGCAGCGTGGGGGGCCACTCGCGTTCGGCCATGCGCGCGATGCGCGTCGCTTCGCCCTCCGTGCACGCAAGCTGCAGCAGGCCGCACTCGGCGCGCACCGATCCGTCGACAGGCAGCACGTCGTCGTCGAGCGCGAGCGCGTGGCCGTACGCGGCCAGCACCAGGCGGTGCAGCGGATGCGCGCCGGCGCCGAAGCGGGCGTGCAGGACGCCGCGCGGATTGCCCGACGCCGCGCTCGCGAGTTCCGGCGCGCGCTCGAGCAGCGTGACCGCGATGCCGCGCTGCGCGAGCGCGTGCGCCGCGGCGCACCCGGCGATGCCGCCTCCGATGACGACGGCCGTGGCGGGCGGACGACGGCTCGCCGCAGCGGACGCAGCGGCGTCGTTCGCGCTCGCGACAAGGGCGTCGTCCGCCGCGCGAAGCGCGCCGCCGGCGTTCGCGCCGAGGGCGAGCCGCGAGCCGTCGCCGCTGCCGACGAGCACGGCGCGCAGCATCTCGCGCTTGCGCCCGAAGCCTTGTACCTTGTCGACCGCGAACCCCACGCGCTCGAGTCCGCGCCGCACGCCGCCAGCACTGCTGTAGGTCGCCGCCGTCGCGCCGGCGCTCGAGGCGCGCGCAACGCCCGCGAGCACCGGGTCGCTCCACATCTCGGGGTTCCTGGCGGGCGCGAAGCCGTCGAGGAACCACGCGTCGACCGCCCCGCCGGGCAGTTGCGGCAGCGCGTCGGCAACATCGTCGAGCGCGAGCGTGAGCCGCACCCGACCGCCCGCGAAGTGCCAGCGATTCCAGCCCGGGACGCGGCGACGCCAGCGGGCAACGAGCGCCGCCGCGCCCTTGCGCAACGTCGGCCACAGCGCCAGCGCCGTGGCGAGCTCGTCGTCGGTCAGCGGGTACTTCTCGACGCTGAAGCAGTCGAGGCTGGCCGAGCGGGGGGCGGCCTTTGCGAACAGCGCCCACGTGCAGAGGAAATTGAGCCCGGTCCCGAACCCCAGCTCGCCGATGCAGAAACTCGCCCGCGGGTCGAGCGCGCCGAACCGTTCCGCAAGGCGATTGCCCTGCAGAAACACGTGGCGGGTCTCCTCCAGCCCCGAATCACTGGAGAAGTAGACGTCGCCGAAGCGGCGCGAGTACGGCTGGCCGTCCTGCCAGTCGAGCATGCCTGCCGCTCACCCGCGAGCCGGCGCAGCAGCCGCGGTTCCAGCGTGCTCCCGCCGGACGACGACGCCATTGCACCGGCCGGATGCGCCGGCGGAGTGGTGCCCGGGCGGCACCGTGGCCTGGCCAGCCCCGGGGTCGCCCTCGCCCGGGCGCCGGGTCAACCATCGCGCAGGGCCACGAGCCGGGCGACCCGCTCCTCGACGCCCTTGGCGAGCTTGCCGGCGAGCGCCACCGTGGCGCCTGCGCCGAGCATTCGCGCAAACGCCTCGCGGACCTCGACCGGGCGGACCGCCGCAATATCGGCCATACGTTCCTCGCGCGAGCGTACCCGTCCGAAGGTGAAGAGGTCGAGCGCCGCGGTCTCCAGTCGCTGCGCGGCAACCTCGTGCGCGCACAGGCTGCGCACCATGATCTGGTTGCGCGCGCGTTCCAGGCCGACCGGGTCGGTGGCCTCGACGTGTTCGCGGAGCATCCGGGTCACCTCCACGAAGTACTCGTCGAGGTGCGCGGGGCTCGTCGACGCTTCGATCACGAACTGGCCGCACAGGTCCGTCACGTCCGCCGAACAATCAGCATGGTAGGCGAGGCCCCGCCGCTCGCGGATTCGGTCGAGCAGCGGCGAGCTCATGCCTTCGCCGAACAGCGCCGCGGCAACCACGGCGCTGTGGTACGGGCCCAGCAGCCCGGGGATGGGGAAGCCGAGCACGACGTGGGCCTGGCGGTAGCCCGGCATCCGGCGCGACCGGATTCCGCCCACGTAGCTCGGCGGGCCGATCCGGTTGTCGCTGCCGCGCGGCATGTCGCCGAACGCCTCCGCCGCCGCGGCGACAACGCGGTCGTCGTCGACACCGCCGGCGATGCCGACGACGACGTTCGTGCCGGTGTACTGCTGCTGCACGTAGGCCACCAGTTCGGCGCGGGTGAAACGCCGGATGTTGGCGCGGCTGCCGATCACCGGCCGAGCCACGGCGTGCTCGCCGTAGCATGCCTTGTCGAACAGCCTGAACGCCATCGACATCGCGTCGTCCTCGTCCTCGGCGCACTCGTGCAGGATGACCTGACGCTCGCGCTCCAGTTCGGCTTCGGGGAAGGTGCTGTGGCGGACGATGTCCCCCAGCATCCGCAGGAAGGACCCGGCGTCCGGCGCCAGGCCGCGCATGTGGAACGCGGTATGGTTCTTGTCGGTGTGAGCGTTGACGTCGGCCCCCAGGCGCTCGGCGTCCAGGTTGATCTGCTGGCAGTCGCGCGATTGCGTGCCCTTGAAGGCCATGTGCTCGATGAAATGGCTGATGCCGTTGGTCCGCGCGCTCTCGTTCTGGCTGCCGCTGCGCACGAAGACGCTGACCGCCGCCGTGGCGAGAAACGGCAGCCGGAGCACGACCACGCGCACGCCGTTGTCGAGCGTCGTGACCGAGGTGTCCGCGTCGCGCACGCGGTCGGTCCGGCGGGACGCGCGGATCACCGGTTGCCGGTCCGCCCGGCCGGCCGCAGCCCGCCGCGCGGCGCCGGTCGTGGGGCGCTCCCCGCACGCCGACCGGACGTGGCCGCGGGCGATGGTGGCGCCGGCAGAACACGGGCGCAGCGTTACGGCGTGCGGGTGGGCCCGTGGCGACCGGGTCCTCATCGTGCAACTGCGGGCCATGCGCTGCTCGTCATGAAGTGATCTCGTCCGCCGGGGACCTCGACGGCGCCGGGCGCCATCGGCCTTGCGCGTTCGGAGGGTCCCCGGGGCCGGCGGCAGAGCGTATCACGCGCCGATGTATCGATGCCGCCCGCCCCACCCAGACTCCACGGGTTGGCCGGCTCGCGTCGACTCGTGCTACGCTGAACAGCAGTCGTCCGCCGGCACCAGGAGGTGGGGTTCGCGACCTGGCTCGGGTCAGCGACGCCTCGGGCCCTGTCGGCGAGACGGTGGTGTCGTCGATGCGCGGCGCCCCCCGAGCCGAGCGCGGGTTGGGAGCGTCGTGCGGCGCCCGGCGGGCGCTGCGCCAACGTCGACGGGCGCGTGAGATGCACTGCCTGGGTGCTCCGGCGCGATGGATAGCGGCCTTCCGGGCGAGGCCCTTGCGAGCAGGAAGGACGCGGGAGTGGAGCAGGGAATGACCGACCGCCGGATCGAGCGGCTCACCGCCTGGTATCAACCGGTCGTGGATCTCAATACCGGCAGGGTGGCGGGATTCGAAGTCCTTAGCCGCATTGTCGCAGCGGACGGCAAGGGCGGATCGGTAGCCGCTTTGATGGGCGAGCTCGAGCGCGAGCCGGAAGTGCAGTACGCATTGATTCGCAAGCTGCTCGAATCGATCCGCCGCGAGATCGTCCCCGTCTTTGCCCGACACCCCGACTTCTACGCCAGCGTGAACATCCCGCCCTCGGTGTTCGGCACCGGCCGCATCGCGCCGATGCTGTCCGAGCTCGAACTCGACGCGTGGCGAACGCGTCTCGTGGTGGAACTGACGGAGCGGCAGGCGCTTTGCGACCTCGGACGCGCGGCGATCCGCAATGCGCGGTCGCTGGGCATCTCGGTCGCCCTGGACGATTTTGGCACCGGCCACAGCGGACTCTCGCAGATCGTCGGCCTCGACCTCGACATCCTGAAGATCGACCGGAGCCTGCTGTTGCCCATTCTCGAAAACCGAACGGCGGCACGCATGCTCCGCGGCATCGTGGGTCTTGCCGCGGCGTTGCGCCTGCGCACCGTCGCCGAGGGCGTCGAAACGTGGGAGCACGCGTTCTTCCTGCGTGCGGCCGGTGTTGACTACGGCCAGGGGTTCTTCTGGAGCAAGGCGGTTCCCGGCGCCCAGATCGAGGCGCTGCTTACGCGTGGATTCGCGCACGGCCTGGATCGACCCTTGAGCCGGTAGGCGGCACCGACTCGAAGGCGCAGCGCCGGCGAGAAGCGGTCTGCGTGGCTGCGGCGCCACAGCGTCTGCGATAATCCGCCGCTCCGCATCACCGCACCGCCAAGGCTCCACCGCTCATGCGCGCCCACGTCGACCGCCTGCTCCGCGCAGCCGAGTCGCTGCTCGGATGGCTCGGTGCGATGTTGCTGGCGGCATTTCTCGCCATCGTGCTCATCGCCGTCGTCGTTCGCTACGTCGCGGGCGGGGGTCTCGTGTGGGCGGAGGAAGTCGCGGTCTGGCTCAACGTCACGCTGATCGCGGTGGGCAGCCCGCTCGCCGCCGGCAGCGCGCTGGCGATGCGGCTCGACGTCTTCACGCGGATGCTGCCCGCGCCGCTGCGCGGCGCGGCCGCGGCCTGCGCCGAGGTCATCACCCTCGTCGCCGGACTGGTGCTCGCCCACGGGGGTGCCGCCATCGTCGGCACGATCGGCGGCACGTCGACCGTGCTGGGGCTGCCGGAGTGGTTGCGCTACGCGGCGATCGCCGGCGGCGGCGTGCTGACCGTGCTCGTGGCGCTGGGCCGCTGCTACGTGGAAGCCGGCGCGCGCCGGGCGCTGATCGCGCTCGCCACGAGTGTTGCGCTGTATGCCGCGACGCGCCACCTTGCGGGGCCGGTTCTGTCCGCCCCCAGCGCGTTCGCCGGCGCCGTCGCGCTGGCCGGTATCCTCGCCGGTGCCCCGCTGCCGCATACCTTCCTCGTGGCCGTCGCGGCTGCGCAGCCTGTCGGCTCGACGCTGCCCGAACCCGCGATCGTGCAGAACGTGGTCGTCGGCGTCGGGAAGTTCCTGCTGCTCGCGATCCCGTTCTTCCTGCTCGCCGGCGGACTGCTCACCACCGGCGGACTCGCCGGGCGCCTGGTGCGGTTCGCGGGCACGCTGGTCGGGCACCGGCGCGGGGGCCTCGCGCAGACTGCGCTGCTCACCAGCGTGCTGTTCTCGGGTGCGTCGGGCTCGTCGATCGCCAACGCGGCTTTCGGCGCCAAGGTGCTGGTGCCGCCGCTGGTCGCGCAGGGCTACGCGCGCCCGCGTGCGACGGCCATCGTCGCCGCGAATGCGGTGCTCGACAACATCATTCCGCCCTCGATCGCGTTCCTCATTCTCGCGTCGGTGACGACGCTGTCGGTCGGCTCGCTGCTCGTCGGCGGCCTCGTCGCGGGTCTCGCACTCGCGGTCGCGCTCGGCGCCGCCATCCACGTCACCTCGCGCGCGGACACTCCGATCGCGAACCGGGCGACCGCAACGCAACGGGTACAATCGCTTCATCGCCGCGCTCCCGGCGATCGGCCTCGGGGTGATCGTCGTCGCCGGCATCCGTTTCGGCGTCGCGACGACGACGGAGGCATCCGCGCTGGCCGCAGCCTACGCGCTCGTCGTTTCGCTGACGTTGGGATCGCTCACCCTCGGCGGCCTCGGGGCGGCATTCCGGCAAGCGGCCGCCGAGGCGGCCGCCGTGGGGCTGTTGATCGGCAGCGCCGCCCCGTTTGCCTTCCTGCTCGCCGTCGATCGCGCCGCCGAAGGCGTGACGTCGTTCGTGACGCTGCTGGGAAGCGGGCCGCTGGCGGTGATGCTGCTCGCGAACCTCGTGCTGCTGCTCGCGGGGCTGCTGCTCGACATCGGTGCGGCGATCGTGCTGCTCGCCCCGCTGCTGCTGCCGGCGGCGATTGCGGCGGGAATCGACCCCGTCCACTTCGGCGTCATTCTCGTCGTGAACCTGATGATCCACGGGCTCACGCCGCCGCTGGGCATTCTCGTCTACGTCGCGAGCGGCGTCGCGGGAACGCGCCCGGCCTTGGTCTTCCGGGAGGCGCTGCCGCTGCTGGCGGCGCTCCTCGTCGCGCTGACGGCGCTCGCCGGCGCCGCGGCGCTGGCGCCGCTCCTTCGCGTTCCCGCCGCCTGAGACACGACATCCTGACCACCCCCACCGTCCCCCGCCTCCGATGACGATACTCTCCCGCCGACGTTTCGTCCGCGCCGCAGCACTCGGCGCGGGTGCCGTGCTGTCCGGTCATGCCCGCCACGCGGTCGGCGCCCCGACCACGATCACCGTCGCCTCGCTGCTCGCCGCCGACAAAGCGGAAACGCGCGTCTGGTTCCACATCCGCGACGAAGTCGAGACGATGCTGCCGGGACGGTTCGAGTTCCGGATCGTCCCGAATGCAGCGCTCGGCGGCGAGAAGGAAGTGGCCGAAGGCAGCAGGCTGGGCTCGATCCAGGCGAGCCTCGGCACGATGTCCGCGCTGTCGACCTGGGTGCGCGACGCGCAGATCCTCGACCTGCCGTTCCTGTTTCGCGACCGCGAGCACGTGCGCCGAACGCTCGACGGGCCGCTCGGCACCGAGTTGAGGCAGGCGTTCCTGACGCAGGCGTTCGTCGTCCCTGCGTTCATCAACTACGGTGCCCGTCACCTGCTCGGCAAGATGGCGATGACAGCGCCGGCGGACGTGCGGGGCCGGCGGATCCGCGTGATCCAGAGCCCCCTGCACGTCGCGTTGTGGAAGGCGTTCGGCGCGCACCCGACGCCGATTCCGATCACCGAGACCTACAACGCGCTCAAGACCGGCGTCGTCGACATGATGGACCTGACGTGGGGGGCTTACGCCGGCTTCAGGCTCTACGAAGTCGTGCCCTGGGTCACCGAGACCGGGCACATCTGGGCGTGCGGCGCGCTCTATTGGTCGGCTTCGTTCTGGGCGCGGCTCGCCCCGGCGGAACGTCGCGTCCTCACCGACGCTTCGATCAGAGGCGCACGGCAGTTCGACCGCATGATCGTCGAGGACGAAGCGCGCGCCCGTGAACAGGCAGCGGCCGGCGGCGCGCGGGTGGTCGCGCCGATCGACCGCCCGGCGTGGGTGGCGACGGCGAGGAGCGTCTGGGCCGAGGCCGCGCCGGCGCTTGGCGGCATGCCACGGATCGAGGCCATTGCCACAGCGGCGTAAGCCGCACCGACGAGGAGGCCGGCTGCGATGCACGTCCCTGCCGTCGAGCGATGCTGGCCGGACCCCGCTGCCGGCGAAGACCTCGCCACGTTGCAACGCCGCAGGCCGCTCACCCACTGCATGATGACGCATGTCACCGCGGCGTTCGCCGCCAACGTGCTGCTGGCGCTCGGAGCGTCACCGGCGATGGTCATCGCAGAGGACGAGGCGCCCTCGTTCGCCGCCGGCGTGGATGCGCTTCTGGTCAACCTCGGCACGTTGACCCCGCCCGCCGCACGCGCCATGACGGGCGCGATCGCCGCTGTCCGGGCCGCCGGCCGGCCCTGGGTCCTCGACCCCGTCGGCGCCGGAGCGATTCCGAACCGGCGGCAGTTCGCGCTCACTCTCGTGACCCAGCGTCCTGCCGTCATTCGCGGGAACGGCTCCGAGATCCTGTCTCTGGCCGCTGCGGTCCCGGGGGGGCGCGGTGTCGACTCGACGGCGAGCGCGGCGGCGGCGTTCGACGCGGCGCACTCGCTCGCCGCTACCTGTGGCGCCGTCGTCGCCGTCAGTGGCGCGGTCGACTACCTGACCGACGGCAAGGCGACGTATGCGGTCGCGGGCGGCCATCCGCTGATGGCGCGGATCACCGGCAGCGGCTGCGCGCTCGGCGCGACCATTGCTGCGCTGCTTGGCGCCGGTTGCCCGCCGCTGCGGGCTGCGACGACAGCCTCGCTGCTGTTCGCCGAGGCGGGGCGGCGGGCGGGGCGCTTCGCCACCGGTACCGCGAGCTTCGCCGTCGCCTTCGTCGATGCGCTCGGCCTCCTCGCTGCCGGGGAGCCACCACCCCTCGGCCGAGCTTGAGCGGCTGGGTGGAACGCTGCTGCTGCCCTCGCTCTTGGCGACGGGCCTTTCGCGATCTACTGTCCGGCGCTGGTGGTTGCCGCACGGCTGCCGAGGTCGGCGTCGACGCGTTGCGGCTTCGCGAAAAAGCTGCGTTGCGTGGCCTCGACCACGGCGACGATGGCGGGATGCTGTAGTCGACGCTCGGAGGTGATGGCGTAGAACCGCTCCGTGACGGACTCGATGCGCCCGACCGCGAGGACACCATATTGGCGACCCACGTAGTCGGCGATCGCCGTGGGGGCCACGAACAGGCCCGCGCCAGCTTGACCGAACGCCTTGAGCAGGGCGCTGTCCTCGAATTCACCCACGACGCGTGGGAACAGGCGTTGCGCCTCAAACCAGCGGATGAGGCTGGGGCGTGACGCGACGTCTTCCCACGGCAGGAGAAACGGCGCTCGATCCAGCGACGCGGGAAAGGCTCCGGTCAGGGATCGAGCCAGATCCGGCGCAGCGAAGACCGTCAGATCGCTTTCGCCGAGCAAATGGCTGTAGGCACGGACGTTGAGATTGGTGGGCATCGGGCGGTCGGCGATCACCAGATCGAGCCGATGGACCGCCATCTCGGCCAGCAGTGTCGCCAGGTGGCCTTCCCGACACACGAGCCGCACCGGTTCGGCGATCCGCAGGGCCGGCTCGACCACGCGATAGGCCACGGACCTCGGCACAGAATCGGCGATGCCGACGCGAAACGGCAGACTCTTTCGCGTCGCCTGGTCCAGGGCGACCTCGAGGAGCTCGTTGCCGAGCGCGAAGATCTCGTCCGCGTAGCTATAGATGCGCCGCCCCGTGTCGGTGAGCTCCAGACCCCGCCCGACGCGGCGAAACAGCTGCGCTCCGAGACTGGCTTCCAGGTCGCCGAGCTGGCCACTGATCGATTGCGGCGTCAGGTTGAGGCGCTTGCTGGCTCCGGCGATGCTGCCCGACTTGGCGACCATCCAGAAGTATCGCAAGTGCTTGAAGTTGAGACTGGCCATGGCGCATCTACACATCGAAGAATTCGAATGATAAATCAATATTATTCGGATTGTGGTCATGCTTCCGGCGCCTTAGACTCGCTGCAGTGGGTATCGGTGATCAGGCGTCACGCCGTGCGAATCAGCGTTCGAGCTCAGGGTTTCGATCTGCCGGCCGGCCTGCGCGAGCACACCGAACGGCACCTGCGCCTCGCGCTCGGCTGGGCTGGTGAGCACCTGCGTCGGGTCTCGGTGCGACTTGACGGCGGGAACAGCCCGCGCGGACGCAAGGACAAGCGCTGCCGGATCGCGATCGTGATTGCCGGAACGAACAGCCTCGTCATCGAGGACACGGAAACCGATCTGTACGTAGCCATCGGCCGCGCGGCCGATCGGGCCAGTCGAATCGTGGCTCTCCGACTGGACCAGCAACGTGCCGCGAGCCCTGACGTGTCGGCTTCGACGACGCCGGCAGGTCCCGTCACCTTGCCGCGGCGCTGAATCCAGTGGAGGAATTCCGATGAAGTACCTGCCTGAGCTGTTCGCTGCCAACGCCCGCTGGGCCGAGGAGATGATCGCCGCCGATCCCCGGTTCTTCGCCGGACTCGCGGCGATACAAACCCCGGCCTATCTGTGGATTGGCTGTTCGGACAGTCGCGTGCCGGCCAACCAGATCACCGGCCTGAAGCCGGGGGAGGTGTTCGTCCATCGCAACGTGGCCAACGTCGTGGTGCACACGGACCTCAACTGCCTGTCGGTAATGCACTACGCGATCGACGTGCTGAAAGTCCAGCACATCATCGTCTGCGGTCACTACGGGTGTGGTGGGGTCAAGGCGGCTCTGGAGGGGGCATCCTTCGGGCTGATCGACAACTGGCTGCGCCACATCCAGGACGTGCGCGACCGGCACGCGGCGCTGCTCGCCGCCCTGCCGGATCAGGAGGCGCGCTTGCGCGCGCTATGCGAGCTAAACGTCATCGAACAAGTGCGCAACGTGGCCCGCACGACTCTGGTAGGCGACGCCTGGAAGCGCGGACAAGCCTTGATGTTGCACGGCTGGATCTACGGCTTGGCGGATGGTCGCCTGCAAGACCTGCAAACCTCTATTGGGGATGGCGCGGAGCTGAACGACGCGATCGCCGTGGCGGTCGCCGGCGTGCGGTCGCGCTATCCACCATCGTGAGACCCGGCCGACCGCAACCGCGGGTATTGCCCACCGCGCCGCGTGATCGGCGCCATTCACTGTGCACTCAACCTGAAACCCCCGACAAGCGAGAAGACGAGAAAATGAGCAAAGAACTGTACAACATCGCCGAACAACCCCCGCTGGGAGTGGTTCCCGCCAAGATGCACGCCTGGCTGATCCGCCCGGAGCGCTTCGGGACGCCGATGCAGGCGTTTCAGCAGGAAGTCGTTGATATTCCGCCCGTCGCCGACGACGAGGTGCTGGTCTACGTCATGGCGGCGGGCATCAACTACAACAACGTCTGGGCCGGACTGGGCATTCCGGTCGACGTCATCGGCGCCCGCAACAAGGCCTTCGCCAAGGGAGAACAAGGCGAACCGGAGCCCTTCCACATCGGCGGCAGCGACGCCTCCGGCATCGTCTACAGGGTCGGCAAGGACGTGACCAACGTCAAGGTCGGCGACGAAGTGGTGATCCACTGCGGCCAGTACAGCCGCAAGTGCGCGTGGGTCAAGGCCGGCGGCGACCCGATGTACTCGCCCACGTTCAGGATCTGGGGCTACGAGACCAACTGGGGCAGCTTCGCCCAGTTCACCAAGGTGCAGGCGCAGCAGTGCATGCCCAAGCCGAAGCACATGACCTGGGAAGGGGCGGCCGCCTACACCCTGGTCGCGGCGACGGCGTGGCGGATGCTCCACGGCTGGGGCGTCAACGCGGTGAAGAAGGGCGACGTCGTGCTGATCTGGGGTGGCGCGGGCGGCCTCGGCTCGATGGCGATTCAGATCGTCAAGGCGGCGGGCGCCACTCCCATCGCCATCGTCTCCGGCGAGGACAAGTTCGACTTCTGCATGAAGCTGGGCGCCAAGGGCTGCATCAACCGCAACGAGTTCGACCACTGGGGGATGCTGCCGCACTGGAAGGACAACGCGGGCTACGCCAAGTGGCTGAAGGGCGTGCGCGCGTTCGGCGCGAAGATCTGGGAGGTGCTCGGCGAGAAGCGGGCGCCGAACATCGTGTTCGAGCATCCTGGCGAGACCACGATCCCGACGTCGATCTTCGTCTGCGACACGGGCGGCATGGTCGTGGTGTGCGCCGGCACCACCGGTTACAATGCGACGGTCGATCTGCGCTACCTGTGGATGCGGCAGAAGCGCCTGCAGGGTTCGCACTTCGCCAACACCGTGCAATCCAACGAGATGAACGAGCTGGCGCTGCGCGGGCTCCTCGATCCCTGCCTGTCGCGCGCGTTCCCTTACACCGAGATTCCCCACGTGCACCAGCTGATGTACGAGAACAAGCACCCGCACGGCAACATGGCGGTGCTCGTAGGCGCGAAGGAGTACGGCCTGGGTGCCAGCAGCAAGGCGCCGGTCGCAGTGGTCCACCCCACGCTTCCCAAGGACGACGTGCACACCACTCCGCATCCCTACCCGATGTCCGCGCCGCTGCCGAGCATCGCCGAGGCCGAGCCGATCACCATCGTCGACGACGGCACCAAGGTCCGGGACCTGATGCATCGCGGCATCATCGCCTGCGCGCCGGGCGACACCGTCGGCCAGGTGGCCAAGATCATGGTGGACAACGAGATCCACGCCGTGGTCGTCATGGAGGGCGGCAAGGCCGTTGGCGTGGTATCGCAGACGGACATGGTGTTGGCGCGGCAGGGCCGGACTGCGGAGCAGGCGCGAGCGATGCGGGCGAGTGAAGTGATGACGCCGGGTTGCGCCACCTGCGACGCCGACATCCTGTTGAGCGAGGCGGTGAGCCAGATGACCGGTCGGCGGATGCACCGCTTGGTCGTGACCGAGAAGGATAAGCCGGTGGGCGTCATCTCGATGACCGACGTCGTGCGCAAGATCATCGGCGATTGAACCGGATGCCAGAGTAGATGGCTCGGGCTGGGGCGCTCAGGCGCGGATCATCCTGTACGAAGGCCCGGGCTACAGCGGCCGCCAGTACCTCGTCGACCGCGTCCGCTTCGACAATCTGAGCGACACGGGCTTCAACGACCGCGCTGCGCCGCTGCGCGTGGAACGCGGCTACTGGATGCTCTGCAGCGATGCCTATTTCAACGGCGATTGCCGGACGTTCGGCCCGGGTACTACGCGAGCCTGCCGTCGGGCTTTGGCAGCAGTATCTCGTCGGGACGCCGGATCTCGGAGCAGTACCCGTACAACCAGAGTCCGGTCTGGGGCTCGCCCTGACCTCGGGCGCGGCACGTTGAGCGCATCGGCCCCGGCCGCAACCGCCAGGGGGTGCAGGACGCGCGCGAAGCGAGCGCGTGCTTCGCACCGACTTACCCGGCCGGCCGACCGACCACGAGCTCGAAGTCCGCGTCCTCGGCGCCCCCGAGCCGCACGGCCAGCCAGGCGCGCAGCCGCGCGAGCTCGCGCGGCGCCGGCACCGAGCGGGCCTCGACGAGGACGACGAGCCGCCCCTTGGCGCCGTTGTCGTCGACCGTGACCCGCACCCGTTGCGCCAGCGGGAACTGCGCGCGGATCTCCTCGGCGAGCTGCGCGTGGCGGCTGCGCTGCGCCGCGTCGCGCGCGTCGCGATCGGCGAGCGAGCGCTCGAGCTCGGCCACGCGGCGCTGTTCGGCCGCATCGGCGAAGGCGTGCACCGGCAACCGCAGGTAGCGCGTGAACAGCAGCGTGGCCACTGCGATGAAGACGCCGTTGATCGTGAACAGGTAGAAGGCGCCGATGGCGAAGTGCGGCTGCGCGGTGGCCAGGCCGTAGCCGGCCGTGCACAGCGGCGGCATCAGCGCGGTGGCGATCGCCACGCCCGGAATCAGCGTCGACTTCTCCTTGCGCGCGAGCCCCACCATTCCGGCGGCGCCGCCGAAGAAGGCGATGAGAACGTCCCATAGCGTGGGCGAGGTGCGCGCGAGCAGCTCCGACTGCGCGTCCTCGAGCGGCGTGAGCGCGAAGTACAGCGTCGAGACGGTCAGGCTGATCCCGGTCGGCACGGCCAGATTGCGCAGCGCCAGACGGACCAGCTGCGAGTCCTGCACGCCGACGCCGTAGCCCGCGCCGATGATCGGCCCCATCAGCGGCGAGATCAGCATCCAGCCGATGATCACCGCGGTCGAGTTGCCGTTGAGCCCCACCGACGCGATGACGATCGCGAACATCAGCGCGTACAGGTTGGTGCCCCCGATCTAAACGGGGCGGTCGAGCGCGCGATGGGATGTTCGCCGAAAGCGCGGCGATGGCGATCCGCAAACCGAACGCGAGGCTCGATTGCGGGCCGTTGCGCCGGTCGGTCTTGCGCCCACCCGCGGCGCGATGCCGGCTTCGCGAAGGAAGCGATGCGACTGGCGGGCGAAACGCTCCTAGCCAGCGGCGCTGGCACGAGCCTTTTCGTCCTTCAGCGCGGGATCGGGAAGCACCTCTGCCCGGCCTCCGACGAACAGGTCAATCGGGCGTCACGCACGGCACCACGTGGCGGCTGTGCCGCCGATAGACGCGGAAGTCGGTGTCGGTGGTGAGGAGCGTCGGCTCGGCGAACACCTCGGTCATGCGCACGAGGCAGGCGTCGGCAAGGCTCATCGGCACGTCAGCATACTTGCGCATGAGCCGCAGCACCGGAGGAAGATGGCTCGCCAGATCGAAAGCGGGTCGAAGCGACCCGCGATCGAGCAGCGCGGCGAGGCTCGCGACCCCGGGCGCTCCGACGAGGTGAAACGCCTCGGACAGCGCCACCTCGCAGCTCGACCACGGGGGCGGATGGTCGGTGGCCTGCGCGACGGCCCAGTCGTGATGCGTATCCCGGACGCTCAGCAGCGCCACGATGAAGCCGGCGTCAACGAGGACGCTTCCTGCCATACCCGGTGGTGCACAGGTGGTGTTTGCGACGCGAGCTCAGATCGGGAGGAAGTCCAGCGACCGATCCGACCAGATCGGCGATCGCAGCGAGCGACTCCGGCTTGCCGCGCGCAGAACCGGGCCGACCCTGCAACCGATCGCGCACGACATCCGACTTGGAAACGCCGCGGCCGCGGGACTCCGCCTCGATTTCCGCGACGAGCTGCTCGGGGAGGCGGACGGTGAGCGTCTTCATGATGGGCATCGTATTACAGCCTTGACAGCGACGCAATACGCTTCGCTCATCTCTACGTCAGTGGCAAGGTCGCCAGGCTCATCAAGAGGCCGGACGGGCAGATCACGGCCCAGTCCGCCGGGACCCACATCGACATCACGCCGCAGGGAAGTGAGCCACCGCGGGTTGCCTAGACGGCCAGGGACAAGTCCAACGGCGTGTGCGAGGTCATCTCCTTCAACGCCCCGGGGCGGTGGCGGTCAGCGGGCGTCGGCCGCGCCGCTGGCCGGCACGCAGTGGCACCTCGTCGAGCGTTCGCCGCGCGTGCGCACTGGGACGCGATGCACGCGATCTGGAACCGTACATCGGCCAGAGCAGCCGCGTCTGCGAGCTGCTGAACCGCAAGCACCCGTGGAGCCTGCGGATGGTCAAGAGGCTGCACGACGGGTTGAAGATCCCCTTCGAGAGCCTGATGGCGGGGATCGAGTAGCGTTCGGCCGACCAGCATTGCGGGCTGGGGGGGCCGGGCCGCGTGGCGCGCCGCGTCAGCGGGCCGCATCGGCAGGCGCCCCGAACGGCAGGCCTGCCGGAAGCGGTGGAAGTCGCGCTCGACCACGCCGGCGTAGCCACGCGCCTTCCGGGTCGCGCGGGTGCACGACGGTGCCGAGCACCTTTCCAGCAACCGGCCGCTCGGGGTCGCCGTAGGTCCTGTGCGCCCAGGCGGCGATGAGTGAGGCGACAAACAGGCAGGAGGCGAAACGAATCGCGAGCATCTTCATCGTGCGCGCGGCTTCGGGGTGGGACGGTCGAGTCCGGATCGACGCCGAGCAGGTCCGGCAGCCGGTCAGCATCCGGCTCGCGACGCATCCAGTGCCTCGTCGGCCGTTCCACCCTCGTGCGGCTTTGCCGCCGTCAGCCGCCGAAGACGACCGCTTCCGGGATCTCGTAGCGCTCGTTGCCGGCGTCGATCTTGTACAGGTCGGCCGCCTTGGTTGCGCGGAAGGTCATGTTGCCGTCGGCCTGGCTCAAGTCGGCCCCGGTAGGCTTGCCCTTCTCGAAGAAGATTGCGCGTTTGCGGCCATCCGGAAGCGTCACTGCAACGGTCGCCGTACCACCGCCGTCGCGTGCGACGCCGAAGTCGCACTGACCCATCGGCTGGCCCTTCGCCTGCGCGCAAGGAATCTTGCCGGTGGCGTCGAACTGGCCGGCGCCGGCCCGCTCGATCGTGTTGCCGCCGGCCCCGACGGCGCTGCCAGGAGCACCGTCGACGGCGACCCTAAGCGTGTAGCTTGCCTTTTCCCCACGCCCCGCGCCGGCGCGGTCGAGGTAGGTACGCACGGCGTATTCGCCGTCCGCCGGCAGCGTGCCGCTCCACTCCTGCTGGCCGATCGCGCCCTCGAGGGCGACATCCTTGGAGCCAGGCGGCAGCACGTTGAACGCGAGGCCGGGGTTGCCCGACTTTAGGCTCACCTTCATCGTCTGGCCCGCTTTGGCGCCCAGCTTGTAGTCGATGGCCTGCCGGCCCTGGATGGACCCCTTGACCGTCGCCGAGGTGGTCCCCTTGGCGAACTTCAGCGGTCTCGATTCGACGCCCTCAGACGCCAGCGACGTGCCGGCAACCGTCAGCGACAGAACCGGCGTCAAGCTACGAACAACAGCAAAGATCCTCATGATTCCTCCATCAGTTGCCGGTCGGCGCGAGCAACGCCCGCCGGGGTCAGAGGCAGTTGCCCTCGGCGATAGCATTGACCGACTGAAAGCGTCGGTCGGACACCATGCCCTGGATCCAGTGGCGGGTGCTGCCGCTCCACCACATACTGTACGCGGCGCTGCCGCGCTGGCAGCGCGGATGACGATCCCGGCTCGCCTGTACACTTCGAGGTGCAACGCATGTCGGAGCAACCATGGTCAGGCATACGAGATGGATCGTCTTGGCGGCGGCGCTCGGCGCCGCGACCGGTTTGGCGGCCGACAGGCGCAGCTCGCTCGCGGACGTGAAGGTCGCGGGCATGCAGCAGGTCGCTCCGGCGCAGTACGCCGAGGCGGCGGTGCTGGCGTCACGGGGCGGGACGCCGCTGGACATCGCGCTGGCGATCGTCGGGCCGTTCGAAGGCTCGGCGCAGCACATCATCCAGATCAACGAAGGAAGCGAATCACCGTCGGCCTCGCGCGTCACGGTGCTCAGGGACGGGTTGCTGGATGACGCGGTGCGCTCACAGCGGTGGGACATCGCCCTGGAACGATCGGCCGCCGGCGCGTGGTCGATCAAGGAAGTCGGGCGGGCGTGGCGCTGCCGGCGAGGCGGACAGGCAGACCGGTTCGTCGCAACGCGCTGCCCCTGACGCCGACGGCGCGGCATCTGCGCGACACCTCGGAACGCGGGGCTGCACACTAAATTGGAAGAGGACGTGAAAGCACGACTAAAGCGCCGCGCGGAAAGACACGGGCGCAGCATGGAAGAGGAATTGCGGGAGATTCTGCGCAATGCGGCGCGCGAGGAGAGCCGACACATTGCCAGATTGGGATCCCGAATTGCCGCACGCTTCCACAAGGTAGGGCTGAGGGACGACCTGCCGGAATTGCGCGGGCGGAGCCCGCGGCCCGCGGACCTCGCCAAGTGATCATCCTCGATACAAACGTGCTATCGGCGCTCATGCGCACTGCACCTGAGGCGGAGATCGTACGATGGCTCGATCACCAGCCCGCCGAATCGATCTGGATAACCAGCATCACGCTGTTCGAAACCCGTCTTGGACTTGCGCTGTTGCCCAGAGGGCGGCGACGGCGAGTGCTCGAGTTGGCGTTCGACCGGCTCCTCGCGGAGGATCTAAAGCATCGCGTCCTGGACTTCGACAGTGCCGCCGCAACCGAGGCCGCGGCTTTGGCTGCGTCGCGCCAGAGAACCGGACGGCCCGTGGACATGCGCCATACGCAGATCGCAGGCGTCGCGCTTGCCAGGCGAGCCGCGCTCGCAACGCGTAACGTCAGGCACTTCCAGAATCTCAGCGTAACGGTGATCGATCCGTGGAAGACCTCCGGACGGTAGTGCCGTGGCGCCAGCGGCTGCCATTGAAGCGAGATGAACGCCGTCAGTACGTCCGTGTTGTCGTCGCTTCCTGGCCGACCGCATGCGATGGCTGTCGGCTATGCGGCGTGCATCGGAACTGCCGCTGTTGGCCAAGCTCGGTCGATGTATGGATCATTCTGCTTGCCGGAAACCGGACATCCAGCGCGGTTTCGAGACTGCAGGTCGGACGGCATCTCGAACGGCGGGTCGTGGCCGTCAGCCCCCGTTCAGCGGTCGAAACGTAACGACCGCTTGCGCTGCGCGACAGGCATCAACGAGGGCGCGAACTTCCGCGTCCCGACGTGACATGCCCAGTACACGGCGACACTGAGCGAGCATATCAGCCGCCCGAACGTGGCAGCGAAAGGTCAGCAAGCTGCCCGCCGAACCCCGGGGGAACTGCCCGGAACGGTGGTAGTGCCGTCTTCGACGCCAGCAGCCCGGCCATTCGGTCACACTGGAGGCGGCCGTGGTCGTGTCGGGCTGGCGCCGAGCATTCACTCCTTCGACTTCAACTGCCCCTCGTTCGCCGCAATGAACGCCCGGATCTGGTCCGACATCGCCAGAAGTTTGAGCCACTGCTCCTTGTACAGCGTCACCGGGAAACGCCCCATCCCGTAGACCGAGACCGCGCCCTTCTCGCTGACCTTCATGGAAACGCCGGCGGTGGCCCCCTGTTTGAGCGCAGCGTTCTCGTTACGCAGCCGCTCCAGCTCGGCCTTCAGGTCATCGTCCGCCATCGTCACTCCCCGTCAATAGGAACCAGCCTGTGGGGCCATGAGTTTATCGAAGGCTTGTCCAGGATTCAAACCGTTCTGGTGTGCGCAAAGGCTGGAACGTCATGGCGTCGTCTTGCGCCGAGCCCCGGCGTTCTTCGCTGCCGGCTTCTTCGTCGCGCGCTTCTTGGCCGTGGGCTTCTTCGCCTCGGACGCTTCGACGATGGCCTTCTTCGCGGTCTCGAAACTCGACTTCGCTCTATGCCCCGCAGCCATGATCGACTCGCCGGCGCTTTCCAGTGCCGCGGCGACCTTTCGCTCCACGCGCCGCGCGGTTCGCTTCGCCGGCCCCTTCGCTTCCTCTATCTTGGTCTCCAGCTTCTGCGCGGTGCGTTTCAGCTTCCGCGCCGTGCGGCGGAGCGCGAGCCCTGCGTCGTGGGCGGCCTCCCCGAGCGCCTCCTGCGCCTGGCGCGCAACGCGCTTGACTTTGGCCTTGGTGATGCCGCCGGCAGACTTCTTTGCCCCAGCTTTCCGGCCCGCGGTCTTTCGCGTGGTTGCCATGACGGATCCTCCTTCGGATGGATGAAAGCTTGACCGTACCATGGGCTCCACTCCCAATGCAAAGGGGAGGCCACGAGCGAGTGCCGACCGGTCGGGCGGGCCCGTGCGGCGTTTGCCGGGACAATCGTTGTTTCGCAGGGACGACCGATACCTGGCAGAGGCAATCTGTTTCGCCTGCATCTACGCGTTCAGCGCACTGCGCCGCGT
>CAVQLG010000024.1:0-117752 GCA_963713275.1 uncultured beta proteobacterium
CACCCGGCGCCGCCTCTGCATGCCGGCGACCACCGATGTGTGGGTGAATCAGCAGGATGCCCAGCCGCTGTTCGTGGTCAGTGCGCCGGCCAATGACAATCTGCTGGCCATGCTGCGGCGGGAAATCCTGCCGCAAGTGCGGACCTTGGTGGGCGACCGCCGGGTGACGGTAGCGTTCGATCGTGAGGGCTGGAGTCCGAAGTTCTTCCGGGAAGCCTGGGCCGATGGCTTTGACGTCCTGACCTACCGCAAGGGCAAGTACCGGCCCTGGCGAGCGAGTGTGTTTCGCACCGTCGAAGCCACGATCGACGGGCGCCCCGTCCGCTATCAACTCGCCGAGCGCCTGGTCACCGTCCTGCCGGGCTTTCGGATGCGCGAGGTGCGCCGCTGGTGTGACAGCGGCCATCAGACCGCCATCCTGACCACGCGCCGGGACTGGCCGATCGAGGTCGTGGCCTATCGCATGTTCGAGCGCTGGACCCAGGAGAACTTCTTCCGCTACATGCGCCAGCACTTTGCCTTGGATGCGTTGGTGAACTACCAGGTCGAGCCGGTCGATCCGACCCGGACCGTACCCAACCCGGCACGCAAGGCCCTGGCCGCCGAGTTGCGGGCCAGCCGCGCCGCCCTCAAGGAGCTGACCCAGGCCTACGGTCAGGCGGCACTCGCCAACCGCGAGGCGGAGCATCGCACCATGCGCGGCTTCAAGATTGCGCAAGCCCGGCTGGGGCGGCAACTGCGCGCCGCGCAAGCGCGTTGTGACGCCCTGCGCGCCCAGGTTGCCGAACTGCCGAAGCGAGTCCCGGTCAGCGCGCTGAGCGACGACGACACCATCGTCAAGCTCGCCCCGGAAGCGAAGCACCTCACCGACACCATCAAGATGTTGGCCTTTCGCGCCGAGACGGCTCTGGTGCGCTCCCTGACCGAGCAGGGGGTGCGGACCGAGGACGACGGCCGCGCCCTGATCCGCGAGATGCTGGCCAGCAGCGCCGACATCGTGCCGCAACCAACCGAAAAGCGCTTGCTGGTCCGCGTCCACGCGCAGGCCACTCCCCGCCACAACCGCGCGTTGGCCAGCTTGTGCGCGACCCTCAACGCCCTCGAAATCCGCTACCCCGGCACCGACCTCATGCTGGTCTACGAGGCCCCCAGCGTTGCATAAATCTTCACGCCCATGTCCGGAGTCCTGAAGTTATCGAGCAGCTGGTTGTAGAAGCGCGGCGCGAGCTGCAGTGCCCGCACGATGCTGGTCACCCCCAGCAGCTCGGTGCGCACCGTCAAGCCGGCCACGGCCGTGGCGAACCACAGGAAGCTGCGCTGGCGCGAGAACGCCGGGCGCAGCAACCGTAGCGCATTCCACCAGGCGATCCACAGCGCCATGGTTTCCTCCCCTCGGTAGTTGTCAAGCGCGTAGAGCAGCTGCATGACACAACAACGCCCCGCGCCGAGGCCCCAGCGCATGGCTCCCGGCAGCACTGGCGGCACTTGCCAAGCTGCGGCCGGGGTCGCTGTAACTGACCTTGGCGCCCAGTTCTTCAAACTGGCCCTTGCGGCCATACGGCGCGCAGTGCAACCTCGTTGCCGCTACCCATCGCCTCAGCTGGCCTCGACGGCCATGAGTGCGGCGAGGACCGCCAGCCGCTCTGGCGCCGGCATGGCGCGGTAGCGCCGCGCCCAAGTTTCGGCCTTGCGCTTGATGCGCTGGCGATCGGTGAAGTTCTTGCCGGCGAAGCGCGCCCAGTGCACCCGGTCCGGGATGAAGTTGAACCACAGCTTCTCGGTGCGCACCCCGGCCTGGTTCATGACCTGCAGCTCCAGCTGCCGCCAATCCGCGAGCTGCTCGTCGTAGAGGGTCGAGGGGTAGCCGGACAGGAGCACCGCACACGGCAGGCTCTTGAGCAGCGCCAGGAGCTCGCGATGGTCCTGCGCCGTGTACTCGAAGCGGTAGCGCCGCCCCGAGCTGCGAGTCTCGTGCAGGTAGGGAGGGTCGCTGTATACCAGTTCCCGGCCGGTGAACGGGAACTGCGCCAGAAAGCGGTGCGCGCAGCCGTGGACCTTCTCCACCGGGTAGTCGCACTGGAAGTGCTCCAGCGCCCGCTCGTCGCGATCGATACCGATGTTGCGCAGCGCCGGCGGCTTGCGCTGCATGATCGCCCCACCGCCCAGGTGGGTCTCGATATAAGTGTGGTGCGGCGGCATGAGGGCGATGATCGGCTGGCACAAGCCGGAGGTCGCCTTGGAGCCGAAATAGCCGCCCATCGCAGTTGGCCCGTCAGAGGTCGCGGACCCATCGTAGCCGCGACCCGCTATGCTGTCAAGGACGACTTGCTGCGCCTTGCCTGCCCCCGTACCGGCAGGGGCGGCCAGGGGAGCGAGTCGTTACGGGTCGCTAACACGCCTGGACCAAGATCCCGCAAGCCACGGCGCGGCCTACTACCAGCGGGAGCTATACACGGGAGAGGAAGGGCCATACTGAATCCATTGCCCGCCCGCCGCACGCCCGCAGATCGCCAACTATGAGCGCTTCAAGGCCCTGCGCGCACAATGGATCGCCTTGGGCATGGGGCCCCGTCGCCCGCCGCTGAGCTGGCGCGCAGACCCAGCGGTGCTATGCTTATCCCATGGGCAAACAGCATGACAAGCATCCCTTCGCGGACAATCCTTTCCTCGAAGGTCTTGCTGGCTGGATGGACAGTCCCGCAGGGGAGCTTTCCACTGTAGTGTTGGATGCGGTGTGGGCGTTGCTAGAAAAGGTCGAGGTCGACGCCAAGCAGCGCAAGATCATCTGGGAAGATGGGCAACAGCTTTCGATTACCGAGTCCGTGCACCGCATTCACGCCGGCTACCCAGACTTTCCGCTCGAGCTCATCGAAACGCATCTGCTCGGATGGCTCGAAATGGACTTCGTCCCACTCTCCGCTTCTCCGGAGCAATTGCACGAGCTCGATCGGCTCACCGAGAGCTGGATCGCGGACCACGAGCGGCGAGCCGAGGCCGCGCGAAAACGTGGGAGAACTCGGCACTCTTGAGGCTGTTACAAATGCTGGCATGGAAGCTGCCACGCCGGGACCGGAATTTGCACTGTCGCGAGTTCGCGTGCGCCTGATCTGCGCCGCGGAGCGTGTCGAATGGGACACCTTGATGCGCGCGCACCACTACCTGGGTCTGACTGCCCTGGTGGGGCGCAGCCTGCGCTACGTCGCCGAGGTCGATGGCCGCTGGCTCGCCCTGCTCGGGTGGGCCTCGCCGGCGCTCAAGTGCGCGTGCCGAGATGCCTGGATCGGCTGGTCCCCAACCCTGCAGTGGCAACGCCTGGCGCTGATCGCCAACAACAATCGCTTCCTGATTTTGCCGGGCTTGCGGGTGAAGAACCTGGCCTCGCGCATTCTGGGGCTGAACCTGGCGCGACTGAGCGAGGACTGGCGGGCCGCCCACGGACATGGGTTGCTGCTGTGCGAGACCTTCATCGACCCCAGCCGCTTTGCTGGCACCTGCTACCGCGCGGCCAACTGTCGCGCCAAGATAAGCTTGGCGCATCTTGCTGGGTGAAAGTCCTGGCCGGGAAAGGGTTAACCACCCACCCGTATCGAGTGTTGCGCCTGCGGCGGAGTCGGGGGCAGTTAGCCCTGGCGAACAAGGCAGGCGAAGCGTACACAGAGAATCCTGCAGGCCGTAGGGGTCACCGCGGACCCTGAAAGCTGGTACAGCTTCGAAATAGCCATTGCGGACGGCCAGGGTTTCAGTTGTCCTGAAGCCAACACGAAGCACCCGCCATGGTGAGGGTGTGGAGGTCCGTCGGAGTCCTCAGGCTGTGGCATGCAGGAATAGATGCGTCGAAGAACTTGGGAGGTCCCTTTGGTTCCTGGCTGCGGGAAGGCCGACGTAAGGCATACGGGTATTGAGACACGTAAGGGGAAACCCCGACACAGAATTATCCCGGAGCCTAAGCGGCGCAACTGGAAGGCAGAGCAGGTAGGCGGAGAAGTACTGTGAAAGGGAAAGACCGCCGGATGCCGAGGGGGAGTCTTATCAAGCGTAGTACTCAGAGCGTGGGAAAGCCACGTACAGGGGGAAGGACTTGACGGAAGTACGCAGCTTGCAAAGGAAACTCGTGCCGGACAATGTAGGGCCGGACAACATGAGCCAACCTCACTGCAGGGAATAGCCCATTGCATCGCGGAGGCGAGTACGACCGAGGAACCCGGTGCACAAAACTGCACGCCGGGGTCTGTGCGGGGGGCCATCCGAGAGGGTGGTTCCTACCGCGGAGATCGAGGTCGGCCGCACCCGGGGCTTTGCCAAATCCAACGACACCTACGTCGAGCACGGCAGCGCCAAGCAGATCTGGGTCTACCCCTTGCACCCTCAGGCGCCAACGATCTTGTCTGCTGCCCTGGCGCACCCGCAACTTCCCCGGCTGGAGGTCAAGATGATGACGCTGACTGACGACGATGCGTACTCGCTGTTTGCGCGCCTGCAGGCGATGGACGATCCACGCGCCCGCAGGGGGATGCGTCACCATCAACGCTCGTTGCTGGCGATCATCCTGTGTGCAGTGATCAGCGGCGCACAGGGCTCCACGGCCATCGGCGAATGGGTCAAACGCCTGCCCACGGCGATGCTGCGGCGACTGCGCTGCCGGCGCGGCGCCGATGGCAGCTACGAACCACCGTCCGAGCCCACCATCCGGCGCATGCTCAATGCCATCGACATCGAGCAACTCGAGCAGCAGCTGGGCGATTGGCTGCAAACCCATGGCGTGGTCGACGAGCCCGTGGCGCTGGACGGCAAGGCCTTGCGCGGCACGCGGGGCAAAGGCCAGGCACGGCAATTGGTGGCCTGTCCGCGCCGATTGAATTTTGACCCACCCTGCCGATTGAATTTTGACCCGGGAACGGGCGCCGCTTTTGAAGCGAGCGGCTGTGGATAAGTATAGGTGGGTTGCAGGTTATTGTATGCCTCCTCGTTTGTTGATCGTGGTCCATAACGGTTGCGCAGGCGATTCCGTTGCGGGCCAGGTCCAAGTTTTCTGCCTTCCGCGCCGCGACGGCTCAGAACGCATGAATGGGCCGAGAATGAGTCGCTGCGGGCCAACGCCCACGAATCGACCGCGTAGAACGCGCCAGGATCGATTGCTTTGACGTGCCGAGGGGTTGCGTACCTCCCCGATTGCGTCGAGTTTGCGTTCATAGGGGAGATCACCCGCGCTCAGATGTCCGGCTCCGGTGGTGGCGGTTTCGGCGTCGCACCCGTGCGCTTGGCGTGCTCGCGCGACTTGATGCGCGACTTGGCCACGGCGCTGCTGTGCAGGAAGCGATAGCTCTCGTTGCCGGTTTCCACGATGTGGCAGTGATGGGTCAGGCGGTCGAGCAGCGCGGTGGTCATCTTCGCATCGCCGAACACGGTCGACCACTCGGCAAAGTCCAGATTCGTAGTGATCAGCACGCTGGTATGCTCGTAGAGCCGCGAGAGCAGGTGGAACAGCAGCGCGCCGCCGGCTTGGCTGAAGGGGAGGTAGCCCAGCTCATCGAGGATGACCAGGTCCATGCGCAGCAGACTGGTGGCGATGCGCCCGGCCCTCCCGTGTGCCTTCTCCTGCTCCAGCGCGTTGACCAGATCGACGGTGGAGTAGAAGCGCACCCGCTTGCCGTGGCGGGTGATGCCGGACACGCCGATGGCGGTCGCCAAATGCGACTTGCCCGTGCCCGGCCCGCCGACCAGGACCGCGTTGTGCGCCGGCTCGGTGAACTCCAACTGCGCCAGTTGCTGGATCAGCTTGCGCTCCACCGGCGAGACGGTGAAGTCGAAGCCGGCCAGATCGCGATGCACCGGAAACTTTGCCACGTGCATCTGGTGACGCACCGCGCGCATGGCACGGTCCGTCAACTCGGCCTGCAGCAGGTGCTCGAGCAGCCAGCGCGAGGTGTCTAGTCCGGCGTTGGTCCCCTGCTCGAGCAGCTCGGACCAGGCGAGCGCCATGCCGTGCAGGCGCAGTTGTTTGAGTTCGACCATCAAGTCACGCATGGCCGATCTCCTCGGCGTCGTCCTGCGGGCGCAGGCGGTCGTAGCGGGCGGTATCGGCCAGCGGCGGCGCGGCCACCTGCAGCGTGGTGGCCGCACTCTCCGGCACCGGGGTGGCGGTGAGCCGCCCCAGCACGTTGACCACATGCTCCACGCTGACCCGGCCGGACGGTGGCCCCGTCTCCAGCGCCAGCGCCACGGCCACCAGCACCGCGTCCAGTCCGGCCGTCGGCACGATGGCCAGCACCTGCGCCATGACCCGGTCACCGCCGGCGTGGCGCAACAGCGCTTGGCGCAACTGCTGCAGCGGCTCCGGCATGTCGGCGAACGGCGCCCCATTGCGCAAAGCCCCCGGCTTGCGTTGCAGCAGCGGGATGTAGTGTTGCCAGTCATAGCGGGTCTGCCCTTCGGCGTTGAGCCGCTCATGGCCGGCGACGATGCGGTCGTTGGCGACGACGACCACCCGGCCTGGGTACAGCCGGGTGCTGACCATTTGGCCCACCAGCTCGCATGGCACCGAGTAGCGGTTGCGCGCCACCGCCACCAGACAGGTACTGGAGACCCGCGCTGGCTTCTCGACGTAGCCGTCAAACGGCGCGGGCATCGGCATCAGGTGCGTGCGCTCGTGGTCGAGCATCTCGGCCACGCTGCATTGCGCGTGCTCGGGATGCCTGATCTCCTCCCATAGCGCCCGGCACCGCGCCCCAAGCCAGGCATTGACTTCGACGAACGAGCCAAAGCGCTGCTGGCCCGCCTCGAGCCAGATCCGCCGGCGGCTGTCCTGCACGTTCTTCTCGACCACCCCCTTCTCCCAGCCCGAGGCGACGTTGCAGAAGTCGGCATCGAACAGGTAGTGCGCGCACATCACCGCGAAGCGCGCGTTGACGACCCGGCCCTTGCCCTTCTTGACCTTGTCCACCGCCGTCTTCATGTTGTCGTAGATGCCGCGTCGGGCAATGCCGCCCAGCGCCGCAAAGCTGCGGGTGTGGGCATCGAACAGCATCTCGTGGCCTTGGCTGGGATAGGCCACCAGCCAGAACGCGCGGCTCGCGCACAGCTTCAGGTGCGCCACCTGCGCCCGGTAGTAGATGCCGCCCACGACCAGCCCTTCCTCGCTCCAATCGAACTGGAACGCCTCGCCCCACGCGAACGTCAGCGGCACGAAGGCGCTCGTCGCCCCCGCCTGGCCCGCGCCTTGGCGCCAGGCCCGAATGAAGTCGGTGACCCGGGAGTACCCGCCGGGGTAACCGGCGGCCTTGATCTGCGCGTACAGCGCCTGCGCCGTGCGCCGCTCACGCTTCGGCCGGTGCCCATCGACCTTGAGCGCCTGCTGCAACGCCTCGTGAAACGCCGTCAGCTTGCCCGGCCGCGGCTCGCGCCGGTACTGCGGCTCGCCCACCACCGGTGCCTTGAGCCACTTGCGCACCGTGTTGCGCGACAAACTCGTGATGCGCGCAATCTCTCGTACCGACTTCTGCTGGCGGTAACGCAACCGCCGAACCTTCCCCATCATCGCCATGGTGATCACTCCTGATCCTCTGCTCAAAAATGCAGCAGAGTAGACTGAACACCCGGGTCAGTTTTGAATCGGCATCACCCCGCTAAGTGGGTCAATTTTCGGTCGGCGCCAACACGCTTGGGCTTACCTGGCTGCCCTGGACGTCCACCGTGCGAAGGTGTTCGGACGCTGCGAAGCGACCACCGGCATCGCACCTTTCGAGCGTCTGGTCGATCAGGTCATGAGTCAGTCGCCGTACGACACCGCGCGTCGCGTGTTCTGGATCATGGACAACGGTTCGTCACATCGTGGCGAAGCTTCGGTGCGGCGCCTCACGCAGGCCCATCCTCGCGTGGTGCCGGTTCACGGTCCGGTCCACGCCAGTTGGCTCAACCAAATCGAAATCTACTTCTCGATCGTGCAGCGCAAAGTGCTCACCCCCAACGACTTCCCTTGCCTGGCGGCGGTGGCCGAACGGTTGGCCGACTTCGAGCGCTACTTCGAGAGCATCGCGCATCCGTTCCAGTGGAAGTTCACCCGCGCCGATCTCAACGCGCTGATCGCGCGCATGCGCTCGCGCTATGGGCAGAGCCAGCAAGTGAAACTGGCCGCCTGAGTGATACGTGTGCGAACTTCTGAAACGGACTACTTAGGCTCCGGTGGGTGTTCCACCGCTTTCGCGGTGGCCCTCAGTCCGGCTGCCATCATCTCGTTTCCAGCCCCCGCCACTTCGAACGTAGCGGGCGGGTTTCCCGCACTACGCTCACCTGTTTGCTTCGTGCCACGGGTTATGGGACCTATCCAACTGAGACGACTTTCCGCAGGTCCAGACGCACCCGGTGGCCGTTGAACAGTCCCAGGGTGGCATGCAGCCACTGCGTACTCCACCGTTCCCAGCCGAAGCCCCGGCGGTTCCGGGCCCTACAGCCCCAGAACCGCCAGTGCGGTTCAGCCTTCGCCTTGGCGTATACCTTCCGTCTCAGGTCCTGCAAACTAACGGGCGTCGTTGTCATGCCGCCCTTGCCTCCCATGTTGCCGGAAGAGCTACAAACAGCAGGGCCCCTTCGCTCCACGGGCATTACCCCGCTTCGACGCTACTATGGACCCGTCCGACTCCCTCTCGCCTTCGGCCGCTTTCCCGGTGTACCGGTTATACGGCCTACCTTGCTCCGTCGATTTCTCGCCGGGACGAGGAGGGTCTCTCCGTCAGTTGCTTAGCACGTCCTTGTCACCATGCCGTCGATAACCACCCCGCCGGAGTGTCCCATCGCTTCGGTCTGTTCGCGATGATCCATGCTGCCTTCGCCGTAGCCATTGCCAGCTCGGCCTCCGGGGCCAAAGTTTCGAGGCCACCTCTCGTTCGCTTGCGCTACGGCCTGGTGACTCGCCGCCATCCTTCCGATGGCGTTGTCGGTAGGCTTCAGAGTCCCGGTTTCCCCACTGCAACCCTGCTACCCAAGCTACGGGGCTCCGACTCTTACCCCGGTGATCGCGGTAGGAATACCGGTTGCCCGGTACCCCCCGCACAGATCCCGGCGTGCGCAATTCACGCACCGGGCTCCCACCTTGGGTGATTGACGGCAAAGCGTTGGCTGGGCCAGGGATGAAGGATTCTGGGTTGTGGGAGCCAGGTGTCGGCGATCTTCTTGAGCCGTGCCCACGTCATGCTGTCCTTCTGGCTGCGGCGCCGGAGCGCCCGCAGCCAGAGGCCGGTGACGTGGTGCCGGAAGGCACGGAGTGCCCGGGAGTTCGTGGGCACCGCGTGGTACACAAAGAAGCCGGTAACCACCTGCTTGAGCCATCGCCCCTGTTCGGGGATCGGTTCATGCCTGCGCTTTCGTAGTTGCTCCTTCACCTCCCGGAGCTTCGCTCGCATGCGGTCCCGGCGGGTCTTCCGCTGCAACTGGAAGGCCCCGCGGCGGGATTTACCGCAGATGAAGGTGAAGCCCAAGAACGTGAAGGTCTCCGGCTTCCCAAGGCCTCGCTGCTTGCGCCGGGCCGCAGCATAGCGGCCAAACTCCAGCAGTCGAGTCTTGTCCGGATGGAGCGCAAGCGAGAACTGCTCAAACCGCAGCCGCATCGCGTCCCAGAAACGCCGCGCGTCGACTTCATGCTGAAAGCCGACCAGGATGTCATCAGCGTACCGCACCATGATGACGTTGCCGGTAGCTTCCCGCCGTCGCCACCGCTCGGCCCAGAGATCGAAGACGTAGTGCAGGTACACGTTGGCGAGCAGCGGTGATACTACCGCCCCTTGTGGCGTACCCATGTCACTGACGCTCCACTCTCCATCTTCCAGGACACCCGCCTTGAGCCACTTGCGCACGAGGCGGATGATGCGCTTGTCGCCGATCCGGTGCTCCAGGAAACGAATCAGCCACTCCTGGCTGACCGAGTCGAAGAAGCTCCGTATGTCGGCGTCGAGAATCCAGTTCACCGGGGTGTTACCAATCCCCACCGATAGGGCGTCCAGCGCAGCGTGTTGACTGCGTCCCGGTCGGAAACCATACGAGAATCCGCGAAAGTCTTCCTCGTAAATCGCGTTCAGTACGGCGACTACCGCACGCTGGACGATCTTGTCTTCCAGCGCAGCGATCCCCAGTGGGCGCTGCTTCCCGCCCGGCTTCGGTATGTACCGTCGCCGGACCGGCAGTGCCCGGTACGCCCCGCGATGGACCCGTGTGTGCAAGTCCTGGAGGTTGTCTTCCAGTGCCGCCTCGTAGTCCTGCCATGTCAGGCCATCCACGCCAGGGGCGGCTTTGCGCTTGAGCGCCAAGAACGACTCCCGTAGTAGGTCAACCGTAACATGGTGCAGAAGCGCGGTGAACCTCTCCTTCTTCCGCTGCCTTGCTGCTTGACGTACACGTTCCAGCCCCTGTGACACGCTCGCCCGGTCCTGTGCCCGGTGCGTGTGTGGCCGGCCCGTGTTCCCCTTGGTCCCCGCCCTTGGCTCCGCCCACTCCGCCGCCGGTCGCCCAGCTTTGTTCGCAGGCTTCATCGCTACTATGGCAGGGTCTGACTGCTTGGATGCGTTCATCGCCGGCTTTGGCTCCTCGCCTTCCCGGCACGGACCGGCAATACCCCGCCGGCCACATCCAAGCTCTCCCGGTTCCTGTACAAAGAGCGTCCACACGCGCCAGGGTCTTCGACCGCGCCGGGTCCAACGGGTGCTCGCAATAGCGCGCCCGCTGGTGTGGCCTTCCACAAAGTCCAATGTGTTGGCACCCGGGATGAGGGTTTTACGCGGCTCAATGGCTGGCTCATGTGCTCACCTGTCAACGCTTCGCTGATACCCTCGCGGATACCGAACGCATGACTCGGTGCCACTGTGGCTTGCTATGCCTTCAGTGCAGCGGACTTGCACCACCTACTCCTTGCCAGTCTCCCGGCGCACGGACTGTCTCCCACTGGACGCGCCAGCCTTCGCTGGACGCACAACGGCTGGTATAGGGAAAAAGCTCCACCGTCCGGTATTGGCCGGTAGGGGCAGGTCGCCAACGGCCGCTTCGTGGAACCACGGTGCGTAGAAGGCAAATTCGGCTGACCGGCCGCCATGGAGACACCTGACCGACCGTTTCGGGTCGATTGCGGTAGTAGCCTGACGTGCCAACCGGTCATTCGGCCAGAACTCCAGGGGTACGACAGCTGACCACCACATTGCGGCCATTGGTGGCGACACACCCCAATGGCCGTTGCGGCCGACTTGCGGACGTTGGGCCACTGCAAACGAACGTCAGCGCCGAGAAGAAATCGAACACCTGCTCGCCGATTCGTATCCTTGCGGCGGCCACGATTCGGCACGGCGGGCCGCCGGGTACCGCAGAACGAGGCGGCACGCAGGTCGTAATGCCAGCGGTGACTTGGTAAGCGCCAGGCCGGTTACCCACCGCCCGATCCGCGCGTGCCACAGAGGGGCCGCACGCATCGGACCGTGGATAACCGGAGATTCACAGCATCGCCGTCTGTCGCCGATCTGATGTCAGACCGTTAGCGTGCCCGCTGTCAATCGTTTTCCGTGGCCTCATCGAGGCTCCGATTCCGGCGCGCAACGGCCGCGCGGTGTGGAAGGATGTTGCCGTCTTCCATTGCACAAAGCGCACCTGATGGAAAAGCTGGAGGTCCGCAGCCTCGCCGAGTTGTTGCAGATCGCGCGGTCACTGCGAGGCTCTCAAGAGTAGCCATTACCCAGCAGAGCCGGGGGTGTTCGGAATAGCGGTTTCCCAAAGATTGGGGCGATCGCAATCCAACTGGCCAACTGGAGAGATGCAAAGCGCGGTTCGCGCATCCTTCCGGCGTACGGACGGCGCGCACCCTTAACGTCGCAGGGCGCCCTGCCGTGCGGTGTGTCTCCGCGTCGGAGCCCGGCGAGGTCCGATCGCCAAGAGCATCTGATCTGAATTGAACGCACACGCGGCCGCACGGATCGCGTTCAAGGATCACCGACGGCGGCGAATCGATGGTGGCCATCGGCGCGACCGTCGAGTCTAAGGGCTTTCCCGTAGTGGTTTCCCCCAATGGTGTCATGGCTATGCCAAGGCTACGATTTGTTCGGTGGCGAGCACTGCGTTCCGCCAACGTTGTCGGTGATCTCAAAGACCCGGCGAAATGCGTGCACGGCCTGATGCGTGCCGCAAGACCGAAACTAACCATTAGACGCAACACGACATTCGATGGGTACCGTCCTTGCAGGAGTTGCGATCTTCACTTCAGTCCTCCTTCTCTTGGTTGGGCTGCTCCTGACTGCACGCCGTCAAATGGTGCCAATGGGAAACGTCCCACTCGTGATCAATGACGACACGAAGGCCGCAAAGAACGTTGCCGCTGGACAGACGCTCCTCAACACGCTCGCTGGATACGGCATATTCGTGCCCTCCGCCTGTGGTGGCAAGGGAACGTGCGGCGTCTGCAAAGTGGTCGTGAAGGAAGGCGGCGGCACACTGCTTCCGACAGAGACGGGCTTCGTGTCGCCCGGAATGGCGCGCCGCGGTCAGCGGCTGGCGTGTCAAGTCAAGGTGAAGCGACCGATGCAAATCGAACTGCCACCCGCGGCGTTCAGCGGCGGGCGGTGGCGATGTCAGGTCCTTAGCAATCGCAATGTCTCGACGTTCATCAAGGAGCTGAAACTCAAGCTGCCGGAGGGCGTCGATGTGCCGTTCCGAGCCGGAGGCTACGTTCAGATCGAGTGTCCTCCGCATCTGCTCTCGTTCCGCGACATCGACATCGATCCCCAGTTCGCCGAGGAATGGAACCGCTTCGATCTTTGGCGCTTCCGATCCTACGTGCCCGAAGGGTTGGAACGCTCCTATTCGATGGCCAATTACCCACTGGAGAAGGGGATTCTGCTGTTCACTATACGGATCGTGTTTCCGCCCGAATACGACGAACACATTCCGCCCGGAAAGATGAGCTCGTGGCTGTTCGCGCTCAAGCCCGGAGACGAAGTGACCGTATCCGGGCCCTACGGCGACTTCTTCGCCCGCGACTCGGACAACGAGATGTGCTTCGTGGCGGCTGGCGCAGGGATGGCGCCAATGCGGTCGCTCATTTTCGACCAACTGCTGCGCTTGAAGTCGCGGCGACAGATGACCTTCTGGTACTCGGCGCGCAACCTCTCCGAGGCATTCTACATCGAAGATTTCAATCGGCTGCAAAGCGAGCATGCCAACTTTCAATGGCACCTCGTCCTCTCGGAGCCACGAGAGCAAGATAACTGGACGGGACGGGTAGGCCTGGTTCGAAACAGCGTGTTGCGCGATCTTTACCTGGCCAGTCATCCGGCACCGGAAGACATCGAGTACTACCTTTGCGGACCACACGTCATGACGCGTTCCGTGATTCAAATGCTCAGAGAGCTAGGCGTGGAGCGCGAGAACATTCTGCTTGACGACTTCGGCTGAGGAGAACGACGGTGAACGGAATGACAGTAGGTGAACTTCTTCGCGAGCATGGTCAGGACGCCGCATACATACACGCATCCTCATCGGTGCTGGATGCAGCGCAACTCATGGTGGAACGGGAGGTCAGCGCTGTTCTCGTGATGGACGGCGCAGAACTTCCGACCGGAATCTTCTCGGAAAGGGAACTGCTGGAGCGTGTGGTGGCAGCGGGAGCGGATCCTTCGACAACACCTCTCTCCTTGGTCGCTAACCGCAACGTGAAGTGCGTATCCTCGGCGACGTCCTCCGAAGCCGCGCTTGCGCTCATGCACCTCCAAGGGTATTCACACCTCCTCGTTGTCGACGGTCCTGTCGCCAGGGGAGTGATATCGCTGCGCGAGCTCGCCACGCAACTGGTAAGGCATGGGGAGGGCCGGTATGAGTCGACGCTGCGGCTCGTCGGGTCATCGCCGCCCGGGAAGTTCGCGCCGGCGAAAGGGGCCGTCGAGATGACGGCTCAGGTCGGATCGTGATCGGTCACATTCATGACTGCCTGGGTGCCAAAGTGTCACGTCGCGGAGACCCTGACCCGGCTCCGAAAGAGCCGCGGCGCGCAGGCAGCAGTCATCACTGGCTCAGTCATGTCCGATCCGGTAACTCCTGCACCACCATGACGAGCAGGGTCTAGCGAATGAGCCTGACCGACCGGGAGTTGATTGGGAGCGCCGAGCATCGTTCGCAATCCGCTGCCGAATGCGTCTATGTTTTCGAATCATGCGTGGAGAACGTGAACGCAGTGCGGAACGTACTCGAGGCCGACGGCCTTCGCGTCCAGTTGGTCAGCAACGTGCATTCCCTCATGCACGCCAGCGTAGGCGACAGCGCCGCCTGCATATTGATCGGCGACTGTGGACCAGCCGAGGACCTCCCAACTACGCTCGCAGACCATGGCATCACGGCGCCTATGGTGATGGTGAGCGACCGCTGCGACGTCAACTCGGTCCGGTCCGCGTTTCGCCGTGGAGTTGTCGACTGTCTCCGCGGGCCGTTCGATGAACGCGAACTCCTGCGCGCCGTGAGGCGCGCGCTGGCGCGGGACCGACTGAACCGTGTTTAGCGGGAGGAAGAAGCGACAGCCTTGAGACGTCTTGCGCGACTGTCGAGGCGCGAGAGCCAAGTCATGGCGATGGCGTGCGAGGGATACCGGAATCGCGAGATTGCTTTGCTGATCGGCGTCCGACCCCGGACGGTGGAGGTCCACAAGGCCACACTCATGGAAAAGCTCAAAGTCAGGACGCTGGCAGAGCTCATACGCGTCCGGGAGCACGGGGCCACCATGCCATCGACAGGCCGAAGGACGGGCGCTTGCGATTGCGCGAAGGAGTTCGCTCCGAACAAAGATGTGCGGCCGAAGCAGCGCTACGACCGAACCGCCTGAGCGGGCTGTATCGCGGCTTCGCGGCAGCCGCGTTGCACTTGAGGCGAAATTGGGTGTGGCTCTTCTCCGCCGGCCCGTTTTTCTCGATTTGCCACACACTTAGGCGTTTTTCTAGGGTCGCTGGGGCACGCTTGTCGCTGGGCCATGCGCTCGGCGGGCGCATAGGGTCTGGTGATGGAGATCGATTTTCCGGTCGGGCCGTTTGCAGCGGCCGCTGTTGGCGGCTGGACATTTTCTGCGTGGTGCGCTACCGTGGGCTTGGGCAACCAGAGCCGGAGGCACGCGCATGGCAATACCGGTGGTGTCGTTCTGTGGCAGGGAATTCAGTAGCGCCGAAGTGCAGCTCATCGCGGCGCTGGTCCAGCGTTGCGCCGGCTTGAGTCGGATGGAGCTGGCCGCTACGGTGTGCGAGCTGCTGCAGTGGCAGCGTCCTGGCGGCGGGCTCAAGGCCCGCGAGTGTCGCGAGTTGCTCGAACGGCTCGACGGCCAGGGGGTGCTGCAACTGCCGCCCAAGCGCCAGACCAAGCCGGTGGGCAGCCGCACGCGGGTGCCGGTGAGCGCCCGCGGCGAACCGGGCGCGGTGCTGGAGGGCGAAGTCGGCGCCTTCGCGCCGGTGGTGCTCGAGCGGGTGCAAACGGCGCCGCAGCGGCTGCTATTTCGCGAGTTGGTGGGGCGGCATCACTACCTGGGGCATGCGGTGCCGTTCGGGGCGCAGCTGCGCTATCTGTTCTCGTCGGGAGCGCAGGTGTTGGGTGCGATGCAGTTCTCCAGCCCGGCCTGGCGCTTGGCGGTGCGCGAGCGCTGGATCGGCTGGGACGAGCCGGCCCGGCGCGCCAATCTGCAGCGGGTGGTCAACCAGAGCCGGTTTCTGATTCTGCCCTGGGTGCACATTGCCAACCTGGCCAGCCTCGTGCTGTCGCGCGCACTGCGGCGGCTACGCCAGGACTGGCCGGCCTGCTACGGGGTGGAGCCGCTCTTGGTGGAGACCTTGGTCGACGAGCGTCGCTACCGCGGTCACTGTTACCGGGCGGCGAACTGGCTCCGGCTGGGGGAGACGGCCGGGCGCGGGCGCATGGACCGGGCGCACCAGCGCGCGGGGGCCGCGCCCAAGGCGGTGTGGGTCTACCCGCTGGTGGCTGATGCCGCGCCGCGGCTGCGGGTGCAGCCATGACGGCAGCGGCGCTGAACCGGGTGGAGGAGGACGCGTTTGCCATGGCCCAGGACGAGTTTGCCGAACTGCTCACGTTCCTGCGCAGCGGGGAGAGCCGGGAGCTCAGCCACAGCGAGCTGGAAGCAGTGCTCAACGCGCGGGGTCGGGAGCTGCTGCGAGTGTTGTTCCAGGCGCATGTGGACAGCCGCGGGCCGGGGCCGGCGGCCGGACCGGTGCGCGGGGCCGACGCCGTGCCGCGCACTGCACCGCGGCTGCACGAGCGGGGGCTGTCGACGGTGTTCGGTGCGGTCCGGGTCGTCCGGCTGGGCTACGGGGCGGCCGGGGTGGCGAGCCTGCACCCGCTGGATGCGCAGCTCAACCTGCCGACCGGGGAGTACTCGCTGGGGGTGCGCCGGCTGGCCGCCGAACAGGCCGCCCAGGTTTCCTTCGCCGCGACCGTGGAGGCGTTGGCGCAGCAGACGGGCAAGACCATGGGCAAGCGCCAGGTCGAGGAACTGGTGCACAACGCGGCGGTGGACTTCGATGCCTTCTATGCGCAGCGCAGTCCCCCGGCTGCAGCCCCCAGCGGTTCGATCCTGGCGCTCAGCGCCGACGGCAAGGGGGTGGTGATGCTGCCGCGTGACCTGCGCGCGCCGACACGCAAAAAGGCCGCGCAGGGGCCGCCGCACAAGCTCGCCCAGCGGCTGTCCAAGGGCGAGAAGCGCAACCGCAAGCGCATGGCCACGGTGGCGGCAGTCTATACGGTGGCGCCGTATGTGCGCACCCCCGAGCAGGTGGTCCGCAGCCTGGCGCCGTGGCACGAACCGGCGCCGCCGCGCCCGCCGGTGGAGCACAAGCGGGTGTGGGCAAGCTTGGCGCAGAGTCCGGAGGCCGTGCTCGAGGAAGCCTTCTGCGAGGGCCTGCGCCGCGACCCCGAGCGGCAGAAGACCTGGGTGGGTCTGGTCGACGGCAACGACACCCAACTCAAGTTGCTCACGGCCCTGGCGCGCAAGCACGAGGTGAAGCTGACCATCGTGCTGGACATCATCCACGTCTGCGAATACCTGTGGTCGGCGGCGCTGGCGTTTCACGCCGAGACGAGCCGGGAGCGCGAGCAGTGGGTGGGCGAGCGGCTGGGCCACGTCTTGCGCGGCAAGGCCGCCACGGTGGCGGCGGGCATGCGCCGCAGTGCCACCCTGCGCAGACTGTCCGCCGCGCAGCGCAAGCCGGTGGATGAGGCGGCCCGTTACCTGCTGAACCACCAGCGGCACATGCGCTATGACGCGTACCTGGCGGCGGGACTGCCGATTGGCACCGCGGTGATCGAGGGTGCCTGCCGACATCTGGTGTGCGAGCGCATGGACGGTGCCGCACGCTGGAGTCTGCACGGCGCGGAGGCGGTGCTGCGTCTGCGCGCGCTACGCTGCAGCGGGGATTTCGCCGAGTACTGGAACTATCACGTGGCGCAGGAGTACCAGCGCAATCACGTCGCGCTCTATGCCGATGGCGATGTCGTGCCGGTGCAAACCCGCGGGCGCCCTGTGCTGCGGCGCGTGAAATGACTCCGTCGGGCCCCCTTCTTGGACCGTTCAAAAAGAGCCACACCCTTTGCATTTTCACTGTGTCGTCATCGACGGTGTGTTCGACTCCGCTGCGGACGGGTTGGTCTTCCATGCCGCCAGCGACCTCGATGCCAACGCCGTCGCTTGAGGTGCAGCAGTTGGTGCGCCGGCGAATGTTGCGCGGGTTCGAGCGCCGCGGCCTGCTGCCGGAGGACGACGCACAGGCAATGGCGCAATGGGAACACGGCGGCGGTTTCTCCGTCGACGCCTCGGTGCGCATCGCGGCCGCTGACCGTGCCGGACGTGAGCGCCTGTTGCGCGTGAGCGCCTGTTGCGCTATTGCGCCCGGCCACCGTTCGCCTTGGACCGGCTGCACGAACTTGACCCCGAGCACCTGCTCTACGAAGCACCTCCCTCCGGTCCCGGCAGCACCGGAACGCTGCGCCTCACCCCGCTGCAGTTACTCGACCGCCTCGCCGCACTCGTCCCGCCGCCGCGGGCCCACCGCCACCGCTACTACGGCGTGTTGGCACCCAACGCGCCCCTGCGCGCCGCCGTCACCGCGCTCGCCCCAGCCGCTGCGCCGCCGCCACCGACACCCCCGCCAGATCCACCCGCCGCCGAAGCCGCCCCAGCGCGCGCTGCCCGCAACACCTGGGCGCTGCTGCTCGCCCGCATCTACGAAGTGTTCCCCTTGGTGTGTACCCTTTGTGGCGCTGAAATGCGGATCATCGCCTTCATCATCGAAGCGCCGACCGGGCACCGGATTCTTGCGCACCTCGGCGAGCCCACCGCGCCACCGCGCGTCGCGCCGGCCCGCGGCCCGCCGCTCCCGGACCTACCCGCTGCTGGAGCCGGCGGGGGCGACCCCCTCGCCCAGCCGGCACCGGAGTTCGAGTTCGATTCCGCGGTAGGAACCACCCTCTCGGATGGCCCCCCGCACAGACCCCGGCGTGCAGTTTTGTGCACCGGGTTCCTCGGTCGTACTCGCCTCCGCGATGCAATGGGCTATTCCCTGCAGTGAGGTTGGCTCATGTTGTCCGGCCCTACATTGTCCGGCACGAGTTTCCTTTGCAAGCTGCGTACTTCCGTCAAGTCCTTCCCCCTGTACGTGGCTTTCCCACGCTCTGAGTACTACGCTTGATACGACTCCCCTTCGGCATCCGGCGGGCTTTCCCTTTCACGATACTCCTCCGCCTACCTGCTCTGCCTTCCAGTTGCGCCGCTTAGGCTCCGGGATAATTCTGTGTCGGGGTTTCCCCTTACGTGTCTCAATACCCGTATGCCTTACGTCGGCCTTCCCGCAGCCAGGAACCAAAGGGACCTCCCAAGTTCTTCGACGCATCTATTCCTGCATGCCACAGCCTGAGGACTCCGACGGACCTCCACACCCTCACCATGGCGGGTGCTTCGTGTTGGCTTCAGGACAACTGAAACCCTGGCCGTCCGCAATGGCTATTTCGAAGCTGTACCAGCTTTCAGGGTCCGCGGTGACCCCTACGGCCTGCAGGATTCTCTGTGTACGCTTCGCCTGCCTTGTTCGCCAGGGCTAACTGCCCCCGACTCCGCCGCAGGCGCAACACTCGATACGGGTGGGTGGTTAACCCTTTCCCGGCCGGGACTTTCACCCAGCAAGATGCGCCAAGCTTATCTTGGCGCGACAACGCGTCGCTTGGTAACCCCGACCGTCGACTGCCCCCCGGGCGCGACGGCGGGCAGGCGCATGCTCGCGGCCACCGGGCCGCGCTGCGCACTCCCTGACGCTCACGCAGCGCCCGCCCTCGGGACTCTCCAGGTCCCGCAGCGACCCCTCATCACGGGAGCTTCCCGTCGATCGAGGCAGGTCGAGACGTGTTACGCTACTCCCGGCGTCGCGACAGGGGCGTTGGAGTTACTATCCGTCGCTGGGGCTGGACCCGGAAGCCCGCGAGCTCTTCCTCGGCGGCAACGCGCGGCGCGTGTTCGCGCTGTAGAGCCAGGCTGCGTCCGCAGCTGCTCGACCTGTTCCCGTTGCTCTGTGCGCCGGCTGGTCGCGATCGGGGCCGCCGACGCAGTCGACCGGCCTGCCATCCGGTCCCGATGACTTCGGACCACCGCAGGATCCCCGCAGGCAGCGGCCGGTCAGCCGCTGGCCGTTGCCGCCAGCACCATGGCAAACGCGCCAACGACGGCGGCGGCGGCGCTTGGCCGCGGGGAGACAAACCAGATCAGCTGCATCGCCGCACCGAGCCCTACTGCTGGCCCGGGTGATCGGTTGCCCCCACGCTGAGTCGCACCAGTTGGGCCAGATTGTCGACCCGCAGCTTCTGAAGCACCCGCGCCTTGTGGACCTCGACGGTCCGTGGACTGATGCCGAGCCTATGAGCGATCTCCTGGTTGTGGCGTCCTTCCACCACGAGCACCAGTACCTCCCGCTCCCGCGGTGTCAGGGTCGACAGCAACGCCTGGAAGCCCGCGTTGCGATGGCGGTCCTCCAGCAGCGCGGCCTGGCGCGCGCACGCTTCCTCGATGACCGCCAGCAGCTTGTCCTGGTCCAGGGGCTTCTCGATGAAGTCGATGGCCCGCGCCCGGAAGGCGCTGCGCGCGGAGTCGACGTCTCCGTGACCGGTCATCACGATCACCGGCAGCGTCGAGCCGCGCTCCAGAAGATCACGTTGCAGGCTGAGCCCGTCCATGCCCGGCATGCGGATGTCGAGAAGCAGGCAGCCGCGAAGATCGCGGTGGAACGCCCGCAGGAAGCTCTCTGCGTCGCCGAACAGCGCGATGCGGTAGCCGCGCACACCCAGCATGAGACCCAGAGCGTCCCGCACCGATGCGTCGTCGTCGACGATGAAGACGGTGAACTCATGCTCGGGCATCGGGCATCTCCTCCTCGGTCGGCAGCGTCAGGGCGAAGGCGGTGTGGTCTCCCTCTTCGGCCGTCAGGGTTCCTCCATGGACTTCGGCAATGGCGCGGCTGATGGCGAGCCCAAGACCCAGGCCGCTTGGTTTGGTCGAGTGGAAGGGCTCGAACAAGCGCTCGGCCCCGCCCGCCTCGAGTCCGGGGCCGCTGTCCTCGACCCGCAGCGTCACTTGTCCGGGAGCTTGCACCCGGGCAGAAAGCCGCACCACCGGCGCTCTCGCCGCCGGGACGCAGACCGCCTCGAAGGCGTTGGCCAGCAGGTTGCGGATCACCACCTCGATCTGCATGCGATCGGCAAGGAGCGTGCAATGCGGAACCGGCTCGACGTCGAAGCGGATTCCGGCCTGGGCAGCGCGCCGCGCGAAGGGCGCCGTCGCTGATGCGACGATCTCGTCCAGGCGCAGCGGCTCCAGCCGGGTCGATCCGGTGCGAAAGAACTCCCTCAAGCGCCGGACGACTTCTCCGGCGCGCATTGATTCCGCGATCATTCCCCGCACCGCCTCGCGCAAGCGCTCCCCGGATTCTCCGCGCGCGAGCAGCGTCTCGCAGGCCGAACCGTAGGCGGAGAGCGCCGTCAGAGGCTGGTTGAGCTCGTGCGCCAGCGCGCCTGCCATCTCGCCCGCGGCGGCCAGACGCAGCGTTTGCCGGAAATCGCTGCTCATGCGCTTCTGTTCATCCACCACCACGCCGACGAAGAAGACGAGCATCGCCAGCGCCACCGTCATGGTCTGGATCTCGAATGCGGTGACGGGCGAGACTCCCACCTGTCTTAGCCCGATGACGATGCCGACCTGGGTCAACGCAGCCATCAGCACGGCGCCGGCCAGGCCTTGCCGGGCGGCGCTCCACACCACGGGGAGGAACAGCAGGTAGAAATACTTGAAGTTCAGATCGGTGCCAGCGCCAAAGACGATCCACAGCGCTGCCACGCCGGTCACGGCCGTGGCGAGGGTCTCCGCCCGGCGCGCAATGCTCCACAGCACCGATCGTCCTCCCGAGTCGGTGAGCAGCCAGAATACGGGCATGGAAACGAGGATGCCGACGCCGTCGCCGATCCAGAACCGTGCAAGTGCCTGGCGCCACGCCGAGGGCGGAAGCAGGTCGAGTGCAACGAGGGCGCCGATGAAAAGCGCCGTGTTGAGCAGAGTGCCCACGACCACCAGCGCAAACCATCCGGTGAGCCAGTGTCTGCCGGCAAAGATCTCGCCGGGCCGGAAGCGCCTCCGCAATGCTTCGCCGATCAGGCCGTAGCCTGTGGAGACCAGCGCCGCGATCAAGAGCCCCGATGCGACGGAGTCCGGGTAGTTCCGTATCCACCGCTCGCCGGCGAAGATGGCGAGCGCCATCACCGCCACCGCGCGCCAGCCGAAACGCAGCATGAACACGAGGCCAAGGGCCGGCGCGGGATTCCATGGGGTGATGTTGAGTCCGAGCAGCGGGTGGAAGTAGCTCGCCCAGTCGAGGATCAGATAGCCGAAAAAGAGGACAGCTGCATCGGCCAGGCCCATGGCGCGCGCGGGCATCACGGTGGTGCACAGCTCCAGCGTTTCTCGTTCTCTACGATTGTCCACGACCAGACCCGATGGGGGTATTCGCCCGGTTACTTACGGGAAGCCCTTATTGTCCTGCTTCCCATCGGTCTTATCGCGGTGATGCCGCGAGCCGCCTGCAACAGCCCGTACGGGCAATCCCGAATTTTCGTGCCCGCGCGAACTGGCTAGCATTTCTCTCACGCTGCGGTGGGCGGCGGGCAATTCCCGGAAGGACATGGCGCGATGTTGCGTTCGATCGGCATGGTCAGCGTCCTGTATCTCTTCTGGCTGCTGTTGTCAGGGTACTTCACGGCTTTCCTGATGTCCGCCGGATTGGCTTGCGCGGTCGCGGTCGTCGTGTTCTCGCGACGGACGGACGTCATCGACCGCGAAGGGCATCCGATCCGCCTGGACTGGCGCGCCACCGCTCTTTACTTGCCCTGGCTGGTCAAGGAGATGGTCAAGTCCGGCTGGGACGTGAGCAAGCGCATTCTCCATCCGCGCCTTCCCATCAGCCCGACGCTGGTCCGGTTCAAACCGAGCCAGGCGACCGACCTGGGACTGGTGATCCACGCCAATTCCATTACGCTGACGCCGGGGACGATCTCGGTCGAGGTGGAAAAGGACCACTTCCTGGTCCACGCGCTGACGCGCGAGAACGCCGCCGGCCTCGCCGGCAGCGAGATGGACCGCCGCGTCGCCGGGATGGAGCGCTGAGCGTGTTCGCCGCCGCCACCGCCGCGCTGCTGGCCACCGTCGTCCTGGCCCTCGCCCGCGCGGCGCTCGGCCCCACCGTTTTCGACCGCCTCCAGGCCGCCAACACCATCGGCACCTGCACCATGCTGCTGCTGGCGGTGATCGGCTTTCTTGCCGGCCGCCCGGAGTTCCTCGACCTCGCCCTCGTCTACGGTCTGCTGAACGTGGTGGGAACCATCGCCGTGCTGAAGTTCTTCCGCCGCGGCGGTCTCGGCGATTCGTCCGAAGAGGGAACGGAGGGCATGCGGTGAGCGTGATCCTCGACGTCACGAGCTGGATCAGCCTGAGCCTGGGCGGCTTCTTCTGCCTCGTGGGCGGCATCGGCCTGATCCGCATGCCGGACTTCTACACGCGCGTGCACGCCGCCAGCGTGACCGAGAGCCTGGGCGCCGGCTTGATCCTGCTGGGCCTGCTGCTGCAGGCCGGCTTCACGCTGGTGGGGGCCAAGCTGCTGCTGATCGGCCTGCTGGTCCTCTTCGTCAGCCCCACCGCCACCCATGCCCTGGCCCGCGCCGGCATGGTGCGCGGGCTGCGTCCGCTGCTTGCCCGGGAGGAGCCGACGTCGAAGCCCTGATCATCAACCTGCTGCTGGTGCTGATGGCCGTGACGGTCGTGGTGCTGGCCCGCACCCGCAACCTGTTCTCCGTGATCGTTCTGGGTGGCATCTACAGCTTCCTGATGGCGACCGTGCTGGTGGCGCTCGACGCCGTCGACGTCGCCATGACGGAGGCAGCGGTGGGCGCCGGAATTTCCACGGTGCTGATGCTGGCGGCGCTGCACCTTTGCCGCAGCGAGGAGGCCAAGGCCGCTCACCGGCCCTGGTTGCCTCTCACGGTCGCCGCCGCGACGGGCGCGCTGCTGGTCTACGGCAGCCTCGGCCTGCCGGCCTTCTCCGATCCCCAGGCGCCGATCCACTCCCATGTCGCACCCCGCTACCTGAAGGACGTAGAGCGCGAGACCGGGATTCCGAACGTGGTGACGGCGGTGCTGGCGAGCTATCGCGGCTACGACACCCTGGGCGAGACGACGGTGGTGTTCACCGCCGGCGCCGGCGTCGTCGCCCTGCTGCGCCGGCGCCGGCGCAAGGACGCCGGGGAGACGCGGCGGTGAGACGGGATCTCGTCCTGCGGGTGATCGCCAAGCTGCTCATCCCGTTCGTCCTGCTGTTCGCGCTCTACGTCCAGTTTCATGGCGAATACGGTCCGGGAGGTGGCTTCCAGGCCGGAGTCATCGCCGCCGCCGCCCTCATCCTCTACGCGGTCATCGTCGGCCTGGATACGGCGCGCAGGGTGGTTTCCGAGCGGCTGGCGGAAACCATGCTTGCGTCGGGCGTCCTGATCTTCGCCGGGGTCGGTGTCGCCGGCCTGCTGCTGGGTGGCAACTACCTGGACTACTTCGTCCTGGCGCGCGAGCCGAGCCACGGCCAGCACCGCGGCATCTTCTTGGTCGAGGTCGGCGTGGCGGTCACGGTCTCGGGGGTAATGATCAAGGTCTTCTACATGTTCGCCGGCCGGGGCAGGGATCCCGAGTGAGCATCGCGGGACACTTCAGCTACGCGGCCACGGTCTTCCTGATGATGACGGGGCTGTACATCGTCGTCGCCCGCGGCAACCTGATGAAGAAGCTGGTGGGTCTGAGCATTTTCCAGACCTCCGTGTACCTGCTCTACATCGCCCCCGGCAAGTTGATCGGCGGCACGGCGCCGATCCTGGCGGAAGGCCACAAGGTCTATTCCAACCCGCTGCCCCACGTGCTGATCTTGACCGCGATCGTCGTTGGCGTCGCCACGCTGGCCCTCGGCCTGGCCCTGGTGGTGCGCATCCGCGAAGCGTACGACACGATCGAAGAGGACGAGATCCTCGCCTCGGACGCCAATCCCAGAACGGGGAACCGGGCGTGAGCATCGCCCTGCATCTGCCCGCCCTCCAGGTGGTGATTCCGCTGGTCAGCGCGCCGCTGGCGGTGCTGGCGCGCCGCGGCGGCGCTGCCTTCGTCGTCACGACCGCCGCGGCGTGGCTGGCCTTCGCCGTAGCGATCGCCCTGTGGCTGCGCACGGGCGCCGACCCGGCGCCGATCTCCTATGCCATGGGCAGTTGGGCGCCGCCCTGGGGCATCGAGTACCGGGTAGATCGGCTGTCGAGCTTCATCCTGCTGCTGGTGAGCGGCATGGCTGCGCTGGTCCTGCCCTACTGCCGCGCGAGCGTCGAGCGCGAGTTGCCTCGCGACCGGCATTACTTGTTCTACGCCATGTTCGCACTGTGTCTCACGGGGCTGCTGGGCATCGTCGTCACCGGCGACGCGTTCAACGTCTTTGTGTTCCTGGAGATCTCGTCGCTTGCGACCTACGTGCTGATCGCCTTGGGGCGGGACCGGCGCGCCCTGGTGGCGGCCTACCAGTACCTCATCATGGGCACGATCGGCGCCACCTTCTTCGTCATCGGTGTCGGCCTGCTCTACCTGATGACGGGCACGCTCAATCTCGCCGACATGGCCGGTCGACTGTCCGAAGTCAGGAGTTCGCGCCCGGTGCTGGCGGCGCTTGCCTTCATCACGGTGGGCATCTCGCTCAAGCTCGCGCTGTTCCCGCTGCACCAGTGGCTGCCCAACGCGTACACCTACGCGCCCTCGGCGGTGTCCGCCTTCCTCGCCGCCACCGCCACCAAGGTCTCGGTGTACGTCCTGATCCGTTTCTACTTCTCCGTGTTTGGCGAGAACCTGGTGTTCCACCGCCTGCCGCTGCCGGAGATCATGCTCGGCCTGTCCCTCGCGGCGATGTTTGCCGCCTCGGCGATCGCGATCTTCCAGGACAACCTGAAGCGCCTGTTTGCCTATTCCAGCGTGGGGCAGATCGGCTACATCACGCTGGGCCTGTCCTTCGACTCGGTCACCGGCATGACGGCGGCCATCGTCCACCTGTTCAACCACGCGCTGACCAAGGGCGCGGCGTTCCTGCTCATCGGCGGCGCGGTGGCCGTGTTCGGCGGCGCGAGCCTCGCCCGGCTCGCCGGCATCGGCCGGGTGATGCCCTGGACTTCGGTGGGCATCGTCCTGTGCGGCCTGGGCCTGATCGGCGTGCCGGGGACAGCCGGCTTCGTGAGCAAGTGGTACCTGATGCTCGCGGCCCTGGAGAAGGGGCAGTGGTGGGTGGTGGCCGCCATCGTCGCCAGTTCCCTGCTCGCCATCGCCTACGTGTGGCGCTTCGTCGAGTTCGCCTATTTTCGCGCGCCGCGCGCCGAGCTGGCCCAGCACCCCGAAGCGCCCGCAGCCCTGCTGCTGCCTGCCTGGCTGCTGGCGGCGGCGACAGTGTATTTTGGCCTGGAAACTTCGGTCAGCGTCGGCTCGGCGAGTTCGGCGGCGGCCATGCTCCTGGGGCTTCAGCGGTGACCGGCGCGTCGCTCGTCCTCGCCGCCCTGGCGCTGCCCGCCGCGGGTGCCGTCGGCATCGCGCTGGCCGGCAGCCGCCCCAACCTGCGCGAGACGGTGACCCTCGCCACCGCCGCCACGCTGTTCGCGTGCGTCGTCGCCTGCTGCCCGAGGTGCTGGCGGGGGGGCGTCCGGAGGTCCGCCTGCTGGAGCCGATCCCGGGCCTGCCGGTGGCCTTCCGGGTCGAACCCCTCGGCATGCTGTTCGCGTTGATCGCGTCGGGCCTGTGGATCGTCAACTCCATCTATTCCATCGGTTACATGCGCGGCAACGGCGAGGCGCACCAGACCCGCTTCTACGTCTGCTTCGCCCTGGCGCTGGCGGCGGCCGTGGGCATCGCCTTCGCCGGCAACCTGATCACCCTGTTTCTCTACTACGAGCTGCTGACACTGGTGACCTATCCCCTGGTGGCTCACCACGGCACCGACAAGGCGCGAATGGGCGGCCGGGTGTACATCGGGCTGCTGCTGGGCACCTCTGTGCTGTTCCTGCTCCCCGCGCTGGCCCTCACCTGGTATTTCGCCGGAACCACCGAGTTTCGGCCCGGCGGCATTCTGGCTTCGGACCTGGGACCCTCGGGAAGCTCGCGCTGCTGGCGCTGTTCATGTTCGGCATCGGCAAGGCGGCGCTGATGCCCTTCCACCGCTGGCTGCCGGGCGCCATGGTGGCGCCGACGCCGGTCTCGGCCCTGCTGCACGCGGTGGCGGTGGTCAAGGCCGGCGTGTTCTCGGTGGTCAAGGTGATCGTCTACATCTTTGGTCTGGACCAGCTTGCCGGCTCGACCGACTGGTTGATGGCCATCGCAGGCTTCACCATTCTCGCAGCGTCGGTGGTGGCGCTGCGCGCCGACAATCTCAAGCGCCGGCTGGCCTATTCGACGGTCAGTCAGCTCTCCTACGTCATCCTCGCCGCAGCCATCCTCGCACCGCTGTCCATCGTCGGCGCCGCCCTGCATATCGCCGCCCATGCCCTGGGCAAAATCACGCTGTTCTTCGCCGCCGGCTCGATCTACACCGCGGCTCACAAGACCGAAGTGAGCCAGCTCGACGGCATCGGCCGGCGCATGCCCTGGACCATGGCGGCTTTCATGGTCGGCGCGCTGTCGCTGATTGGCATGCCACCTTTCGCCGGCTTCATCAGCAAGTGGTTCATCATGTCCGGTGCCTGGGCTACGCAGAACGTCTTCGTTGCCGCCGTGATGATCGGCAGCACGCTTCTGAACGCCGCCTACTTCCTGCCGATCGTGCATCGCGCCTTCTTCCGTCCGCTGTCCGAAGGGGCCGAGCATCATCCGCACGGCGAGGCTCCCCTGCCGATCGTCATCGCCGTTGCGCTCACAGCCACATTGACGACTGCGATGTTCTTCTTCCCCGATATTGCCCTGCGCCTCGCGGAGGATGTTGCCGGAGCGACCTCGCCATGAATCCGCCGCAAGCGAACGAACCGCAAAGCTGGCTCGATCGGGCCGAGAACGTCCGCAAGATCTATTACTCGGTATGGGTAGCGTGCGGCCTGCTGCTGTTGGCGGAGCTGTTCGTCGACAAGCACGGCGAAGTCGAGATCGAGCACGTCTTCGGCTTTCATGGCTTCTATGGGCTGTTCGCCTGCGTCGCGCTGGTGCTGGCGGCGAAGCTGCTGCGGCGTGTGCTGATCCGGCCGGAAAATTACTATGACGGTCGCTGTGATATCGCCCGGCCTGACGCTGATCGCCGGCGGCCTGCTGATCCCTCTGCTGCCCGGCCGGCTGCGCGCCATCTACACGTTGCTGCTGCCGCTGCTCGGGCTCGCCCATCTGCGCGCCAATTGTCGACGGGCGATTTCGGCGTCGTGCAGTTTATCGGTCAGCAACTGGTGACGCTGCGCGTCGATCGCTGAGCGTGGTGTTCGGTTAGGATCTTCATGATCGCGACGTTGATCTCGGCCATCTATGCCGTGCAAGTGCGTTCGCCGCTGCAGGCGACCGCCGGCTTCCTCTACGCCGGCAGCGCCATCGGCGCCGTGTTCGCGGGCGACCTGATGACGCTGTTCGTCTTCTGGGAACTGACGGCCGTCAGCTCGGTGTTCCTCGTCTGGGCCGGCGCCAAGCAGCCGCCTACCGGGCCGGCATGCGCTACTCGATCATCCAGGTCGCCTCCGGCATGCTGCTGTTCTCCGGCGATCTGCTCCAGTGGCAGCACACCGGTTCGCTCGCCTTCGACCACATCGGCCTCGACGCGCCAGGCGGCTGGCTGATCTTCCTCGCCTTCGGCATCAAGTGCGCCTTCCCCTTGTTGCATAACTGGCTGCAGGACGCCTACCCGGAGGCCACCGAAGTCGGCGCGGTGTTTCTCTCGGCTTTCACCACCAAGCTCGCCGTCTATGCACTGGCGCGCGGCTTCGCCGGCACGGAAATGCTGATCTCCATCGGCGCGCTGATGACGGCGTTCCCGATCTTCTACGCGGTGATCGAAAACGATCTGCGCAAGGTGCTGGCCTACAGCCTCAACAACCAGCTCGGCTTCATGGTGGTCGGCATCGGCATCGGCACCGAACTCTCGCTCAACGGCGCCGCGGCGCACGCCTTCGCACACATTCTCTACAAGGCGTTGCTGTTCATGTCGATGGGCGCGGTGCTCTACCGGGTCGGCACCGTCAAGGGCTCCGAGCTCGGCGGACTCTACAAGTCGATGCCGCTGACCACGGCATTCTGCATCGTCGGCGCCGCCTCGATTTCCGGCGTTGCCGCTGTTCTCCGGCTTCGTCACCAAGTCGATGATCATCTCGGCCGCCGGCGACGAGTCCTGTCTCATCACCTGGCTCGTGCTGCTGTTCGCCTCGGCCGGCGTGTTCCACCACTCCGGCATCAAGATACCCTACTTCGCCTTCTTCGCGCACGATTCCGGCAAGCGCTGCGCGGAAGCGCCCACGAACATGCTGGTCGCGATGGGCATCGCGGCTTCCTGTGCATCGGCATCGGCGTGCTGCCCGGCCCGCTGTATGCCCTGCTGCCCTATCCGGTCGACTACGCTCCCTATACGAGTTCGCCACGTGCTGGCGCAACTGCAGCTCCTGATGTTCTCGGCACTGGCTTTCTCCGTGCTGATGTGGACACGCATCTATCCGCCGGAATTGCGCTCCATCAACCTCGATTTCGACTGGGTTTATCGCGTGCTGCTACCGGCAGCCGCCCACCGTATCGGGGCGGCCATCGGCTCGGTGTCGGCGGCCACGAGCGCTGCGCTCGGCCGTGCAGGCCGTGAGGCCCTGTCCGGGTTGGCGCGCCAGCGCAGGCCGCAGGGCTTTCTGGTGCGCACCTGGCCTACTGGCAGCATGGCCCTCTGGGTCATGGTCATGCTGGTGGGCTATCTCGCGCTGTACTACCTGGGCTGAGAGCCCGCGACGAGGACGGTGCGAGCGGCCGCGGCGCAGGGCGCGATCGACGTGACCGACGACGGATATGAAGTGGATCGGCGAGGAGAAAGCGAGTGAGCAACGCAGCGATCCGGCCGCACTGCAGTTTCACCCCCGGGCTCTGAGCGGCGGGTGACTCGATGGTGCCGAGGGACGAGTCGCCACGCCCGGGCACGGACCGGTTCCGCCGCCACGTGCTTGCGCTGCTTTACCCGCCGCTGAGGCTGCTGCCGGCCCAGGAGTGGGACGAGGCGCTGCGCAAGGCGCGATCGGCCGAGTTCGATACCCTGGAATGGACAGGAATCGTCTGCGGCGCCGGGCTGGTCGCCTGGCTGCTCCAGCTGGGCTGGCCGCCTTCAACGGGCACGGCGGCGCTCGCGGTGTTCGCACTCCAGTTTCTCCTCGCCCTCGTCCTGCTGGCGCTGATCGTGGGGCCGCTCTATCTGCGTCGAACCCGTCGCGGGTTGGGTGCGGAGGTCCGCCATCGTCATCAGCGCCGCGGGCTCGGATAGGCGCTGCCCCGGAAGGAGGTCTCGTGCCATGCATGCTTCTACCTGTGAACGTTCCGCTGCCAAAGTGAGCGCAATCCGCCAGCGACGCCTGCTGATTCCAGTGGATGCTACGCCGAGGTCACGCTGGGCGATCCGCTATGCCCTGCGCCTGAAGGAAGCCGGGGTGCCGGTCTCGGCGGTGCTGATCCACGTTGCGGAACCGGTGACCGCGTGGGAAGTGCGACGCTCCTGGACCGATGCCGAGATCGCGTGTTTTCAGGCCGGGACCGGCAGCCAGATCCTTGAGGACGCCGCCCGCGACCTGGCCGAGGCCGGAATCCCGGTCCGGCCGATCTTTCGCGAGGGCGATATCGTGTTCGAGATCCTCGACCAGGCGGAGCGCCTGGAATGCGACGAGATCGTCCTGCCCCTTCCCCACGTGCGCTGGATGAAGCTGCTCTCCTCCGACGTGGTGCGCGAGGTCATGCGCCGGCAGCACGCCGTGAAGGTGACGACCGTTTCCGAAGACGGCAGGCCCGAATCGACGCTGCACCACTGAGCGCCGCCAGGTCGTGGCTGCGATCAGCCCGCCCCCCGAAGCTGCCAAGGAACCGTAGGGCAGCCCGGTGTATCCTCGAGGGAATTCCGCGCCCGCGTCGGCGAAGGCAGGACGTTCGATCAAGAACGGCATGTTGCGGTATCAGGTCGATTGACGAGGAGCGAGCAAGTGAGTCACAACGCGAACCGCCCGCCCGGAACCGCGATGACCACGATCCGAGGATCTCCTGGCGCCCCGTGGCATACCCTGGCGCCGGACGCGGTGCTGCAGCACGTGGGAGGCGCCCTCCAGGGACTGACTTTCGCCGAGGCGCGGCAGCGGCTCGCGGTCCACGGCCCCAACCTGCTGCCGCCGCCGCGGCGGCGCGGACCGCTGCTGCGTTTCTTGCTGCAGTTCCACAATCCGCTGATCTACGTCCTGCTGGCAGCGGCCGTGGTGACACTGTGGCTGGAGGACCACGTCGATGCCGCGGTCATCCTCGGTGTGGTCGTGATCAACGCCGCCATCGGCTTCGTCCAGGAGGGCAAGGCGGAGCGCGCCCTGGAGGCGGTGCGGGCGATGCTCGCCACCCATGCCGCAGTGCTGCGCAGCGGCGAGCGCCACGAGATCGAGGCGGCGGACCTGGTGCCGGGAGACATCGTGCTGCTGGAGCCCGGCGCCCGCGTGCCGGCGGACCTACGCCTCATCCAGGCGCGCAACCTGCGCATCAGCGAGGCGGCGCTCACCGGCGAGTCGCTGGACGTGGAAAAGAGCCCCGCCCCGGTGGCGGAGAACACGTCGATCGGCGACCGCGCCTGCATGGCCTATTCCGGCACCACCGTCGGCGCCGGTCAGGGGCGCGGCGTGGTGGTGGCGACTGGCGGCGGCACCGAGATCGGGCGCATCGGCCGAATGGTGGGCGAGGTCGCCGGTCTCGCCACGCCGCTCACCCGTCGGCTCGACCAGTTCGCGCGCCAGATCACGCTCTTCATCCTCGGCGTCGGATTGCTCACTTTCTTCTACGGCCGCTACGCGGTCGGCATGCCGACGCTGGACATCTTCCTCGCCGTGGTCGGGCTGGCGGTGGCGGCAATACCCGAGGGCCTGCCCGCCATCGTCACCATCACGCTCGCCATCGGCACCACGGTGATGGCCCGCAGCCGTGCCATCGTGCGCCGCCTGCCGGCGGTGGAGGCGCTGGGCTCGGTGACGGTGATCTGCTCCGACAAGACCGGCACCCTGACGCGCAACGAAATGACCGCGGTGCGCCTGCTCCTGCCCGATGCCACGCTCGAAGTGAGCGGCGCCGGCTACGCGCCGGAAGGCGGTTTCCATCGCGACGGCCAGATCGTCGATCCCGCAGCGCGATGCCCGATTGCTGGGGCTGGCGCGCTGCGCCCTGCTGTGCAACGACGCGCGCCTGGCCCACGACGAGGTGGCCGGCTGGACGCTGGCAGGCGATCCTACCGAGGGCGCGCTGCTGAGCCTGGCCATGAAGGCGGGGCTCGACCCTGCGGCGCAGGCTGCGAACGCGCCGCGCATCGACGAGATTCCCTTCGATTCCGCCTACCGCTTCATGGCCACGCTGCATCACGACCACGCCGGCCACGCCTTCGTCTATCTGAAGGGTGCGCCGGAGCGGGTGCTCCAGCTCTGCGTCACGGAAGGCGACGGCCGTCCCGTCGATGCCGCTGCATGGCAGGAACGCGTCGGGCAGGCGGCGGAGCAGGGACAGCGCGTGCTGGCGCTGGCAAGCTGCGAACTGCCGGCGGGAACGACCGCCCTTGCCATGCAGGACATCTTTCCCCGCTTCACGCTGCTCGGTCTGGTGGGAATGCTCGACCCGCCGCGACCCGAGGCCGTCGCCGCGGTCGCGGCGTGCCGCCGCGCCGGAATCCGGGTCAAGATGATCACCGGCGACCACGTCGTCACCGCCGCCGCGGTGGGGCGCGCCCTCGGTCTCGACGCTGCCCACGCCGTCGACGGCCAGGCGCTGGAGGGAATGGAAGAGTCGGCGCTGGCGATGCGCGTGCGTGGCACCGACGTGATCGCCCGCGCCAGCCCCGAGCACAAGCTGCGGCTGGTGGCCGCGCTCCAGGCCCAGGGCGAGCTGGTGGCGATGACCGGCGATGGCGTGAACGACGCCCCCGCCCTCAAGGCCGCCGACATCGGCGTCGCCATGGGCGGGCGCGGCACCGACGCCGCGCGCGAGGCTTCGGACCTCGTCCTCACCGACGACAACTTCGCCACCATCGCGGCGCGCGGTGCGCGAAGGGCGCGCCGTGTTCGACAACATCAAGAAGTCCCTGCTCTTCATCCTGCCGACCAACGGCGGCGAGGCGGGCGTCATCCTGCTCGCGGTGTTTCTCGGGCTGGCGCTGCCGGTGACCGCCGGGCAGATTCTGTGGGTGAACATGGTCACCGCCGTGACGCTGGCCCTGGCACTGGCCTTCGAGCCCGCCGAAGCGGGTGTGATGCGCCGGCCGCCGCGCCCGCCTTCCGAGCCGCTCATTACCCGCGTGCTGCTGGCGCGCATCGCCTATGTCAGCTTGCTGATGATCGCGGTCGCCTTCGCCGTCTTCCACTGGGAACTCGAGCGCGGCAGCAGCATCGAAACGGCGCGCACGGCGGCGGTGAACATGTTGGTCGTGGGCGAACTGGTCTATCTCTTCAATGTGCGCCACTTCACCGCCCATGCCTTCCATCGCGACACGCTCTATGGCAATCGGATTGCCTTCTGGGCGAGCGTGGTCCTGATCGCCTTGCAGCTCGCTTTCACCTATGCTCCGCCGATGCAGGAGCTGTTCAAGACCACCGCGCTGGACGCCGCATCCTGGCTGCTGATCACCGTCCTCGGCCTGGCCAAGTTTCTCGCCGTCGAGGCGGAGAAATGGCTGCTGCGCCGGCTGGGCGTGATCAGCATGTAAGGCAGGTCGCGGGCTTCCGGCAGCCTTCTCGAAGCCCCGACGGCAGCCCACTTGCCGCAGCGGATGTCGCGGAACCCGAGGAAACCGGGGTCTGCGACAAAGCGGCAGACCGGAGTCGTCTGCCGCACGCCGGGGGGGTGACCGACGTCAGCCCCCGGCGCGAACGGCTTCGCGTCGGCCGTCAGCCGGCGAACGACGGGTAGTCGGGCTCGTACATCTGCTCGGTCACGTGGTCGAGCAGGTTCGCCGGCCGGGGCAACGTGGCGTGCCCCTGCGCGTAGGCCACGTCGGCGGCGGCGGCGGCGATGGCCGCCGAGACTGCGCGCAGCCGCGACAGCGGCGGGTACAGGCTGCCCTGCTCGAGGTCCTGCGGCGACACCTGGTCGGCGAGCGTGCGCGCCGCCGCCATGAACATCTCGTCGGTGACGCGTTGCGAACCGACGGCAATCGCGCCCAGTCCCCCGCCAGGGAAGATGTACGAATTGTTGCCCTGCCTCGGCACGAACGTCCTTCCGCCGATACTGACCGGGTCGAACGGGCTGCCGGACGCGAACAGCGCCCGTCCGCCGCTCCACTGGTACGCCTGCTCGGCCGTGCACTCGGACTTCGACGTCGGATTGGAGAGCGCGAACACGATCGGTCGCGCATTGAGGCGCGTCATCTCCTCGACGACCTCCTGCGTGAAGGTGCCGCCGACCGCGGCGACGCCGACGATCGCCGTGGGCTTCAACGCGCGGATCGCGCCGATGAAGTCGGCGACCGGCGCATGGTCGTGGGCGAACGGAACCTTGTGCTCCGCGAGGTCGGATCGGCTCCTGACCACGAGCCCGTGCGAGTCCATGAGCCAGCAGCGCGTGCGCGCTGCGGCGAGATCGACGCCCGAGGTGCCGATCATCGCGGCGGTGAGATCCGCGATGCCGGTCGCCGCCTCGCCCGCGCCGAGGAACAGCACGCGCTGGTCGGCGAGCCTGCCTCCGGTGACGCGCAGCGCCGAGAGCAGTCCCGCGAGCGCCACCGCAGCCGTGCCCTGGATGTCGTCGTCGAACGTGCAGATGCGATCGCGGTACTTCTTCAGCAGCCGGAACGCGTTGTGGTTGGCGAAGTCCTCGAACTGGATGACGACCCCGGGGAACACGTGCTGTGCCGCGTGGATGAACTCGTCGATCAGTTCGTCGTACTCGGGTCCGGTGAGCCGCTTGCGGTGCAGGCCGTTGTAGAGCGGGTCCGTGAGCAGGCCTTCGTTATTCGTGCCGACGTCGAGGACGACCGGCAGGCACTGCGTCGGCGCGATGCTGAACAGGTGATGGCCGTCCCGATGAAGCGCTTCGAGCGGCCGCTGCTGGACCACCTGACGCGGCCCGAGATGATCGCCTTGCTGGGACAGCCTGGCACCGATTGGACCTCGCAACGCGACCACCACCTGCTGCTGAGCCTGCTCTACAACACCGGGGCGCCCGTCTCGGAGATCGTCGGGGTGCGCGTCGTCGACGTGGTGCTGGGCGGTGCGGCCTGCGTTCATCTGCATGGCAAGGGCCGCAAGGACCGTTCGGTGCCGCTGTGGAAGTCGACCGCGGCAGCCATCCGCGCCTGGCTGCATGCCAACCCCGATCTGCGCGGTTCGGCGGCATTGCTGCCCAATCGATCCGGGCATTCGATGACGCGGTGCAACGTGGCACAGCGACTGGCGATCGCGGTCGACCGGGCCTCGGTCGAGCAGCCGAGCCTGAAGACCAAGCGCGTGTCGCCGCATAGCTTGCCATACGACCGCCATGCATCTGCTGCAAAGCGGCGTGCCGTTCAACGTCATCGCCCTGTGGCTCGGCCACGAGAGTACGAACACGACGCACCGCTACGTCGAGGCCAACCTGGAGCTGAAGGAGAAGGCGCTTGCCCGACTCGAGGCACCCGACATCAAGCTCAAGCGCTTCCGCGCCAGCGACGACCTGATGAAGTTAAGGGCTCCTGACATGCATCTATAAATGCTTGAAATGCTTGTTGGTTCGTGCGTGATGCGGTATAATTAACGCATCAGTGGAGGACGCACGGCCATGCCAACGCAACTGCACTTACCGGTCCAGCCGGGTCACGGCGAAGCGATCAACGCGGTGCTGTCGATCGTACGCGACGACCAGAAAGTCGCCTACTTCGCCTCGGGCATTCCGGTGTTCGTCCACGGTGCGCATGACGCTGCCGGCCAGCGCTTGGCGGCGGTGCAAATGATCGAGTTGGGGCTGGCCCGGCAAGAGGAGCTCAGCGCAGCGTTGGCCGTCAATCGGACGACGCTGTATCGGCGGAGTCGGAAGGTCAAGGCCGAGGGGTTGCTGGGGGTCGTTGGGAGCAAGCGTGGTCCGCGCGGCCCGCATCGCTTCACGGAGGAGAAGCGGGCCCAGGCGCAAGCGTTGCTGCGCGCGGGGCGCTCAATTCGACAAGCGGCAAAGGAAGTCGGGGTGAACGAGGCGACGGTGCGGCTGGCGATCCACCGGGGCGAGTTGGAGCGGGGTGCAGTCCAGGCGCGGTCGGGGCCGGGCGAGCGCAGTCGGCGGGCGGCGGCCAGCGCCGGGGGGGTGGCGGTAGCACGGCACACGGAGCGGGCGCTGGCGCGCATGGGGGCGTTGCCGGAAGCGGCGCCGGTGTTCGTGGCAGCCGAGGGGGTTCGCTATGGCGGTGCGTTGCTGGCGCTGCCGGTGATATTGGCGCCGACAATCATGATCGACTTCCCACTTCCGGTCGGGGCCGCAAGGACGATGCGATGCTTGCCGTCGCGCAAGTGACCGCGCAGCGATTCGATGGACTGCTCTTGGTAGGGGCGAAGGATCACTTCTGCACCTCCTTTCGCAACCGCTCAAGCTCCCTTCGATTCGCCATGCACTGCCGCTTCAAGCTTGCGCTCTCGCTCATCAGCAAATCCCGCGACGCGGTCGTCGCCCTGAGCCCGGCCGTGGCGGTCGCAAGCTCCTTCCGCAGCCCCGCGACCTCGATCCGTAACTCGGCGATCACGGCATTGGCGGTCGTGCGCTCGTCGTCCGGCAGCTTCGCCAGCGCGATCGCCTCCCGCAGCGCGGTGTTCTCGGCCTCAAGCTCGGCGTTGCGGCCGGTCAACGCATCGAGGGCCCCACGCAGATCGTCGATCTCGGCGTCGCGCGCGTCGTAGTCCTCCGCCTCGGGTTCGACTGGCTCGACCTCGCTGGTGGCGCAGCGTTGGACCGACGGCCTCGCCGGCTTCACGGATGGCCCCGCCGTGGCGCGATCGGCGTCGCCTTGGGTCCGGGGGTAGCTTCCAGCCCTCGCCAGCGCCTCCTGCGGCCTCGGGTTCGTGGCGAGCCTCGCCGACGATGGTCGCCGGTCGGCGGAGTCGCTTCGCCACTGCAGCGACCTTGCCCGACCGGACGGCGTCGATCTGCTCGTCGACCGGTAGGCTCGCCACGGCGGCGGCAGCCGAGAGCGACGCCTCGCTACACTCCACCGCGGCAACCAGCTCGGGGTCGCCGTGGTCGATGACTACGCGAGCGCGCTGGACGTTGCGTAGCGATACGCCAAGAAGTTCGGCGGCTTCATCCTGCGTCAGCGTCAGCGCAGGCGACGCCGTGCCGGCGGGAGGAATTCCGCCAATTGGCGGCTTTCCTCCGGCGTGCTGATTGGCGCCGGTCGGGTTGCCCTGCGCAAGCGTCGCCAATCTCGCCGCGACGATCGCCCTCGCCCCGTCGTGCAGGTGCCGGCGGCGCAGGTTTACCGAGATCACGAACCCGACCGGATCGTTGCCCTCGTACTCGACGAACGGCGGGTCCAGCCCGAGCTGGTCGCACGCGCGGATGCGGTTGCGGCCGTCCAGCACCAACCCCCAGTGGAGGACGATGGGCTGCCGAACACCGTGCGCCTCAATGTCAGCAATTAACTCGCAGAGCTCGGCTTCGCCCAACAACGGAAACAATGTCGCCGCCGGGTGCGGCTTCATCAGGCGGACGGGCTTCATGCTGCGACCCCGGCCGCGCCGTTGCCTCGCGCACGCGCACCCGCACGCACGTGAGATATCTTCTCTAGTAGGGCTTCTTCTGGAATTGCTTTCTGTTCTGTTCTGTTCTGTTCAGGCGCGTACCGCTTACCGTCGCGCTTACCGTCGCGCTCACCGTCGCGCTCACCGTCGCGGCTACCGTCGCGCTTGGCGTTGGTCGTCTCGGCGCCCCGCTGCTGCGCGACGCGACGGGCGTTCAGTCGGTATCGCTGACGGTCCAACTCCTCGTTTCGGAGCAGTCCGTCCAGAGTCTCGACGAAGTGGCGAAGAACGCGGTCAGTCAGATGTTCTGCGACCTCATCCATAGCGCGGCGGACCGCCAGCGCAAGGTCCTCGACCGCACGCGGCACAGCGCCATCGACCCAGCACACCCGCAGGATGGAGTCGTAGAGCCCCCGCTCGGCGAGGGTCAGCGTGTAATAGGCCGCCGAAGCGAGATCGTCGGCGGCATAGGTTTGATAGGCCGGAGGCTGGCGGTCGCGTTGCGCGGGGCCGCGGCTGCTGGCACTATCTGTGGCGGACGGTTCTGCAGAAGCCTCGACGCCGCCGGTCCCGCGAAGGCCGGCGGCGTTGTTTTTCGGGGCCATCACTGCGCGCCCTTGGCCATGCCCTTGCGGCCGGACAAGATCCTGGCCCGGACCCAGGCGTCAACTTCCGATGCCGGCCCCGCGATCGAGCGCGCGCCCAGTTTGACGGGATGCGGGAATTCATCCGCTGCGATCAGCCGCAGCAGCGTGGAGCGCGAGCAACCCGTGCGCTCGATGACCCGAGGAAGGCGAAGTAAGGCTTCCACTACATTCTCCTGGCTGGTCCATCTTTGAGCGCCTACGGACGCTCACCAGCCATCAATAGACAGGAGAATGCTTCCCGGTTATTCCGAGCAATTGTCGGGTTTTTTCAGGCGGGCCTTCTTCCTCGCCCGGAAGGACGAAAGCAGGGTCGCCCACGTCTTCGCTTTCGGTGCCAGCTTCCAGTAGCTCGTCCGCGGGCCAGCGTCCATTCGCTCGGCATCTTGCATCAGGTAGACGATCGCCTCGAAGTTGTTCCTGATCCGGTCGCCGGTTTGTCGGCTGCGCTCCTTGCCTTTCACGCCGGCAACCAGGGCATCGAGGTCCGACAGCAGGTCATCGGTCCACTCCCTCGGGCGGCCCCGTTTTGGCTTGACAGGAACCCGTGCGACCAGCGTCCGCGCCTGAATGAGCGCAGCGAAGAAAGCAGTCAGGATCGACCTCGCTTGCGCGGGATCGCTGGCGGCGACGCTACTAAGCCGGGAGAGAGCGGTGATCATGTCAGCGTCGCTGCGCGCCGCCCGCTCAGTCGCGGCGAGGATGTCCTGCTGTCGCGGTTCGCCTTTCGGGCGCAGCACGCCGCTGATCACGTCCACCAGCAGGCCGACAAATTCGTCCGGGCCGAACTTGTCGCGCGCGGTCCTCCTCCTTGGGACATGTGCCATCAAGTCGTCCAGTCGTAGATCGGTCCCGCCGGTCCGCCGCCGATGGTGAGCGATGGCTGCTCAGTCGGCGCTTGACGGGGCCGACTCAGGCGCGATCGTCCGGGTAGCCTCGAACAGCCCCTGCGCGGCCTCTTGCGCCTCTGCGAGCAGATCTTCGACGATTTGCCCGACGTGGAAGTGCGTCCCGTCAGGGATCGCCCCGGGCGCGCCCTCAAGGGCCGCGGCTTGAATGGCGACAACCGCCCGCACGCGGGCGAGCGAACGGTCGAACTGGTCGTACAGGGCGGTTGCTGCGGCTGCGGCCGTCATGGTGGTCTCCGTAGTCACGTAGGTGGGACGTTTCCGGTCCCCATTTCGCCGCTTTCGGCGCTGTTTGAACTTGGCTATGCCGCCTTGCCGGCGCGCAGCGGGATCACATTCCCGTTCTTGAGTCCGTCGAGGAAGTCGGCCCAAAAGTTCAGCATCTCCCGCCGGTCGGCGAGCCATTTCGCACGCACGTACTTTCCGCGAACGCCAGGAATGGCATGGGCGAGCGAGTACTCGACCCAGTCCCCGTTGAAGCCGGCTTCATTGAGCAGGGTGGACCCGGTCCGCCGCAGGTCGTGCAACGTGAAGTGCGGGATGGTGAGCAGCGCCGCCTTCCCGTCTCTCTGATGGGTGATCTGCTTCATCGCCCAATTGAGCGTGCTCTCGGCCATCGGCTTGTCGCGACGGCCAAGCATCGCCGGCAGGACAAAGGGTGATCCGCACGCACGCTCCTTGAGTTCGCGGAACAGTTCGACCGCGCGCGGAGATAGCGGTACGGTGTGTGCTTTCCCGCCCTTCATCAGCGCGGCCGGCACGCTCCATTCGGCGGCGTCGAGATCGACGTGCGACCACTCGGCGTTCAGGAGTTCGCCCTTCCGGCACATCGTCAGGAGCAGAAGTTCGATGCCGATGACGTGTTCGCGGGAAAGGAACGTCGCTGCGTTCAGGGCCCCGAACAACGCCCGGAGTTCGTCCGGGGTCAAGGCGCGTTCACGCTCGCCGGCGGCACCGATCATCTTCAAAGGGATGTCCCGCGCCGGGTTGCGCGTGATCTTCTGCCGCACGATCGCGTGCTGAAAGACGTTCTTCGCGAGGATGAGCACCTGCCGTGCTTCCTGGACGCGACCCTTCGCCTTGATCGGGTCGATGATGGCGAGGATGTCGGCGGTCTCGATCTCGGACAGCAGACGGCTCTTCAGGACCGGGGTCAGGTGCCGCGCCAGCCTGCGCGTGTCATTCTCAGGGCGCTTGTGGTTTACCACCACTTCGGGCAGGTAGCGAGTCTCCACGAACCCGCCGAACGTGGAGTCGTCGAGCCCCGCGTTGGCGATCGCGTCGCGCTTGGCGCGGGCAGGCGACTTGCCGGCGGCGACCAGCGCGCGGTACTCGTCATGCCGCTCCCGCGCCCATGCGAGCGTCCCGGCACCTTCCTTCACGTCGAGCCACGGCCCGATCGTCACCTTCTCGCGGCGACCGTGCAGGCGGTAGCGGAACCGGAAGGTCTTGGCACCGGTGGGCAGCACTTCGATGAACAGTCCGTGCTCGATGCCGGCCTCGTAGGGCGCGGTCTCGGGCTTGAGCCCGCGGATCCCTGTTGCCGACGCGACCCGGCGCTTCTTCGGTCGCTTGCGTGCCCTCGGCGTCGCGCTCGCCTTCGTCATCGAACCCTCCGAAGTTGGCCCCATGGAAGTTCTCATGGGGCCAAATATGGGGCCAATTGGGGCCGGATGTCAATGGGCGACCAAGAGGTGCCAAGAGGTATCAGACCAGCGATTTACAGAGGGAAACCAGGGGGAGAGGCGGGCGCGCTTGGAACGTCCCGGAACCGATCTACAGGTTACAGAACGTGAGCTCGAACTCGACGTCGCGATCGTGAACGATGCCCCGGTCGGCGCCGGCGGCATTGATGAACCGGATGTTGAGCGCGTACTTGTTGGCGCTGATCTCGGGAACGCAGGCGAGGTCGCGCCGCAGGGTGAGACGCAGGAGCTGCGCGACCTTCGCGCTGGTCAGCATCAGCTGGAACACGCCGCGCGACGCGATCTGCCGCGTCGCGCGGCCGTTGTCGCGCAGCAGCCGCAGCACGATCGACAGGCCGTTGCGGATCGGCAGGAACGGGTCGATCCAGCTCTGCAGTTCGCGTTGGCGCGTCTCGGCGCTCAGGTGCAGCCAGTAGTGATACGCCGGCAGGTCGAACTCGCACACGCCGCCCGGAATCGCCGCGCGCTGCTTGATCATCATCAGCCACTCGTTGTCGCGCAGGTGTTGTCCGACCTTGCCGGTCTGCGCCAGAAGCTCGGCTGCGGCGCGGTCGATCTCGGCGAGCAGCGGGTCGAGCACGCGGGTCTCGATCGCGGGGTTGTCGCGCAATGGTGTCAGCACTTGCTTCTGGCGCTCGAGTTCCTGCAGGATGTCGGCCTTCAAGTCGGCGCGCGCGGCGACGTCGGTGATCTCGAACAGCGCCAGCAACGCCGCGTGGTGGTCCTCTTCACCGGCACGCGACGAGAAGTACTCGACTCGCCGATAGATGTCCTCGAGCCGCATCATCGTACGTACGCGCTCGTTCAGCGGATGCTCGTAGCGGATCACGTCAAGGAACCGATCGATATCAACGGGGCGCGCGTGGTGGCGGGAACGACAGGCGAGTGAGCGGGTTCCGTTTTCCTCGGGCGCGAATCCGTGTCTTCATGCCCGCCGCGACGTACTCGCGACCTGGCAAGCGCGGGCGGGCTGTTGGAGGCGCTGGGGTTCCGACCGAGGATCCGCTATTCTGCCCCAAGTCGGAGAACGGTTTAAGTGCCCGTTGGCCGTGGCACCGGCTTTTCGAGAACGTTTGCTCGCCTCGGGGCAGCGCGCCCGTAAACAAATCCTATGCGCGGCCGTTTCGCCAAGCGGCGCACCGGCCGGCGCGAGTGGCGCCCGCGTGTCCGACGCATCGATCGGATCGGGGGCCCGCTTGCCGCTGCGGCAGCCGCCCCCCGGCCGTGCGTTCGGAGCTACACGGCGAGCCGCCTGCCCCGAGCCCGGGCCACGTTCCAAGCTCCCCGCGGCCGCGCTCCGAACGGCCTCCCGCGGCACCCGGCCAGGATTTCATCCTTGCGCGTCGCAGCGCGCGGCGGTGCCATCTCTCGCGGCGCCTGCGCCTTCCGCGCGGCCGGCGGCTGCAAGCGCAAGATAACGCGCATCCAGGTCGGCGATCTGCGCCGTCAGGGCCTCCAGCGACCCGCTGTTGTCGATGACGTCGTCCGCCGCGGACAGGCGCGCGCTGCGGCTTGCCTGCGCCGCCATGATCGCCTCGACCTCCCGGCGGGTCATTCCGCTGCGCGCCATCACCCTGGAGATCTGGACTTCCTCGGCGCAATCGACGACCAGCACGCGCCGGACCAACGCCCGCAGCCCGCCACGTTCCAACAGCAGCGGCACGACCAGCAGGCCATAGGGGGAGCGCCAGCCCGCGATCTCGCGCCGCGCCACATCGGCGATGATCGGGATGCAGCAACGCCTCGAGGCGCTCGCGCTCGGCCGGACCGGCGAACACCCGGCGCCGCAACGCCGCCCGGTCGAGCGCCCCGTCGGGGGCGAACACGGCGGGCCCGAACGCGTTGCGAATGGCTTGCCATCCCGCCGCGCCAGGCGCCGTCACCGCATGGGCGATGCGGTCGGTATCGGTCACCGCGACGCCTCGCGCCGCGAACGCGTCGGCGGCAGCCGTCTTGCCGCTGCCGATTCCGCCGGTGAGCCCGACGACCATGGGCGGGCAGGACGTGGCCGCGGACATCGCTCGAGCGTCGGGTCGACGTTCCCTACGGCAGCAGCAGTTTGCTGAGCGTCGGGCCGAAGAACAGCGCGAAGCCACCGGCGATCGCGAGGTAGGGACCGAACGCGAGGGGGATGTTATGGTCGCGCCCCTTGAACACCAGGAGCCCGATGCCGATGGCCGCGCCGACCACCGACGACAGCAGCACGATCACGGGCAGAGCCTGCCAGCCAAGCCATGCGCCCAGCGACGCGAGCAGCTTGAAGTCGCCGTAGCCCATTCCCTCCTTCCCGCGCACCAGTTTGAACAGCCAGTAGATCGTCCACAGCACGAGGTATCCGGCGATCGCGCCGATGACCGCGTCCTTGAGCGGCGCGAACAGCCCGAACAGGTTGACGAAGAGCCCGCCCCACAGCAGTGGCAGCGTCAGGTCGTCGGGCAGCAGCTGGGTGTCGAAGTCGATGCAGGTGAGTGCAAGCAGGGTCCACAGGAACACTGCGGCGGCAACACCTGCGGGCGTGGCACCGAAGCGCCAGCACGCGGCAACGGCGAGCAACCCGCCGGCGATCTCGACCAGGGGGTATCGCGGCGAGATCGCGGCGTGGCACGCCGAACACTTGCCCCGCAGCAGGAGCCATGAGAGCACCGGGATGTTCTCCATGGCAGTGATCGGGTGCCCGCAGGCCGGGCAGGCCGAGCGCGGAACGACCAGGTTGTAGCGCGGCGCCGGCGCCAGGGGCGCGCCCGCGAGTTCGGCGCAGTCGTTGCGCCAGCGCTGCTCCAGCATCTTGGGCAGACGGAGAACGACGACGTTGAGGAAGCTGCCGATGCAAAGCCCCAGCATGAGTGCAATCAGCATGAAGAACGCGTTCTCGGTCATCGCAAACCCATCACGGTCGGCAGCGGCGAAAGGACGGCGGACCCGCCCTGAGGCCGGGCGCAGGAGTCATGCGAAGCGCGTTCGGACCGCACCCGGCCCGAGACCGGGGTGTCGCAGACCGCCGCGGTGCCGCGCCGGCAAACGGAGCCCGGCTTGCGGGACGCCGACGATGGGACCCACCAGCCCATGGGCACCGCAGCTCCCGGCTGAGGCCAATTGCTTCATTCATGATTTCGCCAGCCGCCGCGGACCACGCCAATGGCGGCCACGTACGTTGCCGCCCCGGCATCGGTGCCCCGATGCAGCAGCCGCTCGCGCCTTTGAAAGCGACATTCTGCCTCACGAACGCCGCCTGCAGAAGCTGCCAAGCATCGAACCGCTTCGCTGGCCCGCTCCCCATGGTCGCGCTGATCGCAACGGCCAACGGGCCCTCACCCCGGCCGCGCCGAGTCCACTGTTCCCATGGAAGGCGAACTCGTCCCCGATCGGGTCACGGTCGATGTCGGCAAGCGGTGGCATTCCAGCTGGCACTTACGGCGGTCGCAACCGCTGCGGCGCCGCGACCGATGGCAGCATGCTACCCGATGCCGTCAGCGCCCGACGGACCATGGCCCCGAGGCCCCTGCCTTGCCGCGGCACAATACTGCCGTCGCCTCACGGCGACCGCCTTGCCGCAACCGCCTCACCGACCGTGCCGACCGTTCCGGCCCGGGGGGCGGCAAGGAATCCGCGGCCGCGACCAGAACATTGCCGGGCAAGGCGTCGACCAGCGCCGACGAAAGCGTGATCGGACTTGCATTCGGATTGCCGAGCGCGAGCGTCGACACGACGTTGGCGCCAATCGACGCCGGCGCAAACGCCTTGGTGACGGTCGGCAGCCCGAGCACGTGAGCGCCAACGAGCTTGCGGCCGCGACCGCGGTCACCACGCCACCGCTGCAGGTGGTGCTCGCGCTCGGCGTCCCCGCGACCGCGATGCCGTCGGGAAGCACGTCGGTCATCGCCACCCCGGTGAGGTCCACGGCCCACGGAAGTATCGCTGATGCGCCGGCAGTGCCGGGGCTCGCCATCGGTGCCGAGCTGGTGCAGCGCGATAGCGCGGCTTGTTGAGCGGTCGCGTTCCGGCTTCCCGGCGCACCTCGACGACACCCGCCCCCCCCACCGCGCGCAGTCCAGGCAAGACTCGCAAGGAGAGCGTGATTCCCGCAATGCAGCTGCGATCTTTTGGGTTCGGCGCAACCAACGCCTGACATGGCTGCAACACAGGTTCGCGCGGACGCCACGCCGGGAGCGCGTTTCCCTGGCCGTGCGTCGCGCGAGGCACGGCCAGGGCCCACGCCGTGGCGGGGCGCCCTGCCCGGTTGCGCAGCCAGGCCCGTAGGGCTGACAATCCGGGACGTCGTCGTGATCTGCGGGCCGGGCCGCGGGCCTGCCCCCGGTCGCGGTCGCCAACCCTCCGACGCGTAGAACACGTCATGAATCACCGCCGACCCAGCGCCGCGCGCGGCACCACGCCGGGCCGGTCGTGGGCGCCACGCTGATGTCCGCCGTCAAGACCGTCGCCTGTCCGCAATGCGGCGCCCGCGTCGAGTGGTCGCCCGCGTCGAAGTTCCGGCCGTTCTGCTCGGAGCGCTGCAAGCTGATCGACCTCGGCGCGTGGGCGGCGGAGGCCTACCGTATCCCGCTCGCGCAGCCGACGGATTCCGAGGAGGCGCGCGAGTCGCAGAAACCGGTCTCGACGCCGGCCGCCGCGCCGCGCCGGAAGTGATCGGCCGGGTGTGCTTGCCGCGCGCCACCCACGCGCCACCGCACGCAGCGCCCGCCGGGGCGAAGTTGGCGTCGCTCAGCACGCCTCGATGCGCAGCGCGACGCCGTGCGCGCCGTGCCGGATCGCCTCCGACAGGTCGGCCGCGCCGAGCCCTCCGAACGCGAACACCGGCAGCGTCGTGGCCGCGATCGCCTGCGCGAAGCCGTCCCAGCCCAACGCCGGACCGTCGGGAACCGATCGCGCGGTCCGAACCGGCCCCAGCACGGCGAAATCGAGCCCGAGCGCGCGCGCCCGCGCGAGCTCGGCGGGCAAGCCGCAGGACGCACCGGCCAGCAGACCCTCCGGCCGCGCAGTCGCGGCGGCGAGCCGCGTAGAGTTCCAGTGCACGCCGGCGCAGCCCCAGGCGCGCGCCTCGGCCGCGTCCGCGTCGAGCAGGACCCGCGCACCGAACGGGCCGGCGAGCGCCAGCAGCGCGTCGACCCGCGCGCGCAAGCGGGCGGGCGGGAGGTCGTCGCCACGCACGCAGAGCAGCGCGCAGCCGCCGGCGAGCGCGCGCTGCGCGCGCTCGAGGAACGCGTCGTGGCGCGCCGCGGGCGCGACGGCGATGCCGCAGACCGCCGGCAGCTCCAGCGCGCGCAGCACCATCGTGTTCGCGGGCAGCAGCGGCCGCACGTCGAAACGGCCCGGCGTCTGCCAGCAAAACGCCTGCCCGTCGTGCCCGACCGGTTCTCCAGCCCAGGCGAACACGCGGAAGAAGTTGAGCTCGACGCGGGCGTGCGGGTAGGCGTAGTGCTGCGTGAGCCAGGGCGCGGCCTCCTTCACGTCGAGGCCGAGTTCTTCGCGCAGCTCCCGCACCAGCGCGTCGCGCGGGGTCTCGCCCGGCTCGAGCTTGCCGCCGGGGAACTCCCAGTAGCCCGCATAGGGCTTGCCCGCGGGTCGCTGGGCGAGCAGCACCCCGCCGTCGGGCCGCAGGATCACCGCTGCGGCGACGCGGATGCTGGGGACGGCGCTCATCAGCCCAATCGCGGTCTCGAGTCGTTCTACGTTCTGCTCCCGGCCTCTTCAGCGCGCCGGCTTGCCTTCGAGCCCCGCCGCGCCGGCGAAGCTCTTGGCGAACTGCCAGGCGACGCGCCCGCTGCGCGAGCCGCGCTGCAGCGCGTACTGGATCGCCGCGCGGTGCCGGGCGCCGCGCTCGCGCGCCGATTTCGCGACGGGAATCCCGAACGCGGCGAGCCAGGAATCGACCGCCGCGAGGTACTCGTCCTGCCCGAAGGGATAGAACGAGATCCACAGCCCGAAGCGCTCGGACAGCGAGACCTTCTCCTCGACCGACTCGGCGGGGTGCACCTCGTCGCCGACGTGCCGGGTCTCGAGGTTCTCGCTCATGTACTCGGGCAACAGATGCCGCCGGTTGGAGGTCGCGTAGACGAGGACGTTGGCGCCGGGCGCGGCGAGGGTGCCGTCGAGCATCACCTTGAGCGCCTTGTAGCCGGGCTCTCCGGCGTCGAACGTGAGGTCGTCGCAGAAGACGATGAAGCGCTCGCGCCGCCCGGCGATCGCCTCGGCGATGTCGGGCAGGTCGACGAGATCGGCCTTGTCGACCTCGATGAGCCGCAACCCCCGCTTCGCGTAGCGCGCCAGCATCGCCTTCACCAGCGACGACTTGCCGGTGCCGCGCGAACCGGTCAGCAGCACGTTGTTGGCCGGCAATCCGGCCAGGAACTGGCGCGTGTTGGCGTCGATCGAGCGCTTCTGCGCGTCGACCGCCACGAGCGCGTCGGGATCGATCGCGTGCGGGTGGGGAATCGCCTGCAGGTGGCCGCGCGAACCGCGCTTGCGCCAGCGAAACGCGGACGCGCTCCAATCGGGCGCGGGCGGCGCCGGCGGAAGCACCGCCTCGACGCGCGTCAGCACGTTCTCGACGCGGGCGAGCAGCCGGGAGAGATCGGCCAGCGGGAACATCGACACGACGGGACGAAAGACGAGCGCGGGAACGAGCGGCGGGATCAGCTGCGGTAGTCGGCGTTGATCGACACGTAGTCGTGCGAGAAATCGCAGGTCCACACGGTCGCCTGCGCGTCGCCGCGCCCGAGTGCGACCCGCACAGCGATCTCGGGGTTCTTCATCACCCGCTGCCCGTCCTCCTCGCGGTACGACGCCGCCCGGCCGCCGCGCTCGACGACGAGCACGTCGTCCAGCCAGAACGAGACCCGCGCCGGATCGAGGTCCGGCGCCGCGGCGTTGCCGATCGCGCAGACGATGCGTCCCAGGTTGGGGTCGGAGGCGAAGAACGCGGTCTTGACCAGCGGCGAGTGGGCGATGGCGAGTGCCACCTTCCGGCACTCGGCGCCGTCGCGACCGCCCTCGACGCCGATGGTGATGAACTTGGTCGCCCCCTCGCCGTCGCGGATGAGCGCCTGCGCGAGCTCGATCGCGACCGCGGTCAGCGCCGCGCGGACCGGAGCGAGCCGCGCGTCGTCGGCGCGCTCGATCGGCGCCAGCGGCGCTTTGCCGGTGGCGACGATCACGAAACTGTCGTTGGTCGACGTGTCGCCGTCGACGGTGGCGCAGTTGAACGACACGTCCGCGATCTCGCGGGTGAGCGCGGGCAGGACGCCGGCGCCGATCGGCGCGTCGGTGGCGACGAACGACAGCATCGTCGCCATGTTCGGGTGGATCATGCCGGCGCCCTTGGCGATGCCGGTGACCGTCACCGCCACGCCGCCGACGACGACCTGTCGCGACGCGCCCTTGGGCACCGTGTCGGTGGTCATGATCGCCGACACCGCCTCGAACCAGTGGTCGGGTGCGAGCGCCGCGCGCGCGGCGGGCAGGCCCGCGACGATCTTCGCGAGCGGCAGCGGCTCCATGATCACGCCGGTGGAGAACGGCAGCACTTCCCGCAGCGTGCAGCCCAGCATGCTGGCGACCGCCGCGCAGGTGGACAGGGCCGCGCCGATGCCCGCCTCGCCCGTGCCCGCGTTGGCGTTGCCGGCGTTGACCACCAGCGCGCGGACTGCGGCCGCGCGCTTCCCGTCGCCGGAGAGGTGCCGGCGACAGACGGTGACCGGCGCCGCGCAGAAGCGGTTCTGGGTGAACACGCCGGCCGCGATCGTGCCCGGATCGAACACGGCCAGCAGGAGATCGTCGCGCTGCCAGTTCTTGATCCTGGCGGCCGCGGTGCCGAGCTCGACGCCGGGCACCGGGCGCAGGGCGGACGCAGCGGGAGGAACGTAGTTGACCGGCATGGCGGGCGGCAGCGGATCGAAGCGGTTCGGACGGATCAGATGCGCCCGTGGCACTGCTTGTACTTCTTGCCCGAGCCGCACGGACAGGGATCGTTGCGGCCGACCTTCTCGCCGCGGCGCACGAACGGCGGCTGTTGCGGCGGCGGGGCTTCGGGATCGGCGCCGAGCGCCTCGTCGTAATCGGCGTGCTGGTAGCGGACGTTGCTGACCGGCGGCGCCTCCTCGACCGCCTGCACGTCCTGCTCGGAGCGCACCTGGACGGTGAGCACGACCTTGACCACGTCCTGCTTGATCCGGTCGAGCATGTCGGAGAAAAGCTCGAAGGACTCGCGCTTGTACTCCTGCTTCGGGTTCTTCTGCGCGTAGCCGCGCAGGTGAATGCCCTGGCGCAGATGGTCGAGGTTGGCGAGATGATCGCGCCACTGCGTGTCGAGCGTCTGCAGCATCAGGCCGCGCTCGAACTGGCGCATGAGCTCGGCCCCGACCTGCGCCTCCTTGCCCGTGTACTGCGCGAGCGCCGCCGCCGTGATCCGCTCGCGCAGCTTGTCGTCGGTGAGCTCGTGGTCGGCCTTGAGCCACTCGCCGACCGGCGCCTGCAGCTGGAAATCCGCCGCGAGCGCGGCCTCGAGGCCGGGCACGTCCCACTGCTCCTCGACCGACTCGGGCGGGACGTAACGGCGCACCGTCTCCTCGATCACGCCGGAGGTCATGTTGCGGATGGTCTCGGAGATGTCGGAGCTCTCGAGGAGTTCGTTGCGCTGCTGGTAGATCACCCGCCGCTGGTCGTTGGCGACGTCGTCGAACTCGAGCAACTGCTTGCGGATGTCGAAGTTGCGCGACTCCACGCGGTGCTGCGCCTTCTCGATCGAACGGTTGACGATCGGATGCTCGATCGGCTCGCCGTCGGGCATCTTCAGCTTCTGCATGATCACGCCGAGCCGCTCGCCGCCGAAGATGCGCAGCAGCGGGTCCTCGAGCGAAAGGTAGAAGCGCGACGAGCCGGGGTCGCCCTGCCGGCCGGACCGGCCGCGCAGCTGGTTGTCGATCCGCCTCGATTCGTGGCGCTCGGTCCCGATGATGTGCAGGCCACCGGCCGCGACCACGGCCTCGTGGCGGACCTTCCACTCGGCGCGCAGCCGCTCGATCTCGCGCTCCTTCTCGGCCGGCAGCAGCGCCTCGTCGTCGCGGATCTTGAGAATCCGCGGCTCGAGGCTGCCGCCCAGCACGATGTCGGTGCCGCGCCCGGCCATGTTGGTGGCGATGGTGATCGACTTGGACTTGCCCGCCTGCGCGACGATCTCGGCTTCGCGCGCGTGCTGCTTCGCGTTGAGCACTTCGTGCGGCAGCTTCTCCCGATCGAGGAACTTCGACAGCAGCTCGGAGTTCTCGATCGAGGTCGTGCCGACCAGCACCGGTTGCCCGCGCGCGTAGCAGTCCTTGCAGTCGGCGATGATCGCCTCGACCTTTTCCTTGAAGGTGCGGAACACCTGGTCGTTCTCGTCCTTGCGGACCATCGGCAGGTGCGTCGGGATCACCACCGTCTCGAGGTGGTAGATCTGCTGGAACTCGAACGCCTCGGTGTCGGCGGTGCCGGTCATGCCGGCGAGCTTGCCGTACATGCGGAAGTAGTTCTGGAACGTGATCGACGCGAGCGTCTGGTTCTCGCGCTGGATCGGCACCCCTTCCTTCGCCTCGACCGCCTGGTGCAGGCCGTCGGACCAGCGCCGGCCGGACATCAGGCGCCCGGTGAACTCGTCGACGATGATGACTTCGCCGTTCTGCACGACGTAGTGCTGGTCGCGGTGGTAGAGCACCTGCGCGCGCAGCGCCGCGTAGAGGTGATGGACCAGCGCGATGTTGTGGGCGTCGTAGAGGCTCGAGCCCGGGGCCAGCAGGCCCGCGGCAGCGAGGATCTCCTCCGCGCGCTGGTGACCGTCCTCGGACAGCAGCACCTGGTGCGCCTTCTCGTCGACCCAGTAGTCCCCCGCGCCCTTCTCCTCGGCCTGCCGGGCGAGCTTCGGCACGAGTTCGTTCAGGCGGTAGTAGAGGTCGACCGTGTCCTCGGCCTGGCCGGAGATGATGAGCGGCGTGCGCGCCTCGTCGATCAGGATCGAGTCGACCTCGTCGACGATCGCGTAGTTGAGTCCGCGCTGGACGCGCTGCGCCGCCTCGAACACCATGTTGTCGCGCAGGTAATCGAAACCGTACTCGTTGTTGGTGCCGTAGGTGATGTCCGCGGCGTACGCCGCCTGCTTGGAGGCGTGGTCCATCTGCGACAGATTCACCCCGACGCTGAGCCCGAGAAAGCGGTAGACGCGCCCCATCCAGTCGGCGTCGCGCTGCGCGAGGTAGTCGTTGACGGTGACGATGTGCACGCCCTTGCCCGCGAGCGCGTTGAGGTACGCAGGGAGTGTCGCGACCAGCGTCTTGCCCTCGCCGGTGCGCATTTCGGAGATCTTCCCGTTGTGCAGCGCCATCCCGCCGATCAGCTGCACGTCGAAATGCCGCATCTGCAGCGCCCGCTTGCCCGCCTCGCGCACGACGGCGAACGCCTCGGGCAGCAGCGCGTCGAGGGTCTCGCCGCTGGCGACGCGGGCCCTGAACTCGTCGGTCTTGGCGCGCAACGCCTCGTCGCCGAGCGCCGCCGTGGCGGGCTCGAGCGCGTTGATCGCCCGGACGGCGTGCTCGAATTGCTTCAGCAGGCGCTCGTTGCGGCTGCCGAAGATGCGCGTGAGGATGTTGGAGATCATGAGAAGTCTTGCTTTCCACCGTCGCGGCAAAAAACAAGGGGTGAGGACCGCCTCACCCCCTTGTTGCCGTCAGGAATTCTGCCGCACGTCGGCCGGCGCTCAGCTCGAGGATTGCAGGAACCGCGCAGGATCCTGCGGGACGCCGTTCAGCCGGACCTCGAAGTGCAGATGCGGACCGGTCGAACGGCCGGTCGATCCCACCGCGCCGACGTGCTGACCACGCACCACGAGTTCGCCCTCCTGGACCAGGATCGACGAGGCGTGGGCATAGCGGCTCAGCAAACCGTTGCCGTGGTCGATCTCGACCACTTTACCATACTGCGGGTGCCAACCGGCCACGACGACCTTACCGCTGGCGGCGGCGGCGATCGGCGTCCCGGTATCGGCCGGGAAATCGATCCCTTCGTGGAACGAGCTCGCCCCGGTGAAGGGATCGATGCGGTAGCCGAAGTTCGACGAGTACCAGCCGTCGGCGATCGGCAGCAGGGTCGGCAGGAACCTGCGACTGGCCGAGTCCTGCACGAGCAGCGCCTCCAGCACGCCCAGCTGGTCGCTGCGGTTGTCGACCTGGCGAGCGAGCTTCTGCAGGAGTTCGGCGAACTCCTCGACGCTGAGCTGCCGCGACGGCAGGGACGACTCGGCGCCGCCGCGGCCGGGGGCGGCCCCGGGCGGCAACGTCGGCATGTCCTGTGGCTTCAGGCCCGCGAGTCGGGCGAGGCGCTCCCCGAGCCCGTCGAGGCGCAGCATCTGCGCCTGCAGCTCGCCCATCCGGATCGCCATGGCATTGAGGTGGCCCTGGACGACCTGCTGCGTCTTGATCGCCTCCTGCCGCTGGTCGGCGAGCACGATCGTCTGCAGCAGCGGGTGCCGGGTCGCCGCCGCGTACCGCAGCATGACGTAGTTGAAGAGCAGCGTGAAGACGATGAACAGCGCGACCAATCCGAGGGCCGCCATCGCGCAGTGCCGCCAGTCGAGGGTGAGTGTGCGCGCCCGCGAGGTGGCGCCGGAGACGAGAATGATGTCCAATCGAGTTCCTCCCTCTCGCGCGAGCCGGCGGTCGGATCGGCACCGCCGGGCAGTTGGGGCAAGAACGGCAACCCCTCGGGTGACTTCCTGCATGGCCCGCAGATCGCAGACGCCGCAAACGCTGCAAAGGATCGTCGCCGGCGACGCGATGCTTGCCGCCTGGGACGCCCGCCGCCGCCATGAGAACCGGCTGGCGGCCGCGCTGCGTAGCCATCTCCCGCGGTCGCTCGCCGACCGCGTTCGCGTCGCCGATGCCGGGGGCAGTGCACTTCAACTCGAAGTCGGAACCGGGGCGGTCGCCGCCATCCTGCGGCAGCAAACACCTACGCTGCTCGATGCATTGCGTCGCGAAGGTTGGCAATTTAGCGCAATATCGGTGCGCGTGCAAGTGCGCCCGACGCCGCCGACAGCGAGGAAATCTTCGTCACATCATATAGATAGAACTGCTCTGCGGCCGCTCGCGGCGTTGGCGCAGGCGCTGCCCCCCGGGCCGCTCAAGGCGGCGCTCGCGCGCTTTCTGCGCCGTGCGGGATGAATGACCCGCCGGGCGCGGGGGCAACCGTTCTGTCGACTACAGCAGGATCACCAGGCGCTCGAAGGCGTAGAACAGCAGCACGCCGACGAGGAGATAGATCGTGTACTTGATCACCTGGGCGATGAAGCGCAGGTAGCGCCGATCGCGTTTGAACAGGTAGAGGAGCCCCGAGACGGCAACCGTCGCCAGGGCGAGGAACAGCAGGAAGCGGACGAGGATCACGGGCGCGGAACGGGGAGTCGCGTCGCCAGCCGTCGCTGCCGCCGCAAGGCGTGCGCGGCCGGGACCCGGCGCGCTTCGGCGGGCAGGGCCAAGCCCGCCCCCTCGTCGCATCGGTCCGGGCGGCGCGACGCTGCGGCGCCCTCGTCGCGCTCGCGCATCGGGAGGGGTGAGCGGCAGGGTCGCGGCGGTCAGGCCGGCGCGAACTGCCAGTCCTGGAAGGCAGCGGGCACTTCGCCTTCCTGCGCGTAGGTCACGATCTCGAACGCCAGGGGCGACGCGAGCAGCGAGCGCGCCAGCGCGTTGTTGAGGCCGTGCCCCGACTTGTACGCGGTGTACTGGCCGATCAGCGGGTGGCCGAGCAGGTACAGGTCGCCGATCGCGTCCAGGATCTTGTGCCGCACGAACTCGTTGTCGTAGCGCAGCCCATCGCTGTTGAGCACCTTGAACTCGTCCAGCACGATCGCGTTCTGCAGGCTGCCGCCCAGCCCCAGCCCGGCCGCGCGCATCGCCTCGACGTCCTGCATGAAGCCGAACGTCCGCGCGCGCGCGACTTCCTTGACGTACGAGTGCTCGGCGAAATCGATCGCCACCTGCCGATTCTCGGACCCGAAGACGGGGTGCGGGAAATCGATCGTGAAGTCGAGCCTGAAGCCCTCGAACGGGTCGAAGCGCGCCCATTTGTCGCCGTCGCGCACTTCGACCGGGGCGACGATGCGCACGTAGCGCTTGGGGGCTTCCTGTTCGACGATGCCCGCCGACTGCAGCAGGAAGACGAACGGCCCTGCGCTGCCGTCCATGATCGGGACTTCGGGCCCGGCCACGTCGACGTGGAGGTTGTCGACGCCGAGCCCCGCGAGTGCCGACATGAGGTGCTCGACCGTCGAGACGCTGGCCGCACCCCGCTTGAGCGTCGACGACAGCCGGGTGTCGCCGACGAAATCGGCCCGCGCGGGCACGGCCGGCACGGCCGCGAGGTCGGTGCGGTGGAACACGATGCCCGTGTCGGGAGCTGCCGGGCGCAGCCCGAGGTCGACGCGCACGCCGGTGTGAAGACCCACCCCGGTCGCCTTGATCGCGGATTTGAGCGTGCGTTGCTTCAGCATGGTGAGGATCCCGTCGCGCCTATCGCGGCGGGTCGCCGCGGCGGGCGGATGAGCAAAGCGCTGTTCGCTTTGGGCCAACGGTTTAACTTGATATTCTAGCACATCGAAGCGCCGCCCCAGCCGGCTCGCGCTTCCTCCCGCCCCGGCGCGCGCGGGCGCCCCCGACGGCCCGCGCAGCGGGCCACCGGGCAGGCAAGGCAGTCCGGCCCCCGCGACGCGATCAGCGGCCGCCATCGGCGGCAGGCGAAGCCCGACCGCCGACGGCCCTCGACGCCGCCCGCTCAGTCGGCCTGCTTGCGCAGGAACGCCGGAATCTCGGGTGCGTCGTACGCCGGCACCCCGCCGACCCCGCCCCGTTCCCGCCTGCGGATCACCGCCGGCTGGTCGAGGTTGTCGTAATTGATCGTCTGGATGCCGACGCCGTCGGTGCCGGTGCGCGCGACGATCGCCGGCTGGTCGACCAACGTGATCGCCGGCGGGCGCTGCTGCGCCTTCGTCTGAGCCCCGCCCAGGCCGGTGGCCACCATCGTCACCCGCAACCGGTCCTCCATCGATTCGTCGATCACCGTGCCGACGATGACCATCGCGTCGTCGGCGGTGAACTCCTTGATGGTGTTCATGACGTCGTGGTATTCCTTCATCTTGAGGCCGGCCGACGCCGTGATGTTGACGAGCACGCCGCGCGCGCCGAGCAGGTTCACGTCCTCGAGCAGCGGGCTTCTCACCGCCTGTTCCGCCGCCGCACGGGCGCGGTCGCTGCCGGTGGCCGACGCCGAACCCATCATCGCCATGCCGACCTCGCTCATGACGGTGCGCACGTCGGCGAAGTCGACGTTGACGAGGCCGGCGCTGTTGATGACCTCGGCGATTCCCGACACCGCCCCGTGCAAGACGTCGTTGGCCGCGGCGTAGGCATCGAGCACCGAGACGTCCACCCCCAGCACGTCCATCAGCTTGTCGTTGGGGATGACGATCAGCGAATCGACCTTCTTCGAGAGCTCCTCGATGCCGGCCTGGGCCACGCGCTGCCGTTTGCCCTCGAACGCGAACGGCCTGGTGACGACGGCGACCGTCAGGATCCCCATGCTCTTGGCGATGTCGGCGACCACGGGCGCCGCGCCGGTCCCGGTGCCGCCGCCCATGCCCGCGGTGATGAAGAGCATGTCGGCGCCGTCGATCAACTCCGCGATGCGGTCGCGGTCCTCGTTGGCGGCGTCGCGCCCGATCTCGGGCCGTGCGCCGGCGCCGAGCCCGCGCGTCAACGTCGACCCGATCTGCACCTGCGCCGGGGCCGTCGAACGTTTCAGCGCCTGCGCGTCGGTGTTGGCGCAGATGAACTCCACGCCGGAGAGGCCGCGGCCCATCATGTGCTCCACGGCATTGCCGCCGCAGCCGCCGATGCCGATGACCTTGATGACTGCGCCCTCAACCGGCGGCTGATCGATGATTTCAAACATGGTGCGCTCCTTTCGCCTGTCCTGATTGCTGCTGTTGTGGATACTGCCCTTGTGGATTCTGCCGCTGCCCGTGCCACTGCCGTCGCAGGTGTTCGTGTTGCCCTCGCTGGCGCCGGCGCCCCGGCGCTGCCGTCTGCCGTCCCCTCCTCGTCAAAAATTCGCTTTGAACCATTTCCCCATCCGCTCCACCATTCCGCCGATCCCTGGTTGCGCGCGCGCTTCCTGTCCGCGCAGGTACTGGTCGCGCCCCTCGATGAGCAGCCCGACCGCCGTGGCATAACTGGGGCTGCGCACGAGTTCGGCCAGCCCCCCCGTGTACGCCGGCACGCCGATGCGCACCGGCAGGTGAAACACCTCCTCGCCAAGCTCGGCCATCCCCTGCAGCTGCGCCGTGCCGCCCGTGAGCACGATGCCCGACGAGAGCAGCTCCTCGAAGCCGCTGCGCCGCAGTTCCGCCTGCACCAGCGAGTAGAGCTCCTCGACGCGCGGCTCGATGACCTCGGCCAGCGTCTGCCGCGACAGCTTCCTGGCCGGCCGATCGCCGACGCCCGGCACCTCGATCATCTCGTTGACGCCGGCGAGCTGGCGCAGCGCGCAGCCGTGGCGGATCTTGAGCTCCTCCGCGTCCTTGGTCGGAGTCCGCAGCGTCATCGCGATGTCGTTGGTGACCTGGTCGCCTGCAATGGGAATCACTGCCGTGTGGCGGATGGCGCCGCCGACGAAGACCGCGATGTCGGTGGTGCCGCCGCCGATGTCCATCAGACAGACGCCGAGGTCCTTCTCGTCTTCAGAGATCACCGCGATCGACGAGGCCAGCGGCTGCAGGATCACGTCGCGGACCTCGAGCCCGCAGCGACGCACGCACTTGGTGATGTTCTCGACCGAAGACACCGCCCCGGTCACGATGTGGACCTTGACCTCGAGCCGCACGCCGCTCATCCCCAGCGGCTCGCGCACGTCCTCCTGGCCGTCGATGATGAACTCCTGCGGCAGGATGTGCAGGATCTGCTGGTCGTTCGGGATCGCGATCGCCTTCGCGGTCTCCACCACCCGGTCGATGTCGGCCTGCGTCACTTCCTTTTCCTTGATCGCGACCATGCCGCTGGAATTGAGGCTCCGGATGTGGCTGCCGGCGATGCCGGTGTAGACCTCGGTAATCCGGCAGTTGGCCATCAGCTCGGCCTCCTCGATCACCCGCTGGATCGACGCCATCGTGGCCTCGATGTTCACGACCACGCCCTTCTTCAGCCCGCGCGACGGCTGCGTCCCCGTGCCGATGATCTCGAACCCTCCTTCCGGCGTGATCTCGGCCACGATCGCGACGATCTTGGACGTGCCCATGTCGAGCCCGACGATCACGTTCTTCGCTTCCCTCACCATTGCTTCGTCATCCCCAGATTCGCTCTTCGCTCTTCGCTCTTCGCTCGGCCGTCAGGCCTTCTTGGCCGGTTTCTCGCGGAAGCCGGGCACCCGCACCGCGAAGCCGCTGCGGTAGCGCAGATCGACCTGCTCGATCCGCGTGCCCGCGCGCTGTGCCGCCGCCAGTGTGCGGCCGTGCACCGCGACGAAGCGCTGCAGTCTCGCCACCGGCTCCTCCCGTCCCAATTCGATCTGCAGCGGCCCGTACGCCCCGAGCGTGGCAAGCTGCCAGCCGCCGCGCGGCGACAGCGCGATCCGCTGGATCGACAGCGCCAGCGGGGCGAGCATCTCGGACCACTCCCGGAACCGGGCCGCGATCTCGGCAGAGCGGCCCTCGGGGCCGGCGAACGCCGGCAGTTCGCCGTTGTAGGTCGCGGCGAAGACCTCGCCCTGCTCGTTGACCAACCCCGCGTCGTTCCAGCGCGCGAGCGGCTCGTGCTCCTCGATGGTGACCTCGAGGCGGTGCGGCCACTGCCGGCGCAGCGCGACGTTGCGCACCCACGCAACGCGCCTGAGCGAGCCGCGTGCGCGCTCGAGGCTCATCGTGAAGAACGTGCCGGCGAGCTCGTCGCGAATCACGGCCTCGAGGTGCGGGGCGCTCGCGCGCTGCAGCGCAGCCGTCACCACCACCTCGCGAATGCCGAACATGGGCTGCCGCACGAGCCACGAGCCCACGCCCCACGCCAGGAGCGCCGCGGCGAGCAGCGTGAGCGCCAACGCCGTCGCGTTGAGCTGCCGCGCGTCATCCCACATGGGCGCCTCCCAGGATCTGCACGCACAGCGCGCCGAACGCGATTCCCGCCTGCCGCGCCGCCATCGGCACCAGCGAGTGGCCGGTCATGCCCGGCGAGGTGTTGACCTCGAGGAACTGGAAGCTGCCGTCGGCCCGCAGGATGAGGTCGAGCCGTCCCCAGCCGCTGCAGCCGACGACGTCGAAGGCCGCGAGCGAGCGCTCGCGGATCTCGTGCTCTATCGCGTCGGGCACGCCGCAGGGGCAGTAGTACCGGGTCTCGTCCGAGAAGTACTTGTTGTGGTAGTCGTAGTTGCCCTGCGGCGCCTCGATGCGGATCAGCGGCAGCGCCCGCCCGTCGACGATCGACGCGGTGAGCTCGACGCCGGTGACGAACTCCTCGACCAGCACCAGCGCATCGTGCCGCGCGGCGGCTTCGAAGGCCCGTGCCAGCTCGTCCGGGTCCGCGGCCGAGACTTTGGTGATGCCGATCGTCGAGCCTTCGCGCGCCGGCTTGACGATGAGCGGCAGGCCCAGCCCGGAGAGCACGCCGGCCCAGTCGGTGTTCGCGTCGACGACCCGGTAGCGCGGCGTCGGAATCCCGCTCGCGAGCCATACGAGCTTGGTCCGCCACTTGTCCATCGCGAGCGCGGACGCCATGACCCCGCTGCCGGTGTACGGAATCCCCAGCACTTCGAGCGCTCCCTGGACGGTGCCGTCCTCGCCGAAGCGGCCGTGCAGCGCGATGAAGGCGCGGGCAAAGCCCTCGGCCTTGAGCGCCCAGAGGTCGCGCTCCGCCGGGTCGAAGGCGTGGGCGTCGACGCCTTCGGCACGCAGCGCCGCCAGCACCGCGTTGCCGGAGAGCAGCGAGATCTCGCGCTCCGACGACGGCCCCCCCATCAGCACCGCGACTTTTCCGAAATCGTTCATGGCGCGGCCTCCTTCCCCGGCTGCACCCGGCGCGCCTCGCCCACGATTCGCACTTCCGTCTCCAGCAGGATCCCCGTCCGCTCGCGCACCGTGGCGCGCACGTGCTCGATCAGCGCCTCGATGTCGGCGGCGCGGCCGGCGCCGCCGGGATTGACGATGAAGTTCGCGTGCTTCTCCGACACGCGCGCCCCGCCGATCGCGTAGCCCTTGAGCCCGCAGCGCTCGATCAGCCTCGCCGCGTAGTCGCCCTCGGGGTTGCGGAACACGCTGCCGGCGTTGGGCAGATTGAGCGGCTGCGTGTCGATGCGCCGCTGCAGGAGCTCCTTGATCCGCGCGCGTGCGGCGCGCCCGTCGCCCGCCGGGAACGCCAACCACCCCGCGGTGAAGATGCCGTCCGGCGCGCGGCCGTCGGCGCGTCGCACGCTGCGGTAGCCGACCCGGTAGGCCTCCGGCGCGCGCTCGACGAAGGCGCCGCCACGTTCCAGCACCTCGACCCGGACGACGAACTCCCACGTCTGGGCGCCGTAGCAGCCGGCGTTCATCGCCAGCGCGCCGCCGACCGTGCCGGGAATGCCGGCGAGGAACTCGGCGCCGGCGCGGTCGTGCAGCGCGGCGAAGCGCGCGACCTTGGGGCTCGCGACCCCGGCGCCTGCGCGGATGATGCCGTCGCGCAGCTCCAGCGAGGAGAGCGCGGGATGCAGCACGACCACCGTGCCGCGCACGCCGCCGTCGCGCACGAGCAGATTGCTGCCGAGGCCCACGACGGTCAGCGGCTCGTCCGCCGGGAGCTGGCGCACGAACGCCGCGAGGTCGTCGCGATCGGCGGGCCGATACAGCCGGTCGGCGCGGCCGCCGCAGCGCCAGCTCGTGTAGCGGGCGAGCGAAGCGTCGTGCGCCAGCATGCCGCGCAGCGCGTCGAAGCGGAGCGGCTCGTGCATCATCATGCGGCGTCCGCCAGCAGCAGTGCGGGCACCTGGCCGATCGACCCGGCGCCCATCGTGATCACCACGTCGCCGTCGCGCAGCAGCGCCCGCAGCGCCGCCGGCACGTCGGTGACGCTCTCGACGAACACCGGCTCGATCTTGCCCGCCACGCGCAGCGCACGGGCGAGCGCCCGGCCGTCGGCCGCGACCAGCGGCGCCTCGCCGGCCGGGTAGACCTCGGCCAGCACCAGCGCGTCCACGGTCGACAGGACCTTGACGAAGTCCTCGAACAGGTCGCGCGTGCGCGTGTAGCGGTGCGGCTGGAACGCGAGCACCAGCCGCCGTCCCGGGAAGCTGCCGCGCGCCGCGGCGATGGTCGCCGCCATCTCCGCCGGGTGGTGGCCGTAGTCGTCGATCAGCGTGCAGTGGCCCCCGTCCTTGAGCCGCAGCTCGCCGTGGCGCTGGAAGCGGCGGCCCACGCCGCGGAACTCCGCCAGCGCCTTGGCGATCGCCGCGTCGGGGACGCCGACTTCGCGGCCGACGGCGATCGCCGCCAGCGCGTTCTGGACGTTGTGGTTGCCGGGCAGGTTCAGTTCCACGGGGAGGTCGTCGCTGTGCGCGGCCCGGGCGACGAAGTGCATCCGGCCGCCGACGTTCGACACGCCCACCGCGCGCAGCTGCGCGCCCTCGGCGAGGCCGTAGGTGACGATCGGCTTGGTGATCGCCGGCAGGATCGCGCGCACGTTCTCGTCGTCGCTGCAGACGACGACTACGCCGTAGAACGGCAGCCGCTGTGCGAAGTCGACGAACGCGCGCTTCAGCTTGGCGAAGTCGTGGTCGTACGTCTCCATGTGGTCGGCGTCGATGTTGGTGATCACCGCGAGCACCGGCTGCAGGTACAGAAACGACGCATCCGACTCGTCGGCCTCGGCGACCAGGAAATCGCCCTTGCCGAGCCGCGCGTTGGCGTCCGCCGAGAGCAGCCGGCCGCCGATGACGAACGTCGGGTCCTGCCCGCCTTCGGCCAGCACCGAGGCGATGAGACTGGTGGTCGTGGTCTTGCCGTGCGTGCCGGCAACCGCGATGCCCTGCTTTAACCGCATGAGCTCGGCGAGCATCAGCGCGCGCGGCACCACCGGGACGCCCGCCGCCCGGGCGGCGAGGACTTCCGGGTTGTCGGCGGCGACCGCGGTCGAGACGACGACCGCGTCGGCGCCCGCGGCGTGCGCGGCGGCATGGCCCACCCGGATGGCGATGCCCAGCCCGGCGAGCCGGCGGGTGACCGCGGTGGCGGCCAGGTCGGACCCCGAGACCTCGTAACCCTGCGTCGCGAGCACCTCGGCGATGCCGCTCATGCCGGCGCCGCCGATGCCGACGAAGTGGACGCGCTTGACCTTGTGCTTCATGCCCGCGACCCTTCGGCGATGCAGGCGTCGGCGACGCGATGCGCCGCGTCGGCACGGCCGAGCGCGCGTGCCGCGCACGCCAGCGCCAGGAGCCGCGGACGGTCGAGCCCCTGCAGCCGCGCGGCCAGCGCCGCGGGCGTCAATTCCGCCTGCGGCAGGCACAGCGCCGCCCCGGCGTCGACGAGGAACCGGGCGTTGGCGCTCTGCTCGTCGGCGATCGCCCCCGGAAGCGGCACGATCAGCGCGCCGATGCCGACTGCGGCGAGCTCGGCGACGGTGAGCGCGCCGCCGCGGCAGATCACGAAGTCGGCGGCGGCGTAGCGCGCCGCCATGTCGTCGATGAACGGCAGGCACTCTGCGTCCACGCCCGCCTTCGCGTACGCGGCGAGCAACGCGTCGATGTGCTGCGCCCCGGCCTGATGGACGACGAGCGGCCGACGCTCGACCGGCAGGAGTGCCAGCGCGGCCGGAACGTGTTCGTTGAGCGCCCGGGCGCCGAGGCTGCCGCCCACGACCAGCAACCGCCACGGGCCCGTGCGTGCGGCGAAGCGGATCTCCGGAGCCGGAAGGGCCGCGATGTCGCTGCGCAGCGGATTGCCGACCCACGCGCTGCGCTTGGCATGCGCACCGCGCATCGCGCCGGGAAAGCCCAGCAGGATGCGGTCGGCGCCGTAGGCGAGCACCCGGTTGGCGAGCCCCGCCACGGCGTTGGCGTCGTGGATGACGAGCGGCCGGCCGGACGCGACCCCCATCAGCGCGCCCGGGAACGAGGCGAAACCGCCGAAGCCCAGCACGACGTTCGGCCGCCGCCGGCGGATGACGCGCCACGCTTCGAGGCACGCCGCGAGGAGCGCGTACGGGCCGAGCAGCAGCGTCTTGAGCCCCTTGCCGCGAACGCCGCGGAACGAGATCGCCTCGAAATCGACGCCGTGCTGCGGCACGAGCCTTGCCTCCATCCCCTCGCGCGTGCCGAGCCAGAACACGCCCCAGCCGCGCGCGATGAGCTCGGCCGCCACGGCGAGCCCGGGAAAGACGTGCCCGCCGGTGCCGCCGGTGGTGATCATCACCGTGCCGCTCATGCCGCGGCCTTGACTTGCGCGCCGCGCAAGTCAGCCTCCACCGAAATCGGCGCGCTGTGCTCAAGTGGCACACTCGGTCCTCGAAGCGCAGCTCATTCGTTGAACCCCCTGAGCAAACGCCGATTTTCATAATCCACGCGCAGCAGGATCGCGACCGCGATGCAATTGGCGACGATGCCCGAACCGCCGAAGGACAGCAGCGGCAGCGTCAGCCCCTTGGTCGGCAGCACGCCCATGTTGACGCCGATGTTGATGAACGCCTGCACCCCGAACCAGACGCCGATCCCCTGCACGGTCAGCGCGGCGAAAGCGCGGTCGAGCAGCATCGCCTGACGGGCGATCGCGTAGCTGCGGAACAGCAGCCAGGCGAACAGCGCGAGCACCGTCAGCACGCCGGCGAGACCGAGCTCCTCGGCGAGGACGGCGACGAGGAAGTCGGTGTGCGCCTCGGGCAGGAACATGAGCTTCTCGACGCTCGAGCCCAGGCCGACCCCGTGCCATTCGCCCCGGCCGAACGCGATCAGCGCGTGCGAGAGCTGATAGCCCTTGCCGTACGGATCGGCCCACGGATCGAGGAAAGTCGTCAGCCGGTGCAGCCGGTAGGGTGCCGCGATCAGGATCGCGCCCAGCACCGCCGGCAGGAGCGCGATGAGCGGAACGAGGATGCGCCAGTCGAGCCCGCCGAGGAACAGGATGCCGAACGCGATCGCGACGATGACGACGAAGGCGCCGAAGTCGGGCTCGAGCAGCAGCAGCCCGCCGGTTGCTCCCATCACGGCGAGCAGCGGCAGGAAGCCGCGGAGCAGCGTCTGCCGCATCGGCTGTCGCGCGTGCAGGAATTCCGCCTTGCGCACGGCGTAGCTCGCCGCGTAGAGGACGACGGCGAGCTTCATGAACTCCGAGGGTTGCACGTTGATCACGTAAAGCGACAGCCAGCGCCGCGCGCCGTTGACGGACTTGCCGATGCCCGGGATCAGCACCAGCACCAGGAGCGCGAGGCCGGCGACGAACAGCCAGGGGGCTAGCCCCTGCCAGGCCTTCATGGGAATCTGGAACGCGACGTAGGCGCAGGCGACGCCGATGGCGAGGAACAGCCCGTGCCGCGCGAGGAAGTACCAGGTCCGATAACCGGTGTGCGGCGACGCCTCGGCCGTCGCGATCGACGCCGAGTAGACCATCACCAGGCCGATCGCGAGCAGCAGCAGCGCCGCCCAGGCGAGCGACCCGTCGTACGGGCGCAGTGCGCGCGGGTTGGGCGCGACCGGCACCTTCATGCCCAGCGATCTCAACACCTCGAGCGGCTTGATCGTCGCCGTCGCCGCGACATCCCTACGCATGGCAGCCTCCTCCCTGCAAATCGCGCACTGCCGCGACGAAGCGCTCGCCACGCTCGACGTAGTTGCCGAACTGGTCGAGGCTCGCGCACGCCGGGGACAGCAGCACCGTGTCGCCGGGCCGCGCCACCGTCCGCGCGCGCCGCACCGCCGCGTCGAGCGTGCCGCAGCGCTCGACCGCCGCGCGGCCGCCGGCCAGCGCCCGTTCGATTTGCGGCGCGTCGCGACCGATCAGCAGCACCGCACGGCAATGCGCATCGACAGCGGCCGCGAGCGGCGCGAAGTCCTGGCCCTTGCCGTCGCCGCCGGCGATCAGCACGACCGCTCGCGACGCGCCTTCGAGCGCCGCCAGCGTCGCCGCGACCGTCGTGCCCTTCGAGTCGTTGACCCAGAGCACGCCGTCGATCTCGGTCACGCGCTGCATCCGGTGCGGCAGCCCCTCGAACGCGGCCAGTGCCGCCAGCACCGGGCGGGCGATCTTCGCCGCCGCCGACACCAGCGCCAGCGCCGCCAGCGCGTTCAGCGCGTTGTGCCGGCCGACGAGCCTGAGATCGGACACCGGGATGAGCAACGCGCCGCCCCGGGCGAGCCAGGGTTCGCCCCGGTGCAAGACCAGCCCCCAGGCTTCCTCGGACTCCGGCACGCCGGCGCCGAAGGTGTTGATGAGACGCCCCGGAATCGCCATCGACAACGATCGTGGGTCGTCGCGGTTGAGCACCTGCATCCCGCCGTTGCGGAAGATGCGCGCCTTGGCCGCCACGTAGTCGTCGATGCTGGCGTAGCGGTCGAGGTGGTTCTCCGTGACGTTCAGAACCGTCGCCGCGAGCGGCAGCAGCGAAGACGTCGTCTCCAGCTGGAAGCTCGACAGCTCGAGCACGTAGACGCCGGGCCAGCGGCCCGGCTCCGGCAACTGGTCGAGCACCGGGGCGCCGATGTTGCCGGCGACGACCGCGTCGAGACCTGCGGCCGTGCACAAGGCGCCCGCGAGCGCGGTGACCGTCGTCTTGCCGTTGGAACCGGTGATCGCGAGCAGCTTCTGCGTGGGCGGCAGTTCGCGGGCGAAGAGCTCCACGTCCCCGACGAGCTCGACCCCGCCCGCCACCGCGGCCGCGATCACCGGATGCGCTTTGGGCACGCCGGGGCTGATCGCGACGAGGTCGGCGCCGGCGAGCGTCGCGGCGGTCCATTCGCCCGCCGCGAAGGGAACCGACGGCAGCGTCGCGGCGAGCTCGCGCGCGTACGGCGGGGCCGCCCGCGTGTCGGCGACGCGCACGCTCGCACCCCGGCTGCCGAGGTACCGGGCGAGCGAGTACCCGGTGAGCCCAAGGCCCAGCACGACGGCGTTTCGTCCCGAGTAGTCCATGGCTCAGCGCAGTTTCAGCGTCGACAGACCGAACAGCACCAGCAGCATCGTGATGATCCAGAACCGGATGACCACCTGGTTCTCCTTCCACCCCTTGAGCTCGTAGTGGTGGTGGATCGGCGCCATGCGGAACACGCGCCTGCCGGTGAGCTTGAACGACGCCACCTGGACGATCACCGACAGCGTCTCGACGACGAACACGCCGCCCATGATGAAGAGCACGATCTCCTGCCGCACGATCACCGCCATCGTCCCCAGCGCGGCGCCCAGCGCCAGCGCGCCGACGTCGCCCATGAACACCTCCGCCGGGTAGGCGTTGAACCAGAGGAAGCCCAGCCCCGCGCCGGCCATCGCGCCGCAGATCACCGCGAGCTCGCCGGCGCCGGCGATGTACGGGAACTGCAGGTACTTCGCGAACACGACGTTGCCGCTCACGTAGGCGAAGATCCCCAGCGCCGCGCCCACCAGCACCGTGGGCATGATCGCGAGGCCGTCGAGGCCGTCGGTCAGGTTCACGGCGTTGCTGGTGCCCACGATCACGAAGATACGTGAGCGCGATGAAGCCCCAGACGCCGAGCGGGTAGCTCACCGACTTGAAGAACGGCACGATCAGGTCCGCGCGCGGCGACAGATCGACGTTGAAGCCGCTGGCGAGCCACGCCGTGAAGAGCTGCAGGAACTGCGGCGTGTCGGGCGCCGAGATCGAGAACGCGAGATACACCGCAGCCACGAGCGCGATCGACGACTGCCAGAAGAGCTTGCCGCGTGCCGACAGTCCCTTGGGATTGCGGTGGACCACCTTGCGGTAGTCGTCGACCCAGCCGACCGCGCCGAAGCCTGCGGTCACCAGCAGCGTCGCCCACACGAAACGGTTGTGCAGGTCGCCCCACAACAGCGTCGTGACGACGATCGCGACCAGGATCAGCGCGCCGCCCATCGTCGGCGTGCCGGCCTTGGCGAGGTGCGTCTGCGGGCCGTCGTCGCGCACCGACTGGCCGATCTTCATCCGCGCCAGCCACGCGATCATCCGCGGCCCGACGATGAACGAGATGAACAGCGCCGTCATGCAGGCGAGCACGGCGCGCAGCGTCAGGTAACCGAAGACGTTGAACGCCCGGATCTCCCGGGCGAGCATCTCGGTCAGCCAGAGCAGCATCAGTGCACTCCCGCGGGCGCGGCTTCGAGCAGCGCCGCGACCACGCGCTCCATGCGCATGAAGCGCGAGCCCTTGACCAGCACCGTGGTGCCGCGCGTGGCGTGCGCGACGAGGTGCCGGACGAGCTCGTCGGTGGAGGCGAAGTGCATGGCCGCCGGCCCGAACGCCGCCGCGGCTTCGCGGGCCAGCAGTCCGATCGTGAACAGCGCGTCGATGCCGGCGGCGCGCGCCTCGCTGCCGGCCTCGCGATGGAACGCCGGTCCCTCGTTGCCCACCTCCCCCATGTCGCCCAGGACCAGCCAGCGCGGCGACGCTCGCGCCGCGAGCACGGCGATCGCCGCGCGCACCGAGTCGGGGTTGGCGTTGTAGCTGTCGTCGATCACGGTAGCGCCGTTGCCGGCCGCGCGCTCGACCAGCCGCCCGGGAACGGGACGGAAAGCCTCGAGCCCGCGCACGATGTCCGGCAGCGGCACGCCGATCGCCAGCGTCGCGGTGGCCGCCGCCAGCGCGTTCGCGACGTTGTGCCGCCCAGGAACGGCGAGGCGCACGGTGGCGTCCCCCACCGGGGTCGACAGCTCGACCACGCCGCCCTCGGCACCCTCGCGGCCGCGATCCCGCACCGCGGCCGGATGGTCCAGCGCGAACTCGATCGCCGTGGCACCCGCGTCGCGGGCCGCCTCGCGCCAGACGTCGACGTACGCGTCGTCCGCGTTCAGCACGGCGATCCCGCCCGCGTCGAGCGCGCGCACGAGTGCCGCGTGCTCGACCGCGACCTCGCCGATCGAGTGCATGAACTCCTGATGCTCGCGCTGGGCGTTGTTGACCACGGCGACGGTGGGCTGCGCGATCGCGGCCAGCACCGCGGTCTCTCCGGGATGGTTCATCCCGATCTCGACGACCGCGGCACGGTGGCCGGCGGTGAGCCGCAGCAGCGTGAGCGGCAGCCCGATGGCGTTGTTCAGGTTGCCTTGCGTCGCCAGCACCGCGGCCTCGTCGAAGTGCGTGCGCAGGATGCTCGCGATCATCTCCTTGACCGTGGTCTTGCCGTTGCTGCCGACGACCGCGATCAACGGCAGCGTGAACCGCTCGCGCCACCCGGCCGCGAGCCGGCCCAGCGCCGCGCGCGTGTCGTCGACGACGATCAGGCTGCCGGCGAGCGCCGGCGCGCGCGCGCCGGACACCATCGCCGCCACGGCGCCGCGCGTGAGCGCGTCGGCGACGAAGTCGTGGCCGTCGAAGCGCTCGCCGGTGAGCGCGACGAAGAGATCGCCCGGCTGCAGCGCGCGCGAATCGGTGACCACGCGCGCGAAGGCGACGCTTGCCCCTTCGGCGCGACCGCCCACCGCCCGGGCCGCGGTCAGCGTGTCCATCATCGCGGCCTCCACGCAGCGAGTGCGGCGGTCGCCGCGTCGGCGTCGGAGAAATGCAGGCGGACCCCTTTCGCTTCCTGCGTCGTCTCGTGCCCCTTGCCGGCGATCAGCACCACGTCGCCGCGGCGAGCCTCGGCAACCGCGGTGGCGATCGCCACGCCCCGGTCGAGCTCGACGGTCCAGCCGCGGCCGCCCGCCGCCTCGATGCCGGCGACGACGGCCGCGGCGATCGCCGCCGGGTCCTCGCTGCGCGGGTTGTCGCTGGTGACGACGATCCGGTCGGCGCCCCGCGCGGCGATCCGGCCCATCTCGGGCCGCTTGCCGGCGTCGCGGTCGCCCCCGCAGCCGAACACGCAGGCGAGCCGGCCGCCGGAGGCGACCGCCGGGCGCAGCGCGCCGAGCACCTGCTCCAGCGCGTCGGGCGAATGCGCGTAGTCGACGACGACAAGGGGCGCCTCACCGCCGCCGAAGCGCTGCATGCGCCCCGGCGGCGCCTCGACGAGCGCCAGCGCGCCGAGCGCGTCGGCAAGCGTCACGCCGCTCGCCGAGCAGCACGCCAAGGCAGCCCAGGAGATTCATGAGGTTGAAGCTGCCGACGACCGGCGCCGCGAGCTCGCCCCGTCCCGCCGGGGTGGCGACGCTGCAGCGCACGCCCTGCGCCCCCTCGACGATGTCCGTCGCCCGGATGTCGGCCGTGCCGAGCCCGTAGGTGAGGCAGGGGCGCCCCTGCCGCCGCGCGTCGTCGGCGAGCGTCGCGCCGAAGGCATCGTCGACGTTGATCACCGCGGCGCTCAAGCCGGGCCAGCGGAAGAGCTTCGCCTTCGCCGCGCCGTAGGCTTCCATCGTGCCGTGATAGTCGAGGTGGTCGCGGGTGAGGTTGGTGAACAGCGCGACGTCGAACGCCACGGCGTTGACGCGCCCCTGGTCGAGGCCGTGCGACGACACTTCCATCGCCACGGCGTCGGCACCGGCCGCCTTCAACTGCGCCAGCGTTTCCTGCAGGCCGGCCGCGTCGGCGGTGGTGTGCCGCGCCGGCGCGAGCGCGCCGACGAGGCCGTTGCCCAGCGTGCCCATCACGCCCGCCCGCCGCCCGCAGCGGGCGAGGCACTGCCCGATCCAATGCGTGCACGACGTCTTGCCGTTGGTGCCGGTGACGCCGATGGTCCACAGCGACCGCGATGGGTCGCCGAAGATGGCTGCGGCGATGTCCGACAGCCGCGCGCGCAGCTGCGCCACCGGCGCTTGGGCGACCCGCCAGGCCGGATTCCAGCGAAATCCGGCAGGTTCCCATACCACCGCGCCGGCGCCGCGACGCAGCGCGTCGGCGATGAACTCGCGACCATCGGCGGCCGCACCCGGATACGCGGCGAAGGCATCGCCCGGGCGGACGTCGCGGCTGTCGGCGGTGATCCGACGCAGCGGCACGCCGAGCCGCGCGAAGAGCGCGGTCACGTCGAAGTCGGCGTCGAGCGTGACGGTCATCAGGTCTCCTCGCGCACTTCGCCGACTTCGGGCGGCAGCAGGACGTTGTCGACCGGCGCGTCGGTGGGCACGCCGAGCATCCGCAGGGCGGCGCCGGTGACGGCCGAGAAGACAGGTGCTGCGACCGCCCCGCCGTAGTGCTTTCCCGCCGAGGGCTCGTCGATCATCACGGCGACGATGAGACGCGGCTGCGAGACGGGAGCGAAACCGACGAACGACGAGATGTACCGGTTGGTGTAACCGCGGCCTTCGAGCTTGTGCGCGGTCCCGGTCTTGCCGGCGACGCGGTAGCCCGGTACCTGCGCCTTGGGCGCGGTGCCGCCCGGCTGCACGGCCATCTCCAGCATCCGCCGCACCGCGTGCGCCGTCTCCGGCTTGAGCACCGGCTTCCCGGCGACCGTCCCGTTGCCCTTGAGCAGCGATGCCGGCTTCAACTCGCCGTCGCTTGCGAACACCGTGTACGCGCGGGCGAGCTGCACCAGGTTGACCGACAGGCCGTGGCCGTAGGACATCGTCGCCTGTTCGATCGGCTTCCAGGTCTTCGCCGGCCGCAGTCGGCCGCTGACCTCCCCTGGGAACCCCGTGCGCGGCAGAATGCCGAAACCCGCGTCCGAGAACATCTCCCACATCGCTTCCGGCCGCAGCCCGAGCGCGATCTTGGCCGCGCCGACGTTAGAGGATTTCTGGACCACCTCCTCCACGGTGAGCGTGCCATGGCGATGCACGTCGTGGATCGTGTGCCGGCCGATGGTCAGCGTCCCGCCGGCGGTCTCGATCAGCGTCTCCGGGCGGATGCGCCCTGCGTCCAGCGCCGCGGCGACGGTGAACGGCTTCATCGTCGAGCCGGGCTCGAACACGTCGGTCAGCGCACGGTTGCGCATGTTCTCGCGCGCGACCTTGTTGCGCGCGTTGGGGTTGTACGTGGGCCAGTTGGCGAGCGCGAGCACTTCACCGCTGTGCACGTCGAGGATCACCAGCCCACCCGCCTTCGCCCGGTTCGCCACGACCGCGGACTTGAGCTCGCGGAAGGCGAGGTACTGGAGCCGGGAGTCGATCGCCAGCACGAGGTCGCGGCCCGCCTGCGGCGCGCGGACCGCGGCGACGTCCTCGACGGCGTCGCCACGGCGGTTGATGATGACGCGGCGGCTGCCTTCCTTGCCGCCGAGCCATTCCTGCTGCGCGAGCTCGAGCCCTTCCTGCCCCGCGTCGCGATCGCCGGTGAAGCCCAGGATGTGGCTCATCGTCTCGCCGCCGGGGTAGAAGCGGCGGTACTCGTTCTGGTCGTACAGGCCCTTGATCCGCAGCCGCATGGCGCGCTCGGCGACCTCCGGCGGGATCTGGCGCGCGATGAACGCGAAATCGTTCTCGGGTGCGAGCTTCTTCGCCAGCACCTGCGGCGGCAGTTCCAGCACCTTCGCAAGCTGCGCGAGCTGCGCCGGGGTCGCCTCGACCTTGGCGGGAAACGCCCACAGCGACTTCATCGGCGTGGAGATCGCCAGCGCCTCGCCCGCGCGGTCGACGATGCGGCCCCGGTGCGCCGGCACCTCGATCTCGCGGCTGTAGCGGGAGCTGCCCTGCTCCTGCAGGAACTCGGTGTTGACACTTTGCAGGTAGACCGAGCGACCCGCGAGGCCGGCGAACAGCAGCGCGAAGCCGCCGAACACCAGCGGCGCGCGCAGCCGCGGCAGCGCGCGCCCGGGACGCGCCGCCCGCCGCGCCGTCGCCGGGTGCGCGGTCAGCGTCGTCATCGCGCCGCCCCGAGGCCGACGATTTCGACCCGGTTCTGCGGCGGCAGCTGCATGCGCAACTGCTCGCGGGCGATCTTCTCGACCCGCGCCGGCATCCCCCAGGTCGACTGCTCGAGCTGCAACTGCCCGTACTCGGTCTCGTAGCCGCGCTCGCGCGCCTGCTCGCGCTGCAGTTCGACGTAGAGCTTGCGCGCCTGGTGCCGCGACGACACGAGCGAGAGCGCGCACACGATCAGCGCGCCGAGCAGGAGGAGGTTGGCGCGGACCATCGGCTCACACGAAGCCTTGCGGCAGCGCGTGCGCGGTGCGCTCGGCCACGCGCAGCGTCGCGCTGCGCGCGCGCGGATTCGCGGCGACTTCCGCCGCGCCGGGACGGATGGCGCGGCCGACCCGCGCGAGCGGGGCGCCGGGCAGCGCGGCGGCGCGGATCGGCAGCCGCGCGAGGCGTGCGTCCCCGCCCCAGGGCAACGACGCGGAGGCGAAGAAGCGCTTCACGATCCGGTCCTCGAGCGAGTGAAAGCTGATCACCGCGATCCGCCCGCCCTGCTCCAGCAGCGACACGGCGCGCGGCAGCGTCAACGAAAGCTCCGCGAGTTCGCGATTGACGAAAATCCGAAGAGCCTGGAACGTGCGCGTGGCCGGATCCTGACTCCGATCACGCCGCGGGCGCGCGCCGACGGCTTGGGCCACGATCGCGGCCAGTTGCCGCGTGCTGACGACGGGTGCGAGCGCCCGAGCCGCAACAACTGCTCTTGCAATCGATGGAGCAAGCCGTTCTTCACCATAATCGCGAAGCACCTCCGTCAGCTCGCGTGCGTCGGCACGCGCGAGAAACGCGGCAGCGGATTCGCCCCGCGTGGGATCCATCCGCATGTCGAGCGGCCCGTCGGCCCGGAACGAGAACCCGCGCGCCGCTTCGTCGATCTGCGGCGAGGAAACGCCGAGGTCGAGCAGGATGCCGTGCACCGACCCGATGCCCAGCGCCGCGAGCACGGCCGGCAGTTCCGAGAACCAGGCGCGGCGGAAGACGAAACGCGGGTCGGCGAGCGCGGCGGCGGCGGCGGCGGCGTCCGGATCGCGGTCGAGCGCCAGCAGCCGGCCGCCGGGACCGAGCGAGGCGAGCACCGCCCGGCTGTGTCCCCCGCGACCGAAGGTGGCGTCGACGTAGACGCCGTCGGCGACGATGGCCAGCGCGGCGACGGCTTCGGCGAGCAGGACGGGAACGTGGACGGCGGGCGCATGGCTCATCAGAGAGAGAAGCCGTCGAGTTCGGACGGCAGCGTCCCGGGCGGGAACGACACCGGGCGCGTGGTGGCCTCGATCCACTTCGCGGCATCCCAGACTTCGAACTTGTTGCCCTGCCCTGCGAGCACCACGTCGTGATCGAGGCTGGCGAACCGGCGCAGCGCCGGCGACACCAGGATGCGCCCCGCGGCGTCGAGTTCGGCCTCGGATGCGTAACCCACAAGCAGGCGCTGCAGGCTGCGCACCTCGGCGTTGAACGACGACAGCGACATCAGCCGGTCCTGGATCGGATCCCAGATCGCCCGCGGGTACAGGAGCAGGCAATGGCTGGGGTCGACGGTCAGCACCAGCGTGTCCGGCGTGCCGTCTTCCCGGCGCGGCGCGAGTGCGTCGCGGAATCGGGTCGGAATCGCGAGGCGTCCCTTGCCGTCGAGCGCGAGCTGGGTCACGCCGCGAAACACCGCGCGTGCAGCCCGCCCCGCTCCAGCCGCTCCCTGTTCCGACACCGTCTCCTCCTGCCCTGAGGTCGGGTGAGTTCTGCGTCGCCATGCCCCAGACCGCTTCGGTCAGCGAGGGCGATTTTCCCACCGATCCCCACTTATTCCTACTTCTTACCACTTGATCGAACTATAGAGCAGCAAATTCTCTGTGGTCAACACCTTTTTTGGTTTCCGAACAATCACTTACCGGGAAAGAAAAATTTTGTTAAATAATTAATAAACAGATACTTAATGACACAACCCGATGTGCCGTGGGAAATATCCGATGCAACTATGGCGTTTATAGAACGATCGTTCGATTGCGCCACGTTCTCGGCGCCGGAGCAGCGAGTGCTTGGCACAGCCCGGCGGACGCTGGGGTCAGCGCGTCCGGCATGGGTGTTGCCGCGCGCCGGCGCAGCAGGACGCGAAGAGCCGACGGTGGGCGCGGTTTCTGCCGCGAAGCGCGGCCTCGCCAGGAGCGATCGCGTCGAGCCGTGGGAGCGGTTTCAGCCGCGATGCATGACCTCGCCAGGAGCGATCGCGACTGAAGTCGCTCCCACGAGGTCCCCCGCCCCACACCCGATCGCGACCGAAGTCGCTCCCACGAGCTCCCCACGCGCGATCGCGACTGAAGCCGCTCCCACAAGGTCCCCACACCCGATCGCGACTGAAGTCGCTCCCACAAGCCCTTGCACAAGCTCCCCCACCAAGCTCCCCCACCAAGCTCCCCACAAAAGCCCCACAAGCCCCGAGATGGACCCCAACGCGTTCACGTTCGCTCATCGTTCGTTCCCGTACAATCACCCCACTCGCATCGCCAACCCTCGCCGCAGACCGGACCTCCCCCATGTCGCGCCATCGCCCCTTTGCCGTCACAACGCTTGCCGTTTTCGCGGCTGCCGTGCTCGCCGTCCCAGCGCTGGCGCAACCGAGCAAGGTCGGCGACGTCGCCACGGCGCTGTCGCTCTCCGGGCTCAACCAGTTCGACACCGACCTCGACCAGGGCGGCAGCTTCCGCTGGAGCGGCGTGCAAGCCGGCGCCAACGTCACCCGCCAGTTCACCTCGGAGTTCGCCGCCGGCTTGACGCTGCGCTACGACTACCAGCACTGGAAGTTCGACAACCCGGCAGCCTTCGGCGGCGTCGCGCCGTGGGCGAACCTCAGCACGCCGGTGATCGGCCTCAACCTCTCCTACGCGCCGACCTCCGACTGGCGACTGGGCTTCAATCCCGCGGTGGACTGGAGCGGCGAGTCCGGCGCCAGTGCCGGCGATTCCCTGAGTTACGGCGCGGTGCTCTCCGCGACGAAGAGCTTCTCGCCGGAACTCACGCTGGGCGTCGGTGCGGGCGTCTTCCGGCAGATCGACGAGACGAAGGTATTCCCGTTCGTCGTCGTCAACTGGAAGATCAACGAGCGTTTGCGCCTGGGCAACCCGTTGCAGGCAGGCCCTGCGGGCGGCGCCGGGCTGGAGCTCACCTGGACGCTCGCCGACCCCTGGGAGTTCGGCGCCGGCGGCTCGTACCGCTCGTACCGGTTCCGGCTGAAGGACGACGGGCCGATTCCCAACGGCATCGGCGAGAACCGCCTGTTCCCGCTGTTCGTGCGCCTGTCCTACGCGTTCGATTCGGCCACGCGCGCCGACCTCTATGCCGTCGCGTTCGTCGGGGGCAAGCTCTCCGTCACCCGCGCCGACGGCACCGATCTCTACAGCGACGACTATGAGACCGCGCCGGCGATCGCGTTGTCGCTCTCGCACCGGTTCTGAGGTTCCACGGTTCATCCCGTAGCGGCTCGCACGCGCAGGAGCGCGTGCCGCGTCGGTCTCGTGGAAGCGGCTTCGCCCGCGATTCGCAGGCCCTCTGTGCAGGCCCCGCAGGAGCGGCTTTAGCCGCGATTCGCAGGTCCTCCGTCCAGGCCTTGTCGCCCCCGTGCTGCCCGTGGCCACGGGGCAATCGACGATAATCGCGGCTGTGCCGTTCCGAACGCTCCTTTCCGGCCTTTCCGTACGGCGGGCTGTGTGGTGCCGCCCGTTGGCGCTCGCCCTTCTCTTGGCATGGCTGCCGCACGAGACGCTCGCCGCCGAGGGCGCTGCGAGCGCCGATCCGCACTCCGCCGCGGGCGAGTCGAAGCCCACGCCGCTGCCCGCCGCGGCGAACGGCGACCCCCTCCGCGCCCCGCCCACTGCCGAGGACAACGCGGAGCCCGTCGCGCCCGCGGAGGGCGAGGCCAAATCCGCGTATCGCGTCGTCGTCGACGCGCCGGGGGCGCTCAAGGAAGCGATCGAGCGAAGCCTCGGTCTCGTGCGCTGGCAGAACGATGCGCAGATGACCCCGGACCTGCTCGACTGGCTGATCCTGGAAGCGAGCGAGCAGGCGCGCGACGCAGCCGCGGCCGAGGGCTACTTCTCCGCGCAGGTGGCCGTGGTCGTCGAGCGTCCTATCGCGGGCAGCGACGCGCTGCCCGTCGTGCGCGTGAAGGTGGACGCCGGGCCCGCGACACGCGTCACGAGCGTCAGCGTCAGCCTGTCCGGGCCGGCGGCGACCGACGCGCCCGCCGGATCCGAAGCGCTCAACCGCGCCCGCGAGAGCTGGCGCCTGCCGGTCGGCAAGGTCTTCCGCCAGGTCGCCTGGGACGAAGCCAAGTTGGCGGCGGTCGCCGCGATCGCCGCGTCGCCTTACGCTTCGGCGCGCATCGTCCGCAGCGAGGCGAGAATCGACCCCGACGAGCAGAGCGCGGACCTGACCGCAGTGATCGAAAGCGGGCCGCCCTTCACCTTCGGTCCCTTGGAGATCTCGGGCCTCAAGCGCTATTCCAGCGACGTCGTGCGCAACTTCAGCGACATCGCTGTCGGCGAACCCTACTCGGAGCAGCGGCTCGACCAGTTCATCCGGCGGCTCAACCTCTCGGGTTACTTCGCGAGCGTGCAGGCGTCGATCGACCCCGAACCCGACAACGCGCACGAGGCCCCGGTGCGGGTGAGCGTGATCGAGGCGCGGCCCAGGAGCTTCGAGGGGGGACTGAGCTACACGACCGACACGCAGTTCCGCGCCAACGTCCGCTACAGCGACGCCGATTTCGACGACAAGGCGGCGCGCTTCCTGGTCGACGGCCGCGTCGACAGGAAGATCCAGCAGCTCACGTTCCGGCTGACGCGCCCGCCCGACCGCGACCACGATCTCGACACCGTGGAGGCGAACGCGGAGCGCACCGACATCGAGGACCTCGTCACCACCACGGCGTTCGCGGGCGTAAACCGGCGCACGCTCGACGAGCGGGACCACACCGTGTACCGCGCGTACTACTACCTCGACGACCAGCGGCCGGCGGGAGCGCCGTCGATCCGCTCGCGCGCGCTCTACCTCGAAGTCGAGCGGACCTGGCGCCGGGTCGACGACCTCATCGCCCCGACGCGCGGCTTCGTGCTCGGCACGCACTGGGGCGGCGGCCCGCCCGGCGTTTCGACCGAGCCCTTCGGCCGCATCGTCGTGCAGTTCGCCCACTGGCATCCGTTCACCTCCGACACCTCGCTCAAGCTGCGGGCGGAAGCCGGCGCGGTGCTCGCGAAGACGCGCGAGGGCATTCCCTCGGCGCTGCTGTTTCGCACCGGTGGCGACACGACGGTGCGCGGCTACGCGTTCGAGAGCCTTGGCGTTCGCAGCGGCGACGCGACGGTGCCCGGCCGGTACTATGCGATCGGCAGCATCGAAGCGGACCACTACGTCACCCCGGCGTGGGGGCTCGCGGCCTTCGTCGACGCCGGCAACGCGGCCGACGACCTTGCCGAGCTGCGTCCGGTGCTGGGCTACGGCGTCGGCGTGCGCATCAGGAGCCCGATCGGCCCGCTGCGCGTCGACGTCGCCTACGGCCAGGAGACACGCCAGGTGCGCCTGCACCTGTCGGTGGGGTTGTCGTTCTGAAGCCGCGACGAGCGCGACCCGATTCGCACGAGCCATGCCGATGTCCGCCCCATACCCGATCCGCGCTCCGCGATGAACGCGCCTTCGCCCGAGACGCCCGACAGCGCGCCTTCGCCTGCGTCGCCCGACCGCGCGCGGGCCGCGCCGCGCAGCGTTTGGCTGCGCGCGCTGCGCCTTTCCCTGACCGTGCCCGCCGCGCTCGCCGGCGCCGCCGTGTTGGGCGTGCTCGCGCTCGTCGCCTGGCTCGCGAGCCCCGCGGCGCTCGAGTTCGCGGTCGACGAGATCGCCGCACGCAGCGGCGGCACGCTCCGCCTCGAAGGCGCGCAGGGCTCGCTGCTGTCGACGCTGCAGCTGCGCGCGCTTGCGTACCGCGACGGGGGTTTGAGCGTCGTCGCCGAGAACGTGGCGCTCGACTGGTCGCCGGCGGCGCTGTGGTCGCGCACGCTCCACGTGCGCAGCCTGGGCGCGCAGCGGATCACGATCACCACGGCGGGCGACAGCGACCCCTTCCCGTTGCCCTCGACACTGGCGCTGCCGCTGACCGTGGCGGTCGACCGCGCCGCGGTCGGCGAGTTGACGCTGGTCAGCGGCGACAAGAGGAACGTTCTGCGCGGCGTCGCGCTGGGTTACCGGGGCGACGCCGCCGCGCACGCGATCCGCGACGCCACGGTCACGACCGACGCCGGGCGCGTGAGCGGCGCGCTCGAGGTCGGCGCGACCGCGCCCTTCGCGGCCAAGGGAGCGGTCGAGTTCGAAGGCAGCGAGCGCTGGCGGGAGCTCAAGGCCAGCGCCCGCATCGGCGGCCGCCTCGACGCGCTCGACGTCGCGCTGTCGGCTACGGCTTCCGGGGCGAAGGCGAGCGGCGCGGCGCAGCTCACGCCTTTCGCCCCGCAGATGCTGCCGGGCGCGTCTGTCGCGGTCGAGGCGCTGGACCTCGCCGCCATCGACGCCAGCCTGCCGCGGACGGCGATCGCCGGCACGCTCACCGCCGCGCTCGGCGCGAACGGCAGCCTCGCAGGCCGTCTCGCGGTCACCAACGGCCTCGCCGGGCCCTACGACCAGCAACGGCTGCCGCTCAGCGCGCTGTCGACCCGCTACGTCCTCGCGGGCGACGTGCTCGACCTCGCCGAACTCGCCGGCGAGGCAGGCCCGCAGGCGAAGGTCCGCGGCGCGGCCCGGATTCCGCTCGCGCAAGCCGGTGCGTTCGGCACCTGGCGCCTGGAGCTCGCGCAAGTCGATCTCGCAAGGCTGCATACCGCGCTCATCGCCACGCGTTTGTCGGGGCGGTTCACCGCGCAGCTCGCCGCCGCCGGGCAGGTGCTGGAGGGCGACCTCGCGCAGGACAACCTTGGCCTCGCGTTCGCCGCGCGGGTGACCGGACCGAAGGTCGACGTGCCGCGTTTCACGCTTCGCACCGGCCGCGGTCGCTTCGAAGGCCGCGCGCAGTACGAGGCCGAGGGCTCGCAGCGGTTCATGGTCGAGGGCCAGGCCGTGCGCTTCGACCCCGCGTCGTTCGGGCGCTTTCCGGCCGCGAGCCTCGACGGCCAGGTGCGCGTCGCGGGCGAGCTCGCGCCGCGATGGAAGGCCGACGGCTCGATCACGCTCGCGCCCTCGTCACGCTTGCGCGATGGCCCGGTCTCCGGCGAAGTCCGCGGCCGCCTCACCGCCACCGAAGTGCGGGATCTCGCGGTCGAGATTCGTCTCGCGGGGGCGGTGCTGCAGGCGGCGGGCAGCCTCGGTGTTCCCGGCGGTCGGCTCGAGGCGAACCTCGACGTTCCCGATCTCGCCCGCCTGCGCGCGCCGCTGGCCGAGTGGACGCCCGCCGCGTTGCAGGGCGCCGAGGGCCGCGTCCGCGGCAAAGCGACGTTGACCGGGCCGCGCGACGACCTCGCGCTCGCCCTCGAAGCGCACGGCCAGAACCTACGTCGGGACGCGATCGCCATTGGCACGCTGAACTTGCGCGGCGAGATCGGCGCGCCCAGCCAGGGCCGGCCGCTGACGGTGGGGGCGACGGCGGCGAAGCTGGAAACGCCCGCCGGAAACTTCGCGTCGGTCACGGCAAGCCTCGACGGCACGCCCGCCGCGCACGCGCTGACGCTGGCGCTCGTCGGCGAGGACATCGACGCCCACCTGCGCTTCGACGGCGGAGTTGCCGACGGCGCCTGGCGCGGAACGCTGAGCGTGTTGCGCAACCGCGGCACGTACCTGGCCGAACTCGCAGCTCCCGCACGGCTGGAGGTCGGCGCCGGGACGTTCGAGCTCGCCGACGCGCGACTCGCGATCGCCGAGGGCAGCCTGCGCGTGAGCCGCCTGCGCTGGGCGGAAGGGCGGCTCGCGAGCGAAGGCGCCTTCGACGCCGTGCCCTTGGCCGCGTTGACGAAGCTGGCGGGCACCACGCTCCCGCTGCGTTCGACCTTGGTGCTGGGCGGGGAATGGAAGCTCGATGCGGCGCCGCGGCTCAACGGCACGCTGTCCGTGCGCCGCCAGCGCGGCGACCTGTACGCGAGCGCGGCCGGAGGGAAGGAGGCCGCCGGCGCGCGGGGCGCCTCGGCGGAAAACGGCGCCGGCGTGTCGCCGAGCGCCGGCGAGGTGGCGCTGGGGATCTCGACGCTCGAGCTCAAGGCGACCGCGGCCGACGACGCGATCGACGCCACGCTCGACGCCCGCGCCACGCGCTTCGGCACGGTGCGCGGCACCCTCACGATCGGACGCAGCGGCGACGGCGCGGTGGGCCGGATCGACGGCCGCGCGCCGCTCGCCGGCAGCCTAGTCGCCGAACTCGCGTCGCTGCAGCCCCTGCAGCCGTTCATCGGCACCGCGGTCCGGGTCGACGGCCGCCTCGACGCCAACCTGCAGCTCGCCGGCACGCTGCGCGAGGCGGAAGTCACCGGCACGCTGAACGGCGCCGGGTTGAAGCTCGACGCTCCGGAGTACGGGCTGCACTGGGGCGAGGGCGTGCTGCGCGCGCGCCTGGACACGCAGCGGCTGACGCTGGAAGAGTTCTCGTTCTCCGCCGGAGAGGGCCGGTTCCGCGCCAGCGGCGTCGTCGCCGCCCCCGGGCGGAACGCCGGGGCGGGCGAGCCGCCGGTTGGTGCCGGCACCGAGATCAGCTGGCGCGCGGACCGGCTGCGGGCGACCAACCGGCCCGACCTGCGGCTGGTGGTGTCGGGCAGCGGCAAGCTCGCGTTCGCGGACCGGCACCTCGCCGTTTCCGGGGCGCTGAAGGTCGACGAGGGCCGCGTCGACGTCGAGGACCGCTCCGGCAGCGCGCTCGGACCCGACGTCGTCATCGTCGGCCGCCCGCGGCCGCCGCCCGCGTCGGCCAAGCGCTTCGGTGCCATCCCCTTCGGTGTCGATCTCGAAGTCGATCTCGGGCCCAACCTGACGGTGACCGGCGAGGGGCTCGAGACGCGCGCCGCCGGCACGGTCCGCGTCAGCGCGACCCCCGACAGCGTGCTGACGGCGAAGGGAACGATCCGCGCCGTCAAGGGGAGCTACTTCGCCTTCGGCCAGCGGCTTTCGATCGAGCGCGGGCGGCTGATCTTCGACGGGCCGATCGACAACCCGGCGCTCGACATCGTCGCGCTGCGCAAGCACCTGCAGGTCGAGGCAGGGGTCAAGGTCACCGGCACGGTGAAGGTTCCTCGCGTCGAGCTCACCTCGGAACCGCCGGTGCCCGAAGGGGAAAAGCTCTCCTGGCTGGTGCTGGGGCAAGGGCTCAACCAAGCGACCTCCGGCGCCGATACCGCCGCGCTGCAGGCTGCCGCCGCCACGCTCTTCGGCGGCGGACGCGTCCCGCTGGGCACCACGCTCGCGCGCCAGATCGGGCTCGACGACATCTCGGTGCGCGGCTCGAGCAGCATGGCCGCCGTCGACAGCACTGCGGGCGGCGCGAACAACCAGGTCGTCGCCGTCGGCAAGCGGCTCTCGGACAAGCTCTACGTCGTCTTCGAGCAGGGCCTCTCGGTCGCCAACAACGCGCTCAAGATCGAGTACGCGCTGACGCGGCGGATCACGCTCCGCGCGGAAGCGGGGCTCATCTCCGGCGTCGGCATCTACTACCGGCGGTCGTTCAACTGAGCGTCCCCAAAACGCTGGGGTCAGGTCTTGACATGACACATCGCGGGCGACGAGGGAGGATCGGCTATCGCCCGGTCGAGGACAATGGCCCGCAGATGCGTCATGTCAAGACCCCTGCGTGCTTGACCGGTTCCTGAACGGTGCCGCTGCGCTTGTAGTTCGGGTTGATCTCAATGAGCGGCTCCGGCCAGTAGCGGCCGCGCTCGGACTCGTCTTCGACCTTTTGCGAGAGGTCTGGCGCCGCGATCTTCGAGAAGCTGCGTGAGAAGGCGCTGTACTGGTCGACCAGGCGGTTCCTGAAGTCGAAGACGTCTTGCGCTCTGTGGTTCTCCCCTTGTTCTTTCGCTTCTTGTCGCCGGCGCTAGACAGCTTGGAAGGGGGCGGCCCTGGCCGCCCCGTCACCATTCGGCCTTCTAGGCCGGAGCGGTCAACGAGTCTTCCAGCTGCAGGCCTGGCACTGGCTCAAACTCGCGCATGTTGTGCGTTACGAGCGTCATGCCGCGAGATCGCGCATGGGCGGCAATGAACAGATCGTGGTTGCCGATGGGCGTGCCCGCACTCTCCAGCGCGACGCGGATGTCTGCGTAGTGCTGGTCGGCGGGTTCGTCGAGCGGAAGTACCGCCAAAGAGGCAAGCAGTTGCTCAACCCGATTGGTCAGCGCTTCTGAGCCCTTTCGTTTCGCACGCAGACGCAACTCACCGGCCACTACGGTGCTGGTGCAGACTGCGTCTGGTTCGGTGACTGCTCAGGCGCTCAACGAGCGCTCCGCGGGGGTTGCGGATCAGATCGAAGAGCGTATTGGTGTCCAGCATCCAAGCGGGCGCGCCCATCAGAGGTCTTCGCGGGCTTGGGGTGGGGTGTCTCCCACATCGGGCAGGCCCTCGTCAAGGGGTTCCCAGGACGCCAGCAGATCCAGCAAACGATTCTTGCGGATGGGCGTAAGGATCAGGCGGTCGCCCTCCTTGCGCATCAGCACCTCGGTGCCTTCCATCTCAAACTCGCGCGGGATCCGTACCGCTTGGTTGCGGCCATTACGGAACAGCGAGGCGTGGCGCTCAGTCACGTCGGCCTCCAGTGGGTTGGTTGGCATATGGCGAAGCATTTGCCAATCCGGACACGGGAACAAGATGGGCGCGCTGGGATCAAGGCAGGAAGGGATTGACGGCTTGCCGTGGCGGACTGTTGCGTGGCGGATTGTCATGCCGCACCGGGACTGTGATGCTGCGCTTTGCTGCGCTTACTTGCCGAGGGGAGTTGCGATTTCGCCGCTGTTCGCGCGTTGCGGGCTGAAGGCTTCGACGTTCTGCCCATTGCGGAGGACTCGGCGGGCGCTGATGACCAGCGTGGGATCGCGTTGGGGCTGCAGGAGGGTCGGAATCTGCTCACGGAGGACAGGGACTTCTGGCAACGGGTCTTCGCGAGCGGCAGGAGGAGCCTGGGTATCGTGCTGATCCGGTTTCCCGCAGGCGCTCGGCCGTCCCTTGGGGTGCGCCGTCCCTTGGGGCCCGGATGCTCGTATCTGCTCGCATTGTCTGGACACGGTTTTGCAACTCAGGCGGCCAAGTGCAAGGCGTACGCCTGACGGGCTTCGAGGGGTGACATGAAGCCCAGTTCTTCCAACCGCCACTCGTGATCGTAGTGGTCCCTGAACGCCGTGACCGGGACATCGCACCAGGTTAACGATGTGTCATGTCAAGACCTGACCCCGCGCCTTCCGCGCGTCGAGTATCGCTTAGGTATCGACGACCATCTCCCCGAAGCACACCGCTCGGGAAGGTGTAGTCACCGGAGTTTCCTCGTCGAAGTAGAGCGCAAGCGCTTCCCTCAGGTTGACGACGGCCTCCTCTTCCGTGTCACCCTCGCTCGCCACGTCGACATCAAGGCATTGCGCAACAAAGGCGCAATCCTGTTCGTAGACGACATAGCGGACTGTCCGCGGCGGCACGATTGGGAGCGTACCCGTTTTCTCGTGAATCTGCTTCAGGCTTCCTTCGCCGCGCCGGGACGAGCCCTCGGCTGCGAAACCTAGGGGTCAGGTCTTGACATGAAACATTCGCGGGCTGTCGTCGCGAACGAGGCACTACCCGATCGTCGCACCGATGCGTCATTTCGACGTGACCCTATTTCGATGCTCAAGACCTGACCCTATTTCGGATGCTACCGCTGGGATCTCAACGGCCCAACGGCGGGCCCACCGTCCGGTGGCCCAACTTCCGGCGGCGCTGCCTCGGTCCGTGGCGCCGACGCCGGAGGCGGCGAATGCAAAGAAACTTAGGGGTCAGGTCTTGACATGACACACTCGCGGGTTATTGTCGTGGACGAGGCAATGCCCGATCGTCGCAACTGTGCATCATCTCAAGCCCCCCTCTTGGATGACCCCGGCTCCCTTCCGCGCCTGCGCGCCCGGCCTCAAAGCACCACAACGTGCCGCTTGTCGACGCCAACCACCGCGTCGCGCGAAACCGCCGTATCGAAGGTGACGAACCGGCCGCCATGCCGAACGGCGAGCGCCAGCAGGTAGACGTCGCTGATCTGCCGTGGACCATGGATGCGTGCCGAGTCCGCGACCTGCCTGTCGAGCAGGCTGATGCTGTCCGGCCAGAATTCGTGGAAGCCGCCGGCCCGCGCCTCGGCGAGGCGCTCCACGACGGCGTGCACCGGCAATGCCTTCGGATAGCCCGGATGAGACATGATCCGCACGCAGCCGTTCTCGGTGATGGGGCATGAGGCCCACCCGCTGCCGGCGTGGCTGCCGTACCACGCTGTCGCCCGGTCGTGCAGCAGGTGGTCAGCGTCGAGCAGCGCGATCAATACGTTGACATCGAGCAGCGCCCGCATCAGTAGGCGTCCTCGTCACGCAACTGATCGATCAGTGCATTGGTGACGATGGCGCCGCGCCTGGGAAACGGACGGAAGCCGTGGACCGCCTTGGGCGAGGCGCCTCGCGCCGCTTCCGGTGCCGCCGTCAACGCGCTGCGCGCAAGCTCCGAGATGACTTCGCCCGCGGTCTTTTTCTCCCGACGGGCGCGTTCCTTGGCGGCTTGCAGGACGTCGTCGGCAATATCAAGCGTGGTGCGCATGCATCAGATGCTATAGCACCAAGGTTCGGATTTCAACGGCCTAACGTCCGGCGGCGCTCTCCCCTGCCCTGGCGCCGATGCCGGAACCAGCGAATTCGCCCCTGTCAGCCAGCGGCGTGGGCGTGGCGCTGGCCCTGACCATCGCATTGGAGACCAGGCCTGCGCTTCAAGATCGAACACGGCTTCAAACAGGCGGTCCGTCTGATTGGCGCGTTCGCCTAAGGCACCGGCGGCGGCGGCCGGATCTCGGCGCCATTACTGAGCACCTACGGGCGCCAGTCGCCGGCGAGAGCCTCTACCGGATTGGCGATGTTGAGGGGTGGTGCCGCCCACCAAAGCCCGAGGCTTGGTGGCGGACGGTTCGTCACGTCCCACACTTCGTCGGCACGATCGGCGAGCAGCCGCCGGATAACGCGGCCTCCGACCATGCGCCGCGCCCGTGGTTCCACACCTGCTTCCGCCTACCTTCATCCGACTGGCCATTGGGAAACGCCGCGGCAAAGGCGAGCGCACCGAGCCGCCCGGCGGTCTCCTGCGGATACAGGAATTCCAGAACGATCCCGGCCGCTGCGTGCAGTGCCGTCGTCCGTTCCTGCGCATCGTCGCCGGATTGCGAAATCGCCTCGTTCATGGCCACGTGCACGGCAGCCAACGCACGTGCTGCGCGCAGCGGGTTCTGCCGGTACTTCCTGATCAGCCCGAGGGTACGGTCGGTCCAACGCGTTACGGGCGAGGCCGATGCGAGCGTCTGCCCAATCGCGGAGCGCACACCCAGCATTCCGACCACGAATGCCGTCGCTGCACCGGCGCGCAGGAAGAGTCGGCGCTTCAACTGCTGGCCCCAACGGAGGTGCAATGACAATGGGGTCGGTCCCCGACTATTTGCCGGCGAGGGCTAGGTGGGGACGGCGGGGTATCGGCGGGTGGTCAGAGATTCTCGGCCTCGCCCGTGAACGCTTCGACCGTCAGTCCGGCAGTCCGGATGAGGCTGCGCAGCGTGCCCTTCGCGACTTCCTTGTGGTCCGGTACCGACAACGTCGCGATGTGCTCGGGTTTGACGAGGATGATGTGGCTGCCGCGCTGCCGGGCCACCTGCCAGCCGAACCGTTCGAAGACCTGCACGACCTCGCGCCCGCTGAGGACGGGCAGCACCGGCCTCAGGCGGCGACCTCTACCTGCCGCGTCTCGATCGTCAGCGGCAAGCCTCGCTCGGCCCGCACCTCCAGACAGAGCCGAATCGCCTCCTCGACGTTCGAAAGCGCCTCGTCCTTGGTCGCGCCTTGGGTCACGCAGCCGGGAATGGCGGGGCACTCGACGATCCAGACGCCGTCTTCGTCCCGGTCGATCGTCACGTTGAACTTCATCGGGTCGGCCTCTGATCGATTGGGGAACCCATCATGCCAGAGGGACCGAGCAGGGGCAAGATAGACGTGGTCTGTCCCCAATTGCCCCTTCTTCCTTCCCTCTCAAGAGTCCCGCGTTCGTCCCCGGGCCCGACCTCATGCGGCCATTCGGAACATCTCTGCGCCACCGGGGTGTTGCCTGTTCTTCCAACAGGCGCAGCGACTCGCACACGACCTCACTGACCGACGTGTACTGGCCAGAGGCAACCTTCGAGCGGACTAGCTCTTCCAGTTGTGGTGTCAGGTTGACGTTGATTCCCATGCTGCGCTCACCCTCAAGTCAAGTCAGATTCTGTCAAACCAGTAGTCTCAATGGCGGATATTCCAGCACCCTTGGTTCTCAGGCGGGAGCTTGTAGAACCGGGCACCTTTGGCATATTATGCCAACATTCACTGATCCCCGCGAGACTCCCATGCCAACCCGCAATGTCGTCCTCACCGACCACCAGGCACACCTCGTCGAAAAGCTCGTGTCCACCGGACGCTACCAGAACGCCAGCGAAGTGCTGCGCGAAGGGCTGCGCCTGATCGAGGATCGCGAAGCGCAGGACAACGCCCGCCTCCACGCGCTACGCGAGGCCGCCCGCGTCGGGATGGCCGACATAGACGCCGGACGTTTTCGGAGCTTCGAATCGCCCGCCGCACTCAGCCGTCGTTTGACCACCATTGCCGACAAGGTGATCGGCGGGAAGCCGGCGACACGCGCGAAGTGAGCGCAGGGGCGCGCAACTGGACGGTTCGTCTGACGGCGGCCGCCGAGGCTGACTTCGAGGAAATCCTGCGCTGGACGGTGGACCAATTCGGCGATGTGCAAGCGCGCATCTACGCTGAAACTGTTTCGGCAGCGCTGAATGATCTGACTGCCGGCCCGACCGTCGTGGGCGCGAGGAAGCGGGATGACATCCTGAAGGGACTTTTCACGCTTCACGTCGCCCGCAAGGGCCGCAAGGGTCGTCATTTCGTCCTGTTCCGCGTCGGAAGGGCGCCGGACGGTGACGTGATCGAGGTCTTGCGCCTCCTTCATGACGTCATGGATCTGCCACGCCATTTGCCACCGGCCGATGAAAGTACGTAGGGCCCCAGCACATTATCGCGTTGCAGACGTAAGCCCCTTGCTACTCTTGCTACTCCTGCTACCGAACAGCATTCGCGCCCGGCGTCGGTAGCAAGAGTAGCAACAGTAGCAACACCCCCCTCTGGTGGTAAAACCCAATCCCTGAAGGTCACTCCCGCCCATCCAGCAGCGCCGGATTAATCGCCACACACCGCCGGCGTCCGTCTTCCTCCATCCTCGCCCGGCCGCGCTCGGCGAGGATGGCGAGCGCCGCGCGTAGGTCGCGGCTGTCGCGGACGCAGTTCGGACCGTACTGGTAGATCCGCTTCGCCGGCACGCGATCGGTGCCGTTGGCCTGCGCTTCGTTGCGCAGCCAGGCCTCGAGCCGGATCGCCGCGGCGAGCGAAGGCGGCGTGTCCAGGTCGGCGAGCAGGCGCCGCGCCTCGTTCAAATGCCAGCTCACGATGCAGGTCGCGGTGCTGCGGGGGTCAGGTCTTGAATTGCAGCATTCGGCCCGTTGGCGCAGCGGCTGCGGCATCGCTTCGGACGATGCGATCCGGGCCCTGGCGCCGAAGCGGGGGCGTCGGCTCAACTGTCGCGGACCTGTTGTACGACTCTCGAACTGGACGGGCAGGGTCTTCTAGGAGCACCCGGTGCGGGGAGGACTCGGCCGCAGTGGGGGGCATTGCAAAGGTCGCCTCGCCCGACTCGCAGCTCGGACAATCGATCGTGTCGAATTGGAAAACCGACATGTCAAGACCCCCCAGAGTGGTTGTTCACGCATTGCGGGCTGAAGGCTTTGACGTTCTGTCCGTTGCCGAGGAGCTCGCGGCTCGAGGCCCAGCGCGCCGGACTGCTGTCCGATGAGGCTATTAGCCGGCTGATTGAGGAAGCGGTGCGCCGCGGGGCCGGCAAGCGTCTGCTCGACGCGATGGCACGTTTGCGGGAAGCCAATGTACCGCCGCTTACCGAAGAGGTTGGGGTTCGTGGCCCCCAGCACGCTCCGACCAAAGAGCGCATCACCATTCGGCTGTCACCCGACGTCCTTCAGTCCATCCGCGCCACTGGCGCAGGCTGGCAAAATCGTGTGGACGCCGCGCTGAAGGACGGGCTGAAGAAACACTCACCCGCGTGAACGGGTGCGAGGGGTTCCAGACTCCCAGGGGATGACCGATGGCCTGCACCAGCACCTCCGGAGTCAGTCAGGTCTTGACACGCCACCTCTCGCCGGACGACCAGGCACGGACAAGCCGACCCGGGACCGCTCGGCCGGCGGATGTGGTCGACGGGTCAAGGCCAGACGCGACCACGCCCTCGTTCACTTGGCCAGGAACACAGGCACGTTTGGGCTTTCCGGATTCGGCACGACCTTGAGCGTCCGGGGATCGATAACGACATCCATCTGATCCATCGGGACCGCACCAAGCAAGACCCTGTCACCCATGACCGCGGCACCCATAACGCAATCGTGGCCCTGCGTTTCGATCTTCACCGGACCGGCATAGCGCACCATCTTCCGCGTTCCATCCGCCAGGTGCAGTTCGCGCGGCTTGAGATCCGTGAGTTGAAGCTGAATCGCGATGTGCTCCGGGACGACGAGATCGATCGCGCCGGTGTCAACAATCGCGTTGGCCGCGATTTCCTCGAGTTCCGGCCTCGCCATATTGCTTAGCCGAAGGTCGGCGTAGATGATTCCCATCGCGTCTCCTTGAAATTCCGATCACGCCGTGGTTCGAAACCGCCGATCGCCGACACCTCGTGCGGATTTCTTTCCGACCCGCCACGACGATCACGACACGCACCGCCGTCGCCGCATTCGACGTGGCCAACTCTTGGCGTCGGTTTCGAAGTCCTGTTCACATAAGACATGCTCGACCTTCCGCGGTTGCATCCGCGGTTGCATCCGCGCTGACATGAATGCCAGCGTGCCGCGTTCGTTCTGAACCCGCACCCTGGCCACCGCGCCGAGCCGTGGAACCCACACCGGGCGAACCCCTCCCGCTGTATCAGCGTGCCTGGAACGTCCGTCCGATGCCATGTGCCACCTGGCCGATGCGGCCATACCTTCCCCTGCGCGCTTTCAACCGACCACGACGTCGTCGCCCACCTGACCTGACGTTCGACAGCGCCAATCCGCTCGGGTCCACGTTGACTACCAATCCGGCTTCCCGCAGGCGCTTGGCCGTCCCTTGGGGCTCGGATGCTCGAGTTGAATACGACATGCTGGCCCCGAGATCAACCAATAGCCACCCACCGGCCAGCCGTCGATCGGGATGAGGGCCAATCGATGCGTCATGTCAAGACCTGACCCCGCGCCTTCCTCGGCATCGACGAGAAGGAAGTCCGGCGTTTCCTGGACCCGCAATATCATTCCAAGCTGCCGCGGATTGCAGAAGCAATCTCGCTGCTCGGAAAGCGGCTGGTGATCACGTTGGAAGACTCTTGACGCGATGACGTGCGGCGCCTTTGCTCGACTTCTCCCAATGTGCCAGGACACGACTGAATCCCAGCGGTCTCTCGCCGAGGCACAACGTTGCTTGTGGGGCCCCGTAGCCCCCTTACCGCCGACGCCAAGGCCGAGCAGGACACCGAGGGGACGATGTCGCCATGCATCATCCTGGGCGTCGTACGGCAGGTCCCGGCTATACTGTGAGATATGGTCCACTCGCAACGGAGTCTTCGATGCAGCTAACTGCCGTCTACCGCAAGGTTCCTGAGGGCTACGTCGCTTTCGTTGAGGAGTTGCCCGGCGCAAACACCCAAGGTGTCAGCCTCGATGAGGCGCGAGCCAACCTCGTCGAAGCTGTCGATTTGGTGCTCGATGCCAATCGAATGCTCTCCGAGGAGTCTATCCAGGGCGAAGACGTCATTCGCGAGCCGTTGATAATTGCGGCGCAATGAAGCGTCCTGACCTGATCAAACACCTCGAACAACACGGTTGCGCATTTCTGCGTGAGGGCGCCAAGCACTCCGTGTATGTCAATCGCGCCAAGCGGAAGTCGTCGACGGTTCCACGACATCGTGAAATCAATGACTTCCTTGCCCGCAAGATCTGCAAAGACCTTGAAGTTCCGGACGTATAGATGAAGCGAACCCGTTGAGCACCTGCACGCTGACATGGCCGCCGGCGCCCAGTTCGCTCTCGGCGCGATCCGCCTTGGCTTCGTCGCCCGAGAGCAGATGGAGCAGGACGTTCATATCGAAGAAGCGCTCAGTCGCGCTCATTGGCGTCGAGGCGGTTGAACTTGAAATCGGCCGGTAGACGTCCGCGGAACTTCCTCAGCCGCGCCTTGACATGACACATTCGTGGGCTATTGTCGTGGACGAGGCAATACCCGATCGTCGCAACTATGCATCATGTCGAGACCCCCTCTTGGATGGCCCCGACTCCCTTCTGCGCCTGCGCGCCCGGCCTCAAAGCACCACAACGTGACGCTTCTCGACGCCAACGACCGCGTCGCGCGAAACCGCCGTATCGAAGGTGTCGAACCGGCCGCCATGCCGAACGGCGAGCGCCCGCAGGCAGACGTCGGTGATCTGCCGTGGACCGTGGATGCGTGCCGAGTCCGCGACCTGCCCGTCGAGCAGGCGGATGCTGTCCGGACAGAATCCGTGGAAGCCGGCCCGCGTCTCGGCGAGGCGCTCCACGACGGCCTGCGCCGGCAACGCCTTCGGATAGCCCGGATGCGACATGATCCGCACGCAGCCGTTCTCGGTGACGGGGCATGAGGCCTTCCCGCTGCCGGCGTGCCTCCCGTACCACGCCGTCGCCCGGTCGTGCAGCAAGTGGTCGACGTCGAGCAGCGCGATAGTACGTTGCGTTGCGTTGACGTCGAGCAACGCCCGCATCAGCAGGCGTCTTCGTCGCGCAACTGATCGATCAGTGCATTGGTCACGATGGCGCCGCGCCTGGGAAACGGACGGAAGCCGTGGACCGCCCTGGGCGAGGCGCCTCGCGCCGCTTCGGGTGCCGCCGTCAAGGCGCTGCGCGCAAGCTCCGAGATGACCTCGCCCGTGGTCTTTTTCTCCCGATGGGCGCGCTGCTTGGCCGCCTGCAGGACGTCGTCGGCGATATCAAGCGTGGCGCACATGCATCAGATGCTATGGCACTACGGTTCGGATCTCAATCGCCCAACGTCCGGCCCGACATCCGGCCGGACGTCCGGCCCAGCGTCCGGCCCAACGTCCGGTCGCGCTCTCCCGGTCCGTGGCGCCGATGCCGGAGCCGGCGAATGTATGGGGTCATTCAAAATGAACGACCTCGCGGCAAGCCGCGAGCTATCAACAGCAAATCGACAGACCGCAGATTTGCAATCTGCTTTGCGCCGCAAGCGGCGGGGAATCGAACCCGTAGAGATTGAACCGCCGATCAAGCGACGTCGAGTCCGCCTTCACGCTACACCCGCAGCACCGTCTCGCCGTAGTCTGCCAGAGCCTGGTCGTGCGTCAGCAAACGCATCGGCTCGATCCGGCTCTGCGCAACGAGCATCCGATCGAACGGATCGCGATGGTGTTGCGGCAGGCGGCCACATTCGATGCTGTGACGGAAGGTGATCGGCAACTCGACAAACCCCGCCGACTGGAGCGCCGCGACCATTTCGTCCGGGTCCACGTCGATGTGTCCCAACGCGGACTTGATCGCGATCTCCCAGAATGATGCGGCGCTGACATAGACGGTGTTCGCCGGGTCAACGATGATGAGGTCCGCGGTCCGAGGCAAACGTGGATCGTCGGCAAGCCACCAGATCAGGATGTGGGTGTCCAACAGGACTTTCACTTCCGGGCGCACCCTTCGAACAGCGCAAGGACATCCTCCGGTAACGGCGCGTCAAATCCAGCGCCAATCCTGATCCTCCCCTTCAGCGCCCCTTTCTGCCTCGGCGCCAGCGCTGGCGCAAGCGCCACCAGGCGAGCGACGGGCTTGCCCGCCTTCGCGATGATGATTTCTTCTCCTTGGCTCGCGCTTTCCACCAATCTGGAGAGTTGCGTCTTGGCTTCGTGAATGTTGACTTGGCGCATCACCACTTGCTCTGAGCACGAACAGACTTAGTCTAGCTTGGTGCAGTGCCCCGCACAATCCCGGAGGTGAACCTGAACTTCTCCGGACGGGCGCGCTCCTTGGCCGCCTGCAGGACGTCTTCGGCGTTGGACAGGTCGGCAAAGGAGCCGCTCCGATAGCTGCTGAAAAAGCGACTCGATAACCCTCACGTGCCCGGCGGGGCGCTGCATCCCCAGCTGGCGAGGTACTACAAGATCAAGCTCAAGAAGCAAAGCGTCTGGCTGGTGTACGGCGTCGAGGATGATGCGCTCGTGGTGATGGTGCAAGGGCCGCGACGACAGCACGAGAACGGAACCATCGAGAGCGGCGCATGCTGTCGGTGGTGCCGTCGGTGGTCAACTTGCATCCAGGCATTGCGCGGTGGGTCATGGTCCCCGCACGGATTTCCTTCCGACCGGCAACGACGATCAGAACACGCACCCCATCGCTGCATTTCGGCTCGCCGGACCGGCCGCGCCTTCCCTATGTGCCGATCGGGCTGTACCTCGGCATGACTGGCCCGGCACCTGTCGCTGCTGGGCGTGCACATCAAGCGCATCGGCGGGCCGGTGGAACACCGCGGCAAGCGCGTGCCGTCGATGATGTCGGTGCCGGCTGCGGCGCTCGCCGGAGTGAGTCCGCTCTTGCTTGCGAAAATCAGTCCACGTTGGCGGGCCGGGCATCGTCGCCGGATTTGGCACGTTCGTGCGGCCGCTGTGCGAGCACATTCGCGACCAGGTGGCAGCGGGATACGGTGGGGCGCAGTCTGCGCGCCGCCAGGCGCCAGGACCGAGCGTGACTGCCGCCCCGCATCGGGAAGCACCGGTGGCGACGTACCGATTCGGCAGGCTCGATCAAACGTCGAGGCGCGGCACCAGGGGCCTGGTGTTCGCTTCAGCGATGGCGAGGTGTCATGTCAAGGCCTGACCCCGCGCCTTTCCCCAAGAGCATCCTCGGCGTGGTCGAGGGCGGGAAGGATGGCAAGCAAGCGAGCCCAGCCCCTCGCGATCCAGAATTGCGGGTTCTGCGATCTCGTCGGCCCTATCCGTTGCGAGGCCGCGAACAAGACAACCATGACAGCGCTATACTCAGAGCTATTATAGGCGCTGTTTAAGGAGCTCAAAAGATGGAAACGATTTACGGCGACATGACCGTCAGCATGTCCGAATTCAAGAAGAACCCGGCCGCCGTACTGCGTGATGCGCGTAACCGTCCCGTGGCGGTCCTCAATCACAACAAGACGGCCTTCTACATGGTTGACCCGGCGCTGTTCGAGGCCATGCTGGAAGAATTGTCTGACCACGAGTTCCATCGCCTGGTCCTGGCGCGCATGAGCGAGCGAGCGCAGGCTGTCGAGGTGGACGTTGATGCCATCTAAGCCGACGCGAAAACATCAATATCGACTCATGTTCGTCCCATCGGCCTTAGCCGAATGGAAGGCGTTGGACGGGTCGGTTAAGGAGCCGCTCCGAAAGCTGCTGAAGAGGCGACTCGATAACCCTCACGTGCCCGGCGGCGCGCTGCATGGCCAACTGGCGGGGTACTACAAGATCAAGCTCAAGAAGCAGGGCGTCCGGCTGGTGTATGGCGTCGAGGATGATGCGCTCGTGGTGATGGTGTTGGCAGTGGACAGGCGCGAAGAGGGTGCCGCATATCGATCGGCGGTGTCTCGTCTCGCCGAAAAGGTGGTCGCGCTCGTGAGCGTCGCCGAAGGGAAGCTCAAGAACCGCACCGGATGATCCGAGGTCACCACTCGACGACACCATCCCCGCTTCCTTCACGCCCTCGAACTCGGGTTCAGCGCGTTCTTCGTTTTACCGTACCTTCTTTGCGCGTGGGCTCTCGACGTCAAGCATGCAGCGCCCGCGTCACGCCGTGCGGATCTTTGGCCAACGCGCGCAGCAGTGCCCGCGCCGCCCCGGCCGGGCGGGTGCGCCGCTGCTCCCAGCTCTGCAATGTCTTCACCGGCACCCCAACAAGTTCGGCGAAAGCCGCCTGCGAGAGTTTTGTTGCCTCGCGCACCGCGCGCGGCTCGATATCGGCGACCTCGGTGACGCGAACGCCAGCGACCGGCTGCCCGCGGCGGTGCCGGATGAGATCCCGGACGCTCTTCAGCAGATCTTCAAGAGCGCGATCATCCACCGCTCAACTCCTGGTTCATGACGTCGACCAGCCGCTTGCGTTGCGCGGCCGGCAAGTCGCCCTGCTCGGTCTTCGATTAGGCGAAGACCAGGTAGCAGCAGTCGCGAGCAGTCCAAAAGTAGCAGATGACGCGCCCCCGCGCCGCCGCGAAGTTGAGATGACGGCGACTCCAGCAACGCGGCGAGGCCCAGGCGCTGCAGAAAGGCGTTGACGACAGGCAGCGGCCCCAGCCGCTCGCTCTGGAGCTGGAAGCCGGGAGTGGCGGGGGCGCGGGCATGTCAGCCTCCTTGGCGGACTCCATCGCTTGAGTCGCAACCCAGACGATAGATCCGTGAACGGAGGCTGACCATGCGGGCCAGATAATCATCAGGTCTTGACATGACGCATTTCGATTGGCGGTGAAGATTGGACTCGCAGCCGATCGAGCCCAAAGCACCCGCATACGTCATGTCAAGACCTGACCCCATTCCCGAATGCATCGCGACATGCGCCGCGAGCCCGGTGCGATGTTCGCGTCATGCCGCTCGCACTTCGTTCAGCAAATCTGGGTGCCGGTCCAGCACCTTGAGGAGCTTCACCAACGCGCGGGGCGGCCTGGTATTGCCGTTCTCATATCGCGAGAACGCATTGACCCCGCCGCCGAAGATCTCAGCGGCTTCGCGCTGGTCCAGCGCGAGTTTCTTGCGCACCCGAGCGATGAACGCGGGGTCGACAATCGACGCATTGACCTGCCTGTTGAATTCCAGCATGGCCGCGCTAGTCCGTGCGGATTCGGCTGCGTCGAGCACGGCTTCACCGCACGCCGGACAGTAGTCACCCGTTACGCCCGAAATCACCGTCGACTCGCCTTTGTAGGTATACGGCAGGTCGCGGCTGTCATGCATGAGGTCAGCCTTCCCACAGGTTGGACATTTCATCGTCATGCCTCCTTGAACGACACGATCAGCACGTCTTCGATCACCGTCAATTTCAGGTAGACCTCCCCGGCCCGCGTGACCGGCCGATACACGTCCTGCCAAACCCGGTGATCACCGTGAGTCGTCATACTCTTGTGGAAATCGAGTGCGGTCAGGGCCATGACGACACCGACGATGCCATCGAAGTCGAACCCCAGCGCGGCCCCACCCGCCAGTGCCGAAGCGGTCGAACGCACCTTGCCCGCCTCGACCATCGCCTTGACGACACCCAGCTTGCGATGGGGCGTTCGCTTCTCCATCGGTCAATGCTAACCGAGTTGGTTATTTTTTGCAAGTTGGTTGATTGGCTTCTGGGGGCCGAGGTGGAAGCCGGGCGATCAAGCCTTGAACTGACGCGCGATTGGTGCTCCCAAACTGACAGATCCGAATCGGACCGCCCGAGACCGCAACAAGAGCCGTTAATTCAAGAGTCGACTCAAGTGGAAATACCGACAGTGGAAATGCCGATCGTTGACTGACAATTCAGACCAGTCTAGCCTGATCGCAACGAAAGGAGTCCCCGATGCCTGACATCGGCGCCTACGAAGCGAAGACGCAGCTGCCGAAGCTGCTCGAACGGGTCCAGCAGGGCGAACGCTTCGTCATCGCCAAGCGCGGCCGGCCTGTTGCTGAACTCGTCCCCGCCGCAGCGCGCGACGCCGCGCGCATCCGCGAGACAATCGCTGGCATGCGCGAACGGCGAGCCGCCCTGGTCAGGCTCGGCGTGCGGTTGGCCGACATCCTCCGGCCCAGCGAGACGCTGCGCGACCTGGCCCAGTCGGGACACCGCGCATAGATGGCCTTCGTGCTCGACAGTTCGGTGGCGCTTTCCTGGCTGCTGCCTGACGAGGACAGCGGGCCCGTCGACGCGTTGGCCGATCGCCTCGAAGCCGAGAGCGCCGAAGTTCCCGCCATCTGAATTGTGGGGTCAGGTCTTGACATGACACATTCATGGGCTATTGTCGTGGACGAGGCAATACCCCATCGTCGCAACTGTGCATCATGCAAAGCCCCCCTCTTGGATGGCCCCGACTCCCTTCTCCCGCCTGCGCGCCCGGCCTCAAAGCACCACGACGCGACACTTCTCGACGCCATCCACCGCGTCGCGCGAAGCCACCGTGTCGCTGGTGACGAACCGGTCGCCGTGCGGAACGGTAAGTGCCCGCAGATAGACATCGGTGATCTGCCGTGGCCCGTGGATCCGCGCTGAATCCGCGACCTTCCCGTCAAGCAGCCTGATGCTGTCCGGCCAGAATTCGTGGAAGCCACCGGCACGTGGCTCGACGAGTCGTTCTACGACGGCACGCACCGGCAACGCGTTCGGATAGCCCGGATGCGACATGACCCGCACGGAGCCATTCTCGGTGATGGGACACGAGGCCCAACCGCTGCGGGCGTGACTGCCATACCACGTCGTCGGTCCGATCATGCAGCAAGTGATCCGCATCTGCGCCCGGCCACCGCCGCGCAAACCGATGCTGCGGCCGGAGTAATCGACGAACAGCTTCTCCCCAGCGCGCCGATGCTGGCGCATCGACCGTTTCAGGCGCTTCGTGAATGCCTTGCAGTGCGCGCAGAACTGCGTGTAGCGTCACGTCCGCCACTCTGGGTGTGCCTCGACATACTCCTGCCCCAGCAACATCAGCGTCACGCCCTTGCGGTCGAGTTCAGGGTGGATAGTCGCCCAGTCGGGCTCGCTGACCGGCACGGTCGCCGGCGAGCGCGGCAGCAACGTCGCCTCCAGTTGGCGCTCGTCCCACTCCCGCAGCCTCGCCCAGTCCAGGCCGCCCGCGCTGGCCAAGCTGACAAACTTCTGCACCACCCCCTTGGACAGGCCCAGTACATCGTACCAGAAAAACATTTACTTACATGATGCCCCGTGCGATCATGCTTGTCCAGCAAATCCTTACGGAGGCTGGCATGGCACGACCCATGGCACGAGCGTCGTTGACGCTGACCCCAGAGCAACGATCGATGCTGACTGAACTCGCTGGCTCGCGGGTGGCGCCGCATCGGGAGGTCGAACGCGCCCGGGTATTGTTGGCATATGCTGAGGGCAAGACGCCGACGCAGATACAGCGTGCCATCGGCGTATCCCGACCCACGATCTACAAGTGCATTGACAAGGCGCTGGCCGCCGGGGTGGCTGCCGGCTTGCGTGACCGCTACCACCGGCCGCATGCCCCGCAGATCAGCGACGAGGCCAAGGCGTGGGTGATCGATCTGGCCTGCCGCAAGCCCAAGGATCTGGGGCTGGCGGCGGAGTTGTGGACCCTCTCGGCGTTGGCCGGGTACGTGGCGACGCACGCGACAGAAGCTGGCTACCCGAGGTTGTCGCGCGCGGGCAAGGCCACCGTCTGGCGCATTTTGGATGGCCACCACCTCAAGCCGCATCGCGTGCGTTACTACCTCCAGCAACGCGACCCCCAGTTCGAGCGCAAGATGGCCGAGGTGCTGATGGTCTATCGTGACGTGAGTCTGTATCGTGCCGATGCCGTGCACGACGCCCGTCCGCAACCGGTGTATACCGTGAGCGTCGACGAAAAGCCCGGGGTGCAGGCGCTGGGGGTGACGGCGCCTGATTTGCCCCCGGTGCCCGGCAAGTACGCCAGCATCGGGCGCGATCACGAGTACGTTCGCCATGGCACGCTGTCGATCCTGGCGGCACTGGACTTGCACAACGGTGACATCATCGCCAACGTTGAGCCGCGCCACCGCAGCGTCGAGTTCATCACGCTGCTGCAAAGGCTCGATCAGCACTATCCCAGCGACGCCATCATCCGGGTGGTGCTGGATAACCACAGCGCGCACATCTCCAAAGAGACCATGGCCTACCTGGCGAGCCGCCCGGGACGTTTCGAATACGTGCACACGCCCAAGCATGGCTCGTGGCTCAATTTGGTCGAGTCGGCCTTCTCCAAGATGGCGCGCACCTTCCTGCGTCACATTCGCGTCGCCTCGGCAGACGAACTCAAGCGCCGCATCCTCAAGGGAATCGAAGAGATGAACGCAAATCCGGTCCGGTTTGAATGGAAAGCCTTTGATACAGAGATGGTCTGATAGTAAATTTATTGATGCAACGAAGTACTAGGGCAGCAGCAATGCTCTCGTGGGACAGCTCGGCTTCCCATTTCAAACGAATCACGTCCTTGATCATGCGTAGAGACATCCTTGGTGTCGGCACCGCCGTCCTCCCAAAAAGTGCGGAAGGATACGGTCCCTAATTGGGGTCTCTACGCAGCATCGGCCCGACCACCTACTCCGGCGCCACGGCAGTCACGACCGCCGAAAGGCCTGGTCACGTTGCCGCGACCGCCGGTCACGATCCACCGAAAGGGGCGGTCACGATCGCCCGACACGCGCGGTCACGATGCCGAAATCACCGGTTACGCTCGACCGAAATACGCAGTTGGACTCGACCACGAAGGTGAGCTCCCGCAGCAGGTGGGACACAGGTGGGAGCCACACATGCCGTGGCCGCAGTGGGTGTAGGACAGGTAGGACGCCCTCTTGCGGCTACGCATTCCGTGGGCAACGGTTGTCGAGTTCCTGCGCCGCAAGCGCAGATTGCGAAACAGCGCAGATTGCGAAATGTTGACACGAAATGTTGACAGGAAGAAGTGTATATAATGAATATATACCTGCGGCACCGCAAGGAGGATTGCTATGAGCGACAAATTGTTATTGAAATTTCGCGCCAAGAGTACGCCGTACGGCGTAACGCGCGAGACGCTGAAGGCACTCGCGACTGAGTTGGATACAACGGAGACCATGGTCATTCACCTTGCCATCTCTCGCTTTGCCAAGGAGGTGTTACCGACCTACGAGGCAGACGACGGTCCGCTTTCGGCGCCGTATTTTGCGTGGCTGAAGGAAACCGCGAAGAGCCGGTTGCCCAAGGGCAAGGTCATTAGCAGGAAGTCGCTGCTTTAGGACGCGACCACGATGTGGCCTGCCCCCGAACCCGGCGATATTGTCTGGTGTCGATTTCCGGAGCGGCCTCGCGACAAACCCGGCCCCAAGCCTCGACCCGCACTTGTTCTCGCCGTGACGCAACGGTCGGGCGGATTCGAAGTGGAAGTGGCCTACGGAACGTCTCAAGGCTTGGGGCGTTTACACGCTGGTGAATTTGCGATTCGCAAGCGGAACCACCCAGCGGCGTACGCGTTGGCGGGACTTTCCTACGACACCAAGTTCGATCTGGCAAGAAGGCTATCGCTGCCATGGGACGGCGCGTTCTTTGATGTTCCGCCCAATTCGATGCACGGCCAGATTCCAAAGCTGGGAACGCTTCACTCCGCCATGATGAAGGACTTCGCGCAAAGCCCCCGGGGTCAGGTCTTGACATGACGCAAATCGATTGGCAACGGAGGATTGGCGCATGGCCAATCGCCCCCCAAAGCCCCTGGGATACGTGATGTCAAGACCTGACCCCGCGCCTGCTATGCGAGTCGGCCGGGAAAAGGAAGTCCGGGCGCATCCGTAAGGGCAACCCCTGGATCCGCCGCCTGTTGTGCGAGTTCGCCCATGCCGCCAGCCGCACCCAGTGCGCCTTCAAGTCGAAGTTCGAGGCACTGCGCTTGCGACGAGGACACAAGCGCGCCATTGTCGCCATCGCCCACAAAATCCTCAAAACCGTCTTCTTGTTGATCCGCCGCCAGACGCATTACCAGGACTCGGCCGTCGACTTCGAAGCCATGTCTGTCGCACGCACGCAACGCACCTCGCTGGTTGAAGATGCTCAAAAAGCACGGCTTCCTCCCCGCCGCCGCCTGACCATCTTCGCCTTGTTCTGCATTTCATGGCATCAACAGCCAGAACGTCGCTCGCCTTCAGCACGCTACTCTTTCATGGTAAAGTGGCAGATGACGCGCCTCCGCGCCGCCACGAAGTTGAGATGACGGCGACTCCAGCAGCGCGGCGAGGCCCAGGCGCTGCAGAAAGGCGTTGACGACAGGCAGCGGCCCCAGCCGCTCGCTCTGGAGCTGGAAGCCGGGACTGGCGGGGGCGCGGGCTTGTCAGCCGCCTTCGCGGACTCGAGCGCTTGAGTCGCAACCCAGACGATAGATCCGTGAACGGAGGCTGACCATGCGGGCCAGATAATCATCAGGTCTTGACATGACGCATTTCGATTAGCGGTGAAGATTGGACTCGCAGCCGATCGAGCCCAAAGCACTCGCATACGTCATGTCAAGACCTGACCCCATTCCCGCGGGTTTTCTGACAGGCACTATTTAATTCTTCTTGACGGCGACACACCGGCGCTTGGCACCGCACCTTTGGGCTCCCCTCCTCGCTGTTGCGCTGCATGCCAGACCTGGAGGATTTCGATGGCTTCTCGGCGGATGCGGTACGAGACGAGATAGTGCTCGTGAACTACGAGCTCGCGGATGTCGGTTCGCTCGCTTGCCCGGCCAAGGAAGGGAAACTCAAAGAGGTGGCTCGTCTTCTCCCGGATCGCCTGGACGAGCTCATGGGCGGCCTGTGGGTTGTCCTGCGCGATGTAGGCGGCAATGCGGTCAAGATCACCGAGGGCGCGCCGGAGCCACCTAAGCTCCATACTTCGAGAAAACCGCAGCTACCTCAACGGGCGAGGCGAAATCACCGGCGTCAGCCTGTCTAACGGCCTCTTCCAGGTCTTCAAGTTGCGGGATGCGCCAGGCCAGGTATTCATCCACCGCTATCGTCGCAACATAGGACATGGAGCGGCCGCTGAGCTTGGCGTAGCGGTCGAGCTTCGCCTTGAGCTCGTCCGATACCCGCATGGTCATGGTGTTCTGCTTGGTAGCCATGGTCATACTCGTGTGACAAGTGATTACATTGTCAGAATAGCACGACACTCTCCCCTGTCAAGGCACGGTGGGAGGTGCTTGACCCAGGCTGGAGGAAAAATAGGGTAGTAGCGAGTTGTGGGGTCAGGTCTTGACATGACACATTCGTGGGCTATTGTCGTGGACGAGGCAATACCCGATCGTCGCAACTGTGCATCATGCAAAGCCCCCCTCTTGGATGGCCCCGACTCCCTTCTCCCGCCTGCGCGCCCGGCCTCAAAGCACCACGACGCGACACTTCTCGACGCCATGTCGGCGCCGGCGTGAAACTGGTGCGAATCGGCCGACGTGAAACTGGTGTGCGGTAAGGTCGGTGCGGTGTTCTTTTACGCCCGGTTGCTGGACGTGCCGAAGCCGCCGGTGCCGTGGGGCAGCGGCGGCGGGAGGCGGGAGGTGACGAGGGTCAGTCTTCGGCTTGTTCGCGCATGCGGTAGGAACGTCCTTCGATGACGACGGTCTCGGCGTGGTGGAGCAGGCGGTCGAGCAGCGCGGAGGTGAGGGTGCTGTCGTTGTGGAAGATCTGCGGCCAGGTCTTGTACGCGCGATTCGAAGTGATGATCGTGGCGCCGTGCTCGTAACGCTGGCTGATGACCTGGAACAGGGCGTCGGCGCCGAACTGGTCGATCGGGAGATAGCCGAGCTCGTCGATGACGACGATGCTGGGTTTGAGCAAGCGGGTCATGACGCGCTTGGCGCCACCGACGGCCTGCGCGGCGGCGAAGGTGTTGACGATGTCGATGGCGCTGGTGAAGAGCGTGCTGTAGCCCTTCTGGCACGCGGTGTGGGCGAGTGCGGCGGCGAGATGTGTTTTGCCGACGCCGACGCCGCCGAGGAAGATGACGTTGCCGTGCTGGGGGACGAAGTCGAGGCGGAACAGGTGCTGGATCTGGGCGCGGTTGATTTTCTTCGGCCAACTCCAGTCGAAGCTGTCGAGGGTCTTGCCGGCGGGCAGGCGGGCGTGTTTGAGCCGGCGCGCAATGAGGGCGTCATCGCGGCGAGCGATCTCGCCGGCGACGAGTTGTTCGAGGTACTGGGGGTACGGCCACTGCTGGCGCGCGGCCTCGGCCGCCAGGTCGGGGTAGTGCTGGGCGAAGTACGGCAACTGCAGGCGCGTCAGGTGCTGGGACAGGGTGGGGTCAACGGGCGTCATGGCTGGGCAGGGTCCAGGGTGGGGGTGGTATAGGCCGCCAGATCGGCGGGAGGGAGTTCGAGGTCGAGCACGTCCTGGCGACGCAACAGGTGCAACGGGCTGGGGTCGGGCAATTGCCGGCGCCGGGCCTCGACCAAGTGGGCGATGTAGTCGCTGCTGAAGGCGTCGAAGGCGAGAGCGTCACGGAGGGCGTCGGCGACGGCGGTGTCGCCGTGGATGTCGGCCAGGGCCACGATCTTGCGGACGTGGGTCAGGGCGTGGCCACGCCGCTCCTGCAAGCCGGCGTAGTACTTGGTGGCCTCCGGGGATAGGGCGAGGAAGCGCTTGAGCACCTGCGCGTCGCGGGCATGCCGGCGTTGCGCCACCAGGGCCTTGGCGTGATCGGGGTCTTCGCAATCGAGGTGCCGCTCGTAGGAGCGGACATGGCGAGCGACCAGTTCGTCGTCGCGGTACAGGCACAGCCGATCGGGATAGGCTTTCAGGGTCAGTTGGCAGCCGGCGAAGCGGGCGGGCACCGAGTAGCGGTTGGCGTCGAAGGTGACCCGGAACTGGCGATTGGCGCGCACCGGCAGGACGCGGCCGACATCGAAGGGCCGGGGATTGACCGGCTGCAGGTGGGCGCGTTCCTCCGCCCACAGGTCGACCGGCCGGCGGTGCGTTTCGCGGTGCAGGCGGACGTTGGCCACGGTTTCGAGCCAGACCGTCGCCGCCGGGTTGAGGGCGGCGAAGGCGGGCAACTCCAAGCCGGTGAGGAAGTTGCCTTTGACATAGCCGACGCCACGCTCCACGCGCCCCTTTTCGTTACCGGCGCGGGGCGCACAGGCGACGACTTCGAAACCGTAATGGCGGGCGAAGTCGAGATAGCGCGGGTTGAACTGCGCGGGTTCGCCGCGGACATGCCGCAACACCGCGCAGCGCAGGTTGTCGACCATCATCTTGTATGGCACGCCCAGGGCGTGGAAGGCGTTGACCTGGCAGGCGAGGAAGTGCTCCATCGTCTGCCCGAGCGTGAACTCGACGTACATCTGCCGGCTCCAGGCCAGCACCATGATGAAGAACGACAGCCGGCGGCGGGTGTTGCCGACGGCGATCGTGCCCCACTCGCCCCAGTCGGCCTGAGCGACTTCCCCGGGCGCAAAGGCGAGGGTCAGAAAGGCTGCGCGCGTGGGGGGACGGATGACGTGGACGTAGTCCTTGACGATGCTGATGCCGCCGGCGTAGCCCACCTCGCGCAAGCGCTGGAACACCTGCTGGGCGGTGAGGGCGTGCGCGTCGAGCCAGCCGACGATGCGGCCCTTGAACGGGTCGAGTTTGCTCGGTCGGTGCTGGGGTGCTCGTGGGGTGTACGGTCGTCCCCGCCAGTAGCGGACCGTCTTGACATCGAGGCCCAGGCTGGTCGCCAACTGCGCGGCGGTGAGGTGCTTGGTGGTGCCGTCGCGAATGGCGCACCAGGTCGCGTAATCGATCATGGCCGGCGCTCCAGGGCCGCCCGCAGGCGGGCGCACCGCAGCGCTACCGGCACCACCTCGGGCAGGCTGAGGACTTGATAGAGCGGCGGCTGGTAGGCGACCAGATCGAGGCCGATCAGGGCGGTCCGGGCCCGCTGCAACCGGGGCGGGTCGAGGCGCAAGCGCCGGCCGAGCGAGGCGTCGGCGTAGTAGCTCAAGCCGTGCTGGTCGGCGACGGTGACCAGGAACAGGTACAGCGCCCAGGCGTCGACCTCAGCCCGCTCGATGTAGTGCTCCTGGACCAGGCGGTGGTCGAGCCAACTAAAGTGCGCCGGCACGGTACGCAACCGCTCCGGTACCAGGGTCCGTTTGCTGATCGTCATGCCCCTCGCCTCCACAGATGTCCTGGCCCAGTTGTACCAACCGGACCACCGCCGAGGCGATGTCTTCTTGTAACGGCGAGCCGAAGAGATGAGCGATAAGTCCAACCAGAACAATCGGTTGGGCGTGCAAGACATCTTGTAACAGCGACCCCGGCGCAGCGTTACAAGAGCTCTGCTCCGGCCCCCCCGGCGGGGTCTCGGCCACCGGCGTCGGCACTGCGCTGACCGGGGCCCGCCGCCGGCTATAGCCGGGATGCGCCGCCCGCCACGCCCGGACCCGGGCCACCGCCGGCGGACCGCGGTAATAGTCCCGGTTCTCCGGCTTCGCCAGCCACTGCGCCTGACTCGCCCGCTTGCTCGCCGCGCGACACTCCGGCGCCGCGCAATAGCGTTGATGCCGCGCGTTACGCGCGTCAGGAACAAACGCCTGCCCGCAGTGCTGACACCTCCGCCGCTCCCGCTTCCCCATGTCGTGCCTCCCCTAGTGTCACGACAGGGGCTACCACACGACGCCCGAAGAACACCGAAGAAGCTTTCAGCCAGCGAAGAAAACTCAGCTTTGGATCTCCTCCCCCCGAAGAAGATCTCTACCCCCCAAGACCAGTTTCAAGTCGGCCAACTCACACCGGTTTCAGGTCGGCCGCGACAACGCCATCCACCGCGTCGCGCGAAACCACCGTGTCGCTGGTGACGAACCGGTCGCCGTGCGGAACGGTAAGTGCCCGCAGATAGACATCGGTGATCTGCCGTGGCCCGTGGATCCGCGCTGAATCCGCCACCTTCCCGTCAAGCAGTCTGATGCTGTCCGGCCAGAATTCGTGGAAGCCACCGGCACGTGGCTCGACGAGTCGTTCTACGACGGCACGCACCGGCAACGCGTTCGGATAGCCCGGATGCGACATGACCCGCACGGAGCCATTCTCGGTGATGGGACACGAGGCCCCACCGCTGCGGGCGTGACTGCCATACCACGTCGTCGGTCCGATCATGCAGCAAGTGATCCGCATCTGCGCCCGGCCACCGCCGCGCAAACCGATGCTGCGGCCGGAGTAATCGACGAACAGCTTCTCCCCAGCGCGCCGATGCTGGCGCGTCGACCGTTTCAGGCGCTTCGTGAACAAGCCCCCGGGGTCAGGTCTTGACATGACGCAAATCGATTGGCAATGGAGGATTGGCGCATGGCCAATCGCCCCCCAAAGCCCCTGGGATACGTGATGTCAAGACCTGACCCCGCGCCTGCTGTGATTCGCCCTCTCCGACTTGAGTTCGCCGGTGCGCTCTACCACGTGACGTCGCGCGGCGACAGGCGCGAGGACATCTTCAAGGGGCGGCTACGCAGGGACGATGTCGAAGCCCGCTTGCTGGAAGTGGCGGTCCAGCGTCAGTGCCTGGCGGATGCGCAGTTCCTTCATCAGGGCGAAACTCGTGCAGTCGGTGAAGGAGAAGGTCTTGTCGGACCACCGGAAGAACCAGTTGCGCGCGCGCTCGCAGCGCTGAGCGTCGACCCACTCCCAGCGCAAGCGGCGGCTCCCTTCAACCTGATTCCACCAACCTTCGGCCGCCTGCAGTCCCAAGCGCACCCGCAACAGTGTAAGCGTTTCGTCCAGCACATAGTCGCTGCTGACGAGTAACCCGCCGCTCTCCAGCCACTGGTCGCGTGCCGCGCATGTGCGCGCATGGTCCGAATCTGCGGCATCGGCCTGGGCGATCCAACCGGCGGTGTCCACGAACAGCAGCTTAGGCCTCATCTGCGACTGGCCCCATAGAGCACAGCATCATGCTCGGAGGCACTCAATCCGTCGTTGGAGCGGCCCACTGCCCCTGCCCCGTAGAGCGAGTCCTCTGCTGGCGGTCCGAGCGGTTGCTCGGCGGCTTCGATAGGAACCAGGCGGCATACCGCCTGGCTGCGATAGATGACAGTTATGCGCTCGCCCTTGCGCACGCGTTCCAGGGTCGCGGCGAGCTCGGCACGCAGGGTCTTGGCGTTGATGATGCTTTCCACGGGTAGATCCGAAAGGTAAGTTTAACTCAAGTTAACCTTTGTTCTCGGCGCTGTCAAGGGTCAATTGGGTGGCACGGCAAATTTGTTCTAGGCCGCCCGTGCCCGGGGGTCGCGCCGGGAGTTCTCGGTCATGCGCAGGTAGTCGAAGACCAGGCGGGTGCGAAAGCAGAGTTTGCGGATCATTGCGGCGATCGACTGCCTGGGTTTCTGGAACGACTTCAAGACGCCCACCGCGAAGCGCCGCAGGCGACTGATGTTTTCCGGGCCGAAGCCAGCGGAGATCCGGCTGCGGTCCTCGTCGTAGTTCCAGTCGAGGAGGTAATCGAGAGCCGGGGTCTTGACATGATGCAAATCGATTGGCAACGGAGGATTGGCGCATGGCCAATCGCCCCCCAAAAAGCCCCTGGGATACGTGATGTCAAGACCCCGCGCCTGACCCCGCGACGCGGCCAGGTATTTGCTGGACGGCGAGAGCTTGAAGTCGGCGTGGCCGGATTGGCGAAAGAGGCGTCGGGGGCGACGGGGGCGACGGGGGCCGTAGCGGCCCACGCCGCCGCGGGCATGGCGAGTACGCCGGCAGCCATTCCGGTCGACGGGACCAGGCAAGCAAGATGGAACGTCACGGGTTTCCGAAGGATGCAGGCGGCGCCGAGGCGCGCTGGAGTCACACACGGTGTGGTCCTGGATCGCAGCATCGGGGGCCGGCCGTTCGAGATCGCTGCGAATCAAGGCCTTGCAGCGCCGAAGCACGGCAAAGGAGCCGACGCCGAATCGCAGCTTTTCTGCTACTCTGAACCCATGAAGACCACCGTGACAATGACGGCCCGAGGCGTCATCACCCTCCCGGCCAAACTGCGACACGCGCTCGGCCTCAAGGCCGACGACCAATTGATCGCCGAACCGACGGCCGACGGCCTGCTGCTGCGCCCTGCGGTCACCCTGCCGATCGAAATGTACACGCCAGAGCGCGTACGCGAGTTCGACGCGGCGGAGGCGGATCTCGCCGCGCTTCTTGCCAAGTCCACCACGCCGACGGCGCCGACCCCCAAGCCGAAGCAGCGCCGGCCACGGGCGCCTCGCCGGCCGTAGGACGGCAGCGCCCCAATGCGCGTATTCCTGGACGCGAACATCCTGTTCTCGGCCGCCAAGTCCGACGGTGCGGTCCGGCAACTGCTGACCCGGCTTGCGTCGGAAGGACACGAGTGCATGACCGACACGTACGTGCTCGCCGAGGCTCGCAGGAACCTGCTGACGAAAGAGACGGCCGCCATGTCCGCGCTCGATGCACTCCTGCAGTGGATCCCGATTCATCGAGTGCCGTCGCGATCCGCACCAATCTCGGAGATCTCCTGGCTGCGGGACACGGATCAACCGGTTCTCGCGGCGGCCATTCGCTTGCGCTGCAATGTGCTGCTCACCGGCGACCGAACGCATTTCGGCGCGGGCTACGGGCAGACCTTTGGCGGTGTCACCGTGCATTCGCAGTGTTGGGCACATAGCGCTGCGCCCCCTCATCCGGCGTAGAATCGACGCATCATCTGGAGGTCTCGAAAGATGGAAACCCTGCTGGAACGCCTGGAAGCGCAAGCACTAACGCTGACGCCCGGAGAGCGGGCAGCTCTCGCACAGCGTTTACTTGCCAGCCTCGACAAAGATGTCGAGATCGAGGAGGCGTGGGCTGACGAGGTCGAACGGCGCATCGCAGAGGTTGAAAGCGGAGCGGTCAGTGTCATTCCGATCGCGGAGGCACTGGCGGGTGTTCGTGCTGCCTTGAAGTGAAACTGGTCATCCTTCCGCTCGCGGTTGGCGAGTTGAACGATGCAGCTGCCTTCTATGTTGCGAGCGCAAATGTCGAACTCGGCTCGGCGTTCGTTGCCGAGTTCGATAGAGCGGCAAGCGAAATCCTCGCGAATCCGCAAATTGGCCCGGTCTTCCGGGGAACTCGGCGCCGGCATCTTCTTCGCAGATTTCCGTACTCGATCATCTATCAAGTTGCGTCCGACGAAATCCGCATTGTGGCGGTCGCCCATCAGCGGCGCCGCCCTGCATATTTGGCGGGTCGGAAATAGCGTTCTGCAGCGCATTCTGAACGCTCTTCAACAGATCTTGAAATGCGCGATCATTCACGGTCCAACTCCTCGTTCAGGATCTCGACCAGCCGCTTCCCCTGCGCAGCCGTCAAGTCGCCCGGTTCGGTCTTCGAATCGGCGAATCCCAGGTAGCAGCGGTCCCGAGCCGGTACACGCGAGCCGTCCAGAAATGGGGGATGACGCGTCAGCCGCCGCGATTCCCCCTGTCGCTGATCCTGTCGCTGATCGCCGCCTGAACTCATCATCCGTGGGTAGCACAAGTCTTCTGGCTAAGCTCCTGCTGGCCGACCTCATTGACGTCGCGGGAGCTCTGGTGTTACCTTTGTGACACCTTATCCGAGTTTGCCTTGCGGCGGATCACCCGATGCCATCGTCGACCACGCTCAAGCTCCCCGAGTCGCTCAAGTCCCGGATTGCCGAACTGGCACGGGCGGCAGGCCAATCGCCGCACGCGTTCATGGTCGAAGCGATTTCGGTGCAGACGGCATTGGCGGAACGACGCGCGGAGTTTCTCGCGTCCGCCCAGGCGGCGGAACGAGATGTCGAGCAATACGGCCTCGTCTACGACGCGAACGAAGTGCTGAGCTACATGGATGCCAAGCTCTCCGGCCGGAAGTCAGTTGCACCCAAAGCGCGCAAGCTGTAGGGCGACGAAGTGACGCGGCTGGTCTTTGCGCCCCGCGCGTTCAAGGACATCGACCGCATCGCCGATTTTCTGCTGGAGAACGACCCCGGGAGCGCGTCGGCGGTCGGAGCACTGCTGAGATCCGGCATCGAGATACTCCGTCAGCATCCATTGGTTGGCAGGATGATCGAGCACCGCTTCCGGGAACTTGTGATTTCGCGCGGGCGGTCCGGTTACGTGGCCCTCTACAGATACGACCCCATTGCCGACATCGTGGTCATCATGGTGATTCGCCATCAACGGGAGAGCGGATTCGACGGGTAGCACCGCGGACTCCAGTTGTCATGACGCATTGCGCGCCTTGGCTCCAACCGAATGACACGACGATACCGCCATGCCCGAAAGCAACCTGCGATGCCGGGAGCCCCACGTTACGACGGACCGATCATTGTCCGCGCGCCGACGAGCCCGGCCATTCCATCGACGGTGGGCCGGCTGCGCCGCAGCGCCGCACGATCCGATCAGTCGTCGAAGTCGGCAAGCGATAGCCCGGCCTGGCGGGCGATCGAGGACATGGTTCCAGCCCGGATCTCTTGCCGACCAACCACGACAATTACAACACGGACTCCATCGCCGTACTTTACTTGGCGTCGCTGCCTCGTTGCCCCAGCTTTGAGAAGCCCCTTGCGAGTCGCACGCGCTCAACGTCTCGTGTCGAGTATCGCTTAGGCATGAATGACGAGTTCCCCGAAGCGTACCGCTCGGGAAGGCGTCATCATTGGGGCTTCCGCGTCGAAGTAGAGCTCAAGCGCTTCCCTCAGGTTCGCCACGGCGTCCCCTTCCGTGTCACCCTCGCTGGCCACATCGACATCCAGGCATTGCGCAACGAAGGCACCGTCCTGTTCGTAAACGACATAGCGGACTTTTTGCGGTTGCATGAACGCAAGGGTACTGCATTCCCTGTTGGTCTGCACCAGAACCCCTCACCGAGCCGGGACAAGACCGGCCGGCACAAGTTCAGCGTATGCGGAAGGCGGGCGCCCGGACCCTACGGCCTTTGGCCGACCTCGCCCCCAGGGGTAGCGGGTGGGGCGCTGCCCGACTCGATCCATCGACGTCTGTACAAGATCCCAACCGGCGCATCTGACCCTGCGCACCTGTGTGCCCATGCGCGCCAGCTCAACTGTTCAGCGCGCGCATCACGCCGTGCGGGTCTTTGGCCAACGCGCGCAGCAGCGCCCGCGCCGCCCCGGCCGGACGGGTGCGCCGCTGTTCCCAGTTCTGCAATGTCTTCACCGGCACCCCAACGAGTTCGGCGAAAGCCGCCTGCGAGAGTTTCGTTGCCTCGCGCACCGCACGCGGCTCGATATCGGCAACCTCGGTGACGCGAACGCCCGCGACCGGCTGCCCACGGCGGTGCCGGGCGAGATCCCTAACGCTCTTCAGCAGATCTTCAAAAGCGCGATCATCCATCGCTCAACTCCTCGTTCATGACGTCGACCAGCCGCTTCAGTTGCGCAGCCGTCAAATCGCCCTGTTCGGACTTCGAATAGGCGAACAGGTAGCAGCTTTCGCGAGCCGTCAAAAAGTAGTAGATGACGCGCCCGCCGCCGCGCTTCCCCCTGCCGCCGATCGCGGCCCGCATCTTGCGCAGCCCGCGCCCGCCTCGCCTGGAATCAGGTCGCCGCACAACGGGTCGTCCAGAATCTCGCGTTGAACGGCGCGCAACTCGTCGTCGGTCAGTCGCAGTTAGCGGTCGAATAGCGGCAACTCGATGAAAAGCATCGGGGCACTGTACGCTTTTAGCGTATACGCTGAAAGCGGATATTACGCCGTAATGCTCTCGTACGTGGCGACCCGCTCGATCGGAGAGCTCCGTGCGTTCTCACCCGCCCGAAAAATACCGGGCGGGTGAATCGGGGAGACGATCAGAGTCGACGAGGTCATGCAGAAAGCCACAACCAACACGGCGCCGAAAAAAGCGCGATCATGGTCGCATGTCGAGCCGCCGCGTTGCCGATAACACCGACAGGGGCCGGGGGGCGGCGCTGCGGGTTGCCGCGCCTTGGTGGAGGCCAGAGAAGCAAAGGAGGTGGGCGTCGCCATGCCGAACCCGCCCGCCGCGAAGGCGTCGATTCCGGGCCGGTTCGGCCTCGGTGCGCCGAACCGCCCGCTAACCGCGCAGCGCCGAAAGCCGCCCTCTCGCCATGTACATCCCGCAATTCCTCGACCTGCGCGCCGGCTTCAGCAAGTATCTGTCGGTCGTGCCGGCCACGACCCAGGCGCTGCGCGACGAGTGCTACCGGATCCGCCACGAAGTCTATTGCCGCGAGCTCGGATTCGAGGCGGTGCGCGAAGACGGCTCGAAACGGACTCCTACGACACGCACTCGGTCCATTGCCTCTTGCACGCGCACGCATCGGGCCGCGTGATCGGGTGCATCCGCCTGATCCTGGCCAACCCGGAGACGCCGGCGACGCTGTTTCCTTTCGAGAAGACCTGCGCAACGACGCTCGACCGCTCCCTCACCGACCCCGCCAAGCTGCCAAGCGAGCGGTTCGCCGAAGTCGTGCGCCTTGCCGTCGTTGCCGCCCACCGGCGGTGCAAGGGCCGCGATGACAGCGCGAGAACCATCGAGAGCGGCGGGTGCTGTCGGTGATGCCGTCGGTGGCCACCTTGCATCCAGGCATTGCGCAATGGGTCATGGTCCCCGTACGGATTTCCTTCGGACCGGAAACGACGATCACGACACGCATCCCATCGTTGCTTTTCGGCTCGCCGGACCGGCCGCGCCTTCCCTATGTGCCGGTCGGGCGGTCGGGCTGTACCTCGGTTTGACTGGCCCGGCAGCTGTCGCTGCTGGGCGTGCACATCAAGCATATCGGCGGGCCGGTGGAACACCGCGGCAGGCGCGTGCCGTCGATGATATCGGTGCCGGCGCGGGCGGTCCGGCTACGTGGCCCTGTACAAGTACGGCCCCGTTGCCGACGTCGTCGTTATCCTGGCGATACGCCCTCAGCGAGAAGGCGGATTCGACAGGTAGCGCCGGTGCTCGCCTTCGGGGCAGGCATTGATCCAGCACCCCAACGGACTCCCGCCGGCGCGACACACGGCGCGAAACATGGTTGCCCGTGACATAGCAAATGCGCTATATTCCAACGGTGGCCTGGACCGTCACATTTTTCAGCCCGCGCGTGGAAGCCGGCATTCTCGCGTTGCCCGATGGACTTGTCGCGCGTTTCATCAGGTATGCAGAGCGCATGGAGGTCTATGGCCCCGATCTTGGGCTTCCCCACACTCGCGCCATGAGTGACGGGCTGTTCGAGCTCCGTATCAAGGCGGCGGAAGGAATTGCGCGGATCTTCTACTGCACCGTCGGCGGTCGCAGGATTGTCTTGCTTCATCACTTCGTGAAGAAGACCGAGAAGACGCCGTCCAGGCATCTTCACATCGCGCGCCAACGATTGAAGGACCTGAGAAATGCCTAGCCCGCTCAAAGAGTTCAAGCGCAAGGCCTTCGCCCGCCCCGAGGTCAAGACCGCCTATGACAGCCTGGCGGACGAGTTTGCGTTCCTGGACGAGATACTGAAGGCTCGCACGGCGTCCGGCCTCACCCAGGCCGACGTGGCGCAGCGGGTCGGAACTACCCAATCGGCGATCGCGCGCCTGGAGTCCGCCGCGGCCGGGCACTCTCCGTCGATCGCTACCCTGCAGCGGTATGCCCGAGCGCTCGGTTGTCGACTCGAGGTGCGCCTGGTCAAGGAGCGCCGCTCTGCCCGGCGACCAGTGCAGGCACCTTCGAGCGGTACTTCGCGCGCGCGGCGTACGCCAGCGACCTGAGTTCGTTTCGCGGAGGTGCCTCCGCTTCATCCCTCGTGCCGAGCGGGCCATTCGCCTTCATCCGCGCCCCTGGCCGCCTGCGCGGCCGGCGATTGAACGCTACAACCAACAGCGCAGCGTGAAAAAGCGCGATCATGGTCGCATGTCGAGCCGCCGCGTTGCCGATAACACCGACAGGGGCTGGGGGGCGGCGCCGCGGGTTGCCGCGCCTTGGTGGAGGCCAGAGAAGCAAAGGAGGTGGGCGTCGCCATGCCGAACCCGCCGCGAACGCGTCGATTCCGGGCCGGTTCGGCCTCGGTGCGCCGAACCGCCCGCGGGGACGATCTCCAAGGACGACTTCGGCTCGCCGGAGCGGCCGCGCTTTCCCTACGTGCCGGTCGGGTTGTACCTCGGCATGATCTGCCAGGCGCACCGCCATGGCATCGACACGCTGTTCGTGCTGACCGAGCCGCGGCTCGCCCGGCACCTGTCGCTGCTGGGCGTGCACATCAAGCATATCGGCGGGCCGGTGGAACATCGCGGCAAGCGCGTGCCATCGATGACGTCGGTGCCGTCCATCGCGAGCGGATTCGGGCCGTTCGTGCGGCCGCTGTACGAACACATACGCGACCAGGTGGCGACGGGTACGGTGGTGCGCAATCCGCGCGCAGCCATGCGCCAGTGCCGAATTCCGTTGCGGCAGCGAATTGGAAAGCGCCGGCGGGGACGTAGCAACTGGTCTTCGCAAGCGGAAGCAGGGGCCTGGAGGTCGTGCTGATCCGGTTTCCGGCAAGCGCTCGGCTGTCCCTTGGGGCCCGAATTCTCGTTGGTACACAAACACAAGGAGCGCCTCACCAGCAGCTTCGTAGTTCTCCAGCCTGAGCGCATTCGCATTTCGGCGCTACCGTGACCGAAGGCCGCAACAATCGCGCAGTTGCCCGCCGGACGGCCAAGCATGCGCACGCCAACATGCCACCACCCCCCGGCCATCGGACGTGATCGATCGGCGTTGGCAAGCCACGACCGCGCGCTCGTTCACTTGGCCATGAACACCGGCACGTTGGGGTTTTCCGGGTTCGGCACGACCTGAAGCGTGCGGGGATGGAGAACGACGTCCATCTGCTCCATGGGAACGGCACCCAGCAAGACCCTGTCGCCCATCACCGCAGCGCCGGTAACGCAGTCCCGGCCCTGCATTTCGATCTTCACCGGCCCGGCATAGCGGACCATCTTCCGCGTTCCATCCGCCAAGTGGAGTTCGCGCGGCTTCAGATCCGTGAGCTGGAGCTGGATGGCGATGTGTTCGGGGACCACGAGATCGATCGCGCCGGTATCGCCGATCGCGTTGACGGTGATTTCCTCCAGCTCCGGCCTTCCCATGTTGCTGAGCCGGAGGTCAGCATAGATGATGCCCATCGCTCCTCCGTGGATCGCGGCCCTTTCTTCCGTGTCACGTTCGCTGGACACGTCGACATCCATGCTAGGTGCGACGATAGCACCCTCCTATTCGCAAACGACGTAGCGGACCTCCTGCGAATGCATTGACGCAAGGATACCGCTTTCCTTGCTTTTCCGTACCGCAGCGCCTCCATCCATCGGCACGACCAAGGCTCCCGATGCAAACGGTTTCAGAGAGGCCGGCACGCGGGCTATAGTCCTCTTGGCCGGTGGCGCAGTTCCTCGGCCTTCGCGCCGCCTTCGGCAAGTAGTTCACCGCGGCGCCAGCGACGACCGATGCGCTGCGCCCCGATGGGCGCGAGACCGACGCCTACGACGCGCATGCGGCGCACAGCCTGCTGCTCGCCAACGATTCGGGCCGCTACATCGGCTGCATCCGGCTGGTCCTGCCCGATCCGCAGGACCCGGCGACGCTGTTTCCTTTCGAGAAGACCTTCGCGGCGACGATCGACCGCGGGCTGATCGACCCCACGAAGATCGACCGGACGAAGATCGCCGAGGTCTCGCGCCTGGCCGTGGCCTCTGTCTACCGCCGCCGCAAAGGCGAGCAGGATAACGCGAGCACGATCTCCAAGGACGACTTCGGCTCGCCGAAGCGGCCCCGCTTTCCCTACGTACCGGTCGGGCTGTACCTCGGCATTACTGGCCCGGCACCTGTCGCTGCTGGGCGTGCACATCAAGCAGATCGGCAGGCCTGTAGGGCACCGCGGCAAGCGCGTGCCGTCGATGATATCGGTGCCGGGTATCGTCGCCGGATTTGGCGCGTTCGTGCGGCCGCCGTAAGAGCACAGTCGCGACCAGGTGGCAGCGGGATGCGGTGGGGCGCAGTCTGCGCGCCGCCAGGCGCCACGAGCGTGACTGCCGCCCCGCATCGGGAAGCGCCGGCGGCGACGCGTGCCGGTTCGGCAGGCTCCATCGAACGTCGAGGCGCGGCACCAGGGGCCTTGTGTTCGCTTCAGCGATGGCGAGGTGTCATGTCAAGACGTGACCCACGCCGTTCCCCAAGAGCACCTCGGCGTCGTCGAGGGCGGAAAGGATGGCAAGCAAGCCCAGCCCCTCGCGATTCCGAAGCGCGGATTCTGCGGTCTCGTCGGCCCTATCCGTTGCGAGGCCGCGAGCAAGACGACGCTGGCAGAGCTATGATCAAGTTTATTAGAGGCGCTGATTAAGGAGCTGACAAGATGGAAACGATTTACGCCGAGATGACCGTCAGCATGTCCGAATTCAAGAAGAACCCGGCCGCCGTACTGCGCGATGCGCGTAACCGCCCCGTGGCAGTCCTCAATCACAACAAGACGGCCTTCTACATGGTCCACCCGGCGCTGTTCGAGGCCATGCTGGAAGAATTGTCTGACCAAGAGCTCCATCGCCTGGTCCTGGCGCGCATGAGCGAGCGAGCGCAGGCCGTCGAGGTGGACGTTGACGCCATCTAAGTAGGCAATTTCACAAATACATGCACGTATATTATTGATGAGTCTGGTCGCGTATGGCATCTTGGGGCAAACCTTCGAGGAGGGTTTGCATATGCCAAGGAAAAGCCCATTCCGCATCGACTTGTCCGCGGACGAGGCCGCCGAACTGCGTCGGCGCACAGTCAGATATACGTTGCCGTACTTCAAAGTTGTGCGGGCCAAGATGATTCTCATGGCCGCCGACGGCATGGACAACGACGCGATCGCGGCGCGCCTGGACACCCGGCGCGAGGTGGTCAGCCAGTGGCGCAAGCGCTTCTTCAAGGAGCGATTGGCGGGCCTCGAAGAACGAACGCGCCCGGGACGCCCCCGGGCTTTCCCCCCCAGAGCTCACGGTTGAGATCAAGGCACTGGCCTGCGAACTGCCGGCGACCTTGGGTTTGCCGTTATCCCGACTCAGCGTGGCCGATGTGGCACGACATGCCCAGCACTCGGGCTTGGTGGCGCGCATCAGCAACAGTACGGTGTGGCGTTGGCTGCACGAGGACGCCATCCGCCCATGGCAGCATCGCTGCTGGATCTTTCCGCGCGATCCGCAGTTCCAGGCCAAGGCCGGGCGCATCTTGGACTTGTATGAGCGGTGTTGGCAAGGCCAGCCGCTGGGCGAGGACGAGTTCGTCGTCTCCACCGACGAAAAGACGAGCATCCAGGCCCGCCGGCGTATCCATCCGAGCCTGCCCACCGCGCCCGGTCAGTCGATGCGTGTGGAACACGAATACGCGCGTGGGGGCGCTTGGGCTTACCTGGCTGCCCTGGACGTCCACCGTGCGAAGGTGTTCGGACGCTGCGAAGCGACCACCGGCATCGCACCTTTCGAGCGTCTGGTCGATCAGGTCATGAGTCAGCCGCCGTACGACACCGCGCGTCGCGTGTTCTGGATCATGGACAACGGTTCGTCACATCGTGGCGAAGCTTCGGTGCGGCGCCTCACGCAGGCCCATCCTCGCGTGGTGCCGGTTCACGGTCCGGTCCACGCCAGTTGGCTCAACCAAATCGAAATCTACTTCTCGATCGTGCAGCGCAAAGTGCTCACCCCCAACGACTTCCCTTGCCTGGCGGCGGTGGCCGAACGGTTGGCCGACTTCGAGCGCTACTTCGAGAGCATCGCGCATCCGTTCCAGTGGAAGTTCACCCGCGCCGATCTCAACGCGCTGATCGCGCGCATGCGCTCGCGCTATGGGCAGAGCCAGCAAGTGAAACTGGCCGCCTGAGTGATACGTGTGCGAACTTCTGAAACGGACTACTAAGCCGACGCGAAAATATCGATATCGACTCATGTTCGTCCCATCGGCCTTGGCCGAATGGAAGGCGTTGGACGGGGCGGTTAACCCATCTTTAACAGGCTTGGGGCCAATTCTCGGTTCGCGAATGCACAACTTGCTGATTTGTATGGAGGCCACTTTTCAAAGCGTTTTGTTGTGCCATAATATTTCCGTCAGACCCTTGCACGCCCCGCGGTTTTCGCTACCCTCGGGGGATGTTCATCCGCCAAACCCGCACCCGCAACGCCGCCACCGGCGAGGGCTACTTCACCTATCGCCTGGTGCGCGGCGAACGCACTGGCGGCAAGGTGCGCCAGATCACCGTCCTGAATCTCGGCCGGCACTTCCCCGTCAAGCAGGAGGACTGGCCTTTGCTGTGCACGCGGCTGGAACAACTGTTGCACCCGCAGGGCGTCCTCGTCGAGCTCCAGTGCCCCGAGTCGATCGAACGTACCGCCCAGCGGTGGTACGGGCAACTCGTGGCACGGGCGCCGGTGGTGGACTCCCCGGCGAGTGGCCAGGGCCCGCCGGCAGCGGGTCCGCTTCCCGACTGGCACGAAGTCGATATCGATTCCCTGCAACAGACCCAGCCCCGGTCGGTGGGCGTTGAGCATGTCGCCTTGCATGCCTTGGCACAACTTGGTTTCATCGACAAGCTCACCGCCTTGGGTGTCAACGGGGTGATGCGGGCGGCGATCGTGGGTAATGTCATTGGGCGCATGGCGCAACCGGGCTCCGAACTCGCCACCTGGAACTGGCTGCAGACGCAGAGTGCGTTGGGGGAATTGCTCGACGTCGACTTCGATAGCTTCTCGCACATGCGCTTGTACCGGGCGTCGGACCGGTTGCTGCGCCATCGCGCGGCGCTGGAAGAGCACCTGTTCAGTGCGGTGCACACGCTCTTCGCGCTGGAAACGACGGTGACTCTCTATGACCTGACCAACACCTTTTTCGAAGGTGACGCGGCGGGCAACCCCAAAGCCCAGCGTGGCCGGTCGAAGGAGAAGCGCAGCGATTGCCCGCTGGTCACGTTGGGCTTGGTGCTCGATGGGAGTGGTTTCGTACGCCGGTCGCGGACCTTTGCGGGCAATGTCAGCGAGGGCAGCACGCTGGCGGAGATGCTGGCCGGGCTCGCGGCCCCGGCGGGCGCGCTGGTCATCATGGATGCCGGCATCGCCACCGCTGCCAATCTGGCGTGGTTGGTCGCGCAGCGCTACCGTTATTTGGTGGTTCGCCGTGGGGGCCAGCGGCAATTCGATGCCAGCCAGGCGGTCAGCATCGAGACGGCAAACGGGGAGACGGTGCAGCTGCAGCAGGAGCTCAGTGCCGACGGCAAAGAGGTCCTCCTCTACTGCCATTCGCAACGGCGGGAGGCGAAGGAAGCCGCCATCATGGCACGCTTCGCGCAGCGGTTCGAGGCTGGCTTGGCCAAGATCGCTGCTGGCTTGCAGCAACCGCGTGGTGAGAAGCGTCGCGACCGCCTGCTGGCGCGGATTGGCCGCCTGCAGGAGCGAAGCCGGGGCGCCAGTCAGCATTACACCTGGCAGCTCATCACCGATGCCACGGGTGAGATCGTCACCGCGCTGACGTGGGAGAAGGCGCCGGTCGCGGGCACGATGGCCACCCATCCCGGCGTCTATTGCCTGCGCAGCAGCGAGACGACGTGGGACGCCGAGCGGCTGTGGCGCACCTATACCATGTTGACCGATCTCGAAAGCGTGTTTCGCAGCCTGAAGTCGGAGCTGGGTTTGCGGCCCGTGTATCACTTCAAGGAGGGGCGCGCCGACGGCCACCTGTTCATCACCGTGTTGGCGTATCAGTGCGTGCAGGTGCTGCGGCGGCAGTTGCGGGCCGCCGGAATCCACGATTCCTGGACCACCCTGCGGCACACGCTGGCGGTGCAACGGCGGGTGACGGCCAGGCTCCGGCGCAAGGACGGCCGGACCCTGCACGTACGCAAAAGCACGGTGGCCGAGCCCGCGCTCATGAAGATCTATCGGGCCTTGGCGCTCAATCCGGCGCCGGGCGGCACCCGGAAACTGCTGCACTGACCCATCGCCAACGAGCAACCGCGCCGCTCCAAACACCAGTACGCGCTAACCACATGATTATTAATGCCGCCTGGTGGCGCTTGTTA
>CAVQLG010000025.1:0-83397 GCA_963713275.1 uncultured beta proteobacterium
CTCCGTCGCGCGGGAAGGCGGATGGGCCTGCCCCTCTACCTCGGCGCGATGGCGGCGATCGCCGGCGGGCTCACGGTGGCGCTGCTGGTCGAAGCCCATGGCGAGGGCGTCGGCGACGCCGCGCTCGCAGGCCTCGGGGTCCTGCTGCTGCTGGCCACCAGCCAGCTGGCCGTGGGCATGGTGAACTGGGTGGCCACGCTGCTGGTGACCCCGCGTCCACTGCCGCGCATGGACTTCTCCGAAGGGCTGCCGCCGCGGTTTCGCACGCTGGTCGTGGTCCCGACGATGCTCAGCACGGCGGAGGGCATCGCCGCCCTGCTCGAGATGCTGGAGATCCGCTACCTCGCGAATCGCGATCCCCATCTGCACTTCGGCCTCCTGACCGACTTCCCGGACGCCGCAGTCGAGACGTTGCCGGGGGACGAGTCCCTGGTCGATCTGGCGCGCAAGGGAATCGAAGGTCTCAATCAGAGATACGGGAGCCCGTCGGACGGCGATGGGGAGTCCGCAGGCGGCAGCACGTTCTTCTTATTCCATCGCCCGCGTCGCTGGAACGCGCAGGAGCGGGTCTGGATGGGGTACGAGCGCAAGCGGGGCAAACTGGCCGCGCTGAACTCGCTGTTGCGCGATGCCGGAAGGAAGGACTTTTCGCTCGTCGTCGGCGCCACGGCGGTGCTCTCCGGCGTGAGGTACGTGATCACGCTCGACACCGACACGGAGCTGCCGCGCGACTCGGCGTTGCAGTTCGTCGGCGCGATGGCACATCCGCTGAACCGACCGCGCTTCGGCGCGACGGGCAAGCGCAAACCTGGCGAGCGGGTGACCGAGGGGTACGGGATCCTGCAGCCGCGGGTGAGCATCGGGCTCCCCGGCGCCAACCGGTCGTGGTTCGCCCGCCTGAACAGCGGCGATCCGGGAATCGATCCGTACACGCGCGTTGTCTCCGACGTCTACCAGGACGCGTTCGGCGAAGGCTCCTTCATCGGCAAGGGGATCTACGACGTTGACGCGTTCGAACGCGCCCTAGATGGACGCTTTCCCGAAAACCGGATCCTGAGCCACGACCTGCTCGAGGGTTGTTATGCGCGGTCGGGTTTGCTGAGCGACGTGCAACTCTACGAGGGATACCCCTCCACCTATCGCGCCGACATCGCCCGGCGGCACCGCTGGATCCGCGGCGACTGGCAGCTGGCCGGGTGGCTGCTGCCGCTCGTCCCCGGGCCCGGCAAGCGACGAGTGGCGAACCCGCTGTCGGCGCTTTCGCTGTGGAAGCTCGCCGACAACCTGCGGCGCAGCCTGGTGCCGGTCGCACTGACCTTGTTGCTGCTGCTGGGCTGGGCGGCGCTGGCGCATGCCTGGCTCTGGACCGTGGTGGTGATCGGGGTCCTCGCACTGCCGTCGGCAAGCGCCCTGTTGTTGGATCTCGCGCGCAAACCGGACGAGGTCCTGCTGCGACAGCACTTCGCTGCCACGCTCCGGACGGCCGGCCGGCATGCGGGGCAACTTCTCCTGGCGCTCGCGTTCCTCCCGTACGAGGCGACGGTGAACCTCGACGCGATCGCGCGCACCGGGTGGCGCCTGTTCGTGTCGCGCCGGCGGCTGCTGGAATGGAATCCGTCGGCAGGTGACGAGGCGCGTCGCCAAGGGGGCGATGGCGCGACCGGACGCTGCGCGCTCGCAGCCTCCGCCCGGGCAATGTGGATCGCCCCGTTCATCGCGGCGACGACCGCGATCTTGCTGGCGCTCTTGGCCCCCACCGCGGGCGTGATCGCGGCGCCGATGCTCCTGCTGTGGTTCCTCGCACCCGGAATCGCCTGGTGGATCAGTCGACCGCTCGCTCGCCGCGCGGTGCAGCTGTCCAGCGAGGAGACGCGATTCCTGCGCACGCTCGCGCGCAAGACCTGGGCGTTCTTCGAGGCGTACGTCGGCCCGGACGACCAGTGGCTGCCACCGGACAACCTGCAGGAGCACCCGGTCGCGCGCCTCGCGCACCGCACATCGCCGACGAACATGGGGTTGTCGCTGCTCGCGAACCTCGCCGCCTACGACTTCGGCTACCTGCCGGGCGGCGTCCTGGTGGCACGAACAGCGAACGCGTTGACGACGATGGCGAGCATGGAGCGGCACGAGGGCCACTTCTACAACTGGTACGACACCCAAACACTGAAGCCGCTGTCGCCGCTCTACGTGTCGTCGGTGGACAGCGGGAACCTTGCCGGGCACCTGATGACGTTGCGACCCGGACTGCTCGCGCTGGCCGACCAGAGAATCCTGGACCCGCGGTGGATCGAGGGTCTGAGCGACACGTTGCGGGTACTCGCGGACGCCGTCGGCGGTTCCGCATTACCGGCGCTCGTGCGCCTGGAGCGGGAACTGGAGTCGGCCTTCGATTCCCGACCCGCCACCATCAGCGCCGCTCGCCAGTGGCTCGACCGGGTGGGGGCTGAGGTCGACGCGGTTGCCGCCGAAGTCGCCGGCAGCGCCGACGGCGGGGCCCGTGCCGAAGCTGCGGAGCCGGGCGAACTGCGCTTCTGGACCGAGGCGCTCGTCCGGCAGTGCCGGGGCATTCGGCAGGAACTGGACCACCTCGCTCCCTGGAGCCTGCTGCCGCAAGCGCCGGACGGGGCAGGCGATCTCGAGGCACTGCGCGCCATCCCGACCCTGCGCGAAGTCGCGGCGCTCGGCGCGCATTGGCAGTCGTCCGCGGCCAGGCTGCGCGACGGCGCAACGACCCCGGCGCAGCGCGCGCTGCAGGACGAGTGGGACGCCGCGATTGCGCAAGCGAGCCGGCGTGCGGCCGGCCGGATCGCCGAGATCGAACGCCTGGCGGGGCAATGCGACGAGCTGGCGCGCATGGAGTACGGATTTCTCTACGACCGGACGCGCCATCTGCTGGCGATCGGCTACAACGTCGGCGAGGACCGGGTCGACCCGAGTTACTACGACCTGCTCGCCTCCGAGGCCCGCTTCACGAGCTTCGTGGCGATTGCACAGGGCCGGCTGCCGCAGGAGCACTGGTTCGCGCTCGGACGGCTGCTGACGTCCGCAGGCGGCCGTTCGGTGCTGCTTTCCTGGAGCGGGTCGATGTTCGAATACCTGATGCCGCTCCTGGTCATGCCCACCTACGAGGGCACGTTGCTCGACCAGACCTGTCGCCGGAGCGTGGAGCGGCAGATCGCCTACGCCAAACTCCGCGGCGTGCCTTGGGGCATCTCCGAATCCGGCTACAACTCGGTCGATGCGAACCTCAATTACCAGTACCGCGCCTTCGGCGTGCCGGGACTGGGGTTGAAGCGCGGACTCGCCGAGGACCTCGTGGTTGCCCCGTACGCGTCGGCGCTCGCGCTGATGGTGGCGCCCGAAGCGTCCTGCGCCAACCTGCAGCGGCTTTCCGCCGAAGGACTCGGCGGCCGGTTCGGCCTCTACGAGGCGCTCGACTGCACGCCTGCGCGCCTCCCGCGCGGACAGACCAGCGCCGTCGTTCGCTCGTTCATGGCGCATCACCAGGGCATGATCCTGCTCTCGGTCGCGCACGTGCTCCTCGACCGCCCGATGCAGCGGCGTTTCGCGTCGGATCCGGTTTGCAAGGCAACCCTGCTGCTGCTGCAGGAGCGCGTCCCGAGCGCCGAGGCGCTGTTCTCGCAGCCCTCCGAGCTCTCGGCCGTACGCGGAGTCGCCGGCGGGCCGGAGGCGCCAGTGCGCGTGTTCGACAGTCCCAACACGCCGGCGCCCGAGGTGCAGCTGTTGTCGAACGGCAGGTTGCACGTCGTGGTCACGAACGCGGGTGGCGGCAGCACCCGCTGGAAGGACCTCGCGGTGACCCGGTGGCGCGAAGACAGCACCTGCGACAACTGGGGAACGTTCTGCTATCTCCGCGACGTGGCGAGCGGCGACTTCTGGTCTACTGCGCACCAGCCGACGCTGCGGCGCTCGGCGCACTACCAGGCCATATTCACGGAGGCGCGCGCGGAGTTTCGCCGCCGCGATCACGACTTCGAAACCCACACCGAGATCGTCGTCTCGCCGGAGGACGACATCGAGCTGCGCCGGGTTCGGATCGCCAACCGCTCGCGGACGCGCCGGGTGATCGAGGTCACGAGCTACGCGGAGATCGTCCTCGCACCGGCGGCCGCCGATGCGCTGCATCCGGCGTTCTCCAATCTCTTCGTGCAGACGGAGATCATCCCGCAGCGACAGGCGATCCTGTGCACGCGGCGGCCGCGTTCGCGGGACGAGCAGGCGCCGTGGATGCTGCACCTCGTCGTCGTGCGCGGGTCCGAAGCGCAGGACGTGTCCTACGAAACCGATCGGGCGGCGTTCATCGGCCGCGGACGCACGGTCGCCGCGCCGCGGGCGATGACCGACGATGCGCGATTGTCCGGCAGCCAGGGTCCGGTGCTCGATCCGATCGTCGCGATCCGGCATCGGATCACGCTCGAATCGCACCAGACGGCGACGATCGACATCGTCTCCGGCATGGCCGAGACGCGCGATGCCGCCTTGCGCCTGGTCGGAAAGTACCAGGATCGGCACCTCGCCGACCGGGTGTTCGACCTCGCGTGGACGCACAGCTGGGTGACGCTGCGCCAGATCAACGCGACCGAGTCCGATGCCCAGCTCTACGCGCGGCTCGCGAGCTCGATCCTCTACGCCAATGCCTCGATGCGCGCCGAGGCGCACGTCCTGCTGCAGAACCGGCGCGGGCAGTCCGGCCTGTGGAGCTATGCGATCTCCGGCGATCTGCCCATCGTCCTGCTGCAGATCGAGGAAACAGCGAACATCGATCTCGTGCGGCAGCTGGTCCAGGCGCACGCCTACTGGCGCTTGAAGGGCCTGGCCGTGGACCTCGTAATCTGGAACGAGGACCGGGGCGGCTACCGCCAGCTCCTCCAGGATCAGATCATGGGATTGATCGCGGCCGGCATCGAAGCGCACGTGATCGACCGGCCGGGCGGGATCTTCGTGCGGCGCGGCGAGCACATCGCGGACGAGGACCGCGACCTTCTCCAATCGGTCGCCCGGGCGATCGTCAGCGACCGCAGGGGAAGCCTGGCCGAGCAGGTCGGCCGCCGGCGGCCCGTGCCGGCGAGGATTCCGCGTTTCAAGCGGGTCCACGAACATCGCGAGGAAGCCGTTCCGCCCGGCGGACCGGAGCGGGAGCTGATCCTCGCCAACGGGGTGGGCGGATTCACCGTCGACGGCAGCGAGTACGTGGTCACGCTCCAACCGGGTGAGGTGACGCCCGCGCCATGGGCCAATGTGCTCGCGAACCCGCACTTCGGCACGGTGATATCGGAGGCGGGGAGCGCGTATTCGTGGAGCGAGAACGCGCACGAGTTCCGGCTCACGCCATGGCACAACGATCCCCTGGGCGACGGCAGCGGCGAGGCGATGTTCCTGCGCGACGAGGAGTCCGGACACTACTGGTCCCCGACTAGGCTCCCGCGGCCGGGATCCGGCGCCTACGTCACCCGGCACGGTTTCGGCTACAGCATCTTCGAGCACCAGGAAGGCGGCATCCGCTCCGAGCTGTGCGTGTACGTGGCAGCCGACGCATCGGTCAAGTTCTCGGCACTGAAGGTCAAGAACCTCTCGGGGCGCGCGCGCGGGCTCTCGGCCACCGGCTACGTCGAATGGGTGCTGGGCGATCTGCGGCCGAAGACGACGATGCACGTGGTCACGGAAGTCGATGCGCGGAGCAGCGCTCTCCTGGCGCGCAACGCCTACAACACGGAGTTCCCGGACCGCGTCGGCTTCTTCGATGTGGACGACCCGTCGCGCAGCGCGAGCGGCGACCGCACCGAGTTCCTGGGGCGCAATGGCTCGCTTGGCAACCCGGCGGCGATGACGCGCTCGCGTCTTTCCGGCAGGGTGGGGGCAGGTCTCGACCCCTGCGCGGCGCTGCAGGTGCACTTCGACCTCGCCGATGGGCAGGAACGCGAAATCGTCTTCCGGCTCGGCGTCGGGCGCGATGCCGCCGACGCCGGCCGCCTCGTCGCCCGCTATCGTGGGGCGGCCGCCTCGCATGCGGCGCTGGACGCGGTGCGGGCGCAGTGGAAACGGACGCTCGGTGCCGTGCAGGTGATCACGCCGGACGCCGCGGTCGACGTGCTGGCCAACGGGTGGCTCATGTACCAGACGGTGGCCTGCCGCCTGTGGGCGCGCAGCGGCTCGTACCAGTCGGGCGGCGCCTTCGGGTTCCGCGACCAGCTGCAGGACGCGATGGCGCTGGTGCACACGGAACCGGCGCTCCTGCGCGAGCACCTGCTGCGCAGTGCCGCTCGGCAGTTCGTCGAGGGCGATGTCCAGCACTGGTGGCATCCGCCGTCCGGCCGCGGCGTGCGCACGCGTTGCTCGGACGATTACCTCTGGCTGCCGCTTGCCACCGCGCGCTACGTTCACGCGTCGGGGGACGCCGAAGTGCTCGACGCCGTGATCCCCTTCCTGGAGGGGCGTCCGGTAAACCCCGGGGACGACTCGTACTACGACCTGCCGGGCCGCTCCGGTGAAGCGGCCGATCTCTACCAGCATTGCGTGCGTGCGATCGAGCACGGCTTTCGGTTCGGGGTGCACGGCCTGCCGTTGATGGGCTCGGGCGACTGGAACGACGGCATGAACCGGGTGGGGATCAAGGGCGCGGGCGAAAGCGTGTGGCTCGGGTTCTTCCTTTGCACGGTGCTGCGGGATTTCGCCGAAGTTGCGCGCTTGCGCGGCGACCCGGTGTTCGCCGAGCGCTGCCTCGCGCAGGAAGGCGCGCTGCGCCTCAACCTGGAGCAGCACGGCTGGGACGGCGAGTGGTATCGCCGGGCGTACTTCGACGACGGCTCGCCGCTGGGCTCGGCGAGCAATGTCGAATGCCGGATCGACTCGGTCGCCCAGAGCTGGTCGGTGCTCTCCGGCGCCGGCGACGCGAAGCGCGCGCGAACGGCCATGAACGCCGTCGATCGACACCTCGTGCGCCGGGACCACGCACTCATCCAGCTGCTCGATCCGCCCTTCGATGGATCGGATCTCGATCCTGGATACATCCGGGGCTACCTGCCCGGTGTGCGGGAGAACGGGGGCCAGTACACGCACGGAGCGATCTGGGCGGCCATGGCCTTTGCGGCGCTCGGCGATCGCGACCGAGCCTGGGAACTGACGTCGATGATCAACCCGGTGAACCACGCCCGTTCGCCCGCCGGGGTCGAGACCTACAAGGTGGAGCCCTATGTGATGGCCGCGGACGTCTACGCGGTGGCACCGCATACCGGCCGTGGCGGTTGGAGTTGGTACACGGGCTCGGCGGGGTGGATGTACCGGCTCATCGTCGAATCCCTGCTCGGCGTGACGCGGGACGGGAATCGGCTGCGCTTCACGCCGTGCCTGCCGGCGGATTGGCCGGGCTTTGCGATGCGCTATCGATACGGTGCGACGACCTACGAAATCGACCTTCGGCGAAAGCCCGAGGATGGGAGCGCAGCGACCCGTGCGACCTCGGTGACGGTGGATGGCAGGGCGCAGCCCGACGGCACCGCGCTGCTCGTCGACGATGGTGCCGGGCACCGGGTCCTGGTCGAGTTCCACGCGGCTGCCAATTAGGGGTGGAGCTCGCACCCATGCGCGGCGAGTCCTGGCGCTGACCGATTCGGTAGCGTCGCCTGCAGAGGGTGCTGCGGGGAGCGTCCGTTTGCGTCATCGTGGCGCGGCAGCCGTGTTGCGGACGATCGACGCAACGTTGCCGAGTGCCGTTGAGCTGGCCGGCATCGCCAGCTTGGCTTCGCGTCGCTGGTCGCGTCGGACGCGGGCAAAGGTCCTCTTGAGGTTGGTGTCGAAGCTCGCGAAATACCGAAAGGAGGGATCGAGAATCGATTTCATAGGGCCTCGCTCGCTGGCGCCGACTTGCATCGACGAAACGCCGACGCGCATGCGCAGGCAACTCTCGACCATGCGCGCGGGGAACTCCGCTCAGTACACCACTGCCGCCGGATGCCGTCGGTGCGACAGCGCGCATATCGAGCGAGCGCGGTGAGGGGAGGGCGGTGGACACCGTGCGATGTCCCCGAGGCGACCTGACGGGCAGCCCCGCCCGGTCTTTCGGCAACTCCGTACCGCTGGAGGGGGCCAAGGGCGCCCGCAGCCACGCGAGAACGCGCGTTGCTCTCTACAACCCGTCGAGTGCCGTCCCGGGGGGTCGACTGTGCGCTACCGCACGGACGATGCCACCCGCATCTGCTCGAATGATAAATTCGGGGAGGAGTAGGGACCCAAAGAGCCGAACGTCCAGAACCATTCCGCAAGACACGCCTCGATGGCAGTCTGTTTCGGATGTTGCTGGCTGGGGCGAGCGTTGAGCGCCGGAATGCCATACGCGGAGTGGGGGCTTTCACAGTCTAGGCTGCAGTTGAATTGCATTGGCGATGCCGCAGTGGCTGCCAAGCGCGAGGCGATGTTCAGCGACGTCAACGAGGCCGCCGAAGGCAATATCGGCAGGCCGGTGCTCTGCAAGATCGGATTCCGCTTGCGCCGCAGATGTGACACTCCTCTTGGCGAGCTTTGGCAACGTCGCAGCGAAATCGCTCTCCGGAGCATCGCGCTTCGGGTGCTGGCCGTCCTGGGCGGGTGTTTCGCGCTTTCGATAAGACCTCGGTGCGCCATCGAAGCCGAGAGCCTGATAGCACGCCGCCAGCCTCGTTCGGAACGTAATCGATCCCTGGCCAGCGGCACTGGAGCGTGACCCGATTGCCGGGTTTCAAGGAAAAGACGATGAGAAAGCTGAGCCTGATTGATTGGGGATTCCTACAAGCGGAGACGCCCGAAAGCCCGGCGCATGTGGCCGGCCTATGGATCTTCCAGTTGCCCAAGGGCTATCGCGGCAGTTACTTCCGTCACCTGATGGAGGGTCTGGACGACTGGCAGCGGGTCAACCCACCCTTCAACCTGAAACTCAAGATCCCCGTACCCATGCTCGACTTGCCGAGTTGGATCGAAGACGAGCATTTCGATCTGGATTACCACGTCCGCTATGCGAGCTTGCCCAAACCGGGAACGCCGGACCTACTGATGGATCTGGTCGAGCGCATCCATAGCTGCCTGCTGGACCGCTCCCGGCCCTTGTGGGAGCTCCACTTCATCGAGGGTTTGCAGGGCAGGCGCGTCGCCATCTACTGCAAGATCCACCATGCTCTCGTCGACGGAATGGCAGGCCTGGAGCTCATGGTGAGTACCTTTGGGCAATCCCCCGAAGCGCGCGCCGTCCGGCCCGTGTGGCAGCCGCTGCCCGAGCCGTCCGCTGAGGATCGTCCAAGCGGATTGCTGGCCAGGGTGGGCGGGGTTTACGCCAGCGTGCTGGGCCAAATTCGCTCCCTGCCTGAGCTTTCGGCCACCTTGGCGAATATAGGTCTGCGGGCCCTGAACTTGCGCGAAAGCAAGGTCACACTGCCTTTCACGGCCCCCAGGACCTTGATGAACGTGCCGATTTCGGCTCAGCGCCGATTCGCCGTCCATTCCCTGTCCCTGACTGCGGTCAAGACCCTGGGCGAGGCTGCGGACGCCACCGTGAACGACGTAATCCTGGCCGTTTGTGCCGGTGCGCTCAGGCGTTACCTCACCGCCAAGCAGGCGTTGCCCGAGCAGTCCCTGGTCGCCTGGATGCCGGTCTCCGTGCGTTCGGCAGAGGGCGACCAAACCGGTAATCAGGTAGCCGTTCTCTTATGTTCCCTCGCCACCGAGCTGGAAGATCCGCTGCAGCGTTTCAGCGCCATCAAAGCCTCTGCCAGCGCGGCCAAGACCCAGTTCAGCGAACGCACGCTGGAGGTCACCAGCCAACACAATCTGCTGCTCGGTGGACTGCTGATGCTCACGCAGCAGCTTGGGATGACCGGACGCGTTGCGCCGCCGGCCAATGTGGTGATTTCCAACGTGCCCGGTGCGGGGGAAGCACTCTATCTCAACGGTGCCAAGTTAGTGGCCCAGTATCCGTTGTCGATGCTGATCGATGGGCTGGCGCTCAATATCACCATCACCCGCCATGCCGATCGCCTGGACTTCGGGTTGCTGGCCTGCCGCCAGGCACTGCCGGACGTGGGCGCGCTGGCGGATTACCTGGATGACGCCTTTACCGAGTTGAAGGCCGCGCTGACATCGCCGCCCATGGGCGCTGCCAAGAAGAAAAAGGGGGCCGCGCCCAAGGAAGAAACTACGGCCAAGACGCCAGCGAAACACGGAGGGCCTGTCCCTCGCATGGAGAAGCTGGTAACGGTTCTCGACCAGATCCCGATGGAGACCCTCAGCGCGGCGGTAAAGGGAGAACCGGTGGGGAAGGCGGCGGCGGCCGAGCTCAGGGAATCCCTGGACAAGCTGGATAAGACGATCGAAACCCTCAAGGCAGGTATCGTGCCCGATCCCAAGCGGGAGGGAATCAATGGTCCTGACCCCAGCTTAATGAGAGCCCAGGCTGGCCTGTGGAACCTCTTGGTCGATTACTACTTCCGCCTGGAGATCCAAGGCTGGGAGCGGCTACCGGAGCGACCGTCGTTGCTCGTCGGCATCCATTCAGGTGGCGCCCTGACCATGGACGCGTGGACACTGGTCTGGTCTTGGTGGCGGCGTTTTGGGGAACGACGGATTCTCCATGGCACCGCCCACGATGCGCTGATGAATCTGCCGGGCCTGGGAGCCTACTTTGGTCGGGTCGGCGTGATCTCGCCCTCGCCGGAAAACATCGCGGCGGCGTTCGCCGCTGGCCATGATGTGGTCCTCTGGCCGGGGGGTGAGGTGGATTCCTTCCGCACCTGGACCAAGCGCGACCAAGTCGTGCTGGGCGGCCGCAAGGGCTTCATTCGCTTGGCGATGCGCGCGGGCGTGCCGATCGTCCCGGTAGCGAGTGTCGGCGGGCACGACACCTTCTTTGTCCTTTCCGAAGGCCGCGGCATCGCCCGGGTGCTCGGCCTCAAGAAGCGCTTCCGCACGGAGCTTGCCCCAATTACCCTGAGTGTGCCTTTCGGGGTCAGTCTGGAGCTACTCCCCGCCCATATTCCGCTCCCGGCAAAAATCCGCACCGAGTTCTTGGAGCCGGTCGAGCTTGATCCTGACCCCGAGCGGGTCAATGACAACGACTATGTCGACCGCATGTATCGCGACATCGAAGGACGTATTCAAGGGGGAGTCGATCGACTGGCCCAGCGCCGGCAGTTCTTCGTCCTTGGGTGAACCTGCGGGGCGCGAATTCGTCGTCAACCTGCAATCGGCGCCTGGAACAGCCCGCAGCAGTGCTTCTGCCAAGCGTAGTCAGCAAACGAACGACGCGCGGGGGGAGGGTGCGCCGGCCGCTTCCCGAAACGCCAGGGTGCACTTCCGATTTGGTCCAGTCTTCATTTCCAACCTCCACAAGGTCAAACGAGATCCACCATACGCTGATCAAGGCGGAAGCACTGGTGACCCGGCTGGCCACTCCCTCGCCGTCGCCATCGCCATCCCTGGAGGAGGGCGAGCTCCCCGCTCTCTCTCTTGAACCTGAAGGGCCAGTCCCTTGCGACCAACATCGGTTCCCTGTCGGTCCTCCTGCACGATGTCATAGCGCAGTCCCGCGCGTGGGCGGATGGGGTCGCCTTCGCCCTTGGCGGCCTGCTGGTGGCGATGGCGCTGCTGGCGATCATTTTGCTTGAACGTCAGATTCTGCGCCCGCTGCGTCAGTTGCGGCAGGCCATCGCCCAGCGCATCCTGCATCGCCACAACGGTCGCATCTGGGGCGAGGGCAAACCCAATGGCGGCGCCACTTTCTGGTTTGCCCTGCCACTCCCGGCATCGGGCAAGCCCGTTGCACGAGGACCAGCATCATGAGCACGAGCACGCAGGGAATGCAGGTAATCCTGGTGGAAGACAACGCCGCCGATCCCGAACTCACTATGGATGCGTTGCGGCGCAGCGGGATGGTCAACACCGTGCAATGGGTTAGGGATGGCGCGGAAGCCCTGGACGTCCTGTTCGAACACGGCGCCGATTCGATTGCATTCCCCTTCTGCGACTCCGACACCCTGGTGATCGCCACGGCGACCGGCGATGGCACCGTGGCCGTGGCCGTCGTCGTATACCGCGAGTGCGCGCGCTGGCCAAGATGGAACGGGAGTGCCGCAAGACGATGGGTCCGTTCGTCGCCGCCGACCCGGAGTAACCGCTCCTGCGGCGTGGGCCGTCGACGTGTTGCACTGATTGCGGCGGTCAAGACGTTCGCCGACCGGGATCCTCCAGACTGGCCATGGCAACAGAAGTAGGCTGCCGTTCCACTGCGGCGGAGCTGGGTTAGGTGCCGCGTCAGTGGCGGTGCGCGTGGTGCGCATCCGGTACGTGCGGATGCGCATGCCGCAGCGGCTCATGCCGATGCCAGTGGCTGTGCGCACCGGCCGGCATCGGGAGATGCACATGGTCATGGTGGCCATCGTCGTGGCGGTGCGCATGCTCGTGCTCCATCACCTCGTGTCCATGCTCGTGGCCGTGCGACTCCGCCAAGTGCAGCAGCACCCCTGCCAACATCAGCGCGCAGCCCGCCGCCGTCAGCCCACTGGTCGATGGGTCGCCTAACGCTACGGCCAGTGCCGCCCCGATGAAGGGGGCGAAGGCGAAGACCGAACCTGTACGTGCGGCTCCGAATGCCCTCTGCGCTAACAAGTAGAAGCGAAGGCTCAGCCCGTAGCCGGTGGCGCCCACGGCGAGTAGGCCCAGCGCCGCACCCGGTGCGGGCAGCGACTCACCGAAGCCCACGACCAGAAGTGCGGTGGCAGTAGAACCCAGCATGGCTTTGGCGAGGACAACCTGACCCGGGTCGCGTTCGGCTAATGCGCGTGACAGCGTGTTGTCGAGGCCCCAGGCCGCGGTGGCCAGCAGCACGGCCAGCAGCCCCCACAGTCGCTCGCCGCCGTCGTGCGCTTGGTCGAGCACCAGCAGGCTGCCGCCAGCGAGCAGCAACACCATCGCCGCCCACACCCGACGGCCCATCGTCTCGCGGTAAAGCCGCCAAGCCAGCACTGCCGTGAAGAGCGCCTCCAGCGTCAGTATCAGCGAGGCACTGGTCCCGCTGGTACGCTGCAGGCCCCACGCGAGCGCAACCGGGCCGACGACTGCACCGGCAGTGGCCATCGCTAGTAGCCGTGGGAAATCACCACGCACCACGCGCGCCTCACGCTCGACACGCTGGCGCAATAGGGCACCTGTCAAGGCGGCTCCAGCGTAAAGCAGCGCAGCTGTCGCGAATGCGCTGACGCCGGACCCTAACTTCAGACTTCCGGAGCTCGCCCCGTAAGCGCAGGACAAGTCAGGAAACGAGGTTGGCACTTTGGTCGGGCCGGCGATCGCTGCTGAGGTGTATGCTTGGCACCTGCGTTTTGCCAAGAGCCTGCTATGTTCAAACAGTCGCTGCTTCCCGGCTTCCCTGAGGGCGCGCAACGAATTGGCGCGTCACTGAGCATTCTCGAACGAGACGGCCAGGTGATCTATTTCGTTGGGGGGGACAATTACTTCTCTCACCCGCAAGACGACCTGAAGAGTCGGCGCTTTGTGTTGGCCAGCTTGATGGAGAACGGCCACGTGCGCGCTGTCGATCTCCAAGGGCCGCCTTTATGCCTTGCGCACCGCACGCTGATGAATTGGACGGCCCAATATCGCAAGCAAGGGTCGGTCTCGTTCTTTCGCAACGCCCCGGTTGCCAAGCCTGCAGTCATGAGCACGGAGGTGAGCGCGCAATGCGCCGGTCTTCTGGCCGCGGGGACCCGCCCTTCCGTGGTGGCCCGGCAGGTGGGCATCAATGAATCGACGCTGCGCAAGGCGATCAAGCGCCAGGCGATACCGGTGTTGCCCAAAGCGCCCGCGTGCGCCGAGCCTGACGGTGGCCAGGTTGGCGGCAGCACCAAGTCCGAGCGCAGCCGCGACGACGCACAGGCAGCCCTGGGCATGGGCGTGGCCTGTACGCGCGCGGACGAGCGGATCGCAGCGGCGGTGGGGCTGTCCCAATGCGCGACCACGCGATTCGAGCCTGGCCAGGACGTGCAGATGGCCGGCGTGCTCGCCGGGCTGCCGGCGCTGTGCGCCAACGGCTTGCTCAGCGGACTGGGCCGGCACCTCCATCTTGCCGCCGGCTTCTATAGCGCCTTGCACATTCTCCTGGTGCTCGGCTTCATGGCGCTAGGCCGGATCCGCCGCCCTGAAGGGCTGCGCCACATCCCGCCCGGTGAGTTTGGCAAGGTCATAGGGCTGGATCGGGTACCGGAGGTGCGCACCCTGCGCGAGAAGATCGCCTTGATGGCCGCCAAGGGCGACCCCGGCGCGTGGATGAAGGAACTCAGCAAGAACTGGATGGAGGGCGACCCCGAAGAGGCGGGCTACCTGTACGTGGATGGGCATGTGCGGGTCTACCACGGTGAACGCGCCACGCTGCCGCGGCGCTTCGTCTCGCGAGAGCGCTTGTGCCTGCGCGGGACGACCGACTACTGGGTCAACGACGCGGTGGGCCGGCCCTTCTTCGTGGTCTCCAAGGCCGTCACCGAAGGGCTGGCTGATGCGCTGCTCAATGACATCGTGCCGCAGCTGTTGCCGAGCGTCCCGCAGCAACCCAGCAAAGCCGAGTTGAGCAGCGACCCGTTGCTGCACCGCTTCGTGATGGTGTTCGACCGGGAGGGCGCCACGCACAGCTTGCTCAGCCAGCTCTGGGAACAGCGCATCGGCGCGCTGACCTACCGCAAGAACGTCAAGGACCTCTGGCCCGAGACCGAGTTCGTCGAGCAAGAGGTGCTCGCCCCGGGCGGTGAGAGCTCGCGCATGAAGCTGGCGATGCGCCAGACCGAGCTCGCGGCAGGCAACGCCACCATCCCCGTGACGGAGGTGCGCCGACTCACACCGACGGGGCATCAAACCGCCGTCATCACCACCGCAAGGCGCCTGGATCCCACCCTCATGGCCAGCCGGATGTTCTCCCGTTGGTGCCAGGAAAACTTCTTCGCCTACATGATGCAGCACTATGATATTGATGGACTAATTGAGTACGGCGTGCAAAGCCTTCCTGGCACCGTACGAGTCGTCAACCCGGCCTGGCGCAAGCTCGACGCCGAGGTCAGGAAGGCGCGTCAAGCCGAGCGACGGCTGCAGGCCAAAGTGGCCATGAGCAGCGTAGAAAACGGTGCCGGGATTCAGAAGAAGGCCGAGTCCGTGGAGGCCATGCAAGCCGTGCAAGAACAGCTCGGGCAGCTGCGACTCCAGCGCAAGGGCACCCCGAGGAAGGTCACTCTCGACAGCCTGCCCGAGGACCAGCGGCCCAACGAGTTATTGCCTCTGGGCAAGATGCTGTGCGACACCGTGAAGATGATCGCCTACCGCGCCGAGACCGCCTTGGTGGCGCTGTTGAGACGCCATTTGAAGAACGAGGACGAGGCCCGCGCACTGATACGCGATCTGTTCACCGCCAGCGCCGACATCGAGCCCGACGAGCGCGCAAAGACCCTGACCATCAGAATTCACCGAATGGCTAATCCCGCACAGGACAAAGCCATTGCAAGCCTGCTCGATGAGCTAACTCAGCAGGGCTTCTGCCATCCCGAAACCGGCGCGAGAATGATCTATGCGCTGGTGTGAGGTGCCGTTCGGATTTCCGCCGAGATCCGGAAGTCTGAACTTCTGGACGAGCGGTGTGCTGATGCCGAACAGCACCGCCGCAGTCAATGCCAACAGGCCGCCGCGCACCGCAGGCCACCGCGCAGGCCGTGGATTGGTTGACGTTGAACTACTCTTGAGAAACAAAAGCTGTAAGTTGCTGTTTTTTATAGAACACCCTGTCCGCGGGACAGCGGGCACGGAATGCTCTTGAGAAACAAAAACATCTAACCCATTGTTTTCATGCGGGGGCCGAGGCCGGATTGATCTCGAAGCCCAGGGCTGCGGCGCGGCGCTTGAGGGCCGCAATACTGCGCTGGCGCTGTTGCTCTTCGTAGTGCTGTTGACCTTTGTCGACGAAGGCTTCGCCACGGGTGAGCATGAAGTACACCATGCGGGCTAGCTTGTGCGCCACCGCGGTGTTGGCCCGCGGCTTGTCCATGCGGCTGCACAGGCGGCGGTAGAACGCGCCCAACGCCGAGTCGCTGTGCGACAGGCTCATCGCGGCCATCTTCAGCGCCTGGCGCACCCGATTGGCGGAGCGCTTGGTTTTCGCCGACAGGACTTTGCCACCGCTGATCTTGGTCCCCGGGCATAGCCCCAGCCACGAACAAAAGTGCTTGACGGTTTCGAAGCGACTCAGGTCGGGGCCAATCTCGGACAGGATCTTCATCACTGCCGCCAAGCCCAGCCCGTCGATCCGCGTGAGGTCCACGCCGGCCCAGTTGGCCAGTATCTGGCGAGCATCGAACTGCAGGCGCAGCTTGCTGCCCGCGCGCGGTACTTTGCCCAGATCGACCTTCGACTGCCCCAAATCGGTCAGCAGCGCTTGCAGCTTTGCGTCGCATTCGGCGAGGTGTCGGGCAATGTCGTCGTACATTGCCAGTGACTGGCTCAGCACGAACAGGTGCTCGTCGCGCCAGTTCCCGGTGAGCGCCTTGGTAATCTCCTCGGCGCTGGCCTTGACGCGGCCGTTGCGGTGGCGAGCCAGCGCCTTGGGATCGCGCTCGCCGGCCACGATAGCGCGGATGATCGCCTGGCCGGTCATGCCCATCACATCGGTGAGCACCTCGGTCAGCTGGATATTCATTTGCACCAGCGCCTTCTGCATGCGCTGCACCCAGCTCGCCTGCTCGGCCAGCAGCACCTCGCGTTGGCGGGCCACCGCGCGCACCACGCAGACCTCGCCGTCGGGGCGCCACGCCGCGCGAAGGAACCCCAGGCTCATCAGTTTTTGCAGCCACTGACAATCCTGCACGTCGCTCTTACGCCCCGGCACGTACTTCATCTGCCGCGCGTCAACCAGCCAAACTTTCAGCCCGCGCTGCTCCAGGACTTCAAATACTGGAATCCAATAGACCCCGGTCGACTCCAGCGCGACGGTATCGACACCGCACGCCAGCAGCCAGTCGGCCAGCGCGTTCAGGTCGTCCGTCATTGCGCCAAATTCACGAACCGATTCCTCCGCCAAGTGTGGTGGCACCGCCACCCAGTGGCCCGATGCGCCAACGTCAATCCCCGCCGCGTTCGGAAACACCTCGTCGTCTCGCTTGCGCATCGCCATCGCTTTCTCCAGAATCGTCAACGAACGGCAGCGCCATGGGAAACGTCGAATTCGACTCGATCTCTTGAACGGGATGCGCATCGCTGCGCTCACCACTGTCACCGACGAATCCCGGACCATGCTCACAAGCGGGCTCGCTTACGCTCGCACCAATGCTGGGTCGGTCAATTCAGCGCTACCGTTCGCTTTTTACCGCAACTCGGTGGCCAATGCACTCCCCGGTGCCGCATGCCATGTTTCTCCGCGAACACCGCGCCCGCGACAGCGGGATTGGGATGCTCACAAGGCAGGCGAACGGTGAGACCCGCGAAAGGAGGGGGCCGGCCCTGCTTTCGGACGGCCAACCCGTGGAACACGGCTCGCCCTTCGGAGACAAAAAGATCGGGCACGCGGCCCGATTTATGAAACGTGGTGCTGCAACGGGTCAGCACACGAAGCATGGCTAGCTCTTGGGGGCCTCCTGCTTCTTCTCGCCTTCCATCAGCTTCTTGCACTCTTCCTTCATCTTCTCGTCGGTCGACTTCGGATCCATCTTCTTGCAGGCTTCGATCTTCTTGGCCTTGTCCGCATCGCTCATCGCGCCGCCGTGAGACGCGGCGAGGGCGCCAAAGGAAGCGGTGGCAAAGATCGCGGCAATCAACATCGACATCGGCTTGTTCATGGTTAGACTCTCCGGCGTGGGTTGGAAAGAAACGTCCTTGAGGAACGCGGCGCATAGTCTAAAGCAAGAATGACCGGAAGTCACCGCACCAACCCCCTGTTTTTGCAGGCTCTCTTGGCATTTCTGCCGGCTCTGGCGGTTTTCGCCATGACGGTGGCCTGTCTGGCGCCCCTTCACCTGCTGGCCGCCCCGCGTCTGCCGACCGATCCGGCCGAAGTGCTGGAGCGCCTGCCGATCCGGCCGGCAGACGCCACGGCACGCGAATTGGCCGCCCTTCGGGCGAGCGTGACCCGAGCAGCCAAGGAAGCTCCGGCCGATCCGCTCCCGGCCGCCCGACTGGCCGGGCGCTACTACGAACTGGCCGTTGCCCGAGGCGATCCGCGTTACATCGGCTATGCCGATGCGGTCCTGGCGCCGTTTGCCCGGAGCCGGGCCCCGGCCGTGCTGGCGGTTTGCGGGCAGTTGCGGCAATACCGGCACGACTTCGACGGGGCGCTGCAGGACTTCGCTAGCGCGCTCGAGGTCGACCCGCAATTTGCCTCGGCCCACGCCTGGCGCGGCGCTATCTAGTGCCTGTCAGAAAACCCCTGTTTTTTTCGAAAGCGGCAGGCCGAATTTTCACCAAACCGCGGTGTCGTGGCTTCCAATCAACGAGAGCGGACGAGTTTCCATTCTTGTAAGCTAAAAAGTCATTTTCTGGACGACCGCAGCCGCTGATTTCTAGAATCAGGCTTGTTTGCCGAGACGCGCTGGCCAGCGTCTACGCGGCCAGCTTGTAAGTGGTGTCACGATCAGAGTATTTCCGCTTTCTCTTCGCACGTGCTTGCTCACGTTGCCACAGAATTGCGCCAATGCGGTGGATATTTCTTGCCACCACGGCCAACGCCACATAACGCTTAAAGCCACGGAGGCCATGGTCTGGGCAGCGGTCCAAGCCATGTACCTCCAACGCGTTGATCGCCGACTCAACCGCTGAGTGTTGGTGGCGTGTCTTGATGAAATCCGGCGCCTGTTCGAGCGCTTGCGCTTGCTGCGACAGCTTGCCCTTTCTCGGCAACACGACCAAGTCCAATGCTTCCTTCAATGCGCTTTGGTTCTCGCGCGAGTGAAAGCCTTTATCGAAACTACAGACGGCTAAACTCGGAAACCGCTTCTTTGCCTCGTTCACCATCGAGACCGTCACCTGCTCATCGGTTTGCCGTTCCATGACTTGATGGTGCAAGACGAATTGATACTGGTCCTCCAGTACGCACACCTTGACGCCCAGCTCGACCGGAACACCAGCCTTGCCCTTGCTGATCCACTCGGTGTGCGGCTCAAAAATCGAGAATACCTTCTCCTCGTGGGGGATCACTTCTCCATCGATGACGCGGCGCCTGGTTTGATCAATCTGGCGTGCCGCGTGGCCCATGAAGTCTTCGATCGCCAGTTTCATCGCAACATCCAGTGGACCGTTCAAGCCCTGGCGCGTCAGCATGGCCAGCGTCGCGCGCGCCTTGTCCAAATACTTGGTCGCCACCTCAAGGTAGTCTTGATGGGCCTGCGCAATCAGCGCGTCGCGCTGCTCTTCCCGCTGTTTCGACTTGGCTTTGCTGCGCTTCTTGTTTTGTGCAGCACGCATCAGCCGCTTCAGCTGCCGCACGTTGTAAGCATGCTGTCTCCAGTCGCTGCACCCGTGACCATCGCACAACTCAGCGGTCAGCTCGATCACCTTCCGCATCGCGTCATACAACAAGTTGATGTCGGTAGGGTAATGAACATCGGTCTCAACTACAAAGGAGTCGCAGCGCCCACGCAGCGCTTCGCCGTCCTCTTTTTTTACCAGCACGTGGCCGGCCTCCACCACCAGCTGGTTGATCTTGTCCAGCAACTCCGGTGTGAACAGGCTCACGTTGTCTTTGAGCGTTTGAAAATGGTAGGTCTCTTCATTGAACGGACCGTGCCCGAGCATCTCGCGGATCGTGTTGTGATGGTTCGCCAGTTCACACACCCGGTCATAGTCCGCATTCAAGTCCAGCCGCAGCACGCCACACACCAGGATCTTCCATAGCTCCATGCCAGGCCGCCCGTTGCGCTTATCAACCGTGGGCGCAATCTGTTTCTCCAGCAAGGCAAATATCTGCTCCCGCAACTCGACGTTCATGTACAGGTGCTGCAGCCCCCGCAAGATCTTCGGAATGTCGTCTCGCGATCGCGGATCGAACTTGATCTGCGATACGTCGACTTCGCCGATTTGCATTTGTGCATTCTGGACCGCGCGCATCGTCTTCGTCCCCATCAAAACATCACGACTTGGAACCTCACCCAACAACGCTTCAGAGCGCAATTGGTGTACCGAGTTCCGGATGGCGAGAAGATTATTCTTTGCCGTGAAGTGGCAGTCATTTCCGAACGAAGATTTGCAACTCCCATGCTCGCCCGCCCTTCATTCCCCCGCCAATAGATCTTCGGTGCCACGGATTTGTATAATCCTCAGTTCGCAAATTCGCCGCAGAGCCTTGCTGGGCAAGGGTTTCCGGGTTTTCTGACAGGCACTATCTATCTGGTCCAGGCCAACTACGCGGCGGCAAAGTCCGAGTGCGATGCCCTGCTGGCCCTCGACCGCCCCACGCTCTACGGAGGGTGCATCGGGCTGGTGCTCGCCTATGGTGGCCGGATGGAAGCCGGATCCGCCGCCTTGCAACGTGCTCTGGATGAGACCCGTGACGCAGGCAACCGGTTGTGGTTGCTCACCCGTTTGGGCGAGGTGGCGGCTTGGCGCGGGCGGCCCGAGGAGGCAGAAAAGCACTACCGCGCCGCGCTCGCGCTGGGAATCGACGACGGCTACCTGCTGGCCGCGTGGAGCGACTTCCTGCTGGACCGGAAACGGCCCGCCGAAGTGGTGAAGTGGCTGGCCGGATGGGAAGCCTCCGATGGGCTGCTCCTGCGGCTCGCGTTGGCCGAGACCGCGCTCAAACAGCCCGCCGCCAGAGCGTACGTGCAGGCGCTGGCGGACCGGTTCGCCGCGGCGAAGGTACGCGGCGACACCACCCATCGGGCTGAAGAGGCGCGCTACCTCCTGCACCTGGCCGGCGATCCGGCCGCCGCGCTCACCGTGGCCGCCGCCAACTACCGGGTTCAGCGTGAACCACGCGACGCCCGGGTGTTGCTGGAAGCGGCCATCGCGGCGAGGGATGCCGGCGCCGCGCAACCGGTGCGTGACTGGCTGCGGTCCAGCGGATTCGAGGGCGCGCATTGGCGGCAACTGGGATTGGCGTCCGCGCCATGATGCAGCGGCGGAAACTCCTGTGTCTCATGCTCGCGCTGTGCGCATGGGTTGCCGTGCCGGCCATGGCGCACAAAGCGAGCGACAGCTATCCTGGTGCTGCAGGTGAAGGGCCGGGAAGTGGCTGGCCAGTGGGACGTCGCCCTGCGCGACATCGACTTCGCCATCGGCCTCGATGCCAATGGCGACGGCGACATCACCTGGGGCGAAGTAGAGGCGCGCCACGCCGACATCGCCGCCTGGGCGCTGGGACGGCTGACGCTGCAACGCGGGGGGGACTGCGCGTTGCAGGCGGCGGAGCATCTGGTGGACAACCACACCGACGGCGCCTATGCGGTGCTGCGACTCACCGGCACGTGCCCGTCCGACTCACCGGCGCTTGCGTTGGGCTACCGGCTCCTGTTCGACATCGACCAACTGCACCGCGGGCTGCTGCGACTGGAGGTGGATGGCGTCCTGCACACGTCGGTGCTGGGGCCGGATAGCGGTGTGCTCAACGTCGAGACCGGCGAGACTTCGCGGCTGGCGCAGTTCGTCCAGTACCTGATGGAGGGCATCTTTCACATCTGGATCGGCTTCGACCACGTCCTGTTCCTGTTGTCGCTGCTGCTGCCTGCGGTGCTGGTGCATGCATCGCGGCGCTGGACGGGCGTGGGTTCGTTGCGCGCCGCGCTGACGGAAGTGCTTTGGGTCGTCACCGCCTTTACGGTCGCGCATTCGATCACGCTGTCGATCGCGGCGCTGCAGATCGTCGAACTGCCGTCGCGCCTGGTGGAATCCGCCATCGCCGCTTCGGTGGTGCTGGCGGCGGCCAACAACCTGTGGCCGGTGGTGGAGCGGCGTCGCTGGCTGGTGGCCTTCGGCTTCGGCCTGATTCACGGATTCGGTTTCGCCAGCGTGCTGACCGAACTCGGCTTGCCCAAGGACGCGCTGGTGCTCTCGCTGCTGGGGTTCAATGTCGGCGTCGAGATCGGCCAACTGGTCATCGTGGCGGGCTTCCTGCCGGTGGCCTATCGGCTGCGCAATACGCCGCTGTACCGCAAGGGCGTGTTCGTGGGCGGCTCGATTCTCACCCTGCTCCTGGCGCTCGTCTGGCTCGCAGAGCGGGTGTTCAACCTGAAGCTGACCGGCGCGTATTGATTCGGCACGAACAAGTCACGAACCGACGCTTCGGCAGGAGCGCCGTCAGGCGCGACCCCTGTCGCTGCGCCCGCACCGGGGCGCCGAGGGTGCCTCTACGCTGTGGCTCAACTTCATCCCGGAGCGGGCGCACGGGCCGCGCCTCGCTGGCAAGAACTTCACCGATCGCCAGCGCATCAAACGCAAGGCAGAGAGCTGGGCGCGGCGCTGCCGCGCCATGCCGGCGCCATAGCGGCTGGCGGTCCTCGCTGCACTCATGGCCGTCGAGGCCACCTGAGGCGATGGGCAGCGTCCACGAAGTTCCGCTGCGCGCCGAATTCGATGGCCTCGAGGGCCAGTTCGAGGCGCCGGCACGTCATCGCGCGGCGGTCGCGCGCTCGACGGGCGAGGAATGCGCTGCGCGCTTCGCCGCGGTGATCGCGGCCGTAACCTCAGGCGTCGCGCGCGGGGGCGGGCTCGAGCGTGAACTCCGCGACCGTGCCCACGCCGGGGCTGCTGTGCAGGCGGATCTCGCCGCCGTGCCGGTCGACGATCCGCCGCACCACGCTCAGGCCCACGCCGGTCCCGGGAAACTGCGCGTCGGTGTGCATGCGCCGAAACGGCAGGAACAGCGACCGCGCGTGCGCCATGTCGAAGCCCGCGCCGTTGTCGGCGACGCGATACCAGGTACCGCGCTCATCGCGGAAACTGTCAAGCGGCTCCGCGCTCACGAGACAGGCGCGTTCGCTGCCGTCGGGGCGCGGCAGGCGCAGCGGGACGGCATCGAGCGAGCCTTGGCGGTCGAGCGCCGATGCGAGTCGCGCCAGCGTGTCCTCCTCGAGGTGCTCCGCAAGCGTGCGCAGGGGCCGGTCCGCGGCCCCGTCGGCGGGGATACCAAGCAAGCGCAGCACGGCGGCATTCGCGTCGCGCACCGTACCGCTCGCTCGCTCGACGATCAGCATCGGTTCGGGATTCGCGGTGAAGGCGCGCTCGAGCATCGCCTCCGCATGGTGTCGGCGCTTGCGTTCGGCCACGTAGCGGCGACCACGGACCCACGCGGCCCCACCCATCGCGACGAGCGCGAGCGTCGAGACGCCGCCCACGCCCCAGGCCCGTAGCTGCTCGCGCGCGACCTCCTGCTCGAGCCGCTTGCGTTCTGCCACGTTGTGGTGGCTGCTCAACCACTTCACGCGCAGCGCTTCCAGCCTACCGCTGCCCTCGAGCTGCTCCAAGCCCCTCTGCAGGCGGCGCTGCAGCGCTTCGTCGTGGGGTGCGACCGCGAAAGCGTACGATTGCAGCGGCAGCGCCCTGCTGCCCGCGACGACGTCGGGCGCGAGGTCGGTGCCAAGATGCCGGTCGGCGAAGTCGCGCGGCAACAGTGCGATGTCCGCCTCGCCGCGTTGAACGGCCGCAAGCGCGCGGCCTGCCTCGGCGAACGGGACATAGGTTGCTGTCAGGCCGGCAAGCAGCGTGTCGATCGTTGCGCGCATCGTATCGGTGTCGCGCACGGCGATGCGCAATCCCGCCAGGTCCTGCGGCGCTTGCGGCGCGGGCCGCGTCCGCAGTCGGTAGATGCCGAACGCGAGTGTCGCATGGGCCTTGGCGAAGCGGGCCCATTGCCTGCGCGCCGCGGTGTCGACCATCGCGATCACGTCGACGCGGCCCGCGCGAAAGTCGGCCTCGGTCTGCGTCCAGGGCTTCAGCGTGACGACCACGTCCGTGCCGAGCGACGCGGCCGAGCTCGGCCGCGAGATCGACCTGGAAGCCGCGCGGGACGCCCTGTTCGTCGAGGTACTCGAAAGGCGGAAAGGCGGCATCGCCGCCGTAGCGGATCGCGGACGGTTCGTTCGCTGCGAGTACCGCGCTGGCGAGTGTGCCGAAGGCGCAGGCGAGCCACGCGCGCCGGCGTGGACGAAACGCGGTGGGAACGAGGGGGGACGTAGCGGTCTTCATCGCGAGAGCGCCGCGATGATACGACGGACTTGAAGCCCCACGGCAAGGGACGATAGATCCAACGCCACCGCCGCGCGACGGAGCGAGCATCGCACCTGTCAACCTGCCCGGATCGGCGGGAAGCCGCGGTGATCAGGGCCTGCTGCCGGGCCCGGCGGCGTCAGCGCCGCGCCGGTGCTGGCGTGTGGCGAGCCGCACGCGTGCCGCGGCCGCCGTGTCCGGGTGACCGTAATAGAAGCCTTGGGCGATGTCACACGCCTGCTCGTCGAGGAACGCGCGCTGGCTTTCGGTCTCCACCCCTTCAGCGATCACCTTCAAGCCGAGATTGTGGGCGAGCGCGATGGTGGCGCGGGCGATCGCAGCGTCGTCCGCGCTGTGTGTGGCGCCCCGGACGAACGACTGGTCGATCTTCAGCATCGTGATCGGAAAACGCCGCAGGTGCGATAGCGACGAGTACCCGGTGCCGAAATCGTCCAGCGCGATGCGCACGCCAAGGGCTTTGAGCTGCCGGAGCAGCGACTCCACATGCTCGACATCCTTCATGGCCGTGGTTTCGGTGATTTCGATTTCGAGCAAGTGCGGCGGAATGCGGTGGTTCTCGAGCGTCGCGGCAACCGCTTGAACCAGGCCGTGCCCGAGGCACTGCCGGGCCGAGACGTTGATAGCGACCGGCACCACCGCGAGCCCCTCTGCAATCCACTGGCGGACCTGGCGGGCAACCGCGTCGAACACCCAGTTGCCCAGCTCCAGGATCAGATCCGTCTCCTCGGCCACGGCGATGAACGCGGCGGGCGGCAACGGGCCGTGGCCCGGCCGGTCCCAGCGCAAGAGCGCCTCGAAGCCGGTCAGCGCGTCGTCGCTGATCTGGAACTGGGGCTGATAGAACACGTTCAGCTGGTCGTGCTTCAGCGCGTTGCGCAGGTCGGCCTCCATCTCCATGCGCTGGCGGCTCAACAGGGCCATGTCGGTCGACGCGAAGCCGTAGTTGTTGCCGCCGCGCTGCTTGACGCGGTACATCGCGCCATCGGCCATGCCGAGCAGCTGGTCCGGGCTGCTGCTATCCCCGGGGCCGCGACTGATGCCGATGGTGGCCGTCAGGTGAAAGCCAAGACCGTCCATGGTCATCGGCTCGGACACGACAACCAGGAGCTTGCGCGCCACGATTTCGATCGTGTCCGCCGCCGGCAACTCGGTCAGCACGACGACGAATTCGTCGCCGCCCCAACGGCCTACGGTATCCGAACCGCGGCAGGCCGACTTCAGGCGGGCGGCTACCGTGCACAGCACGCGATCGCCGACGTGGTGGCCGAAACTGTCGTTGACGCGCTTGAAGTCGTCGAGGTCGACGAACATCACGGCGACGGAAGTGCCGCGGCGCGTCGCGCTCGCCAGGCTCTGCTCGATCCGGTCTCGCACCAGCGCGCGATTCGGCAGACCGGTCATCGCATCGTGCGTAGCCTGGTGCTGCAACCGCTCGGCCGCGGCGACGGATTCGCTGATGTCGCTCAGCGCCAGCACGGCGCCTTCCACGCGCCGGCCCTCGCCCAGGATCGGGCCGACCGCGACCCGCACGATCCGCTCGGAGGCGCCGCTCAGCCGGATCGGTTCCGCGACGTGACCCGCTCGGCGCTCCTCGAAACAGCGCGCCAGCGCCCGCTGCACCGCGCCGGCCGGCGCGCCGGCCGCGGCGAGCACGCTGGCGATGTCTTGGCCCTGCAGCGCCGCCGTGCTGCGACCGAGCAACGCCTGACCGACCGGATTCAGGAAATCGATGCGCCCCTCACGATCGACCGAAACGACGCCGTCGGCCACGGCGTCGAGCGTAACCTCCGCGCGTCGTCGGGTGAGGAAGAGATCGGACCAGGTGATGCGGAACCGCGCGGCGGCCCAGAGCACATAGCCCGCCACCAGGGCGAGCGTGGCGCCGACCGGTGGATACCAGTGGCGCCCGATCATCAACAGCGCGAGACTGAGGAGCAACGGGATGGCGATCACCAGCAGTTCGGCGGCCGGCGGCACACGGTGGTAGCGGCGGTGGGTCAGCATGCCCGCGCCCATCACCAACAGCGTGACGAGCCCGATCGTCGGGCGGTCGAGCGGCGTGACGACGTTGCCCGCGCGCAGCGCCTCGAAGGCTCTTGCGTGGAACTCGACCGCCGGCATCGGGGCGCCGCGCGGCCCTACGGCGGTTGCGAAGCCGGTGCCGATGCCGGGGGCCGTGATGCCGACGAACACCACGCGGTTGCCCAGGCGCCCCGCGCGCGATGTGTCCGCAAGCACGTCGGCGTAGGAGACGTGCTCGATCGTCTGCGTCGGGTCGAGATTGAGCAGCACTTCGTGATCGCGCCGCCAGGTCTTGTCGCCCGGCGCCGCTGTTCCGAGATCGCTGCGCAGGCCGGGCAGGGTTCCGCGCGCGTCCGGTTGCATGACGTTCGCCACCGCCTGGGAAAAGGCCGGCCACTGCGACGAGCCAACGCCCGCAGTCAGGTAGGTTCGGCGCACCAGTCCGCCAGGGTCGATCTCGACGTCGACGTGACCTAAGGCCGCCGCCGCACTTGCGAGCGGCCCGGCCGGTACGGCCGCGCGCAGGCCGGTCCCGTCGCCCTGGGCCAAGGGAGCGACCGGCAGCACGACGCGACCCGAGCGCTCGATCGCCGCGGCGAGCGCCGAGTCGGCGGTGTGGTCCTGGGGATCGGGCAGGTCGAACAGGATCGCGAAGGCGATCGCGCTCGGCGGTGCCTCGCGCAAGCGCTCCAGCAGTTGCGCGTGGGTGCGCCGCGGCCACGGCCAACGCCCGAGCTGCTGCACGCTGCGTTCGTCGATCGCGATCACCACGGAGGCAGGCGGGGGCTGCGCGACGAGGGAAGCGGACGAGATCAGGTCGAACGCCAGCAGATCAAGCCGCTGCAACGCGGGCAGTCCCGTCAGCGTGGCGACCAATGCGACCACGCCGGGGAGCCACCAGTGCCACCTCGCGGAAGGCCGTACCGAGGCGGATGGCGTCGTCACGGGCGGACCGTGCCCTGGGTCACAGAGCCAGCAGCACGGGAATCAGCAACAGCAGCAACGCAGGTGTCAAACTTGGGCGGATCTCGAACTGCTGGACCGTCCCCCACGCCCCCGTGAATCCGTCGCCGGCGATCGTGCGGGCGCGCAATCGATAGGTTCCGCTGGCGAGCTCGGGCAACTCGACCTCGGGCTGTTCCACCGTGAGGTCGACGAGCGGCGGCGCAAAGGCGTCGTCGGCAGCAATCTGCAGCTGGAGGCGTTCGCCGGGGCCGCCTGGGCGCCAGTGGATCGCTCGCTTGCCATCCTGGTCCTGCAGATCGATCGCCGGAGCATCCGGCAACCGCCGCAGGCTTTGCGCGGCGCTGAACGGGCCAGGACCCTCGGTGGCCTCGAACGCCGCGACCCGCCAGAAGTACTCCCCGGGCAACAGGTCGTCGTCCGCGCGAATCCCGTCGCCGGCGATATCCTGCCGGTCGAGCAGCAAATCGGTGAACGCCGCGTCGCGTCCAAGCTGGAACCGGTAGGACAACGCGCCCTGGCGCCCGGTCCACCTGAACGACGGCCGCGCTTCGAGGACGAGCGCCCCGTCGGGCGGCGCGAGCAGGAACGGCGGTTCCGGCCGCGCGTCGATGACGAGCCGGCGCTGGGCGCTGAACCCCTCGAAACCGTCGGCATCGATGCCGCGCACCCGGAGGTGGTACTCGCCGTCCGGCAGGTCACGCATTCGGGCGACCGGCAGCGGTGCAGTCTGATCGGACAACAGCGCCGCAAACCCCTCGTCGGCCGCGATCTGCGTCCGGTACGCGACGGCGCCGGCCAGCGGCGTGAACGGCAGATCGGGAGCCACGCGCTCGACGCGCGAGGACACGGTGGTGAGGTCGGGGGCGGGGAGCAGCGCGCGCGGCCGGTCAGGGGCGCGATCGACGCCCGCCGAGGCGCCGAAGCCCGCCGTCACGTCGATTTCGCCAGCGCTGTTGCCCAGTGTCACTGCACCGGCGAGAACCTCGATCGAGGTCTCGGCTTCGCGTGCCGCGATGCGGAACCGGGTGCCGCGCGCTGCCGCAATGCCGGCTGGGGTGCGGATCTCGAACCGCCCGCCGCTGCTGCTGCTTCGCGTTTCAACGTCGTTTTCGAGCGCGCCGCGACGCAGATCGAGCCGGATGCTGCGCCGGTCGCGCGCGATCTCGGCGTGGGATTCGACCGCCAGCTCGGAGCCGCTCTTGATCAGGATCCGCGAGCCGTCGAACAAGCCCAGCGAGGCGCTGCCGAGCGCGCCCGCCTTGAGGACGACACCCTCGGCGAGCCCATCGCCGGCTTTGAGCCGGGACGGCTCGCCCCGTGCGTGCGTCGTCCAGATCTCGCCGTCTGTCGCAAGCACTACGGCCGGGACGTTGCGGCGGACAAGCCAGCTCTCGGGTATCCGCAGCACCGTTCCGGGCGCGATGCGCCGCGGATCGGCGATCCGATTGTGGCTTACAAGCCGTGGCCACAAGGCCATCGACCGCAGGTGCCGCACGCTGATGGTCCAGGGATTCTCACCCCGCAGCACCACATAGGGGATCTCGTCGCCTGCGCAAGGCGTTGCCACCGCCAGAAGCACGGCTGCGGTTGCACCCAACACGCTGTGCAGCACATGTCTGGACATCGCGATCACGGGCGTCTTTCGATCGGTTGCTTCATTGCATACCGCGAACGCGGGCCCCTCGGGCACCGGAGCTTGCTGCCATTCCGAAGCGTATTCTGCCGACTCGCCGAGCGGTTCGTCTACCGCCTTCATCCATGGTCGATGAGGATCGGTGATCGCAAGTCCAACACGCCCGACGCGGCTCGTCGCCAACCGCGTCGTTCGCCCGGCCTCACCCGCCCCTGTACCAGTCGAGGCGCTCGCGCAGCGACACGACGGTGCCGACGATGATCAAGGTGGGCGGGCGCAGGTCCGCCGCCGCCGCGAGGTCGTGGCAGCGTCGCCAGCGTTCCGGTGACGACCCGCTGCCGGACCGTCGTTCCCTGCTGGACGATCGCCGCGGGCAGGTCCTCCGGCGCGCCGTGGCGCACGAGTTCGGCGCACAACGTGGGAAGACCGAGCAGGCCCATGTAGACGACGATGGTCTGACGCGGCCGCGCGAGCGCGGCCCAGTCGAGATCCATCGTCCCGTCCTTGAGGTGGCCGGTCACGAACACGCACGCTTGCGCGTGATCGCGGTGGGTGAGGGGTATTCCGGCGTACGACGCGACGCCCAGCGCGGCGGTGATGCCGGGAACCACCTCGAAGGGCACGCCCTCGGCGGCGAGCGTGTCAATCTCCTCCCCGCCGCGGCCGAAGACGAACGGGTCGCCGCCTTTGAGCCGGACGACGCGCTTGCCCTCGCGCGCAAGGCGCACCAGAAGCGCGTTGATTTCCTCCTGCGGCAGCGTGTGGTTGTCGCGTGCCTTTCCGACGTGGATCCGCTCGGTCGCCGCCGGCAGCAGGGCGAGGATCGCCGCGGAGACCAGGTTGTCGTGCAGGACGACGTCGGCGTCCTGCAGCAGCCGGTAGGCGCGCAGCGTCAGGAGCTCCGGATCGCCGGGGCCCGCGCCGACGAGGAACACCTTGCCGCGCGCCGGCTCGCGCCCTTTGGGATCGGGTGTGCCGTTGCTGCTGGCGGGCGTCATCGCGCGCGCTTCCCGGGGGACGTCGACACGCCGAATCAAACGAAGAGGCAGACGTCGGACTGACCGGCGAACTCCAGGAACGTCGACGCGCCGCCGAACTCGATCTCGTCGATGAAGTCGCTCTTCTCGAAGCTCGAAGAGATCGAGGGTCATCTGGCAGGCGACGAATCCGACGTGCGCCTCGAGGCAGAGCGCGCGCAACTCCTCCAGCGAGGCGACGCCCTTCCTCTTGAGCTTGTCCTTCATCATCCTTGTCGCCACCGTTTCCATTCCCGGCAAGGCGGCGACGAGCACGGGCATGGGCAGGGGCATCGGCATCGCCGGGTTGGCGAGCGGGCTGATCCTGACGTCGGACAAGTCGCGGCGCAGGAGCTGCAACCCGTAGAACGTGAAGAACACCCGCACCTCGTAGCCGAGCGCCGCGGCCGTCGACGCGAGGATGAACGGCGGATACGCCATGTCCAGCGTGCCCTTGGACGCGATGATCGCCATCTTCCTGGTGTGCATGATCGCTCCGGTGGCGCCCGCTCGGGGGAGCGCGCGCGACAGCTACCTCTTCTTCAGGTAGAAGACGAAGTCCTTGCTCTCCTCGGCGGACCCGAGCAGCGTATTCCCGGTCTGGTTGGCGAATGCCTGCATGTCCTTGACCGAGCCCGGATCCGTCGCGACCACCTTGAGCACCTGCCCGCTCGCGAGGTCGTTCAGCGCCTTCTTGGTCCTCAGGATCGGCAACGGGCACGACAGCCCGCGTGCGTCCAGCTCCTTGTCATATTGCATGATCCTGCCCTCTGTCGAAAGCCTTCATTGTCGCCCATCCGGCGCTGACGCACACGCACCCTCCCGACGCGGGTGGCAGCGTGCCCGAGCGCCCGGACCCAGGCCCGCCCGGGCCCGCGCCCGGTGGCGCGGCGCCGTGCCGGGCGATCGCGATGCGCCGCGGCACCGCGCGGCCCGAGCCTGCTTGATCGACTATACTGCGGCGACCGAGCGGGGGCGACCCGGGTGACCCGGCACGGGATCGGGTGCGCGCACCCGCTGCCAAGACGTAACGCTGTCTGCGTCTCCCATCGCGCATCGCGCAGCGGCCCGTTCCTAAGGAAGCGCTCATGAAGGACCTGAAGGACAAGGTCGTGCTCGTCACCGGGGCGAGCACCGGCATCGGCGCTGCGGCGGCGCGTGGTTTCGCGGCGGCGGGCGCGGTCGTCGCCGTCCACTACGCGAGCAGTGCCGACGCCGCGGCCCGGGTCGTCGCCGACTGCCGCGCAGCCGGGGCGGCGGCCGAGACGTTCCAGGCCGACCTCTCGCGCCGCGACACCGCGGCGCCGCTCGTCGCGGCGGTCGCCGAGAAGTTCGGCGGCCTCGACGTGCTGATCAACAACGCCGGCGGCCTCGTACGGCGGGCGAAGCTTCCCGAGATCGACGACGCCCTGTTCGACGCGGTCGTCGACCTGAACGTCCGGCAGCTGGTGATGGCGAGCCGGGCCGCGCTGCCCTGGCTCGAACAGCGGCGGGGCTCGATCATCAACACGACGTCGATCGCGGCGCGCAACGGCGGCGGGCCCGGCGCCTCGCTGTACGCGGCGGCGAAGGCCTTCGTTTCGACGCTGACGAAGAACTGGGCGAAGGAGCTGGGGCCCAAGGGCGTGCGGGTGAACGCCGTGTCACCGGGCGTCATCGAGACGCCCTTTCACGCGCGCTTCTCCACACCGGAGATGCTCGAGGCGATGCGGCGGACGATCCCGCTCGAGCGGCTCGGAGCGCCGGCCGACTGCACCGGCACGTTTCTCTATCTCGCCTCCGGGGCGCTGTCCGGCTACGTGACCGGCCAGGTGATCGAGGTCAACGGCGGGCAGCTCATGCCCTGATCCTGCGGGGCAACGGGGCGGGTGCCGCGGCCGGTGGCGCGGGTCACCGGTACCGCCCCGCGGTGCGGGTCGGCGGCGGCTCGCGCCCGGCGGGGAAGGGGGTAGAATGGCGACCCTTTGCAGGCCGCCGCGCGTTTGCGACGCGCGCGCCGAGGTGGGGTGCCGCGGCCGAACCGTTCAATCAGCCGGAGGACGTGGAAGTGACGGAAGTCGACAACAAGGAGCGCGAGGCCGCGCCCGCGCCGGGTCGCGCGACCCTGGGTTTCCAGGCGGAGGTCAGGCAGCTCTTGCAGCTGATGATCCATTCGCTCTACAGCCATCCCGAGATCTTTCTGCGCGAGCTCATCTCCAACGCCTCGGACGCCGCCGACAAGCTGCGGTTCGAGGCGCTCGCTCACCCCGACTATTACGAGAACGACCCGGAGCTCGACATCCGCGTCGCGTTCGACAAGGACGCGCGCACGATCACGGTCGGCGACAACGGCATCGGCATGGCGCACGACGAGGTGATCGCCAACATCGGCACCATCGCCAAGTCGGGCACGCGCGAGTTCTTCGCCACGCTGACCGGCGACGCGGCCAAGGACGCGCGCCTCATCGGCCAGTTTGGCGTCGGTTTCTATTCGTGCTTCATCGTCGCCGACCGGGTGACGCTCGTCACGCGCCGGGCGGGCCGGCCTGCCGCCGAGGGCGTGCGCTGGGAGTCGACCGGCGAGGGCGAGTACACCATCGAGCCGGTCGTGCGCGAGGCGCGCGGCACCGAGATCACGCTGCACCTGCGCGAGGGTCACGACGACTTCCTGTCGCGCTGGAAACTCGCCTCGATCATCCGCAAGTACTCCGACCACATCGCGCTGCCGATCGTGATGCGCAAGGAGGTCTGGGACGAGGAAAAGAAGGCGTACCGCGCCACCGACGAGGAGGAGACGATCAACCAGGCGTCGGCGCTGTGGGCGCGGCCCAAGCAGGACATCACGGCCGAGCAGTACGAGGAGTTCTACAAGCACGTCGCGCACGACAACGAGCCGCCGCTGGCCTGGGCCCACGCGAAGGTCGAGGGGCGCGCCGAGTACACGCAGCTCCTCTACCTGCCGTCGCGGGCGCCATTCGACCTCTGGGACCGCGAACATCGGCGGGGCCTCAAGCTCTACGTGCGTCGCGTGTTCGTCATGGACGACGCCGAGCACCTGCTTCCCCGCTACCTGCGCTTCGTCCGCGGCGTGGTCGACTCCAACGACCTGCCGCTCAACGTCTCGCGCGAGATCCTGCAGGAGTCGCGCGACGTCGAGGCGATCAAGAGCGGCTGCGCAAAGCGCGTGCTGTCGCTGCTCGAGGACCTCGCGGCGAACCAGAAGGACAAGTACGCGACGTTCTGGACGACGTTCGGGCGGGTGCTGAAGGAGGGTTTCGCCGAGGATCCCGGCGCAGGCGACAAGCTCGCCAAGCTGCTGCGCTTCGCCTCGACGCAGGGCGAGGGCGAGGCGCAGGTCGTCGCGCTCGCCGACTACGTCGCACGGATGAAGGAGGGGCAGGCGGCGATCTACTACGTCACGGCGGAGTCGCACGCGGCTGCGGCGAACAGCCCCCACCTCGAGGTCTTCCGCAAGAAGGGGATCGAGGTGCTGCTCCTGTCCGACCGCATCGACGAATGGGTCGCCGCGGGACTCCACGAGTTCGAGGGCAAGCCGCTCACCTCGGTCGCCCGGGGGGCGCTGGACCTCGGGGCGCTCGCCGACGCCGAGGAGAAGGCGCAGCAGGAGAAAGAGGCCGGGGAGATGAAGCCCCTGGTCGAGCGCCTCGCGAAGGCGCTGGGCGAGAAGGTCAAGGAAGTGCGCGTCACCTTTCGCCTGACCGACTCGCCCGCCTGCCTGGTCGTCGGCGAGGGCGAGGCCTCCGGCAACCTCGAGCGCCTGCTGAAAGCCGTCGGGCAGAAGGCCCCGAGCGTGGTGCCGATCCTGGAGATCAACCCGCATCATCCGCTGGTGCAGCGCCTGTCGGCGGAGACCGACGAGCGGCTCGGCGACTGGGCGGCGTTGCTCTTCGACCAGGCGTTGCTCGCCGAGGGCGGTCAGCTCGATGACCCGGCGGGATTCGTGCGGCGCGTCAATGCGTTGATGCTTCGGCTCGCCGGCTGAGCCGCCGGCGGCCGCGCGCCTCGGCAAACGGCCACCGTGGCGGGCGCGGCACGACCTCGCCGCCGTCAACTCGACTGCTTGATCGCCAGCACCGCCTGATTGCGCAGCGTGCGCAGCAGCGCGAGCTCGCGCTCCGCGATCGCGATCGTGTTTGCGACCGCTTTGTCGGCGTAGACCAGCGCGACCGGCACGCCCCGGATCGACATCGGCAGCAGCAGGAACGTGGGCGCGGCGATCGTCTCCCGGTACCAGGCCGGGATGCGCGGCAGGATCGCGGGGTCTGCGGCGTCGTGGATCAGAAGATCGACGTTCTTCGTGAGCGCGATGTTGAACACGTCGGCAGGGCCGCCCACCGGCAGCCGGAAGCGCGGCGCGATCGTGGCCGCGTCCGGACCGAAGCCGAGGCGGCCGACGAGGGTGCCGGACTTCGGATCGCGGACCGCGAGCAGCACGTGGCGTAATCCCAGCGCGCGGTAGATCGTCTCGAGGATGATCCGCAGCACGTCGTTGAGCGCGAAATCCTCGACCAGCGTACTGCTGATGTCCTGGATGCCTGCGGCGAGGATTGCCTGCGCATCTCCGGCATGCCGGGACACGGGTTCGTGGCGCGTGCCCGGCGACGCGGACGGCATTTCGGCCGTGGGTCCGAGCAGCGTCGCCGTGAACTCGGGGTCGAGATTCCTGGCGCCGCCCGCTTCGGCCAAGCGCTGCGGCGCGGGCGTGGCCAGCAGGGGCGCGAGCGGCGTGTGCTTGAGATCGACCCGGATGATGGCCGAGAAGTCGGAGAGCTCGCCGAGCGCGTCGCCGATCACGACGGCCAGTTCCTTGGCCGACACCGGCAGGGCGCTCGCGAAACGCCGGCGGACCGCTTCGGTGTTCTGCTGGCCCGTGGCCGCGTCGCCGGCCGTCATGGCGACGTAGAGCTCGTCGGCGAACGCCGAGAGCGTTCGCAGCCTGCCTTCGTGCGTCGTCGGTGCGCGCAGCGGCCCGGGTGGCAGCCGGGTCATGCTCTGGACGATCGGCTCCGGCAGCCCCCAGCTGCGGGCGATGCCCGCGCCAAGCTCTTCGTACGAGATCCCCAGCGCGCGCTGCACCGCCTCCCGCTCCGGCACGTCGTTGCACTGGACGTCCCGCGCCGCCACGCTCGCCTCCTCCGGGAAATAGAAGCGCGCGAGCAGGCGTCCGAGGTTGCGGAACATGGCGCAGATGAAGGCCTCCTCGGCGTCGCGCACGATGCCGGGAGACAGCCGCTTGCCGAGGTAACCGGCGAGGTTCGCGCGCAGGAACTCGTCCCGCAGCGCCGTTGCCTGCTGCCTGTCGGGCAGATGCTCGAACAGGAGCAGCGAAATGGCGATGCTGCGCACCGCGTTGACACCCAGCACCGCAATCGCGCGCGAGACGGTGCTCACGCTGCCCGCGCCGGTCGCGCGGTAGTGGACGGCGTTGACCAGCCGCAGCAGCTTGTTGGTGAGCGCGAAGTCCTTGAGGATGGTGGCGGACAGCTTGGCGATGTTCTCGCTCTCCGATGCCGTCAGCCGGTTGATCGAGCTGATCGCCTCCGACAGCGCCGGGAAATCGGCCCGGTGCCGCATCCGGCGCAGCAGGAACTCAAGCGTGCCGGTGCCGGCGCCGGCGCCGGCGCCGGGAGTCGACGGCACCGTCGCGGCGTCGCCGGGATCGAGGTAGCGTTCGAGCGCCTCGCGCATCGCCGCCGCAGCCGGGTAGCGCACCGCCGGGTCGCGCGCCGTGGCCTTGCCGATGATGCCGGCGAGCGTGGGGTCGACGTCGGTGTCGCCGGGCAGCGTGATCCCGCCCTCGACCGCGTTGTTGAGCGTCTGCGCAAGCGTCGCCCCGCCGATCGCGCGCCGCCCGCAGACGAGTTCGTAGAGGACGAGTCCCGCCGCGTAGACGTCACCCTGCGGGCCGAGAACGTTGTCGCGGATGTACTCCGGTGCCATGTACGCCGGGGTGCCGTGGAAGTCGACGCTGCCCGCGGGATCGCTGACGCGCGCGGCAATGCCGAAATCGGTGACGCGGGCCCGCCCCGCCCGGTCGACCAGGATGTTCGACGGCTTGAGGTCGCGATGCAGGATCCCCGCCCCGTGGGCGTGCTCGAGCCCGGCGAGCACATCGACGACCAGCGCGGCGGCGCGGCCGGGCGCCAGCGCGCCCTGCGCCTGCAGCAGCCCGGCCAGCGTGGGGCCCTCGACGAACTCGAAGACGAGAAACGGCACGCCGGCGTCCTCGCCGGCGTCGAACACCGGGACGATCTGCGGATGCCGCAGCTTGCCGGCCGCGCGCGCCTCGGCCAGCAGCCGCTGCGTGCGCGCGGGGTCGGGCCCGCGCAGCTGCAGCGTCTTGAGCGCCACCTCTCGTTCCAGACGCGGGTCGAAGGCGAGGTAGACGGCGCTCTCGCCGCCCTCGCCGAGCAGGCGCCGGAGTTCGAAGCGGCCCATCGTGCGGTTCATCGCGACGTGGCTCGACCGAAGCGCGGACGGCACGGGGCAGCGCGCGGCACGCCGGCCCGTCGCGGCGAGCCTTTCGCGTCAATGGCCATACTCGTCGTACTTGCGGGCGCTGCCGCGCGCGCGGTCGGCGGGATACCGGGCCGCATTGAGGGCCAGCTTGGCGGCCGCCGCTGCGCCAAGGTCGATGTCGAGCCGGTCGGCGAGGCGCACGAGATAGAAGAGCACGTCGGCGAGCTCTGCGCCGATCGCCGCCTTCTTTTCGGGCGGCAGGTCCGGCGGCGTCGCCGCGTCCTGCCACTGGAAGTGCTCGACGACCTCGGCCGCCTCGACGATCATCGCCATCGCCAGGTTCTTGGGTGCATGGAACTGGTCCCAGTCGCGCTCGGTCGCGAACGCGCGCAGGCGGTCGCGGATCGCGGCGAGGCTGTCGAGCGGGGCGAGGTCGGGTGCGGCGGTCATCGCGGGTTCCTGTCCAGACAGCGCCGCAGACGCCCGGCGGCTGCAGCTCGCCCGCGGGAGGCGAGCGTGTTTCGCCAAGGCGCGGGTTCGAGGCCCCCCCTGGACGGACCTCCGGCGCCCGCTGGCGGGTCGCCGCGTGGCAGGAACCCGCGCGCGAGGGTGGCTCGCTCCGGCGCTCACGTTTGCCGGGCCTGCAGCGTGAAGCCGGCGCCGGCGTCCCGGGCGAGCAGTCGCGCCAGCGCCGGCAGGATCTCCCGCGCAGCGGCATCGAGCTTCCAGGGTGGATTGAACACGAACACGCCGCTGCCGTGAAGCCCGAAACCGTCGCTGCGCGGCGTAGAGACCTGCAGCACGGCATGCAGCCAGTCGCCGCCGGCGAGGCGCAACAGGGTCGTTGGAAGGCGCTGCGCCTCGCGCCGCTGGAGCAACGGATGCCACACGGCGAAGGCGCCGGTCGGGAAGCGCCGCAGCCCGTCGGCAAGCGTGCCGACCACCGCCCGGTAGTCGTCCAACGTCTCGTAGGACGGGTCGAGCAGCGCGAGCCCCCGGCGCGAGGGCGGCGGCAACGCGGACTTGAGCCCGGCGAACCCGTCGCCGGCGGTCACGGTCACCCGCCGCCCGGCAGGGGCGTAGCGCTCGGCCAGCATCTTCTGCTCGGTGCCGTGCAGTTCCCAGAGGCGCAACCGGTCCTGCGGCCGCAGGAGCTGCAGCGCGATCTGCGGCGAGCCGGGGTAGACGCGCAGCGCGCCATCGGGGTTGCAGGCCCGCACCTGCGCCACGTAGTCGCGCAGCGGCGCCGGCAGGTCGGCCGAGTTCCACAGCCTGCCGATGCCGTCGGCGTACTCGCGGCGCTTCGCCGCGAACTTCGAGTCGAGCGCGTAGGCGCCTGCGCCGGCATGCGTGTCGAGCACCCACAGCGGCTTGTCCTTCTGGGTCAGCAGCCGCAGCAGCGACACCAGCAGCGCGTGCTTGAGCACGTCGGCGTGGTTGCCGGCGTGGAATCCGTGGCGGTAGCTCAGCATGGACGGGGCGATCGTTGCGCCGCCCTCCCGGGCCCGCGCGGCGCGATTGTCCCACAGGCGTGCGACGGCGCACGTGCGGCCGCGAAGCGCCGGGTGTCCACCTTGCCAGCGCGTGCGAGCGTGGGTACGCTGCGCGGGTGCTGTCGCTGCGTTCGCTCTGGAAGTCGTATCCCGGTCCCACCGCGCGCACCGTTCTCGCCGACGTCTCGCTCGAGCTCGCCGCCGGCGACTACGTGGCCGTCATGGGCGAGTCGGGAGTGGGCAAGTCCACCCTGCTCAACCTTGCGGCGGGGCTTGAGCGGCCCGATCGCGGGACGATTCGCGTCGACGGCGTCGACCTTGCCACGCTCGACGACGACGCGCTGACGCTGCTGCGCCGGCGGCGCATGGGGTTCGTGTTCCAGGCCTTCCACGTGCTGCCGTATCTCACCGTCGGCGAGAATGTCGCGTTGCCGCTCGCGCTGCAACGGCAGACCGGTCGCGTGGTCGACCAGCGGGTGCGCGAGGTGCTCGCGGCAGTCGGCCTCTCCGAGCGCGCCGGCAGCCGGCCGCGCGAGCTCTCGGGAGGCGAGCTGCAGCGGGTCGCGATCGCGCGCGCGCTGGTGCATCGCCCGGCACTGGTCCTCGCCGACGAGCCGACCGGCAATCTCGACCCGGACAGCGCGGCGACGGTGCTGGCGCTCTTGCGCGACGTGGTCAAGGGGCAGGGCGCAGCGGGGATTCTGGTCACGCACTCGGAGATCGCGGCGCGCACGACCGACCGCGTCCTGCTGCTTACGCGCGCGGGCGTGCGCGAGGTCCCGGCGCCGTGACGGCCGTGGCGCGCCGACCGATTCGCATCGGCGTCGCGTCGGCGCTGTTCCGGGGCGCGTTCGCGGGGCAACGCCTGCGCGGGCTCCTCGGCGTCGCGGCGATCGCGCTCGGCGTCGCGCTGGGGTACGCGGTGCAGATCATCAACGCGGCCGCGGTCGCCGAGCTGGCGCAGTCGGCACGCGCGCTCTCCGGTGTGGCGGACCTGGAGATCCAGGGCCCGCGCTCCGGTTTCGACGAGGCGCTCTACCCGCTGCTCGCGCGGCGGCCGGACGTCGCGGTTGCCAGTCCGGTGCTCGAGATCGAGGCGCCGCTGTCCGGGCGCGACGAAGCGCTGCGCATCGTGGGCGTCGACGTCTTCAGCGCCGCGAGGCTCGAACCTGGCTGGAGAGCGTCCGCTGCGGATCGCTTCGACTTCTTTCGCTCCGACGCGATCTTCCTCTCGCCCGCGGCGGCACGCGCGCTGGCGGTTTCGGTCGGCGACACGCGTCGCGGTGCAAAGCGGCCTCGTCGTCGTGCCACTGCGGATCGCCGGGCTGCTCGCGACCGACGGCGCGCGGCGTTTCGCCGTGATGGACATCGCGGCCGCGCAGACCACGTTCGACCGGCTGGGACGGCTGTCGCGGATCGACCTTCGCCTCGCCCCCGGAGCGGACTCCGCGGCGCTGCGCGAAGCGATCGCCGCCACGCTGCCGCCGGGCGTCGTCGTCACGGTGCCGCAGGACGACCGCAGCGCCACCGCCGATCTCACGCGCGCGTACCGGGTCAACCTCAACGTCCTGGCGCTGATGGCCCTGTTCACCGGCGGCCTGCTCGTGTTCTCGACCCAGGCGCTGTCGATCGTGCGTCGCCGCGCCGAGCTCGCGCTGCTGCGCGTCATCGGGGTGACACGCCGACGGATCGTCCTGGGTATGCTCGCCGAAGCCGCGGCGATCGGCGCCCTGGGCAGCGCCGTCGGACTCGGCACCGGGTTGCTGCTGGCCGATGGGGTGATGCGCTTCGTCGGCGTGGACCTGGGGTCCGGCTACTTCCGCGGGGTGGTGCCGGCGCTGCGGATCGAACCGGCGATCGCGGTGCTGTTCTTCGGCCTCGGCGTCGCTGCGGCCGTGGCCGGCGCCCTCGCGCCGGCGCGCGAGGCGGTGCGCGCTTCCCCCGCGCTGGCGCTCAAGGCGGGCGACGCCGAACGCGGATTCGAGCGGCTGGCGGCGTGGTGGCCGGGGGTCTTGCTGCTGGCGCTGGGTGCTGCCGCCGCGCTGCTGCCCCCGGTCTCCGGATTGCCGCTGTTCGGTTACGGCGCGATCGGGCTCTTCCTCGTCGGCACACTGCGGTTGCTTCCGCGCTTGGCGAAGCTCGTGTTGCAGGCGCTGCCGCCCCCGCGCGCGCCGGCGATCGCGCTTGCGCTGGCGCAACTGCGCGGCGCGCCCGGGCAGGCGAGCGTCAGCCTCGCCGCGATCGTCGCGAGCGTGAGCCTCATGGTCTCGATGGCGATCATGGTGTTCTCGCTGCGCAGCTCCGTCGACGCCTGGCTGGAAGCGCTGCTGCCGGCCGATCTCTACTTCCGCGCCGCAGGCGTTGGCGACACGGGGCTTCTGGGCGCCGCCGACCAGGCGCGGATCGCCTCCCTTCCGGGCGTGCGCCGCGCCGAATTCCAACGCGAGGAGCAGATTCAGTGGCGGTCCGGGCAGCCGCGCATCGCGCTGCTCGCGCGCCCGCTCGACCCGGACGCGCCGCAGAAGAGCCTGCCCTTCGTCACGCCGCCGCGACCGGTGCCCGCCGGCGCGCCGCCGCCGGTGTGGGTAAGCGAGGTCGTCAGCGACGTATACGGCGTGGCCGTGGGCAGCGAGATCGACGTGCCGCTCGCCGGCCGCTCGCACCGTTTCACCGTCGCCGGCGTCTGGCGCGATTTCTCGCGCCCTCGCGGGACCTTGGTGATCGAGCGGGCCCGTTACGTCGCGCTCACGGGCGACACGGGCGCGACCAACGGCGCGCTGTGGCTGCAGCCGGAGGCCTCGCTCGGAGCGGTGCGCGAGCGGCTGGTGCGCGAGCTGCCGGGCGGCGAGCAGCTCGACATCGGCACGGCCGGCGAGATCCGGCGTGCGTCGCTGCAGATCTTCGACCGCACGTTCGCCGTCACCTACGCGCTCGAGCTCGCCGCGCTGGTCATCGGGCTCGCCGGGCTGTCGTCGTCGTTCGCCGCGCTGGTGCTCGCGAGGCGGCGCGAGTTCGGGGTGCTGCGGCACATCGGCATGACCCGCGGCGAGATCCGCAGGATGCTCGCGAGCGAGGGCGCGCTGGTCAGCGGCATCGGTCTCGTCGTGGGCGTGGCCGTGGGCGCCGTGATCAGCGTCGTCCTGGTTCACGTGGTCAACCCGCAGTCGTTCCACTGGGGGATGGAGCTGGCGGTTCCCTGGGCCGCGCTCGCCGCCTTCGTCGTGATCGTGCTCGCGCTGTCGGTGCTCACGGCGGTCGTGGCGGGGCGGCAGGCGACCCGCGGCGAGGTCGTGCGCGCCGTGCGGGACGACTGGTGATGCGGCGCGCCTCGTGGCCGGGGGTTGACCGTTGAAGCGACGCGCCTTCCTCGCCGTTGCCGCCCTCGGTGCGGTCAGCCCCGTGCGTGCGGCCGATCCCTATCCGACGGTGCTGCCCGGCAAGGCGCTGCGCTTCCCGCGCGATCACGGCGCGCATCCGGATTTCCGCACCGAGTGGTGGTATCTCACGGGTCGGCTCGAAGCGCGCGACGGTCGACGCTTCGGCTTCCAGGTGACGTTCTTCCGCAGCCGGCCGCGCGTCGCCGAGGGCAACCCGAGCCGGTTTGCCGCCCGGCAGCTCGTGCTCGCCCACGCTGCCGTGTCCGACGCCTCCGCCTCGCGCCTGCTCCACGATCAACGCGCGGCGCGCGCCGCGTTCGACCTCGCCGGTACCGCGCTGGAGACCACGCGGGCGTGGATCGGCGACTGGAGCCTCGCGCGCGTCGGGGACGCGTACGTCACCCGCATCGCGGCCCGCGAGTTCGGCCTGGAGCTGCGCTGCGCGGCGACACAGCCCGTGCTGTTGCAGGGCGAGGACGGCTACTCGCGCAAGGGAGCGCTCGCGCACCAGGCGAGCTATTACTACAGCGTGCCCCAGCTCGCCGCGGGGGGACGCCTTCGCCTTTCCTCCGGCAGCCTGGAGGTGACCGGAAACGCCTGGCTCGACCACGAGTGGTCGAGCGAGGTCCTGGCGCAGGACGCCGTCGGGTGGGACTGGCTGGGGATCAATCTCGACGACGGCGGCGCGCTGATGGCCTTCGTCATGCGCGACCGCGGCGGTGGACCGCTGTGGGCCGCGGCCACGCTGCGCGACGCCGCGCTGCGCCGCTCGACGCTGCCCCCTGGCGCCGTGCAGTTCACGCCGCGCCGCGTCTGGCGCTCGCCGCGCACCGGCGCGCAGTACCCGGTTGCCCTCGCGCTGCGCCTTGGCGGGCGCCGTTTCGAGATCGAGCCCTGGTTCGACGACCAGGAGCTCGACGCCCGTGCGTCGACGGGGACGATCTACTGGGAGGGCGCCGTGCGCGCGAGCGAGGCCGCTCGCCCCTGCGGCGGCGGCTACCTGGAACTGACCGGCTACGCCGCGCCGCTGGCCCTGTGACGGGCGCCGCGCCGCGCTATGCGAAGCGATGCAACAAGGCGCCGGCGGCGAGCAGCCCGCCGAAGCCGACTTCGAGCAGCACGGTGCGAAACAGAAGCGCACTCTGCGCCGCGCCGGGCTGCGTGACCGGCAGCGCGCGCGCGAGGGCGAGCGCCCGCGGCAGCGCGCACAGCGGCAGCAGGAACCAGGGGCCGGAAACGAGCGCCGCGAGCGCTCCCGCGAGCGCGAAAGGCGCGACGAGCAGCAGCGTGTAGAGGCGCAGGGCGACGCGCTCGGGCACGACCGCCGCGAGCGTTCGCCGGCCGGTGGCGAGGTCGTGCGCGCGGTCGCGGTAGTTGTTCACCAGCAACACCGCCGCCGCGTGCATGCCGATGGCGGCGGCGGCAAGCCACACGGGCGCGGCGAGCGAGCCCGCCTGCACGTAGTAGGCGCCCTGCACCGCGACGAGGCCGAAGAAGACGAAGACCGTGGCTTCGCCCCAGGGCGTGTAGGCGATCGGCCGCGGCCCTCCCATGTACGCCCATGCGGCGACGGTCGAGCAGACGCTGGTGAGCACGATCGGCCATCCGCCGCGCACCATCAACGGCAGCGCGATCAGCTGCGCCGCGACGACCGCGACGACGATCGCGCGGTTCACCGCGGACGGCGCGAGCCAGCCGTGCGCGGTGGCCCGCGGCAGCCCGACGTGCCCGCGCGTCTCGCCGCCGCGCTGGGTGTAGCCGACGTCGTTCTGCAGGTTGCTGACGACCTGCATCAGGATCGCCGCGGCCAGCGCGATCGCGGCGATCCAGGCGCTGAAGACGCCGGCGAGCGACCACGCGAGGCTGGTGGCGACGACGACCGGTATCGTCGCGATCCACAAGGTGCGCGGGCGCACCGCGACCCGCCAGGCCGCGAGCGAGCCGGGCCGGATCGGCAGCGGGGCCGGGGGCGAGACAGCGGAGCAGGGGGGTGACATCGCAGCGGGACGATTCCCAGCGCCGCGGCAAAGGGGCAGCGCGCGCCGGATTATATGCGAGCGTGGCCGGCTGCGGGCCGCACGCGCAAAGGCGCACCGTGCATGCGGCCCCCGCTGCCACGGGCCAGGCCCTTCAAGCGACCGGGTCGATGCGCTATCATGCGCTGGCCAGCGCGCGGGTCGCCCGCGCCGGCTGTCGACCCGACGCCCACGCCCTGCGCCGATCCGAGTGCGTCCCGAGCGCGTCGTTTCCGCCTTCTTCCGGACCCGGGGGCACCGCGATGAACATCTCCATGTACCAGGCGAGCGTGCCGCGCTTCGTCAACATGCTGGGCAACCTTTCCCGTATCCTGGACAAGGCGCAGGCGTATGCGACGCAGAAGGTGTTCGACGGTGCGGTACTCGCCGACAGCCGGCTCTATCCCGACATGCTGCCGCTCACCTCGCAGGTGCAGATCGCCTGCGACACGGCGAAGGGGGCCGTCGCGCGGCTCGCCGGGATCGACATCCCCGTGCACGAGGACAACGAAAGGACGCTGCCCGAGCTCAAGGCGCGCATCGCCAAGACGATCGCGTTCATCGAGTCCGTGCGGCAGGACGAAGTCGACGGCAGCGAGGAGCGCGAGATCGTGATCCGGCGCGGCGACGAGGAACTGCGTTTCACGGGCCTGCAGTTCCTGCTCGGCCGGGCGCTGCCGAACTTCTACTTCCACGTCACCACGGCCTACGCCATCCTGCGCCACAACGGCGTGGCGATCGGCAAGCGGGACTACCTCTACAACGCGTAGCGCCGCGCGCCGCGGGCGGGAGCGCCGCGACCGGCGCGCCGCACCGCGCCCGCGAAAGCCCCCGGCGGCTCCGCGCGGGCGGTTCGGCGCGAAGGGCGCGGACGCCGGCGGCAGCCCGCCGTTCTCAGTGCTCGATCTGCTGCAGCAGGTAGAGGCGCTGGTAGATCCCGTCCGGAATCGCCATCAGCGCTTCGTGCGTGCCTTCCTCGGCGATGCGGCCGTGGTTGAGGACCACGATCCGGTCCGCCGCGCGGATCGTCGACAGCCGATGCGCGATCGCGATCACGGTCGTCCTGCCGTGCAGTTCGGCGAGCGCGGCCTGCACCCGCTGCTCGGTTTCGCTGTCGATCCGCGACGTCGCCTCGTCGAGGAACAGGATCCGCGGCTGCCCGGCCAGCGCGCGGGCGACGGCGACGAGCTGCTTCTGGCCCGAGGACAGCCGCGTGCCGCCCTCTCCGAGCGGCGTGTCGTAGCCGGCCTCGAGGGCGGCGATGAATTCGTGCGCGCGCGCCGCCTTGGCGGCGCCGATCACCTCGGCTTCGGACAGTCCCCGACCCATGTCGATGTTCTCGCGGGCGCTCGCGGCCAGGAGGAGAGGCTCCTGCGGAACCAGCCCGACCGCAGCGCGGAAGGGCGCGTCGCCGAGCTCGTCGAGCGGAACGCCGTCGATCTCGATGCGTCCGGCCTGCGGCGCGTAGAAACGCAGCAGCAGGGCGAGCAGCGTGGACTTGCCGCTTCCCGTGGGCCCCACGACGCCGATGAAGGCGCCTGCGGGAACGTCGAGGCGCAGGCCGTGCAGCACGGGGCGCGCCGGATCGTAGCCGAAGGTCACGTCGGCGAGCGCCACGCGCCCCTGTTCGACTGAACCGCGGCGCCGCGGGAGCGCCGGCGCCGGTTCCCGCAGCAGGACGTTGACGCGCGCCGCGGCGATCACCGATTGCTGCAGGCTCGAGAACTGCATCGTGATCTGGATCAGCGGTTCGACGCTGCGCGCGACGTACGTGATGAACGCATACAGCAGGCCGGCCTCGACGCCGCCATGCGCTGCGTGCCCACCACCGCGACCATGACCACGATCAGCAGGATGTTGAGGAAATCGAGGGCCGGGCGCAGCAGCCAGGCGTTGGCTCGCACCTCGCCCATGCGCGCGACGTAGTGCGCCTGGTTGACGGCGGCGAAGCGGGCGCGAAAGCGCGGCGCGGCGCCCGTTGCCTGCAGCACGCTCATCCCGGCGATGCCCTCGGCCACGCGGGCGTTGATGTCGCTGCGCAGCGCGCGCGCGTGCGCCACGGGCCCGGCCGACAGGCGCTGGTAGCCCAGGACGATGGCGACCGTCGCCGGCATCAGCACCAGCACGAGCAGCAGCAGCCGCCCGTCGAGCCAGAGCATCGCGACCATCACGCCGAGGAGCACCGTGAGTCCCACCAGCACCTCGAAGAGCACCTGCGCGTACAGACGCTTGACGGCCTCGGTGTCGTTGGTGATCCGGCTCACGAGCTGGCCGGTGATGGCGCGGTCGAAGTACGCGATGGGCAGGCGCAGCACCTGCGCGTAGACGCTCTCGCGCAGCCGCTGGACGGAACGCGTCGCCAGCTCGGCCAGGCGCAAGAGCTGCGCGTAGCGCAGGAGCGAGGCGCCGGCGCCGGTGGCGACGTAGCCACCGATCAAGAGCGCGATCGCGGCCCAGTCGAGGACCCTTGGCAGCAGGTAGGCGTCGATGAGCGCCTTGCCGCAGAGCGGGCCCGCGGCCTCGAGCATCCCGGCCACGCCCAGCCAGAACGCGGACGCATAGACCTCTCTGCGGTCAGGGTGGGCGGCACGCCAGAGCAGCGCCAGGGCCTCCCTGCGCTCGCCTCGATCGGCGCGAGGGAGGGGCGCGTCGTCGTCCGACTGGCCGCTGGCGCCGCCGCTCACGGCGCGGCCTCCGTGGATTCTGCGGCGCGCGTGATCACGGCGGGTCGGCCGCCCGCGCCGATTCGCCTTGGCGTCGATCCCCGCGCTCGCGCGCGGGGCCCCTCGACGCGTGGCTCACGGCGCGGCCTCCGATTCTGCGGCGCGCGTGATCACGGCGGGGTCGGCCGCCCGCGCCGATTCGCCTTGGCGTCGATCCCCGCGCTCGCGCGCGGGGCCCCTCGACGCGTGGCTCACGGCGCGGCCTCGAGGGTCGCTTCCAGCTGCTGGTAGCGCCACTGCGCGGCGTACCAGCCATTGTGCGCGAGGAGTTCCGCGTGGGAGCCGCGCTCGGTCACGCGGCCCGCCTGCAGCACGATGATCGCGCTCGCCTCGGCGAGCGCCGACAGGCGGTGGCTGACGATGATCGCGCCGCGGCCGCGCCAGGCGTTGCGCAGGTGCCCCAGAATGCGCGCTTCGGTGCCGGTGTCGACGGCCGAAAGCGCGTCGTCGAGCAGCAGGACGGAAGCTCGGGTGAGCAGCGCGCGGGCAATCGCCACCCGTTGCCGCTGGCCGCCGGACAGGGTGATCCCGCGCTCGCCGACGAGCGTCGCGTACCCTTCGGGCAAGCGCCGGATGTCCTGGTCAAGATCGGCCTGCCGCGCGACCTCCTCGATGTCTGCGGCGCTCGCGTCAGGGTTGGCCAGCGCGATGTTCTCGGCGATCGTTCCCGAGAACAGGAACGGCTCCTGGGGAACCCACGCCAGTGCGCCGCGCAGCGCCGGTAGCGCGTAGGCGTCGAGCGCCGCCGGGCCCCAGTGGATCGCGCCCCGCTGCGGCGCGTAATGGCGCAGCAACAGCGCGAGCAGCGTGGACTTGCCGGCGCCGGTGGGTCCCACGACGCCGAGCGTGGCGCCCGGCTCGAGCGCGAACGTGACGTCGGCGAGCGCGTTGGGTGGCGAGCTGTCCGCGCCGGCGCCGGTCGCCACGGGGTACGCGAAGGTCACGGCATCGAAGCGGAGCGTGCCTGCGGGCGCCGTGACGAGGGGGCCGTGGTCGGCGACGGCCGGCGGAGCGCGCAGGACGGGGTCGATCCGCGACCACGCGGCCCGGCCGCGCTCGAACAGCGCGAGCACCCAGCCCGCGGCGAACATCGGCCAGATGAGCTGCCCGAGGTACATCGTGAACGAGGTGAGCTGGCCGAGGGTCAGCTCGTCGTGCCAGACCAGCACGCCGCCCGCGCCGAGCGTCAGCGCGGTCGCGGCGGTCAGCGTAAGGCCCACCGCCGGCTCGAACGCGGCCTCCCAGCGCTGGGCGTCGAGGCCGGCGTCGCCCGCGGCCTGGGCCCGGGCACCGAACTCGCGCACCGCGCGCGGCTCCTGGCCCAGCGCGCGCAGGGTCCGCACCCCCGCGACCGTCTCCTGCGCGTGCTCGTTCAGCCGGGCGAAGCGCGCGAGCGAGCGCTCCGATGCGCGGTGGATGTTGCGCGAGATGACGTAGAACGCGATCGCCATCAGCGGGAACGGCAGCAACGCGGCGAGGCCCAGGCGCCAGTCGACGCCCAGGGTCATCATCGCCACGACCAGCACCAGCGTCAGCGTGCCGTCGAAGCCGGCCAGGAACGCCTCGCCGGCGACCATTTCCACCGCGTCGACGTCGTTGGTGGCGAGCGCCATCAGGTCGCCGGTGCGCTGCTGATGGAAGAAGGAGGGACCCTGCAGCGAGAGCTGCCCGTAGAGCCGGGTACGCAGTTCGACGCCGAGCTCGAACGCCGCCGCGAACAGCTGGAGCCGCCAGCCCACGCGCAGGAGGTAGATCGCAACGCCCATCGCCAGCAGGATCGCGATTTCCTGCCACAACGCGCGGCCGGCGAACGACCCGGCGACGAAGGCGTCGACGATGTGCCCCACCCGGCGCGGGATCCACACCGTCAGCACGGCGATCAGCACGAGCATCGACCCGGCGCCCGCGTAGGCGCGCCAGTGGCGACGGGCGAACCCCAGGATCAGCTGCGCAAGCGTCAAGGCGAACGGAACGATGGGGCCGCGGTGGATAGGACCCGGCGGCTCCGGGCCCCGGAGTCGCATTGTAATGCGGCGCGACGGCCGGCCCCCCGCCGCCGGCCGCGTGAGGCACCCGCGGCCGGTGCGTCGCGTCGCTTCAGCCGGCTTACCGCGCGGCCTGGCGGCCGGCGAAGCTCGGCCCACGGTCGCCACGCGTGCAGCAGCAGCAGCACGACCCCGCTCGCCTCGAGACCTCGAGGCCGAGGCGGCCGTTCTCGCGGCGTGCAGTCAAGCCCTGCGTCGCCGCCCGGCAGCCTCCTGTTGCCGCATCAAAGAAGAGACTGAGTGAAACATGCTTCGCCGCACGCTTGGAACCGTTGTATGCTTCCCGAGCCGAAGGCCGCCACGGCCAGTAGGCCAGTAGCACCCTGCCGCAGGCCGGGACGCAAGATCACCACAGAGGGAGTCAGACATGGGATTGCTGGATTTCGTGAAGGACGCCGGCGAGAAACTCTTCGGCATCGGCAAGGCCAAGGCGGCAATGCAGGAAGTGGCTGCGGCGCCGGCCGACGAGGCCAAGATCAAGGCCGCCAACGACGCGGCAGCCGACGCGATCATGGAGTACATCCGCACGCAGAACCTGAGCGCGACCGGGCTCACCGTCACCTTCGACGCGGCGTCGTCCACGGTGTCGGTGTACGGTGTCGCCCCCGATCAGGCGACCAAGGAGAAGATCGCGCTCTGCTGCGGCAACGTCGCCGGTGTCGCCGCGGTGAACAACATGATGAGCGTCGACCGGAGCGAGCCCGAGGCCACGTACTACACGGTCGTCGCCGGCGACACGCTGTCGAAGATCGCCAAGGGCGCCTACGGCGACGCCAACAAGTACATGAAGATCTACGAGGCCAACACGCCGATGCTCAAGCACCCGGACAAGATCTACCCGGGGCAGGTGCTGCGCATTCCGCCGGCCTGACCGGCGACGCGACGCGGACCGGGGCGTCGGGCGACGCGGCGCAGGCCGAGCGTGCCGGACGCGTGGCGCGGGACCGGCAAGGGGCGCAGCACCCGTCCGCCGGCAGCCGCGCTGGGTTACCATCACCATGCAGGGATTGCGCAAGCATCGAGGAGCCGCAGCGATGATCCGCTTCTTGCCGCGCCGGCTGCTCGCAGCCGGCGCCGTGCTGCTGGCGGCCGGCTGCGCGTCGACGTCGATCCGCAGCGCATGGTTCGACCCCGACTACCGGGGCGGGGCGTTTCGCCGGATCGTGGTCGTCGCGCTGAATGCCGGGTTCGCCGAGACCCGGGTGTTCGAGGACGTGTTCGCGCAGAAGCTGAAGGCTGCCGGTGTCGAAGGCGTGCCCGGATACCGGATCGCGGGCGAGAACGCGACGAACGACGAGGCGGCGTGGGCGGCAGCCGTGGCGGGCGCCGGCGCCGACGGCGTGCTGACCGTGCGCCTGCTCGGCGTCGACACCCGTACCCGCGTCTACACGACGGTGATCTCCGGGCCGGTGCTGTGGGGGGCGTACGGAAGCTGGTGGGGTCCGAGCATGATCCCGGTGCAGGAGGTGACGCAGTACGAAGTCGCCGCGGTCGAGACGACGCTCTGGGACGTCGCAACGCGGCGCGTGGTGTGGGCGGCGGCGACCGAAACCTTCAATCCGCGGACCGTGGCGCAGGAAACACCGACGTTCGCTGACGTCATCATCGGGGAGCTTGCCGCCCGCGGTCTCGCGCCGCCCCGGAAATAGTCCGCGCGGCGGGCACGGGCGGCACGGCGTCAGCGCGACGCGGGCCGCGGCGGATGGCCCCCGAGCGCGGCGGTGAGGGCCGCCGCGGTGGCGCGGACCAGGGCGCCGAGATTCCCGACGCGCGCCGCAGTGATGCGCGACGTGGGGCCCGCGACCGAGATCGCGGCCCAGGGCGCGCCGTTCTCGTCCCAGAGCGCGCTGGCGAGGCAGCACAAGCCTTCGGCGTGCTCTTCGTCGTCTTGGGCCCAGCCGCGGTCGCGGATGAGGGCGAGTTCGCGCCAGAGCGCCGCGCGGTCGGTGATCGTCTTGCCCGTGTGCCGGGAGAGCGTCCGGCCGCAGAGCAACGCGGCGGCCGCCCCCGGGTCCATCGCCGCGAGCATCGCCTTGCCGACCCCCGATGCGTGCAGCGGGGCGCGTGCGCCGAGCTTGGTCGACATGCGCATCAGTTCGCGGCACTGGACCTGCTCGACGAAGACAGCCTCGCTGCCGTCGATCACCGCGAGATTCGTGGTCTCGCCCGAAGTCTGCATCAACCGCTCGAGGAACGGATAGGCCTGGACCACGAGATTGCGCTGGTCGAGGAAGGCGGCCCCCACGCGGAACGCGCGCACCCCCACCCGCCATTCGCCGGCCGGGCCCTGGTGCACGTAGCCCCGCTCGGAGAGCGTGGACAGCAGGCGGTAGACGGTCGGCAGGGGCAGCGCGACCGCCTCGGCGATCGCCGTCAGCGTGGCGCCCCCTTCGGTCGCCGCGAGTGCCTCCAGCACGGCAAGACCGCGTGACAACGCCTGCGTGTGGCCGGCGCCGGCTTCGCCGCGGGCGACCGGTGGCAACACTTCGGCGCGACCGCGCCGGCGAGGTGCGGGGCGGGCGGCGGCGTTGGCGGCGGGCATCGTCGGTGGGGCGGGGCAAGGCAGCGATTCTAGCATCGAGACCTGGCAATGAAAGCGATTTTCACAGCGCCGGCCAGCGCGGTTTCCACCGGCGCCAGAGCGCGCGCAGCACGGCCGGGATGCCGCAGACGAGCACGATCCCCCAGAAGGCGGCGACGAAGTCCGGCCGCCGCCACGGGGGCGGCAGGAGGTCGGGCTCGCGCAGCTCCGCCGGGAAAGGGCGCGCCGGCACCGGGACGATCACGGGTTTCGCAGGCGGCCGGGGCAAGCGCGCAAAATAGTCGGCCAGCGTCGCCACCGGCGCGTCGCCCCACGCCCGGCTTGACGGCAGCTGCGGGATGCGCACGAAGACGAGGGCGCGAAGGTCGCGCGCGAGCAGCGACGCCAGCCTGCCCCGTGGCGGCGCACCCGCAGCCGGCGTCGGCGCGGTCAGGTCCATCAGTGCGCTGAACACCTCCTCGAGCGCCGCGGCCGGCAGCAGCCGCGTCGGGTCGGCACCGAGGTAGCCGCAGTGCTGTTTCGCTTTGGCCACCGAGCGCTCCCGCAGGACCAGCAGCGGGAATCCGGCCGAGGCGAGCAGCGGATGCGCGGCCGGCCGCGTGGCGATGCGAAGTCCGAGCGTGCGCAGCGTGTCGACGCTGATGCTGGTGCAGTTGGCGTGCGCGTGGTCGTAGACCAGCTGGTGCCGATAGAACTGGTTGTAGACGCGCCCCAGCGCGGACTGGACGAGCTCGGCCGCCGCGGCATCGCGCAGCACGGCGACGACCAGCACCGAGGGCCGGTACCAGGACTGCCCCGCATTGAGGTCGCCCTGGTAGTTGTCGAGCGGAACCGGCGCGGCCAGGATCCCCTTTTCGCTTTCGCGGTCGAGGGAATAGAAGTCGTTGACCAGCCAGTCCGCGAGGCCCCCGTCCGCGCCGACGCGTCCGGTGACGATCGCGAAGTGGCCGGCGTGCGCCTCGTCGTCGTCGCCCTGAGCGCCGTTGACGAGGAAGGCGAGCACCGGGGCACCGGACGGGGCGTCTTCCGCGGTCCGCGACCACAGCCGCAGGGCGGCGAACGGCGCGGTGGCGCCGCCGCGCGGCGCCTCGCGCATCAGCGCCCGCAGGCTCGCGCGCGCGTCGGCGGCGAGCACGCGCGGCCCGATCCGTGGCGGCAGCCGCCAATCCGCGGGCCAGACCGTAGCGGATCGTGAGCGCACCGCCGCATTCCTCGCCGCGCAGCCGCAGCCCCCGCCGGGAGAGGAACGCGAACGACGAGGCATCGAGGTACGCGCGGTTGAGCGGAATCTTCGGCACCCAGCGCACCCGCACGCGCCGCCCGTCGACGGCGGCGCTGGCGCCGTCGGGCGCAAGCTGGCAGTGGTCCCACGCGGCGCGCGCGGCCACCCAGACCAGCGGCGGCAGGTCGCGGGGCACGGTCGCGCCGAGACCGGCGACCCACCGGCGCAGGTCTTCCTCCGGTCGCACGCCGCGCGCGAAGCCGGCCACCGGCAGGCCGGCACGCGGAACGGCGACGATCTCGTCGCGGAAATACCAGGCCGCCTGGCGCAGCATCGCCGCGCCGGCGGTCGCGCCGGTGGCGAGCTCGAACCCGGTCGCCGCGTGCAGGCCGTAACAGCTGGCGGCGGTCGGCCCCAGCGCGCGCGTGTCGGTCGGGCCCGGGGTCGTGCCGCGTTCCCCCGGGAGTGCCATCGGGCTGGCCGCGACCGCGGCTAGCGCACCGCGACGCGCGGCGCGCCTTCGGTGATCGTGCCGATCACGGCCGCACGGGCGAAGCCGGCGTTGCGGAACACCGTCAATACGCGATCGAGCGCGTCAGGCGCGCAGGCGGCGAGCAAGCCGCCCGAAGTCTGGGGATCGGTGAGCAACGTCTGCGCTGCGGCCGGCAGCGTGGGATCGATGTCGACGGCCGCGCCGTAGCCAGCCCAGTTGCGTGCCGAGGCGCCGGTGAACACCCCCGCGCCGGCGAGGTCGGCGACTCCCGGATGCAGCGGCACCGCGGCGAAATCGACATTCGCTCCGGTGGCGGACGCGCGACAGATCTCGAGCAGGTGCCCGAGCAGGCCAAAGCCGGTGACGTCGGTCAGCGCGTGCACCTGCGCCATCGCGCCCAGGGCGATGCCGGGGGTGTTGAGTTGCGTCGTGCTGGCGAGCATCGCCGCGTAGCCGTCGGCGTCGAGCAGGCCCTTCTTCAGCGCGGCGCTGTAGACGCCGACGCCGATCGGTTTGCCGAGGACCAGGCAGTCGCCCGGATGCGCGCCGGCGTTGCGCTTGAGGTGGGCAGGGTCGACGATGCCGATCACGACCAACCCGTAGATCGGCTCGACCGAATCGATCGAGTGCCCGCCGGCGATCGGAATCCCCGCCTGCGCGCAGACCGCCGCGCCGCCATCGAGAATGCTTCGAATGACTGCGGCGGGCAGCTTCCCGATCGGCATGCCGACCAGCGCCAGCGCAAGCAGCGGCGTGCCGCCCATCGCGTAGACGTCGGAGATCGCGTTGGTCGCGGCGATGGCTCCGAAGTCGAACGGGTCGTCGACGATCGGCATGAAGAAGTCGGTCGTGGCGACGATCGCCTGCCGCTCGTTGAGCTGGTAGACGGCGGCGTCGTCCGCGGTCTCGAGGCCCACCAGGAGTTGCGGCGGCAGCACGCCGGCCCCGCCGCCGGCGAGGAGCTCGGACAGCACGCCCGGCGCGATCTTGCAGCCGCAGCCCCCGCCGTGGCTGAAACTCGTGAGCCGCAGGGGGGCGGGTTCGGCAGTGTGCATCGTTGTCTCGCGGGCGGAAGGGAACGGATCGGATCGGTGCAGCGTCCTGCGTGCCATTGTAACGGCGGTCCTCAAGGCGCACCCGGAAGTCCGGCGCCGCGCGGCGCCTCCGTCCCCATGACGGTGGCAGGGAATTCGCGGCGTTGCGCCGCGGCGTGGCGTCCGCTTGGGGCACGAAGACATTACTGCCTGCAGGTGATTCGATTTGCGTGTCGATGAAGCCTCTGCCACTTCCCACTGGAGCGCGGGTGGCGTAGCATCCACGCAGCGAATCGAGGTCGGGACCCGTTGCGGGAGCGCGCGCACGGCGTCCTTCACAAAACGATACGACCCGACGCTCCACCAGGAGAACGCGGCTTGAAGCCCACGGACATCTCACGCCCCGAGTATTTCCACAAGGTTGTCGATTGCCAATGGGCGTGTCCCGCCCACACGCCGGTGCCCGAGTACATCCGGCTGATCGCCGCGGGCCGCTACGACGACGCCTACCTCGTCAACTGGAAGTCGAACGTCTTTCCGGGCATTCTCGGCCGCACCTGCGACCGGCCCTGCGAACCGGCGTGCCGCCGCGGCCGGGTCGAGGAAGGCTCGATCGAGCACCGCAAGGCGCATCTCAAGCCGGAGCCGGTCGCGATCTGCCGGCTGAAGCGCGTGACGGCCGACTACAAAGACGTCGACGACATCCGGTCGCGCCTGCCCAGGCCGGCGGCCACGAAGAACGGCAAGCGCATCGCGCTCGTCGGCGCGGGGCCGGCGTCGTTGACCGTGGCGCGCGATCTCGCGCCGCTCGGCTATCACTGCGTGGTGTTCGAGGCCGACGCGAAGCCCGGCGGCATGATGCGCTCGCAGATCCCCAAGTTCCGGCTGCCCGATTCCGTGATCGACGAGGAGTGCGGCTACGTGCTCGACCTCGGCGTCGAGTTCCGCGGCGGCACGCGCATCGAGAGCATGAGGGCGCTGCTCGCGGAAGGGTACGACGCGATCTTCGTCGGCAGCGGCGCGCCGCGCGGGCGCGAGCTCGACGTCCCCGGCCGCCGGGAAGCGGCGGCGCACATCCACATCGGCATCGACTGGCTGGCGTCGGTGGCGTTCGGCCATGTGAAATCGATCGGCAGGCGCGTCGTCGTGCTGGGCGGGGGCAACACGGCCATGGACTGCTGCCGCAGCGCGCGCCGTCTGGGCGGGGAGGAGGTCTGCGTCGTCGTCCGTTCCGGCTACCAGGAAATGAAAGCCTCGCCCTGGGAGAAGGAGGACGCGGAGCACGAGGGCATCCCGATTCACAATTACCTCGTGCCCAGGGAAGTCCTCCACGATCACGGCCGGTTGACCGGAATCGTGTTCGAGAAGGTCGCGGCCAGGTACGACGAGAAGGGGCGTCGCAGCCTGATCGCGACCGGCGAGCCCGACGTGCGCTTCGACTGCGACGAGATCCTCGTTGCCGTCGGCCAGGAGAACGCGTTCCCGTGGATCGAGCGCGACCTCGGCATCGAGTTCGACCGCCACGGCATGCCCAGCGTCGACGAGACGACGATGGCGTCGACCTTGCCCGGCGTCTTCTTCGGCGGCGACGCGGCCTTCGGCCCGAAGAACATCATCTGGGCGGTGCGCCACGGCCACGACGCCGCCGTGTCCATCGATCGCCACTGCCGCGGCGAGGATCCGGCGGTGCGGCCGCCGCCGACGTTCATTCTCATCTCGCAGAAGATGGGCATCCACGACTGGAACTACGACAACGCGGTCACCAGCGACAAGCGGCACAAGGTCCCGCTGAAGGACAGGGTGCTCGCGCTCAAGGACATTCGCACCGAAGTCGAGCTCGGCTTCGATCCGGCGTTGGCGCTCGCCGAGGCGCAGCGCTGCCTGAACTGCGACGTGCAGACGGTGTTCTCCGACCGGCTGTGCATCGAGTGCGACGCCTGCGTCGACATCTGCCCGATGGACTGCATCACGTTCACTCACGACGGCGAGGAGGACGACTTGCGGCAGCGGCTGCGCGCCCCCTCGCGGCACCGGACCCAGGACCTCTACGTTTCGGGGCCGCTCAAGACCACCCGCGTCATGGTCAAGGACGAGGACGTGTGCCTGCACTGCGGGCTGTGCGCCGAGCGCTGTCCGAGCGGCGCCTGGGACATGAAGAAGTCGTTCATCGAGGTGTCGCACGCCGGGGACACGCCCCGGACCCACCTGCCGGCCCGCCGCGCGCGCGCGGTCGCCGCCGCCGCGGAGTAGCGTCATGGCCGGAATCGAACGCGTCAACGACTTCGTCGTCAAGTTCGCCAACATCAACGGCTCGGGTTCGGCGGCCGCCAACGGGCTGTTCGCCAAGTCGATCCTGCGCATGGGCGTGCCGGTCGCCGCGCGCAACATCTTCCCGTCGAACATCCAGGGCATGCCGACCTGGTACGAAGTGCGCGTCGTCGAGGCCGGCTGGCGCGGCCGCCGGGGCGGGGTCGAGTTGCTGGTGGCGATGAATCCCGAATCGTGGAAGGCGGACTTCGCCGAGGTCGAGCCCGGCGGCTACGTCTTCTACGATTCGACCAAGGCGCTGCCGCGCATGGCGCTGCGCGAGGACGTCACGCTGCTCGGCGTGCCGCTCACGGAGATCTGCCACGAGGCGTATTCCGACGCGCGCCAGCGGCAGCTGTTCAGGAACGTCATGTACGTCGGAGCCCTCGCCGCGATCCTCGGCATCGAGCGCGAGGTCGTCGACGGGCTGCTCTCCGTCCAGTTCCGCGGCAAGGACAAGGCGCCGCTGCTCGAGGCGAACCGCAACGCGTTCAGGATGGGCTTCGACTACGCGCGCGAGCACGTCGCGCCGATCGGCCTCAAGGTCGAGCGCCGCGACCGCGTGGGCGAGCGCATCTTCGTCGACGGCAACGCCGCCGCGGGACTGGGGGCCGTCTATGGCGGCGCCACGGTCTGCGCGTGGTATCCCATCACGCCCTCGACCGCGCTGCCCGAGGCATTCGCCCGCCACTGCCGGCGCTTCCGCATCGAGCCCGAGACCGGGCGGCACCGTTACGCGTTCATCCAGGCCGAGGACGAGCTCGCCTCGATCGGGATGGTCATCGGCGCGGGCTGGAACGGCGCGCGCGCGTTCACCGCGACATCCGGCCCCGGCGTTTCGCTCATGCAGGAGTTCATCGGGCTCGCCTATTTCGCCGAGATTCCGGCGGTGCTGTTCGACGTCCAGCGCGGCAGCCCGTCGACCGGGATGCCGACCAAGACGCAGCAATGCGACCTCACGCTCGCGGCCTACGCTTCCCACGGCGACACCAAGCACGTGCTGCTGTTTCCGGAAGACCCCACCGAGTGCTTCACGATGGGCGCGCAGGCCTTCGATCTGGCCGACCGCCTGCAGACGCCCATTTTCGTCATGCTCGACCTCGACATCGCCATGCAGGAGTGGCTCACCGCGCCGTTGCGCTGGGACGATGCGCGGCGGATGGACCGCGGCAAGGTGATGACCCGCGACGAGCTCGAAGCGGGGCGCGACTTCGGCCGTTACCTCGATGTCGACGGCGACGGCATTCCCTACCGGACCTGGCCGGGCACGCACCCCAAGCGCGGCGCCTACTTCACGCGCGGCACGTCGAAGGACCGCTACGCCCGGTACACCGAGGATGGCCCGACCTACGTCGACAACATGCAGCGGCTGCTGCGCAAGTTCGAGACCGCGAAGTCCTACGTGCCCCCGCCGGTCGTCGAGCGCGCGGCGCAGCCGACGCGCGCCGGCGTGATCTGGTACGGCTCGACCGGGGCGCCGATGGCCGAATCGCTCGCGCAGCTCGAGGCCCAGGGCATTCACCTCGACCGGATGCGCGTGCGCGCGTTCCCGTTCGCCGACGCGGTCGGCGAGTTCATCGACGCGCACGAGCACGTGTTCGTCGTCGAGCAGAACCGCGACGGCCAGCTGCGAACGCTGCTGATCAACGAGTGCTCGGTCGAGCCGCAGAAGCTGGTGTCGATCCTGCACTACGACGGCAACCCGCTGACCGCGCGCTTCCTCACCCGCGAGATCTCCGAGAAGGCGGCGCTGTTCAACGTCACGCCGCTGCGGCCGCGCAGCGGCGAGACCCGCCCGCAACGCGGCGCCGCCGACTGACGGATGGACGCCCGGCCCGGCATCGACCGCAGCCCGTTTCCTGAACCGTGAACCCTGAACCCTGAACCCTGAACCCCGGAAATGACCTATCTCGCCAAACCCAAGCTGCACCACCCGGACCTGCCCACGAACGCGCTCGGCTACACCCGCCGCGACTACGAGGGGCCGGTGTCGACGCTGTGCGCCGGCTGCGGTCACGACTCGATCTCGGCCGCGATCATCCAGGCGTTCTGGCAGCTCGCGATTCCTCCGCACCGCGTCGCCAAGCTGTCGGGCATCGGCTGCTCGTCGAAGACGCCGACGTATTTTCTCGGGCAATCGCATGGCTTCAACAGCGTCCACGGCCGGATGCCCTCGGTGCTGACGGGTGCCAACGCCGCGAACCGCGACCTCGTCTACCTCGGCATTTCGGGCGACGGCGACTCGGCGTCGATCGGTCTCGGGCAGTTCGCGCACAGCATGCGGCGGGGCGTGAACATGGTCTACATCGTCGAGAACAACGGCGTCTACGGCCTCACCAAGGGCCAGTTCTCGGCGACCGCGGACAAAGGGTCCAAGGCGAAGACAGGGATCGTCAACAACGACGAGCCGATCGACCTCGTGCTGCTCGCCCTCGGGCTCGGCGCGACGTTCGTCGCGCGGAGCTTCTCGGGCGACAAGGATCAGCTCGTGCCGCTGATCGAGGCCGCGGTCCGCCACAAGGGCGCGGCGTTCATCGACGTCGTGAGCCCCTGCGTCACGTTCAACAACCACAGCGGCTCGACCAAGAGCTACGACTGGGTCCGCGCGCACAACGAGGCCGTCAACCGGTTGGACGTGATTCTCAAGCGCGCGCCCATCGCCGCGGACTATCCGCCGGGCGGCGTCCAGGAGGTGGTGCTGCACGACGGCTCGCTGCTGCGGCTGCGCAAGCTGCACCCGGAGTACGACCCGACCGATCGCCTGGGCGCGATCAATTACCTCTACCAGCGCCAGGCCGCGGGCGAGGTCGTCACCGGCCTTCTGTATGCGCAGCCCGACGCGGCGGATTTCCACGACCTGCAGAACACGGTGTCGACCCCGCTCAACGCGCTGTCGGAAGCCGAGCTCGTGCCCGGCAGCGCGGCGCTGGAAGTGATGAACACCGCGCTGCGCTGACGCCTGCCGGTCGCGATGCGACTCGGCCGCAAACCGAAACGCCGGCGCACTCCGGGAGCGCGCGCGGCCGCTCGCGTTCGCGGTCCGGCCGGTCGCTTGCCCGCGGTGTGTCGTCCACGGGTGCAACCCGCGCCATGAGCAAGCTCACCACGCACGTGCTCGACACCGCGCACGGCCGGCCGGCCGCCGGCGTGCAGATCTCCCTGTACCGCAACCTCGGCGAGCGCTATGCGCTGCTCAAGACGACGCGAACGAACGCCGACGGCCGCTGCGATGCGCCGCTGCTCGAAGGCTCGGCCTTCTCGGCCGGACGGTACCGGCTGGTGTTCGCTGCCGGCGCTTATTTCGTGCGGCAAGGAGTCGCGCTGACGGATCCACCCTTCGTCGACGACGTGGTGATCGACTTCGGCGTGGCCGACGGCCAGGCCCACTATCACGTCCCGCTGCTGGTGACGCCCTGGAGCTACGCGACCTACCGCGGCAGCTGAACGCTGCCGCAGGAAGACGCTCAGAACAGCGACTCCTGCTCCGGATCTCCCTCGGGCGACGGCTCGCTCTGCGGCGCGCCGTGGGCCGGACCGACGGGGTGCAGCAGCGATTCGTCGTCGTTGCGCACGGCGTTGAGGCGGGTCGACACGGGGTACCAGGCCATCGCGGCGGAAGGGTAGGGCGCCAGGAGGTCGTCGGCCGACGGCTGCTTCGGGTCGAGCCAGCGGGCGTAGTGCTCCGGGGCGACGATCACCGGCATGCGGTCGTGCAGCGGGCGCAGCAGGGTGTTGGCCATGGTGGTGACGATCGTGCAGGTGTCGAGCACGTCGCCGTCGGCGCCGAGCCAGCGCTCGCTCAGCCCGGCGAAGGCGAACACGCTGCCGTCCTTCATCCCGATGTGGAGGGGCTCCTTGTGCGGGTGCGGGCTCGTCACTTCGCGCCACTCGTAGAAGCCGTTCGCGGGAATGAGGCAGCGGTGGCGGCGGTACGCGGTCCGAAACGACGGCTTCTCGCTCAGCGTCTCGGCGCGGGCGTTGATCATCCGGGCGCCGATGCCAGGATCCTTGGCCCAGCGCGGGACCAGGCCCCAGCGCATGCGCACGAGCTCGCGCCCTCCTTCGCTGCCCACGCGCACGACCGCGACCTCGGTCATCGGCGCGATGTTGTAGCGCGCGTGCAGTTCCGGGACGCGGTTGAGGCCGAAGGCGAGCGCGATCGCCGCCGGGTGGGTGTGCAGCTCGTAGCGCCCGCACATGGTCAGCTGCGGTCGGCCGCGTCCGTGGTCGCGGCAGCGGCGGCCGACTCCGCGATCAGCCGGCGGGCGGTCTTCCCCACCTGGAGCGTGTCCCAGTAGGCGTACGCGCCGACGGCCGCGGCGCCGGCGACCGGAATCCAGCGCGACGCCGTGGTCCCGGCGATCCGCCGCGTGATCTTCACGCCGAGGCTGGTCAGCACGTTCTTGAGCGCCCCGCTCGACAGCTGCTGGACCGCGACGCGCTGCCCGGCGCGGACGACGACGTCGCGGACGACCTGGCTCGCGAAGTGCCGAAACAGGCAATAGAGCATGTGCGATCGCGTCAGCTCGGCCGAGCGGCCGTGCAGCGCGAAGATGTCGGCGATCATCTGCCGTTGCACCTTCCAGATGAGGTAAAGGTCGGGCAGGACGGTGAGCATGCCGAGCGGCCCCGGGGGCAGGGCCAGCGACCCCGACAGGATGGCGGCTCTGCGCGCGGCCGCGCGCGTGATCGCCTCGGCCGCCGCATCCGGGTTGTCGACCGCGTGCGCCCTGGAAGGCGGAACCTCCGCGAGGATGCGCTCGAGGGTGCCCGCGACCTCGCGTACGGATTCGCTCTCAGCAATCGGCAGGGGCAGTTGCGGTTTCGGCATGCAAGCGGTTCCTGGAGGCATTGCACGCGGGCCGCACCGCCGCCAGGGCCGGCAGGGCATGCGCCTGCTGCGGGACCGCGCGGGGCGCGCTCGCCACGCGACGGGCGCCCTCGCGATGCGTCGCCGGTGTGTGATGTCACCGCAAGCGACCTCGCGTCGGCAAGATGATCGCAGAGACCCGTCCGGGTGCACAACCCCGGCCGCGCCTTGGGGGCGCGCCGCGCCGGGGGAGTACGGACGTTTCGCCGGGTGCCGCGGTAGAATGCGCGCTTCGACGCGCGCCGCCCTGCGGGCCCCACCGCGCCGCCTCCATCGCGCACCGACCATGATCCCCATCGTCGCTCTCGCCCGACCCGTCGCGGTCGGCGAAACGACGGGCGGCGCCCGGTGCGGGTGGCCGGCCGAGCAGAACACGTAGGCGTGCGCATTTTCGGGTTCGCCGGCTGGTCCGGCAGCGGCAAGACCACGCTGATCGAGCAGGTGATACCCCGGCTCACGCGCCTTCGCTACCGGGTATCGCTGATCAAGCACGCCCACCATCGCTTCGAGATCGACCGGCCGGGGAAGGACTCGTATCGCCATCGCGAGGCGGGCTGCACCGAGGTGTTGATCACTTCGGACACGCGCTGGGTGCTGATGCACGAGCTACGCGGCGACCCGGAGTTGTCCCTCGAGGACGCCGTTGCCCGGCTGTCGCCTTGCGACCTGGTGCTGACCGAGGGTTACCGGTCCTACCCGATTCCGAAACTCGAGGTCTGGCGGGCGGCAACCGGCAAGCCGCTCCTGTATCCGGACGATCCCCACGTCCAGGCTATCGCGACCGACGCCAGCGCCGCGCTGCCACCCACCGCGCGCGGGCTCGTGCGGCTCGATCTTGGCGACTTCGACGGCATCGCAACGTTCGTGGCAGCGCATGCCGGCTTGTTTCCGCTCGCCCGTTGACACACCCCGACGCGAGCGGGTAACTTGGAACCTGTCCCGCCTCCGGGCGGTAGCAACGCGTTGGGACGGTCCCCGGGGAAGACTCCGGAGCGCACTGCGGGATGTCGGATGATGGCGTTTTTGATATGTATAAACAAATTGTTAAGAGATTTATCTCGATTTCGCTTGCGGTTCTGAGCATCGGCGCCGCGGCGGCGGGCGAGCGCACGGCCCCCGACGCTGCAGGGTTCTACGGCGGGGTGATGCTGCGCAGCGCGGCGGTCGAGGGCCCCGGTCTCGCGTTCGGTCCCGCAGTTTCCGCGTGGACACGATTTGCGCCGGCGGTGGTCGACGACATGGCAAGCCGCACGCTGCTCTACGGTGGGTATCGTTTCCGCAACAACGTCGCGGTCGAGGCATCCTTCAATTCCGCGGACCAGTACGCGCTGCGCCCGCTGGGCGAGGCCCCGCTGCGGCGCGGCGTCGGTCTCGACCTCGCCTCCGGGTTGCCCGCCCCGGGCGACCTGCACGCCTCGCAGTGGAACGTCGACGTCTTCACGAGCTGGTCGTTCTACCGGACCATGGCGCTCTATGGCCGCCTCGGCTACGGGCAGGCCGACGGCCTGCCGGCCTTCGGACTGGCTTCGGTGACGACCGATCGCCGGTGGCGGGACGGGGTCAACTACGGGGTGGGCCTGCGGTACGACATGAGCGCCGCGCTCGGGCTGCGCCTCGAGTACGGCCGGTTCGGACGCACGATGGGCGAGTTGGCCGGCGGCCTCCTCGAGTCCGACCAGGTGAGCGTCGGCCTGCAGTTCCGGTTCTGAAGCGTTGCGGGCACGCCGGGCGGGCGGCGCCGCGTTCCCGGGTCGCAGCGATGAGCTCCACCCCCGCAGTGGTCGTCGATGTCGTTTATCTCGCCCGCTTGCGCGAGGCGTTCGGGCGTGCCGGCGAACGCCTGGAGCTGCCGTATGGCGTGCGCACCGTCGGCGAACTGCGCACGCTGCTGGCCGCTCGCGGCCCGGCCTGGTCGGCAGAGCTGGCGCCGGGGCGCGCGGTGCGCGTTGCGGTCAATCACAGCTTGGCGGAGAGCTCGGATCCGCTGGCGGCCGGAGACGAGGTCGCCTTCTTTCCGCCGGTCACCGGCGGGTAGGATTCTCTCGATGGCGGCCCGGGTGCAAGAGGAGGATTTCGACCTGGCGCAGGAGATCGCCGACCTGCGCGCCGGGGACCCGAGCATCGGGGCCGTCGTGGCCTTCGTCGGCACGGTGCGCGATCTCAACGACGCGGCGCCGGTGGTCGCCATGACGCTCGAGCACTATCCGGGCATGACCGACAAGGCGCTCGCGCAGATCGAGACCGAGGCCAGGGCGCGCTGGGCGCTTTCCGGCGTGCGCATCGTGCACCGGGTCGGGGAGCTGCATCCCCCGGACCAGATCGTCCTGGTCGCGGTCGCCAGCGCGCACCGCGGCGACGCGTTCGCCGCCTGCGAGTTCATCATGGACTATCTCAAGACGCGCGCGCCTCTCTGGAAGAAGGAGCACACCCCTGCCGGGGCGCGCTGGGTCGACGCGCGTCCCTCCGACACCGCCGCCGCGCAGCGCTGGGCGCGGCGCTGAGCGGCGGGCGGCTGCGGCACCGCACCCGGCGCCCGTTTTCGGCGACGAGCCGTCCCGCGACCCTGCCTCGAGCAGGTCGCGCCACAGCGAATCGGTCAGGCCACTTGACCAGTTCGGCGGGACGCGGTAGCGTCCCGTCCATGAGGCCGCGTCCCGACACCGCTGTTCTGGCGCTCGATTGGGGAACCTCTTCGGCTCGCGCGTATCGCGTGGGACGGGACGGCGCCGTGGTCGAGCGGCGCGAGGCGCCGCTTGGCGTCATGCACGTTGCGGCCGGTCAGCACGCCGTGGCGCTGCGCCGCCTGCTCGGCGACTGGGCAGCGCTCGAGGTGCCGCGCATCGCGAGCGGGATGATCGGCAGCCGCCAGGGCTGGCTGGAAGTCCCCTACGTGGAGTGCCCCGCCGATGCGGCGGCGCTGGTGGCCGGCATCAGGGCCACGCCCGGGCGCGAACTGTCGATCGTGCCGGGCCTCGTCTGCCGCGACGCCGGCGGCGTGCCCGACGTCCTGCGCGGCGAGGAAACGCAGATTCTCGGCGCGGTCGCGGAGGACGACGCGGCGGTGCTTGCGGTCCTGCCCGGCACGCACAGCAAGTGGGTTTACGTCGCTGACGGGCGGATCGTCGCGTTTTCGACCTACATGACCGGCGAGCTCTTTGCGGTCTTGTTGCAGCACAGCATCCTGGGGAGGCTGGCGAGCCGACCGAGCGATGCGGCCGCGCCGGATTCGGAGGCTTTCGCGGACGGCGTCGGCAAAGGTCTGCGCAGCGACGGCCTCACGCACACGATCTTCGCGGCACGGTCCCGCTGCCTGTTGGGAGAACTCGGTCCGGCCGACGTTGGCGACTGGCTGTCCGGCGTGCTGATCGGGCACGAGATCGCCGCCGCCCGCCGCTGGGCAGGCGACCTCGCGCCCCGGGCGGCACCGGTGCGGATCATCGGCAGCCCTGCGCTGGTCGCGTGCTACCGGGCCGCGCTCAGCGTTGCCGGCGTGCCCTCGGTCGCCGCGCCACCCGAAGCCGCGGCCCGCGGCCTGTATCGGATCGCCGAGCGCGCGGGGATGGTGTCGTGAGCCCGCAGCGCGCAGCGGGTTCAGTCAGCCCGCAGGGCCGCCCCAAGGGCGAAGCCCGAAGCCGGAGGCAGGGGCGAATGCCGTGAGTGCACCGGCCCCGCCCCGCCCGCTGCGGGCGTACCTCGAGCCACTCCCGCTGATCGCGGTGCTGCGCGGCATCGGCGCGGCCGAGGTTCCTGCGATCGGCGCGGCACTCACCCACCACGGGTTCTCGATCCTCGAGGTTCCGCTCAACTCGCCGCAGCCGCTGGCGTCGATCCGGGTGATGGCGGAGCGCTTCGGCGAGCGCTGCCTCGTCGGCGCGGGGACGGTGCTCGACGTCGCCGACGTCGCGCGCGTGGCCGACGCCGGCGGGCGGCTGATCGTGATGCCGCACGGCGAAACGCGGATCATCGCCGAGGCCAAACGCCTGGGCCTGGTCTGCGTTCCGGGCGTGGCCACGCCGACCGAGGCGTTCGCCGCGCTCGCGGCGGGAGCCGACGGGCTCAAGCTGTTCCCGGCAGAGCAGCTGCCCCCCGCGGTCGTCAGGGCCTGGCGCGCGGTGCTGCCGGCGCCGACGCTGCTGTTGCCGGTGGGCGGCATCACGCCCGCGAGCCTGGAAGCGTACTGGGCGGCCGGCGCAAGCGGCTTCGGCACCGGTGCCAGCCTCTATCGGCCCGGGCGCTGCGCAGTCGAGGTCGCCGCTGCCGCCGCTGCGTTCGCCGCCGCCTTTCGCGCGCTGCCGGCGCGCACGGCGCCCCCCGCGGCGTGACTGGCACGGTTCCGACGTCGTTGCCCCGCCGCCACCCGTCGACGCGCCCGCCAAAGCCACCCAAGACCCGCCACTTAGATCGAAGGAGAATCCGATGGCAGCGAAGGACCGCATGGCCGTCCTGGCCGCGATGATCGACCAGGGCGTGATCCCCGTCTTCTACCACCCCGACGTCGAGGTCTGCAGGCAGGTGATCCAGGCCTGCGCCCACGGCGGGGCGAAGTGCATCGAGTTCACCAACCGGGGCGACTTCGCGGCGAGCGTGTTCCTCGACGTGACCCGGTATTTCGCCAAGGCCGATCCGTCGGTGATCATGGGCGCGGGCTCGATCGTCGACGCGCCGACCGCCGGCATCTTCATCGCCAACGGCGCGAAGTTCGTCGTCGGGCCGGTGCTCAACCCGGACGTCGCCAAGGTCTGCAACCGGCGCAAGATTCCCTACAGCCCCGGCTGCGGCTCGGCCTCCGAGATCGGCGATGCCGAGGAGCTGGGCTGCGAAATCGTCAAGGTCTTTCCCGGCGGCTCGGTCGGGGGGCCCGAGTTCATCAAGTCGATGCTGGGGCCGTGCCCGTGGACGCGGATCATGCCCACCGGCGGCGTCGAGAACGACGAGGCGTCGCTGACCAAGTGGTTCAAGGCCGGGGTCGCCTGCGTGGGGATGGGGTCGAACCTCATCACCAAGGAGCTGCTCGACAAGGCCGACTACCCCGGCATCGAATCCAACGTGCGCAACTGCATCGCCCTCATTCGCAAGATCCGTGGAAGGTGAACGCCATGACCGACAACATCCTGAAGATCAAGACCGCCGCCGAGACCCGCTGGGACTGCGTCGCCTTCGGCGAGGTGATGCTCCGCTTCGACCCCGGCTTCGGGCGGGTGCGCAACTCGCGCAGCTTCCAGGTCTGGGAGGGCGGCGGCGAGTACAACGTCGCGCGCGCGATGAGGAAATGCTGGGGCAAGCGCGCCGCCGTGGTCACAGCGCTGCCGAAGAACGACCTCGGCTGGCTGGTCGAGGATCTCATCTCGCAGGGCGGCGTCGACACCTCGCACGTGATCTGGCGCGACTTCGACGGCCTCGGCCGCAACACGCGCGTCGGCCTCAACTTCACCGAGAAGGGCTTCGGCATCCGCGCGGCGCTGGGCTGCTCGGACCGCGGGCATTCGGCGGCATCGCAGATCCGGCCCGGGGAGTTCAACTGGGAGAAGATCTTCGGCGAGGAGGGCGTGCGCTGGTTCCACACCGGCGGCATCTTCGCGGCGCTCGATTCGGGCACGGCGGACGCGGTGATCGAGGCGGTCGAGGTCGCCCGCAAGTACGGGACCATCGTCTCCTACGACCTCAACTACCGCGCATCGCTGTGGAAGAGCCAGGGCGGCAAGGCGGGTGCGCAGAAGGTGAACCGCGACATCGCGAAGTACGTCGACGTGATGCTCGGCAACGAGGAGGACTTCACCGCCTGCCTCGGATTCGCGGTCGAGGGCCTCGACGAGCACCTCTCGGCGGTCGACCCGGCGAACTTCAAGAGGATGATGGCGACCGCCGTCAAGGAGTTCCCGAACTTCAAGGTCGCCGCGACGACGTTGCGCAACGCCAGGACCGCGAGCTTCAACGACTGGTCGGCGATCCTCTGGGCCGGCGGCGCGTTCTACCAGTCGATGATGCGCGAAAACCTCGAGATCTACGACCGCGTCGGCGGGGGCGACGGCTTCGCCTCCGGGCTCGCCTACGGCTTCCTCGAGGGCAAGGGTCCTCAGGCTGCGGTCGAGTACGGCGCCGCGCACGGCGCGCTGGCGATGACGACCCCGGGCGACACCTCGATGGTGCGCGTGGAAGAAGTCGAAGCGGTGATGCAGGGCAAGGGCGCCCGCGTCGTCCGTTGAACAAGGAGCATTGAGGATGCACTCGACGTATCGTTCGGACCTGTTCGCGGGCCAGGTGGCGCTCGTTTCGGGGGGCACCAGCGGCATCGGTGCCGCCATCGGCGACGCGCTGGCCGCCCACGGCGCCAAGGTGACCGTCACCGGCGCGACCGCCGCGGAGGCCGCGGCCGCGCGCTCGCGGCCCGGATTCGCGGCGGGCGAGGCGGTCGTGCTCGACGTGCGCGACCCGAAGGCCGTCAGCGCGCGGCTCGACGCGATGCCGCGGCTCGACATCCTGGTCAACTGCGCCGGAACGCTCAAGCGCGGCGCCGAGCACGACCCGCAGGTGTTCGACGACGTCGTCGACATCAACCTCGGCGGGACGATGCGCCTGTGCGCCGGCGCGCGATCGAAGCTTGCCGTCCACGGTGGATCGATCGTCAACACCGCGTCGATGCTGTCGTTCTTCGGCGGCGCTCTGGTGCCGGGCTACAGCGCGAGCAAGGGCGGCGTCGCGCAGCTGACCAAGTCGCTGGCGATCGCCTACGCCGCGGAGAAGATCCGCGTCAACGCGGTCGCGCCCGGCTGGATCGCGACCCAGCTCACGGCGCCGCTGCAGGCGGACCCCACCCGCAATGCGGCGATCCTCGGCCGCACACCGATGGGACGCTGGGGCCTGCCGGACGACGTCGCGCACGTCGTGCTGTTCCTCTGTTCGCCGGCGGCCGCGTTCGTAACCGGCGCGATCGTGCCCGTCGACGGCGGCTATCTGGTGGCGTGAGGGGCCAGGAGCGAATCTCAGGGCTGGCGGACGAAGGTGCCGGGGGCGTCGCCGAGCACCGGGTAGCCGGCATGGGGTGCGCCCATGGGGGGAGGCGCGACCGGCTCGCCCGAATTCCGGTCGAGCCACGCGATCCATTCCGGCCACCACGAGCCCTCGCGGGCCGGCGCCTGCGCGGCCCAGGTCTGCGGATCGACGATCGCCTCGTTCGGGGCATGGCTGGCCACCCGGTAATGGCGATGCGGGTGCCCGGGCTCCGAGACGATGCCGGCGTTGTGACCGCCGTTGGTCAGCACGAACGTGACCGGCGCGTCGGTCAGCAGGTGGAACTTGTACACCGACCGCCACGGCGCGACGTGATCGAGCTCGGTGCCCACGGCGAACAGCGGTGCGCGCAGCGACGAGAGTGCAATCGGCCGGCCGTCCACCTGGTAGCGGCCTTCGGCGAGGTCGTTGTCGAGGAACAGCCGGCGCAGGTACTCGGTGTGCATGCGGTAGGGCATGCGGGTTGCGTCCGCGTTCCAGGCAATGAGGTCGGTCATCGGCGCGCGCTCGCCCAAAAGGTAATCGCGGACCATGCGCGACCAGACGAGGTCGTTCGAGCGCAGGATCTGGAACGCGCCGGTCATCTGCTTGGTATCGAGGAAGCCCTGCTCCCACATCATATCCTCGAGGAAGGTGAGCTGGCTCTCGTTGATGAACAGGGTCAGCTCGCCCGCCTCGGTGAAGTCGGTCTGCGCGGCGAGGAAGGTCGTCGAGCGCAACCTCGAGTCGCCGTCGCGCGCCATCGTCGCCGCGGCGATCGCGAGCAGCGTGCCGCCGAGGCAGTAGCCGGCGGCGTGGATTCCGTGATCCGGAGCGATCACCGAGATGGCGTCGAGCGCGGCCATGACGCCGAGCCTGCGATAGTCGTCCAGCGACAGGTCGCGGTCCTCCGGCCCGGGGTTGCGCCAGGAGATCATGAACACGGTGTAGCCGCGCTCCGTCAGGTAGCGAACCAGCGAGTTGTGTGGGCTCAGATCGAGGATGTAGTACTTCATGATCCACGCCGGAACGATCAATACTGGCTCGGGCCGAACCGCCGGCGCGACGGGCGCGTACTCGATGAGTTCGATCAGCCGGTTGCGATAGACCACCTTGCCGGGCGTGATCGCGACGCTCGATCCCGGCTCGAACAGTTCGGCCCCGGCCGGCCGGCGTGCGCTGACGTTGCGGTCCCAATCCTCGATCAGGTTCTGCGCGCCGCGGACCAGGTTGACGCCGAGTTCGGCCCGCGTGCGCTCGAGCACCTCGGGGTTGGTCCAGAAGAAGTTCGAAGGCGAGAGCACGTCGAGGAACTGGCGGGTCGCGAACGCGACCATGGCCTCGTTGCGCTCGGTCACGCCGCGCACGCCGGTCATCGCGTTGTGCCACCATTGCTGGTTCAGCAGGAACGCCTGGTACACGAGGTCGAAGGGCGGGTTGCGCCACGACGGGGGGACGAAACGCCGGTCCTGCGGCAGCGGCTCGATGCACGGTTCGATGCCATCGGAATGCAGCATCCGGCGTCCGGCGTAGTTGGCGAGCCGTGCCGCCTTCTTGACCGCCTTCTCGAGCAGCTGGAACTGCTTGCCCGGGGCGAACGCGATGTGCGCGGCCCAGTCCAGGTACGCGCCGATCAGCGCCATCGGCGACAGGCCCGCGGTGAAGCGCGCGGCCGCCGAGTGCACCGAGCGGTCGATGATCTCGGCCAAGGCCCGCGCAGCGTAGGAATCGCGGACGAACGGCGACTCCGGCGGCAACGGTGGCGCCGCCGCGGCATCGCTACTGGCGCGGGGTCCGGGTGCACGGCGCGCAGGCGCAGATCCCCGCGAGCGCGTCCGCGCCGAGTCCGCAATGGCACGCCTGCCCGGCGCGAGGGCTCCCGCTTGTCTGCTCATGGCTTCTCTCCTCAGCGCGGGCCTGCCCGGCTCGCCCGCCGCGTCGGCGAGCGCTCGCGCGATGCAGGCGTCAGCCCTCGGCGCCTGCCTCCGCGCGGGAAACCCCGCCGGCAACCCCGACTTCGGCCGCGGCCCGCCATGGACCTCGTACAATGCCATCATCTTGGTTCCACCGGCCGGCGATTGCCTTGATGCACGACAACAATGCGCGCGATGCTTCGCCGCTGCCGAGCGCGGACTGGCTTTGGGATCCGATGCAGGCGTCGCGCTCCATGGACCGCCTGTTCAACATCGCCGCGATCTGGCAGGCGCGCCTGGCGGGCCGCGCCGCGGTCGAGGCTGCCAGCCGCGCGCGCCTCGATGCGTTGATCGCCTTCGCCCGCACGCACTCGCGCTTCTACGGCGCGGCCTGGCGCGACGTGCGGCAGGTTCCCGCCCTCGAAGACCTGCCGCCGGTGCAGCGGCGCGAGCTCATGGCGCGTTTCGACGACTGGGTGACCGACCCGGCGGTGACCCGCGAAGCGGTCGAGGCGTTCATCGCCGACCCGGCGGGGATCGGGGAGCGGTTTCTGGGGCGCTACCTCGTCTGGGAAAGCTCGGGGACGAGCGGCGAGCCGGGCCTGTACGTGAACGACGCCGGCGCGCTCGCGACCTACGACGCGCTGATCGGCGTCCAGTTCGGCTCGGTCGCGCTCGCTTCGCGCGCGGCGTGGGGGATGCTGAACGGCGGCGCGCGGGCGGCGCTCGTGACTGCTGTCGAAGGTCATTTCGCGGGCATCGCGTCGTGGCGGCGGCAATCGCACGCTCTGGCCTGGCTTGCGCGCAGCTTCTCCGTCCTGACGCCGATGCCGGAGCTGGTCGCGGCACTGAATGGGTTCCAGCCGGCGTTCCTGGCCTCGTACCCGACGATGCTCGAGCTCCTCGCCGCAGGAACGCAACGCCGGCCGCCTGCGCATCCGCCCGTCGCTGCTGTGGTCCGGGGGGGAGGGGCTGGCGCGAGAGCGACGCACCGAGATCGAGGCGGCGTTCGGGTGTCCGGTGCAGGAGGAGTACGGTGCGTCGGAGTTCCTTGCCATCGCCTTTGGCTGCCGGGAGGGCGCTCTTCACGTCAACGCCGACTGGGTGCTGCTCGAACCCGTGGACCGCGATTTCCGGCCGGTCCCGCCGGGCGAGTTGTCGCACACGGTGCTGCTCACCAACCTCGCGAACCGGGTCCAGCCGGTGATCCGTTACGATCTCGGCGACAGCGTTGCGCTGCTGCCCGGCCGATGCCCCTGCGGCAGCGATCTGCCCCGCATCGCGGTCGAGGGCCGGCGCGACGACATCCCCGAGCTGCTCGGGCGCGACGGGACGCACGTTCGGCTCGCGCCGCTGGCGCTCGCGACCGTCGTCGAGGAGGCGATCGGTCGGCACCGGTTCCAGATCGTGCAGGACGCCGCGGACCGGCTGCGCCTGCGCCTCGACCCCGTGGAGGCCGCCGGCGAGCCGGCGCGCCGCGCCGCGGACCGGGCGGGGCGCGGCGCTCTGCGCGCCTACCTCGCGCTGCAGGGGCTGCCGGACGTGCGCGTCGCGCGCGACGAGAAGCCGCCGCAGCGCGACGTTCCGAGCGGCAAGCGTCGCCAGGTCATCGTCTTGCCTCTCGGCGGCGGTTCGCCCGGCGCGCCGCGGCGTTAGCGGTACATGTAGTCGCGGGTGAGCGGCAGCGCGGCACTGCCCGCGCGGACCGCCAGCACCTGGAAGAGCGACACGTGGTGCTGGGCAAAACCCTCGGCGCTGCCGGCGAGGAACACGCGCCAGATCCGGTAGCGCTTCTCGCCCACGAGGTCCGCGAGCCGGCGCCCCGCGTCCTCGAACCGCCGCGACCAGTGCGTCAGCGTCATGGCGTAGTGGCGCCGCAGGTTTTCCGCGTCGACGGGCTCGAGACCGCCGGCGCACATCTCCTTCAGCGCCAGGCTGATGTGCGGCAGCTCGCCGTGGGGAAAGACGTGGCGGCTGATGAACTCGCCGCCGCCCCAGGGCGTCTCCGCGGAATCCGGGTCCGTCGACGTGATGCCGTGGTTGAGCACCACGCCGTCGTCGGCGAGCAGGTCGCGCACGCGGGCGAAGTAGCCGCGCAGGTGCTTGAGCCCCACGTGCTCGAACATGCCGATGCTCGCGATCCGGTCGAAGCGGCCGGCGACGTCGCGGTAGTCCTCGATCCGCACTTCGCAGCGGTCGGCGAGCCCGGCGGCGGCGATGCGCTCGCGCGCGAACTCGCACTGGTTGCGGGACAACGTGATGCCCAGCGCCCGCGCGCCGAAGTGCTCGGCGGCGCGCAGCACGAGCGCGCCCCAGCCGCAGCCGATGTCGAGCAGGCGGTCGCCGGGGCGGATGCGCAGTTTCTGCAGCACATGGTCGATCTTCTGGAGCTGGGCGTCCTCCAGCGAATCGTCCGGGGACCGGAAATAGGCGCAGGAGTACACCATCCGCGCGTCGAGCCACTGCGCATAGAAGTCGTTGGAAACGTCGTAGTGGTACGCGATCGCCTCGGCGTCGACGTCGCGCGAGTGCCGCGACGTTCGCGCCCTGCGCCGCAGGCGCTCGCCGGTTTCGGGACCATGCGCGGACAGCCGGGTGGCGGCCTCGATGAGGTCGGTCGCCCGCCCCTCGACGTCGATATCTCCCTCCACGTACGCGTGCCCGAGGCTCGCCAGCGACGGCTTCAGGAAATGCCGCAGCGCCGCCACGTGGCGGATGCGGATCCTGACCGTTGGCGCGGTGCCGAGGGCGACCTCGCGCCCGTTCCAGAGCTCGACCACGACCGGGATGTCGTGCTGCCGCAGCCTGGCCGCGAAGCCGTCGAAACGTTTCTGCCAGAACATGTTCGCCACCTTCGACCCGTGACGTAGCGCAGGATCGGAATCTTAGACCGAGTCGGCCGACAACGCACCTGTCGCGCAAGCGGGGGGCGCCCCGACGTCGGGCGCCGCGTGCGGTGGCGCATCCGCTGCGCCTCAGCGCGCGAGATCCGGCTCGTCGGCACGTTCCAGCATCTGCGCGCGAACCCGATCGCGCAGCCGCACGGCGGCGGACCAGTCGTGGCCGTCCGGGAGCACCGGAGGCAGGATGCAGACGGCGACCGGGTGCCGCCGCGGCTGCCATTGGCTCGCGCGCAGCACCGACCGGGTGCCCTTGAGCACCACAGGCACCACCGGCACGCCGGCCTCGGCGCTCACGACGAAGGCCCCGAGGTGGAACCCCGCCAGACCGGGGGCGCGCGTGAACGTTCCTTCCGGGAACACGAGGATGCGCTCCCCTCGGCGCACGGCCGCGGCGAGCCCGCGCGTGTCCTCGATCCCGCCGGCCGGGTCGACGCGGTCGACGAAGTGGGTTCCCAGCCGCCGCAGGGCCCAGCCGAGGACCGGTGCCCGCGCAAGCTCGCGCTTGGCAGCGAAACGCACGTCCGTGTCCAGGATGGCGACAAGGGCGAGGGCGTCGACGTAACTGGCGTGGCTGGCGACGATCACCGCCGGCCCGGCGTGGGCCAGGTGCTCGCGTCCCTCGAGGGTGAGCGCGATGCGGCAGCGGCGGGCGAGGGTCGCCGCGGCCTGATGCGCCACCGCGTAGCGGGCCGGGGGGTCGCGGGCGATCGCCAGCCGCACGAGGCAGCCGACGGCAACCGATGCGAGCATCAGCCAGGCGTAAGTCGCGTAGGCGATGCGCCGCAATGCAGCGGCGCTGCGACCGAGCTTTGCGGCGTTCGCGCGCGCGACGAGGCCGGCAAGCTGCAGCCACGCGGCGCGCTGCGGCGTGGTCAGCGACCCGCGCTCGTAGCGCTCGCGGCACGCCGCGCGGCGGATCTTGCCGCTCGAGGTCTTGAGCAGCGTCCGCGGCGGCACCAGCAGCACATCGTCGGCCGGACCGTCCAGGTGGGTTGCCGCCAGCCGGACGAGCTCATCGTGCAGCGCCTGCCGCCCGGCGGGGTCGGTCCGGGCCGTCTCGGCGACCACGATGACCCGTTCGCTGCCGTGGGCGGCGTCGGTGCTGCCGAACACCGCGACGCAGCCCTTGCGGATGCCCGGAACGTCCCCGATCGCGGCCTCGAGGTCGTAGGGGTGGATCGCGTGACCCCCGCGCTTGATCAGGTCCTTTGCCCGGCTCGTGAGGTAGAGTTCTCCGTCACCGACGTAGCCGACGTCGCCGGTGTCCCGCCAGTCGCCGTCGAGCAGGCGCGCCGTCGCCGCCGGGTTCCGGTAGTAGCCGGCGGTGGCCGAAGGACCGCGAAACTCGACCCGACCCTCGACGCGCTCCGGCAGCTCGCGCCCCGCGGCGTCGACGACCCGTATCTCGTGGCCCGGCAGCGGCCGCCCGCACGAGACCACGTGCTGCACGGCGGGGCACGCCGGCCCCGCGATCGCCGCTTCGCCGCGGTGCGCGAGGGCGAGCCCATCGACCGCCTCGACGAGCGGACCACGCTGCAACGGCGGGAACGCGAGGCCGACCGCCGACTCGGCCAGCCCGTACACGGGGGTGAGCGCCCGCCGGTCGAACCCGTAGCGCGCGTACCGCGCCGCGAAGCGTTCCAGCGTAGCGGCGCGGACAGGCTCGGCGCCGTTGAACGCGAGGCGCCAGCTCGCGAGATCCACGGCTTCGAGGTCTTCGTCACGAATCCGTGTCGCGGCGATCTCGTAGGCGAAGTTCGGGCCGGCGGAAATCGTCGCGCGATGGCGCGCAATCGCCTGCAGCCACGTCGCCGGACGGGCGAGAAACGTGGCCGGCGCCATCAGGATCAGCGGTATGGCGTGGTACAGCGTGCCGAACCAGGCACCGATCAGTCCCATGTCGTGGTAGAGCGGCAGCCAGCTCACGAAGCGATCGCGCGAGCTCGCCGCGGCGGCGCGACCCATCGCCCGGATGTTCGCGAGCAGGTTGTCGTGGGCGAGCATCACGCCCTTCGGGTCACCCGTGCTGCCGGAGGTGTACTGGAGCAGCGCGAGGTCGCGACCGGCGAGCGGTGGCAGCGCCGAGGCCGTGTCGCCGCCGCGCAGCTGCTCGACGCTCACGACGCCGCGCAGCCAAGGCTGCTCGGCGCGGATGATCCTGCCCACGAACGACGCCTCCGGCACCGTCACCAGCAGCCGGGCCTGGGCGTTGGCCAGGATCGCGGCGCGGCTGCGGACGTGCTCGCCGATGTCCGACCAGCGCCACGGAGGGTACAGCGGTACCGGCACGGCGCCGCGGCGCAACGTGCCGAGCATGGCTTCGAAGAACGCCGCGCCGGTGGGCAGCATCAGCGCCACCGTGTCGCCGCGACCGACGCCGGCGGCCTCGAGTCCTGCAGCGATCCGGCCGGCGCTCTGCCACAGGGCACCGTACGTGAGCGAGGCAAGCGTCCGGTCCGCGTCGATGAGCCGCACCTGCTCGCGTTCGGGGTGGTGTTCGAGATGCCAGCAGTACGCCTCGAGCATCGTCGTCGCGCGCTCCGGCGTGCCGACGACGGCCTCCGGCAGCGGAAGCAGGGGCGCCACGGCGAGCGGAGCGCCGTGCGCGGCGGCGATGGCGTCGAGCAGATCGCGCGGCGTTCGTGCTGCGGCCACCCGCTGCTCGGGCAGGCGCAGGCCGAAGCTCTGCTCGATGCGCGCCAGGAGCTCCACGCGCGACACGCTGTCGAGCCCCAGCGTCGTCTCGATGGCGTCGTCCAAGCCCACCGCAGCCCGCTCCGTGCCGGGGTGCAACTCGCGAACCATCCCGGCGATCAGCGCCAGCAGCCTGGCGGCCGACGCGTCGGCGCACGGCGGTCGCGGGCTCTCGCCTGGGTCCATCGTCAGCCCCCACGCCCGCCGCACGCTCCGCCCGCGCCCCTCGGGACAGGAGCCCCTCCCGCGAGCGCTCCCCGGCGGGCAGGACCCGGCAGCGTGCGGTTACAAAAGGCCGGCCCGCGGCGAATCAACGCTGCCAGTGCACGCGCACGCTGTACTCGTCGCTGCCGTAGCGAACCTGCAGCTCGCCGTGACAGGCGCGCCGTACGGCCTCGCCGATCCGCTGCGGCAAGTGGATGTCCGTCGTCGTGATCACGACGCCATCGCCGCGGTCCTCGACCTCTATGATCCGGTGCAGCGGATGCTCGGCCTCTTCGTGCTCGGCTTCGTTGCGCGCGATGCGCAGCAACTCCTCGCGATGCGCCGCCACGAAGGGACCGTCGAGCAGCAACTCGCCGGCCGGCAAGCGGTCGCGGATGCGCCGGCAGGCGGGGCAGCGCGCGGTGCCTGCGCCTTCCGGCGCGGGTCCGCGATGCCAGCGGCCGGTCTCGTACACGAGGCCGCAGTCGGAACAGCGCACGATTCCGGCGTGCTTGCCGTTGGTCTGGTAGGGATCGTGCCGCTCGTCGTCGTAGATCCGATCGGGACGGTGGCGGGTTTGCGCGGAGAGCCCCGCCGGAGCGGAGTTGGGCGTGCGTCGGGTCATCGTAAACCTCCTTCAACCCACGCTGCGATGCCAGCAGTTCCCATTGTCGGCCCCCCGCGCCGGCCGCACGTTGATCGTCATCAACGTTGGTGGCGACGCAGCGCTGCGGCTGCGGCCCCGACCGTACACCTGCGTGCGCGGGCTGCGCGAGGCGGGACGCCGCCGCGGCCCGCTATAATTCCCCGATGGTCGCCGGATTCACCGCTGTCGGAGTGGGGGCCGCCTTGGGCGCGTGGCTGCGCTGGGGCCTGTCGGCGTGGCTCAATCCGCGGTGGCCGCCATTCCCGCTCGGGACGCTCGCCGCCAATCTGATCGGCGGCTACGCAATCGGCATCGCCGTGGCGTTCTTCGCGGCACGGCACGACCTGCCGCCCGAGCTGCGGCTGTTCGCGATCACGGGCTTCCTCGGCGGGCTGACCACGTTTTCGACGTTCTCTTCGGAAGTAACCCAGCTCCTGCTGCGCGGCGACTACCTTGCGGGCATCGCGCTCGGCGCCGCCCATCTCGCCGGCTCGCTGCTGCTCACCGTCGCCGGCTTCGCCACCTGGCGCTGGCTCGCCTCCTGACCGGGAGCGAGGAATCCGCACGCCGGCGCCGTACCGCACGCATCCATCTCCAATCGAGGAAACACCATGACCCAAGCGATTCGATTCCACCAGACCGGCGGCCCGGAAGTGCTCAAACTGGAGACGACCGAGGTCGGCAATCCGGGGCCGGGGCAAGCGCGCGTCCGGCATACCGCGATCGGAGTCAATTACATCGACACCTACCACCGCAGCGGGCTGTACCCCGTGCCCCTGCCGTCGGGCCTCGGCCTCGAGGGGGCGGGCGTCGTCGAAGCGGTGGGCGAGGGCGTCGACTGGGTGCGCCTCGGCGACCGCGTGGCCTACTGCGGCGGCGCGCTCGGCAGCTACGCGGACGTGCGGCTGCTCGCGGCCGATCGGCTGGTCAGGATTCCGGACGGCGTGAGCGACGACGCCGCGGCGACGCTGATGCTCAAAGGGCTCACGGTCCAGTACCTCTTCCGCCAGACACGCCCGCTGCACGCGGGCGACACGATCCTGTTCCACGCCGCGGCCGGAGGCGTGGGCCTCATCGCCTGCCAGTGGGCGCGGGCGCTGGGCGTGACCATGATCGGCACCGTCGGGTCCGACGCGAAAGCCGCGCTCGCGCACTCGCACGGCTGCGCGCACACGATCGTCTACACGCGCGAGAACTTCGTCGAGCGCGTGAAGGCGATCACCGGCGGGCGTGGCGTTCCCGTCGTCTACGATTCGATCGGCAAGGACACGTTCCCGGCGTCTCTCGACTGCCTGCAGCCGCGCGGGATGTACGTGCTGTTCGGCGCGGCGTCGGGCCCGGTGCCGCCGTTCGACATCGGCATCCTGGCCCAGAAAGGTTCCCTCTACGCCACGCGACCGACGCTGTTCACTTACGCGGCGACCCGGGCCGAGCTCACGGCGATGGCCGACGAGATGTTCGGTCTGGTGCGTGACGGCAAGATCGTCAGCGAGCCGCGCCAGCGCTTCGCCCTGCGGGACGCCGCGGGCGCGCACATCGCGCTCGAGGCGCGCGGCACGGTCGGCGCGACGATCCTGGTGCCGTAAAGCGCGGCGGGCAGGCCCACGCGCGCCCGCCGCTCACCGCGGGCTTTTGCCGCAGTCGGGGTTCGTTCGCGGCCGAGGACGCGGCTGCGGGTCGCTCAGCCTTCTTGCGCGGTGGATCGATCGCCCGCGGCGGCCCGATGGGTACCGGCGGCCGCGTTGAGCAGCCGGCGCGCGATGATCGGCAGCTCGCCCGCGGTGAGTCCGAGCGGACCCTCGCCGCGGGCCACGAGGGCGTCCGCCGCGGCGCCGTGCAGGCACACGGCGAGCGCGAGCGCGTCAGGGCCGGCGATGCCCTGCGCGAGCAGGGCGCCGACGAATCCTGCGAGCGTGTCGCCGGTGCCACCCGACGCGAGTCCCGAGTTGCCGCTCGCGTTGATGCCGAAACGGCCGTCCGGGTGCGCGAGCACGGTGCCCGCGCCCTTGAGCGCGACCGAAGCGCGCAGGCGCTGCGCGAGCTCCGCCGCTGCCGCCAGCCGGTCGCGCTGCACCTCGTCCCGGGCAACTCCCAGCAGGCGTGCGGCTTCGCCCGGATGCGGCGTCACGAGCGTGGGGCACGCGCGGTCGTGGGCGAGGACTGCCAGTGCCGGGGTGGCGGCGATCAGGTTCAGCGCGTCGGCGTCGAGCAGCAGCGGCACCGGTCGGGCGAGGGCGCGGCGCACGAGCGCGACGGCGCGCTCGCCGCTGCCCAGCCCCGGGCCGCAGACCAACGCCTCGAGCGGTGCTTCGAGCACGGCTTCCGCCTCGCGCAGCATGAGTTCCGGCGTCGCCGGGTCGAAAGCGAGTTCGCCGCCGGCCAGGAGCCCGACCAGCGTCTTGCCTGCGCCGGTGTGCAACGCGGCCCGTCCGGCGAGGAGCGCCGCGCCCGTCATGCCCGAACTGCCGCCGATGATGCCCAGCGTCCCGAAGCTGCCCTTGTGCACGTTGCGGCGCTGGCGCCGCAGCACCGCGGGCAGCTCGCGCGCGAGCTCCGGCCAGCGCAGGAGCGCACCGCCTCCCGGCGTGGCGCCGAGGTCGAGCCCGAGGTCGAGCACGACCACTTCGCCGCAGCGATCGGGCCCGTCGCCGGTGAGCAGCCCAGGCTTCCACGAGATGAACGAGGCGGTCTTCGCCGCGAGGATGCAGGGACCCTGCGCGTCGCCGGTGTCGGCGTCGAGCCCGCTGGGAACGTCGAGCGCGAGGATCGGCACGCGCGAGGCGTTCGCCCATTCGATCCAGCGCGCGTAGGCGCCGTCGATCGCCCGCGCGAGGCCGATGCCGAACAGCCCGTCGACGACGAGCTCGCCCCGCCAGTCCGCAGGGATGTCGTCGACCGTCGCGCCGCCGGCGGCGACGAAGGCGCGAAACGCGGCGCCCGCGTCCGCGGAGAGGGCGGCCGCGTCGCCGCGGAACGCGACCGTCACGTCGAAGAACCACTCGCCGAGCCAGCGCGCGACGACGAAGGCGTCGCCTCCGTTGTTGCGCGGGCCCGCGAGCACGAGAACCCGGGCTGGCGCCTCGCCCACCATCTCGCGCGCGAGGTGCGCGGCGGCAAGGCCGGCACGTTCCATCAGCGGCAGGTGCGCGTAGTCCTGTTCGACCTGACGCAGTTCGCGGGTGCGAAGGATGGCTGGCGCGTTCACGCCGGCGATTATAGTCCGCCCGCGCTCGAGCGGCGGCGGTGCACCGCCGAAACGCTGCCCTGCCGCCGCGTCGACCGGCGCGGCGCCGAATCGGGGCTTTGCGCCGCACGGTGTCCCGCGTCCTGCAGATGGGTCATACTGGGTCGTTGCGGGTCACTCGCCCGCGTCGGTCCGGGGTGCCATGTTCGACCGATCTCGCGCAGTACGCTTCGCGCCGGGCGGCGTGTCGCGCGCCACAGGGCGCTCGCGCCGAGGGCTGCCGGCGCCGCGCCGGCGCGTGCGCGCGCTCCTGCTCACGGCATTCCTAGCCGCCGCGACGGGGCATGCCGGCGAGCGCCTGCCGGCGCTGGGCGTCGATCTCCGACAGACGTCGGTCTCGGGCACCTCGTCGGGCGGCTTCATGGCCGTGCAGTTCCACGTCGCGCATTCCTCGCTCGTGCGCGGGGTCGGCGTCATCGCGGGCGGCCCGTACTTCTGCGCCCAGGGAAGCGCCGCCGGTGCAATGCTCAACTGCATGCAGCCGTCGAGGTTCACCCCGATGCCGGCCACCGAAGTGCTGGCGGCGGTCACCGCGGCTTTCGCCGCGTCGGGTCAGGTCGATTCGACCGCGAACCTCGCCGGCGCCCGCGTGTGGCTCTTCTCCGGCACCATGGACCGCACCGTGAGTCCCTCCGTGGTGGACGCGGCGCGGCGCTACTACCTCGAGTTCGTCCCGGCGGCGAACGTCGCGTCCGTGGACACCGTGCCGGCCGGCCATGCGATGGTCACGGCCGACGCGGGCGGCGCCTGCGAGGTCACCACGCCCCCTTTCATCAACGACTGCGATTTCGACGCGGCCGGCAAGCTCCTCGAGCACATCTACGGGGCGCTCGCACCCCCGGCCGCGAAGCCCGAGGGTCAGCTCGTGCGCTTCGACCAGCGCGAGTTCGCGAACGGCAACGCCTACGCCGTCAGCCTTGCCGATAGGGGTTTTGCCTACGTGCCGAAAGCGTGCGAGACAGGGGGCTGCCGCGCGCACGTCGCGTTCCACGGCTGCCGGCAGGCGGCGGAGTCGATCGGCGAGCAGTTCGTACGCGAATCCGGGTACATGCGATGGGCCGACTCGAACCGGCTGGTGCTGCTCTTTCCGCAGACGAGCGCGCGCAACGGCTGGGGCGGGGGGTGGGGCGGAAACTTCGTGTTCAACCCGCGTGCGTGCTGGGATTGGTGGGGCTACACCGGACCCGCGTACGCGACACGCGCCGGAGCGCAGATCCGCGCGGTCCGCGGCATGCTCGAGCGGCTCGCCCAGCCGCCTCGCTGACCCGCCCTCGTTCACGCAGCGCAGACCTTCCGGGCGCGGTCGGCCGACCGGAGCAGCAGGCCGGGGAACCCTCGCCCTGGCGCCCGTGACGTAACACTGTCCGGTTTTCGGACGACTCACCGGACTGCGCTGCGTCCGGTCATGGTCGGATGCGAGCTTGTGCAATCCCGGCTTCCGTGCACTGCGCCCGCGTCCTGGCCGCGTTGCTGCGCCGCGGATCGGACGCGCGTGCCGGGCCGTGCCCGTCGTGATCGAGCACGGCGTCGGGGGGATGGCCTGCACCGGCGGGAGGAGGCGCTGATCGCGCTCGCGATCGACAACGACCCGGCGCGCGCCGTGGCGCTCGCCCGTGCCAATTTCGACGTGCAGCGCGAGCCGGCCGACGCCCGCGTGCTCGCGGCCGCCGGGCGCGCTGCCCGGGACGCGGCCGCGTTGCGGGTGGTCGAGGATTGGTAGCGCGCCACCGGGCTCGAGGACGTAGCACTGGCGCGTCTTCTCGGGAGCCGCTCATGAGCCGCAGCCGTTGGTGGCGCGCACCGGGCGCCGCCGGCGGGCGCACAAGGCGAGCGACGGCTACCTCACGCTGCAGCGCGGCACGACCGCTCAGGTCATGGCGTTCGCGCGGGAGGGTGTGCGTCACATCGGGTCGGGGTATGACCATCTGTTGTTCCTCGTGTCGCTGCTGCTTCCGGCGGTGCTCGTCCGCCGCGACGGCGCCTGGCAGCCCGCGCCGACGTTCGCCGGCGCGCTGGGCGACCTCGCCAAGACCGTGACGGCGTTCACGATCGCCCATTCGGTCACGCTCGCGCTGGCGGCGCTCGATCTCGTGCGCCTGCCCGATCGCCTCGTCGAGCCGGCGATCGCGCTGTCGGTCGTGCTCGCGGCGCTCAACAACCTCCGGCCGGTCTTCGGCGGCGCGCGCTGGGTCGTCGCCTTCGGCTTCGGCCTCGTCCACGGCTTCGGCTTCGCCGGCGCGCTCGGCGAGCTGGGCCTGCCCGCAGGCGCACGCCTGGTCTCGCTCGCGGCGTTCAACGCCGGAGTCGAGTTCGGACAGCTCGCCATCGTCATCCCCTTCGTCGCGATCGCCTGGCTAGTGCGCGGTTCGCGCGCGTACCGGCGGTTCGCGCTCGCCGGCGGCTCGGTCGCCATCGCGGCGATCGCCGCCGTGTGGTTTGCCGAGCGTGCGTTCGACCTGCCGCTCGTCGTTGCGGCCGGCGTCACCCCCCCTAGCCCTACCTTCGCAATCCTGTAGACGAGTGGACATGCGCCTGGCCGCTGGGCCGCATGAACACTGGGCTTTCGCTTGTTTATCGCTTCGAGTATGCTACATGAACGAACATGCACATATTCGAACGAGAAGTCGGCGGCCGTCGCTATCGCATCGCGGCGCAGTCAGTGTGGGATTCGCAACAACGGCGCTCGGTGGCGCGTCAGGTTGTGCTCGGGCCGGCTACGCCCCCTCCAGTGGCCGATCTCGGTGCCACCTGCACGGTTGGCACGCGTGCGCTGGGTGATGTCGGCGCTTTGGTTTGGGTGGCCGAGCAGCTCGATCTGGTTGCGCACATCGATCGAGCCTGCGGTGGCGTAGGGGCCAAGGGCGGCCCCTCGGTGGGCGAGTTGGCTGTGGCGGTGGCGATTCAACGGGCCTGCTCGCCGGGACCCAAGCGCGACCTGGGTGACTTTCTCGATGCGAGCTTGCCGCGCGTGTCGTGCCTGCCTGGATCTACGTTCACGGGGCAGGCGTTTTATCGCGTCGCCCAACAGGTCACCGAAGACGACTTGGAGCAAGCTCAGCTGGCGATCGCCAAAGCGGTGGTGGCCCGGTTCGAGCTTTCGGTGGACGTGCTGGCGTTCGACACGACGAACTTCGACACCCACATCGACTCGCTGACGCCTGGCGATCTCGCCCAGCGCGGACACGCCAAGAGCAAGCGCAAGGATCTGCGGGTGGTTGGGCTGGGCGTCTTGGTCAGCGAGACCGGGCATGTGCCGCTGCTGTACCGGACCTACAACGGCAACGGCGCGGACCAAGCCGTGCTGGGTGCCTGCCTCGAGGGACTGGCGCAGTTGCATCAGGCGCTGGACAGCGGCGAGGATCGGCGGCGGCCGGCCCAGCGCACGCTGGTGCGAGACGGTGGGTTTTGGAGCCCGCAACTGGAGCTCGATCTCGACGCCGCAGGCTACTACAGCCTCATCTCTCTGCCGCTTGGACACAAGGCAGCGGAGCAGGCGCTGCAGATGGCCGCGCGGCGCGGCGCGATGAAGCCGCTGTCGGGCAAGCTCAGCGCGGTCCGGGCCGCGCGCGTGCGAACCAGCGTGGGCGAACTCGACCGTACGCTGGTCGTGGTGGAGAGCCAAGAGCTGCTGCAAGGGCAAAAGCGAGGAATCGCGGCAGCGCTGATCAAAGCCAAGGTGGAACTGCGTAAGCTCGAGGCACTGTGCCAAAAGGGGCGCATCTCGCGTAGCCGTCTCGAAGACCGAGTCAAGAAGGCTCTCGCTCGGGAACATTTGTCGAGCTTCGTCGTGCCCACCATCGCGGGCACCGACCAAGCGCCGACCCTGCATTGGGAAGTCGATGCCGCCAAGCGTCGTGAGCTGGAGAAGACCCGGCTGGGCCGGCGGGTGCTGTGCACGGATCGCCACAACTGGAGCACGGGGCGCATCGTCTACGCCTTCCGCGGTCAGTGGAACGTCGAAGAGCTGTTCCGCCGAGCCAAGAAGGGCGGCGTGGTGCCCTGGGGGCCGTCGCACCAGTGGGCCGACGGCTCGCTACGGCTGCACACGTTCGCGACCGTTTTGGGTTTGATGCTCGTGAGCCTGGCACGCATCGCGCTCGCACCCGACGCTTCGGCCCGCGGCATGATGAAAAGCCTGGAGGGCATCAAGGTCACGCTGGTGCGGACCACGACCGGCGGCCCCGGTAGGCGGCCCACCGTGATGCTGGCACCCGAACTCACGGCTGAGCAGCGCCGGGCAGTGAAGGTCTTCGAGCTCGACAAGTGGAGTCCAGATATTCTTTCATCTATTACCGCACGGCCAAGAAAGCCTTGATCCACGGGCGAAAACAGCAGACTGTCCACAAGATCTTGCGAAGGTAGGGCTAGAT
>CAVQLG010000026.1:0-47283 GCA_963713275.1 uncultured beta proteobacterium
CCGGCCTTCGACGTCCTCGAGGCGCAGGCTGAGCTCGCCCTTGCGCAGCTTGGACACGATCGACTCGAGCTCGCGCGGCAGCTTGCGCAACAGGTACACGTACGAGTCGACGGCGTGGTAGACGCCCTTGAAGAGGTACGCGGGATTCGCGAGGCGCTTGGCGTAGATCCGGAGCAGGTAGGTCCGCATCTCGCTGAGCGGGTCGTACTCGGGATAGAGCTCCTGGGCGATGCCCTCGATCGTCGCCAAGGCCTTGGCCATGAGTAGGAGGTCCGCGGGCAGCGCCACGTGGTGACGCTGGACGGTTTCGAACACCTCGGTGATGAACACCGCCATGTCGACGTTCGTGAGCGACTGCCGCCCGTAGCGGTCCAGCAGCGCCTTGCCCTCGGCCTTGAGGGCGCGGACGTCGACCCGGTCGTCGATCAGCTCGAGGCGGTAGAAGAGCTGTACGACGCGGTCCATGTCCCCGGTGAGCAATCCCACGAGGAACACCAGGAGCTCGTCGACGCGCTCGTCGTCGATGCTGCCCATCATCCCGTAGTCGATGAGGCAGATGACGTTCCCGGGCAGCACGAAGATGTTTCCGGGGTGCGGGTCGGCGTGGAAGAAGCCGTCCGCGAAGATCATCTTCAGGACTGCCTCGGTGCCGCGCGTGGCCAGGAGCTTGCGGTCGAGGCCGGCCTCGTCCATGGCCTCCAGGTTCGACACCTTGATGCCGTCGATGAACTCCATCGTCAGGACTTTCGACGTGGAGAGCGCGGAGTAGACCGTGTGAATCTTCATCCACGGCGTGTCCCGGAAATTCTGCTGGAACTTGAGGGTGTTGAACGCCTCGCGCGTGAAGTCGACCTCCTTGACGATCGACTGGGCGAAGTTGGCCACCAGGCCCTTCGGATCGAACCGGCGCGACTCGGGAATGCTGTCGTGAACGAGATCGGCCAGGAAGGCCAGGATCTCGAGATCGTTGCCGATGATCTTCTGAAGACCGGGGCGCTGCACCTTGATGACGACGCGCTCGCCGGTCTTGAGCGTCGCACGGTGCACCTGGGCGATCGACGCCGCGGCGAGCGGCCGCTCGTCGAACGTCGCGAAGAACTGGTCGACCGGGCCGCCCAGCTCGCTCTCGATGACGGCGCGCGCCTCGCTCAGGGAAAACGCCGGCACGTCGTCCTGGAGTCTGCGCAACTCCAGGATCAGGCTCATCGGCACGAGGTCCGGGCGGGTTGCGAGGATCTGCCCGAACTTGATGAACGTTGGACCCAGCCCCTCGATGATCATGCGGATCCGTTGCTCGACCGTGTAGTGTTGCCACTCGGCGCTCGGCTTGACCGAGAGCCGGAGCAGCCGGCGCGCCTGATCGACGTAGCCCTCGAGGCCGAGCCGGAGTACGACGCCCTCGAAGCCGTACTTGGTGATGACCGAGAGGATGTCGCGCAGCCGCTGCAGGTTGCGCAGGGTCTGCGGCAGTCGCGCGAGGGTGCTGACGGCGACCATGCTCCGGGAGACTCAGCTCCGCGCGCCGGAGGCGCGGGAGGGGCGGGCGTCGGCGCTGCCGCGGCGCAGCCGCGACTCGGGCGAGCGCGTCGAGGCGCCGGGCGAGTTCGTCGACCTCGTTGCGCGTCGGGATCCGAGCGCGTGCAGCAGGCCCGAAGCTGCGGCGTCGGCGAGGCCCCGAACGTCGACGCCCGCGGCTGCCTTCCAGGTGCGGACGTTGGCGCGGGTCTGCGCCACGAGCGTTTCGATCTCCGCGGACGAAAACCCGGACCGCTCGAACACCGGCCGAACCATCGCTTCGACCTGATCTTCGCTTACGAACGCGGCCACGAGCGAGCGGGTCACGCTGTCCTTGAGCAAGTCGGCGACCATGAACGAATCGGCATTGCGACGCGAACACGCGGGGTCGTCCCATCTTCCGGCGGGCACCGGGTCGTGTCAAGCGCACGCCGGCCTTCGACGTCCTCGAGGCGCAGGCTGAGCTCGCCCTTGCGCAGCTTGGACACGATCGACTCGAGCTCGCGCGGCAGCTTGCGCAACAGGTACACGTACGAGTCGACGGCGTGGTAGACGCCCTTGAAGAGGTACGCGGGATTCGTGAGGCGCTTGGCGTAGATCCGGAGCAGGTAGGTCCGCATCTCGCTGAGCGGGTCGTACTCGGGATAGAGCTCCTGGGCGATGCCCTCGATCGTCGCCAAGGCCTTGGCCATGAGTAGGAGGTCCGCGGGCAGCGCCACGTGGTGACGCTGGACGGTTTCGAACACCTCGGTGATGAACACCGCCATGTCGACGTTCGTGAGCGACTGCCGCCCGTAGCGGTCCAGCAGCGCCTTGCCCTCGGCCTTGAGGGCGCGGACGTCGACCCGGTCGTCGATCAGCTCGAGGCGGTAGAAGAGCTGTACGACGCGGTCCATGTCCCCGGTGAGCAATCCCACGAGGAACACCAGGAGCTCGTCGACGCGCTCGTCGTCGATGCTGCCCATCATCCCGTAGTCGATGAGGCAGATGACGTTCCCGGGCAGCACGAAGATGTTTCCGGGGTGCGGGTCGGCGTGGAAGAAGCCGTCCGCGAAGATCATCTTGAGGACTGCCTCGGTGCCGCGGGTGGCCAGCAGCCTGCGGTCGAGGCCGGCCGCGTCGATGGCGGTCAGGTTCGACACCTTGATGCCGTCGATGAACTCCATCGTCAGGACTTTCGACGTGGAGAGCGCGGAGTAGACCGTGGGCGCCTTCATCCACGGCGTGTCCCTGAAATTCTGCTGGAACGTGAGGGTGTTGAACGCCTCGCGCGTGAAGTCGACCTCCTTGACGATCGACTGGGCGAAGTTCGCCACCAGGCCCTTCGGATCGAACCGGCGCGATTCGGGAATGCTGTCGTGAACGAGATTGGCCAGGAAGGCCAGGATCTCGAGGTCGTTGCCGATGATCTTCTGAAGACCGGGGCGCTGCACCTTGATGACGACGCGCTCGCCGGTCGGCAGCGTAGCACGGTGCACCTGGGCGATGGACGCTGCGGCGAGCGGCCGCTCGTCGAACGTCGCGAAGAACTGGTCGACCGGGCCGCCGAGCTCGCTCTCGATGACGGCGCGCGCCTCGCTCAGTGCAAACGCCGGCACGTCGTCCTGGAGCCTGCGCAGCTCCAGGATCAGGCTCATCGGCACGAGGTCCGGCCGGGTCGCGAGGATCTGCCCGAACTTGATGAACGTCGGGCCGAGTTCCTCGACGATCATGCGGATCCGCTGCTCGACCGTATAGCGCTGCCACTCGGCGCTCGGCTTCACCGAGAGCCGGAGCAGCCGGCGCGCCTGATCGACGTACCCCTCGAGGCCGAGCCGGAGTACGACGCCCTCGAAGCCGTACTTGGTGATGACCGAGAGGATGTCGCGCAGCCGCTGCAGGTTGCGCAGCGTCTGCGGCAGTCGCGCGAGGGTGCTGACCGCGACCATGGTCCGGAAGCCTCAGCTTCGCGCGCCGGGGGCGCGGGGAGGGGCGGGGGCGGGGGCGGGCGCTGCGGTGGCGCAGCCACGCTGCGCGGCGAGCGCATCGAGGCGCCGGGCGAGCTCGTCGAGCTCGTTGCGCGTCGGGATTCCGAGCGCATGGAGCAGACCCGAAGCTGCGGCGGCGGCCATGCCCGGAACGTCGACGCCCGCCGCTGCCTTCCAGGCGCGGACGTTGGCGCGGGTCTGCGCCACGAGCGCTTCGATCTCCTCGGGCGAAAGCCCGTAGCGCTCGAACACCGGCCGAACCATCGCTTCGACCTGATCCTCGCTCACGAACGCGGCCACGAGCGAGCGCGTCACGCTGTTCTTGAGCAGGTCGGGGGCCATCTGCAAATCGGCATCGCGACGCAAAGCGCGCGAGCCGTGCCATCTTCCGGCTGGCGTCGGGTCGTGTCAAGCGCCCGCGCACGCAGGTGCTCCGCGGAGCATAATGGAGCCGAACTTGAAGCCGGCGGGCGTGCTTGCCGGCAGAGGCGGTTTTGAGCCCACGATCCGCTGCACCCTCGCTCCGCTCTCCGACTGCCGTGCCGGACGCCCGCCGTGGCGGTCGGGCGCGGCTGTTCGCGGCGATCGGAGCGCGAACGGCAGTGCCGTTCCGCGTTGTCTTTCCGGACGGCACCGATTACCGCAGCGGCGATGCGCCTTTCGCGTTTGAACTCGAGTTCCGGACGCGCGCGGCGATGCGTCGACTGCAGGCGTTCGGTCACGTCGGACTGATCGAGAGCTATTTCAACGGCGGCGTCGACATCGACGGGGAGCTTGCGCTCGCCTTTCGCGCCGGAATGGACGCTGGCTTCGACGCCGACGCCAACGTCCTGGTGCGCGTGCGCAACGCGTGGCACGAGTGGCGCTTTTCGAACCGGTTGCCCGTACGGGCCAAGGCCAATGCCCGCGCCCACTACGGGCTCGGCCGCCCCTTCTACGCGTTGTGGCTGGACGAGCCGGCGATGTTGTACACGTGCGCTTACTGGAGCGAGGGCGTCACGACGCTCGAAGAGGCGCAGCGTAGCAAGATGGACCACGTGTGTCGAAAGGCACGACTCGCACCCGGCGAGACGTTCGTCGACGTCGGCACGGGCTGGGGCGGGCTGCTTTTCCACGCGTGGGAACATTACGGCGCATGCGGTACGGGCATCAACACGACCACGGAGCAGGTCGCGGAGCTCGACGCCGAGATCGCGCGCCGAGGCCTTGCCGGCAAGCTCTCCGTCGTCGAGTGCGACTTCCGCGAGATCCCCGGCCAGTACGACAAGCTGCTTTCGATCGGCACACTGGAGCACGCCGGCCGCGACCAGTTGCCCGACGTCATCCTTGCACACGCAAACGCCCTCAAGGCCGGCGGTCTTGGCGTCATCCACTTCATCGGTCATGTCGGCGTCAGCGACACCGAGTTCTACATCCGCAAGCACATCTTTCCGGGCGGATGGATCCCGAGCCTCGCGCAGGCGCTCGACTGGATGGAGCGCTGCGGCCTCGAGGTCCTCGACGTCGAAAACCTGCGCCGCCACTACGCGCTGACACTCGACTGCTGGGCCGAGCGCTTCGACGCCCGCTGGGAGCGAATCCGCGCGCTCGACCCGCAGCGCTTCGACGAGCGTTTCCGCCGCACGTGGCGGACCTACCTATGGTCGTGCGCGGAGATGTTCCGCTCGCCGTACGGCCGTACTCACCTGTTCCAGGTCACGGTCAGCAAGGGGAACGTCGGTCCCAGCGAGCCGATGACACGCGCGCACCTCTACGCCGCGCGCCGATGACCTACGCGGCAAAGAAGGCGCGGCTTGCAGCCGCCCTCACGGTACGCGGGGCGGAAGGCGTCGCCGCGGACGGCGCACCGGCATTCGGACTCGCCAAGCGGACCTCGAACCTCTTCCGTAGCCGCGCGCCGCGGGTGCCGCCGCGCATCGATCTGTCCGGATTCGGCGATGTGATCCGCGTCGACCACGCCTTGGGGCTTGTCGAGGTCGAGGGCATGACGACGTTCGAGGTGGCCGCCGACGCGACGCTCGCGCAGGGCACGATGCCGGCCGTCGTGCCGCAGTTGAAGTCGATCACGGTCGGCGGAGCGCTCGCCGGCGTGGGCATAGAGGCGACTTCTTTCCGGCAGGGCCTCGTCCACGACGCGGTCGTGGCGCTCGACGTGCTGACCGGCGACGGCCGCATCGTCACCTGCACCGTCGACAACGAGCACCGCGATCTCTTCCTCGGCTTCGCCAACTCGTACGGCACGCTGGGCTACGCGCTCGCGGTAACCATGCGCACGCTCCCGGTGCAGCCTTGCGTGGCGCTCGCCCACGCGCGCCATGCGCGCGCCGACGAGGCGTTCGCGGCGATTGCCCGGCATTGCGCGCTTGGTGACGCCGACTTCCTCGACGGTGTCGTTTTTGGCCCCGGGGAGATCGTCGTCACGACCGGCCGCTTCGTCGCCGAGGCGCCGCACACCAGTGACTACACGTTCGAGCACATGTTCTGGCGTTCGTTGCGCGAACGCGACGTGGACTGGCTCGCGACACGCGATTTCCTGTGGCGCTGGGACACCGACTGGTTCTGGTGCTCCAGGAACGTCGGCGCACAGCACCCGCTCGTTCGTCGAATCCTCGGCCGCTCACGGCTGAATTCGCTCACCTACCAGCGGATCATGCGCTGGAACAGCCGCTGGGGTGTCACCCGCGCGCTGTCGCGACTGCGCGGTCGCTATCCCGAGTCGGTGATCCAGGACGTCGATATCCCGTTCGCGCGTGCCGCCGAGTTCCTCGATTTCCTCCTGGTCGAGGTCGGCGTGCTGCCGATCTGGCTTTGCCCGATCCGGGCGCCCAACCCGGCGCGCCCCGCGACGCTGTTTCCGCTGCGCCCCGGCACGACTTACGTGAACTTCGGCTTCTGGGACGTCGTCAACCACCGCGAGCCGACAGCGCCCGGCGCGCTCAACCGGCGGATCGAGCGCCGAGTGGCCGAGCTCTCGGGCGTGAAATCGCTCTACTCCGATTCGTATTACACCGAAGACGAGTTCTGGAGGCTGTTCGACCACGACGCGTATTTCGCGCTGAAACGGCGCTACGATCCCGCGCGTCGCCTCCCCGACCTCTACGCGAAGTGCGTGCGCCGCGCTTGAGCTCGCAACCGTGAACCTCGACGGGTTTCGCCACCCGGGCCAGCTGCCGTTGGCGGCAGCGCCAGCGGTGCCGGCGGCGTCAGTCCCTGTATCCGCTGCGCGCGGTTTCGCCGCCAACAGCTCCTGCGCAGCCGCGGCCGGCTCGGTCGCAGACACGTCGTTCAGCAACGAAGCAGCGAATTGCGGCGCCCTGCTTCCCGGGTGGTGTGGCGGCGGTTGCAGTCGTCTCCGCGCGCCAGGATCTGCGCGACGGACGCGAGCGTGGTCGGCGCCGCAGCACGGTCCCACCCGCGGAACCGGTCACGACGGCACCGGGTCAAGGCAGACACCCCGATCGGACCAGCGCCCTGACGCAATCGGCAAAGACATCGGTGTGGTATTCGGCGTCCGCCTCGGTGGCGTCTACGCAGAGCAAGGCCATGTTGTGGAACGGCGTGATCAGGACCCCCCGGTTCATTGCGGCCAGATGGAGATAGCGGTCGAGTTGGGCGTCGAACGCCGCCTTGGCCTCGCTGCCGTTGCGCGCCGGGACGGGGCTGAACCGGTACTCCGTCCTGCATCCCAGTTGCACGACATGCCAGGGCAACCGATTGGCGACGATCACCGACCGTACGCCCGCTGCGAGGCGGCGGGCGAGCGGAGTCGTGCGTTGATAAAACTCCGCGGGCAACACCGTCGAGCTCTGGCAGCCGGCTGAAAGCAGATGAAGCCACGGCATCGCAATCCGGAGGAACCCGTCGGGTCGGGTGCCCCATCCCCGCCGAACGGGCCGCGGTGTAGCTCCCCCGCGGGGGTCGCACGCAGGCGTGTGCTCGCCCGATCGCTTGCCGTGGTGCTTGCCGGCATCGCCACGTCGGCGCGCGCGCAGAAGGAATCGGCCGTACCCGATCGCCGCTGGTACGAAGCGGCTGCGGCCATGAGACGCCTTGCGCAGTCATGGGGCGACCAGCCCTACGGTGCCGTCCTGGTGCTGGACGGTCACCTCGTCGGAGAGGGCCCGAGCCGCGTCGTCAAGAACGGCGACCCCGATGCCCACGCCGAACGCGAAGCGATCCGCGATGCCCGCCGCAGGCTCGGCCGCAGGGATCTCGACGGGGCCGTGCTGTACTCCACCTCGCGGCCCTGTGGGCTGTGCGAGGCCGCGGCCGCCGAAGCGGGCGTGCGTCGCATGTACTACGGGCCTGCGCTCAGCGACGCGGGAGTTCCGAACCGCGGGGCGCGGTGACACCGCACGCATCGCCGCCGCCCGCCCGGATCCGAGGGACGGGCAAGACGCGAGCGTGAACGGTCAGCGTGCCGCCCCGGCCCGATAGAGCCAGCCGCGCCGCACGGCCCACTTCTCCACTTCGACGGCGAAGAACACCACGGTCGAGGCAACCAGGCAGAGCAGGAGCTCGTCGAGGTCGAGCGTCTCGGTCTTGAAGACGGGATTGAAGGCCGGCACGTAGATCGTCGCCAGTTGCAGGCCGAGGGTGAACAGCACCGTCGCCATGAGGACCGGATTGGACCAGAAGCCGAGGCGGAACGTGGAGTCGCGCTCGGAGCGGATCGCGAGCGCGTGGCCGAGCTGCGACAGGCACAGCACGGTGAACACCATGGTCTGCCAGTGCGCGCCGCTGCGGCCGAGCGACCAGGCCTGCAGGACGAGGCAGACCGCGCCCATGGTCAGGCCGACCCAGACGATGTGCTGCCACATGCCGTGGGCGAAGATGTTCTCGTCCGGGCGTCGCGGCGGGCGGCTCATCAGGTTGCGCTCGCCACCCTCGGCCGCCAGCGCGAGTCCCGGCAGGCCGTCGGTGACGAGGTTGATCCACAGGATGTGGATGGGCAGCAGCGGCATGGGCAGGCCGAGGAAGGGAGCGAGGAAGATCACCCAGATCTCGCCCGAGTTGCTGGTCATCGTGTACTTGATGAACTTGCGGATGTTGTCGAAGATGCGCCGGCCCTCGCGCACGGCATGGACGATGGAGGCGAAGTTGTCGTCGAGCAGCACCATGTGCGAGGCCTCGCGTGCGACGTCGGTGCCGCCCTTGCCCATCGCCACGCCGATGTCGGCGGCCTTCAGCGCCGGCGCGTCGTTCACGCCGTCGCCGGTCATGGCGGCGAACTCGCCCGCCGCCTGCAGTGCCTGCACGATGCGGATCTTCTGCTCCGGGTCGACGCGGGCGTAGACGCGGACGTCCTTGACCTGCGCGGCGAAAGCCTCGTCGGAGAGCGCCGCCAGCCCGACCCCGGTGACCACGCGGCCGCCTTGGTCGAGGATGCCGAGCCGCTCGGCGATGGCGCGCGCCGTGGCCGGATGGTCGCCGGTGATCATCACCGGCTTGATGCCGGCGGCGAGGCACTCGGCCACGGCATCGGCGGCTTCCTCGCGCGGCGGGTCCATCAGGCCGACGAGGCCGAGGAAGGTGAGGTCGCGCTCCGCTTCCTCGATGCTCGCCGGAAGCCGGTCCAGGCGCCGCTCGGCGAAGGCCAGCACGCGCAGGCCCCGCGCCGCCAGGCGCTCGGCCTGGCCCAGGGCTTCCTCCGCAGCGAAGGGACCCGGCCCCTGCGCGGTGAGCCGCCATGCGCAGCGCTCGAGGACCGCTTCCGGCGCACCCTTGACGCAGGCAAGCCAGCCTTCGTCGCGCGCATGCACCGTCGCCATGCGCTTGCGCTCGGAATCGAAGGGAAACTCGGCGTGCCGGGGCGACTGACGGCGCAGTGCCTCGAAGTCCACGCCGCGAAGGCGCGCCGCTTCCAGCAGCGCCACTTCGGTCGGGTCGCCGCCGAGGCGCCCGGCGGCGTCGGGCGCGGCGTCGTTGACCAGCACGAGCGCGCGCAGCAGGCTGAGCCAGGGCTCGCGGTGCAGGTCCTCGCCGTCGGTCCAGAAGACTTCCGCGTGCATGCGGTTCTGCGTCAATGTGCCGGTCTTGTCCGAGCAGATGAAGGTGATCGAGCCGAGCGTCTCCACCGCCGGCAGGCGGCGGATGAGGGCGTTCTGCTTCACCATCTTGGCGGCGCCCAGCGCGAGCGAGATGGCCACCACGGCCGGCAGCGCCTCGGGAACGGCCGCCACGGCCAGGCTCACCGACGTGAGGAACATCAGCGCCGGCGGCTCGCCGCGCGCCAGCCCGGCGACGAACACGATCGCACAGATCCCCAGCACGGCCCAGGCCAGCCGCGCGCCGAAGCGGGCGAGGCGCTTCTGCAGCGGCGTCTTCACTTCCTCCGCGCCTTCGAGCAGGCGAGCGATGCGGCCGAGCTCGGTGGCGAGCCCCGTGGCGACGACCAGGCCGACCCCGCGGCCGTTGGCCACGAGCGTGCCTTTCCACGCCATGTTGGCGCGGTCACCGAACGCCAGCCGGGCATCGAGCAGGGCCTCGGTGCGCTTCTCCACCGGCTGCGATTCGCCGGTGAGCGCCGCCTCGGCGCAACGCAACTGCGCCGCCTCGAGGAGGCGCAGGTCCGCCGGCACCCCGTTGCCCGCTTCCAGAAGCACGATGTCGCCCGGCACCAGTTGGTCGGCCGGCAGCATTGCCACCGCGTCGTCGCGACGCACCCGTGCCGTCGGCGCGGCCATCAGGCGCAGCGCCGCCATGGCGCGTTCGGCGCGCCATTCCTGCACGAAGCCGATGACGGCGTTGAGCAGGACGATGACGACGATGGCGATGGTGTCCGAGGGCTCGCCGACGATGCCGGAGACCACCGCTGCGGCGATCAGCACCACGATCATGAAGTCGGCGAACTGGTCGACGAGCATGCGCAGCGGCGAGCGCCGGCGGCCCTCCGGCAGCGCATTGGGGCCGTGCTGCGCAAGGCGTTGCTTCGCCTCGGCGGAGGTCAGTCCCTGCGGGGAGGCGTCGAGGGCGGCGAGCGCCGCCGCAGCCGATTCGGTGTGCCAGTGGCTATCCGCCATGCCGGAAAAGGACGCAACGGTTGAGAAGATGGAGCGCGAACAGGCTCCTGCGGATTCCGTCCACGCGGCGCCACAACGGGCCGGTAGGCCCGTACGAGAGCCCGACGACGATCGCCGCGGTCATGACGATGGCGCACAGGGCGGATACGGCGTGAGGGGTGACACGGCGAGGAGCGGCCCGTCGAGGTAGAGGAGTTCGTCGACGGCGAGGATGAGGAGGTCGAAGAGGTTGCTGTGGCGGTCATCGCGCGTCGTCCTGATCCAACCGGCGGGTGCGGAACAACCGGGTGAATCATGGCGGACAGGGCAGGTGCGGGGAAGGACAACGCCGACGCGCCCAGCCGGATGCGCGTAGCGGGGCCAGCACGCGTGGGGCGCGCCGTCCCGCGCCCAGGCCGGATGCAGCGTAGCACGGCCTGCACGCGTGGGGCGCGCCGTCCCCGCGCGTGACCGGGCATGCGTTCGCGGCCGCGCGCCAGAGCGGCAGCGTGACCCCCGCGAGCCGCGTGCCGGTCGCGATCAGCATCGCTGCCGGGGCGCCGCGGCCGGCGCTTCTCGCCGCCACACGCATTCTCGAGCGCCCGGGCGCGACCTCAGCGCGCCACCGGTTCCACGAGCGGGAACGACGCTTCGAAGTGGTCGAGCAGTTGAAGCTGCTCGTACAGCTTCGCCACGTCGCCCTGCACCTCGCCAGCGCACCCGGGGCGGGGCTCGACCAACCGAGTCCATGCGAGCACTGGGCCCCCGCCGGCTTCGCGCCCGGGTCGGTCCATGGCGTCGGCGAACGGTCGCGCCCTATCGGGGCTTCTCGACGCCGTTCACGAATTCCGTGGCTCGCGTCTCGCCATTGGCGAAGGTGTACACCCCCTTGCCGTTGCGGACGCCGTTGGAGAACCGTCCGGTGTATTTGTCGCCGTTCTTGTGGTAGTAGGTTCCGGTGCCGCTCTGCACGCCGGCGGCGAACTCCCCTTCGTAGCGGTCGCCGTTCGCGAAGTGGTGCACGCCCCGCCCGTTCTTGGCACTGTCGCGGAACTCCCCTTCGTAGCGGTCGCCGGTGGCATGGATCAGCACGCCCTTGCCGCTGAAGACGTTGTCGACGAACTCGCCTTCGTAACGGTCGCCATTGGCGTAGCGGAAGACACCCCGGCCGGATTTGACGCCATTGCGGAACTCGCCGTCATAGCTGTCGCCGCTGACTAGGGTTTGGACGCCTTTGCCGTTGAAGCGATTGTCGACAAAGCCGCCCTCGTAGCGGTCACCATTGGCGAACACATAACGGCCCTGGCCAGTCCGCACGACGCCGACGACGTCGCCCTCGTAGCGGTCACCATTGGGAAACGCCACGTTGACGCGGCGCGGCGCCGCGGGCACGGCAGGCGCAGTTGCGGCGCCCGATGGGATCGCGCCGGCCGGCGGCGCGATTGCACCGCCCGGTGGGGCGGTCGCACCCGGACGCGGTCGCGCGGGCTCGGGTGGCGGGGTAATCCGCGCAGTGCTTGGGGGCGGCTCGGTCGTCGTCGCTGCCGCGGCGGCCGGCGGGGGCGTTGCGGACAGCGAGGGCGTTGCGGACGCCGTAGCGCGAGACGTGGCCGTGGACACCGGCACATCCCATCCTGCGAGCGTCGTGGTGACGATGATGCCCGACTTGCCGATGCCGAAGCCCTGATTCATCGAAGTGACCATCCCCGCGACGCTCCCATCCTTGATGATGGGCCCCCCCGAGTTGCCTTCCTCGACGCGCCCGTCGATTCGGATGTCCGAGCCGGAAATGGAGGCAACGTTTCCCCTGATGACACCCCACTCCCCCTGCCCCTGGCCGAAGCCGATGACGAGGACGTCTTCGCCCCGACTCAGACGATCGGCGCTCCAGTTGAGCGCCTTGACCTTCGCCGCGAGCGCACCGTCGCGGACGATCAGGTAGCCAAGGCCCTTGGGGTCGCCTCCCTCGAGCGCCCCAATCTCCGCGGTGACGGGTCTCCTTTTGTCATGATAGAACGCGACCTGTGGCTTCGCGTCGCCTTCAACCACGTGGGACGCCGTCGCGATGTAGACCAGGTCGTGATCGACGCGAACGATGAAGCCGGTGCCCGTTCGCGCTTGCCCGCCTGGTGCCCTGGACGTGATCTTGACCACAGACCCCAGGAGTTCCTCGCTCACTCCGCCTCGATCCTGTCCATACAGCGCGGCTGGACAGAGCAAGGCCGCGACAAGAATGCCAAGCACGCGCATCGCAACGCCCTCTTTGAACGAATCCAGGCACCACCACCCGTTCGACCGCTCAGGCACGCAGTTCCCTCAGCGCCGTGAAGGCGCTCCACATCGCAGACAGGGCACCGGCGATCATGGTTGCCCAGAAGATCGTCGTGGCCTTCGAGCGATAGACCTCCAGCACCGTCAACCGCCGATCGAGAGCGATTTCGCCGGCCCTCGTCTTGATGTTCCTTGCTGTGCCGATCAAGCGCAGGTTCAGGCTTTCGCCGCCGGGATCGAGTTCGAGTTGGGTGATCGAAAACCCCGAAAGCCCATCGAGACCAATCAGGTCGCTCTTCGCGACGTCCACGGGTGAAACGTCCGGATGATCGGGGTACGAGAGCCTGCCGTCGGCGGTCAAGGTCGATTCCCAGTTCCTGTCGGAATCCTGGGCAATAAGAGTCACCCGAGTGATCGGCGTTCCCGCTCTGGGCAACAAGGCCAGGGCAGCAGAGGCTGCCACGCCGAGCCCCAGGTTCAACCGCTCCGACAGGCTCCTGATGCCGATTGCGGGGCTCGAGTCCTTGTTCTCGACCTCGAACATCCACTCGCTCGCCGCATCCGGAAGCCCGAGCTCGCCGGTATCGACATGCGCCGCGTAGATCCGGTAGGGCTTGCTGGCCGCATTCGCGGCGGGCGTGAGCGGCCGCGGAAGGTTCTCGATCCTGACCCCTAGCTCGACACCGCGTTGCCGTACCTTGCGTTCCAGCGTGACGACGCTGCCTGGCTGCAGGTAAAGTCGGTCCAGCGTACCGACCTGGCCGGTATCGCCGGGCAGCGGTTCGATCCACACCGACGACTCCCCGTCGCGCGCCGCCAACGTCACTTCGCCTGGACGCAGATCCAGTTCACGCCACGTGCCGGGCCCCGACTTGGCGTCCGGACGCGGGTCCGACACCACGCTCATGACCTTGGGCGAGAACGTGACCGATTCGAAATGCTCGATACGCAGCGAGGAAAAGGCCAGGGGTTCGAGCACGGGCGTCGCACCGCTCCCCCCAACGGTGAATTCCACTCTTCTTACGGGTAATTCGAGATGCACCGGCGTCGGCACCCGGAGCTGCGTCATCGCCACGGCGCCCGCCCCCATGAGGATCACGGGCAAGGCTGTCGCGACCACGCGAAAGACGATGCTGCGCCGCCAGCGATAGACAAACCAGCCTGGCGGGCCTGCGAGGGTCGCGGATGCGGCCGTGGGTTCCCTGGGGCCGGCACCGCCTCCCAGCGCCTCGTGCAGCGCCGCGGTCAGGCGGTCCAACCCGGCGTGGCGCTCCGCCGGCGTCCAGTCGGTCAAGTCTGCGGTCTGCACCCGCCGGAAACCGAACGGCAAGCGCACCGCTTCCAGCATCACCGGGAAGAGGGCCTTCTTGGCGAGCCCTTCGGCGGCCTCGTTCTTCACCCACTCGGACGTGACTGAACGGCTCGACCACAATACGACGACGCTGCGGGCCTTGTCGAGCTGCTTGTCCAACTCCTCGTCGAACGCCTCACCGATGGGGATCTTCTTGTCCCACCAGACGGAGAAACCTTCCTGCTCGATACGTTCCGCTATGGCGCGCGCGGCTGACACGTCGGCACGCGCGTAGCTCACGAAGACGTCAGCCATCGCCTTGCCCTCGGATACGCCTTCTCATCGAAGAGGAATGGCCGGCTGATGATAGAACCTGACGGTCTGCTGGATCGGCTTGTTGTTATCGAGGAAGTATCCTGTGAGGACCACGCGATACCGTCCTTCGGGCATCGCGGCCTTGGCGAAACTCCACTTCACCGTGAACGGACGGCGACCCGACTGGCGGGAGAATCGCTGCGTGAACACTTCCTTATCTTCGCCTTCGTGGAAGATCCTGGCGGTGACGGCGCCCTCGTCCCGGAGGCTGAAGGTGAACAGATAACCGCTCACCACGGGCACGGCCGCGGTTTGATAGAACAGGACCGGGGCTACGTTCTCGTCAACGCTCGGCGTGACCTTCCCCAGGCGAACGACGATGCCAAGATCGGCGGGCTTGAATCCGCTGAGGCGGCCGAGGACAACCCCGGTCGGCCATTCGAAAACGTTCCAATGGCCCGCCCGCCACGTCGTGCCCGGCTGGACATTGTCGAGAACGTAACTGTGCTTGTACTCCAGCTCGCGGACGAGGGGATAGACATCGGCCCGATCCTTGAGGAAGAACTTGAACGCGAGCGTGGCGCCAAGCTTGGACATGTCCTCCTGATGGTCCACCCGGGCCGAGAGCAGCTCGGCGTCATAGCCGGAAACGGGCCTCGGCTTGATCCCCTCGCTGCGGTTGCCGCGGCGCTGATACTGGAGGTCCTGCTGCGCCACGGCCGAGTTTCCGGCGAGCGCCAGGGCGCACAAGACGAGAGGCCATACCCTTGTCGGCTTCATATCTGGGCACTCCACCCGCGGGCCAACGCGGAAACCGTTTGCTGGCGCCGCCGTCGGGCTCGGAATCGTTCCGAGACGCCGGACAGTGTCCGGCGGAGTATGATCCACGTCGACCGATTGTCAAGCCGGCTCGGCCCGGCCACCGGGCCCCTCTCGGCGAACGCGGATGCGGCGCGGTTGCGTCGGGCCGGGCGCACCACCCGGGGGGCGTACCGGGGAGGGTGGTCGCTCAGCGCATGAGGCACGCCAACGCGACACGACGTGCTCGCGGGTGGCGACGGGGGATCGCGAATCCAACCCCCCCGTCGCGTCGCCGGGTGCAGCGAAGCACGCCGTGACCTACCCGGACCGAAAGGAGGCTGGGATGATCGGGGGGTCGCTGCGGGGCCCGGGCAACCCCGGGGACGGGTGTTGCGCGCGCGTCAGGGAGTTCGTGGCGCGCGCCGGCGAATGCAGGCGCGCGCCGTCCAGTGTCGCATACGGCGGGCGGTCAAGGCTCGGGGATGCCAAGCAAGGCGCCCATCGCACTCTTGCTCCGGTACCGGCCGGGCATGGGGATCGCCACCGCCCGCTCCGGCAGCGGGCCGGTCCGATAGCGGCGGGCCGCGGACTTCGGCCGATGCACAGCGCCAGTGCCGTCGCCGGGTTTCCCGAAGCAGTCCTGGTGCGGCAGCGAGCATCGTCACCGCGCTACTTCAAGAGCTTGAACGCGTGCGTCCACTGATTGCGGAGAAAGCCGGGGATGCACCAGAGCATGCATAGCGGCTCGATGGCGCGGGCTGCTTCGACCCCGCCCATGTCCTCGGCCTCCCAACCGAACTGCTCGAGAACCCCGGTCACGGTCTTCTTCGCCGCCGCGTCATTGCCGCAGATGAACATGGTCGGCTTGCCGCCGACAAACTCGGGATTGACCATGCGCGGGTTTCCGACCGAATTGAATGCCTTGACCAGTCGCGCGTCCGGAAATCGCTTCTGCAAGCGCTCCATCAACGATTCGTCCAGACGGGTGAAGAATGCCAGCACGCCATTGGTGGGCGGTGCATCGGCGATCGGGTTGGTCGCATCGATGACGACCTTGCCCGCGAGCGCCTGCGCGCCGGCGGAATGCAGTGCGTCGGCGGCCGCCGCACCCTTGACCGCCAGCACCGCCAGTTCGGCAAACGCCGCCGCATCCGCAAAGGTGCCAACGCGGACGTTCGGGACTTGGCGGGCCCAGTCCGCGAGTTTGGCGGGCGTGCGCGTGCCCATCATCACCTCGTGTCCATGCTTGACGAATCCGCTGGTCAACACCTTGGCCACATCGCCCGAACCCAGGATTCCAACTTTCATGATCTGCTCCTCGTTCGATCAGCGGATCGGCTTGGCGCTACAAAGCCGCCGCAGCAAGACCGCCTGGAACCAGGCGGCGTGATGCGCCGCCGTGCCTTTGCAACAGCGCGCGCGGCGCGCTTGGGATCGTGTCCTCAACTATACACAGTTCACGGTTCGTCGCTACCTCAGGGGGCCGTCGACGACCATGCGCACGTCTGGACGCCGCCGATGGTCGGAGCGCCTGCCGCCCGCACGCACTATCGGCAGGGTCCGGCCAATGCGGGCTCTTCGGGCTCGCCACGGAACCTTCCGGTGAGCGGCCGCTGCGCCGCCGGTGGTCCTGCAGTCCAGCTTGCGTGCATAGGGCAGCAGGATCTGCCGCAGCTCCGAGTAGACCTCCGAGTGATCAGCCATGCGCTTCGTCTGCGGATGCAGGCGGGCCGGTACGCCGGACACCGCGCCGGCATCGGGTCCGGGCTACCTGGCCCGCATGCGGTTGTTCTTGGCGTTGTGTTCCAGTTCGCACAGCCCCAGCGCCTCCATCAGCGGCGGCACATAGACGCCGAAGCGCCCGCGCAGGCCCTTCTTCAGGCCGTACCAGCCGCCCACAGGGTTATTCGGCGATCGTCCCCAGGCCTCGACCGTGCCTTCCTTCGCCGGTTTCTGCTCGTCGGCGCCGCCCAGTTCCACCCAGTCGCCCGCCGTCTTGAGCATGGCATGGAGGTCCTCGATGCAGCGCGCGTCGTAGTGCAGCACGGTGCTGCCGACCGTGCATACCAGGATGCGTCTGCCGTCCTTCTCGTCCACATGCATGGTGAATTCCGAAGTCCCGGGCGGGGTCTTCAGCTTCCAGGGATTGTCCTTGCCGCGGTTCAGTTCGATCACGTTTCCTCCTTGTCGGCGATCCAGGCTTGAACGAGCCGGCGATGCTGTTGCTCGCTCTGCACTATGGGGCAACGCCCGACCGGCGTTCAAGGACTTGCTCGAAAAGCGGCGAGAGCATCTCCGCCCCGCTCAGGCTGATGTGGGCATAGTCTGAATAGAGCGCCCGACCGTCCTTGTAGACAGAGCAACGCCCGTCTTCACAGAGGGCTCGGTGGGGGTGAACTCGCAGCAGCCCCGGATTGTTGCCGAGCTTGTCCAGCAGGTCGAATGCCTCTCTGGCATCATCGAGATAGGCCGCCAGTGGCTGGCCGAATTCTCCGAGATCCTTCTTGTCCGCGGCGGCTCGCATGAGATGTCTGAGAACCTGAGGCCCCAATATGGGGATGGGATAGACGACGACGACCCGCTTGCCTGCCGACGCCAATCTACCGACCACGCGGTAGAACGCATCTTGAAGTCCTTCCTGTGTCTTCGAGGCGCGGATGTAATCGACGAAATTGGCCGAAAGGACGACGGTGCGAATGGCGTCGGTCTCCAGGATGGTCTTGAGGGCGAGATCCTGAAACCGAGCGCAGGACTGCCGCCACGTCTGCGTCGCGATCTGCCACCCAGCCGCCGGCGGGCAGGCAGGCATCGTGAAGACCAGGATGGACGTGCCCCTTTCCCTGGCGAGTCGACCGAGCATCACCGCGTAGATCGCGCTGTGACTGTCCCCCCACAGGGCGATCGTCGGTGTTGCGCCCTCCTCGCCGTAAATGCATCCGGCAGCCGTCGGCGCGGTGGACAGGCATTCCTCTTGCCGAGGGTCGCGGTCCTTTGGCGCCGACAGAATGACACCCACGGCCTCGGGATACCGGCTCAGCCATCCCTTGGTCAGCTCTCCGTGAACTCCGACACCCGCCATCAGTGCGCCTACGCAAACTGCCGCGACAAACAATGCCCGGCGCGAAAGCAGCCCGCTCTTCCCCCTGAAGGGCCGCTCGATATAGCGCCATGAGAATGCAGCCAGCACAAACGATGCAGTCGCCAGGTATACGCCTTGCGTTGCAGACGGTCGGCTTCCCATCAACAGGCCTGCGTAGACCAGGATGGGCCAGTGCCAGAGATAGAGGGAGTAGGAGATCAACCCCGTCAACACGAAGGGACGACGTGACAGAAGGCGCCCCGCGAGCGAGGGGTGATGCTGGCCGGACAGAATGACCAGTGCGGCGCCGAGGCAAGGAAGCAGGGCGGCCAGGCCAGGGAAGACGGTTGCATTCGAGTATCCGAACACGGCCGCGCCTATCATCGCGACCCCTGCGATGGAGGCTGCATCGGCCAAACGGCGGCGCTGGGGGATCGTCACCGCGCTCAGGGCCAGGAGCGCGCCGATCAGCAGTTCCCAGGCCCGGAGGTGAGCCAGAAAGAACGCCGCTCTCGACTGATTGTCGAGGTGAAGCGCGCGGACAGATCCGACGAACGACAGAAGCGCGGCCGCCGCGAGCACCAGGACCCGGCGATCCTTGGCCGAGCGCCACAGGAGGAGGGACGCGAGCGGGTAGACGACGTAAAAGATCTCTTCGACCGACACAGACCAGGTATGCAGCAACGGCTTGCTGTCCGCGTCGGTGTCGAAGTAGCCGCTCTCCCGACGAAACTGGATGTTCGAGACGAACAGTGTCGTGGCGATCAGGGAGCGCGCGAACCTGCGATATTCCTCCGGGTACAGCAAGAAGGGCGACGCGACGGCACAGACTGCCATCACCGCAAACAGCGCGGGCAGAATGCGCCTGATCCGGCGTTCGTAGAATCCTGCAAGGCAGAACCGGTCCTCCCTGATCTCGCGCTCGATGATCGACGTGATCAGGTAGCCCGATATCACGAAAAAGACGTCTACCCCGACGAAGCCTCCGGAAAAACCTGGAATTCCCGCGTGATACAGGACCACCGGAACGATCGCCAGGGCGCGAAGGCCATCGATGTCCGCGCGGTAGAGGTGTGTTTCTATCGACATCCCGGTCCGGTGTGCGCCGGCTTCGTTCGTCCCGCCCGCGCCAACAAGCGCACAGGAATGCCCCCCGGCGGCCATCGGTGACGTTGCGATGACCTTCGGGGTCCGCGGCAATGACGGGAGCGACGCTGCGGCCTTCCTGATGGCTCTGGACCGCGGGTTCCGATCACTGGCTGCGCGCCATCAGCGACGAGGCTTTGTTTGTTAGGTTGCCATCATGGCGCGCAAAGTCAAGGCGGAGGAGTCGATGATCACCGTCGGCGTGCCAAGGACGACGGGTTGGCGCGACTCGGTTTGCGTTGTGGGCGTGGCCACCGTGTTCGCCATCGGATTCGCCCGCCCCTACGGTCCGTCGGGTCATGATCGGTACGCAACCTGACAAACCGCGCTCATCCAATCGGATCACGCTTCACACCACGGCCGAGTACGGCCACAAGCGGCCGCAGGGGCGGCCCGGGAGTGGACTCCAACGTGGCCATGCGCCCTCGCCAAGAGGCGGCGTTCGCGAAAAGGGGTGCAGCGTGGCGAGGGACCGTGCAGCAGGGACCGCGAGCTTCACCCGCACCAGCGCGCCTGCGACTTTCCGCCAATGGCTGGGACGACGCCACAGGTCGAGCCCGTGGAGTGTGATCCCGCAGAGCAGCATAGTGCGATCCCGCCGGAAGGCGGGAGGGGTGCGGGCGACGACCCCGGCCGCGACCGGCAACACGCCAACCCGATGCACGGTTCGCAAGGCGATGGTCAACCCGCGCCAGCCCGGGAAGATCTTGGTTGCCGAACACGATGGGGGCGCGCCGTGCGAGCCGGATCAGGCCCGTAGCTTGACCCACGGCGTGTCGCCTGCGGACCGCCGGCTGCGCGCGGACCCGCCGAACGCGATAATCTCCCCTGATGGCTCGCTCGCGCTCGTTCGAGAACACGCAGATTGCCGAATGGCTGCGCCAGGCGGCGGAGCTTCTTGAGTCGCAGCGGGCGAATCCTTTTCGGGTGGGGGCCTACCGGCGGGCGGCGGACACTGCCGAGGCCTTCGAGGGCAGCTTGCGGGAACTGTTCGCCACCCGGGGGCGGGCGGGTCTGGACGCGCTGCCGGGGATCGGCACGGGCATCGCCGCCGCCATCGCGGAGATGCTCGAGACGGGCCGGTGGGCGCAACTCGAGCGCCTGCGCGGCAGCCTGGACCCGGCGTCGCTGTTCCGGATCGTCCCGGGCGTCGGCCCGGCGCTGGCGCAGCGGATCCACGACACGCTCGGCATCGACACGCTGGAGGCATTGGAGATCTCGAGCCACGACGGGCGGCTCGAGAACGTGCCGGGCGTCGGCCGGCGCCGTGCCGCCGCGATTCGCGCCGCGCTGGGCGACCTGTTGCGCACGCGGCTGCGGCGGGGCAGTGCAGCGACCACCGTGGCCGAGCCGCCGGTGGACCTGCTGCTCGATGTCGATCGCGAGTATCGCGCGCAGGCCGCCGCGGGCGTCCTGCCGCGGATCGCGCCCCGTCGCTTCAACCCCGAGGGCCGGGCCTGGCTGCCGGTGCTTCACACCAGCCGCGGTGAGTGGCACTTCACTGCGCTGTTCTCGAACACCGCCAGGGCGCATGAGCTCGGCCGGACGCAGGATTGGGTCGTGCTCTATTGCTACGACAACGACCATGCCGAGCGCCAGTGCACCGTCGTCACCGAGTCGCGCGGCGCGCTGACGGGGCGCCGGGTCGTGCGCGGGCGCGAGCACGAATGCCGCGCGCACTACGACCTCGTTCCAGCGCAGGACCCACGCTGAGGCCGCCTTGTTCCGCGTGCTCCCAACGATCCGGATTGGCGCCCTGGTGCTCGCCGCGGCGTTGTCGTCGGGCGCTCCGGCAGCGGATTCGGTGGTGGAAGGGCGCATTGCCGACCTCGTGTCCGGCCGGGCGGGCGCGCCCTTGCGTGACGTTGCGCCACTGCGCGACCCCTCGTGGCTCGCACAGGTGTATGCGCCCGCAACGCCGGGCCCCATCTGGTTCACGAACGGCGGCACAGCTCCCGCGGTCGCCGCGGCCCTCCGCGAATTGCGCGGCGCTGCGCGGCACGGCCTCGACGCCACCCCTTACGATACCGCCGCCCTGCGCCAGACGGTTGCCGCGGCGAGCGCTGCGGACGCGACGCCCGAGGCGGTGGCACGCGCCGACGTCGCACTGACGTCGGCCGTGCTCCAGTTTCTCTCGGACCTCCGTTTCGGGCGCGTGCGGCCGCAGGAGGTCGAACCCCATTTCCGGGTGGAGGCGAAGGACGCCGGGTTCGTGACCGCACTGCGGTCGGCGGTGGCGCACGACCGGCTCGCAACGCTCGTCGCGGCCACGGAACCGGCGCTCGCGCTCTACGGCCGACTCGTGCTGCTGCTCGCGCACTACCGTGGGCTGGCCGCGCAGGCCCCCATCGTTCTCCCAGGGCTGCCTCCCCTGACAACGAAGATCGTCGCAGGTGATCGCTATGCGGGCGCGGGGGCGCTGCACGATCTGCTGGCGCGGCTCGGGGACCTGCCGGCCGATGGGGCCAGGCCGGAAGGCGATCGTTACGATGCCGACCTCGCCGCGGGGGTCAGGCGCTTCCAGTCGCGCCACGGGCTCGACGCCGACGGCGTGCTCGGCAAGCAGACGCTCGCCGCCCTCAACGTGCCGCTGGCGACCCGGGTCGCTCAGATCGAGCTGTCGCTCGAGCGGTTGCGCTGGCTGCCGGAGCTTGCGGCCGGTCCGGCGATCGTGGTGAACATTCCGTCGTTCCGGCTGTGGGCGTTCGGCGATGCGGCAGACACGCAAACGGCCACGCTCTCGATGCCCGTGATCGTCGGCCAGGCCGTGCGCAACGAGACGCCGGTCTTCGTCGGCATGATGCGGGCGGTCGAGTTCAGCCCCTACTGGAACGTGCCGCGCAACATCCTGCACAACGAGCTGCTGCCGCGGCTCGCGCGCGATCCGGGTTATCTGCAGCGCGAGGACATGGAGCTCGTGAGCACGCGCGGCGGCGATGCGGTGCGCACGGTGGACGCGGAAAGCCTGGCGGCGCTGCGGCAGGGCGATCTGCGGTTGCGGCAGCGGCCGGGGACGAAGAACGCATTGGGCGGCGTGAAGTTCGTGCTGCCGAACTCGATGGAGATCTACCTTCACGGCACGCCGGCGCGGCAGCTGTTCGAGCGGACGCGCCGCGACTTCAGTCACGGGTGCATCCGCGTGCGCCATCCCGAGGCGCTGGCGGCGTTCGTGCTGCAGGGACTGCCGGAGTGGACGCCGGCGACGATTGCCACGGCGATGGGCTCTGGGAAGAACCGGACCGTCGCGCTGCCGCGATCGATCCCGGTCATCGTCTTCTACACGACGGCGCTCGTCGACAGGGCCGGGCCGGCGCTGTTCCTGCCCGACGTGTACGGGCACGACACGAAGCTTGCCGCGGTGCTGCGCAACTGAATCGGGGCGTGCTGCCGACCCCGGGGTCACCAGCGGCGGGCCCGCCCCGTGTCGAGGTGCACGAAACGCGATTCGGCGTAGAAGCCGACGCCGCCGGCCTTGATCGACAGTGCGGCGTCGCGCAGGTCGCCCAGAGGGACGTCGGCGAGCCGGACGTCGATCGCGCGGCCTTCGAGGTGCAGGCTGCGCGCCGCGACGCCACCGCCGCCGCGCTTCCTGAGCGCCTCGTTAGTGGCCGGCGAGCGATAGCCCGAGATCACCTCGAACGGGGCCTTCGAGCCGGTGAGCGCCGTCACGGCGTGCAACTGATCGAGCAGTTGCGGGTCGATCGGCAGGACCTCGTCGTTGCGGAAGTCGCGCAGCAGCCAGTTCACGCGGGCCAGCGCAGCGGCGACATAAGTGGTGCCTTGCGCGTAGGCCACCGACAGCGTCTCGCCGGTGTGCGTGTGGAGAAAGGAAAGCGTGCGCGTCGCGGACGCGCTCGCGAGCGCACGTTGCGAACCGACGAGCAGCGGGGAAGCGAGCATTGCGGCGCCCGCCGTCAGGAAAGTCCGCCGACGGGGGTGTTGCGGCCGGGGAGCGGCGCGGTGGGCTCGATGTTCGGGACTCTGGGACATGTGCAGGGTGGCGGATGCTTGGAATTGGCCGCCATGATACATGCAAGGCGCGTGCCGTCCAGGGGGAGGGGCCCTTTCCAATAGGGTATGAGTCTGGGCGGGGGGGCCGTGTTTCTGCAGCGGTGCACCCGATTCTTGCGCAGCTCGTCCGATATATTGGCTCTATCACAGGAATAGATAAAATCCATTTCTCTTATTTCTCTGCATTTGCCATCATTGCTCCGTCGGATTCGCCGACGACCCCGGGCCGGGCGGCGCCGGCTTGCGGGGGAACCGAAAACAGCGAACCTGTGAGCTCGTTACCGGGATCCACAACAGGCTTTCACGATGGATCCAGGATCAGACGTGTGATCGATTAACGCCTGAGATCGAGGCTCGACCGAGCAAGATGTCGCCAGTAAAGGAGAGCACCATGTCGAACGAAGCAAAATGCCCCTTCTCGGGTGCATCCGTCAACCCTGCGGTAAGCGGCAAGGCCCAGACCAACACCGACTGGTGGCCCGATCGGCTGCGGCTGAACATTCTGCATCAGCACTCCGCCAAGTCGAATCCGATGGGCGAGGAGTATGACTACGCCAAGGAGTTCAAGACCCTCGACCTGAATGCCGTGGTCAGGGATCTGCATGTGCTGATGACGGATTCGCAGGAGTGGTGGCCCGCAGACTGGGGTCATTACGGCGGCTTGATGATTCGCATGGCATGGCACAGCGCCGGCACGTACCGCATCACCGATGGTCGCGGCGGCGCAGGGACGGGCAACCAGCGCTTCGCTCCCGTCAACAGCTGGCCCGACAACGGCAACCTCGACAAGGCGCGCCGCCTGCTGTGGCCGATCAAGCAGAAGTACGGCCGCAAGATCTCCTGGGCCGACCTCTTGATACTCGCGGGCAACGTCGCGCTGGAATCGATGGGCTTCAAGACCTTCGGTTTCGCCGGCGGGCGTGAGGACATCTGGGAGCCGGAGGAGGACATCTACTGGGGCTCCGAGCAGACCTGGCTGGGCGACAAACGCTACTCCGGCGACCGCCGGCTCGAGAATCCTCTGGCCGCCGTGCAGATGGGTTTGATCTACGTGAACCCGGAGGGTCCGAATGGAAACCCGGATCCGGTGGCCTCGGGCCGAGATATTCGCGAAACCTTCGCGCGCATGGCCATGAACGACGAAGAGACCGTGGCGCTGGTGGCGGGCGGGCACACCTTTGGCAAGGCCCACGGCGCAGGTGACCCCAAGTGGGTCGGCCCCGAGCCCGAAGCAGCCCCGATCGAGGAGCAGGGCTTGGGCTGGAAGAACAGCTTCGGCACCGGTAAGGGCGTTCACACCACCACCAGCGGCATCGAAGGCGCCTGGAAGCCGAATCCCACCCAATGGGACATGGGCTACTTCGATATGCTGTTCGGCTACGAGTGGGCGCTGACCCGGAGTCCGGCCGGCGCCCATCAGTGGGTGGCGAAGGACGTCAAGCCGGAGCACATGATTCCGGATGCCCACGATTCGTCCAAGAAGCATCCGCCGATGATGACCACGGCAGACCTGGCGCTGCGCTTCGACCCGGCGTACGAGAAGATCTCGCGCCGATTCCACCAGAACCCGAAGGAATTCGCGGACGCCTTTGCCCGCGCCTGGTTCAAGCTGACGCACCGTGACATGGGTCCGGTCACCCGCTACCTGGGACCGCTGGCGCCGAAGGAAGTGCAGATCTGGCAGGACCCGATTCCCGCGGTCGATCATCCGCTGGTCAACGAGCAGGACATTGCGGCGCTGAAGGCCAGGATCCTCGCTTCCGGCCTGTCGATTTCCCAGCTGGTGACGACCGCCTGGGCGTCGGCTGCGACCTTCCGCTGCAGCGACAAGCGCGGAGGAGCCAACGGCGCGCGTATTCGCCTGGCGCCGCAGAAGCATTGGGAAGTCAACCAGCCCGCCGAGCTGGAAAAGGTCCTCGAGAAGCTGGAAGCGATCCAGAAGGAGTTCAACGGCTCGCAGTCCGGTGGCAAGAAGATCTCGCTGGCCGACCTGATCGTGCTGGGCGGCTGCGCGGCCGTCGAGGCTGCGGCAACAAAGGCCGGCCAGGACGTCAAGGTGCCCTTCACGCCGGGTCGCATGGATGCCTCGCAGGAGTCGACCGATGTGGATTCCTTCAAAGTTCTCGAGCCGATGGCTGACGGCTTCCGCAACTACGCCCGCAAAGGGCTCGAGGGTTCGGCGGCCGAGCTGCTGGTGGACAAGGCGCAGTTGCTTTCCCTGACCGCGCCCGAGATGACGGTGCTGATCGGCGGCCTGCGCGTCCTGAATGCGAACGTCGGCCAGTCCAGGCACGGCGTGTTCACCAAGCGCCCCGAGACGCTCACCAATGACTTCTTCGTCAACCTGCTCGACATGCGCACGAAGTGGGAGAAGTCCGCCACGTCCGAAGGGGTGCTGGAGGGGCGTGACCGGGCAACAGGCGAGGTCAAGTGGACGGGCACCGTCGTCGATCTGATCTTCGGTTCGAACTCCCAACTCCGCGCCTTGGCGGAAGTCTACGCGAGCAGCGACTCACAACCGAAATTCGTGCGCGACTTTGCGGCGGCCTGGAGCAAGGTGATGAACCTCGATCGCTTCGACCTTGCGTGATCCCGCAGCAAGGGACGCAAAGGTTCCATTCCGTGCAGCCGCAAGCTGGCTGCGGCGAAAACGGAGGTGGGCGTTGAGCGCCGAGCCGAAGCGGTGATCCGGTGGCGCCGGCGAGCAGCGCGGCGCGCGACTTCGTGGCTGCGTCATCCATGCGGCCACTTCGCGCTCGATCGGGGCGGCGAGCTGCGACGGGCCCGTCGTATCCCTGCTTGTCCGTTGCAGTTGACAGCAAGGTGGTCCGGGGGCATCGTCCGTTCGCCGATGACCACAGGATCCGGTTGCCTATGCGTCCGCCAGGCAACCAGCCAAACGAAAGAAAAGGAGACAGTCATGCCGACCCGCGCAATGGACAAGAAGGCCGTCATCGAAACCCTCAACAAGATTCTCGAAGCGGAGCTTGCCGGTGTGGTGCGTTACACGCACTATTCCTTCATGGTCTATGGCTACGGCCGTATCCCGATCGTCAGCTGGCTCCGCGCGCAGGCGGACGAATCGCTGCTGCACGCGCAGGAGGCCGGCGAGTTCGTCACGGCGCTCGACGCCCGCCCGTCGTTGGGCATCGGCAAGCTGCTGGAATCCGAACGGCACGACGTCGGTGACATACTGCGGGAGGCGATGGCGCACGAGCAGGGCGCGCTGGCGCTGTATCACGATTTGTTGCACCTGGTCGAAGGGCGCGACGTGATGCTCGAGGAATACGCGCGACAGCAGATCGCAGCCGAGAGCCGGCATGTGAGCGACGTTGAGAAGATGCTGCGGCAGGCGCACTGATTCTGCGCCTGTCGGGGACTCGCCGACGGGCCTGGCGGCTGCGCGATGCGCACGCCGGCGCCGCGTCGGCGAACTGCTCGGACAGCGGACCGGAGGCTGGAGGTGCGCGCTGCCTTCGCCCGTTCGCCCGGTGCTCGCCGCGCCTATACTTGCGTCGACGATCGTCCGCGGACCGAGATGCGCGGTCATGGTGGTCGGTGATTCGGCGAGGATCGAGCCGCAGGTCGCCTTCGTCCCGGGCCGCAACCTGCCGCCGCGCGAGCCCCGGTTCGATGCGCGGTCGCCAACCAGCCTGCGGCCGGTGCCGAGGCTGCCCGCCTCCCGGTTCCGAAGGAAGGCACGAGTTTCACTTCGACCGCCGGCCGCAGCCCGATCGGCGCCAAACGCTTGCTCAACCACAGTCTTAACCACATCAGGATTGACCAATGCAATCGATCAAGTCCGCAATTCTGCTGGCCAGCGCGGCTTCGCTGCTACTGCTCGGCGCCTGCGGTGCCGACAAGGATGCGAAGCCCGCAGCCGCGACGCCGCAGGGCCCGGCTGCAGCGACCGTGAACGGAATGCCGATCAGCCAGAGCACCGTCGACAAGATGGTCAAGCAGGGCGCCAACTCGGGCCAGCCCGACACTCCCGAGGTGAGAAAGGCCATCATCGACCAGCTGGCGCTGCAGATGGTCGTGGCCGAGGAGGCGGTGAAGAAGGGGCTCGACAAGGCCCCCGAGGTTGCCGAGCAGCTCGGCGCGATGCGGCAGTCGGTCCTCGCCAACGCCTACGTCCAGGACTTCGTGAAAAGCAATCCGGTGACCGACGACATGCTCAAGGCGGAATACGATCGCCTCAAGTCCACGATGTCCGGCAGCGAGTACAAGGCGCGCCACATCCTGGTGGAGAAGGAAGCCGAGGCCAAGCAGATCATTGTCCGGCTCAAGAGGGATCCGGCCACCTTCGGGAAGCTCGCGATGGAGAAGTCGAAGGACACGGGCTCCAAGGGCGCGGGCGGCGATCTGGGGTGGTTCGACACGAGCAGGATGGTTCCGGAGTTCGGCGCGGCGGTGGGCAAGCTCGAGAAGGGCCAGTTCACCCAGGAGCCGGTCAAGACGCAGTTCGGCTATCACGTCATCCTGCTGGAGGACACCAGGCCGATCGAGCCGCCGCCGCTCGACGAGGTGAAGGCGCAGCTTGGCCAGCACCTCATGCAGCAGAACGTGATGAAGAACGTCGAGGCGCTCAAGGCCAAGGCCAAGATCGAGGTGGTCGGTGCCGCCGCGCCGGCGCCGGCCGCCCCGGCCGCAGCGGGCACACCGGCAGCCCCGGCCGCACCGGCAGCGAAGTAGGCGTCCGCCCCGGCGATGACGCCGGACCGCCGCGACTGTCCGGTCGCCGGGCGTCGCGCCCGCGGGTCAGCGCGCGAGCCGCAGGATCCGCCCGTCGGCGCTGTCGGTGAGCAGATAGATCCAGCCGTCGGGTGCCTGGCGCACGTCGCGGATGCGCTCGTTCAGGTCGGCCAGGAGCGTTTCCTCGCGCACGACGCGGTTGCCGTCGAGCTCGAGCCGCACGAGTTGCTGCCCGCGCAACGCGCCGACGAGGACGCTGCCCTTCCAGCCCGGGTAGCGATCGCTGGTGACGAAGGCCATGCCGCTGGGCGCGATCGACACCGGCACCCAGACCTTGACCGGCGGCACGACGTCGGCGCGCTCGGTGCCTTCGCCGATCTTGGTGCCCGTGACGTAGTTGCGGCCATGGGTGATGACGGGCCAGCCGTGGTTGGCGCCGCGTCCGACGCGATTGAGCTCGTCGCCCCCCTGCGGCCCGTGCTCGACGATCCACAGCGCCCCGGTGGCGGGGTCGATGGCGGCACCCTGGATGTTGCGGTGGCCGTAGCTCCAGATCTCGGGCAGGGCGCCCGCGCGGCCGACGAACGGGTTGTCGGGCGGAACCTTGCCACCGGGCTCGATGCGCACGACCTTGCCGTGGTGCGTGTCGAGCGTCTGCGCGTCGTCCTTGCGCGTGAAGCGATCGCCCAGCCCGATGTAGAGCGTGCCGTCGCGCGCGAACGCGAGCCGCGAGCCGAAGTGCAACGTGCTCGCGACCTTAGGCTGCTGGCGGAAGACGACCTCGACGTCGACGAGCCGGTTGCCTTCGAGCCGCCCGCGCGCCGCCGCGGTGCTGTTGCCGTCCTTGCCGTCGGCGGCCGGCTCGCTGAAGGTCCAGTAGACGAGGGCGTTGTCGGCGAACTTCGGGTCGAGTGCGACGTCGAGCAGGCCGCCCTGGCCCGAGGCGACGACGGGCGGCAGTCCGGCGATCGGCGCGCCAAGCGCGCCGTCCCGCCCAACGATGCGCATACGCCCGGGACGTTCGGTCACGAGCATCCGCCCATCGGGGAGGAACGCGAGCCCCCAGGGGTGCACGAGGCCGCGCGCGACGGTGACCGGCTCGAGGCGCATCGGCTGGGCCAGCGCAGCCGGCACCGTCGAGGCGAGCAGCAGCAGGATCAGCAGGAGTTGCGCGGGCGAGCCCATCGGTGGGGGCCTTCGGCGTGGGCCGATCGGTCCGTCAGCGCACCGGCGACGAGCGCAGCCCATAGGCCTGACCGTTGACGAACAGGTACTCGACGCGCAGCAGCTTCGGCTTGCCCGGCACCCCGGTGTAGCCGATCAGTTCGACCCGGTCGCCGACCTTGAGCGGCGTCACGCCCCAGGCCTCCATGCGCGACAGCGGAGCGAACTCCACCTCCCAGTCGCCGGTGGGGGCGCTCGGCAGTCGCGTCTTGGCGACGATGGCGGCGCCGTCGATCGCCTGGCTCTGCGCCGGCGTCGTGCGCTGCGCGAGATCCGCCGGCAGCCGCAGCCCGCCGCCGACCTCGATCACCGCCTCGGCATGCGGGTTGCTCCACTGCACGCTCTTCACGCGGCCTTCGATGTAGACGGGCTGGTTCTGGTCGAAACTCGACCAGCCGTGGTGGGCCGCGACCGGCAGCGCGGCGACGGCGAGCAGGATGGCGAGCGAGGTGCGTCGATGCATGCGAATCCTCCTATACGTAGGCGATCAACCGACCGGCGCCGATCACGCCCAGCCAGAGCACGAGCGACAGCGCGGCCTGCCATCGGGCGAGGGCGTCGGGGCGTGCGAGCGAGCCCCGCGCGTGGAACAACAGCATATTCACCGCCGCGAGCACGATCAGGCCGAGCTTGACCACGAAGGCGCGATTGGCGATATAGGCGGCCGCGTCGGACAGAAACAGCAGGCTGCCGCTCGCCACGATCACCGCAAAGGCGCCGCTGGCGATGACCGCTCCGAGCTTGCCGAGTTCCTCGAGCGGCAGGGACTTCCGCAGGCCGAACACCCGGGCCTCGACGGTGAGCACCGAGCCGACCATCGCCGCGAGTGCCGCGATGTGCACGATCTCGAGCAACGGGAACGCCCAGACCGACTCGCGGATCGCGACGGCCAGCGGCAGGCGCGCGAGCGCGTCGATCGGGGTCGCCGAGGACGTCATCGGCGAGTCGCTGCGCAGTAGTCGAAGCTCGGCACGATCGTCGTTCGCTGGCCGGAGCGCGGTCCGTCGGCGGAAGCAGTGGGTCGGGTTCGTGGAGTATCGGGGGCAGTCCGGTCGCGGTCAACGGGTGGCGGCGCTTCTCGGCGCTGCCCAAGACGTCGCGAAATGCCTCGCCGTGGCATGGGGGATGCATGCCGGTCGCTGCGCAGGCGGCGGCCGAGATCGTCGGCGATGGCAGCGCTTGCCACCACCGATCGAATCCTCGCCCCCCGCGCCGCAAACCGACGCGGCGCCGCCTCGCACGCCACGACGAGCTCACGGCGGCAGCAGCGTCGGGTCGCGGCGGCGTCTTCTCACCTCGGGTTGCCGCTGCGCTGAATGGCGATGAAGCACTCCGCGGGTTTTCCTCTCGCCAGCTTGACAGGAACGACGCGCCAGTGCATGACGAACGGTCTTTTCTTGCTGTCGTAGTTGATGGCGCGTCCTTCGAAAACCTTGCCTTCCCGCATGCAACGATGCAGCGCATCGAGCGGCTCCTTTTCGGTGGCTGGGCCCTGCAACAGCGCCGGTGATTTTCCGATCACGCTCTTGGCGGCGTAGCCGGTCAGCGCGGTGAACGCCTTGTTCACGTAGACAATCGGCGATCCCTTGGCGGCGCTGGTGATCATCACGGAGTCGAAGCTGTGGTCGGCAATCGCTCGTAACGAAGCGACCAGAGCATCGACGGAAGGGGTAGCGTTGCGTGCCATCTATCATCTCCTTGGGTGTGGGTCTTGGGTCATTGCCGAGCGCACCGCGCCCCTCGCGCGCTTGGCGGGGGGAACGCGCGACGCGCGGTTTCGCGGTCTCGCGCCATCGCGTTGGGCGCTGCGGTCGGCGCGCGCCGCGCAGGGCGCAGTGCGAGCACGGGTGCCTGGACCAGGCCAGATTCAGTGTTCACGGGCAAAGTGTATCTGATAACGATGTCCAAGACAACTATTGGACGTAATGGGAGCGTGACAGAAGATGCGCGCTGCCACGCAAGAAGAGCCTGCCCCGCTCGCCGCTCGCGAAAGACAAGTCCGACGCTCGCCGTCGCATCGTCGGGAGCAGCGCAACACCGCTCGACCCGCCGGGGCCGACGAGAGGCTGAACAGGCCTCGCCCGCCCGCGGCCTGTCGCGGTGGGACCGGACCGCTGCCGGAGCGCTCGGCGGTGGTCCCCGCGCCGCGCCGGCTGAACGAGGCACGTTCGGCGCATGCGACTGAACCCGTTTCTATGGCTGGGCGATACGGACGACGGTTGCGTCCGATACGCGGTCCGTGCGTGGTTAATCGCGGTCGTGCCGGCGCTGGCACTGTTTCTCGCGCGCATCGCGTCCGGCGCGGCGACGTTTGCACCACCGCCCGGAACGCTCGACCTGCGCCTCGCTGGCTACAGCATCGTCGTCGCCCCAGTCATCGAGACCGCCCTCATGCTGGCGCTCGCTTGGCTGATCGCCCGCGCGATTCCGGGCCGGCGGGGCGTGCGGACCGTGACGCTCGCGACGCTCTTCGCGCTAGCGCACGGCATCGGCGGCGGATGGGTCCAGGCCGTCATCGTGTTCTGGCCGTCACTCGTTTACTCGGCGATCCTGCTCGCGTGGTGGCCCCGTTCGTACCACGCCGCCTTCGCGCTGACCGCGGTGGTGCACGCGCTCTACAACGCGACGTTCTTCTTCATCGCCGGCATTGCGAGCATTGCCGCGAGCTGAGCCCGCAGCCGGCAGCGTCCTCGCCGACCGTGAGTCCACCACGCGTCGCGGTCGCCGTCGGGATGGCTTCGAACCGTGGTGGAGCCCGATGGCGAGTGTCAGCACGGTGGTCGGCACGACGAGGCGGAGCATCGTTGGCCAAGACGTCGGCAACGCGTCGTGGCGCGACCCGTCTCAGTTACGCGGTGTAGGCGCCCAAGCCCCCGCCGAAGATCGTGCCCTGAAAGCCGCCCGCCAGGGTCCTTGCGGTCAGCGAGCGCGCCATGTCTGAACCCGGGCCGCGCCCACTCCGGCTGCCCGCTGCGACGTCAGCGGAGCGCGCCTGCGTTGCAGGCTCGACGTCCGGAGAAACCGGTAAACCGTGATGGCCAGAGCTACCAAGTTCACCGTGACGCAGTACGCCATGACATCAGCGATCGTCATGTCAGGCATGGTCTTGCTGTTGCATAACAAGGCGCTTCAAGCGACACCGAGATAGAGCGCGCATGGACCGCGTGCCCCGTGACCGCGGACACCGCGTGAAGACGGAAGAGCCGACGGGACCTCGCATCACGGGTTCGTCTTGCTCTCCGTCATCACGGCACCGAGACGCCGTCGATGGCATACGTTCCACAAGTTGCCGTGCGGCATGCGTGCCAAGCAGGCTCGCGCGCCGCGTCAGTTCGGCAGGACGACGGTGCCGATCACGTGAATCACGCCATTGTTGGCTACGATGTCGGTCTTGGTGACATTGGCTTTGCCCTTCAGCGTTTCGACCAGACCGGCTTCCTTGAGGGCGACGACGAGGGTGCCGAAACTGCCGTTGTCCCGGGCGGTTTGGACGATGTCCTTGGCGAACGCCTGCAACGTGAACGTACCGTTTGCCATGGAGGCGACGAGCGTCCGCTTGATCGTGGAACTCTCCGTGGGTTCTGGGAGTGTGCGTCTGCACTCCCGAGGTCTCGGAAATAACCACCATTCAAGGGGGACAACGAATATATTGAACAACCATTCAGGTTGGACACCTCGCGGACTGCGTGTTGTCACGGCAGCCGCACCGGCGCCGCGCCCCGACCTAACCGCGCGACCCGACCGGCCGGGTCAATGCGGCCGTATCGCCACCGGCGCGCGGAGCAGCGCGTGCCGTCCCAGCAGTGGGCGGAAGTCCACCCGTGCCTTCAGCCTTGCCGCCAGCAGATAGAGGCCGCCAAGCTTGCGATGCAGGAAGATCGCGTCGGCCGGAGGCGTGTGCCAGGCCTCCTTCTCCGTGCTGAGCGCGAGTCCCGCGGTCCGCATGCGTGCAGCCAGGTCGGTGTGGCCGAAGTCATATGGGTGTGGCTCTTTTCCGTCGGCCCGTTTCTGTCGATTTGACATACAGTTAGCCGTTTTTGCGAGGTCGCTGGGGCACGCTTGTCGCTGGGCTATGCGCTGGGCGGGCGCATAGGGCCCGGTGATGGAGATCGATTGTCCGGTCGGGCCGTTGGCAGCGGCCGCGGTTGGCGGCTGGACATTTGCTGCGTGGTGCGCTACCGTGGGCTTGGGCAACCAGAGCCGGAGGCACGCGCATGGCAATACCGGTGGTGTCGTTCTGTGGCAGGGAATTCAGTGGCGCCGAAGTGCAGCTCATCGCGGCGCTGGTCCAGCGGTGCGCCGGCTTGAGTCGGATGGAGCTGGCCGCTACGGTGTGCGAGTTGCTGCAGTGGCAGCGTCCTGGCGGCGGGCTCAAGGCCCGCGAGTGTCGCGAGTTGCTCGAACGGCTCGACGGCCAGGGGGTGCTGCAACTGCCGCCCAAGCGCCAGACCAAGCCGGTGGGCAGTCGGACGCGGGTGCCGGTGAGCGCCCGCGGCGAACCGGGCGCGGTGCTGGAGGGCGAAGTCGGCGCCTTCGCGCCGGTGGTGCTCGAACGGGTGCAGACCGCGCCGCAACGGCTGCTGTTTCGCGAGCTGGTGGGGCGGCATCACTACCTGGGGCATGCGGTGCCGTTCGGGGCGCAGCTGCGCTATCTGTTCTCGTCGGGAGCGCAGGTGTTGGGTGCGATGCAGTTCTCCAGCCCGGCCTGGCGCCTGGCGGTGCGCGAGCGCTGGATCGGCTGGGACGAGCCGGCCCGGCGCGCCAATCTGCAGCGGGTGGTCAACCAGAGCCGGTTTCTGATTCTGCCCTGGGTGCACATTGCCAACCTGGCCAGCCTCGTGCTGTCGCGCGCGCTGCGGCGGCTACGCCAGGACTGGCCGGCCTGCTACGGGGTGGAGCCGCTGTTAGTGGAGACCCTGGTCGACGAGCGTCGCTACCGCGGTCACTGTTACCGCGCGGCGAATTGGCTCCGGCTGGGGGAGACGGCCGGGCGCGGGCGCATGGACCGGGCGCACCAGCGCGCGGGGGCCGCGCCCAAGGCGGTGTGGGTCTACCCGCTGGTGGCCGATGCCGCGCCGCGGCTGCGGGTGCAGCCATGACGGCCGCGGCGCTGAACCGGGTGGAGGAGGACGCGTTTGCCATGGCTCAGGACGAGTTTGCCGAACTGCTCACGTTCCTGCGCAGCGGGGAGAGCCGGGAGCTCAGCCACAGCGAGCTGGAAGCAGTGCTCAACGCGCGGGGTCGGGAGCTGCTGCGAGTGTTGTTCCAGGCGCATGTGGACAGCCGCGGGCCGGGACCGGCGGCCGGACCGGTGCGCGGGGCCGACGCCGTGCCGCGCACTGAACCGCGGCTGCACGAGCGGGGGCTGTCGACGGTGTTCGGTGCGGTCCGGGTCGTCCGGCTGGGCTACGGGGCGGCCGGGGTGGCGAGTCTGCACCCGCTGGATGCGCAGCTCAACCTGCCGACCGGGGAGTACTCGCTGGGGGTGCGCCGGCTGGCCGCCGAGCAGGCCGCCCAGGTTTCCTTCGCCGCGACCGTGGAGGCGGTGGCGCAGCAGACGGGCAAGACCATGGGCAAGCGCCAGGTCGAGGAACTGGTGCACAGCGCGGCGGTGGACTTTGATGCCTTCTATGCGCAGCGCAGTCCCCCGGCTGCAGCCCCCAGCGGTTCGATCCTGGCGCTCAGCGCCGACGGCAAGGGGGTGGTGATGCTGCCGCGTGACCTGCGCGCGCCGACACGCAAAAAGGCCGCGCAGGGGCCGCCGCACAAGCTCGCCCAGCGGCTGTCCAAGGGCGAGAAGCGCAACCGCAAGCGCATGGCCACGGTGGCGGCAGTCTATACGGTGGCGCCGTATGTGCGGACCCCCGAGCAGGTGGTCCGCAGCCTGGCGCCGTGGCACGAACCGGCGCCGCCGCGCCCGCCGGTGGAGCACAAGCGGGTGTGGGCAAGCTTGGCGCAGAGTCCGGAGGCCGTGCTCGAGGAAGCCTTCTGCGAGGGCCTGCGCCGCGACCCGAGCGGCAGAAGACCTGGGTGGGTCTGGTCGACGGCAACGACACCCAACTCAAGTTGCTCACGGCCCTGGCGCGCAAGCACGAGGTGAAGCTGACCATCGTGCTGGACATCATCCACGTCTGCGAATACCTGTGGTCGGCGGCGCTGGCGTTTCACGCCGAGACGAGCCGGGAGCGCGAGCAGTGGGTGGGCGAGCGGCTGGACCACGTCTTGCGCGGCAAGGCCGCCACGGTGGCGGCGGGCATGCGCCGCAGCGCTACCCTGCGCGGACTGTCGGCAGCGCAGCGCGAGCCGGTGGACAAGGCGGCCCGTTACCTGCTCAACCACCAGCGGTACATGCGCTATGACGCGTACCTGGCGGCGGGACTGCCGATTGGCACCGGGGTGATCGAGGGTGCCTGCCGGCATCTGGTGTGCGAGCGCATGGACGGTGCCGCCCGCTGGAGTCTGCACGGCGCGGAGGCGGTGCTGCGTCTGCGCGCGCTACGCTGCAGCGGGGACTTCGCCGAGTACTGGAACTATCACGTGGCGCAGGAGTACCAGCGCAATCACGTCGCGCTCTATGCCGATGGCAATGTCGTGCCGGTGCAAACCCGCGGGCGCCCTGTGCTGCGGCGCGTGAAATGACTCCGTCGGGCCCCCTTCTTGGACCGTTCAAAAAGAGCCACACCCAAGTCATATTCGCCGACGTACCGCAGCGGTTCGCAGGCCAGCAGAAAGAGATCGATCACCGTCTGGCGCTGCCGCTCGCGAATGCCCTCCCGGAAGTAGCCGATCGCGGCGGCGGCCTCGACCATCGCCGGACGATCGGCGGCGATCGCCCCGTTGATGAGACGCCGGTACGCCTCGGTCAGCGCCTCGGGGTAGGCGCGGGTGGCCCCGAAGTCGAGCAGGATCAGCCGCCGGGCCGCCGCGTCGTAGCGATAGTTCGCGAAGTTGGGATCGGTCTGGATGAGCCGGAACTCGAAGATCTCGCGGAAGAGGAGGCCGAACAGCTGCCCGGCGACGCGGTCGCGCTCGGCCTGTGGGGCGGTGGCCAGCGACTCGATCGGCGCGCCGTCGACGTACGACATCGCCAGCACCTCGCGGGTCGTCAGCTCGGCGTGCGGCACCGGCAACACGAACGCGGGCGAATCGGCGAGCAGCGCACCGTAACGGCGCAGGTGAGCGGCCTCCACCAGGTAGTCGGCCTCCGCGTGCAACTGGCGCTTGGCGTCGTCGAGCAGCGGGTTCACGTCCAAGGCATGCGGGAGCAGCCCGGAGACGCGCAGCAGCGTGGCGACGTTGTCGATGTCGCTGTCGATGCTCCGGCGTACCCCCGGATACTGGATCTTCACGGCCAGCGCTTGCCCGCCTCGGGTCCGGGCACGATGGACCTGACCGATCGACGCCGCTGCGATCGGCGCGAACGAGAAGTGGCTGAAGTGCCGGTCCCAGCCGTCGCCCCAGTTCGCCTCGAGTGACCGCGACCACCTGGCCCATCGGCATCGGCTTCGCATCGGCGCGCAAGCGCGCAAGGATCTCGCCGAACTCGGGCGGCAGCAAGTCACCCGCGTCCATCGACAGCAATTGCCCGACCTTCATGGCTGCCCCGCGCATCCGCGCCAGTTGATCGCCGATCCGGCGCGCGTTGCCCGGCGTGAGCAGAAGGTCGCCCAACCGGGGTCGCTTGCCCTGCGCGAGTTGCCGAGCGCCTTCTGCCACCATGCCGCCGGCGACCCCCGAAGCGAGCGTCCCAAGGCGAGCGAGCCTGGCCCAGCGGCCCCCGGGGACCGGCGCCGCCGAGTCCCCGCGACCGCTTCGGTCGTCATTGACCGGCGTGATCGGCTCCAGGGCCGCGACCGAGCCGGAGTTCCGCGGAAGACGGTTGTCGGCAACAGCCATCGAGCGCTACCGGGGGACCGGCGGGACCGGGCGGTCCGCGTCCGGCAACGGATAGGGATCGGCGACGTAGGCCGGGCCCTTCATCACCAGCACGATCGTGGCGGCGATCGCCACGGTAAGGACAGCGGTCCAATGCAGGATCAGGACACTGATCGCGGCGATGTCGACGGTCGCGATGCGGACGAGAGCGTCGGCTTCGCTTCCGGACCTGGGAACGATGCGAGCGACGATCGACGGCAAGCCGAGCACCAGACTGCCGCCGAGCAGTATCGCGGGCAACCGTCGCAACACAACCCGCTCGATGCCGGCCGGGCTGCGCGCGAATCCCGGCAACTGGTTGAAGAGGTTCATCGCAGATCTCCCGATCCTGGCAGGATCCATCCCGGTGCGGCCGTCCCCGCGCCGGCATCGGCGGCGGGCCCAGCAGACAGACCAGATCCTGCAACCCGGTCAGAAGCAGTTTTGTCATGGACATTATCGTTAGAATGATTGCATTGTCGTGTCACACATGTCACAAATGCTAGTACCATCGACATCAGTTGTCCAAGACAAATATATTTTGTTCAGGCTCGTCAGAGCGCCTAACACCGCGCACCGGTGGCGCTATGCCAACACCGAGCCGGCGCTCGCCCTCGGCTGCGAATGGAACGCCGAGTCCGGCCTCGGGACTGTGCGGCGACTGGCTCAACGGCGGCAAGGTCGAGAACGCCTGGCACAGCGGCCGCCGGCTCGCACACCGGGTGGCGCGGTCGTTCGGAGGGTCCTGATGCAAAGCCGGCGCCGGGTCGGCGGGACCTCCGGGCCGGAAAACAGGCGGCGGGGAGACTGTCGATGAAGAGCTTGCCCGAAGGTTACCGGGCCCTCGTGCTTGGCGCGACCGGCGCCATCGGCAGCGCCTTCGAGCGGGCGCTCTCGCGATTGCCGGGATGTGCCGTCGTGATCGGCCGCGGTCGCCGTTCCGATCCCGGATTCGACCTCGAGGACGAGGCGTCGATCGCCGCTTGCGCGCGGGCCGTCGCTCCCCGAGGCCCCTTCGATCTGATCATCGACGCGACGGGCGCCCTGACCATCGACGGCGTCGGTCCTGAGAAGCGGCTGTTCGATCTCGATGCAGCTCGCCTCGCGCGCTCGTTCGCGGTCAACGCCATCGGACCGGCTCTCCTGTTGAAGCACTTCGTTCCGCTGTTGCCGACGACGTCGCGCTGCATCTTCGCAACGCTGTCGGCACGGGTGGGCAGCATCAGCGACAATCGCAAAGGCGGCTGGTACGGCTATCGCGCCTCCAAAGCGGCGTTGAACATGCTGCTGCGCACCGCGGCCATCGAAGCGTGCCGCCAGCGGCCCGAGGCGGTGTTCGCAGCGTTGCAGCCCGGCACGGTGCGCTCGCCGCTGTCGGCACCGTTCCTGGCCGGCGCCGAAGCAATGGACCCCGACGACTCCGCAGCGCTGCTGCTGGCCGCGCTCGACGCGCTGCCGGCGTCGGGCGCGGCCGTGTTCGTCGATTACCAGGGGCGTTCGATCGAATGGTAGTCCCCGTAACGACAAGCGAACCCCATATGAACCGAGTCCTCGTATTTGGAGCCTCCGGCTACGTCGGCACCCACCTCGTGCCCTGCCTCGCGGCACGTGGCCTGACGGTGCGCGCGGCGGCGCGTCGTCGCAGCGTGCTCGAGGCACGTGGTTGGCCCGGCGTCGAATTGGTGCAGGCCGACGCGCTCTCGCCCGATACGCTCGGACCGGCGCTCGACGGCGTCGACGTCGCCTACTATCTGGTCCACTCGATGGCCGCCGGGCGCGACTTCCCGCGCCTGGACCGCGAAGCCGCGGAGAATTTCCGCGACGCCGCCGAACGCGCCGGCATCAGGCGCATCGTTTACCTGGGTGGTCTGCAGCCTGCCGGCGAAGCGTCCACCCATCTCGCGTCGCGGGGCGAGACCGGGGCGATCCTGCGCGAGGGTCCCGTGCCCGTCACCGAAGTACGCGCCGGGGTGATCATCGGTCCCGGCTCGGCGGCGTTCGAGGTCATCCGCGATCTCGTCTTCCACCTGCCGGCGATGGTGACTCCGCGCTGGGTCCATTCGCGCTCACAGCCAATCGCGCTGGACGACGTGCTTCAGTACCTGGTCCGGCTGCCGGAGATCCCGGAAGCCGAAGGTGCCGTGTACGACGTCGGCGGTCCCGAGGTGCTAACTTACGCACAGATGATGCGCCAGTTCGGCGAGCTCGTCGGACGGCGGCCCCTGATCCTGCCGGTGCCGCTGTTGACCCCGCAGCTGTCGTCGCACTGGCTGAATCTGGTGACCGCGGTGCCCACGAACGTCGCCCGCGCGCTCATCGACGGGCTCGCGCACGACGTCCTCGCCAACAACGCCGCGATTCAGACGCTCATCCCGCTGCCGCTCAAGACCTATCGCGCCGCTGCGCAAGCGGCACTGGACGCCGAGCGCGCCGGCGCGGCGACGTCGCGCTGGACGGAGGGCTCGATGCTCTACCGCCAGAACCGCCCGGATTTTGCTTTCTATGCCAAAGAGATGCAGGGCGAAGCGGTGGCCGCCGCCTCGCCCGAGGCCGTGTGGCGCGAGGTGGTTTCGATCGGGGGTGACAACGGCTACTACTTCCTCGACGCCGCCTGGCGTTTGCGTGGTTGTGTCGACGAGCTGGCCGGCGGCGTGGGCCTGCGGCGCGGCCGGCGCGACCCGCATGACGTCGCGGTGGGCGACACCATCGATTTCTGGCGCGTGGTCGCGGTCGAGCCAGGTCGCCGCCTCACGCTGCTCGCCGAGATGAAGCTGCCGGGCTCGGCGACGCTCGACCTGGAGGTTCGGCCCGAGGCGCCGGGGCGTACGCGGATCGTGGTCACCGCGTTCTTCCATCCCGCGGGCGTGCGCGGCCTATTGTATTGGCACGTGCTGACGCCGGCGCATGTGGTGATCTATCGGGGACTCGCGAACGCGATCGCCCTGCGCGCCGAGCGAAGCGCCGCCGCCGAAGTCCCGGCGCCGGTCCGGGAGTCGTGAACCTCGATCGCGGCAAGGCAATTCCGCCGCACCCACCACCCGACACGCTACCGCCATGATCCGCCTGCACGAAACCATCGACATCCCGCGTCCGATCGACGACGTCTTCGCCTGCGCCAGCGACTTCGGCATCTGCTCGCCCCCCTACCGGCTGACCCAGACGCTGCTGCCGCGCCGCCTTGAATCAGCGCCCTCCAGGGTCATCAACGTGTCCTCAGGCGGCATGTACGGCTCTGGTGCTAGACCGTGAGCGAAGCGAAGTCATGCGTACCGGGCTCACCCGCCCCGCGGGAGTGAGCTCATAAGCGCGCTGACCACCGCCGAGCGAATTCGGGGCGCGCTGTGGGGCATGTTCGTCGGCGACGCGCTGGCGATGCCGGTGCATTGGTATTACGACCTTGCAGCCTTGCAGCGCGATTTCGGCGTGATCCGCGATTACCAGGCGCCGAGGGCGGAACATCCGAATTCGATCATGGCGCTGGCCAGCACCGGTCGAGGCGGCCGGGGTTCCCAGGACGGCGACGTCGTCGGCGGCGTGATTCTCAAGGGCAAGAGACATCACTGGGGCCAGGCCAACCGTCACTATCATCAGGGCATGCAGGCCGGTGACAACACCCTCAACCTGCTGTGCGCGCGGGTGATCCTACGCACGCTCGCCGCCGCCGGCCGTTATGTCCCCGGCGACTTTCTGCGTGAGTACGTTGCTTTCATGACGGCGCCGGATAGCCACAACGATATCTACGCCGAGTCCTACCACCGTGACTTCTTCGCCAATTATGCCCGTGCCGTGCCCCCGGAACACTGTGCCGGCAGGGAAGGTCACGATACCGCTTCGATCGGAGGGCTGGTCGGCCTGCCGCCGCTCGTCTTCGCCGTGCTGCGCCACGGAGACGCGGCAGGGGCAAGCGCGGCGGCGTTGACCCAACTGCGCTTGACTCACCGTTCCAGCAAACTGGAACGCCATGCGCTGGAATTCATCGGTCTGCTGGTTCGCTTGGTGCAAGATACTTCTGCCCGGATCGCACCGCTGGCTTGCGCCGCTGCCGAACGGCTGGGTTTCGCGGCCACGGCCGTGATCGAGCGCGTCCGCCGCAAGCACCAAACCGATCAGTGCGTGATCGGCGGCCTGCTGAGTCCGGCCTGCTATATCGATCAATCACTCCCCGCCGTATTCTATCTGGCGGCGCGCTATCCAGATGACTTTGAAGCGGCGCTGATCGCCAATGCCAATGTCGGCGGCGACAATTGCCATCGCGGCGCGGTGTTGGGCGCGCTCCTTGGCGCGGCGATGGGGCTCGAGGCGATTCCCGAGCGCTGGATTCAGGGGCTGACGGCGCGCACTGCGCTGGATGAAGAGATCGAGAACTTCATCGCCCGGTTTGGCTGGGAATGATCAAGAACGCCCCTCGGCCATGGGGGTCCGTCGGATCAATCTGTTAGCATAGTTTCGGCGTTTTGCAAGACGATGAACCCGAGGAGGCCCTGAGATGAAAGCCAACCGCGTGCCCTGGATGATGGTCTTGGTTGCGTGCCTGACATTCGCGACGATTGCTCCGGCCGCAGAGACGGTCAAGCCGCTGATCGTCGGCATGGAACTGGCCTATCCTCCTTTTGAGATGACCGATCCGCAGGGCAAACCCTCCGGTGTAAGCGTCGATCTCGCCACGGACCTGGCGAGAAGTCTTGGTCGACCCGTCCTGATCCAGAACATGGCATTCGACGGACTTATCCCGGCGCTGAAGACGGGCAAGGTCGACCTGGTGATTTCCTCATTGACGGCAACGGCCGAACGGGAAAAAGCGATCGATTTTTCCGACCCATACGTCTCGACAGGTCTCTGCCTCCTGTTGAAAAAGGATTCCGCAGCGCAGGGTATTGCGGACCTGGACAAGGTAGGCGTGAAGGTGGCGGTGAAGAAGGGGACGACGGGACATCTTTATGCCACCAGCAGACTGAAGAATGCCGAAATACTGGTGCTGGACAGGGAGTCGGCGGCAGTTCTGGAAGTGACACAGGGGAAAGCCGACGCTTTCATCTACGATCAGATGTCGACCTACCAGAACTGGCGGCGCAACAGCGCCACGACGCGGGCGGTGCTTGAGCCGTTTCAGAGGGAATCATGGGCTGTCGGTATCCGCAAAGGCAACGATGAACTCAAGAGCAAGGTCAACAGTTTCCTCAAGGCGTACCGCGAACAAGGCGGCTTTGATCAATTGGGGGACCGCTACCTGAAAGAGATGAAAGCGGAGTTCGAACGCCTGGGATACGCATTTTTCCTCTAGCCCGATCGCCCGGGGAGCGCCTTGAAGAAATGCTGATGCAGGCATCGAGGCAACCGGTGGCGCGGGCGGCCTGGATAGCCTCGTGGTGCCTCGTCGCATTGCTCACCGCTGCCGTCTTCAGCTTCGCCTTCAGCCAGTTGCAGTATGGCTGGAACTGGCAAGCCATATGGCATTATCGGGAAAAGTTCCTGCATGGCTGGCTGATAACCGTGGCGCTCTCCGCCTCGGCCCTGCTCGCAAGCCTTCTCATCGGCCTGCTTGGGGCCCTCGCAAGGCGTTCGGCGTTTCTGCCCCTGCGCTACGCGGTCATGCTCTATGTCGAAACAGTCCGCGGCACGCCCCTGCTCGTCCAGATCCTGATCCTGTTCTACGTCGTGGCCAATGCTTTTGGCATCGAGAACCGGTATTTCGTCGGAGTGCTTGCGCTTTCGCTGTTTGCCGGAGCCTATCTGTCCGAGATGATACGGTCGGGGATCGAAAGCGTACGTGATTCCCAGCTGGAATCGGCGCGAGCCATCGGGCTGACCCGGGCGCAGACCTACCGGCATGTGGTTTTTCCTCAGGTGGTGCGCCAGCTCGTTCCGCCGCTAACCGGCCAGTTTGCCTCGATCATCAAGGACTCGTCGCTGCTATCGATCATTGCCGTCAGCGAGTTCACGCTGAACGCCCAGGAAGTCAACGCCTTCACCTACAGTACCCTGGAAAGCTACCTCCCCCTAGCGGTCGGCTACCTGCTGTTGACGCTGCCGATATCTCTGCTCAGTCGTGTCCTGGAACGGAGGTTCTACTTTGCGACTTGATTGCTGCGCCATCAGCAAGCAGTTTGGACCACATCAGGCACTGCGTGATGTCAGCGTGTCGGTTGCGGCATTCCAGTCGCTCGCGATCATCGGTCCGTCCGGAGGCGGCAAGACGACCCTGTTGCGGATTATCGCGGGCCTCGAAATACCGGACGCGGGTTACCTTCGCATTGATGAACAGCCGCTTGCTTTCTCCGAAGCGTCTCTGCTACTGCACCGCCGCCGCATCGGCACGGTGTTCCAGGCCTACAACCTGTTTCCTCACCTGACGGCGCGGGAAAACGTCATGCTCCCGCTTGTGGTGGTTCATGGTTTGTCAAGGTTCGAGGCGGGTGCAACGGTCGATGCATTGTTCGAACGATTTCAACTTTCCCGCCACGCCGATCGGCGACCGGCTGAGCTGTCCGGCGGCCAGCAGCAGCGCGTGGCGATCGTCCGGGCGATCGCCATTAAGCCGCGCTTCCTGATCTTTGACGAACCCACGTCCGCGCTTGACCCGGAGATGACGGCCGAGGTGCTCGATTTCATTGCGGAACTGCGCGATGAAGGACGGGATCTGATCATCGTCACGCACAACATGGGCTTCGCTCGACAGGTATCCGACCAGTGCCTGTTCATCGCGGAGGGCCAGGTACTGGAAGCAGGGCGCTCAATCGACGTGTTTAGCCATCCGCGGAATCCCCTGCTGACGAACTTTCTCGCCAAGGTGCTCCGCTACTGATTCCGCGGCCGTGTCCGACGGGGGCAGGCGCAGGGGTTCGGCGTGGGTCGATGCTCGCGCACCTGCTCGACGGTGATCTCGCGCGCGACCACCTCTCGTGGCAGTGGGTCGCCGGCACCGGCAGCGCCGAGCCACCGCGAGCTCGATGACGTGCGTGATCAGCGGTCGACGCCAGAGAAGATGATCGCCGCCGACCCCGCGGGCGGCGCCGTGATGACGCCGGCGAGGCCCGCCGTGCCGGTGGCGCAGGCGCCGATCGACGTGAAGCGCCGCCCCAATTCATAGGCATGGGCGATGGCGGCCTCGTTCACGACCAACGCGGTTCCGCCGGTCGCCTGCATCGCCCGGACGATCTCGAACCAGTCGTAGGTCTCGTCGTCGAGGATGCCGTGGGCGAGGCTGGCGGGGGTGGCTTCCCACGGCCACATGTAGCGGCTCCGGTGGCGGGTCGCGTCGGTGTCTTCGGCGCTGCAGCGTTGCCAGGCGCGCGCGAGCGGCGCGCAGCCGGCGGCCTGCACGGTCACGAGCGCCGGCGCGCGCTCGACGATCCCCGCGGCTGCCGCCAGCGCGAAGCCTTGCGCGACGGCGCTCGCCAGCGCGCCGCCGCCGACCTGCACGACCACGGTGTCCGGCGTCGAGCGGTTCGCCGCGAACGCGTCCGCCATTTCCAGCGCCAGGGTGCGGCCGCCCTCGATCGCGAGCCCGTTCTCGCTGCCCTGGACGCCGAAGGGGAGCGCACCCGCCTGCACCGCCTCGCGGAAGCGCAGAAAGCAGGGGTCTCCCGCTTCGCCCTCGCGGCGCGCGCACACGGTGATGCCGGCTCCCAGTTCCTGCAGGCGCGCGACGACGACGGCGTCGGCGTCCGGAGGGATGAAGACGTCGAGCGGCCAGTCGGCCGCGCGCGCGATCACCGCGGCGGCCAGTGCCGCGTTGCCGCACGACGCGATGGCGAGCCGCCGTCGCGTGAGACCCTGCGCGAGCGAAAGGCGCGCGGCCTCGATCACGCGAAGGTACAGCATCACGCCCATCAGGTGCCGCGCCTTGTGGGAACCGGACACGTTGCGGGTCTCGTCCTTGACCCACAGCGCCCCGCGCATTCCGGCGGCCCTTGCGAGCGCCGGCTCGGCGGTCATCGGCGTGACGCGGAAACCGCGGCCGTCGACTCCGACCAGCGCGTCGTCGAGGCGTCCCACGATGTCGTCCCACGCCGCATCCGGCAGGCCCGCGGCGCGCGCGACGCGGTAGGGCGAGAGCAGTTCGCGGTAGCGCAGAAACGGATTCGCAGGGTCGCATCGCACCAGGCCCGCGGCGTCCTGCGGCACCAGAAGGTGATCGACGTCGTCGCCCGCGGCGGCGCCAGGGCAGCGGAAAGGCAGCGCCGCGAGGGCGTCGACGATCGCACCGCAGCCGTGACAGGTGAAGAGAACCGGTCTCACCACTGTGCCTTCGCGCGGCGCGCTCCGGTGTTCGCCCTCGGGGCGGCGCGTCGGGTTCAATGGCTCGTCTTCGCGGCGCCGCTCCTGGCGTTGAACTCGTCGATCATCGCGTCCCAGGCCGGCACGAGATCCTGCAAGCCGTCCCAGAACGACTGCCGGGCCCGGGCAGTGAACTCCTGCACCGTCACGCCCTGCTGCTCGACCCAGGTGAAATAGCCGAGGTTGAAGATGCGCGTGCGCTCCATCCGGCCGAGGTCGAGCAGGTGGTCCGTCGTCGTGGCCGCGAGCGAGCGGCCGAAAGTGCCGGCGGCCGCCGCCGCATCGAAGCGGCCGCCGAAGTCGCGCGCGGTCACCTTGTCGATCTCGCTGGCATACAGCGCCGCGCCGTCGGTGGCGACCGACATCACGACGTCGTCGGGACCGAGGTCGTAGTAGCGCGCCGCCTTGATCGCCGCGAGCAGGTTGCAGATCGAGGACAGGCCGAGGTGGGTGAGCCGCGCGGCAAGGTCGGCGCCGATGCCGCAGCGCTCAACGAGGTGCGCGCGGCCGGCGTCGGTGTTGAACAGCACGAGCAGCCGATCGGTGTGCTGGTCGCTGATCGCGGCGACCATGTCGGTATTCATCACGTTGTGGATGTACGGCACGTGCTTGTCGCCGATGCCCTGTATGTTGTGTTCGCCGAAGCCGTTGGCGAGCAGCGTGGGGCACTCGAGCGCTTCCACCGCGACGATGCGCGCGCCGAGCCGCTCCTTCAGGTGGTCGCCCGCGGCCAGCGTGCCGGCGGAACCGGACGCCGACACGTAGGCGGCGAGCCTCGCGTGCGGCCTGCCGCGGGCCAGCGCCTGGAACAGGGTCTCGAGGGCGGGCCCCGTGCAGTTGCGGTGGACGAGGTAGTTACCGAACTCGCAGAACTGGTTGAAGATGATGTTGGTCGGGTCGCGGTCCAGCGCGGCGCAGGTGTCGTAGATCTCCTTGACGTTGCTCTCGGAGCCGGGCGTGCGCACGATGTCCGCCGGGTCGACGACCCAGCGGTCGAGCCAGTCGAAGCGCTCCCTGCTCATGTTCTCCGGCAGCACCGCGATGCCGTGGCAGCCCAGAATGCGCGAGATCGCCACGCCGCCGCGGCAGTAGTTGCCGGTGGACGGCCAGACCGCACGGTGGAAGCTCGGATCGAACTGCCCCGTCACCGCCGCGGCACGAGGCAGCCGTACGCGGCCAGCACCTTGTGGGCGTGGATCATCGGGAACCGGTTGCCCAGCGCGAGCACGATGCGCGCCGGGACGCCGGTGAGCTGCGCGGCAGTCGACGTGCACGGCACGTCGGCGAGGTCCTCTGCGGTCCTCGTCGTTGAACGAGTGACCGCGGAAGAAAGGGTCGGAGCGGAGCGCGGCAGGTCCGGGTCGATCCTCGGTGAGCCGGTCGCGTAGCGTCGCCGTTAATCGTGGCCGCAGTGGTGCAGCGGGCCGATGGTCGGCAGCAGGGACGCCGGAGTCCGCGAAGTGCTCGACGGTGCGCCGAGAAGACGGCGGCATCCACTACCGAATGCTCGAATCGAAGCCTGAGCCGATGACCCGAGTTCCTCCTCGCCAAACCCGGATGGTAACGCGACCGACCGCGGCGAGCCCTCGACGAACCCCAAGTTCGAAAGGCCTTCCGTCTGCGCCTCGGCGCGAGGCTCGGCGGGAACGCGCATAGCGCCTGGCGTCTCCGACCCGGGGGCTGCCTGACGGCGCACGGCAAGCGCCGGGCAGGGCCCGCTCGACGGATCCCTCGACGGGTCTGAAGGCGAAAGGAGAGCGGCAGGCGGCCCGCTAG
>CAVQLG010000027.1:0-51644 GCA_963713275.1 uncultured beta proteobacterium
TCGAGGTCATCCGCGATCTCGTCTTCCACCTGCCGGCGATGGTGACTCCGCGCTGGGTCCATTCGCGCTCGCAGCCAATCGCGCTGGACGACGTGCTTCAGTACCTGGTCCGGCTGCCGGAGATCCCGGAAGCCGAAGGTGCCGTGTACGACGTCGGCGGTCCCGAGGTGCTAACTTACGCACAGATGATGCGCCAGTTCGGCGAGCTCGTCGGACGGCGGCCCCTGATCCTGCCGGTGCCGCTGTTGACCCCGCAGCTGTCGTCGCACTGGCTGAATCTGGTGACCGCGGTGCCCACGAACGTCGCCCGCGCGCTCATCGAAGGGCTCGCGCACGACGTCCTCGCCAACAACGCCGCGATTCAGACGCTCATCCCGCTGCCGCTCAAGACCTATCGCGCCGCTGCGCAAGCGGCACTGGACGGCGAGCGCGCCGGCGCGGCGACGTCGCGCTGGACAGAGGGCTCGATGCTCTACCGCCAGAACCGCCCGGATTTTGCTTTCTATGCCAAACAGATGCAGGGCGAAGCGGTGGCCGCTGCCTCGCCCGAGGCCGTGTGGCGCGAGGTGGTTTCGATCGGGGGTGACAACGGCTACTACTTCCTCGACGCCGCCTGGCGTTTGCGTGGTTGTGTCGACGAGCTGGCCGGCGGCGTGGGCCTGCGGCGCGGCCGGCGCGACCCGCATGACGTCGCGGTGGGCGACACCATCGATTTCTGGCGCGTGGTCGCGGTCGAGCCAGGTCGCCGCCTCACGCTGCTCGCCGAGATGAAGCTGCCGGGCTCGGCGACGCTCGACCTGGAGGTACGGCCCGAGGCGCCGGGGCGTACGCGGGTCGTGGTCACCGCGTTCTTCCATCCCGCGGGCGTGCGCGGCCTATTGTATTGGCACGTACTGACGCCGGCGCATGTGGTGATCTATCGGGGACTCGCGAACGCGATCGCCCTGCGCGCCGAGCGAGGCGGCGCCGCCGAAGTCCCGGCGCCGGTCCGGGAGTCGTGAACCTCGATCGCGGCAAGGCAATTCCGCCGCACCCACCACCCGACACGCTACCGCCATGATCCGCCTGCACGAAACCATCGACATCCCGCGTCCGATCGACGACGTCTTCGCCTACGCCAGCGACTTCGGCATCTGCTCGCCCCCCTACCGGCTGACCCAGACGCTGCTGCCGCGCCGCCTTGAATCAGCGCCCTCCAGGGTCATCAACCTGTCCTCAGGCGGCATGTACGGCTCTGGCGCTAGACCGTGAGCGCAGCGAAGTCATGCGTACCGGGTTCACCAGCCCCGCGGGAGTGAGCTCATAAGCGCGCTGACCGCCGCCGAGCGAATTCGGGGCGCGCTGTCGGGCATGTTCGTCGGCGACGCGCTGGCGATGCCGGTGCATTGGTATTACGACCTTGCAGCCTTGCAGCGCGATTGCGGCGTGATCCGCGATTACCAGGCGCCGAGGGCGGAACATCCGAATTCGATCATGGCGCTGGCCAGCACCGGTCGAGGCGGCCGGGGTTCCCAGGACGGCGACGTCGTCGGCGGCATGATTCTCAAGGGCAAGAGACATCACTGGGGCCAGGCCAACCGTCACTATCATCAGGGCATGCAGGCCGGTGACAACACCCTCAACCTGCTGTGCGCGCGGGTGATCCTACGCACGCTCGCCGCCGCCGGCCGTTATGTCCCCGGCGACTTTCTGCGTGAGTACGTTGCTTTCATGACGGCGCCGGATAGCCACAACGATAACTACGCCGAGTCCTACCACCGTGACTTCTTCGCCAATTATGCCCGTGCCGTGCCCCCGGAACACTGTGCCGGCAGGGAAGGTCACGATACCGCTTCGATCGGAGGGCTGGTCGGCCTGCCGCCGCTCGTCTTCGCCGTGCTGCGCCACGGAACGCGGCAGGGGCAAGCGCGGCGGCGTTGACCCAACTGCGCTTGACTCACCGTTCCAGCAAACTGGAACGCCATGCGCTGGAATTCATCGGTCTGCTGGTTCGCTTGGTGCAAGATACTTCTGCCCGATCGCACCGCTGGCTTGCGCCGCTGCCGAACGGCTGGGTTTCGCGGCCACGGCCGTGATCGAGCGCGTCCGCCGCAAGCACCAAACCGATCAGTGCGTGATCGGCGGCCTGCTGAGTCCGGCCTGCTATATCGATCAATCACTCCCCGCCGTATTCTATCTGGCGGCGCGCTATCCAGATGACTTTGAAGCGGCGCTGATCGCCAATGCCAATGTCGGCGGCGACAATTGCCATCGCGGCGCGGTGTTGGGCGCGCTCCTTGGCGCGGCGATGGGGCTCGGGGCGCTTCCCGAGCGCTGGATTCAGGGGCTGACGGCGCGCACTGCGCTGGATGAAGAGATCGAGAACTTCATCGCCCGGTTTGGCTGGGAATGATCAATAATGCCCTCGGCCATGGGGGTCTGTCGGATCAATCTGTTAGCATAGTTTCGGCGTTTTGCAAGACGATGAACCCGAGGAGGCCCTGAGATGAAAGCCAACCGCGTGCCCTGGATGATGGTCTTGGTTGCGTGCTGGACATTCGCGACGATTGCTCCGGCCGCAGAGACGGTCAAGCCGCTGATCGTCGGCATGGAACTGGCCTATCCTCCTTTTGAGATGACCGATCCGCAGGGCAAACCCTCCGGTGTAAGCGTCGATCTCGCCACGGACCTGGCGAGAAGTCTTGGTCGACCCGTCCTGATCCAGAACATGGCATTCGACGGACTTATCCCGGCGCTGAAGACGGGCAAGGTCGACCTGGTGATTTCCTCATTGATGGAACCGCCGAACGGGAAAAAGCGATCGATTTTTCCGACCCATACGTCTCGACAGGTCTCTGCCTCCTGTTGAAAAAGGATTCCGCAGCGCAGGGTATTGCGGACCTGGACAAGGTAGGCGTGAAGGTGGCGGTGAAGAAGGGGACGACGGGACATCTTTATGCCAGCAGCAGACTGAAGAATGCCGAAATACTGGTGCTGGACAGGGAGTCGGCGGCAGTTCTGGAAGTGACACAGGGGAAAGCCGACGCTTTCATCTACGATCAGATGTCGACCTACCAGAACTGGCGGCGCAACAGCGCCACGACGCGGGCGGTGCTTGAGCCGTTTCAGAGGGAATCATGGGCTGTCGGTATCCGCAAAGGCGACGATGAACTCAAGAGCAAGGTCAACAGTTTCCTCAAGGCGTACCGCGAACAAGGCGGCTTTGATCAATTGGGGGACCGCTACCTGAAAGAGATGAAAGCGGAGTTAAACGCCTGGGATACGCATTTTTCCTCTAGCCCGATCGCCCCGGGAGCGCCTTGAAGAAATGCTGATGCAGGCATCGAGGCAACCGGTGGCGCGGGCGGCCTGGATAGCCTCGTGGTGCCTCGTCGCATTGCTCGCCGCTGCCGTCTTCAGCTTCGCCTTCAGCCAGTTGCAGTATGGCTGGAACTGGCAAGCCGTATGGCATTATCGGGAAAAGTTCCTGCATGGCTGGCTGATAACCGTGGCGCTCTCCGCCTCGGCCCTGCTGGAAGCCTTCTCATCGGCCTGCTTGGGGCCCTCGCAGGGCGTTCGGCGTTTCTGCCCCTGCGCTACGCGGTCATGCTCTACGTCGAAACAGTCCGCGGCACGCCCCTGCTCGTCCAGATCCTGATCCTGTTCTACGTCGTGGCCAATGCTTTTGGCATCGAGAACCGGTATTTCGTCGGAGTGCTTGCGCTTTCGCTGTTTGCCGGAGCCTATCTGTCCGAGATGATACGGTCGGGGATCGAAAGCGTACGTGATTCCCAGCTGGAATCGGCGCGAGCCATCGGGCTGACCCGGGCGCAGACCTACCGGCATGTGGTTTTTCCTCAGGTGGTGCGCCAGCTCGTTCCGCCGCTCACCGGCCAGTTTGCCTCGATCATCAAGGACTCGTCGCTGCTATCGATCATTGCCGTCAGCGAGTTCACGCTGAACGCCCAGGAAGTCAACGCCTTCACCTACAGTACCCTGGAAAGCTACCTCCCCCTAGCGGTCGGCTACCTGCTGTTGACGCTGCCGATATCTCTGCTCAGTCGTGTCCTGGAACGGAGGTTCTACTTTGCGACTTGATTGCTGCGCCATCAGCAAGCAGTTTGGACCACATCAGGCACTGCGTGATGTCAGCGTGTCGGTTGCGGCATTCCAGTCGCTCGCGATCATCGGTCCGTCCGGAGGCGGCAAGACGACCCTGTTGCGGATTATCGCGGGCCTCGAAATACCGGACGCGGGTTACCTTCGCATTGATGAACAGCCGCTTGCTTTCTCCGAAGCGTCTCTGCTACTGCACCGCCGCCGCATCGGCACGGTGTTCCAGGCCTACAACCTGTTTCCTCACCTGACGGCGCGGGAGAACGTCATGCTCCCGCTTGTGGTGGTTCATGGTTTGTCAAGGTTCGAGGCGGGTGCAACGGTCGATGCATTGTTCGAACGATTTCAACTTTCCCGCCACGCCGATCGGCGACCGGCTGAGCTGTCCGGCGGCCAGCAGCAGCGCGTGGCGATCGTCCGGGCGATCGCCATCAAGCCGCGCTTCCTGATCTTTGACGAACCCACGTCCGCGCTTGACCCGGAGATGACGGCCGAGGTGCTCGATTTCATTGCGGAACTGCGCGATGAAGGACGGGATCTGATCATCGTCACGCACAACATGGGCTTCGCTCGGCAAGTATCCGACCAGTGCCTGTTCATCGCGGAGGGCCAGGTACTGGAAGCAGGGCGCTCAATCGACGTGTTTAGCCATCCGCGGAATCCCCTGCTGACGAACTTTCTCGCCAAGGTGCTCCGCTACTGATTCCGCGGCCGTGTCCGACGGGGGCAGGCGCAGGGGTTCGGCGTGGGTCGATGCTCGCGCACCTGCTCGACGGTGATCTCGCGCGCGACCACCTCTCGTGGCAGTGGGTCGCCGGCACCGGCAGCGCCGAGCCACCGCGAGCTCGATGACCTGCGTGATCAGCGGTCGACGCCAGAGAAGATGATCGCCGCCGACCCCGCGGGCGGCGCCGTGATGACGCCGGCGAGGCCCGCCGTGCCGGTGGCGCAGGCGCCGATCGACGTGAAGCGCCGCCCCAATTCATAGGCATGGGCGATGGCGGCCTCGTTCACGACCAACGCGGTTCCGCCGGTCGCCTGCATCGCCCGGACGATCTCGAACCAGTCGTAGGTCTCGTCGTCGAGGATGCCGTGGGCGAGGCTGGCGGGGGTGGCTTCCCACGGCCACATGTAGCGGCTCCGGTGGCGGGTCGCGTCGGTGTCTTCGGCGCTGCAGCGTTGCCAGGCGCGCGCGAGCGGCGCGCAGCCGGCGGCCTGCACGGTCACGAGCGCCGGCGCGCGCTCGACGATCCCCGCGGCTGCCGCCAGCGCGAAGCCTTGCGCGACGGCGCTCGCCAGCGCGCCGCCGCCGACCTGCACGACCACGGTGTCCGGCGTCGAGCGGTTCGCCGCGAACGCGTCCGCCATTTCCAGCGCCAGGGTGCGGCCGCCCTCGATCGCGAGCCCGTTCTCGCTGCCCTGGACGCCGAAGGGGAGCGCACCCGCCTGCACCGCCTCGCGGAAGCGCAGAAAGCAGGGGTCTCCCGCTTCGCCCTCGCGGCGCGCGCACACGGTGATGCCGGCTCCCAGTTCCTGCAGGCGCGCGACGACGACGGCGTCGGCGTCCGGAGGGATGAAGACGTCGAGCGGCCAGTCGGCCGCGCGCGCGATCACCGCGGCGGCCAGTGCCGCGTTGCCGCACGACGCGATGGCGAGCCGCCGTCGCGTGAGACCCTGCGCGAGCGAAAGGCGCGCGGCCTCGATCACGCGAAGGTACAGCATCACGCCCATGAGGTGCCGCGCCTTGTGGGAACCGGACACGTTGCGGGTCTCGTCCTTGACCCACAGCGCCCCGCGCATTCCGGCGGCCCTTGCGAGCGCCGGCTCGGCGGTCATCGGCGTGACGCGGAAACCGCGGCCGTCGACTCCGACCAGCGCGTCGTCGAGGCGTCCCACGATGTCGTCCCACGCCGCATCCGGCAGGCCCGCGGCGCGCGCGACGCGGTAGGGCGAGAGCAGTTCGCGGTAGCGCAGAAACGGATTCGCAGGGTCGCATCGCACCAGGCCCGCGGCGTCCTGCGGCACCAGAAGGTGATCGACGTCGTCGCCCGCGGCGGCGCCAGGGCAGCGGAAAGGCAGCGCCGCGAGGGCGTCGACGATCGCACCGCAGCCGTGACAGGTGAAGAGAACCGGTCTCACCACTGTGCCTTCGCGCGGCGCGCTCCGGTGTTCGCCCTCGGGGCGGCGGGTCGGGGCCAATGGCTCGTCTTCGCGGCGCCGCTCCTGGCGTTGAACTCGTCGATCATCGCGTCCCAGGCCGGCACGAGATCCTGCAAGCCGTCCCAGAACGACTGCCGGGCCCGGGCAGTGAACTCCTGCACCGTCACGCCCTGCTGCTCGACCCAGGTGAAATAGCCGAGGTTGAAGATGCGCGTGCGCTCCATCCGGCCGAGGTCGAGCAGGTGGTCCGTCGTCGTGGCCGCGAGCGAGCGGCCGAAAGTGCCGGCGGCCGCCGCCGCATCGAAGCGGCCGCCGAAGTCGCGCGCGGTCACCTTGTCGATCTCGCTGGCATACAGCGCCGCGCCGTCGGTGGCGACCGACATCACGACGTCGTCGGGACCGAGGTCGTAGTAGCGCGCCGCCTTGATCGCCGCGAGCAGGTTGCAGATCGAGGACAGGCCGAGGTGGGTGAGCCGCGCGGCAAGGTCGGCGCCGATGCCGCAGCGCTCAACGAGGTGCGCGCGGCCGGCGTCGGTGTTGAACAGCACGAGCAGCCGATCGGTGTGCTGGTCGCTGATCGCGGCGACCATGTCGGTATTCATCACGTTGTGGATGTACGGCACGTGCTTGTCGCCGATGCCCTGTATGTTGTGTTCGCCGAAGCCGTTGGCGAGCAGCGTGGGGCACTCGAGCGCTTCCACCGCGACGATGCGCGCGCCGAGCCGCTCCTTCAGGTGGTCGCCCGCGGCCAGCGTGCCGGCGGAACCGGACGCCGACACGTAGGCGGCGAGCCTCGCGTGCGGCCTGCCGCGGGCCAGCGCCTGGAACAGGGTCTCGAGGGCGGGCCCCGTGCAGTTGCGGTGGACGAGGTAGTTACCGAACTCGCAGAACTGGTTGAAGATGATGTTGGTCGGGTCGCGGTCCAGCGCGGCGCAGGTGTCGTAGATCTCCTTGACGTTGCTCTCGGAGCCGGGCGTGCGCACGATGTCCGCCGGGTCGACGACCCAGCGGTCGAGCCAGTCGAAGCGCTCCCTGCTCATGTTCTCCGGCAGCACCGCGATGCCGTGGCAGCCCAGAATGCGCGAGATCGCCACGCCGCCGCGGCAGTAGTTGCCGGTGGACGGCCAGACCGCACGGTGGAAGCTCGGATCGAACTGCCCCGTCACCAGCCGCGGCACGAGGCAGCCGTACGCGGCCAGCACCTTGTGGGCGTGGATCATCGGGAACCGGTTGCCCAGCGCGAGCACGATGCGCGCCGGGACGCCGGTGAGCTGCGGCGGCAGTTCGACGTGCACCGGCACGTCGGCGAGGCCTCTGCGGTCCTCGTCGTTGAACCAGTGCACGCGGAAGAGGTTGAGCGGGTGCGGCAGGTCCGGATCGACCTCGGCGAGACGCCTGCGCACCGCCGCCGGGATCGTGGCGGGATCGCGCAGCTGGCCGATGGTCGGCAGCAGGATGCCGGACTGCGCGAAGCGCTCGACGGTGCGCCGATAGACGGCGGCATCCACCACCGAGCGTTCCAATCCAAGCCGCGCCATGATCCGATCCTCCTCGCCAAACCCGGATGGTAACGCGACCGACCGCGGCGAGCCCTCGACGAACCCCAAGTTCGAAAGGCCTTCCGTCTGCGCCTCGGCGCGAGGCTCGGCGGGAACGCGCATAGCGCCTGGCGTCTCCGACCCGGGGGCTGCCTGACGGCGCACGGCAAGCGCCGGGCATGGCCCGCTCGACGGATCCCTCGACGGGTCTGAAGGCGAAAGGAGAGCGGCAGGCGGCCCGCTAGTCGGGCAAGCGCTGCAGGGAACGCGTGGCCCAATCCAGCACGGCGGTTCGGACGTGCATCCCGGCGGCGAGTTCCGGGAATTCGGTGCGGATCACGTCGGCGGCAAACGCGCACAGGAAGCGCGCCTTGAGTTCGGCGCGCGCACGATCCACGCCGACCTCGTCGTAGGGCGAGGAGGCGAGCAGCAGGAAGCCGTCGTCCGGGATGCGCCGGGCGCTCATGTTGTCGCGGATGATCGCGGCCGCCTTGCGCACCGGGTCGTCGAGGTTGGGGCTGTAGGGGCCGACGATCAGCGCCAGGTTGGGCATGTGCAGGAAATCGAAGCCGCGGCCGATGCAGATCATCCACTCGCGGTGCTGGACGTCGAGCTCGCGCGGGGCCGTGCGCACGGCGGCGATGTGCTCGACGTTGCCGGCGATCAACGGGAGAATGTCCTTGCAGACCTGCGCGGGCATGTCCGGGAACATGGCGCGCAGCCGGGGGGCGAGCGTATCGCCGTCGGCGGAGCAAAGGTCGCCGGTGTTGAGACGGTGGCCCTCGAAGCCATGCAGGATGAGCTCGTCGCGGTCGGTCTCGAAGCCGCAGACGATCGGATACACGGTGCCATGGCCGGTGCCGAAGACGTGCTCGACCTGGCGCTTGATCGCATAGGTGTGCTCGATCGCCGCGGCAGTGTCGAAGCGAAAGCCCGCGCAGCCCCGCTGCGGGTCGCCGCGCGAGAAGTGGTAGGTGATCAGCATCACCGCACGCCGTCCGGTCGCGACCACGCTCTGAACGTGGCTGGTCAGCACTTCGCCAAGGTGTGGCCACCCCAGGTCGAACATTCCGCCCAGGTTGCGGAACGGCTGGATGATGCCCGGGGGAGTCCGGGTCGCCACCGGGATGTTGATGCGCCCGTCCATGCACTTCAGCACCATCACCGCCGTCGGGTGTTCCGCCAGGTAACGCTTGCGCGCGAGGTACGCTTCGGGCGCGGCGAAGGTCGCGCAGTGGCGGCGGGCGAGGTCGAACAGCCAGTCGATACGCTCGCGGATCGGTCGACCATGGATGTCCATAGCACCTCCCGTGCCGTCCCGGACGTCGATGCGATGAAGGCGAGCCCGCGGCGGCGGGCTGGCGACGGCCGGGCTTCACTACCCACGCCATCGTCGGCCGCTGACCGCGAAGATGCCCCAGCCGGAGGTCGGCGTCAAACGCGCTGCGCTGGATGCGCCCTCGCGATGATGGCACGGCGCGGGGAGGGCAGGTGCGGCCGCGCCTGGCCGGGCGGCGCACGTCTCGTTTGTGGCGTACAAGTGCTCGGTCTCACTGGCCCCCGTCCGGCCGGGCCTCAAGCGACTATAATGCCAAGTTTCCTTGCCTCACCCGCCGCAGACGGGGAGGCCGCCCGCGGGTCGCCGGCGGCAATGCCGAACTCGACGCCCGCCAACTCAAGCCCACAAGGAGCGTTCTGCATGCGTCACTACGAAGTCGTCTTCATCGTGCACCCCGACCAGAGCGAGCAGGTGCCCGCGATGATCGAGCGCTATCGCACGATGGTCACCGCCCGCGAAGGGCGGATCCACCGTCTCGAGGACTGGGGCCGGCGCCAGCTGGCCTTTTCGATCGCCAAAGTCCACAAGGCGCACTACGTCCTGATGAACATCGAGTGCGACAACGACACGTTGGGCGAACTCGAGCACGCGTTCAAATTCAACGATGCGGTCCTGCGCCACCTGATCGTGGCGATGAGCGAGGCGGTCGTCGCGCCATCGCCGATGATGCGCGAAGAGAAGCCCCGGTCGCCGGCGGGCCGTGACGGGGAGCGGGGCGACCGCGGCGATCGTGGTGATCGCGGCGAGCGTGGAGACCGTGGTGATCGCGGCGACCGTGGTGATCGCGGCGACCGAGCCGCTGCCGACCGCGGTGCCGCCGACAGGGGTGCCGCCGCGGACAAGCCTGCGGCGGCGCGCACGTAGCACCGAGCCCGCAGCGCCACGCGGCATCCGTGCCCGGAGCCAACCGGCTCACGCTGGACGCGACACTCGGCGAACGCCAGGACCTGCGCTACACGCCTGCCGGGATTCCGGCGGTGGAATGCACGCTGCGGCATGCCTCGAGGCAGGCCGAAGCCGGCGGGGAGCGCAACGTCGAGTGCGAACTCTTCGCGGTGGCGTTCGGTGAGGTGGCGACGGCGCTCGCGCGGGTGGCCCCCGGTTCGGCGCTGCGCGTGCGCGGCTTCCTTGCCCGCCGCTACCGCACCGGCATTACCGTGGCGCTGCACATCAACGAATTTGCGATGAACGAAGGAAACTGACATGCCCCGTCCAGGCGGAAGATTCGGAAAGAAGAAAGACGTCAAGAAGCGCGAGCGCGGAAACAGCCTTTTCAAGCGCAAGAAGTTCTGTCGCTTCACGGCCGAAGGCGTCAAGGAGGTCGACTACAAGGATGTCGACGTCCTGAAGGACTTCGTCCAGGAGAACGGCAAGATCATGCCGGCGCGGATCACCGGCACCAAGGCCCGCTACCAGCGCCAGCTGTCGACGGCCATCAAGCGCGCGCGCTTCCTCGCGCTCTTGCCCTACACCGACCTGCACTGAGCGGAGGACGCGATGCAGATCATCATGCTCGAGAAGATCGCCAACGTCGGCAACCTGGGCGACGTCGTCAAGGTCAAGGACGGTTACGCCCGCAACTACCTGATCCCGCAGGGCAAGGCCAAGCGCGCCACGCCCGAGAACATCAAGATGCTCGAGGCGCGGCGCGCCGAACTCGAGGCCGCGGCGAACGCGAAGCTCGCGGCGGCGCAGGCGCAGGCCGAGAAGCTCGAAGGCCTGATGGTCCGGATCACGCAGAAAGCCGGCGTCGACGGGCGGCTGTTCGGGTCGGTCACCAACGCCGACATCGCCGAGGCGCTGAAGGGACACGGGTTCGCGGTCGAAAAGGCCGCCGTGCGCATGCCGGCCGGCCCGCTGAAGCAGGTCGGTGAGTATCCGCTGGTCGTTGCGCTGCACACCGACGTGACCGCGAACATCACCGTCAGCGTGCTGGGGGACACTTCCTCGGGCGGCTGAGAGCCTGTGAAGAAATCGTCGCGAGCGGCTGGAGTGCAGGACGACCGCGCAGGGCGGAGCAGGGGTCCCGTTTCGGGGATGCGACCCCGAAGCGGGCGAGGTGGGCGCCCGCGGTCGTCGGCATCCCCTCCGCGGCCCGATCCCCAAAGGGGCCCCTCGGGCAGCGCTGTGGGGCGCCCGCGATCGATGTGACCGACGAGACATATCAGCTGGATAGGCGAGGAGGGAGCGAGTGAGCAACGCAGCAATCCGGCCGCGCAGCAGATTTATTCCCAGGCTCTGACCGGGCGCCGCGCGCGCGGCAAAGCGGATGAAGGGGGGGCGGCGCGTCGGCGGCGCCCCCTTCGCGCTTCCTGGGGCGTCGCCCAGGCCCGTGATCCGTGGCGCCGGGGCGGTAGAATCGCGCTGCAACCCTTCGCCCCGCCATGGCCGACGATCCGCAACTCGAATCGATCAAGCTGCCGCCGCACTCGCTCGAGGCGGAGCAGTCGATCCTGGGCGGGCTCCTGCTCGACAACGAAGCCGCCGACCGCATCGGCGACGTCGTTGCCGACGCCGACTTCTATAGCGAGGCGCATCGCCTGATCCACCGGCACATCGTGCGATTGATCGGCGAAGGGAAGCCGGCGGACGTCGTCACCGTCTCCGAGGCGCTCGCCTCGGCGCAGAAGCTCGACTACGTCGGCGGGCTCGCCTACCTGGGCGCGCTGGTGCAGAACGTGCCGACGGCGGCCAACATCCGCCACTACGCGGCGATCGTGCGCGAGCGCTCGATCCTGCGGCAGCTTGCAGCGACCGCCGGCGATATCGCCGACTCGGCGTACAACCCGCTGGGCAGGAGCGCCAAGGAGATCCTCGACCAGGCCGAGGCCAAAGTGCTGCACATCGCCGAGCAGGGCGCGCGCGGCCAGCAGCTGTTTGCGCCCATCGGCACGCTGCTCGCCGACGTGGTCGAGCGCATCGAGACGCTGTTCAACCGTGACGATCCCTCGGACGTCACCGGGGTGCCGACCGGCTTCACCGACCTCGACCGGATGACCTCCGGCCTGCAGCCCGGCGACCTTGTCGTCGTCGCCGGCCGGCCGAGCATGGGCAAGACCGCGCTGGCGCTCAACATCGGCGAGCACGTGGCGCTCGCCACCGGACAGCCGGTCGGCGTGTTCTCGATGGAGATGGGCGCGACCCAGCTCGCGCTGCGCCTCATCGGCTCGGTGGGCCGCCTCGACCAGCACAAGCTGCGCACCGGCCGCCTCGCGAACGAGGACTGGGAGAAACTCACCGGGGCGCTCGGACGCCTCAACGAGGCACCAATCCTGATCGACGAGTCCCCGGCGCTGAACGCCATCGAGGTAAGGTCGCGCGCTCGCCGATTGCTGAAGCAGTACGGCAAGCTCGGCCTCGTGATCGTCGACTACCTGCAGCTGATGCAGGCATCGACCCAGGGCGAGAATCGGGCGACCGAGATCTCCGAGATCTCGCGCTCGCTCAAGGCGCTGGCCAAGGAACTCAAGGTGCCGGTGATGGCGCTCTCGCAGCTCAACCGCTCGCTCGAGCAGCGGCCGAACAAGCGGCCGGTGATGTCGGACCTCAGGGAATCAGGCGCGATCGAGCAGGACGCCGACGTGATCCTGTTCATCTATCGCGACGAGGTCTACAACCCGGACTCGCAGGACAAGGGCACCGCCGAGATCATCATCGGCAAGCAGCGCAACGGTCCGATCGGCACCTGTCGCCTGACGTTTCTCGGCGAGTACACGCGCTTCGAGAACTTCGCGCAGCCGGGAACGTACTGAGAGGCGCTGCGCGCCTGCCCTACCGCATCGCCGGAACCGGCATTACGGCGGGAGGAGGGGCCGTGACGCCTTCCTTGTGCTTCTCGTGCGGATGCCAGCCGAGGACCAGCAGCAGCGTGAAGAAGCCGACGACGTAGCCGATGGGGATGGCCCAGCCGTGGCGCAACCACTGACCGACCGACTTCGCCTCCGGGAACAGGCTCGCCACCGCCACACCCGCCGAGGAGCCGAACCACAGCATCGAGCCGCCGAACCCGACCGCGAACGCGAGGAATCCCCAGTCGTAGCCGCCCTGCTTGAGCGCGAGCGCGGTGAGCGGGATGTTGTCGAACACGGCGGAGATGAAGCCCAGCGCCAGCGTCGATGCCCAGGAAGCCGGCGGCAGCTTCTCGACCGGCATCATCGACGCGCAGGTCACGAGCGCGAGCAGGAACACCGAGCCCTTGACGGCGCCGGGCAAGAGGCTCCACTCCGGCTTGCGCAGCGGCACCGCCAGCAGCAGCGCCACCCACACCGCGGCGCCGAGGAAGGGAAAGCGGTCGGCCGCCGCGGCGAAGCGGAGATTGACCGTGACGTTGGTGGCGATGGCCGCGACGAGGATGAAGCCCACGATCCCGAGGCGCACCCAATCGATGTGCTGCGCGGTGCGCAGGTTCCTGACGATCGCCATGTGCCGGTGCTGCGCTAGCGAGGTGGGAATGCCGAAGACAACCGTGGCGACGAACGCGGGGAGGTAGGCCTCGAGGACGTCGAGCGGCGAGACGCCGTCGATCCACATCATCGTCGTCGTCGTGTCGCCGACGACCGACCCGGCGCCGCCGGCATTGGACGCGGCGACGATCGCCGCGAGGTAGCCGATGTGCACGCGGCGCTTGAACACGCTCGCGGCCACCGTGGCGCCGATCAGCGCCGCCGCGATGTTGTCGAGGAAGCCCGAGAGCACGAAGATGATCAGCAGCAGCACGAAGGGGCCAAGCCAGCCTTCGGGCAGCAGCGCGGGCAGGACTTCGGGGACGCCGGAGTCCTCGAAGTGCCGCGCCAGCAGCGCGAACCCGACGAGCAGGCAGAAGAGGTTCACCAGCAGCACCCATTCGTGCGCCATGTGCAGCCCGAAGCCCGGCGAGCCCGGCGCCGGTCTTGAAGCCGGTGAAGAGGATCTTGTAGACGGCGATCGTCGCGAGGCCGGTGAGCGCCACCGGCAGCACGTAGTGGTGGAACAGCGCGACGCCGAGCAGCGTCGCGCCGAAGAGGATGAAGTCGATCGGGATGCCCGCCAGCGCCGGTCCTTCGGCGCCGGCCGCGGCCATGGCCGCCGGCGCGGCGAGCAACGCGAACAAGCCTCCCGCCAGCCGCAGCCGGCCTCCTCCTGACGACGCGTTCATCGGCCCCCTCCTGGTGGTCTTTGCGCCGCATTGTAGCAGCCTGTCGTGCTTGGGGGTTCGTCCACCGCGCCGGTGGCAGGGCGACTCACCTGGCCCCGAATCCTCGTTGCACGGTCCCGGCATGCGCCTCGAAATCGGGACCCCTCCGCCCGGTGCGGTCTGTACTGCACGCATCCTGCTCGCGACGTCTTCTCGGAGGCTCTCAGGTGCTGCCGTAACGTGGTCTTTCGGACGGAAGGTGCGCGCTGAAGGGCAGGGCCCGGACGCTGACCATCTTGCTCAGGAATCGATCTTGTAATGCACAGTGCTGCATGGCGAAGCACCGGCCTTTGAAGCGCGACCGCCTGCGCGGCGGGGCGCCTGTTGCTTTTGGCGTCCCAAGCGAAGACAATGGCACCGGTCCCGCAGGGGGTGGGGTGTCTTTCAAACCAAGAATGGAGGAGCCGTCATGTCGATTCACGCAACGAAAGAGCTGCAGGCGTACTGGAAGGAGAATCTCACGATCATCGCGATTCTGCTCAGCATCTGGTTCTTCGTGTCCTACGTCTGCGGCATCCTGATCGCCAATCAGCTCGACGCCTACAGCATCGGCGGCTTCCCGCTCGGCTTCTGGTTCGCGAACCAGGGCTCGCTCATCACCTTCGTCATCCTGATCGCGGTCTACGTCTGGTACATGGACCGGCTGGACATCAAGTACAACGTGCAGCAATAGGGTGCGGGGTGTGACGCGCACCGCGACTGACAAGATCGTCGCCCACAACAATTTCCATTCGCAAGATTAGGAGGGGATCAGATCATGAGCATTCTTGTATGGACCTGGATCATCACGGGTCTCAGCTTTGCCCTGTATATCTATATCGCCTACATGTCGCGAGCCAAGACGACGGGCGACTTCTACGTTGCCGAGAAGCAGGTTCCGCCCCTGATGAACGGCATGGCCACCGGCGCCGACTGGATGTCCGCCGCGTCGTTCATCTCCATGGCGGGGCTCATCTCGTTCCTCGGGCGCGACGGCTCGTATTACCTGATGGGCTGGACCGGGGGCTACGTGCTGCTGGCCCTGCTGTTCGGCCCCTACCTGCGCAAGTACGGCAAGTTCACGATCCCGCAGTTCGTCGGCGATCGTTACTACTCCGACACCGCCCGCGCCATCTCGCTGGTCTGCGCCATATTCATTTCCTTCACCTACGTCGCCGGCCAGATGCGCGGCGTGGGGGTGGTCTTCTCGCGCTTCATGGACGTCGGCATCAACACCGGCGTGATCATCGGCATGGCGCTGGTGTTCTTCTACGCCACCCTGGGCGGGATGAAGGGCATCACCTACACCCAGGTCGCGCAGTACGTCGTGCTCATCATCGCCTACCTGATCCCGGCGATCTTCATCTCCATGCAGTTCACCGGCAACCCCTTGCCCCAGGCGGGTTTCGGCTCGGCGATCACCGCCGACGGCGCGGCGCTGCTCGGCGACCCCAGCACTCAGGGCAAGTACCTGCTGGACGTTTTGAACGGTCTCAACACGGATCTCGGCTTCGCCGCGTACACGAGCGGTCAGCGGCCGATGATCGACGTCTTCTTCATCACGTTCTCGCTGATGATCGGCACCGCCGGCCTGCCGCACATCCTGATCCGCTTCTTCACGGTGCCCAAGATGCGCGACGCCCGCTCTTCGGCCGGCTGGGCGCTGCTCTTCATCGCCCTCCTCTACACGACCGCTCCGGCCATCGCCGTCTTCGCCCGCACCAACTTCATCAAGACGATCAACAACGTCGAGTACGCGAAGGCGCCGTCGTGGTTCAAGAACTGGGAGAAGACCGGGCTGGTCGCGTGGAAGGACAAGAACGGCGACGGCATCATGCAGCTGCGCAAGGGCGCGTGGGACGACCCCAAGAGCGCGAACGAAGTCAAGATCGACCAGGACATCATGGTGCTGGCGAACCCCGAGATCGCCAAGCTCCCCAACTGGGTCGTCGGCCTGGTCGCCGCGGGCGGGTCTCGCCGCCGCGTTGTCGACCGCCGCGGGCCTGCTGCTGGTCATCTCGGCCGCCATCTCGCACGACCTGATGAAGGGCATTCTCACCCCCAACATGTCGGAGAAGGCCGAGCTGTGGTGGGCGCGCGCTGGCGCCGGCGTCGCGGTGATCATCGCCGGCCTGTTCGGCATCTATCCGCCGGGGTTCGTCGCCCAGGTGGTGGCGTTTGCCTTCGGACTGGCGGCGGCGTCGTTCTTCCCGATCCTGCTGATGGGCATCTTCAACAAGAAGATGAACAGGGAAGGCGCCGTCGCCGGAATGCTCGTCGGCATCATCTTCACCGCCGGCTACATCTATTATTTCAAGTACGGCAATCCGGCGGCCAACAACCCGGCCGGATGGTGGCTGGGCATCTCCCCTGAAGGGATCGGCACCGTGGGCGCCGCGCTCAACTTCGTCACCGCCTACGTGGTCAGCAAGTTCACCAAGGAGCCGCCGGCCGACGTGCAGGACCTGGTGGGCAGCCTGCGTTACCCCGGCAAGCTCGAAGCGCCCGCGGCCAAGGCCCATTGATCGACCCGCGGCGTTGCGTGGTACCCGTGGCGGCTGCCGGAGAACGGCAGCCGCCGTTTTTTTCTGAGGCGCCGATCGAGGAAGCTGCGCCACGAATGCGCAGCCCGACGCGACCCACGGCCGAGTGAACGACATGATCAAGCGTCTCAACCAATACGTGCTGTCCAAGATCATGAGCATCCGGCTGCGCCCGACCGCGGCCGTGTTTCTGGGCGGCTTCGCCGGACTGAGCCTGACGACGACCGTGCTCCCCACCGCGATTTCGATACTGGGCGCGACCGACAGCTTCTCGGCGCGTCTCGACCTGGCCGGCTTCGCCGTGTACGCGTTCATGTCGTGGGCGGTCGGCGGCTGGGCGGCCCAGAGGACGGGCAGTGCGCAGGCCGGCGGCGTCATCCTGGGGCTCGTGGGCCTCCTCAGCGCTGCCGTCTTCGGCGGCATGGCGTACGGCGCCGCGACGGAACTGCTGCTGGTATGCGCGGCGGCGGGATTCGCCTACGGCACCATCGGCGGCATGCTGATCGCGGTCGCGCTTCGGGAGCACGACCGCGCGCCTCCGGAGTGACGTGCGCAAAGGTCCGGGGCGAGGCAGTCGGGGCGGGCGAGGCTGGAGCGCCCCTGTGGGCTCCAGGTGCCAGAGCGTCTGCCGCTTCGAGGCTACAGGATCTCCGCCGCGTGGTCGGCGAGCCGCGAGCGCTCGCCGCGCGTGAGCGTGATGTGGCCCGAGTGCGGCCAGCCCTTGAACCGGTCGACGACGTAGGTGATGCCGGAACTCCCCTCGGTCAGGTACGGCGTGTCGATCTGCGCGATGTTGCCGAGGCAGATCACCTTGGTGCCGGGGCCGGCGCGGGTGATCAGCGTCTTCATCTGCTTGGGCGTCAGGTTCTGCGCCTCGTCGATGATCAGGAACTTGTTGATGAACGTGCGGCCGCGCATGAAGTTGAGGCTCTTGACCTTGATCCGCGAGCGGATGAGGTCGCGTGTCGCGGCGCGGCCCCACTCGCCGGCGTCGTCGTCGGTCTTGTTGAGCACGTCGAGGTTGTCCTCGAGCGCGCCCATCCACGGGTTCATCTTCTCCTCCTCGGTGCCGGGGAGGAAGCCGATGTCCTCGCCGACGGGAACCGTCACCCGGGTCATGATGATCTCGGAGTAGACCTTGAACTCGAGCGTGAGCATGAGCCCGGCCGCGAGGGTGAGCAGCGTCTTGCCGGTCCCGGCCTGCCCCAGCAGCGAGACGAAGTCGATCTCCGGATTCATGAGCAGGTTGAGCGCGAAGTTCTGCTCGCGGTTGCGCGCGGTGATGCCCCAGACGTTGTTGCGCGGGTGCGTGTAGTCCTTGAGCGTCGAGATCACCGCGCTGCGCCCGCTCGATTCCCGGACGATCGCGTACAGCGGGGTCTGGCCGGGGAGTTCCTGGTACAGGAACTCGTTGACCAGGAGCGAGGGCACGAGCGGTCCCTGCACGCGGTAGTACGTGTGCCCGCCTTCCTGCCACGACTCCATCGCCTTGCCGTGGCGGTCCCAGAAGTCCGCGGGCAGCTCGCGCGTTCCGCAGTACAGGAGCTCGGTGTCCTCGAGCACCTTGTCGCTGTAGTAGTCCTCGGCCGCGATGCCCAGCGCGCGCGCCTTGATCCGCATGTTGATGTCCTTGGACACCAGGATGACGTGGCGCTTGGGGTGCGCCGCCTGCAGGTGCATGACGACGGCGATGATCTGGTTGTCGGCCTTGCCGTTGGCAAGCGAGGGCGGCAGCGTCGTCGTGATCGCCTCGGTCTGCAGGTACAGGCGGCCGGTCGCGGCGCCACCGGACTTGGCCTCCAGCGAGATGCCTTCGCCGATGCCGTTGGGCATGCCGCTCACCAGCTCGTCGAGGAAGCGCGAGACCTGCCGCGCGTTGCGGGCGACCTCGGTCATGCCCTTCTTGTTGTTGTCGAGCTCCTCGAGCGTCAGGATCGGCAGGAAGATGTCGTGCTCCTCGAACCGGAACAGGCTCGTGGGGTCGTGCATCAGCACGTTGGTATCGAGCACGAACAGCTTGTTCGCGGGGAGCCGCCGCGTCGCGACTGCGGATTTCGTGGCGGGACGGGGGGCCTTGCGGGCGACGAGGGTCAGCGGGGCGGTGCGGGGCTTGCGCTCGACCATGGGGTTCCTCGCGGGCGCGCTGTTGGCTGTGGCCACGACGGCGGCGCCCTGCCGTCCCGCGCATTCTAATCGCATTGCACCCGCTGCCGCGCACGACGAACACGAGTCGTTGCCCCGGACCGCCCGCATGACCGGCTGCGCAGGTGGACAGGCCCGCGGCCCGCGCCGACGCGGCCGGGTCGCGGCTTCAGGTCGCGAGGACGTTCTTGAACTGCCAGGGGTCGGTCTCGTCGATTTCCTCGGCGAACTGCGGCCACCGGGTGGCGATCGGCGTCCAGTCGGTGTAGTGCGCCTCGATGCGGCCGAGGTAGGGCCGCTGGATCGCCAGGCAGTGGGCGTGGTCCATCTCGTCGGCCTCGACGATCCCGGCGCGCGGGTTCTCCAGCGCCCAGACCATGCCGGCGAGCACGCCCGAGGTCACCTGCAGGCCGGTCGCGTTCTGGAACGGCGCCAGCGAGTGCGCCTCCTGGATCGACAGCCGCGATCCGTACCAGAGCGCGTTCTTCGCGTGCCCGTAGAGGAGCACGCCCAGGTCGTCGCTGCCGTGGAGGATCTCGTTCTCGTCGAGCACGACGTGCCGCTTCTGGATCACGCCCGAGCCCAGCGCCTCGTGCAGGCTGAGGATCGCCTGATCGCAGGGGTGGTAGGCGTAGTGACAGGTCGGGCGATACTCCGGGTCGTCGCCCGCCCCGAGCGTGTAGTAGTCGGCGATCGAGATCGCCTCGTTGTGCGTGACCAGGAAGCCGTACTGCGCCCCGGCCGTCGGGCACCAGGTGTGGACCTTGGTCAGCGCGCCCGGCGTGTCGAGGTAGATCGCGGCACGGCAGCCGCTCGTGTGGCGGCGGCCGTTGGGCGGAAACCACCGCTCGTGGCTGCCCCAGCCGAGCTCCGCCGGCTGGAAGCTCTCCGAGACGAAGCCGTCGACCGACCAGGTGTTGACGAAGCTGCCGATCGGCTTCGCGTTGCGGCCCGCCTGCGTGTCGCGCTCGGCGATGTGCACGCCCTTGACGCCGAGGTCGCGCATCAACCGGGCCCAGCCTTCGCGCGTGCCGGGCGCTTCGCTGGCGCGGCCGGTGTCGGCGGCCAGCCGCAGCAACGCTTCCTTGAGCAGCCAGGACACCATGCCGGGGTTGGCGCCGCAGCACGAGACCGCCGTGGGGCCGCCGGGGGAGGCTCGCTTCTCGGCCTGGACCATCTCGCGCAGCGCGTAGTTCGTGCGCCGCGCCGGATCGGCGCCGACGTCGAAGTAGAACCCGGGCCAGGGCTCGACGACCGTGTCGATGTAGAGCACGCCGAGCTCGCGGCACAGGCGCAGGATGTCGAGCGATCCCGTCTCGACCGACAGGTGCAGGCAGAAGCCGCGACGTCCCGCGAACAGGCGGCCGAGGACCTCGCGGTAGTTCTCGCGGGTGAGGGAGAAGCGCAGATGGTCGATGCCGCGCTGCTCGAGGAACACGGCGTGCTCCGCGGACGGCTCGATGACGTGCACGTCGCGCGGGTCGTAGCGGAAATGCCGCTCGATGAGCGGCAGCGTGCCGCGGCCGATCGAGCCGAAGCCGATCATGACGATCGGGCCGTCGATGCGACCGTGGATCGGGTAGGTCGGGGCCATGCCGCGATGCTACAGGACGTTCCGGCCCGCGGGAACACGCGACGGGCGGCACGCCGCTGCGTCATGGGGCCGCGCCGGGCCGGCTTACGGGCCCGGCGGTTACAGCGATTGCACGAACGCGAGCACCTCGTCGGCGTGGCCCGCGACTTTGACGCCACGCCACTCCCGCACCAGCATGCCCTTGCCGTCGATGACGAACGTGCTGCGCTCGATGCCGCGGACCTCCTTGCCGTACATCTTCTTCATCTTGATGACGCCGAACTGCGTGCACAGCTTCTCGTCGGCGTCGCTCAGCAGCGGGAACGGGAAGCCCATCTTGGCTCGGAAGCCCTCGTGCGACTTGAGGCTGTCGCGCGAGACCCCGGCGACGACGGCGCCCGCCCGGAGGAACGCTTCGTGCCGGTCCCGGAAGTCGGCGCCCTCGGTCGTGCAGCCGGGCGTGTTGTCCTTGGGGTAGAAGTACAACACGACGGATTGCCCGCGGTGCGCGGACAGCGTGAACGTCGTGCCGCCCGTGGCGGGAACGGAGAAGTCGGCAACCTTGGACGCGGACATCGTTGACTCCTTTGGACGTGGGAGGCGGCTCTCAGGCCGCGGCAGGATCGACGTCGCCCAGGAACTCGCGCCCCTGGAGCAGCACCGTGCCGGAGCGCCCCGGGACGGCGCCGGGGCCGACCTCGCAGCGCGGCAACGCGAGCGGCTGCAGGCACTCGATCATCGCGCGCATCGCGACGAGCGTCCAGCCCTGCGCCTTCCATCCGGCGAGCAGCCGGTCGCACGCCGCAGCGAGGCGCAGGCCGGCCATCTCGGCGCGCAGCGTGCAGACGTGGCCGGCGGCGACGGGCTCGCGGGTGATCTCGAGCAGGTGCGCGGCGACGTTGTCCTCGGTGACGCCGTTGCAGCCGACGAGCTCGTCGAGCGTCGGAAGCGTGGTCGGCAGCTGCGGGCAGCGGACGAGTTCGGCGTTCCAGACCGGAAGGTGCGGATGCGTGCCGCGCCCGTCGGAGCCGTACGCGAAGCCGAGCCTCTGGGTGAGGCGCAGCGCGTGCACGTTCATCTGCCACCCGGGGGCGCCATGCGCGAGCGGCGGCTCGCCGAAGATCTCGGTGAACCGCTCGCAGGCGCGGGTCATCTCGGTGCGCGTCCAGTCGGCGTCGGCGCGCCCGACGCCGTTCTGCCAGCGGACGCTGTCCCAGGCGTGCACTCCGACCTCGAAGCCCTCGTCGCGTACGGAGCGCATGAGGTCGGCGCTGCGGCGGCCGATGTCGGGTCCCGGCAGCAGCGTGCCGTGAAGCAGGGCCATCGCGCCGTGGTGCCGCAGCATCGACGTGCGACGCAGCCAGCGCGCGTAGCCTGGCCGGAACACCCGCCGGATCGCCCGGCCGCTGTGATCGGGCCCGAGGCTCCACAGGAAGGTCGCTCCCGCGCCGTGCTTCTTCAGCATGGCCACGACGTTGGGCACGCCTTCGCGCGTCCCCCGCAGCGTGTCGACGTCGATCTTGAGCGCGAGCAGCATGATGGCCGGGTCCGCCTCGGCGCCGCCAGCGACGGCGGGTGCGGCGGCGGCACCGAGCAACGGCCGTGCCGCCTCGACTCGGATTCTACCGTGCCGCAGCGCGAGGCAACTGCGGGCGCGGGCACTTCGCCGGTAGAATCGTTCTCTCGTCGGCTGCGGCTTCGCCGCCTCGTGCCCGACACCGCACCATGCCACCGGTCGTCGAACTTGCCTGCGCCCAGCGCGAGGACCTGCCCGCCGTGCAGCGGCTTGCGGGGATCGTCTGGCGTGCCCACTATCCGGAGATCATCTCGGCCGAGCAGATCGACTACATGCTGGAGCGCGGCTACGCGCTCGACGCCCTCGCCGGTTTCCTGGGGCGCGAGGACCGCGGGCTCGAGCTCGCCCGTGTCGATGGCGCACTGGCCGGATTCGCTGCCTGGTACCGCACCGACGCGGCCGGGGAGGTGAAGCTCGACAAGCTCTACGTGCTCGCGGCGCACCAGCGCCTGGGTCTGGGCGGCCGGCTGATCGCGCGCGTCGCCGCCTTCGCGCGCGCGGCGGGCGCGACGACGCTGCTGCTCAATGTCAACAAGCGCAACCGGCAGGCCATCGCGGCGTACGCCAAGCACGGATTCCAAGTCCGCGAAGCGGTCGTCATCCCCATCGGCGAGGGCTTCGTGATGGACGACTTCGTGATGGCGCGCCCGCTCGAAGCCCCGGCGTCGGCCGGCTGAATTTTTGTGAGGCGCGACGCCGATGCCCAACCCGCTGCAGTTCTACGACAACTACACGCGCAGCCTGCGCCCGTTCGAGCCGCTGCACTCGGAAGGGGAGGTCGGCGTCTACACCTGCGGGCCGACCGTCTACGACTACCAGCATGTCGGCAACTACCGGACGTTCCTGTTCGAGGACGTGTTGAAGCGCGTGCTGGTCTGGAACGGGTACGCCGTCCGCCACGTGATGAACATCACCGACGTCGGCCACCTCACCTCCGACGCCGACACGGGCGAGGACAAGATGGAGAAGGGCGCGCGGCGCACCGGCAAGACGGCGTGGGAGATCGCGGCCATCTACACCGATGCCTTTCTGGCCGACCTCGATCTGCTCAACATCGACCGGCCGACGGTGCTGTGCAAGGCGACCGACCACATTGCCGAGCAGATCGCCTTCATCGCCGACATCGAGAAGAACGGCTTCGCCTACCGCACCTCTGATGGCGTGTACTTCGACACCAGCCGGCAGCCGCACTACGGCCATCTCGCGCGTCTCGACGTCAAGGGACTCGAGGCCGGCAAGCGCGTCGACCTGGGCGAAAAGCGGCATCCGACGGACTTCGCGCTGTGGAAGTTCTCGACCCCCGGCGAGCACCGGCAGATGGAATGGGACAGCCCCTGGGGCCGCGGCTTCCCGGGTTGGCACATCGAGTGCTCGGCGATGGCGCAGAAGTACCTCGGCGACCTGTTCGACATCCATTGCGGCGGCGAGGACCACATTCCGGTCCATCACACCAACGAGATCGCGCAGACCGAGGCGCGCTGCGGCACGCGGCTCGCCAATTTCTGGATGCACGGCTACTTCCTGCTGCAGAACGACGCCAAGATGGCGAAGTCCGCCGGCGAGTTCCTGCGGCTGGGCGCGCTCGTCGCCCGGGGCTACGATCCGCTCGCGTATCGCTACCTGTGCCTCACCGCGCACTACCGCAGCCAGCTCAACTTCACCTTCGCCGCGCTCGACGCCGCCGCGACCGGGCTCGACCGGATGCGCAGCGGCGTGCACGCGCTGCGCGAAGCGCCGGAGCGCGAGCCGGACGCGGCACTCGTCGAGCGCTTCACCGCCGAGATCAACGACGATCTCAATCTGCCGCGCGCGCTGGCCCTCGCCTGGGAAACGTTGCGCGGCGACCTTCCGGCAGGCGTGCGGCGCGCGAGCCTGCTGCGCTTCGACCGGGTGTTCGGCCTGCGACTCGCCGCGTGGACACCGCGCCAGGAGGTCGTGCCGCCGGAGATCGAAGCGCTCGCCGAGCAAAGGCTTGCCGCGCGCAAGGCGAGGCAGTGGTCCGAGTCCGATCGCCTGCGCGCGCTGATCCAGGCGCAGGGCTGGGACATCGAGGACGGCGCCGCCGGTTACGCGCTGAAGCGGCGCGGCTGACGCGGCGTCGGACGGCGCAGTCGCCCCCTCCCGCAGCGCCGGCTCGAGGTCGGCCCGCGGGGCGTGCCGAAGCGTCGACGACGGCGCGCGGGTATTCACCTTCGGGTCACCTTGGCCGCGGGCCCGGCGGTAAACTGTGTGGCGTTCAATGGGTAGCGAACGAACGCACTTCCAGGAGAAACGATGACGAGATCCGGCGCAATGGGACCGCGCGGCGCTGGCGCGGCGCGATCCTCGCGGAAGTCCGCTGCCAAGGCAGCCAAGCCAGCGGAGTCCGCCGCGCAGCGGTCGAACTCGTCGGTCGCCAGCGTCGACACCGGCGCGCCACTGCCGGCATTCGACCCGACCTCGCCGATCGAGTCCTCGCTGCTCGCTGCGCGCGGCGCTCCTGCGCCGATCCGCCGGCTGACCATGGAGCAGTTCGCAGCGCTGTTCCAGGCGTTCGCCGCCGATCCGGGGAGCCGTGCGATCGTCGAAGTCCATCTGCATCACACGTGGCGCCCGCGCTGCGCGGACTTCCGCGGCATCGCGACCCTCGAGGCGATGCGCCGGGTCCACATGGAAGTGAACCGGTGGTCGGACATTGCGCAGCATGTGACCATCGATCCGGTCGGCGGCCTGTGGACGGGCCGCTCCTGGAACGTACCGCCGGCGAGCAGCGTCGGTCACAACGGGACCGCGCGGCGCGGGCCGTTCATGTTCGAGATGATCGGCGATTTCGACGTCGGACAGGACGCGTTCGACGGCGTGCGGAAGGCGGCCGCGATCGAGGCGGTGGCGACGATCATCGTCGCCTCGCAGGCAACCGGCACGCCGATCACCTCGGCCGACGTGAAGTTCCACCACGAGTTGGACTCGCCGAAGACCTGCCCCGGAACATCGATCGACAAGGCGGAACTGGTCCGCCTCATCGACCAGCGCGTTGCGGCGCTCACGGACTCGCGACCGCCGGGTGCGCCCGGCGCGCTTGCCGTGCAGACGCTGCAGTCGAGTTCGGAGCTCTTTCGTGCCCTTACGCAGCGGGCGGACGCAACGCGCGCGCCCGACCCGCTCGCCGCGCCGGAGGCAGTGACTGAGAGCGAGGCGGTGGGCGACCTCGTCGGTCACTTCGAGCGCGTGGCGATGCGCTCCGCAGCGCCCGGCGCGGATCGATTCGCGGTGCGCGATGCGCGCGCCCGCGTGCTCATGCGCTGGTCGGAGCTGCGCGCGCACGTCGTCAACCTGGCCAAGGGACGGTTGTCGACCGGCGGCGAGTTCGAGATGGACTCGGCTCGATCGCCGCGATCCTCGACGGCGTTCGCGGGTACGCCCGCACGACCGAATCGCCGCGGCTCATGCTGTGGGCGCACGGCGGGCTCGTCTCGGAGGCGGACGGGCTCGCGTACGCGCGCGCAACGCGCGCGTGGTGGCTGCAACACGGCGTCTACCCGGTGTACTTCGTGTGGGAGACGGGCTTTCTCGAGACAATCACTCAGGCGATCGGCGGAGCACGCGGCGTGGCCGACCGGTGGGACGCGGTCGTCGAGCGGGTCGCGCGGCCGATCGGCCTGCCGACATGGACGGCGATCAAGGCAAGCGCGCGCCTGAGTTCGGCGCCGGACACCGGCGAGGGCTGGCCCGGCGGTGCATGGCAGTTCGTCGACGCACTCGTCCCGGTGCTCGGCGAACTCGCCGACGCCGGGCGCGCACTGTCCGTGCACGCGGTTGGCCACAGCGCGGGCTCCATCTTCCACGGCCATCTGCTGCCCGAGCTGGCGGCGCGCGGTGTGTCGATCGCATCGCTGTCTCTTCTGGCGCCGGCGATCCGCGTCGACCGCTTCCGGGGGAGCCTCGAGCCGTTGCGTACGAGCGGCAAGCTCGGCGCGCTGCACGTGTTCACGATGTGCGAGGAGGCGGAACTCGCCGACACGGTCGGCCCGTACCTCAAGTCGCTGCTCTACCTCGTGTCGCGCACATGCGAGCCGAAGGTGCCCACGCCGATCCTCGGCCTGCAGGAGAGTATCGACGCCGACGCTGCGTTGCACGCGTTCCTCGCCAGCCACGCCGAGGTCCAGTACGCCTGGCCGCCCGACCAGGCCCCCAACCCACTGTGCCAAGCGCAGACGCACGGCGGCTTCGACAACGACCGATTCACGGTAGGCGCGGTGCTTCGGCGGATCAAGGGCGTGCCGGACGCGGGCATGGAAGGTACCGACGACTTCCCCGAGGAAGCATCGGCACGGGCGCGGCCGGCCGCTACGCCGAATCCGACGCCGGCGGCGCGTGGCCGGCGCATGGCGCTGTGCGTCGGCATCGACCGCTATGCGGAGCGGCCGCTGGCCGGCTGCGTGGCCGATGCGAACGCCTGGGCCCAGGCGTTGGGCGGGCTCGGCTTCGATGTGCAGCGCCTGTTTGACGAGGGTGCAACGCGCGGGAGCATCCTCGGGGCGCTGGAGGCGATGATCCGCGCGGCGACGCCGGGCGATTTGCTCGTGTTCCAGTACTCGGGCCACGGCACGCAGGTCGAGGACCTCGACGCCGACGAGAGCGACGGCTACGACGAGGCATTCGTGCCGATCGACTACGGCGCGGGTCGCCTGCTGCTCGACGACGATGTCGCCACGATCGCGGCCCGCGTGCCGGCCGGTGTCGTGCTCACGCTGTTCATGGACTGCTGTCACGCGGGCACGATTAGCCGGTTCGCGCCGCCGAACGAGGCGGCGCCCGGGGTGGACGAGCGCGTGCGCTATCTGCCGCTGTCGCGCACCGCGCGGGACGCGCACGTCGCGTTCCGGCGCTCGCTCCCGGCCGGTGCGCGGCCGGCACCCGAGGAGTCACTGCCCGGTGTCGTCCACTTCGCCGCGTGCCGTGACCACGAGTATGCGTGGGAGAGCCAGGGACAGGGCGACTTCACGCGCGCGGCGATCGCGCTCCTTGGCGCGGCGGTCGCACAGGCCGAGTCCAACGAGTCGTTCGGCGAGGCCGTTGCCGCGGAGGTCGGCAAGCGCGGTCGCCAGCATCCGGCGCTCATGCGCCTGCCGGCGAACCTGCGCGACCGCCCGCTGCTCGCCGGCCGCGAGGCGCGCGACGCGGAGACGGACCACAGCGGGAGCGTTGCCGGCGCGGACGACGGCGACGCCGCGCTCCTGGCGCTGGCCGAATCCCTGGTGACGGCGCTGCGCGCGCGCGTGGGAGGGTAGGCTGCCATGGCCGATCCGTGGCGCGCCGTTCGGGACGCGACGCCCCCGTCGCGCCCGCATCGGTGGCATCGGTTGCATCGCAGCGCCGGCGCTGCGGCTCCCGCAGGACGCCGTTCGGCGCCGTCCGCTCCTTTCACTGACGCAAGGCATCTGTCGACATTGACAGTAGCGTTGCGTCTTGGCTAGCATGTGCGGCGTCCGCATGGATCTCTACCGCGAGAGGGGGCAACATGAAGGGGATGCTGAGCGTGCTGGAGCGTGCGGGATTGATCCGTCGGCAGGACGGTGAAGACGCGCCTCCCGCGCAGGCCCACGCTCCGGCAGTCGAGGTGGCGCAGGTCGAAGTGCCGGCGGCGCCTGTCCTGGAGTCGGTCTCCGGCATGAGCCTGCAGCAGATCTATGATGCCGCCGGGGTGCCGCCTTCGGCCTATCCGGCGGAGCGCCTCGTGCGGCTCCTCGACGGTCTCAAGGCCATGGACGATGGCACGCGCATGCAGGCGATCCGCGCCATCGATGCGGCCGACGACAACTGGTCGATCGCCGATCCGGTGAACGACGCGATGAGCAAGGTCGAGGCGCTGGAGGCGCAGGCGCGGGCGCTGCGCGCGAGCGTCGACCGGGCCGAAGTCGAGACCGCAAAGTCCATCCAGGGCGTCAAGCAGCGGCAGGAGGGCGCGGTCGCCGACATTCGCCGGCAGATACTAGAATTCGAGGGGCTGCTTGCCCGCGAGGTCGCGCGCGGCACCGAGGAGTGCGCGGCCATGGAGGCTGCCCTGCAGGTCACGCGCGACGCGGCCTCGCGCGAGCTCGCCGCGCTTTCGCAAACCGCCGGCATGCTCCAGGCGCTGGTCCGGCAGTTCGCCCCCAACCCGTCCGCGGGCGCGTGACGCCCGCGCCCATCACATCGTCGTGTCGCGCGATAGCGCGGCGGCAACGTCATCACGCGCCCGTCCGCGCATGAAGCGAGGAACCCCATGGCATACCAAGCCACACCCCTGACCAAAGGCCTGCTGGCTATCATCGTGCTGGGCGCCATTGGCGCGGTGGCCTGGAACGTCTTTCTGAAGGAAAGATGGATGCCCGCGGCTGGCACGAGGCCAACGTCGTCGACCAAGGAGGCCGCCAAGGACGGCGATGCCGGGGATCCCGGGAGGAAGGCCGGCGCGGTCGCTCCCGCGAGCGCCGCGCCGAAGGCCGCGGCCGGGGCCAAACTCGGCGCGGCCGGCAGTCCGCTCAAGGTCAGCATCGTGAGCTTCCACGGCTACGCGCCGGCACTGGTGGCCAACGGCAACAGCCTGAAGACGCAGCCGGGCTCGATCTACGACAAGCTGGGCGTGCACGTCGAGTTCGTCATCAATGACGACATTCCGACGCTGACCACGCTGTTCGAGTCGAGGGCCGCGCATTGCGCCTGGCGCACGTCCGATTTCTGGGCGCAGGAGCATCCGAACCTGCGCAACAGCGGTCACGACGCCAAGGCGGTGATCATCGTCGACAACACGCAGGGTGCCGACGCCGTGATCGTGCGCGACCCATCGATCCAGAAGGTCGAGGACCTCGCCGGCAAGAGCGTGGGCCTGCTGCAGTACACGCCTTCGCACGGCATGCTGATCGACGCCATCGACAACTCGTCGATGACCGCGCGCCAGAAGAAACAAGTCAAGATGATCTTCATCAAGCCGGAGGAGGGCACCGCCGGCGTGCGCGCCGCCTTCGTCAGCAACAATGTCGACGCGGCCGTGCTGTGGGATCCGGACCTGTCGCTCGCGCTGCGCGACGCGAAGGGCGCGCGGGTGATCTACTCGACCAAGACCGCCACGAACCTCATCTACGACTTGATGACGTGCGACCAGCGCGAGCTCGCCAAGCCCGAGAACGAGGCGGTGTTCCAGAAGTTCGTCGACGGCTGGCTCGAGGGCGTGACCGTTTCGCGCGCGAGGCCGGACCTCGCCGTAGAGGCGCTCGTGGCCACCGAGCCCTTCTTCAAGGAGCTCGCGGCCAAGGAAGGCAAGCCGTTCATCAAGGGCCTGTTCGGCAACCTCGTGTGGACGGACCTCGCCGACAACGCCCGCATCCTGGGGCTGGTCGGCGGCGTGAACCACTACGAGCGCGTCTACGCGCGCTTCGACCAGATCTACCGGGCGGAAGGGTCGCTCGCCAACCCGAAATCCCCGGTGATCACGCCGCAGGAGAGCTTCGACTACCGCTTCATCAAGGCGTCGCTCGCCCGCGACGAGGCGGCCAAGCTCGCAGCGGCGAAGCCGACCGAGACGTTCACCGAGCAGGGCCGCCAGACGGCCATGGCTGCGCCGGCGGCGGTCACCAAGCCGGTGATGGTGTCGTTCGCCAGCGGCTCGTCGGAACTCTCCAAGCGCGCGCAGCAGGTCATCGACCGGGAGATGGTGCCGTTCATCGAGAACAACGGCAATGCCTACTTCGAGCTCTCCGGCAACACGGACTCGGTGGGCTCGGACGCGATCAACACGCCGCTTTCGCTGGCGCGCGCACGGGCGGTGGCCGAGTACCTGGTCAAGCAGTGGGAGATCCCGCGCCAGCGCCTGCGCGTCACCGGCTACGGCGCGTCGAAGCCGCTGTGCAACGAAGCCAGTCCGGCCAGCGCGGACATGTCGCTGGAGGATTGCCGCACTCTCAACCGCTCCACGCGCATCGCCGTCTTCCAGGGTCGTTAGCTTCTCCGGGCGACATGGTCGACTTCTGGAATCCCTACCGCACGCTCGATGACCGGGCCCGCAAGCTCCTGGGCGTCGGCGCGGTGGCAGCGGTGATCGCGCTGTGGTGGGCGATCGCGGCCTCGGGGCTGCTGTCCAAGAACCAGTTGCCCTCCCCATGGGCGGTGGCCCAGGCGATGGGCTACCTTGCCTGGTACGAGGGCAACAGCCAGCTCGCCGTGCACACCCTGTGGTCGGTGGGCCGCGTGGCGGTGGCCTCGCTGCTGGTGGTCGTCATCGGCGTGCCGCTGGGGGTGCTGATGGGATCGTCGCCGCGGATCAACGCCATGCTCTCCCCGCTGATCGACCCGTTCCGCTCGGCGCCCGTGGCTGCGCTGCTGCCGATCATGGTGATGTGGTTCGGCATCGGCGAGGGCATGAAGATCGCCTTCCTCTTCGTGGGCTCGATCGTCTACCTCACGCCCCTGGTGCGCGACGCCATCCGCGCAGTGCCCGAGGGCTACCTGATGGCCGCCCAGGACATCGGGGCGAGCCAGTTCGAGTGCGTCACCAAGGTCCTGGTGCCACTGGCGATGCCGCGCATCATGGACGCGATCATCGTCGGCGTTTCGGTGTCGTGGACCTACATCACCGTCGCCGAGTACGTGAACGCGCAGGAGGGACTGGGCCAGATGATCGCCAACGCCCGGCGCTTCTCGGCGATGGATCAGGTCTTCGCCGGAATCATCGTGATCATCGCCGTGGCCCTGCTCACCTACCAGACGCTGATGTGGCTCAAGCGCCGTCTCTACAAATGGGAGACGCAGGCATGAGCGCCGTCTTCCCGGAATCACCGGTTGCCGCGCCGGACTCGACGCCCGTCCCGGCCAAGGCCGCGAAGCCGCTGGTGGCCGCGCGCGACATCGTCCAGGAATACCTGCAGCCGGATGGCACGACGCTGCGCGTGCTCGACAACATCTCGCTGCGGTTCGACCGGCCGTCGATCAACATGCTGCTCGGCCCGTCGGGCTGCGGCAAGTCCACGCTGTTGCGCATGCTGGGCGGCGTGCGACCGTGGAACGTCCGCACGCCGACCTCGGGCGCGATCGAGATCGACGGCAAGGCATGCGAAGGCCCGCATGCGGACGCGGTCATGGTGTTCCAGAGCTACGCCAACCGGCCCGATCTCACGGTGCGGGAGAACGTGGCCTACCCGTTCACCTTCCACGAGTGGCGCCGGCGCGTGTCGCCGAAGGAAGCCGAGGAGCGGGTGTCGGCGATGCTCGAGGAGGTGGGGCTGGCCGACCAGGCCAAGCTCCACCCGGCGCAGCTCTCCGGCGGGCAGAACCAGCGCATTGCGCTCGCGCGCGCGCTCGTGCTGCGGCCTCGCATCCTGCTCATGGACGAGCCGTTCGGGGCGCTCGACGCGCAGACCCGGGCGGGCATGCAGGTGTTGCTCGGCAAGCTGGTCGAGAACCATCCCTGCCTGGTCCTCTTCGTCACGCACGACGTCACCGAGGCGCTGCTTCTGGGCGACCGGGTCGTCATTCTGTCTACACGGCCGGCGCGCGTCATCGACGACTTCGAGCTTGACGGGCGCGCGTTCCGCACGCGCGAGTGGCTGCAGGGCGCGGAAGCGCGTGGCATGCACGACCGCGTGGTGAGCCACCTGCGCACCGCCGGCGCGCAGGGCAACGTCCGCGTGTCCCTCTAGCCTTCGTCCATGACCGGCACGCCGCGCAGCTACTGGCCCGAGTTCCTGCTCCATCCCGCCAACCAGACCGTGGTGCTGGGCGGGCTGGCGCTCGGGTTCTTCGCCTCCGTGCCGTTTGGCTGGGACGCGCTGGGCCTGTCGGTGCTCGCTCTGGCGGCGCTTGAAACGATCGGGCTCGCCGTCGTGCCCAGCCTGCCTCCGTTCCGGGCCTGGGTCGAGAAGCGCCGCGCCCGGGCCGCGCGTGAAGCGCGACGAGACCACCTGATGGCCCAGCTCAGCACGAGCGGCGGCTCGGATCATCTTGCCGATTACCAGCGCATGGTCGAGCGCGTCGATTCGCTCTACGCGCTCGCACGCTCGTCGTCGAGCTCCCTGACCGAACGCGAGGTGGAGCAGATCGACGATCTCGTCGTGGGCTACCTCGGGTTGTGCGTGTCGGATGCCATGCTCTCCCAGCAGGACGGGCTGGCAGGTCCCGAGACGCTGCAGAAGAAGCTCAAGGCAGTGCGGGCGCGGTTGGGCGACCCGAACGTCACCGCCGAGGAAGCGCAGCAGCTGCGTCGGGCGCAGGCCGAGTACGAGGAGGCGATCGCGCGCCTTTCGCGCATGGCCTCGCGGGCGAGCGCGCTGGAGGCCTCGCTGGCCACCATGCCAGTGCGGCTCGAGGAGCTCTACCAGATGGTGATGACCGCACCGTCGGGCGGCGACCTTTCCTCGTTGCTGGAGGACTCGGTCAAGCGCCTGCGTTTCGCCGAGGCGGTCGACGTCGACGTCGAGGAGATGCTGGACATCAAGCCCGCGTCGCCGGAGGTGCTGCGCGCAAGGGTGGGAGCGCAGGCACAGGCCGGCGGACGCCGGCTGTAGCCCGCCGCGCAACGTGAGCGGCGCGTCGCGCCGCACGAGCAACGAGAGCGAAAGGACCGTACCCAATGGCCAATCACGCCATCATCAGCCGCCTGTGGAACCTGTGGAATGGCTTCGTCTCGCTGTGGGTCACCGACATCGAGAAGGAGCATCCGGAGATCGCCTACCAGAACTCGATCCAGTCGATGACCCAGAAGTACACGAAGCTCAAGGAGGCTTCGGGACGGATCATCGCGCGCCGCATGGACATCGAGGCGCGGCTGGGTGACTCGAAGCGGCAACTCGAGGCTGTGGCGAGCCAGCTGGAGGCGGCGCTGGCCACCAGCCAGGACGACCTCGCGCTGGTCCTGATCGGCAAGAAGAACCTCCTGGACGAGAACGTCTCCGGTCTCGAGGCGGATCTCGCCGAGGCGACCAAGGACGCCGACGAGGCGAAGGGCGCGCTGCTCGAGATCAAGGGCGAGATCGACAAGCTCAAGGCCGAGAAGGAGAAGATGCTGGCGCGCTTCGCCAGCGCCAAGGCGCGGCTGCAGATCCAGGAGTCGCTCGACGGGCTGTCGGTCGACGCCGAGGTGCAGGCGCTGGCCGGCGTGCGCGAGCACATCAAGGGCAAGGTGGCGGAAGCCAAGCTCGGCAGCGAACTGCGCAGCTCCGATCTCGATGTGCGCCTGAAGGAACTCAACAAGACGGCGGCTTCGACCAGCGCCCGGGCGCAGCTCGAAGCCATGAAGAAGGCCCGCCAGGCGGCCGCCGAGGGTGGCAAGACCCTCTAGGAGCCTTCCCGTGGCCCCCGCCCCGGACCTGCCAGCAAAGGCGCGGCTGCCGCGCTGGGCGGAGCTCGTCCGCGAAAAGTACCTCGCCGGCGAGGCTTCGACGTTCGTGCTCTATCGCAACGTCTTCGACATCTTCCTCGCCGACGACAAGTTCGTCGATCTGACCGCGTTCCTGGTCGATGTCCTGACCGCGGGCAACAAGCCCAACGTCATCGAGGTGAGCAACGAGCGCGGGATGCACACGCTCAAGGGCGACGTGCCGTTGGACAGCGGGGAGGGGGAGCTCGTCGTCCGCTTGCACCAGCTGGAGAAGCTCCTGCGCACGACTGCGGGGACGGCGGTGATCGTGCCCTACGCCGACACGCTGATGCCCTCGGAGGACGGCTTCGCCACCGCTGAGGAACGCCGGGTCGCGACCCTCTTCCACCGCTGGTCGCTCGACCGGCAGATGGGCAGTCTCGACAACATCGTGTTCCTGATCGTGGAGACGCTGGGTTCGCTCAACCAGGCGTTGCTGGCGAACCCCAAGGTGGCGGCGGTCGAGATCCCGATGCCGGACCTCGACACGCGGGCCGAGGTCGTCGGGGCGTTGGCGCCGAGGTTGGAGCCGGCGCGGGTACGCCGCTACGCCGAGCGCATGGCAGGACTGCGCGCGGTGCAGATCGAGGGGCTGATGCGCGCCTCGGGCGCGCGCACGATGCTGGAGCGCGAGCGCGAGGACCTGATCCTCGGCCTGCTCGCCGGCGCGCCGGATGCCAGGGAGCGCGCGAAGCGCTTTGCCGGCATCACCGCCGGCATGACGGCCGAAGAGATCGTTCGGCTGGTCGAGCCCACCAAGGCGGTGCCCGCACGCAACGTCGAGGAGGACGTTCTCCAGCTGATCCACGCCCGCAAGCGCGAGCTGATCGAGAAGGAGTGCGCGGGGCTGATCGAGTTCGTCGAGTCCCGGCATGGGCTGTCCGCGGTGGGCGGCGCCTCGCACATCACCGGCGAGCTTGCCGAGATCGCCAGGAACCTGCGTGAGGGCGACACCAAGCTCACGCCGATGGGCCTGCTCGCGGTGGGCCCGATGGGTGCGGGCAAGACGTTCGTCATCAAGGCCTTCCTCAAGGAAGCCGGCCTGTCGGCGGTGGCGCTCAAGAACTTCCGCAGCAAGTGGGTGGGTTCGACCGAGCGCAACCTGGAGCGCGTGCTCGCCACCGTAAAGGCAATGGGTCCGATCGCGGTGCTGATCGACGAGGGTGACCGCAGCTTCGGCGCCGCCGGCAACGGTAGTCGGAGGGCGGCGACGACGGCACCAGCTCGCGGGTGATCGCGCGGCTGAAGGAGTTCATGTCCGACACCGACAATCGCGGCATGGTGCTGTTCATCATGCTCACCAACCGGCCGGACAAGCTCGATACCGACATCAAGCGGCCCGGCCGCCTGGATCGCAAGATTCCCTTCTTCTACTGCGAGACCGACGCCGAGCGCGCCGACATCGTGGCGGCGATCCTGCGCCGCTACGACCCGCAGATCGCGGTCGACTCGGGTGATCTCGCGAAGCTGTGCAACGGACTCGAGGGCTACTCGAACGCCGACCTCGAGGCGATGACGCTGCTCGGGCTCGAGTTCCTCGAGCGCAACCCGAGCCTAGGCCTCGAGAACGCGCTCGAACGGGCCAAGGCCGACTTCATGCCGCCGCAGGAGCGCGACATGATCGAGTTCATGGAGCTGCTCGCCGTCTCCGAGACCTCGCGGCGCTCGCTGCTGCCCGAGAAGTACCGCGAGATGCCTATCGACAGGATTCAGGACCAGCTGCGGGAGGCGCGCGTTCGCGCGCTTCGCCGCTAGCGCCACGCGGAGAATCACGATGACCATGCACACCGAGGACGGCTCGTTTTCGACCGAGCAAATGCAGGCGCTGCTGGCCTGCGTCGTGTCGACAGCCCATGTCGACGGGATCAAGCCGCAGGAACTCGAGCTGCTCGACCGCTTTTGCGGCGATAACCAATACCAGGCCTCGCTTAAGGACCTTCTCGGCAAGGCCGGCGACAAGAGCCACGCGAAGGCGATGCTCGCGGCCGTCAGTGGAGATGCGACGTTCGTCGAACAGGTGCTGCTGATGTCGATCATGACGGCCTACGCGGACGGCCGGATAAGCGATGCGGAGCTGGCGCACGTCAACGAGCTGGGCGAATCCGTTGGCGTGCCGGCCTCGAAGATGGCGGAGCTGCGGCTGTACGTCCGCGATTCGCTCCTGGGCTCGCTTTCGCACCTGCCGGACGCGGAGTCCGTGGCCGCGCTCGCGAAGTCCATGTAGAACCGGAGCCCGCCGTGAGCGCCACGCGAAGGACGGTCGACGTGGGAGCCTGGCTCAAGTCCAGGATAAACGTCGCGCGTGCCGAGACTGGGATGTCCTGGGCCCAGGTGGCCGAGGGCTTCCGGGCCCGCGGCTGCAGCGCTTCGCCCAGCAGCCTCATGTCCAAGCACTCTCGCGGCTCGTTCACGGCCGTGGAACTCGTCACGTTGCTGCTGGTGCTGGAAGTGCAGGTGCTGGAGTTGCCTAAGGACTAGCTACCCAAGAGATGGCGATAACCGGATTTTCCTCAGTTACCCGGTCGGCACGAGCGGCAACTGCGAAATCGGCGGAGCTGACGGCGGATGGTTCTTCGGGCGTAGCCTGAGCATATGATCGATGATGTAGCGCACCAGCGCTCGCCAGCGGATCACGCAGCGGTCCCCGCGGCATGGCGGCCAAGTTCGCTGCCATCGCCACGTTAACCGGTGCCTCCTGCGCACGTCACCTCAACAAATCGAAGGAAGTCCGGCGGCTGCACGGGAACGGGTACGTGTCTCCCGAATGGACCCTGCCCAACGCCGAGCGCAATCATGCCAACCAGCAACGCGTCGATGCCCACCCGAAAAAGGAACTTCTTGCATTCGTGCGTTGCGAAATGCCGAACTGGTCGCAACGCATCGTGCCCGAAGAATCGGACAGATCGGACAGATACGCGATGCTGGAAACGCTGAACCCGGTAAACCGCATCGCCTTCGTTCCCGTGCCCGCGCGGACTGCGCCCGCCCGGGCTTTGCAGAGACGAAAGAGCACCAATGCTCGGACCCTGAGGGGGGCGCCGCCGAGGAAGGGCTCGACGAGCAGCCCGCTGAATGCGGGACGAGACCGCTGAAGACCGCTTGGAGATCAAATTGAAGGCTGAAGACGAACATAGCGGCAGCCCGATCTGCTGCGACACGTGCGGGGTGGCCGTGCCGGCCCACGATATCGTGAACTACGGCTCGATCGAGCACGGTTACCGGCAGCTTTGCAGCCGCTGCTTCAATGCCGAGGTGGCGAGCTCGCTGGGCCTGGAAGATTTCGAGAATGTCCAACTCCATCCGGTCGTGATGACCGACTGCGCAGGCGAACAGCACGAGTTCCGTTTGCGCACGCGGCTGCTCGGGCCAATGGTTGCCCTGGAGGCGTTCGAGGTCAGGGGCGGTGCGCCGGCGGGCTATCGGTTCCAGGTGCTGGGCGAACCGGAAGACGAGCGGCTATCTCTGTTGGGCCGCCTGGTCGAGCGGATGCGCCGGAGTCTGTCCGTCAGGCATCTCGTGCGCAGCGAGCACGGCACGCAGATTGCCCACGACACCGTGCGCGGGCGGATCGAATGGGATGAGTCGGAGGACGGCCGGGTGCCTCTGCTCGTGATCGATGGGCAGGAAGTGTCGTGGGAAGAGTTCGGGCGCGTGCTGACGAGCTTCGAGGGCTGGCAGTTCCGCCTGGAGATCCGGGACCTCGGCGAGGAAGTGTAGGGCGCCTGCCCGGTCGACATCAACGGCCGCAGGCTGGCCAGCGGGCGTCGCGAAGGCGGGGGAAGGCGACAGGTTCGGGGAATGCGGCCACTCGATCCGGTGTAGGCCGAAACCGATGCCGCCACTCGGCATTGCGCCCAGCCAAGTCTCCAGTTTCACGCCGCTGCTCTTGCGCCAGTTTCAAGTTGCTGCTGACAGGCGCTTCAATGTCTCAAGGGCAACCGATGGGAACGATCATGGCCGGCACCAAATCAGCTGGCGCGCTCGTCACCCTCGCGCGGGGGCTCTCCACCCCGTCGACGCAGCAGCTTTCGGAAGGCGGCAAGATCCGCGCGTTTGCGACGCTCGGCAAAGAAGGTAGCCGTCTGCATGGCGGCGAGCTTTTCGGCCACGGCCGTGGCTACGAACTGGTTCATGCTGATGCCCTCTTCCCGCGCCAGTTTTTCGGCAGCGGCCTTGACCGACTTCGGCAATCGCAGCGGATAGGTGGATGTGTTGCTCATGGGGAGATCCTCTTCAATGCGTCGCGCGGCAACCACAGGTGCAGTCCGAACCGTCTGGGCGCCGACCCGAAATCCCGCAAGTTGAACGTCACGACGGCATCAGCCCGGCCGTTCACCGCCGCCTCGAGGACCATTTCATCCGAGGGATCCGCGAGTTGAGGACGCCAGACGAAATGGGACTCCACTGGTTCGGTCAGCGCGGCCACCGCGTCGACGAACACAGCGGCCTGCTCTGCGGTGACACCTGCCGCCGCAAGATGCTCTTCCCGCTTGCAGACCGCCTCGTATTCCAAGATCAGCGCAACGTTGGCCAGGATGGTGAGTTGACCGTCGACCGCCGCCTCCAACAGGGCGGCCGACGCCCCTCGGGGGCTCCGCAAGGCCGCGACCAGGACATCGGTGTCTAGCACCAGGCGCATGTTGCATTATGACATCTCCAGTGATGTCATGACAGTTGCTCGTTCCATGAGAAACAAAAGGGACTCTAACCGCGCCGGCGGGATCGCACAGAGCAAGAACATCGTTGCCCGCAACCTTAGGCGCGGCGAGCGGTCGGCCCCACGATAACCGTCCCATCTTGTCTAGATGGGGACCACGATCTGCAGGCATTCACTGCCTTCACGCAGCTTCACGCGTCCGGCTGTTCAATCCGAACAATGATTTCCCAGCCACCGGCAGTCGAAAAGGATTCTGATGTTTCGTCAGCGGAACGCGCTTGGCAAACATTCCGGCGCAACATTGGTTTGGTGGAGACTCCCGCGCCGGAGGAGTACGAACGGGCTATCGCCTTGACCAACAGACCGCTCGACGTCGTCCGTGAGGACGAATCTCACCCCGTGGCCGGATTGCTCGCCCTGGTTGGAGAGTTGGTTTTCGCGGATGAAGCGCGCGAGTATCCGGCACCGGACAGCCCCCGGCACAGGTGTTGCCCCGATGGAACGAAATGGGCTGACTCGGACCGATTTCGGGGCGGAACTGGGGGTTCAGCCGGTGGTCACTGCCGTGCTCAACGGCAAGCGCAGCGACAACACGCGTCAGGCCAAGGCATTGGCACCGCGAATCAACGTGTCGGCGGCGCCCTTCCTGTAAGACCGCCCGGCTCGACCTCGTCGCCATCGAGTAGGCCCTGTTTGCTCGTACGGAGCAGAAACGGCACCACTCCGGCACAGCCGCGGTTGACTTCTGCCCACAAGTCACTGATCTCAAAGCCTTGCGATCTGTGCGATAGCTCGACGCAACGAGTATCAATCTTCTGCTCTTTTCGCGTCGACCTATATATGGCGTCAAGCACCATAATATTGCGCCAGGGCAAAAAACGGCAGCTTCTTGATCCAGGAAGAACCGCTATCGGGGAGCGAGGGGCGGCTTCGTCGGATGGGTCATCGCGACGGCGGATCCGCTGGGGGACCGGGCCATTCCGGCCGCCACCGGTCACCCAAGGCGGTTACCCATCTTCGGCTCCCAGAGAACGTAACGTGCGGCTCTCACTGAATGGAACTCTAACAAGCCAGTGGGGCAATGAGCTTATCGAAGGCTTATTCCGGATTCAGACTGTTCTGGTGTGAGCAATGACTGGAACGTCACGAAGTCGTCTTGCGCCGAGGGGCGGCCTTCTTCGCTGATGGCTTCTTCGCTGATGGCTTCTTCGCTGATGGCTTCTTCGCTGACGGCTTCTTCGCCGCGCGCTTCTTGGCTGCGGGCTTCTTCGCCCCCGAGGCTTCGACGATGGCCTTCCTGGCGGAATCGAAACTCGACTTCGCTCTATGCCCCGCAGCCATGATCGATTCGCCGGCGCTTTCCAGTGCCGAGGCGACCTTCCGCTCCACGCGCCGCGCGGTTCGCTTCGCCGGCCCCTTCGCTTCCTCTATCTTGGTCTCCAGCTTCTGCGCGGTGCGTTTCAGCTTGCGCGCCGTGCGGCGGAGCGCGAGCCCAGCGTCATGCGCCGCCTCCCCGAGCGCCTCCTGCGCCTGGCGCGCGACCCGCTTGACTTTGGCCTTGGTGATGCCACCGGCAGACTTCTTTGCTCCAGCTTTCCGGCCCGCGGTCTTCCGAGTGGTTGCCATGACGAATCCTCCTTCGGATGGATGAAGGTTCGACCGTACCATGGGCTCCGCTCCCAATGCAAAGAGGTGGCCACGAGCGGGTGCCGAAGGGTCAGGCGAACACCTGCGGCGGGCTGCTCGCCGGCTTTGACAGCCGAGCGCGCGGTGTGCGGGCTGCTTGGTCTGAAGTTCCCGCGCTGCAGGGCTCCCTTTCCCGGCCGATCACGCTGTTCGGCCTGGCGGTCGATCCGCCAGCGCTGTGGGAGGAGCAGCGGGCGCGGCTCGGCAAAGGCGTTGAAGGGAGCGAACCAGTCTGATCGGCGAACCCGATGCCGCGGCGCATTCTTGTGGAAGGCGGGCCGTCCGGGCCGCCGACCTGAAGCCGTGGCCACGGCGCTCCGATTCGGTCGTAGGAATCGACCAAAGCCGCCGGGCAACGGATCAGTAACGCACCGAGCGCCGCGCCACGCCGCCCACGTTCCCGGCCACTCCGGGCTGATTGATGCCCGGATCCCATACGCCGACCCCGGGCGTCCCCACGCCCACGCGTGCGGCGGGCACTCCGACATTACCCGCCGCGCCAGGCTGGTTGATGCCCGGATCCCTCACGCCGACCCCGGGCGCCCCCACGCCGACGCGTGCGGCGGGCACTCCGACATTACCCGCCGCGCCAGGCTGGTTGATGCCGGGATCCCTCACGCCGACGCCCGGCGCGCCGACACCGGCGGTACCGCCCCTGAGTCCGGGCTGATTGATCCCCGGGTCGCGCGCATGCGGCGTACCGGAAAAGACAGCGAGCGCCGAGCCCAGGACGGCGATCCGCAGCCACCCGTGCGTTCTCTTGCTCATTCCTCTGCCTCCGAAGGCGCCCGGCTCAAGGCTGGGCGATCACATACACCAGGTTGTTGCCCTGGAATGCCGCCCGATAGTACACCCCGCCGCACTTGTAATACTGGACGCCACCGACCGGGGCGGCCATGCACCCGGCGGGCAGCGCCGGCACGACAGTCCCGATGGCCGGTGAGCCCGCGACCTGGGCCTGCTGCTGCGCGGCGGCGGCCTGCTGCGCGCTGGCTATCGCCGCGGCGCTCGTCGCCGCGGCGGTCGTCACGGTAGCGGTTTCCGCATAGACGACGCGGCGCGTGGTCCGCCGCGCCACGCCGGCGTAGGACATCGGCGTGAGCGGCGCGCCGACGATGGCCGCCGCCTCGCGAACGAAGGTCAGGCCGGGCGGCGCCTGGGGCGCGAAGTCCGCGGTAGCGAACAGCACGGCGCCGAAGGCGAGCAGGGCATGTCTCGACATTCTCTTCATCGCTGACTCCTTCGCGCTCACTTCGCCGTGGGCGCCGCCGCCGTCGGCATGAACTCGACCTTCTGCGCATCCTTCGGCGGCTTGAAGGCGAACAGGCCGTCCGGGAACTTCGGCGCGGTGTTCCACTTGGTCACTACCACCGAGAACTGCGGCCCGCCGCTCACGTCCTTGGTGGTGATCACGAACTTGCGCGGTAGCGGCTTGTCGCCGTCCTGTATCCAGATCTGCCAGTCGACATGCGGGGCGCGGAAGGCGAGATGGTCGCAGCGCACACCCTCCACGATCCCCTTGCCAACCACGAAGCCGTCGGTTACGCCGTCCATGAGGATCTCGTAGGCGTTCTTGTAGATGAGATCGCTCGCCGGGGCGACGATATCGAGCCGGGTGCGGGCGAAGTCGAGCATCTCCTCCAGCGTGCCGGGCGCGGCGACCGTGGCGAACACCTTTTCGTCTGGATTGTGCAGCGTGAACGACTTGCCGTCGTAGTAGAAGACCTGGTTCACCAGATCGCCAACGCGCTGGGCGCGCAGCTTGTTCGGCCGCTGCACCGCGAGCCGGGCGCCGTTGTCGAACTGGATCTTCTGGCCGGACTTGAGCACGGCCTCGAGCGTGCTGCGCGTATCGATGCTGAACCGCTTCAGCCCGGCCACGTACTCGGTCGAGGCGCGCAGCAGCTTCTCGGCTTTGGGATCGATGCCCGCGGGCTGCGCGGATGCGAATTGGGGCGGCGCCGCGGAAAGCAGCGCGAGCACCGCGGCATGCCGCACCGCGCGCATGAATCGGTTCATCCAGAGCATGTCGTCTCCTGTTGTCGTTTCTGCGGTCCGCCCTTCCCGCGGGAGAGCGCATCCAGTCGCAATTGGGGAACGCCGCCCGCCCCATCGGCGGGCGCAGCCTGCGTTCCCGCGGGCGCGATCTTGCTGCCGAGGAGCCTACTTCTTGGTCACGGCGAAGGCAAGCGTGTGGGCGCACTCGACCATCACCTCGTCGCCCTTCTTCCCTGGTGAGCGAGGTTCTGCGGGGCCTTGCCGACCCTGTACGTCGCCGGCTTGCCATCCGTGCCAACGACGGTGACGGTGCGCTTGGCGGCGTCAACCGCCTCCACGGTGGTGGTCACCGCCGCGACGTCGACCTCCGCGGCGACGGGCTTGTCGGCAGCGAGGGCATGCGGCGCTGTGGCGCCGAGCGCGATCGCGACCAGGACTGCGCTGAGCTTGGCTTTCGTGTGTGCGATTTCCTGGTGAAGTCCTTCAAGAAGAGAATCCGGCACGCGCAGCACGCCGGATTGGCCGAAATGCCGGCGGGCAGGGCCGGTCCCGCTTGCCGGCGCACAGCGGTGCAGTCAGTCGCGTGCTGACTTGGCGTTCGTCGCGGCCGGGAGCTTCTTGGTCTCATCCGGCGACAGCTGCGGGCGGTCGATCTTGCTGGTCGGCTTGTGGCCGAGTTCGGCCCGATCGTCGGCGGTCGCGGTTCGACCCGGCTCGGTCACACGCGCAGCGCAGAACTAGTACATCGTACCATCAAACCATTTACTTACATGATGCCCCGTGCGATCATGCTTGTCCAGCAAATCCTCACGGAGGCTGGCATGGCACGACCCATGGCACGAGCGTCGTTGACGCTGACCCCAGAGCAGCGATCGATGCTGACTGAACTCGCTGGCTCGCGGGTGGCGCCGCATCGGGAGGTCGAACGCGCCCGGGTATTGTTGGCATATGCTGAGGGCAAGATGCCGACGCAGATACAGCGCGCTATCGGCGTATCCCGACCCACGATCTACAAGTGCATTGACAAGGCGCTGGCCGCCGGGGTGGCCGCCGGCTTGCGCGACCGCTACCACCGGCCGCATGCCCCGCAGATCAGCGACGAGGCCAAGGCGTGGGTGATCGATCTGGCCTGCCGCAAGCCCAAGGATCTGGGGCTGGCGGCGGAGTTGTGGACCCTCTCGGCGTTGGCCGGGTACGTGGCGACGCACGCGACAGCAGCTGGCTACCCGAGGTTGTCGCGCGCGGGCAAGGCCACCGTCTGGCGCATTTTGGATGCCCACCACCTCAAGCCGCATCGGGTCCGTTACTACCTCCAGCAACGCGACCCCCAGTTCGAGCGCAAGATGGCCGAGGTGCTGATGGTCTATCGTGACGTGAGTCTGTATCGTGCCGATGCCGTGCACGACGCCCGTCCGCAACCGGTGTATACCGTGAGCGTCGACGAAAAGCCCGGGGTGCAGGCGCTGGGGGTGACGGCGCCTGATTTGCCCCCGGTGCCTGGCAAGTACGCCAGCATCGGGCGCGACCACGAGTACGTTCGCCATGGCACGCTGTCGATCCTGGCGGCGCTGGACTTGCACAACGGTGACATCATCGCCAACGTCGAGCCGCGCCACCGCAGCGTCGAGTTCATCGCGCTGCTGCAAAGGCTCGACCGGCACTATCCCAGCGACGCCATCATCCGGGTGGTGCTGGATAACCATAGCGCGCACATCTCCAAAGAGACCATGGCCTACCTGGCGAGCCGCCCGGGTCGTTTCGAATACGTGCACACGCCCAAGCATGGCTCGTGGCTCAATTTGGTCGAGTCGGCCTTCTCCAAGATGGCGCGCACCTTCCTGCGTCACATTCGCGTCGCCTCGGCAGACGAACTCAAGCGCCGCATCCTCAAGGGAATCGAAGAGATGAACGCAAATCCGGTCCGGTTTGAATGGAAAGCCTTTGATACAGAGATGGTCTGAAAGTAAATGTATTGATGAAACGACGTACTAGCCGTTCGCACTGCAATTCGTTGCGACCCAAAGCACGAGTTACGCTTGCGCCGATTTTCCGCTCGAGTGCCCTCGTAATCGCAAATGGGAATGAGAGCGGGACTCCTTTCTTCTGAAAACTTCCCCGGTATCGATCCGGACATCCTGTTCTACGCCGAGCAGAGCCCGCAGCGGCACTGCTGGTTCATCGATCACGTAGACGACTTCCTGACCATCCCGGAAAGCATCACCGGCTGGCTGCTGCCCGATGGCGAGGTGGACACCGATGTGGTGGTCGGCCTGTGGGATGAGGCGGTGCATTTCTGCAGTGTGACCGACCGCCGCACGGGCGAGCCGCAGCCCCTGCAAACCGGGCGGCCGTGGGAGGTCGAGACCGGTGTTGCTGAATCTGCCAATCAGAGCCCAGTTTGACTTGGATTCTGGTCGCCACAGCGCGTTCATGCACCTGTCTCAAGCACTGGAGTCTTGACCATGATGGACACCCACCACACGGGGAGCGTGAGCACGCAGCTTGCGCTGGCGCTGCCCTCCCTGCCGATGGCAGACCCTTGGGCGCTGTGTGATCAGCACTTCCTCCGGCGGCGGCCCGGCCACCGCGATCGCAACTACGTGGAATCGCGTCTGGCGTACCGCATCCAGGAACTGGCCTATAGCACGCTGCCCAACAACGTGCGCAAGCTGCTGGTCGAGGCCGGGGCCAAGCATTCCAAGATCAAGACCAGCACCGGGCGCAGCGCACAGACCCTGCTGATGCCCGGCACCACGTTGATCCGCGAACGGGAGGAGCGCGAGTACCGGGTCACGGTAACGCCCGATGGTCTGTACGCTCTGGATGGCCAGGTGTTCAAGAGCCTGTCGGCAGCGGCTCGCCACATCACCGGCACGCGCTGGAACGGGTCAGGCCTCACCGAGCCGCAAGTCGTGCTGCCGATGCGCAACCTCGCCAGCCTGTGGCGCGAGTTGTTCCCCGCTGAACAGTGCCGCTTGGCGCAACTGCTGATCGAGCGCGTGGTGATTGCCGACGGCGGACTGGAAATCATCTGGCGCGATCAGGGCTGGCAGGAACTGGCCGGAGAACTCCTGCCTGGCACCATCGGCGCGGAATTGCAGGAATGGGAGCAGACGGAGGAAACGGTATGAGGCCAAGAGTGCAGGCCTTGGGTGCGGCAGTCGCCCGCAAACGTCGAGATGGAGGGCAAGTCAAAATCTCCACCTTCATCCCGCTGAAGATCCGCAAGCGTGGTGCCAGCAAGGTGGTCGTGCGGCCCGATGGGCAGGTTGACGCCCCGGGAAAGATGGCTGTCCAGCACGACCAGCCCCTGCTGATGGCGCTGACGCGGGCCTTCTACTGGCAGCAATCGCTCGACGACGGCGTGGTTGGCAGCGGCAGCGAGATCGCCCCGCGCGAAGGCCTGCATCACTCGACGGTCAACGAACTGCTGCGCCTGACGCTGCTGGAGCCCGCCATCATCCAGACCATCCTGGCCGGGCAGCAGCCCCGGTGCATGAGCCTGCTGTGGTTCCAGCGGAAACCGCTACCGACCGTTTGGATGGCGCAGCGTGAGGTGGTGGCGGGGTTTGACGCCTGAGCTCAGGCCATCACCACCTGCGTGCGCACCTCGACCTTGAGCGCACGCTTGATCGCCGCAAACACCGCCGAGATGTTGCTCATGGTCGGGTTGCCCGACTTTGACAGCATCCGGTGCAGGCTCTTAGCGGGCTTGTGAATTTCCTCGGCCAGCGCCTCGAAGCCGAGGGTGGCATTCACGAGGTCGCGCAGGATCAGTTTGGCCGATTCCGGCTCGCCGTTCACGAACAGGGTGATGGCCTCGTCCAGCAGGGCTTGGGCGAAGGCCGGATCGTTCCGCACGCGCGCGGTCACGGTCTCTTTGAAGTCACGGGTCAGTGCCATGTTCACTTTCCTTGTCTAGTTGATGCCTTGCGGCGCTTGTAGTCTTCCCACAGCGCCACTGCTTGATCGATGTCCTGCTGCTGGCGCTTCTTGGTGCCGCCGCCGATCAGGATGATGATCTTCAGACCGTCCTTGGCCAGGTAGATGCGCAACCCCGGCCCCAGTCGATCTTGTACTCGCCGATGCCGCGGAACCACTCGACGTTGGACAGGTTGCCCTCCTCCATCCGGCTCACGGCCACTCGCACCTTGGCAGCGACCACGGCCTCCAGCGAGCCGAACCACTTCCCGAAGGGGCTGTCGCCATCGGTCAGCAGCAGTTCTTTGATCTGGTAGCCCATAGATCGAATGGTACCGTATACGTTCCCATTGCCCCAGCGCGATGGCCGAATGGCTGGTTCGATGCGTGACCGGTCGCCTTGATTGACGATGAACGTCCGCCCGTAAGTTATGGATTTTTCGAGAGCATCAACCGCGCCTACCCGCAGGCCGAACGGAGAAAAGAGACGGCTACAGAGCTTGAAACGCGGGAAATCGGGGATTCTGTCGGGCTGGCAGCCGAAGCACGACCGGCCGGAACCCCGCGTGGCGCGGGGGTTTCAGGCAAGAAAAAGGGCTTGGAGACTATCCAAGCTCTTGTGATTGGTGGAGCACAGCCGTCGGCCACGGACTGCTCGTAGGTGTATTCGGCGACGATGTTCTCAAACGAACAACCTCGCGGCAAGCCGCGAGGTATCAACATCAAGTCCAAAGACCGCAGATTTGCAGTCTGCTTTGCGCCGCAAGCGGCGGGGAATCGGACCCGTAGAGATTGAAGAAGCCGAAGGTGCGCTTGTCGGGCGTGGCGGTGAGGCCGATCAAGCTGGCATCGAAGTAGTTCATGAGCGTGAGCAAGTTGTTTGACGGGAAATCGCTCGATTCTGATCAAATCAAATGATGTTCTCGACCGATTGACCATCACTTATCTTGATTACGATTTTATCGAAAAGAATCCGCGGGTTACTGGATTATTGCCAGGCGCAGTTTGTGCTTTCGGAGCGCCCCGGAACGTTCGAGCAGCGGCTCAAATGGGGCCAGAGAACGGTTTTGGAGGCAGTGAGCGGAGCAATTGGTGGAAACGACCATCCGTCACCGTGCAAATCAGCCCATCAATCATCCTGATCGCGCTCAGTTCAGGCTGAAGTAGATCATCCGCTTGTTGAATTTGGGTGTGGCTCTTTTTGAACGGTCCAATGAAGCTAGGGAAATCCCAGTAAAACTCTACGGCCCTGAGGAGCGACCAGTACTTACCGCTTATACAAATCCATCAGCACCCAAACAGCTAGTCTTCAACGGACACCTCGATACCGTCCCCACAGCAAACCTCGACACATGGAGCTTCCCTCCCTTTGAACCACAGCTCCGAGGAAATGAGCTTACAGGAAGAGGAAGCATAGACATGAAGGCAAGCTGCGCAGTGATGATTCATGTCCTCAGTATCGCTTCAAAAATGGACCTTCCACTGAGCATAGGTGTCCACCTTGTTCCAGATGAAGAGAAAGGAGCAAACCACGGAACCAAAATACTCATCGACGAGATAAAGAGGGGAACACTCCGTCGCCCCGACTACGTAGTAATCGGTGAGAAAAGCAACCTCAAACTACGCATAGCTGAGCGCGGCGGCTTCAGCTTCAAGATAAGGTTCCGAGGCCGTGCAACCCACACAGCCTACGCCCGCACCGAAGGCATCAACGCCATCGCAAAAGCAGCTAAAGGCATTCTCGCGCTGGAGAAACCTATTGACAAGTGGCATCCTTGGATCGGTGCACCAGTCCTTAGCGTCAACGCGGTTACCGCCGGGACCGCCGGAAACCAAGTCCCCGACGAATGCACTATAAGCATAGATCGCCGAGTCATCCCTGGAGAAACCCCTGAAACGGTGATGGCGGAGGTTAAAGTTGCCCTCGACGAAGCTGGACAAGGAGACCCCGATTGGAGCTGGGAGATCATCCCAACCAGAGACTCCGCAGGTAACATCTCCTGGGGTCCCGCTAACTATACTGAGCTTGACTCAGAACTCGGAAGAGCTTTCCAGAAAGCCATCAGATCCACTTTGAACAAGGAGCCAGAGCTATTCGTGGAGTGGGCTGGAGGCACAGACGGAGCACAATACCGCCGAATAGGGATCCAAACCATCGGTTTTGGCCCTAAAGGAGAGCATATGCATGGACCAAACGAACTCGTTTACGTCGATAGCCTGGTAGATGAAGCTCGCGTATACCTCGCACTCTCCCAAACCCTCACCACTTAAACCCTCATTGCTCAGCCCTTAGCTTTATTTGTCCTACTCAACTCGGTGGTTTCTTAAGGCTCGCAGCTGGATAAATAACAAACCTGGTGAAACCCATGAGCAAACCAAAACTACCGGGAGTACCTGAAGCGTTCAGCCTCTTTGGAGAACCCCTCTACTCTCAACCAATGAGACCCGAAGTCTACGATACCCAGCTAAAACACTACGAGAAAGCTGTAATCGACTGGGATCAAAACCCGAAAGACCCAGACACAATAATCTGGCTAGGTAGAAGAACTGCATACCTAGGCAGGATCCGGGAGGCCGCCGGTATCTTCAGTTTAGGCGCGAAACTCCACCCAACTGACTCACGCATGTATCGGCATAGAGGTCACCGCTACATCACCCTACGCCTCTTCGATCTAGCTATCGACGACCTAGAGAAAGCCGCGACTCTAGAAACCGGGAAGGACGATTCTGTGGAGCAGGATGGACTTCCAAATGACCGCGGTATCCCTGTAAGCAGCCTCCAAAGCAACATATTCTACCATCTCGGCCTTGCATACTACCTGGTCGGAGACCTCGACGCTTCACTCGGAGCATACGAACAATGCATAACCTCCCTGAAGAACCCCGACAACCTTGTCGCAGGTGGCTACTGGAAATGGATGATCTTACGGATGCTTGGAAGAGACGACGAGGCCAAGGATTTCGCTGCCTCCATTGAACCGGGACTCGAAATAATTGAGAACCACGACTACAATGATCTACTCTCACTATTCAATGGTAAAACGACACCGGAAGCAATGCACGAGAAAGCGAAGAGCCGTGGTAACCTGGGTATAGCCACCACCGGCTACGGGATTGGCAACTACTACATGGTCAATGGTGATGAGCGAAAGGCTGCAAAGATCTGGCGTGAAGTCCTTTCAACAGGGAACTGGCCTAGCTTCGGCTACATAGCAGCCGAAACCGACCTAAAGCGCCTGTGTCTCATCTAAGGTTTTTTCCCTTCTCACAACATTATTTCTCCATGTCCAAACCTACGCTACCTGAGACCCCAGAGGCATTTAGTCTCAACGGAAAACCCCTGTTTCCTACACCAATCTATCCTGAACATCTTGCTCTGCAACGTGAAGGATACGTTAAAGCGCTGTCCGACTGGGAGACAGACCCGGAAAAAGCAGATAACATCATCTGGCTTGGGCGCCGAACCGCATATCTCGGCCGGTTCCGAGAAAGCATAGCCATCTACACTCTCGGAGTTGAGACCCACTCAAAAGATCCACGGATGCTTCGCCACCGCGGACACCGATATCTTAGCATCCACCTACCTCAACTCGCAGCCAGGGACCTTGAGAAGGCGTCAAAACTCCTTAAGAACTGGCCTGATGAGCCTGAGCCTGGTGGATTCCCTAAAAGGAAAGAAGGCGTGATCGCGAGCCTCCACTTCAACGTCTGGTACCACTCTAGGACTTGCTTACTATGTTCTCGGAGACCTTGAGACCGCGGCTCAAGCTTTCAAATCAGGGAACAAATCCGCAGACATCCCAGACAAACTCATACCGAACACCTACTGGCTTTACATGATTCTACGCCAACTGGGAAAGACCAAGGAGGCTAAAAAGATCCTCAAACCGGTGCAAGAAGAAGTAGAAACAGTCGACGCTGAGGACTACCGATTCATGCTTCTCAAATGGAAGAATGAGGAACCTCACGACCCCCTGTATAAGGAAGCGAAGAAAAAGAGCCCCCTTGCTATCGGTACACTCGGATACGGTGTCGGGTGCAGCCATCTTCTAGAAGGTAACCAGAAGAAAGCCGTCTCCATCTGGAGAGAGATCATCGCAACGGGCAACTGGCCAAGCTTCGGCTACATTGCGGCAGAGGCTCACCTACACCGCCTAAAGCTACTATAGCTTTTTTTCAAAGGAATTCATGTGACCCACGGGTCAATCGAACAATCTAGATGCGACAAATCCCTAACTGAATCTCAAGAACATATTCAATTTTACGCCACAGGGAATAAGTAGTTGTAAAGCTAAAGGGATGCAAAGGCGCGCCGAGATGAGTGAAAAGAAACAGTACGCGGAGCATTTCCTAGCCTCAGCAGAGGCGATCTGGGGCATGGCTAAGATCGAGCCTATTGCTCAGAGCATACTCAAAACGGGTGAAGCCGTATGGGATGTTAACCAGATACAAGTTGAACCCGGAGATGAGCCAGCGACGAAACCCCACCCCAGCAAGGAGACACTATGATGAACGCTTCCGAGCTCACCATAGCAGAAGCGGGAAAGCTCATCCGCGAAAGAAAACTAACCTCATTAGAGCTTACCGAGGCATGCCTAGCACAAATTGATCGCCTTGAACCTAAACTCGAAGCATGGGTCACAATAGATGCTGAAGGCGCCCGCGCAGCTGCAAAAAAAGCGGATGAAGACATTGACCACGGCATATTCCATAGCCCACTTCAAGGTGTACCCGTCGGAGTCAAAGACATCTACTTCACAAAAGGTCTCCGTACTACGATGGGATCCCCTTTTTACAGGGACAATATCCCTGACCGAGACGCGGACATCGTCACCAAGCTCAGGGATTGCGGTGCTGTGATACTTGGCAAGACCGAGACAACCGAATTCGCTTTCCTAGACCCCGCCCCCACTAGAAACCCCTGGGCTCTTGACCATACACCTGGAGGAAGCAGCAGCGGATCCGCCGCTGCGGTCTCAGCCAGAATGACTCCACTCGCTTTTGGGAGCCAGACCGGAGGAAGCGTAACCCGCCCTGCGTCTTTCTGCGGAGTAATCGGTATAAAACCTACATATGACCTCCTTAGTCGAGGTGGAGTATACCCTCTCGCTTGGAGCCTCGATCATATAGGCTATATGACTCGCACTATCGAAGACGCAGCGCTGACCCTCGATGCCCTCACTGGGTTGAAGACCCAAGGATACGTACCCGACCATCACCTCCGTATTGGTTACTTGGAAGGATACTTCAGAGACTTTGCTGACCAGAATGTTTACGTAAACTATAACGAGGCGATCCAACGTCTCTGGCGAGGTGAAAACCTTCTAGATCCTTTCGAGATGCCACCGAGTTTCGCAGCTGTCCCTTCCGCTTTCCGAGTGATCATGTTCGCAGAGTCAGCAACTATCCACCGCGAAAATTTCAGAACCCGCATGAGCGAATACCGCCCACAGATCCGAGGCCAGATCGCCAGCGGATTGATGATTCCAACCACCACCTATCTCCAAGCACAAAGGATCCGAGGCATCTTCATAAGAGATATGCTAAACGCGATGAAAGGCTTCGATCTCATCGTCTGTCCCAGTGCTCCAACTCCTGCCCTCTCTGGCCTAGAATCTACAGGAGACGCCGCCTTTAACAGTCCGTGGAGCTTCGCTGGCTTCCCCACCGTCACTGTACCCAGTGGGCTCTCCATGACCGGTCTCCCCCTTGGAATTCAACTCATCGCTCGCCCATATGAGGAAGCGTTGCTCCTCGCTGCAGGACGGTGGGCTGAGCGGAAGCTCGCAGGAATAGGCTTACCGCAAATTCTCCGCTAACCAGTTCAAAAACATTTTTAAACTAAGTTTTCCTAGCCGTCTTGCTTAGAGTATTATTTTTAAACCTTTAGATTTTG
>CAVQLG010000028.1:0-35740 GCA_963713275.1 uncultured beta proteobacterium
TCGACGCGTGGGCCGGCCCGGGCAGCGCTGCGCCGCGCAGGGTCTTCCCGGCGCCCGTCGCGCCGCCACTGCAGGATCGCCGTCACCGAAGCGTCATCGCGATGAAACACGAGCGCGCAAGACTCGAGCACGGGGGAAACGCAAAGCCACCCTCGTCGCGAGACGGCGATCGCTTCGTCAGCCACGCGCGCTTCTCGATCGAGCAACCCCAGCTGGCGCTCGAGGCATTGGTCGCGGTCGGAATCGAACACACGGCGTGGCAGCGCGCTGCAACCTTTTCGGGCGGACAGCAGCAGCGCGCGGCGCTCGCGCGCTGTCTCGTCCAGCGGGCGAAGGTCATTCTCGCCGACGAGCCGATTGCCTCGCTAGACCCAATACCCGTCACTTAATGATTCGGATTGCCTGACTAACGAACACCGGCTGCTGGGGCGCTGGGTGACTTCGACGGAGCGGCCAGTTGCTCATCTTTCGTTTGACGCCACGCTGATTGCGCCGACCACGGCGGCAAGCGACGCGCTCTTGCAGAATCTCTTCGAGCACTCGCTCATGAAAGACTTTCCTCTGCACAGGGGGGAATAGCGTTGAAGGCAGGGAGTTTGCGCCGCACGACGCGCACCGCGTGGATGTACGACAGCCGGTCGGGATCCACGTTGGCTGTCAACGCCGCCTCGTGCATCAGGGCGCGCACGGCGAAGTGGGCCAGCAGTAGCCCATAGAACTCCTGCCGCACCAGGTCCGGGGTCTTGCTGCGCAAGACGATCTGGACGCCGCGCAGGTGGGTCTTCAGTTCGTCCAGTGCCGTCTCGATCTCCCAGCGCTCGTGGTACAGCGCAGCCAATTCCGGTGCAGGGGCTTGTTGCGGGTCCAGCACGCTGGTGACCAAGCGATAAATGGGCTCGGCATCGGCCACCCCTTCCAAGCGGTACTCGATCACCCGCAACGGGATCCCGTTGATCTGGTGTCTTCGATCCTTCTCGGAGGGATAGGCGCGACTCAGATAGGAGCCATCGACCAGCCGCTGGTCACGCGGCAGAACAGCATTCTTCTTGATCCTCCACAGTAGCTGCGCGTTGGTGGCGAGTGCCTGGCGCCACATCTCTAAGCCAAAGAATCCCCGGTCGGCCAGGCACAGCAACCCGCTGTCCAAGGCACGCAGCACGTCCTTGGCCAACGTGTTCTCGCCCGTGGCATAGGGCGCCATGCGCGTGCCGAACAAGACGTGCGTGCCGCTCTCCACCAACGACACGAAACGAAACTGCGGGTAGGCACTGCCGCCGCGACTGGCGCTGGGGCGACCGAAGGCTTCATCGTTGGCCTGCTCGTCAGCCACATCCATCGTGCTGCCATCCAGGCTCACCACCCGCCATCGGCCGTACCAGGCACCTTGCGTCGCAGCCACTGCGATGGGTTTGATTAACTCATCATGTAATTGCCGCAGCGGCTCCCACCCCAGGCGCCTCCGCGCCTGCGAGATCCCCGAGTGGCCGGCCACCCGAGGCGCGAGCGCCGGGTCCATCAGCCACTGCAGCCCGTCGAGCAGGCACCTCAATACCTCGCGGTAGGACGACTGCATGTACAGCGCCAGAGCAATGCCGTAGTAGACGACCACATGCGCGGGGAGATCGCGCTCGCGCCGGCTGGCCTTGCCGGTCGCAGCGAGCACCGCGCGCACCCGCTCCAGCGGAAACGTCTTGGTGATCACACCCAGGCTGACGTAGGCGGTGATCCGACTTCCCTCCGGAAGTGTCGCAAGCGTACGTGTCATCGCCGGTTCTCCTGTCACGGAATGTTAAAGGAAAGATGAGGATCATCGTTAAATGACGTGTATTGTCGCTTGGGCGGATTAGATTCTCGCGGAGGGCCGAGGGCGGGCTTGGCACCCGCCGGGCGCTGCAGCGGCTCCTTTTCGGCAAGACGGGTGGCGAAGCCCCCGGCGGAGGGGCGAAGAGCGCGCAATGCAACTCGAAGCGAGCAATTTTGAGGCGCCCGGCAGGAACGTCAAGCGCGCGCTTTGCCATTGTGCGCTTTGCCATCTGGTCGCCCCTCTGCGAGCGGTCCAGCCATTCCCGGCCTTGCGCGAATCGTGTCCCTGTCGGTTCCTCTCGGCGCGGAAAGCCCGCTCTTGCGAATCTCTCGAGAGCCCGCGAAGAAAGCGGCGGGAACGACCGGAGCGCAAGGCGCGATCATGTGTCCGACGAGACCCATCAGGTGCAACGGCAGCGGCGAGGAAGGACCGAGCGAGCAACGCGGCGACCCGACCGCGCGGCAGATTCGTCCACAGGCTCTGAGCGTGCTGCGTTGCGCAAGGGGGCACACCGTCGCCCTGGCGCGACGAGAACGTCGCGGCCGGGCGGGGCGGCCGATGCGCGCCGTCCCGCCCGGCCGCGCCGCGGCTTCTGATCGAAACCCTGGGCCAGCGTTCGTGCTTCGATCGCTTCGCTCAACGCCGCTCCGCGGCTGTGGGGTCCGTCGGATACTTGAGCAGCTTACCGAACAGCGTCGCGTACATCATGCGGTAGGTGTCGATGTTGTCGAAGCGCGCCGAGAAACGCGTCGTCAGCAGCTGCGCGTTGAGGCCGTCGGCACGGCTCAGGATCGCACCGGCATAGTCGCCGGTGCCCGGCCACGAGATCGCGAACTCGTTGCGCTGGCCGATGAGATCGGGCTCCGCCAGGAACATCTTGGTGCCGCCGGTCGCCGCGTCCTGCCCGCGCCCTTCGAGGCCGTCCGGCACGTTGGGCAGTCTCGCGGATCCGGCGGCGGGGTTCGAGTTGAAGCCGAACGTGAAGTTCGAGGTGTTGATGTTCCCGGCCTCGGTCACGACGGTGTTGCGGTACGGCGAGGTCACCTGCAGCCCGCCCGCGTCGCTGTCGGCGGCCGTGAGGATCATGGTGCGCGGGTTGCGCTTGACGAACTCACGCGCCACGCCGATCGCCTCGTCGGTGTCGCCGAGCGCCTGCAGCATGCCGATCGCGTTGTCGTTGTTGCCGAAGTTGTCGTTTGCCTCCTGCTCGGCGACGAGGAAGAAACGGCGGGCGTCCGGGTCGCGCTGCTGCTTCGCCGCCCGGTCCAGGATGATCAGCGCGACCTCGACCATCTCCTTGAACGTGGGCGGGTTGTGGCCCGCCTGACCCGTCACGTCGCCCCACAGGATCAGGCGGCTCGCCTTCGCGCGGAAGCCCGGCGTCGCGCTGCCCGGCGCGGCCGGGTCGGCGAGCGGCCCGACGTAGTTGACCGGATCGCCGGTCACCTTGCCGCGGGCGATCAGGTCCTCCTCGTTGCGATCGTTGAAGAGATCCTGGTAGGCGAACAGGCCCAGCACCCGCGGGGCGTACCACCGGTGCGCGGCGAGGGCCCGTTTCAGCCTCTCGAACTCCGGCCGTGTCTTGATCACGATCCAGTCGTCGCGCCTCTCCGGGTCGTTGCTGAGGTCTCCGGACCCGTTGTCGTTCCAGTCGTGCTCCAGGTCCCAGCCGTCGGTGCGAAGGCTCGTATCGGCGTTGAGCGCCTGGCCGCGCTCCTGATTGTGGTTGCGGTGGACCAGCAGGGAGCTTTTGGGGCGGGTGTCCGCCTCGCCGCCGCCCATGATCACCCACGGGGTCGTGTCCTTGAAGCCGGGCCGGCCCTGGATCATCTGGCGAGTGATCTCCTGCCAGTCGCTGCGGTTGCCGACCTCGGCGAGGAAAACGCCGGTGCCGGGCTCGCCGATGTGGCCGTCGTTGACGACGCCGACCGGGATCCCGGCGTTCGCCGCCTCGCGCATGATCGAGCCCTGGTAGCCGGAGAGCCCGTTGATGGACTTGGCGCTCTGTCCATCGCCGTTCTTGCCGAAGGACCCGAGTCCGTCGACCCGGTAGCCGAAGGCGTGCGTGGTCGCCCCGCCGTTCGAAGTCCCGATCAGGTTGTTGAGCATGTGCCCGCGATACAAGGCCATGTGCGGGAGGTGGTCCCAGTTCAGGTAACCGTCGGGGCCCTTGAAGTACATCCGCGCCGCGGACCAGTGGTTGGCGCCGGTGCCGTCCGGGTGGAAGAAGATCACGTTTCCGGTCGGAAAGCGCTGGTGAAGCCAGGATCTATTCCAGTCGTCGTCATCGTCGTCGCCACCGTGCGCAAGAGCGCGGGGCGGGGGTAACGCGAGGAGCATGGCGCTTGCGATGAGCGCCGAAATCAGTCTCTTCTTGGTCGGGTACATCGTCGCAGCCTCCTTGAACAGTGAACGAACAGTGAATGACGAGCATCGAGCCCGCGCGGCCGACCACCGGGCGATGCCGGGCGCGTCGTGGCGGACGTTGCCGGCGATGCAACGCCGCCTGCGGCGCCCGGCAGGTCGAAGCCGACTCAGGCTCTCTGCGCGCCGAAACATATCGCCCGTTGATGACAGGCGAATGAATCGAGGCTGCCCCCCGGAGCTCGCCCTCAGGTTGCGGTACGCTTCGCGGGCACGTCATCGATACGCTCTCCGCGCGAATCCGCCAGTGGGCGATCTGACCGCCCGGGGTGCGCCGCGCGCGACCGGAACGACGCCTTGCGCGGCGACGGCGGAATCTTCGACCGCGGCCCCGGACGCAGGCAGCAGCGATCAGCGCAACGGCCAGGGCAGCGAATAGGTCTTGACGTTGATGAAGCTCTTCATCGCCTCGAGTACGCGCTCCGTGTAGCCGAGGCCGGAGTCCTTGGTACCGCCGAACTGCGTCAGCTCGAGCCGATAGCCCGGCACCTCCCCGACGTTGACGCTGCCCACCTGCAGCTCGTCCACGAGCCGTGTGATGAGGTCCAGGCGGCTGGTGCACACGCCGGAAGACAGGCCGAACCCGCTGCCGTTGACGATCGATATTGCCTCGTCGACGGTCTCGAAGCGAATGACCGGCAGGACCGGGCCGAAGGTCTCCTCGCGAACCAGTATGATGTCCGGTTTGACGTGGTCGAGGACCGTCGGCGTGTAGAGCGCTCCGCACCGGAGGTTGCTCTCCGCGATGGCCTTGCCGATCGCCACACCCCCCGTGAAAGTCACCAGATCGACCGCCCGGTTGCACAGCAGCTCGTCGGCGATCTCCCGCGGCTCGCCGGTGACGACCTGGAACATCTCGCCCGGCAACCCGGGCTCGTACAGGATGTCAGCGAGCAGCAGCGCGGAGAGGGGGACCTTCTCCGACGGCTTGAGGACCATGCGGTTGTTGGTGGCGATCGACGGGACCACCTTGTGCGCCACCTGGCTCATCGGGTGGTTGAACGGCGTGATGGACGCGATCACGCCGAGCAGCGGGTCGCGCTGCGTATAGACGCGACGCTCCCGACCGTGCGCAGCGATGCCGCAGGCGTCCCGTTCCTGTGGGCTTCTGGCCGCGGCTCGACGGCCTGCGGCCTCCTCCGGCAGCGCGGCTCGGGCGCGCAGGGCGGTGCCGGGGCACGCCGCTGCCGGGGCGTTCGCAGCGCTGTCATCGTCGTGCAACGCTGGGCCGCGAGACTGAACACCGCGACGCACGCCTGGGACGGACCTCGGCGCGCCTCGCGTGACACATTCTCACGCTTCCGTGTTGCAGCCATGTGTCCTCCCGCCAGCAAAGCCAAGCCCCCGAGCCGCGCATGAGACCGGTCCATCTCAATGGCACCGAGTACCGCCGGTCCGCGCGGCCGGTCGCCGTCGTTTGCATCGATGGCGGCGATCCAGCGTATATCGAACGGGGTCTTGAAGCCGGGATGCTGCCGACCACCGCCCGCTTCGTTCGCGACGGCTTCAGCGCGATCGCCGACGGCACGATGCCCAGCTTCACCTGCCCCAACAACCTGTCCCTCGTGACCGGCGCGCCGCCTTCGGTGCATGGCCTATTCGGCAACTATTGCCTGAACGAGCGCGCCGAGGCAGTCGCGATGACCCGGCCCGAGCTGCTCCGCAGTCGCACGATCCTCGCTGAGTTCGCCGACGCCGGGGCCCAGGTCGCATCGATCGCGGCCAAGGACAAGCTGCGCCGCCAGCTCGGCAAGGATCTCGGTCTGTCGCAGGGAAGCATCAGCTTCTCCGCCGAGCTCGCAGATCGCTCGCGCAGGACGGCATCGAGAACGTGCCCGAACTCACCGGCATGCCGCAGCCCGACATGTATTCGATGGAACTCTTCCTGTTCGTGCTCGAGGCGGGCATCAGGCTCCTGGAGCGCGAACGCCCCGAGCTGCTGTTTCTCTCGCTCACCGACTGACTATATCCAGCACGAGCACGCGCCGGGCGACCCCGTCGCCGACGAGTTCTGTCGACGCATCGATGGGGCCTTCGGGCGGCTGGCCCGCCTCGGCGCCGTCGTGGCGCTGACCGCCGACCACGGCATGAACGACACGGCGAGCGAGGACGGTCGCCCGAACGTCATCTTCCTGCAGGACATCCTCGATCGCGCCTTCGGTGTCGGAGACACCAAGGTCATCTGCCCGATTACCGACGCCTTCGTGAAGCACCACGGCGCGCTCGGCGAGGCGCGCGTGCCCTTCATTCTCAGCCACCCCCGCAACGCGGCATACGCGCGACGCGCGGCGTGCGCGCCGCTGCGCAGCCATCAGATCTTCGACTTCGCGATCAACGGCACGAAGACTGCGGCATGACGCTCCCCCGCCAAGCCCGCCTCGCGGTCCATGACGCCCCCAACGCCCCCTTTCGCGTCGCCACCTTCCCCTTGCGGGAACCGGCGGCGGGGGAGGCCCTGGTGCGCATTCGCATGGCGACGATCTGTCGCTCCGACGTTCACTCCTATCAGGGCCTCCGGCCGAGTCCCTGTCCCGGCGTGCTCGGGCACGAGATCATCGGCGAAATCGCGGCGATCGGAGCCGGCGTCAGGACCGACATGCTCGACGACCCGCTCGCGCCCGGCGACCGGGTGACCTGGAGCGAGCACTTCGTTCCCGGCGACGACTACTTCGCGGCGGTGCTGGATCTGCCCCAGAAATCGCGGGGCGTGGACTAATACGGCCACATGGCGGTGTCGACCGCGCCCCACCATCACGGCGGGTTCGGGAAGTTCTGCTACATCCTTCCGCGGTCGTGGATCCTGCACCTGCCCGCCGCGCTGAGCGATGAAGAGGCGACGCCGATCAACTGCGGCGCCGCCACCATGATGGCCCTCACCGAGGCGGCCGGCCTGCGCATCGGCCAAACCGTCGTGATCCAAGGCCTCGGCCTGCTCGGCCTATACGGCGCCGCCATCGCCAAGGCCCGCGGCGCACGCGCGGTCGTCGGCCTCGATTCGGACGCCACGCGCCGCGGGCGGGCCGCGGCGTTCGGCGTCGATCTCGTGCTTGATCCTGCGGTCGCTCCGGAACAACTGTGCGACGAGGTTCGCGCCCTCTGCCGTCCCGAAGGGCCGGACGTCGTGATCGAAGTCTGCGGCGCGCCGGAGGCGATCCCGCTCGGCCTCGAGCTCTGCCGAACCGGTGGCACGTACGTGCTCGGTGGCGTGGTAAACCCCCGCGCGTTCGTGACGCTGGACGCGAGTGTCTTTCTGAGGAAGATGCTCGCGTTGCGTGGCACCCACAACTACCACCCACGCAATCTCGTCGAGGCGCTCGACTTCGTGGTCGCCAACGGCCGCCGTTTCCCCTTCCACGAACTGGTGGACGGCAAGTACCCGCTCGACCGGGTCGGCGATGCCATGAACGACGCCGCCGCCCGGCACGTGCTGCGCGCCGCCATCGTCCCCTGATCACGGCCAATCCCGTGCACGATCCTATCCTGCTCACGCCCGGGCCCCTGACGACCTCGCTTGCCACGCGGCAGGCGATGCTGCGCGACTGGGGCTCCTGGGATTCCGCTTTCAACGACCTGACCGCATCGGTGTGCAGCGATATCGCAGCGATCGCCGGCGCCGGCGACGCCCACGCCTGCGTTCCCCTGCAGGGCAGCGGCACTTTCGCAGTCGAGGCTGCTCTCAACACGCTCGTGCCGCGCGACGGAAGGGTGCTGGTGCCGAGCAATGGAGCCTACTGCCAGCGCGCCGTGCGCATCCTCGGGGCCATCGGGCGCGACGCGGTCACCCTCGATTTCCGCGAGAACGAGCCGGCGGAACCGAAGCGCATCGACGCCGCACTGGCGGCCGATCCTTCGATCACCCACGTGGCCCAGGTGCATTGCGAGACCGGCACCGGGATGCTGAACCCGCTGCCGGCGATCGCCGCAGGCGTCGCCGCGCGTTTCGCCGGATCATCGTCGCCGCCATGAGTTCGTTCGGCGTCATCCCGATCGACGCACGCGCGATGCCGTTCGAGGCCGTTGTCGCAGCTTCCGGCAAGGGCCTCGAAGGTGTGCCAGGCATGGGTTTCGTCATCGCCGACCGCGCAGCGCTGGGGGGTGCGAGCGGGCGCTGCGCCTCCCTGGCGTTGGACCTGCACGACCAGTCGGAATACCTGCAACGAACCGGCCAGTGGCGATTCACGCCGCCAACCCACGTCGTTGCCGCGTTGCGCGCCGCCATCGACCAGTATCGCGCAGAGGGCGGCCAGCCGGCGCGCCTCGCGCGCTACGCCGAGAATTGCGCCGCCCTGGTCGCGGGCATGCGCGCCCTGGGGCTGCGCACCTATCTGGACGACGCCGTGCAGGCACCGATCATCGTCGCGTTCCACGCGCCCCGCGACCGAGCCTACGACTTCAAGGCCCTGTACGCCGGCGTGCGCGACAGGGGCTTCGTACTCTAACCCCGGAAAGCTGACGACCGTCGAGACGTTCAGCGTCGGCTGCATCGGCGCAATCGATGCAGCGACGATTCGCCGCGCCGTAAGCGCGATCGATCGGGCGTTGAAGGCGATGGGCGTGCGCGACCGGGATCCGGTGTGAGGCTGCGCCCGTCTGAGGGCCGGTGAGAAATCCCGCTCGCCGGCGCCCGCATTGCCGCAGCGCGCGAGCTCGGAGGCCGAATTCGAAACGGCGTCTGCGTCCGGCTGATCGCGACCGGTGAGTCTGTCGGCGTCGAACTTCCGGAGACTCGTCTGCCGCCGGCGTCGGGTTGGGTCGCCGCCGGCGCTCGGAGCTGCCGTGGCCCGCGCCGTGTCGAACGCTGCGCTCGCAGGTGGGGGACCCTTGCGCTGCGGTGTTTCGGTGGCGCTGTCCGGGCGCGGCCCGGCCCAGCTGCGAAACTCAGGCAGGTCGCAGGTTGGCGACGAACTGCGCAGTCGCCGCTTGCCAGGTGGAAGATCGGCCGCGACGCGGCAACCAGCTCGTGCGTCGTCGGCTGGAACACGCCGGTGTGGACCCCGCGCGACCAGCGGACCAGGTTGACGAAGCCGCGTGCGGCGAGCCGCCGCTCGATTTCCAGCGTGCCCACGATCACTGCCCTGGCGGCCGCGTGGAACCTCCGCAGCCAGGCATACGTCACTCCGACCGGCAGGCGCGATCGGGCGTGCACTTACTCCGGGAACTGAGTGTGGTAGGCCGTGGTGAACGGGCGGCCTTCCGCTCGGCAGACCCCGCCGCGCCGCGCTTCCCAGCGGCCGTTCGGTCGCGATGTGGATCGCGGCCGGTTCGAACGCCGCGATCGCTGCCGCCACGCGCCGGCCGGGCAGGATGCGCTCGATCACCAACGTTTGCATGATCGCCGCGATGATCTTCACCTCGCCGCCGCGTTTCGGGCAGTGCTCCAGGCCTGCGCGAAACCCGGGGCGGCTCGAATCGTTGGAGTTCGCGGTACCGGAGGGGCGGGCGACGCAGCGCAGCGGAGTGGACACACTGCGGCAAAGACCGCCTAGTGAAACAAAGGGCCTGCAGTCTTCACCGGGCCTTCAGCAACCCCTCCACCTCCAGCAGGATGAACTCGTTGTCGTCGACCTGGTTGGGTTCGCGGCTGCTGGAAAACGGAAGGTTGTTGTCGTTGCCGACGACGATTTGGCGGGCATCGACCACGTCCACGTTCTCGATGGTGAAGAACGGGAAGGTGAAGACGCCGCGGTTCAGCGGCTTGCGTGCCAAGCTCTTCGGGTCTCGGATGGCCATCAGGTCGATGAAGCCGATCTTGCGCATTGCGCCGCCGGCGTTGGCATCGGTGAACTCGACCTTGTAGACCCGCTTGAACTTGGCGAGGTCGTGGAAGCAGTCGGTGCGCTTCTGGCCCTCGGGGCAGGCCTTGTCGATAGTGCCTTCACCGTTGTCACGCTCGATGACGAGGCCCGTCGTGCCATCGATCATGTTGAAGTCGCCGATTGCATGATGGTTGGCCTCGAGCATGTACTTCCAGTGGCGACCGGTCCAGCGCTCGGAGGCAACATCGAACTCCAGCATACGCAGGTACTGCCTGCCGTCGACCTGCTCGGGCGCCTTGGCTTGCGGGTCCCACAGCGCGCCTTCGAGCAATGCGTAAAGCTTGCGACCGTCCGGCGAAGACGCCAGACCTTCGTAGCCTTTCGAACGGCGCACCTGGAAGTCCACCGCGCCACCGGGCGCGCCGGGCGTGGTCACGGCGGGGTGATCGGGAGAACGGACGACCTTGCCGTCCACCTGCGTCTCGAAGACCGCCTGCACGCGGCCGCTGCGGTCGGCCTTGATCAGGTAGGGCCCGAACTCGTCGCCGATCCAGATCGAGTCGCCGGCGAACTGAAAGCCCTCGAGGTCGAAGTCGGCCCCGGTCAGGTAGCGCTCACGGGTGCCTTCGTTAGCGATGCGGAACGGCACCTTCCTGTCGGGATCGCGCAGGAACACAGTCTCCAGCACCTTGACCGTCCCGCCCGCGAAGTCGATCTGATAGCGGCTGAGGTACAGCATGAAGTCGGGCGAGTTGGCCTTGCTGCCCGCGCCGTTGTCGGTCAACACCCAGTAGCTGCCGTCGGCCATGCGCTTGATGCCGGAGTGCCCTTGCAGTGGCTGCCCCTGGAACGGCAGGCTCAGGCCGGTGGGTCGCCCGGCCGACAGCCCTTCCACCGTCCCGATGGCTTCCACACGCTTGCCGGTTGTGAACTTGCCGCTGACCTGCAGGTCGGCCGGCGCGTCCTGCGGCGCTGCAACGAACGAGCGTGCCGGCAGCAAGGCGTGGCCGGCCAGGGTTGCGGGGAACTCAGTCTGGGCTCGAACTGCGACCGCTGGCAGGAAGGCCAGGCACGCGCCGATCAGCATGAATTTTTTGAAATGCATGAGGGTGGTCCTTTGTCGTTGATGGTGTGGTGAGCCACCGGAAGATGTGAAGCTCGTGGGCCGGATAAGCTTGCCGGTTCGGATTGACGGGCATTGTGACAAGCTCGAAGCACCGCGATGGTGTGGGAGCTGGCCTGACGCTGCTTCGTCAGCCCGCGCGATCAAGAAGCTTTCGGCCGTGCGGTAATAGATGAAAGAATATCGGGACTCCACTTGTCGAGCTCGAAGACCTTCACTGCCCGGCGCTGCTCAGCCGTGAGTTCGGGTGCCAGCATCACGGTGGGCCGCCTACCGGGGCCGCCGGTCGTGGTCCGCACCAGCGTGACCTTGATGCCCTCCAGGCTTTTCATCATGCCGCGGGCCGAAGCGTCGGGTGCGAGCGCGATGCGTGCCAGGCTCACGAGCATCAAACCCAGAACGGTCGCGAACGTGTGCAGCCGTAGCGAGCCGTCGGCCCACTGGTGCGACGGCCCCCAGGGCACCACGCCGCCCTTCTTGGCTCGGCGGAACAGCTCTTCGACGTTCCACTGACCGCGGAAGGCGTAGACGATGCGCCCCGTGCTCCAGTTGTGGCGATCCGTGCACAGCACCCGCCGGCCCAGCCGGGTCTTCTCCAGCTCACGACGCTTGGCGGCATCGACTTCCCAATGCAGGGTCGGCGCTTGGTCGGTGCCCGCGATGGTGGGCACGACGAAGCTCGACAAATGTTCCCGAGCGAGAGCCTTCTTGACTCGGTCTTCGAGACGGCTACGCGAGATGCGCCCCTTTTGGCACAGTGCCTCGAGCTTACGCAGTTCCACCTTGGCTTTGATCAGCGCTGCCGCGATTCCTCGCTTTTGCCCTTGCAGCAGCTCTTGGCTCTCCACCACGACCAGCGTACGGTCGAGTTCGCCCACGCTGGTTCGCACGCGCGCGGCCCGGACCGCGCTGAGCTTGCCCGACAGCGGCTTCATCGCGCCGCGCCGCGCGGCCATCTGCAGCGCCTGCTCCGCTGCCTTGTGTCCAAGCGGCAGAGAGATGAGGCTGTAGTAGCCTGCGGCGTCGAGATCGAGCTCCAGTTGCGGGCTCCAAAACCCACCGTCTCGCACCAGCGTGCGCTGGGCCGGCCGCCGCCGATCCTCGCCGCTGTCCAGCGCCTGATGCAACTGCGCCAGTCCCTCGAGGCAGGCACCCAGCACGGCTTGGTCCGAGCCGTTGCCGTTGTAGGTCCGGTACAGCAGCGGCACATGCCCGGTCTCGCTGACCAAGACGCCCAGCCCAACCACCCGCAGATCCTTGCGCTTGCTCTTGGCGTGTCCGCGCTGGGCGAGATCGCCAGGCGTCAGCGAGTCGATGTGGGTGTCGAAGTTCGTCGTGTCGAACGCCAGCACGTCCACCGAAAGCTCGAACCGGGCCACCACCGCTTTGGCGATCGCCCGCTGAGCTTGCTCCAAGTCGTCTTCGGTGACCTGTTGGGCGACGCGATAAAACGCCTGCCCCGTGAACGTAGATCCAGGCAGGCACGACACGCGCGGCAAGCTCGCATCGAGAAAGTCACCCAGGTCGCGCTTGGGTCCCGGCGAGCAGGCCCGTTGAATCGCCACCGCCACAGCCAACTCGCCCACCGAGGGGCCGCCCTTGGCCCCTACGCCACCGCAGGCTCGATCGATGTGCGCAACCAGATCGAGCTGCTCGGCCACCCAAACCAAAGCGCCGACATCACCCAGCGCACGCGTGCCAACCGTGCAGGTGGCACCGAGATCGGCCACTGGAGGGGGCGTAGCCGGCCCGAGCACAACCTGACGCGCCACCGAGCGCCGTTGTTGCGAATCCCACACTGACTGCGCCGCGATGCGATAGCGACGGCCGCCGACTTCTCGTTCGAATATGTGCATGTTCGTTCATGTAGCATACTCGAAGCGATAAACAAGCGAAAGCCCAGTGTTCATGCGGCCCAGCGGCCAGGCGCATGTCCACTCGTCTACAGGATTGCGAAGGTAGGGCTAGGGGCAGACGCTCGCACCCAGTCGGGATTACGACCGTCGCCTTCACCTCGAACTCGGCCAAAGGCGACCTCGGCCTCCAAGCAATCCTTGCTCGGAGGTCCGGACTTGGAACCACCCTCGGGCATGCGACTAGCGGCCGGCCCCACTTCCAGCGTTCGGCCCGCGCACGCACGCAACCCCGCTAGGTCGAACGCAGGGGCCGATGCGCTGTCGTCGTTGACAGTCCCTGCCGGAAACACCATCGCGCGCCGCATGGCATCCCGACCGGGCAGAATGCGGCGCCGGAGTTAATTCCGAGTAACTTCGGGAACGCGATCGAGACCAGCAGCATCAGCGATCGCGCGACGATCAGCGCCAGGACCGTGGCGAGGTCGATGTTGCCAAGCAATGCCAGCAGCAGCATCCGCATCTTGTAGTCTGACGGGTCGCGCCGTGCCTGTTGTTCGAGGCGCAACACCAGCGCGCCGAACTGTTCGTTGGTCATGCTCCTTCACCCGAAGTGCTGTCTTCCGTCTGCGTTCGCCACGCGGGCGAGCGAGTCGTCGTAACCCGGGCCGCGCCTTGCACGCGAACTGGCTTCTCAATGCTCGCGCAAGACCATTGAAACGGGAAAGTGGTCACTGAAGCCATCTGTGTTCACGTTCTTTGCTGCGTCGCCCTTCGGTAGGCCGAACCGAATTGGACCCTCTGCCACCCTGTGGTCCACCATCTCGGGGAAGATCTCCATCCGGGCAGTACTCTCATCGACCATCATCGGCTTCCCGTTCAGTAGGAGCGTCTTGGACACGAGCAACTGATCGAACACGTTCGCGTTACCGTGGTAATAGAGCGTGCCGTGAAGCACCTTCGGGTGTCCCTTGCGGTCTCGCCCTTTTGTTTCATATAGCGCCACGCCAGGTTGTAGAGGCGAACGGCGGTTAGCGATCGTTCCACGTCGCCCCGCTCCCGGGTCGCTCTCAAGTGGACCTGCAGCGAATCGTCGAACGGGTCGTCGTTTGCAGCGGCCGCTTCTTCGTGCGTACCGGTCCGTACCGGGACCGACTTCGGCGCTTCACGTGCGACGGTTTACTGGCCGACGGCTGCCTTTGGGCCTGGCAGCGCGAAGCCGACACTGACTGGCCGCACTGATTTCGCCACTGACTGTTTCCGGGAAACGACCCGAATAGTCACTCCCAACCACGAGCTGTCGGTCGGCGTCGCCGCTGAATTCTCCGGTAGACGACCGTTGACGATGCGACCGACAATCCCACGACGGCGCCGGGTACTCAGGCAACTCACCTCAGCCGTGCGGCCTTGTTCCGAGATTCTGCCGCGGCTCGACGATCGCGACGCTTTGCTCCGGGCAACGCGCCTGCGGATGCCGCGCCGCGCCGATGCCCGACACACCCGCCCCGACCACCAGCACGTCGACCGTCTCGTCCGCCATCACGCCCGCGGTTGCCCTTGAAGACGGCCAGTGTCGCCGATCGCCCTTCGGTCTAGAGAAAAATTGCTGTCACGCGACTGTCGTGTAGGGGCTGTAGCCTGTGCCGTTCCCGCGGCACCTTGCCGCCAGCACGGAAGGAAAAGGCAATGAAGCACGACCACACTCCCTGGCACGCCTGGGCTGCGATCGGCTCGCTCCTGCTGGGCGCGACCCTGGCCGCCGCTCCGGCGCATGCCGACAGCGCCAGGCGTGGCGAAGGCTGGCAGGCGCACAAGCCGCGCCCGCTGGTGATCGGCCACCGCGGCACGGCCGGCAACCTGCCCGAGCACACGCTCGAAGGCTATGCGCTGGCCATCGAGCTCGGCGCCGACTACATCGAGCCCGACCTGGTGGCCACCAAGGACGGCGTGCTGATCGCGCGCCATGAGCCGAACATCATCGCCACCACCAACGTCAAGGACGTGGCGGACTTCGCCAGCCGCAAACGCAAGGCGGTGGTCGACGGCGTCGAGGAAGAAGGCTTCTTCGCCAGCGACTTCACCTGGGCCGAGATCCAGCAGCTCCGCGCGGTGCAGGCGGCCGGCGAACGCGACGAGTCCTTCAACGGCCGCTTCGCCATTCCCAGCCTCGACCAGATCATCCAGCTGGCCAAGCGCAAGAGCGCCGAAGAGGGGCGCCTGATCGGCATCTATCCCGAGACCAAACACCCGACCTACCACCAGAACCTCGGCCTGGCACTCGAGGACCGTTTGCTCGCCGTGCTGCAACGCCACGGCTGGAACCACCGCGGCGCGCCCGTGTTCATCCAGAGCTTCGAACAGGCGAACCTGAAGTACCTGCGCACGAAGACCTCGGTGCGCCTGGTGCAGCTGATCGACGCCGACGACGTGGCGCCCGATGGCACCATCACCTACGCCCCGCCCTTCGACCGCCCGTACGACTGGGCCGTGGCCGGCCGCGCCGGCACCTTCGCCGACCTGCTCACCCCGCCCGGCCTGGCCGAGGTGCGCACCTATGCCGACGGCATCGGGCCGTGGAAGCCCTACCTGATCAGCGCCGAGTGCATCAAGCTCGACAGCGCCGGCAAGTGTGTCGACGCCAACGGCGACGGCAAGGTCAACGAAGCCGACCGCAAGCTGCTGGGGCCCAGCGCCGTGGTGGCCGGCGCGCATGCCCAGGGCCTGCTGGTGCACCCGTTCACTTTCCGCAACGAGCAGCGCCGCCTGGCCAGCGACTACAAGGGCGTGCCGGTCAACGAGTACGTCGCCTTCTACGAGCTGGGCGTGGACGGCCTGTTCACCGACTTCGCCGAAACGGCAGTGCTGGCGCGTTCGCTGTGGGTGCTCAAGAACGACCCCAACGCAGCCAGTTGCCTGGTGCAGGGCCGCCATGGCAACAACGGCGCCTGCCGGGGCCTGCGCTGGCTGAATGCGAACTAGCTGCGGCCGAGGCACTGGTGCCCGGGGCCAGCGTCACGAGCAGGTCGACGTCGCTGTCGTCACGTGCGTCGCCACGGCACATCGAGCCGAAAACGCGCACACCCGTCACGCCCCGGCGCCGGGCCAGGGCGATCAGTTCGCTGCAGTGGGCTTCGATCAGGGGGTGCATTGCGGACAATGTAGACCCGCCAGGCCGGGATGTCGAGGGACTGGGATCGCTTCCGGCAGCCCGGCAATGGGGTCGAACGCGCCCAAGCGTCGAAGCGTCGCATTGAGCTTGACGCCGAAGTGCTGAAAGCTTTCGGCGCAGCACGAGCGCCACGCGCTGGTATTGCGGGGCACGCATGCGAAGGCGATTGTAGGGATAGGGTCGCGAAGCGCCTCAGGCGCCGCTAGCATCGCCGTGACCAAGCATAGGCGCTGGCCGGGTGCGCGGCCCAAGGCGAGGGCCGGCGGCTCGGCATAGATGACAAGCACGCGCCAGTCGGCGCCGGCGTGCCAGCCGACGCGCGCACGATGTTCCTACTGCGCTACCCGATTCCACTTGTCGCCAGCACAATCCAGAGTCGGAAGCGACTACGCCGCAGCATAAGCGCCGTCACTCCCGAGCGCTGGCGCGCCGCCAGATCGGCACCAGCGGTTAGACGAGGCAAGGCCTCCCGCGCTGTGCCGTTAGTTCGTGATAGCGCTGCAGGAATGCTTCGCGTGCCGCCTCTGGCGGCAGCGGAACGAGGCACTCGGGCAGCGGGGTCACGCCCGCTAGCTCCGGCCATGCCAACTCGTGCGGGGGCAGCAGATCGCGCCGTTCGGTAGCGCGCATGACGAGTCCGGCGGCGCGAATCGAGGCCGGCGCCGGCCACGGCAGATGCAGTTTCTGGTGAACAGCCTGCAGCACTCGCGCTTCGAGCGCGCAGTAGTCGGGCAGGAGCGGCTTCAGCGCAGTCTGGACGTTACCGAGCACGGCCTTGGGAGCGTCGTGGAACAACGCCGCCAGCGCGTCGCCGGGCGGCACCAACCGCGAGGTCAGCACGGCGTGCTGGGCGATAGAGTAGAAGGGGGTGGTGTGACCGCCGAACCGGCACAGGTTAGCCAAGCCGTGGGCGATGTCCTCGACCGACAGCATCGAATGCCCGGGCAAGGCGAAGTGGAAGACGTGACCGGACTGGGTGAGGAAGGTGGGGTGGACCGGGATCGACACCGGTGCGGGGTCGGGTGACACCGCCGAGGCGAGGTTGCGAATGGCTTGCACGGTCGTTGACTCCGGGGTAACGCGGACGCGGCCTCCTTACTCACAGCATTGCTTGTGCCGTCATCATAACAAACTTGCTGCGTTGCAACAGAATGGCTTTGAACGCTGCTCGGTTGGGGGCGATGGCAACGGAACGCTGCCGGGGGTTCGCGGCAGGTCGGCGGGCGGGATTGGCCGCCCGCCCTTTTCGGACGCGCGCGACGCCTGCCGCTGCGCTGCCGGTGCAGCGGCAGGCACCCAAGGCGCCGGCGGAGGTTCAGCAAGTAGCAAGTTGGCCATCAACAACAAGTGGCGGACGCATTGCCCTTAGAAGCCTGAGGGCAATGTCGCAATAATCCAACGGCAGTTCTTGTCAGTTCCCCATGTTTCCGGCTCCGCCGGATGTTGGAAACGGATCGATAGCTCGCGGCGGACCGGTTTGGAAGCTGCCGGTCAGTCGCCGCGGTGCCAGCCGTCCGTGCGAACGACCGCTATCGCAGATCCCTGATTCCCACGTCGACCGCGGCGAACGGCCGGTTATGCAGCTGCACCGGTCGTACATTCCGCACATCTCCGAACGCATTTCCCGCTAATTTCCGCTGACGAGCGAGAGCGGGGTCGGGGTCAGCGTTGGGCGAGGAGTTCGGCGTCGATGAGCCGCTCGGTTTCGATCTCCCAGTCGCGCAGTAGCGCTCTGACCTTTCGGTAGTTCGCGATCGCCTCGCGCAGGGCGGCGGCGTGCTCGGCGGAGACCTGCCGGTGCACGAGCTTGCCGCCGCGCATGAACCCCCACTCGTAGTACGGCCCGTGGCGAGCCGCGGGATCGCGCGCGCACGCGCAGCCGGGCCGCCCGCACAGCTTCATGCGTTCTTGCAGCGTTCCCGAGCACAGGCGCTCGATGCCCGCGAGCGCAGCGCGGATGCGCGCGATGCGCTCGCGGGCATGTCGCGCAACGGTTGCGGGGCGGCGGGCGGGCATGGACGAGGCTTGACAGGGACTAATATGTCGTTAATAATACAGACAACATGCGCAGTGCGCAACACCCCTCCGCCACCGAACGCTTCGAGCTGCACACCGAGCGCCTGGGGCCGCTGCCCCTGGTCAACCACTTCCTCGCGCGCATGGGCCTGCCAGCGCTGCTCGAGCGGTACGTCCCCACCGCCGACCGGCGCAGCGCCGTCACCCACGCCCAGGCGCTCGGGGTGCTGCTGCGCTCGATCCTCGTGGAGCGCGAGCCCGTTTACCGCCAGCACGAGACCGTGCACGGCTTTGCCGCCGGGATGTTCGGCATCGACGCCGCGCAGATGCAGCGTCTCACCGACGACCGCATCGGGCGCGCGCTAGATCGGCTCTTCGACGCCGACCGCGCGGCGCTGCTCACCGAGGTGGTGGTCGCGGTCGGCCAGCGCTTCGGGGTTGCCTTCGATCGGCTGCACAACGACTCGACCTCGATCGCGTTGTGCGGGCAGTACCGCGCGGCCGGCGGGCGGGCGCTGCGCGGGCGTACGGCGCCGGCGATCACGTTCGGCTTCAGCAAGGATCACCGCCCGGATCTGAAGCAGCTGCTGTTCATCCTCACGGTCACCGCCGAAGGGGTTCCGGCCTCGTTTCGCTGTGCTGACGGCAACACCAGCGACTCCGTCACCCACATCCAGACGTGGGAGGCGCTGCGTGCGGTGGCCGGCCGCGCCGATTTCCTGTACGTGGCCGACTCCAAACTGTGCTCCTACGAGAACATGCAGCACATCCACGCCGCGGGCGGACGCTTCGTCACCGTGATGCCGCGCAGCCGCCAGGAGGACGCGCGCTTCCGCAAGTGGATCCAGACCCACGACCCGGCGTGGGAGCTCGTCTGGGATCGGCCCAATGCGCGGCACAGCGACGGCCCGCGGGACTGCTGGTACGTCTATCGCCAACCGTTACCCTCGCTGGAGGTCTGGCCCATCACCTGGGTGTGGAGCACGCTGCTCACACTGCAGCAGCGCGCCCGGCGCGACCGCCGGCTGGCCGCCGCCACCGAAGCGCTCGCGCAGTTGCACCGGCGCCTGCTGGGGGCGCGGGCGCGGCTGCGCGGCGCCGCCGAGATCGACCGGCGCGTGGCCGAGATCCTCGAGCAGTACCGGGTCGCCAGCTACTTGAAGGTCAAACGCGTAGTGCGCGAGGAGCACAGCTTCAAGCAGCTGCGGCGCGGCCGCCCCGGCCCCGACACCGCCTACCGCAAGATCACCCGGCGACGCTTCGACATCGAGTGGGCGGTCGACGCCGCGGCGGTGGCCTACGACCAGAAGAGCGACGGCATGTATCCGCTGCTGTGCAACGACCGAGCCCTCACCCCCGTCCAGGTGCTCGAGGCCCACAAGGGCCAACCCACCATCGAGAAGCGCTTCGAGCAGCTCAAGACCGTGCACGAGATCGCCCCCGTGTACCTCAAGAACGAGGGCCGCATCGAGGCGCTGTTCACCCTGTACTTCCTCGGCCTGCTCGTACAGGCGCTCATCGAGCGCGAACTACGCTTGGCGATGCAGCGCGAGGCGATCGAGGAGTTGCCGCTCTACCCCGAGCAGCGTAAGTGCCGCCGGCCCACCACCGAGCAGGTGCTTCGCCTGTTCAGCCTCGCGCAGCGCCACCGTCTGTCGCACGAGGGTCAGACCGTGCAGAACTTCGAAGTCGACCTCACCGACCTGCAACGCCAGATCCTCGCGCTGATCGGAGTCCCCGCACACGCCTACCGCGTCGGCGCCTGATCCCCAGCGCTCCGGCCCTGCCTCCGGAAATTCACTCCAAATGCGTCCGCCGATGTGCGGAATGTAAGACCGGTCAGTTGATCAGATGATCGCGACCGACCGGAAAGGGCCGAGCGCTGCCGGTGGCCTGGACGATCTGAACAGCAGCCTGCAAACCGATCCGGCCGTTGGCAGTGGATCTTGGGCGCCTCACGGTCTGGCTGGCCGCTCGAGCCTTTGGGCAGTCACTGAGTGTTTGTGATCCGCTGGCGGCAGCCGACCCATTGCCGACGCCGCGGGTGCTCCATACCAGTCGTAGAAATCGATTGAAGCCGCCGTTCAAGTTGCGGCAACGACGCGCGTCGATCTTGTCAGATCGGGCGCGCGCCAATCACCTGCCCCGAGGCTACCCGGGCCCCGCAGCGACCCCTCATCACCGCAGCTTCCCATTGGCCCGGACAGGTCGACACGTGTTACGCCGACCCGACGAGGCGACAGGGGCGTTGGATTGACCCAATTTTCCTCCGTTGACCCGGATCGGTTATCCTGTTGTCTTCGATATGTCAATCCTTTACGGACGATTCTGGCAACTGCGCCACAGTTGCACTGGGGTGCCGTCGGGGCCCCTGCAACTCACCCAACGTATCAATCGGTTGCCGTTGGAAACCGAGCGCAACAGAGGAAAATAGGGGCCCAAGAATAGGTTGGCTATCCCTTCCCGTCCTTCTTATCGACCAGCGCGCACAGACTCTCCCCACCGTCACCGTCGTCCCCAAATCGTAGGCGATTGCCCGCAGTCCGCCAGGATCCATCTGGCGCCGCTTCCCGCAACGACAGGCCGATGCCCCGCCGCTCGCCGGTCCATGCGTGCGGCTGACCAAGGGCGAACCTTGACGGCGATCAAAGTTTGGGCTTCTCGGGCGATGGCACACTTGACCCCGCACAACAAGGTTCATTGGGTTCATTGGAGGATGTCGTCGTTCGCCAACACCGATGGCCATTGGCGACGACCAACACTGGAGAATTGATGTATGGAACCCGTCGACTCGAAAAGCGAAGACGACGTCGCGTATCTCGCCGTGATCGAAGCGATCGCCACGGAGACACGCCGATCTGAAGACGAGGTGCGGCACATCTACGATCAGGAATTCGCGCGGCTCGCGATCGACGCCCGAGTCAAGGACTTCCTGGTGCTGTTCGCGAGTCGCGCCACTCGCGACGTGCTTCTGGGTCGCCGCGCCTGACCCCGTTTCGTCGCGCTTCTGGGTCGCCGCGCCTGACCCCGTTTCGTCGCGCGGAGGCTCGTCACGACTGCCACACGAGCTCGCCAGGAGGAGCGCGCGGGATCGAACCGGCCCCGCAGTCGACCGATCCATCCGGCGCGCCGAGGCCGGCGTGCTCACGCTGCGCGTGCGCCGGCGTGATTGGGACACAGGTTGCTCAAGAACTGAGCGGTTGCGTTCGTCCAGGAATAGGACAGCGCCGCTTGCCGAACTCTGGCGCGATCCAGTGCGATCGCTTCGAGGGCGCTGGTGCGCAGATCGTCGTTCAGTATGCCGCTCACGCCCGCAACGACCACGTCCAGTGGTCCGGGCACCGGGTACGCCGCGACCGGCGTGCCGCAGGCCATCGCTTCGAGCATTACCAGCCCGAAGGTGTCGGTGCGGCTGGGAAAGACGAACACGTCGGCAGTGCGAAAATGCGCCGCGAGCTCCTCGCCGGATTTCGCCCCGGTGAAGACGACACCGGGAAATCGCTGCTCCAGCGACGTCCGCTGCGGACCATCGCCGACGACGACCTTGGTGCCATCGACCGCCAGCGCCAGGAATGCCGCGATGTTCTTCTCGACCGCCACGCGGCCGACGTACATGAAGACAGGCTGCCGCCACGCGTTGCGCAGCTTCGGCCCCGGACGGAACAGGTTCGTGTCGACGCCACGCGACCAGCGGGCAAGCCTGGTGAAGCCGCGCCGCTCGAGGTCTTGGTGGATGGCGGCGGTCGCCACCATGACCGCTCGCGCCGGAGCGTGGAAGCGACGAAGCCACGCGTAGGTGACCGCCGTCGGCAGCCGGGTGCGCGCGTGCACGTACTCCGGAAACCGCGTGTGGTACGCCGTGGTGAACGGGAAGCCGCGTTCCAGGCAGATTCTGCGCGTCGCCATGCCGATCGGCCCTTCGGTCGAGATGTGGATCGCGTCGGGAGCGAAACGCTCGAGTTCGCGCTGGAGCACGCGGCGCGCGCCCAGCGCGAGGCGAATCTCCGGATACGTGGGACAGGGGATGCTGCGGAAGCGTCCCGGGCCAATGACGTCGACGACATGGCCCACCTCCCGCATCTCGCGCACCGTGTTGCGCAGCGTGACCACCACACCGTTGACCTGCGGGTCCCAGGCGTCACTGGTGATGAGGATGCGCATGGGTCCTTGCCTCGTGGGGGTCTTTGGCGGCCGTCTTTCCAAGAAGGCCGTCGATCTCATGCCAACGAATGATTCGCAGCGCGCCCTCCTCGGTCTCCACCAACGCCGTCAGGCTCTCCACCCAATCGCCGTCGTTGCAGTACAGGACGCCGTCGATATCGCGGATCTCGGCCTTGTGGATGTGGCCGCAGACGACGCCCGCCAAGCCGCGGCGGCGGGCCTCGGACGCCACCGCATGCTCGAAGTCGCAGATGTAGTTCACCGCATTCTTGATCCTGAGCTTGAGGTACAAGGCGAGCGACCAGTAGCCGAGCCCGAAGCGCGCACGCACGGAGTTGAGCCAACGGTTGAGGTGCAGCACACCTACGTGTAAATGGTCGCCGAGGATGGCGAGCCAGCGCGCCCGCTGGACCACGGCGTCGAACAAGTCGCCGTGCAGGACCAGCAGGCGACGCCCGTCCGCCGTCACGTGCACCGCCTCGTCGCAGATCTCGATGCCACCGAACGACAACTCCAGGAAATGGCGGACGAACTCGTCGTGATTCCCGGGTATGAACACGACCCGGGTCCCGTGACGCGCCTTGCGCAGTACCTTTTGGACGACGTCGTTGTGGGCTTGCGGCCAGTACCAGCGGCGGCGCAGCTGCCAGCCGTCGACGATGTCGCCAACGAGGTAGAGCTGCTCGGATTCCGTGCAGCGGAGGAAATCCAGGACGTGCTTCGCCTGACAGCCCGGCGTCCCCAGGTGCAGATCGGAGATCCAGATCGCCCGCAGACGGACCGGGCCTTCCCGTTCGAACTGCTGCAGCGGCGCGGGAGCCGGTCGCGCCACATCGGGAGTCGGTGCCATGGCGCGGAAGCTTAGGCATTCGTCGTTGCAGCACCGTGTGCGCTCGGATGACAGGACTGTGAAGCGGATGGGGTCCGGTACGCGCAGGCGGATCGGGCCACTACACCGGCATCGGCACGCGCAGGAGCGCCTGGCCCATGCGCACCGTAGCCCCGGGGCGCACGTTGTCGGTGATCGCAAACGCCGGTGGCGCGAAGACGATGATGGTCGAGCCGTGCTGGAACCAGCCCATCTCCTCGCCTTTGCGGAGCGCAACGTCGCAGGCGTAGACGCGCGGTCCCCGGTACTTCAGGTCCATGACGGTGTCGAGGAAGTGCAGGCGTATGCCCGCGACGAGCACCGCGGCGACCGGCACGAGGGTGATCGCATGGCCGCCGGCCGCGATCTCGGCGACGATCGTCACGCGCTCGTTCTTGCAGAACAGCCGCTCGACGCGTTCCAGCGCGATCGGGTTGACGTTCCAGGTATCGCCGGCCACGTACGTGACCCGCCGCACGCGGCAATCGTGCGGGGCGTGGAAGCGGTGATACATGCTAGCCTTCAGGCGCAGGGTCACGTACCAGCCATCGCGATACTGAGCGACCAGCGCCGGGTCCCCGAGCAGATCCTGGAGCGTGTAGGGAAAGCCCTTGGCCTGGACGAGGGTCGTGCCCTCGATACGTCCGAAGGCCCCGACAATTCCGTCGGAGGGGCTGGTCACGATCGCGGCATCAGTATCGATCGGGCGTGCGCCCTCCCTCAGTTCGCGCGTGAAGCAATCGTGCACGCTGCGAAACCGGGTCTTCCTCGCCTCCTCGAGGTTCAGGTTCGAGAAGCTACGCCAGACGGCAAGAGAACAATCGCGCACGAGCGGTTGCTCGATCTGGCTGAACCAGCCCATGAACTGGGTCAACCAGCGGCGCGGAATGCGGTTGGTCAGGAGGAAGTTGATCTCCTCCCATAGCCGCTGTCGACCCCGTGGCGCGCCTGTCGTCATGCGGGTGTCACCCACAAAGGGTAAATCTGCGGTCGAGGCAACACGTGGATACGACCTTCGTTCTGCTCACCGCCGGCGGCATCGCCCTGGCGACGCTGGCGCCGAAACTGCTCTCGCGGCTGGAGCTCTCGCGGGCCAAGCATCGCTCGCTCGCCGGGCATCCGCGCATCGCGTGGCGCGCGGCATCGCTGGTGCCGTTCTACGAGTTCGACGACGCGCGCTTCTTCGATGCCGATGGCGCCCCGGGCGAAGTAGCCGCGCAGCGCCGGGCCGGCTTCGAGCGCCTTGCCGCAGTCTATCGGTCGCGATTCGCCGAAACCGCGAGACTCACGGCGGAGGTCCAGGCGGGCCTCTCCGACCTGCAGTTCACCAGTGCGTACCGCGTGCCCTTCCAGTTTCGCCGCCGCGTGCGCGAGCACCTCCGGGCGGGATCCTTCCTGTCCGCGTCGTCCGGCGCGACGCTGACCGACCTCGACGGCAACCTCTACTACGACCTGAGCGGTTCCTACGGACTCAACGTCTTCGGCTACGACTTCTACAAGGAGTGCATGAAACGTGGCAGCGAGCGCGTCGCCGAACTCGGCCCCGTGCTCGGGGCCTACCATCCGGTAGTCGCGTACAACGTCGAGCGTTTGCGCGGCATCTCCGGCCTGGACGAGGTCTCGTTCCACATGTCCGGGACCGAAGCGGTGATGCAGGCCGTTCGCCTGGCGCGCTACCACACGGGACGCTCGCATCTGGTCCGCTTCTGCGGGGCCTACCATGGCTGGTGGGGCGACGTACAGCCCGGGGTCGGTAACCCGACGCCGGCGCGGCACACCTACACGCTGCGCGACATGGACGAACGTACGTTGCGAGTGCTGCGTCGACGCCGCGACATCGCCTGCGTACTGGTCAATCCGCTCCAGGCACTCCACCCCAATGCGAGCCCACCGAGCGATTCCGCGCTGGTCGACAGCGCGCGCCGTGCCCATTTCGACCGCGAGGCCTACACCGACTGGCTGCACCGGCTGCGCACGGTCTGCACCGAACGCGGCATCGCCCTCATCTTCGACGAGGTGTTCGTCGGCTTTCGTCTCGCCCCGGGCGGCGCGCAGGAGTACTTCGACGTCCGCGCCGACATGGTCACGTACGGCAAGACGCTCGGGGGCGGTTTTCCGGTCGGTGTGCTCTGCGGCCGACGCGAGCTCATGAAGCGCTATCGGGACGAACGGCCGGCCGACGTGTGCTTCGCGCGCGGCACGTTCAACGCCCACCCTTACGTGATGGGCGCGATGGACGAGTTCCTGCGGCGACTGGAAACGCCGGAGATCCGCGCGCTGTACGACGGCGCCGACGAGCGCTGGAATGCCCGTGCAGCGGCACTTAACGCGCGGCTGGTCCGGGAGAAGCTGCCGGTACAGGTCGAGAACCTTTCCACGATCTGGACCACGCAATACACGCAGCCGTCGCGCTACAACTGGATGCTGCAGTATTACCTGCGAGCGGAGGGGTTGGCGTTGAGCTGGGTGGGCACGGGCCGCTTCATCTTCAGCCTCGACTTGAGCGACGCCGACTTCGCCGCGGTGGCGAACCGCTACGTCACTGCCTGCGAGGCGATGCGGCGCGATGGCTGGTGGTGGGCGGATCCCCGCACAACGAACCGCACGATCCGGCGTGGCGTCCTGCGCGAAATGATCGCCAATCGCGCCAATCGCAGGTGACCTGCGACGCCGGACCGCGCGCTCCAGACGGGGCACCGCCCCCCCGGTCAGGAGGCCGGACGCCCCGACATCGGTTCGACGAGCTCGCCGCGCAGAAGTTTGAGCGGCGCCTTGTAGTACAGCATCACGTCGTGGAACGGGTCCGTGAGGATCTTGAGCAGCCAGACCAGGCCCGTCTGCACGTCCTTGAGGAAGAACAACTGCACCGTACGGAAGACCAACCCCCCTACGCCGACGCCGAGCCAGATCCAGGCGGTGTGCTCGACGAATGCCCACGCTCCCTGACGCGGCTCGAAAACGCCGAGCAGCGTGCGATCGACCAGAAGCAAGAGCGGCGACACCAGCCAGACCGCCAGCAACACCGCCTTGCGCCGGAGGTTGTAGCCGACCTTGATCGCCTCCTTGTGCTCGTGCGTGGCGTCGTTGGCCTGGTCGTAGCCCTTCGGCTCGAAGAAGAAATGCCCTGCCTGCCGCGTGACCATCGCGACCAGCCAGCCGATGAGCACCGCAGCGACGGGATGGGTGAACAACAAGACGTAGCTGCAGAGAAACGACAGTGCGCTGATCAGGTGCAGGGTCTGGTTGATTCGACTGTGATGGTAGTACCGGTGATCGTCCCAACGCTGGGTACGCAGCGCACGCAGCAACTCTCTCATTGCTTCTCCTCGGCTAGGGAAAACAACGACGATTTCACCGCAGGATCTTGAAGGTTTGATGACTTCCGGCCACAGCGGTCCAGGGGTCCGTTCCCGCCCGAAGGCGCCCCCGCAGACGTTCCGTCGTGTGAGCGCCGGCACTAAGTCGACGCCATCACGCGGATGCCGAGGTCTGCCAGCGCATCGGCGACGGCGTGCACCGCCTGCTCGATCTCCTCCGGCCCGATCGCGCCGATGCAGCCGACCCGGAACGTCTCGATCTCCGTCAGCTTGCCGGGATAGAGGATGAAGCCGCGGTTGCGCACCTTCGCGTAGAAGGCCTTGAAGTCGTAACGCGGGTCGGCGGGAGCATGGAACGTGACGATGATCGGCGCCTGGATCGCCGGTTCGAGGAACCGCCGGAAACCGAGCGCTTGCATGCCCCCGATCAGGGCGTCGCAGTTGCGCGCGTAACGCGCAAGGCGCGCCGGCTGGCCGCCCTCGGCGATGAACTGCTCGAGCGCTGCGTCGAAGGCGGCGACGACGTGCGTCGGCGGCGTGTAGCGCCACTGCGTCGTCCTCTCCATGTAGGTCCACTGGTCGTGGAGGTCGAGCGACAGCGACGACGAGTTGCCGGCGGCACGCTCGAGCGCCTGGCGCCTCGCGATCACGAATCCCATGCCGGGCGGGCCCTCGATGCACTTGCCCGACGCGGCGATCAGCGCATCGAACGCGACCTCGCGCGCGTCGATCGCGAGCGCTCCAAACGAGCTCATCGCGTCGATCAGCAGGCGCCGGCCGTGCCGCGCGATGACGTTGGCAATCTCCCGCAGCGGGTTGTGGATGCCGGTCGACGTCTCGCAGTGGATGAGTCCGACATGAGTGATCGAATCGTCGGAGGCGAGCAGGCGGTCGATATCCTCGGGCGACGTCGGCACATCGTCGGCGGTGACGAAGGTCGATACCTTGCGCCCCATCATCGTCGCGAGTCTGGCCATCCGGTGGCCGTACGCGCCGTTGATCGCAACCAGCATGTGGCCATCGCGCGGGACCAGCGTGTTGACCGCGGACTCGACCGAGAACGTGCCGCTGCCCTGCATCGGGACGCAGACGTGCGCTTCCTCCGCGTGGGCGATTGCGAGCAGCCGCTCGCGCACGCGCGCCGTGATCGCATTGAACGCCGAGTCCCAGGAACCCCAATCGCGCAGCATCGCCGCCTTGGTTGTCAGCGACGTCGTGAGCGGGCCGGGAGTGAGCAGGATGGGATCACGAGATACGAGCGTCATTGCGGGTCCCTGGGGAAAGGGTCGATGTCTGGACTGGAACGTTCCCGCTCACCGCCGTCCCGGAGCGGAAGGCGACCCCGTGCGGCGCCACGATTGCGTACGCCGCAGCAGCAGAGCCTCGGCAACCAGCGAGAGCACGGTGACCGCCGCAGAAGTGAGCACGATCAGCGTGGCCATGGCCGACGCGGGGCCGATCGCGCCCGCCTCGTCCATATGCAGGATCGAGATCGCCGCCAGCGTCGTCTGCGGCGAATAGAGGAACACGACGGCGGAGATCGTGGTCATCGCGTTGACGAAATAGTACCGGGCGATGTCGATGACCGTCGGCATGCAGACGGGCACGGTCACCCTGGTGAAGGTCCGGTAAAAGGGCACCTTGAGCGAAGCGGACACCGATTCGAACTCGCTGTCCAGTTGCTTCAACGCGGTGACTGCCGTCAGATGGCTCGAGGAGTAGAAGTGGACGATGGTCGAGATGACCAGAATCGCCATCGTGCCGTACATGAAGCCGAAGGGATTGGTCGGGTGATTGAAAAAGAGGATGTAGCCGATGCCAAGCACCATCCCCGGCACTGCCATCGGCATCATCGCCTGGAAGCGCACGATCGGCCGAAACAGGTCGGCACCGCGGGTCTTCTCCACCCAGTAGGCCCCGGCGAAGGTGATCGCCGCGCCGAAGCAGCCCGCACACCGTCGCCATCACCAGGCTGTTGCGATATGCGCTCTCCACCCCCGCTTCCTCGAATCCGTAGCGGTAGTGGTCGAGCGTCAGGGAGAGGTTGTACGGCCAGAACTTGACAAGGGAGCCGTACGCGGCAATGCCGACCACGAGGAGCATGATGCCCGAGATCGCCAGCACGAAGGCGAGCAGCAGTCCGTCCCGGACGGGTGAGGGCCTCGGTGCGTAGGGGACGCTGCGTGCCGTGAGCAGCGCCTTCTGCCGTCGCTGCACGTAGGCGTCGATCCCGAAGGCCACAAGCGCCGGCAGCAGCAGAGCGAGACTGACGACCGCGCCCATCTGGAAGTTCTGCTGACCGACGACCTGTTTGTAGACTTCGACCGCGAGCACCGGGTAGTTGCCGCCGATCACCTTGGGGACGCCGAACTCGGACACGGCCATCGTGAACACGACCATCGCCGCGGAGACGAGGCCGTACTTCGCGCCGGGCAGCGTGATCGTGAGGAACCTACGCCAGTGCGAGGCACCCATCGCATCGGCGGCCTCGTACAGGCGCGCGTCCGACAACGACAACGAAGCCAGCAGGATCATCACCGCATGCGGGAACGCAGCGAAAGCCATCGCCAGCACCATCCCGGGCAACCCGTAGATCGAGCTGAGGCCCACGGCGGGCAGGACCCCCTTCAGCAGTCCCTGGTTGCCGAACAGGTAGACGAAGGACAGCGCCGCGAGCAGCGACGGCGCGAGGATCGGCACGAGTGCGATCGACCGCCACAGCCCCTTCGCGGGAATCGAGCTCCGCTGCATCGCGTACGCGAACACGAACGCGAGGGGCACAACGATCAAGGTGGTGAGCGTGGCGAACGCGATAGTGTTCCACGTCGACTGCGCGAGCGCCGGTGTCTGCACGTAGGTCGCGAAGTTGGCGAGTCCCACGAACACGCCGGCGCGGTCCTCGAAGCTGCGGAGCAGTATCGCCGCGAGCGGCAGTGTCAGAAACACCAGCAGCAACACGGCGAGAAGCACGATTCCACCGCGGGCGACGAGCGTCTCGCGCCAGATCGCGCCCCTCGGGGGTGCGCCCACGAGGGCGGGAATCGCACCACTCATGCGCGGAACACCCTCACCCGCTCGTCGCGAAGCGCGAAGTCCAGTCTTTCGCCCTCGCGCACACCGAGATCGTGCAACTCGTTCAGCGACACCGAGATCTGCAAAGGCTGCCCGGCGTCCTCGCAATCCAGCTCGGCGAGGCAGACGGTGCCTAGGTAATCGACCCGTCCGACCCGACCCGACAAGTGATTGGGCATCGCGCCAACATTGCCGTCGATCCGCCGATCTTCCGGCCGGACGTAGATCCGCACTGCTTCACCCGCCGTGAAGCCGTCCGCGCGAAGCGCGAGCTCCGTAGTGCCGACGCTGAACCGCCCTCCACCGAGCGCGATCGCGGGAAGGACGTTGACTCGACCGAGGAAGGTCGCGACGAACGGCGTGGCCGCCCGCTCGTAGCACTCCTGGGGGGAGCCGCACTGCTCGATGCGTCCCTGGTTCATCACGACGACACGGTCCGCCATGGACAGCGCCTCCTCCTGGTCGTGCGTCACCATGATCGTGGTGATGCCGAGCTTCTGCTGCAGCGACCGGATCTCGCCGCGCAGCCGCTCGCGGACCTTCGCATCGAGCGCGGACAGCGGCTCGTCGAGCAGCAGCAACCCGGGCGATGTCGCGAGGGCCCGGGCGAGCGCGATGCGCTGCTGCTGGCCGCCGGAGCATTGGCCGGGGTACTTGGAACCGGCGTCCGGGAGCCCGACCAGCGCCAGCAGCTCGGTGACGCGGGCGTTGATCTCGGCCTTCGCGCGCTGCCGGGTGACGAGCCCGTAGGCGACGTTCTCCGCGACCGTCAGGTTGGGGAACAGCGCGTAGGACTGGAAGACGATGCCGTAGTCGCGTGCGGCGGGGGGCAGATCGGAAACGTTGCTGCCATGCTGGATCACCCGCCCGGTGGTCTGCCGCTCCAGACCGGCGATGACGCGCAGCAGTGTGGTCTTGCCGCAGCCCGAGGGCCCGAGAAAGCAGACGAATTCGCCGCGCTTGATCGAGAGGTCGATGTCGGCCAGCGCGACGAACGACCCGAAGGTCTTGCCAATGCCTTCGAGGCGAAGCGCCTCGTTCGGCACGTATTGCGGGTCGGGGCGATGGGGCTCGGTCACGGCTCGTCCTGGCGAGGTCGGTTGCGCGCGCGTCGGCCGGGCCCTGTGCGGCGCAGCTCTCGCAGGAGCGGCACCGCCGCCGCGGCAGCACCCAGCGAACATCGGGGGCGGCGCAGCGGGCTACTGCTTCGGCGCTGCCTTCGTCTCGTAACGCTTCGACCACTCGCTGAGGATGCGGTCGCGGTTCTTCGCGGCCCACGCAAAGTCGTTCTTGACCAAGCGGCTCGCGTAGTCGGCCGGCACGTTGGGCAGCGATTTCGACAGCGACGGCACCGCCACGATCGCGAAGTTGTTGGCGTAAAGCGCCATCGCGGCATCCGAGACCGCCCAGTCGGCGAGCTTCTTCGCCGCATCGGGCTTGGACGTCGTCTTGACGATACCCGTCGCCTCGAGATCCCAGCCGAGGCCCTCCTTGGGGAACACCAGGTCGATGGGCGCGCCGCGGGCCTTCTCGCGGTTGGCGCGGTACTCGAACGAGATGCCCAGCACGTACTCGCCTGCCGCGGCGGCGGCGCACGGGCGCGAGCCGGAGTGCATGTACTGCGCGATGTTCTCGTGCAGGCCGTCCATGAACTTCCATCCGTCGGCCTCTCCCCACAGCTGCAGCCATGCCGAGACGTCGAAGTAGCCGGTCCCGGAAGACGCCGGATGCGGCATCACGATCTGGCCCCTGTAGGCCGGCTTGGTGAGATCCTTCCAGCTTTCCGGCTTGGGGATGCTCCGCTTGGCGGCCTCGGCCGTGTTGAAGCATATCGTCGCGCCCCACACGTCCATGCCGACCCACGCCGGCGGGTTCTTCGGGTCGCGATACTGGGGGGCGATCCGGTTGAGCCCGGCCGGCGCGTAGGGCATCAGCATGCCCTCCGCGTCGAAGATCGCCATGCTGGTCGCCGCCACGCCCATGATCACGTCGGCCTTCGGCGCTGCCTTCTCGGCCAGGATCTTGGCGGTGATGATGCCGGTCGAATCGCGCACCCAGCTGATCTCGATGTCCGGGTTCGCCCTCGCGAAGCCCTCCTGGTAGGCCTTGAGCTGGTCGGCCTCGAGCGCCGTGTAGACCGTGAGCTGCGTTTTCTGGGCCACGGCCGCACCGGACACGATGACTGCCAGCGCAGCAAGCGGGACAAGCAGGCGAAAGCTACGAGCAGGTTTCATCGACTTCGACTCCTCGGCAAATTCGAGAATCGCAACGCGTCTGATCGACGCAGTGCCAGGCGGTGAAGCGCGGGCGACCAGAATTCAGGGCGGGCGTGGTGAGCCGGAATAGCGCCTGCGACGTCATGCGCGCTTCGAGTGGTTCAACTCTAGGCGCCGCGAGTTGCAGATTTTTGACAGTCGCCATCTCCGGCGCAACGCGTCGCCCCTCAACCGCTCCTGGCTGCGGGCTGTCAACGGACTCCGTTGCGCCCGCCTCAGGACCATTCAGGAACAGCCACACCAAGACCGATCGCCCAGCGCCTGGCACAAGGCGTTGTCGCGGCGTATGGTCGCGTGTGGCATCATCGCCGGACGGCCTGCGTCGCGAGTACCCGGTGACGCTGGCGTCGGCACGACCCTGTGCGTGTGGGCCAAAGTGGATCTCCAACAATTCCTCACCGTCGCGCCGCCCGAGCCGCCACAAGACTTCTCCGACTTCTGGCAACGCCGCCACGCTGTCGCGCTGGCGGTCGACCCCAGGCCGCAGCTTCGCGCCGCGGGCTGGACGCTGCAGCAACACGTCGTACACGACATCCGCTACTGGTCGACCGGCGGAGTGGAAATTGGCGGATGGATGCTGGTGCCCCAGAGCGGGCGAGTGACGCGCGGCCTGGTCGTCGGTCACGGCTACGGAGGGCGCGATGGTCCCGACCTTCCTCTGTCTCTCGATGGGTGCGTGACGCTTTTTCCGTGCTTTCGTGGCCTTGGGCGCAGTGCGCTGCCTGGTGTCTCGCCGGATCCGAGCGACCACGTGCTTCATGATATCCAGGATCGGAACAAGTACGTGCTTGGCGGTTGCGTGGAGGACCTTTGGCTGGGCGTGTCCGCGCTGCTCGCCCTGTTTCCCGAAGCTTCCGATCGAGTCGCGTATTGCGGCATCAGTTTCGGAGGCGGCATCGGAGCCCTGGCGGCACCTTGGGATCGGCGCGTGTCGCGCCTGCATCTCCACGTGCCGACCTTCGGCCACCAGGCGCTACGCCTCACGCTGCCCTGCGTCGGCAGCGGCGAGGCGGTCCGCGACTTCTGGCGCCGTCACCGTAACGTGATGGGAACATTGGCCTACTACGATGCTGCTTCAGCCGCTCGCTACCTGCGCATTCCGACGCTGGTGGCCGCGGCTTTGGTCGATCCGGCCGTACCGCCGCCAGGGCAGTTCGCGGTCTACAACGCGATTGCCGAGCCACTCCGCCGACTGTTCGTGCTGGAGGCCGGACACCTCGACTATCCTGATCGGGAAGCCCAGATCGAGGAACTGAACGTCGCGGTCGCCCGCTTTTTCATGGAGGAGGCGCCACGCGACGAGACCTGAAAGAGAAAGTACATGCTCCGCGAGTATCAACATTGGTTCAGCCCCCGCCTGCAGCGTGACATGGAATTGCTGATCTTCGGCCACAGCGGCGCCAAGGTTCTTGTCTTCCCGACCCGCGACGGCCGCTTCCACGAGTATGAGGATATGCGCATTGTCGACAGCCTCATGCGCAAGATCGACGCCGGACAACTGCAGCTCTGGTGTCTGGACAGCCTGGCATGGGAAAGCGTCTACTGCTTCTGGCGCCATCCGGCCGACCGCATTCGACGCCACATGGAGTACGAGGAGTACGTCCTCAACGAGGTAATCCCTCTGATGCGCCACAAGAACGCCCATCCGTGCACGATCGTCCACGGCTGCAGTCTCGGCGCCTACTTCGCCGCAGACCTCGCCTTCCGTCATCCGCAGTTGTTTCAGAAGCTCACCGCGTTTTCGGGGCGTTACGATCTGACGATGCGCGTGGAGACTTTCCAGGATTTGTTCAGCGGTTACTACGACGAGAACGTCTATTTCCACACGCCGACGCATTTCTTGCCCAGCCTCAACTGCCTCGGGCGCCTGGAGCAACTGCGCCGCATGGACATCGTCATGGCGGTCGGCGCAGAGGATCCGTTCATCGAGAACAACCGGCATCTGAGCGGCATTCTCCATGCAAAAGGCATCGCGCATCGGCTGGATGTCTGGGATGGCCGTGCGCATCACGCGAGCAGCTGGCGCAGCATGGCGCCGCTGTATGTCTGACGTGGCACGCAAGATGCGTCCGCTTCCGGGGAGGCGGCGCTGGGCGCTGGGGGTCGAAGGAGGGCGCGCGCCTCGCCGGGGGTTCCACCGGATCAGAACATCTGGAATCGGGCAAGGAGCCCGAAATGGTCGGAGACGATGGGATAGAAATAGCCGTTGAAGATGACATCGATGGACGCGACCTGCAGCGGAGCGCCATTGCGCTTGAATACATAGTCGATTCGCCGTGGCGGCCCGTCTCGCCACCCGTCGATCTGGCCGTGATAGCTCGATTCATCGAAGCGATGGGGATGCAACTCGTAGAACTGGTCCACGTACTCCCCGTGGCGCACGATGTGGTTGTAGGCGTCTTCTCCGGCCGGTGCATTGAAATCGCCAACCATCAAATCGCCCCGGACACCGAATCGAAAGCGCGAGCGGATCAAATTGCCGAGGCGAGAGTACTCTTCGAAAAAGCCGTGATGCGCCCAGCTCAGGTGAACGTTGGCGACGTGCAACAAGCCGAACCAGGGAACGTCGATGCAGGATAGCGTGACGTTCCGAGACATGTAGTTGTCCTTGCGCTCGTCTGCGGAAACATATGCTGAGTGGTTATGGAGCAGCGGATGGCGGCTCATGATCGCCGTGCCTTCCCGCCAGCGGTAGAAGCCGACGTGGCTCCAGTCCTGATGGATGTGATACCAGAGATTCCAATGCCGCAACCTGCGGCAAACCCTGAATGCCATGTTGGAAGGCGATTCACCATAGGGCGTGGTGATGGGGTCGTGGATGTATTCCCCGACCTCCTGGAAGCAGACGACGTCAACCTGCAGTTGGGCGATTGCCTCGGCGATGAGTTGCACTTCGCGCTCATGCTCATGCATCGTCAGGAAGGGACAAGGGCGGGGGTGCTGCTGATAAGTGTGCAGATTCAGCGTCAGCAGGGAGAGCTCCATGGCGGATCGTTCGACGCGCTCAGCGAACACGTGCCGATCTGCGAGGAAAGGGTCCGGACTCGCGGGATGAAGGCGTGACTCGGCGTTCGTTCGATGACGAGCGGATCACGAACACGATCGCCAAAGGTTCCGAAGACGAGCGCATGCCGGTCGACGGCGGGGGCGTCGCGCCGTGCGGCGCGGCGTCAGATGAGCGCGCCGATGCGGGCCGCGCGGCGCACGCGCAGCCGTCCGGGGACGGTGTGGATATGGTGGGCCATCGGCCATCGGTCGTTTCCGCGCCGGGTCGAGATCGCGCCTGCTCCAATTGGAGCAGGGCAATGTGACGTTTCCGTTACCGCGGCGTGCGGCGGCTGGCCCCCCGAGCGTCGCTCGCCCTCCCGTATCAAGCGAAGATCACGACAACGAAAAGAAAGTAGATGGCCAGACTGAGGACGTCCTGCACGATCGTGGCGGTGGGCCTGCTGCCGAATGCGGGGTCGAGCCCCAGGCGGTGCAGCAGCCACGGCAGCAGCAGACCCATCGTGGTCGCGACCGCGCCGGCAGCCACCAACGACAGCGACACGGCAGCCGCCAGCCGCGGATCGCAAAGGAAATCAGACCAGCGGAAACGTCAGCAACGCGAGCACCGATCCCAGCAGGATGCCCGTGCGCAATTCCCCGCCGAGGAGACTGCGGATCGGCGCATGACTGAGAGACAAGCCGCGCACCGCGATCGCCTCGGTCTCGGTGCCGATGGCATCGGCGAGATAGACGATCCCGGGTACGAAAAAGGCGATCGACATCTTCTCGCCCAGGGTGTGCTCGAAGCCCGACATCACGAACGTGGCGAGCATGCTGCCGAGAAGGCCAAGGAGCAGCCAGGGCAGGCGATCGCGCGCCCTGCGCAGCGGCGGTGCCTCGATGGCGTGGCGCG
>CAVQLG010000029.1:0-188851 GCA_963713275.1 uncultured beta proteobacterium
GGCCATCCAGATCAGCGCCGGCGACGAGTCGGCGAGCCCGCGGAACCGCGCCTCGCTCTCGCGCAGCGGGGCCTCCTGCGCCTGCCGCTCCGAGATGTCGCGCGCGTAGCCGACGAAGAGCTCGTCCTGCCCGGACTTGACGTAGCTGTACGACAGCTCGAGCGGGAACTCGCGCCCGCTCGCGTGCAGGCCGACCGACACCAGGGGCCGGCTCCAGGCATGGGCCCGCTTGCCGGTGGCGAGAAAGCGCTGCATGCCCCGCGCGTGCTGCTCGCGCACGCTGGCGGCCTGCAGCATGGCGACGTTGCGCCCGAGCAACGCCTCCGGCGCGTGGCCGAAGACGACCTCGACCGCGTGGCTCGCCTCCAGGATCGTGCTGTTGCGATCGAGCACGAGCACGGCGTCGTTCGACGTCTCGAAGAGCTGCCGGTAGCGCTCCTCGCTCTCGCGCAGGCGCCGGTCGTCCCGCTGGCGCTCGTCGAGCACGCGGTTGAGCTGCGTCGCGATCTCCGAGAGCTCGCGCGGTCCCTCCTCCTCGGCCCGGATGATCGTGTTGCCGGCGGCGAAGTCCTGCGCGACCTCGGCAATCGCCTTGATCGGACGTAGCAGGCGCCGTGCGAGCCACCAGGCGACGAGCAGCACCGCCGCCACGATGGCGAGGACGACCAGCGCGCTGCGCACGGCCTGCGCGCGCGTGGTCGCGACCACCGGGTCGCGTGCGAATTCGACGACGCCAAACCAGGGCGCCCCCGGAATCGGCGCGAAGCCGACGATGACGTTGCGTCCATCGGGCATTGCGTCGCGCAACGAGCCCGAGCCGTCGCGCAGCATCGTGCGCAGGAGCGCCGCGTCGACACTTCCCGCGCCGGGTTCGCCCCCGGGCCGCGCCAGCACGGCGCCGTCCTGGTCGACGACGAGCACGCGTGTTCCGTCGCGACCCAGTGCGGCCCGCGCCGCCGGCAAACGCCGCTGCGCCAGGTCGAGCGTGCCGGCCAGTGCACCGGTCACGGGCCACGGTCGTCGCGCAGCGCGGTCGCGAGCAGGATCACCCCCGCCGCGGCGCCCCGGCTCCGGACAGGGAGTCGACGGCCGCCGCGCGTCCCGCGACGATCGACTGCAGCCAGGGCGCCGACGCGTACGGCGCCTCGCCCGGCGCGGCCGGCAGCGTGGCACAGACGACGCGGCCGCTCGGCTCGACGAGGATCAGCGCTTCGATGCCGGCGCCCTGGCGCGGCCCCGCTGCCGTCGCGCAGGCGTCGCGCTGCAGCGCCCCGACCCGCGCCTCGCGCGCGAGGTCCTCGAGCGTCCGGCGGGCCGAGGCAAGCTCGTCGCCGAGCTCGAAGGCGACGATGCGGGCGAGCTGCAGCGCTGCCTCGGCCGCAGCCTGCTCCTCGCGGCGAGCTGCCGAGTGATAGGTGTAGGCCAGGACGGCGCCGAGCGGGATGGCGACCGCCAGCACCAGCGCCGCCATATACACGCCCACCGGGCGCGACCTAGCCACGCCCGCCACCCTCGAACGCCGTCGGCGCCCCGCCGCAGGACCGCGCCCGGTTCCGGCGCGCCCGCCCGGCAGGGCGATCGCCCCGCGCCTGCCCGGTTGGCGACGACTCGATGCGATCGGCCATACGACTCGGAATCCCGTGGGTTCCCGCCGCGCTGCACGACGGGCTGCGACCGGTCCGCCGCCGCTGCGGCGACACCGTCGCACGAGAAGAGCAACGGCGGGGACGGTTCCCGAGCGGTACGCGAGCGGCACCAGGCGAACCCGTGCGGCGCAGCGCCCGCTTATCTCTGGAGGCTATATGCATAGCCCGATCCATTCCTTCTGGAATTCCCGGAGCGCCGCTATGCTCCGCGCTCGATTCGCTTCCGGTGCGCCCAGCATGTACGTCTACGACAGCTTCGATCGCGACCTCGTCATTCGCCGCGTCGCCCAGTTCCGCGACCAAACGCGCCGCTATCTCGCGGGCGAGCTGTCCGAGGACGAGTTCCGCCCGCTGCGGCTGCAGAACGGCCTGTACATGCAGAAGCACGCGCCGATGCTGCGCGTCGCGATCCCCTACGGGCTCCTGTCGTCGCGGCAGCTCGCGATGCTCGCGCACATCGCCCGCAAGTACGACCGCGGCTACGGCCATTTCACCACCCGCCAGAACGTCCAGTACAACTGGCCAAGCCTCGAGGACGCGCCGGAGATCCTGGCCGAGCTCGCCGAGGTGGAGATGCACGCGATCCAGACCAGCGGCAACTGCGTGCGCAACACGACCTGCGACCCCTTTGCCGGCGTCGCCGCCGACGAGGTGATCGATCCGCGCCCCTGGTGCGAGCTCATCCGCCAGTGGTCGACCCTGCACCCCGAGTTCGCCTACCTGCCGCGCAAGTTCAAGATCGCGGTCAGCGGCGCCGCGCAGGACCGGGCGGCCGTGCTCGTTCACGACATCGGCGTGCAGGCGGTCAAGGGCCCGCGTGGCGACGTCGGGTTCCGCGTGTTCGTCGGCGGCGGACAGGGGCGCACGCCGATCATCGGCGTCGCGATCCGCGACTTCCTCCCGGCCGCGGAGCTGCTCAACTACTTCGACGCGATCCTGCGCGTCTACAACCGGTTCGGGCGCCGCGACAACAAGTACAAGGCAAGGATCAAGATCCTGGTCAAGGAGCTCACGCCCGCCGAGTTCGCGCGCCAGGTCGAGGCCGAGTGGGCCCACCTTGCCGGCGGGCCGGGCACGGTGCCCGACGCCGAGATCGCCCGGCTCGCCGCGCATTTCACCGCGCCGCCGTACGGCGCGTACGACGGACCGAGCCCTGCGTACCGCGGCGCGCTCGCCGACAGCCGCCCGTTCGCGCGCTGGGCGGAGCGCAACGTACGCGCGCACCAGCGGGCGGGGTACGCGAGCGTCGTCGTCTCGCTCAAGCGCACGGGCGTTCCGCCGGGGGACGCGACCGCCGACGAAATGGACGCGCTCGCCGCTCTCGCCGATCGCTACTCGTTCGGCGAGCTGCGCGTCACCCACGAGCAGAACCTGGTGCTGGCCGACGTGGCCGAGGAGGCCCTGCACGCCCTCTGGCGCGAGCTCGCCGCGCTCGGGCTCGCGACTCCCAACATCGGCCTGCTGAGCGACATCGTCTGCTGCCCCGGCGGCGACTTCTGTTCGCTCGCGAACGCCAAGTCGATCCCGATCGCCGAGGCGATCCAGCGCCGCTTCGACGACCTCGACTACCTCAACGACCTGGGCGAGATCGAGCTCAACATGTCAGGCTGCATGAACGCCTGCGGCCACCATCACGTCGGGCACATCGGCATCCTCGGCGTCGACAAGAACGGCAGCGAGTGGTACCAGGTCTCGATCGGGGGCAGCCAGGGCCTCGACGCCACGCTGGGCAAGGTCATCGGACCCTCGTTCGCCGCGGCCGACATGCCGGACGTGGTCGCCTCGCTGCTCGACGTCTACGTCGAATTCCGCCAGGACGGCGAGCGCTTCCTCGACACCCTGCGGCGCGTCGGCACCGAACCCTTCAAGGAGCGCGTCTATGCCCGCGTTGATTAAGAATCGTACCCGTGTCGCCGATCGCTGGCGGCTGTTGCGCGACGCCGCGACGCTCGCCGACGTGCCGCCGCAGGGCGCCGTCATCGTGGCGCTGGGCCTGTGGGTGGCGAGCGCGCCGCGCTGCGCGAGCGCGGCGACGTCGGGGTGTGGCTCGCGCCCGCCGACGACCCGGCGCTGCTCGCCGGCGACGTGGCGTGGCTGCCGGTGATCGCCGTCGATTTCCCGCAGTTCACGGACGGCCGCGGCTACTCGACGGCGCGCCTGCTGCGGCAGCGCTACGGCTAGGCCAACGAGCTGCGCGCGGTCGGCGACGTCCTGCGCGACCAGCTCTTCACGCTCGCCGAGGTCGGTTTCGACGCCTTTGCGCTGCGCGCCGACCAGGACACAGAGCGCGCGCTGGCGGGTTTCGCCGATTTCGACGCCGTCTACGCTCCCACGGTCGCCCACCCCGCGCCGTGGTTCCGGCGGCGGCGCAGCCTCCGCCGCCGCACGCTGCGCCGGCGGGCATCGCCGGGAGCGCACCGTGAACGCGGTGGACTGGAACGGTCCTCCGGGAACCGAACCCGCGGGCGCGCCGCCGGACGCCGCGCCTGCCGGCACGGACCGCGACCCGTCACCGCAGGCGCGCGGCGACGCGGCGCTGGCCCTGCTGCGGCACGTGGCGCACGGCACGCGCCCGCCGTGCTGGCGTCGAGCTTCGGCGCCGAGGACATGGTGCTCACCGATCTCATCGCCCGCCACCAGCTGCCGATCGGCATGTTTACGCTGGATACCGGGCGGCTGCCGGAGGAGACGCACGCGCTGATCGAGCGCACGCGGGAGCACTACGGCATCGCCGTCGCCGTCCACGTTCCCGACGCGCGCGAACTGGAGCGGTACGTCGGCGAGCACGGCAGCAACCCGTTCTACCGCTCGGTGGAGCTGCGCCAGCGCTGCTGCCGATCCGCAAGATCGCGCCCCTCGCGCGCGCCCTCGCGGGCCAGGGCGCGTGGATCACCGGGCTGCGGCGCAGCCAGTCGGTCGACCCGCGCCGACGTCGAGGTCGAGTCGTTCGACCGGTCAGCACGGCATGCCCAAGTTCAACCCGCTCGCCGACTGGAGCGAGGACGACGTGTGGCGCTACCTGCGCCGGTACGCGGTGCCGGTCAACGCCCTCCATGCCCGCGGCTACCCGTCGATCGGCTGCGCGCCGTGCACGCGCGCCATCGGACCCGGCGAGGACGTCCGTGCCGGCCGCTGGTGGTGGGAGGCGCCCGAACACAAGGAATGCGGCCTGCATCGGCGGCCCGCCGCACGGCCGCTCCCCACCCTGCTCGAGGTGAGCCCATGACCCCAACCCTGCTCGAACCGGCGCGACCGGCGCCGCCGGCGCCATCGGCGCGGCTGGCGCCGGCGCGACCGATCGCCCCCCCGGCCGACGAGGACCACCTGTCGTGGCTCGAATCGGAGGCGATCCACATCCTGCGCGAGGTCGCCGGCGAATGCCAACGACCGGTCTTGCTGTTCTCGGGCGGCAAGGACTCGCTGGTGCTGTTGCGGCTCGCCGAGAAGGCGTTTCGCCCCGGTCGCTTTCCCTTCCCGCTGCTGCACGTCGACACGGGGCACAATTTCCCGGAGGTGATCGCGTTTCGCGACCGGCGCGCCGCGGAGCTTGGCGAAACGCTGCTCGTGCGCTCGGTCGAGGATTCGATCGCCCGCGGCCGGGTGCTGCTGAAATCGCCCGACGAGAGCCGCAATCCGCACCAGTCGGTGACGCTGCTCGACGCCATCGCCGAGTTCGAGTTCGACGCCTGCATCGGCGGCGCGCGGCGCGACGAGGAGAAGGCGCGGGCCAAGGAACGCGTGTTCTCGTTCCGCGACAGCTTCGGACAGTGGGATCCGAAGAACCAGCGCCCCGAGTTGTGGAACCTCTACAACGCCCGCGTGCACCGCGGCGAGAACGTGCGGGTGTTCCCGATCAGCAACTGGACCGAGCTCGACGTCTGGCAGTACATCGCCCGCGAAGCGCTCGCGCTGCCGTCGATCTACTTCGCGCACCGCCGGCCGGTCGTGCGCCGCGGCAGCGCGCTGGTGCCGGTGACCCCGCTCACGCCACCGCGCGCCGGCGAGGCCGTCGAGCACCTGTCCGTGCGCTTTCGCACCGTCGGCGACATCACCTGCACGGCGCCGGTCGCATCAACGGCGGCGACTCCCGAGGAGGTCATCGCCGAGACCGCGGGGACCGACATCACCGAGCGCGGCGCGACGCGGCTCGACGACCAGACCCACGACGCGTCGATGGAGCTGCGCAAGAAAGAAGGATACTTCTGATGGACCTCCGTGATGCCGAGGCAGTCGCCGACCGCGGCGTGCTGCGCTTCCTCACCGCCGGCAGCGTCGACGACGGCAAGAGCACGCTGATCGGCCGCCTGCTCTACGACACGAGGGCGATCCTCGCCGACCAGCTGGCGGCGATCGAGCGCACCTCGCAGCGGCGCGGGCAGGCCTTCGACCTGTCGCTGCTCACCGACGGTCTCACGGCCGAGCGCGAGCAGGGCATCACCATCGACGTGGCCTACCGCTACTTCGCCACCGCGACGCGCAAGTACATCATCGCGGACGCGCCGGGGCACGAGCAGTACACGCGCAACATGGTGACGGCCGCCAGCACGGCGCAGCTCGCGATCCTGCTCGTCGACGCGCGGCACGGCATCGTCGCGCAGACGCGCCGGCACGCGACGCTGGCGCACCGCGTTGGCATCCCGCACCTCGTCGTCGCCGTCAACAAGATGGACCTCGTCGGCTGGAGCGAGGACGCCTTCGCGGCCATCGTCGCCGATTTTCGCGCCTTCGCCGCGCGCAGCGGCATCGGCGACGTCCGCTTCGTGCCGATGTCGGCACGCGATGGCGACATGGTCGTCGACCGCGGCGAGCGCCTCGACTGGTACCGTGGTCCGACGCTGCTCTCGATCCTCGAGGCCGCCGAGCTACCGCAGGACCTCGCGAGCGCACCGTTGCGCTTCCCGGTCCAGTACGTCGCACGGCCCACGGCCGGCACGCCGCGGGCCTACCTCGGCCGCATCGAGTCCGGCGCCGTGCGCGCCGGCGACGAGGTGCTGGTGCTCCCCTCCGGGCGCCGCACGCGCGTGCGGGAGATCCGCACCTACGACGGCAGCCTGCCGCGGGCCGGGCTGCACGCCGCCGTCGCGCTGGTCCTGGACGGCGAGTCGGACGTCTCGCGCGGCGACATGATCGTGCACGCCGACAGCGCGCCCGCCTGTTTGCGCACGCTGACCGCCACCGTGTGCTGGCTCGACGAGACGCCGCTCGATCGCAACCGCAAGTACGCGCTGCGCCACACGACGCGCGAGGTGCGGGCGCGCGTGGAGCGCATCGCGCACCTCTGGAACGTGGGGACGCAAACGCGCGAGAGCGCCCCGCCCACGCTGGAGATGAACGACATCGGCGAGATCGAACTCGCCCTCGCGCAGCCGGTGTTCGCCGACGCGTACGGGGCCAATCGCGCCACGGGGAGCTTCATCCTGGTCGACGAGAGCAGCAACAATACCGTCGCCGCGGGGCTGATCGCCTGAGGATCGGCGGGCCCCTGCGCCGGCTTCGCGCTATCATCGTGGCAAGGCACGGCCGCGTTGCCCGGCCGGACCGGGGATTCCCCTGCCGCAAATGTCGCTGCCGCTCTTTCGACTGCCTCCCGCCACCCAACGCGACTGGCTACTCGACGCGCTCGCCCGTCCGCCGCCTCCTTCGGCGCAGAATCTCTCCGACGGCTTCCGCCTGCCGGGGCGCCACGGCGAGCCCACCCGTGCCGCGGTGCTGGTTCCGCTGGTGAATCGCCCGGCCGGGCTGCAGGTCCTGCTGACGCAGCGCACCGCCCACCTCGCCGACCACGCCGGGCAGATAAGCTTTCCCGGCGGCCGCGCCGAGGAGCACGACGCGTCGGTCGCCGCGACGGCGCTGCGCGAAGCCGAGGAGGAGGTGGGACTGCCCGCGTCTGCGGTCACGGTGCTCGGGCGGCTCGCCGACTACGAGACGGTCACCGGCTACCAGGTGACGCCGGTGGTGGGCTGGGTGGAACCGCCTTTCGCGCTTTGCCCCGACCCGTTCGAGGTGGCCGACGCGTTCGAAGTCCCGCTCGACTTCCTGCTCGACCCCGCCAACCAGCAGCGCCACTTCCGCATGCTGGGCGAGACCCGCCGCGACTACTGGGCGATCCCCTGGCGCGACCGCTACATCTGGGGCGCGACGGCAGCGATGCTCATCATCCTCGACCGGACGCTGCGGGCGGTGCGTTGAGCCCGCCGTCGCGCCACCCCGATTCCCGCGCCGGTTGACGCCACCCGGCGGATCGACGAGGATCGCGCCTCGAAGCCCAAGTGCACGACCCCGCCGCCCTCGACCCCATGCCGCTGACCGCTGCGCAGCCGCGCCGCGGGCATTTTTCCAGCCTGTCTGCGCACGGATTCCACCGCGTCAACTACTGGGACTGGGGAGACCCGGGCAGCCCCCGGGTCGCCATCTGCGTTCACGGACTCGCTCGCAACGCGCGCGATTTCGATGTCATCGCCGAACTGCTCGCCGCGACGCACCGCGTGCTCGCGGTGGACATGCCCGGCCGGGGCGACAGCGAGTGGCTCGCCGACGCCGGCGACTACGGCTTGCCCACCTATCTCGCGACCCTGAACGCGCTCGTTGCCCGTGCCGGCGCCGATGCGGTCGACTGGATCGGAACGTCGATGGGCGGCCTGCTCGGCATGGTGATCGCGGCCCAGCGCGGCAGCCCGATTGCCCGCCTGGTCGTCAACGACGTGGGGCCGGTCATCGAGCCCGAAGCGCTCGCGCGCATCGGCTCCTACGTCGGCGTCGACCCGACGTTCGCGTCCTTCAACGAGATCGAGGATTACGTGCGCACCATTTCGGCGCCGTTCGGCCCGCTGACCGACGCCCAGTGGCAGCACCTCACCGCGACCAACGTGCGCCAGCGCGCCGACGGCCGCTGGGGCCTCGCCTACGACCCCGGCATCGCGGTGCCCTTCCGGACGGCCCCGGCACCGGCGGACCTGTGGGGCGTCTGGGACGCCATCCGCTGCCCGACGCTGGTGCTGCGCGGCGCCGACTCCGACCTCCTTTCGGCCGCGACCGCGCGCCAGATGCGCGAGCGCGGACCGCGCGCGGAGGTGATCGAGTTCGCGGGCGTGGGCCACGCTCCGATGCTGCTCGAGCCCGCCCAGTGCGCCCCGGTCGTCGCGTTCCTGCGCGGAACTGCGTCGGCCCTGCCCGGCTGACACGTACGCCGGCGCCGCGGCGCGCGGCGGCATCGCTTACAATGGGCGCGACCCTACCGCCCAAATATGCTTCGCCTCAGCCTGCCGCCGATCGACAGCGACCCGACCAACGCGCCGGAAACCAAGCCGGCCAAGGTGCGGATCTGGTTGGACGAGCAGCTGCGGCAGCCGTCGCCGATCGAGGCCGCGCGGGCCATCGGCGATTCGCTGGCCGCGATCAACCGGGTCGCCGTGGGCGATGCCCGCCGGCTGGAGATCGCCGAACTCTACTGGACCGCCGCGAACACGCTGCTCCCGACGCTGGAGCAGCGTTTCTCGCGCGCGGCCCAGCCGCTCAGCGGCGTCGCGCTCGATGCCGCGAAGGCCGCGCTGACGCTCGCGAACGAGATGTCGGTCGCCTACAAGCACCTCCTGGTGCGTGAGGCGGCGCGGCGGCTGACCCTCACCGGGCCCCGGCTCCTGCTGGCGCTCGTGCACCGCTGCCTGCAGTGCTCGGCACGCATCCTGGTCAACAGCTACCTCGCCTACGCCCCGGTCCCGCCCAAGACCTGGCTCGACGCCCACATCGTCTACGGGTTTGCCCGGGAACGCGAGCTCACCCAGCTCACGGTCAACGCGGACACGCCCGACATGACGCCGGAGCGGGCGTACCTGCAGACGCTGCTGCTGGCGCTGGCCAATCCGTATGGGCTGGAGCCGGGCCAGCTCGCGACGGTGGCGCAGTACGTGCAGACGCACTGCCCGCTTGCGAAGCTCACCGACGTCGCTCCGGTGCACCGCATGGCCAAGGCGGTGGCGATCGTGCCGATCGGCCACGATTTCCCGCCGTTCTCCGCCAACAAGGGCGGCGCCGTCGAGGGCGGCAAGCTCTACCTCCTGACCTACGACCTTGCCTTCGAGATCCAGGGCCAGCTGCGCGAGCTCGAGGGTGGCGGTCCCGTGCCGGCCGAGGTCGGGCAAGGGACCCCGGCGCGGGCGCGCTATGCTCGCGCTGCTGAAGCGGCTGCTGCGGCAGTGGGCGATCCCCCCCGCCCGGCAGTTCAATCGCCTGCCGTCGCGCTCGCGCGTGGTCATGTGCGCCGGGCTCTCCGGGGTGTGGAAGTACAGCCGTGGCGATCACGGCGGCGCCTCGCAGCCGCCCTCCGGTCTGCCGGAGATGTCGGCGTGCCAGGTGGTCAACCAGACGCCGGCCGGTTACGCGCTGCGCCAGGCCGACGGCCACCACGCCGCGCTGCGCATCGGTGACCTCATCGCCCTGCGCATCGAAGCCCGGACGGGATTGCAGGTGGCGATCGTGCGCTGGTTCCGCAACACGTTCAAGGGCAGCGGGCTCGAGTTCGGCTGCGAGCTCTTGTCCGAGGCGCCGGAGGCCGCCGCGGCCGTGGCCGAGAACGCGCCTCCCGGCTCGCTCGCTCCCGTCGTCGTGCTGCCGGAGGACCGCGCCCCCGCGGGAGCCGCCAACGTGCCACCGCAGATCATCGTCCCGGCCGGCGTTTTCCAGCTCGAGCAGGGAATCGCGCTGCGCCGCGGCGAGAACTCCGGGTTCGTCGTCCTGACCAAACTGGTCGAACAGGGCCCCGGCTTCGAGCTCTACGAGTACGTCCCGGTAGGGTGAGGCGCCGTGCGGACCGGCGCGCCACCCGCAGGCGACCGACCCCGCACCGCCGCGGGAGGACGCTGGTTGCGCGTCGCCGTCGTCGCGAGCGGCGCGCTCGCGCTGCTCGCAGCGCTGTGGGAACTCTGGCTTGCCCCGCTTCGCCCCGGCGGGTCGTGGCTCGCGCTGAAGGCGTTGCCGCTGCTGCTGCTGTGGCCCGCCGTCGCTCGTGGCGCGGTGAAGCCACGCCAGTACCTGGGCTTGCTGCTGCTGCCTTACTTCGCCGAGGGCGTCGTGCGCGCCGCGACGGAGCCTGCGCGCCACGCGCTGGTCGCGGCCACGGCCGCGGCACTCGCGGCGCTCGCCTTCACCGCCCTGGTGCTGTCGTTTCGCGCCGAACGCCGCCCGCGCTGACGGGCGCGCACCGCCGCTTGGCCCGTTCAGTCGTCCGCGGCGGCGCCGGCCCGCGTCGGGCCCGAGAGTCCCTTGGGCAGCGGAAAGACGACGTGCTCCGGGATGCCTTCGAGTTCGCGCACCGACTCGGCGCCGAGCCGGCGCAGGCGCGCGAGCACTTCCCGCACCAGCACGTCGGGCGCCGACGCGCCCGCGGTCACGCCGACCCGGCGCCGGCCGGCGAGCCACGCCGGATCGAGCTCGTCGGCCCGGTCGACCATGTACGCCGGCGTGCCGCGGGTGGCCGCCACTTCCCGCAGGCGGTTGGAGTTCGAGCTGTTCGGACTGCCGACAACGATGACGACGTCGACCTCGCGGGTCATGACCTTCACCGCATCCTGCCGGTTCTGCGTCGCGTAGCAGATGTCGTCCTTCCTTGGGCCGACGATGTCCGGATAGCGCGCCTTGAGCGCCGCGACGATCTCGCCGGCATCGTCCACCGACAGCGTCGTCTGCGTCACGTAAGACGAGCGGCACCGATGCGGCCACGGTGAGCCGGGCGACGTCCGCGACCGACTCGACGAGGTGGATGCCGCCGTCGCTCTGGCCCATCGTGCCCTCGACCTCCGGGTGGCCGGCGTGGCCGATCATCACGATCTCGCGCCCCTGTTCGCGCATCTTCGCGACCTCGACGTGAACCTTGGTGACCAGCGGGCAGGTCGCGTCGAACACGCGCAACCCGCGCGCCTCGGCGTCCGCGCGCACGGCGCGGGACACGCCGTGGGCCGAGAAGATCACCGTACTGCCCGGAGGAACCGCCGCGAGATCGTCGACGAAGATCGCCCCCTTGGCCTTGAGATCGTCGACGACGAAGCGGTTGTGCACGACCTCGTGGCGCACGTAGATCGGAGCGCCGAACCGGTGCAGCGCCTCTTCGACGATCGCGATCGCCCGGTCGACGCCGGCGCAGAAACCGCGGGGGTTGGCCAGCACGACGTCCATCAGCGCTCCTTTGCCCGCGGCGGGGGCGCGGCGGTGCGCCGCTGGCGAAAGCTGTCCAGGATGAGGAGCGCCGCGCCGACCGTGATCGCCGAGTCCGCCACGTTGAACGCCGGATAGAACCATCCGGCGTAGTGGAAGAGCAGGAAGTCGACGACCTTGCCCAGCGCCAGGCGGTCGATCAGGTTGCCCAGCGCCCCGCCGAGGATGAGCGCCAGGCCGAGGCAGTAGACGCGATCGCCGCCCCGCCGCAGCAGAGCGCCGATCACCGCCACGGCGACGATCGCGATGGCGGCGAAGAGCCAGCGCTGCCACCCGCCCGCCCCGGCAAGGAAGCTGAACGCGGCGCCGGTGTTGAACGCGAGCACGAGACTGAAGAACGCGGTGACCGGCAACTCCTCGCCCGGACGGAAGCGCTCCAGGACGAGCGCCTTGCTCGCCTGGTCGAGCGCCACGACCACGGCGGCGAGCGCGAGCCAGCGCCAGGAGCCGGAGGCCGCCCCGGACTGCCGCGCAGCGACGTCTTGATTCGTCTCGGGCACGCCGGGAGGGGCCGTCAGGCGAAGCGGCGGGGTTCCCCGACCCCGAACAGGTTGGCCGTGCAGCGCCCGCACAGCGTCGGATGCGCCGGATCGTGCCCCACGTCGGCGCGGTGGTGCCAGCAGCGCGCGCACTTGGCCGCGGACGCCGGCTGCACGGTGATCGCCGGCGCGGCCCCCGCCTGCACGTGCGCCGCCGAAGTGATCAGCACCAGACGCAGGTCGTCGCCGAGGCTCGCAAGCGCCGCGTAGTCGGCCCCGGTCGCGGTGATCGTCACCTGCGCCTGCAGCGACGAGCCGATGCGCCCCTGCTGGCGCAGGGCTTCGAGCTCCCGCAGCACGTGGGCCCGGACCGCGAGGATCCGCGCCCACTTGGCGGCGAGCGCCGGCGCATCCTCCTGCTCCGGCGGTACGTCGGTCCAGACGCCGCAGAACACCGACGGCGACTGCGGGTGAACGACGGCCCAGGCTTCCTCGGCGGTGAACGACAGGATCGGCGCCATCAGCGCGAGCAGGAGGTCGCGGATCTGGCACAGCGCGGTCTGCGCCGAGCGCCTGGCACGCGAGTCGCGGCCCGCCGTGTACAGCCGGTCCTTGAGCACGTCGAGATAGAAGCCGCCCAGGTCCTCGGAACAGTAGGTCTGCAGCCGCTGGACCACCGTGTGGAACTCGTAGCGCGCGTAGTCGGCGCGGATCGCGTCGGCCACCGAGCGCGCCGCGACCAGCGCGTAGCGGTCGATCTCGAGTAGCTCGGCGATCGGCACCGCGTGCTGCCCGGGGTCGAAGTCCGCGGTGTTGGCGAGCAGGAAGCGCAGCGTGTTGCGGATGCGCCGGTAGCTCTCGACCACGCGCTTCAGGATCTCCTCGGAGATCGCCATGTCGCCCGAGTAGTCGGTCGCGGCGACCCACAGGCGCAGGATCTCGGCGCCGAGGGTCTCCGACGCCTTCTGCGGCGAGACGACGTTACCCTTGGACTTCGACATCTTCTTGCCGGCCCCGTCGACGACGAAGCCATGCGTGAGCAGCGCCTTGTAGGGCGGCACGCCGTTGAGCATGCACGACACCAGCAGCGACGAGTGGAACCAGCCGCGGTGCTGGTCGGAGCCCTCGAGGTAGAGATCCGCGGGAAACCCGGTCTCGCGCGCGTGCGAGCCGGCGCCGCTCTCGCGGCCCCGCGGCCCGCCCATCACCGTCTCGTGCGTCGAGCCCGAGTCGAACCAGACGTCGAGCGTGTCGCCGAGCTTGCGGTAGCGCCCCGCGTCGACGCCGAAGTCCTCGCTGCTCGCGCGGAACCACGCCTCGATGCCGCCGCGCTCGACCATGCTCGCCGCACGCTCGAGCAGCGCCGGGGTGTCGGGGTGCAACTCGTCGGTGGCGCGGTCCACGAAGAACGGCAGCGGCACGCCCCACTGCCGCTGCCGCGACAGCGTCCAGTCCGGCCGGTTGGCGATCATCCCGTACAGCCGCGCCTTGCCCCAGGAGGGATAGAACGCCGTCGCCTCGATGCCGGCGAGCGCGGTCGCGCGCAGCGTCCGCGCAGGCTTCGCGCCCTGGCGGCCGGGTGCCTCGTCCATCGCGGCGAACCACTGCGTCGTCGCCCGGTAGATGACCGGCGTCTTGTGCCGCCAGCAGTGCATGTAGCTGTGCGTGATCTTCTCCGCGTGCAGCAGCGAACCACCCTCGCGCATCTTGTCGACGATCAGCGGGTTCGCCTTCCAGACGTTCATGCCGCCGAAGAACGGCAGGCTGTCGGCGTAGCGGCCGTCGCCCTCAACCGGGTTCAGGATCTCCTCGTCGGGCATGCCGTAGCTGCGGCAGGAGACGAAGTCCTCGATGCCGTAGGCGGGCGCCGAATGCACGATGCCCGTGCCGGTCTCCAGCGCCACGTAGTCGCCGAGGTACACGGGCGCCGCGCGGTTGTAGAACGGATGCCGGAAGCGGATGTACTCGAGCGCCGCGCCGCGCGTCGTCGCGACCGTGCGGCCGGCAAGGCCGTAGCGCGCGAGGCAGGCAGCGACGAGTTCCACGGCGAGCACGAGGTGGCCGCGCTCGGTCGCGACCAGCGCGTACTCGAACTCCGGGTGCGCGTTCAACGCCTGGTTGGCCGGAATCGTCCACGGCGTCGTCGTCCAGATCACCGCCAGCACCGCGCCCACCGGCAGCGCGGGCAGGCCGAACGCCTGGGCGAGTCGCCCGCGCTCGGCGTCGTCCAGCGGAAAACCGACGTCGATCGCGATGTCCTGCCGGTCCTCGTACTCGACCTCGGCCTCGGCCAGCGCGCTGCCGCAGTCGAAGCACCAGTTGACGGGCTTCAGGCCCCGGTACAGGTAGCCCTTCTCCAGGAGCTTGCCGAGCGTGCGGATCTCGTCGGCCTCGCTCTTGAACGCCATCGTCGTGTACGGGTTGTCCCAGTCGCCGAGGACGCCCAGGCGCTCGAAATCGGCCTTCTGCTGGACGATCTGCCCGGCCGCGTAGGCGCGGCACAATCGCTGCGTCTCGTCGACCGGAAGGTGCTTGCCGTGCGTCTTCTCGATCTGCACCTCGATCGGCATTCCGTGGCAGTCCCAGCCGGGGACGTACGGCGCGTCGTAGCCGTCCAGCGTCCGGCTCTTGACGATGATGTCCTTGAGGATCTTGTTGAACGCGTGCCCGATGTGCAGGTCGCCGTTGGCGTAGGGCGGACCGTCGTGCAGCACGAAGCGCGGGCGGCCCCGCGCCGCCGCACGGATGGCCGCGTAGACGCCGCGCTCGCGAAAGCCCCGAACCCACGCCGGCTCGCGCCGGGCAAGGTCGCCGCGCATCGGGAACGGCGTGTCCGGCAGGTTGAGGGTGGACTTGTAGTCGGTCTTGCTGGGTTCGGCCATCGCGTGATTGCGTTGCGGTTGCGTTGCGGATTCAGGCGCGCGCGGCCAGCGCGGCGCCGCCGCCGGGCCGCGGCGGCGAGCAGCGGGCGAAGAACTCGCGCGCCCTCTGGACGTCGCGCCGGATCTGCCGGGTCAGCGCGTGCAGGTCGGGATAGCGCGCCTCGTCGCGGATCTTGTGCAGGAACTCGACATCGATGCGCCGGCCGTAGATGTCGGCGTCGAAGTCGAAGATGTAGACCTCCAGCAGCGGCTCGCCGCCCTGCGTCACGGTCGGCCGCACGCCGAGGCTCGCCACGGCCTCGCGCGGCGCGGCGGCAAGCCCGTGCACGCGGACCGCGTAGATCCCCGTCAGCGGCGGCAGCCGGCGCAGGCGCAGGTTGGCGGTCGGGAACCCGAGCGTGCGACCCAGCTTGGCCCCGTGGGCAACCCGTCCGCCGATCGCATAGGGGCGCCCCAGCAGCCGCGCGGCGCGCGCGAAGTCCGCCTCGCCCAGCGCGTCGCGCACCGCCGACGACGACGCGCGGTCGCCGTCGACGCAGACGCTGCGCATCGCCTCGACGCTGAACCGCTGCGCCAGCGTCCGCAGCGCGGCGGCGTCGCCGGCGCGGCCGCGGCCGAAGCGGAAGTCGTCGCCGACCAGCACCCAGCGCGCCCCCAGCCGGAGGGTAAGGATCTCGTCCACGAAATCCCGCGGCGTGTGCGCGGCGAACTGGCTGTCGAAGCGCACGATGTACGTCCGCGCGACACCCAGCGCCGCGAAGCGCTCGAGCTTGGTGCGCAGCGACGCGAGCCGCGGCGGCGCCGACGCGGGGGCGAAGAACTCGCGCGGGTGGGGATCGAAGGTCAGCACCGCAGGGGGCAGCCCGAGGTCCTCCGCGGCCTCGATGAGCCGCGAGAGCATCGCCTGATGGCCGCGATGCACGCCGTCGAAATTGCCGATGGTCAGCGCGACAGGGCCGTCGGCCGACGCAGGCAGGCCGCGATACACCCGCATGGGATTGCCCGTTCGCGTGGGTTCGTTCAAGGAAAACTGTGCATTTTAGCGGATTCGCGCGCACTGGTGCGGCCGCTCCACGGACGGTCCGCGGTCACGGCTGCGCGGACCCGCCGGCGGCGCGGCCGGCGCGGGCCCCGAAGGCACGGGGGTCAGCCCGCGAAATCCCAGGCCCGCCAGCCGTCGAGCCGGGGATAGAAGAGCGCCAGCCGCACCGGTCGGGACTCGAGCCGGCGCACGACGCGCGCGTAGCGTTCGAGCTGGTCGCGGTAGCGCTCGACTTCCGCATCGAGGAAGGCGTCGCGGTCCGCGCCCTCGTGCGCCCCCGTCTTGAAGTCGACGATCCAGCGCCGGCCTTCGGCGACGAAACTGCGATCGATCACGATGTGGACGAGCTCGCCGTCCCGCGTGTCGACGCCGGCGAGCGCCCATTCGCTCGCAGCCTCCGGGTGCTCGGGCGCGAACAGCCAGCGTCCCCGCTCGCTTTCCAGCACGCCCAGGATGGCCGCCTCCAGCGCCGACGCCGCGGCGGCGAGCCCGGCCGCGTCGACGCCCTCGACCGCGAGCTCCTGGCGCAGGCGCCGGCGTTCGCGCGCCACCCGCGCGGGATCCCAGCGCGCGAGGCCTTCCCGCGCGATCTGGGCGTAGACGCGGTGGGCGACGACGCCGACGTGGCGCGCCGCCGCCGCCGCCCAGTCGAACGGCACGCGCGCCCCTGGCGCGGACGCGGGCGTGGCCGGCGCCGTTGCCGCGAGCCTCGCCGCAGGCACCGTGGGCGCCCAGTCCGCCGGAAGGCGGAGGAGCGAGGGCGGTGTGGGCTGCGCGGCCCGTGCCGGCGCCGCGCCGGCGGCGGGTGGCGCGGGCAGGTGTGCCGCCAGGCCCGGCCACAGCTTGGCCAGCGCGGACCCGGCGGGCGGCGGGCGCCACCCCCCATCGCCGTTGTCACGCGCGTCCGGTACGGCGACGCCGATGAGTCGCAGGCGACGGCGCGCGCGGGTGCAGCCGACGTAGAGCAGCCGACCGAGCTCGGCGTCGGACTCGCGGGCGTCCAGCGCCACCAGGTAGTCGTACACCGGGTCGACCTCGCCTCCGCGCCGACGCGACGGCGCCAGCAGCAACCCCTGGGGGCGACGGCGCCAGAGCAGTAACGGCCGGTCGCCGCGCGGTGGCCGCCGGGCGAGGCCGGGCATGACAACCACGTCGAACTGGAGCCCCTTGGCCCGGTGCAGCGTCATCACCTGGACGGCCGCGGGCTCGGCCGCGGAAGGCACCCTGTTCGCGTGCAGAGCGCCCAGCTCGTCGACGAACGCGTCCCAGTCGGCGACCTCGCCGGCACGCTCGTGGCGCGCCAGCAGCCCGAAGAACGCTTCCGCCGCATCGAGATCCTCGGCGCTGGACAGCGCCGCCGGACCGCCGAGGGCGAGCCACGCCCCGCGCACCCTTCGGGAGAGCGGCCATCGCCCCGCCGTGCGCAGCGCCGCACCAAACGCCGCGGCGACCCGATCGAGGCGGCGCTCCCCTGCAGGCGTGAGCCCGGCCACGCGCCATGCCCCGCCGCGCAGCAGCGCGGGCAGGAACTCGTTCGCCTCGGCCACGGCAAAGAGGTCGGGGAGCGCGAGGCCGCAGCACGGCGAGCGCAGCAGGGCCAGCCAGGCGAGCCGGTCGGCAGGCTGCGACAGGGCATGCGTGAGCGAGACCAGGTCGCGGATCGCGGATCGCTCGGCCAGCGTGTCGAGCTCCACCGCGTGGATCGGAATCCCGGCAGCGGCCAGCGCCGGCAGCACGGCGGCAAGGTGGGCGCGCGAGCGCACGAGCACCGCGACGTCGCCGGCGCCGTCGGCCTGCGCGCTGCGGACGGCAGCGACGACGGCAGCGGCTTCGGCCGCGTCGTCGGCGACCAGTTCCAGCGTGGCGGCGGGTGCGTCCGTTGGCGGCTGCTGCGCCACCGCCGAGGCGAATCCGACCGCACCCAGCCAGGGATCGTCGCGCGCACCGAGCACGGCCGGGAACACCGTGTTCACCCAGTCGACGAGACCGGCGTGGGAGCGGAAGTTGCGCCGCAGCCGCAGCGGCGCCAGCGGCACGCCGCCGATGCGTCCGGCCGCCTGCGCCTCGACGAACAGCCGCACCTCCGCCGCCCGGAACCGATAGATCGACTGCATCGGATCGCCGACGGCGAACAGCGTCCGGCCATCGCCCGGAACCCAGCCGGCGGTGAGGCGCGTGACAAGCTCCAGCTGGACGAAGGAGGTGTCCTGGAACTCGTCGAGCAGCAGGTGGGCGACCGACTGGTCGAGCCGCAGCAGCAGCGCCTCCGGGTCGTCGCCGGCGCCCAGCGCCGCGAGCGCCGCGAGGGTGGCTTGCGTGAAATCGATGCACCGCTCGGCACTGAAAGCGAGCAGCAGGCGCGACGCGACCTGCGGCAGCACGGCGAGCACGGTGTCGACGAGCGCCCATGCGTCGTCGCCGTAGGCCACCGGCGGCAACGCCCGGACGGCGCCGAGCGCGGCCGCGAGACCGGGCGTGGCCGCCGCTTCGGCGAGCACCGCCTCCATCGCGGCCTTGCGCGCCGCGCGGTCGCGCGCACCCGGCCCGGTGCCCTTGGCCGGAAAGCCCGACTTGCGTGTCGATCCGGCTTCGGAATCGCGCCTCGCTCTTCACGAGCAGCCATTCCGCGAGTGCCTGCCAGTCGGCGAGCGACGCGGCGGCGGCCGGCGGGCGCCCGCCGGCAGCGCCCACCCGCCGCAGCGCCGAGGCTCGCGCGGTGTCCTCGAGCTGGTCGGCGGCATAGACCGCGAGCGCAGCCAGCGCCCCCGCCAGCGCAGGCGGAAAGGCCTCGCCCGCCGCCGCGAGCTCGCCTTCGACCTCGGCGGCAAGCGCCGCCTCGAGCGCCTGCCGCGTCCTGCCGCCGCGGTCGAGCAGCACGGGCAGCCACTGCTCGCGCCGCGCGAGCAGCCCGGCCAGCAGGTCCGCCAGGCGCGCAGCGTCGTTGTCGACGTGCGCGAGGAGCCGGCGCCAGTGCGCGTCGGCGGGCCCGGCGTCGGCCAGCGCGTCGTGCACCGCGCTGCGGTACAGCGCGTCGGGCCGCTCGACGTAGCGCGGCGCGCCTCCGAGCTTCGCCGTCAGCGGCGCCTGCCCCGCCAAGCCGGCGCAGTACGCGTCGATGGTCGCGATCGCCAGCCGCGCCGGATGGTGCGCGAGCTGCCAGCCCTGCTGCGCGTCGCGCGCAAGCGCGCGCTTCGCCAGCTCGCGCGTTCGCTGCGCGTGCTCCCCCGCGACGGGCGCGCCGGTTTGTGCCTCGCGCAGCGCGGCGAGGACGCGCTCACGCATCTCGCCCGCCGCCTTGCGCGTGAACGTCATCGCCACGATCGCCTCGGGGCGCTCGACGGTCGCGAGCAGCGCGAGATAGCGCTGGATCAGGAGTTCGGTCTTGCCCGACCCCGCCGGCGCCTGGACGAGAAACGAGCGGGTCACGTCGAGCGCGGCGTGCCGCGCGCGGTCGTCCTCGGCGAGGAGCGCGCGCGACGCGACGGTCGATCCGGCCTCGGCAGGACGCCGCGCCTGCCGGACGCCGCGGGCGGGATCCGGGGGGCTCGCGTTCGCGCTCAATTCAGCCCCCCTCGCCCGCCGCCCCGGCGTCGGTGTCGCCGATCCGACACAGCGACTGGCGCCCGCAGCGACGGCAGGTCTCGCCCGGAACGCGCGGCTGCACGGTGGCCACCCCCGCGGCGATCTCCGCCGCGAGGGCGGTGATCGCCGCGCGCCACGCCGCCTCGGCCGCCGGCCAGTCGGCGATCGCGTTGCCCGTGGCGTCCGCCACCGTGCGCAGCGCAAACAGGTCGGCGTCGGCCGCGATGCCCACCCACTCGAGCGCGTCGGGCGCGAGCTGCGCGTAGGCGAGCGCGCCGATGCGCTCGTGCGGGTTCGCCGCCCGGCGCGCGAGCAGATAGACGCCGAGCTGGGGCGCGAGCGGGCGCGCTTCGAACCAACGGCCGACAGCCGCCGTCGTGCCGGTCTTGTAGTCGATGATCGCGACGCTGCCATCGGCGAGCACGTCGACGCGATCCAGCCGGGCGTTGATCCGAAAACCCTCGAACGCGAGCGCGATCGGGGATTCGATCTCGCTGACGACGAATTCCGGTCGCCCCCGTTCGGCGCGCTCGAGCCACGCGCGCAGCAGCCCGCACAGGCGCTCCTGCTCTGCCGGCGCCAGCACCGCGGGCAGCGCCGCCCAGCGCTGCCGCCCGATGGCCGCTGCCTGCATCGCTTCGCAGACCGCGTCCTCGATCGTCGCCCCGAGCGCCGGCGGGTCCAGCGCGAGCAGCGTGCGTTGATCGCCGACGCGGCGCCAGAACGCCGCGAGGGCAAGGTGGGCGAGCGAGCCGCGCTCCTGCGGCGTCAGTCCTTCCCGCCGCCGCGGCCAGGGCGCGGCGCCCAGCCGGTGCGCGGCGATCGCCTGGAACGGGCAGTTGCCCTGCGCTTCGATGAGCCCGGCACCGCCGCGCAGCGTCGTTCCGGGCGGCACCGCCGGCGCGAGCCCATCGTCGATGCCGTCCAGTTCCGGACGGGCCGCGAACGCTGCCTGCGCCGTCGTCGGCAGCGGAATCGGCGGCGCCCCCTGCGGCCAGATGCCAACGAGCGCGGAGGCCTCGCAGCGGCAGTCGTCCCGGCACTGCGGATGGCTGAAGACCACCCGTCGCGCCGAGCGCGCCAGCACGTCCACGAGCGCGCGGGCGTATTCGAGCTCGCGTGCCGCCGAGGACCGCGGCACGCCGCGTTCACGCTGCCACGAAAGCGGCAGCAGCGGATTCGGGCGCGGCGGCTGCGGCCAGGCGTCCGCGGCGAATCCCGCCGCCCAGAGCGCGTCGAACGGGAGGCCCGCCGCCTCGAGGACGCCGAGGATCTCGATGGGCGCCGGCTTTCCCTGGGGCTGGAACAGCGTGTCGGCAAGCTGCGCGTCGAGGGCGGCCAGCGCCTCGCCGCGGGAGATGTGGCCACAGACGGCATCGAGCGTGGCGAACTCGGCCAGCGCTTCGTCCCACGCCCCGAGGGCCTGATGCTCGCCGCTGTCCAGCGCGCGCGCTCCGGGCCATCCGAGGGCGAACAGCAGCGCGCGCCACGCATCGCACCAGGCGCGTGGCGGGGCCCGTCCCGCGGGGCCGAGCGCCGCGAAGGCGCCGCGCCAGCGCTGCGCGAGGGCCGGATCCTCGCCCGCAAGGGCGTGCGCCAGCGCGCCGCGCTCGACGCGCTCGACGCCGGCGCCGCGCCAGCGCAATTCGGCGCCCGCACGGCGCAGCCAGGCCGCCTCGTCCCCCGGCAGGTAGGGTGAACGCAACAGCGCCGCCGCGCGATCGGCGGGCAGCGCGTGGTCGGTGAGGGCGAGGAGATCGAGCGCCACCGCGATGCTCGGAACGTCGGCGAGCGCGGTACCCAGCGACAGCTCGTAGGGTCGCACGGCACCCTCCCGTCCAGGCCACTGCAACTCCGGGCAGAGGATGTCCTCGGCCAGCGACCTCACCTCTTCGCGGCGCGCGGCGAGGTCGAGCACCACGATGCCGATCGCCGTCTGCGGCGCGGCTTCGAGCTCTCCGCGCGCCCAATGCAGCGCCGACGCAAGCTCGTCGCGGGGCGTCGCGCACGCGACAACCTCGGAGCGCCCGCACTCGGCGCGCACGGTGTCGAGCCGCGTCACCTCCACCCCGGCGCCGCCGAGCGCGGCGAGCAGCCGCTCCTGCTGCGGCGTGGGCTCGACGAACCCGGCCAGCGCGATCGCCGATGGCGCGAACGCGGTCCAGGAAGGCGTGGCGCCCAACAGGCGATCGACCGTCTGCGCGAGATCGATGGCCTGCGTTTCGCGCAACCGCTGCGCGTAGCGCTCGGCCCAGCGCGCGAAGGTGGCGGCGTCCTCGCCGAACGCGGCGCTGCTCCACGCCTGCCAGCTCCGGCCGCCGGCGCCGAACGCGTGCATCCGCGCCCACGCTTCGGCTGCAAGCGCGGCCGCCCCGGCGGCGTCGACGAGCGGCGCGGTGCGCGACAGCGCGTCGCCGACGACCTGTCGCCACAGGTAGCGTCGCCTGCGCGTCCGACAGCAGCCGCGGAGCGTCGTCGGGGTATCCGGCGGCGACGGCATCGCGCCACAGCGTGGCGACGAACACGCTCCAGGGAACGGCGCGGGCGGCGGGCCAGGCCTCGCGGCCCTGGGAGAGGTTCGCCGCGTCGTGCAGCGCCGTCAGCCGGCGCGCCAGGCGGTTGTTCGGCACGATGACCGTCGTTCCCGCGGCAAGCGCCGCGGCAAGCGCCGGATTCAGCGCGGCGTCGTTCATGCCTGATCACCGCGGCGACGCCCCGTCCGCCCGCGGCCCCTCCGGCCCCGGCGCCGCGCGTGCGCGCGCCGTTCGCGCCGGCGAAAGCGGCACGACGCGGTTCACAGGCGATCATGGGCACGGATGGGCGGGGCGAACGGCGCCTGCGCGGCGTGACGCTGCGGCGCTTACGTGCAATTCTAGCCCGGGCGCCGTCGCGGCCTCGCGACGGGCAAGGCGCGCCCCGGCCGGACCGGAGTGCGCCTGCGCTGCCGCGCGAGCCCGGGTGACAGGTTTGCCGCTCAGCGCGGCGGCGAGTTCGCGTTAACAGGCTTGCCGCCCCGCGCGGCGGCGACGTCGCGTACTCGTTGCTAGTCCGCGGCCATGCCGCAGGCGCCGGACGGCATCGCGGCCGGCGACGCGGCCTCGGCACCCGGCCGGTGCGGTTCGACGGCACCGACGGCCGCCAGCGGCGCGACGATCGCCATGCTTTGGTGCCCGTTCGGCGCCGCCGCCGGACGGCGCGGCAGGATCTTCCATTCGCCGCACCAGTCGTCGTCGCGCACCGTGGGCCAGACGCCCTCGATCTGGTAGGACTTGGTGGAGACGGGGCTAAGCAGCGGAGCGGTGCGGCGGCACTGACCGGACCGCGCCGCGCGCCCATCGACAGCCCGCGCATGACGTCGATCGTAGAAGTGGCAGGTCACGCATTTTTCCATGGCGGCTCCAGTGGGCGAAGGCTGCTCAGGCGGCGAGCGATTGATAGGCTTGCAGCATCGAAGCCGGGATGTCCTGAACGACACGCGTACTGCGCGGCACGCCCTGGTCCAGCGCTTCCTTGAGTTCGATATCGGCGATGCGCGCCGCGCGTTCCAGCTCGGCGTCGTAGCGCTGGCGCTTCGCGGGATTCGACAGCACCTCGTACGCGGCGTGGATCTCGCGCACAAGCCCCGCGAGATCCTGGCCCGAATCCGACACGCCGTACCCGAACCGCTCGAGGATCTGCGCGTACGCGGCGTCGATGCGTGCCGGGCTCGCGCCGGGAGCGATGTCGAGATAATCGTAATAGGTGTAGTTCATTGCCCGCTCCTCGGTCGTCCCGCGCACGGCGCGGTGGACTCCCGCCTGGCATAGAGCAGCAACCGTGCCACGCGACCCGCGTCGAGACGCGGCAGAGCACGAGCGGGAGGCGGGCCGGTCTTTGCGCCGGCCCACCGGATTGCCGCGTTGCTCGCCGCGCATCGCACGGCTGGCGGCTCGGGTGGGCCGTTTCCCCCGGGAAGCGGGCAGTGCAACCGCTCGCGAAGGTTGTTCCCGAGGCACGCAGGCGAGCGGCCGCGAAGCTGACGGCGAAAGCCGGCAACCGCCTGCCGCCGGCGGGCATGCCGGTGGGCTACAAGCCGCCGCGCACAGCGCAGGCGCGCCGCCGGCCCGGAACGCCCCGGCAACTCGGCGCTCGCCGAACGCCTCCGCCTTCGCGCAACAGGCGGGACGCGAGACTCGCCGCCCGGGCGCGCCAACCGTCGTACAATCGGCCGATCGCGACCCACGCCCATCGCCATGCCCGCTCCCGGCAATCGCACGCGCACGCTCGTGCGCGGCGCCTGTCCTCACGACTGCCCCGACACCTGTGCGCTGGAGGTCACGGTCGAGGCGGGTCGCGCGATCGCCGTGCGCGGCGCGGCCGACCATCCGCCCACCGGCGGCGCGCTGTGCACGAAGGTCGCGCGCTACCTCGAGCGCACGTATTCGGACCAACGGCTGTTGCATCCCATGCGACGCGTCGGCCGGAAAGGCGAAGGCAGGTTCGCCCGCATCGGCTGGGACGAAGCACTCGACACCATCGCCGCGCGGTTCCGCGCGATCGCCGCTTCGCCGCACGGCCCGCAGGCGATCCTGCCGTATTCGTACGCCGGCACGATGGGCCTGCTGCAGTCGAGCTCGATGGACCGGCGCTTCTTCCACCGCCTGGGCGCCACGCTCCTCGACCGGACGATCTGCTCCACTGCCGGCAAGGCCGGCTGGGTCGCCACCGTGGGGGCGGCGATCGGGACCGACGTTGAGCGCTTCGCCGAGAGCAGACTGATCCTGATCTGGGGCAGCAACCCGATCGTGTCGAACCTGCATTTCTGGACCCGCGCGCAGGAGGCGAAGCGCCGGGGCGCGATGCTCATCGCGATCGACCCCTGGCGCAGCGCGACCGCGGAGAAATGCCACCGGCACGTCGCCCCGCTGCCGGGCACCGACGCCGCGCTGGCGCTGGGAATGATGCACGTGCTGATTCGCGACGGGCTCGTCGATCGCGACTACGTCGACCGTTACACGCTGGGGTACGAGGCGCTCGCGGCGCGCGCGGCGCAGTACCCGCCGGCGCGGGTCGCGGCGATCTGCGGCCTCGCCGCGGACACCGTCGTCGAACTGGCGCGCGACTACGGCCGCATCCGGCCGGCGGCGATTCGCCTCAACTACGGGCTGCAGCGCCACGCGGGCGGCGGCAACGCCGTGCGCGCGATCGCCTGCCTGCCTGCCCTGGTCGGCGCGTGGCGCGATCCCGCCGGCGGCGCGCTGCTGTCGTCGTCGGGCACCTATCCCGTCGACAGCGCCGCGCTCGAGCGCCCCGATCTCGTCGTCGGCCGACCGCGCACGCTCAACATGAGCGCGATCGGCGACGTGCTGCTCGAAGTGCGCGATCCTCCGGTCGACGCGATCTACGTCTACAACGCGAACCCCGTGGCGGTCGCCCCCGACGCGACGCGGGTCGCCGCGGGCTTCGCGCGCGAGGATCTCTTCTGCGTCGTGCACGAGATCTTCCAGACCGACACCGCGGACTACGCGGACATCCTGCTGCCGGCGACGACGCAGCTCGAGCAGCTCGACATCCACCACTCGTATGGCCACCTGCACGTGCAGCTCAACCAGCCCGCGATCGCGCCGCTCGGCGAAGCGAAACCCAACACCGAGGTGTTCCGCCTGCTCGCAGCGCGGATGGGATTCACCGACGCGTGCTTCCGGGACAGCGACGAGGCGCTCGCGCGCCAGGCGTTCCGGCGCGCCGATCCGCGCGCCGCGAACCTCGACTGGGAAGCACTGCTGGCGCGCGGATTCGCGCGGCTGGCGGTGCCCGAGCCCTACGCGCCGTTCGCGCAGGGCGGCTTCCCCACGCCGTCGGGGCGCTGCGAGTTCCACTCGGCGGCGCTGGCGGCACAGGGTCACGATCCGCTGCCCGACTTCGTCCCGCCGCGCGAGTCGGTGGCGAGCAACCCGGCGCTCGCGCGCCGCCATCCGCTGGCGTTCGTGTCGCCGCCGGCGCGCAATTTCCTGAACTCGTCGTTCGCCAACCTGCCGACCTTCCTTGCCGAGGAAGGCGCGCCGCGGCTCCACCTCCATCCCGACGACGCCGCGGCGCGCGGGCTCGCCGACGGCGACGACGTGCGCGTCCGCAACGACCGCGGGAGCTTCACGGCGCGCCTGGAGGTCACCGCCCGCGCCCGGCCCGGTGTCGCCGTCGCCCCGTCGATCTGGTGGAAGAAGCTGTCGCCGGGTGGCGCCAACGCCAACGCCGTCACGAGCCAGGCGCTGACCGACCTTGGCGCGGGGGCAACGTTCTACGATTGCCTGGTGGAAGTCGAGCGCGCGTAACGCGGGCGCGGCGCGCGCTCGCGGCGCGCCACCGGGTTTCGCGTTGGCGCCGTCAGAGCTTGCGCACGAGGCCCGTCATCACGCCGAAGATCTCGAGCGCGCCTTCGGGCCGGATCACCGGATACGCCCTGTTCTCGGGCTTGAGGACGAAGGCGCCGTTCTCGAGCTCGAGGCGCTTGAGCGTGAACTCGCCGTCGACGATGGCGATGACGATGTCCCCGCGCTTGGCCGCGGCCGCCTTTTCGACGACGACGAGGTCGCCCTCGAGGATGCCGGCGTCGATCATGGAATCGCCCCGGACGCGCACGAGCACGGTCTGCGAGGGGCGCTCGATCAGGTAGTCGTCGATGGTGAGCGCGTCGCCCGGCGCGTCGTCGATGGCGCTGGGCAGGCCGGCGTGCACCGGCGATTCCGCGAGCGGGCGCTCGAAGAACCGCCGGGTCGGCGCGAGGCGCTTGTCGGGTGTGGACTCGATGAATCCGGCGAGCTTGAGCCGCGCCACCATCGCCGCGACCGACGACTTGGACTTGAGTTCAAGCAGCTGTCCGATCGAAGCGTACGATGGCAGGACGCGGTGTGCGGCGTAATAGTCCTGCAGCCGCGACAGGTAGGAACGATCGTTCGACATGCGGTTACAATAGCGAACGATCGTTCTGCGGTCAATACCCGCGCCGTCCTTCGCCGCGCCGACTTCGAACCTGAACACCATGCGCCTGTTCGCCCCCGTGCTCGCGCTCGTCGACCTGGAGACGACCGGGATGGACGCGGCCGCCGACGGCATCACCGAGGTCGCCGTCGTCCGCGTCACCGCCGATCCGGCGGGCGGCCCGCCCGTCGTCGACGCGTGGTCGACGCTGATCGATCCCGGTCGGCCGATACCCCCGGCAATTCAGGCGCTGACCGGCATCACCGACGCGATGGTGAAGGGCGCGCCGTCGTTCGCGGCGATCGCCGCCGAGGTCGAGCGCCGCACCGCCGGCGCGGTGCTGGTCGCGCACAACGCGCGGTTCGACTACGGCTTCCTCAAGCACGCCTTCGCGCGGCTCGGGCGCGGCTTCAGCGCCCGCGTGCTGTGCACGGTCAAGCTCTCGCGGCGCCTCGATCCCGACGCCCCGTCGCACAGCCTCGACAGCGTCATCGCCCGGCACGGGTTGAACGCGGGCCACCGCCACCGCGCGTTGGGCGACGCGCAGGTGCTCTGGTCGTTCCTCGCGGCGCTGTACGCCCGGTTGCCGGCCGAGGTGATCGAGGAGGCGGCCCGGCGGGTGCTGAGGATGCCGAGCCTGCCCCCGCACCTGCCGCGCGACGCCCTCGACGCGCTGCCCGAGTCGCCGGGCGTCTACCGCTTCTACGGCCTCAACGCGCATCCGCTGTACGTGGGCAAGAGCAAGAACCTGCGCGAGCGCGTCGCCGCGCATTTCTCGTCCGACTACCGGTCGGCGACGGACCAGCGCCTGTCGGCGGAGGTCCGCCGCATCGAGTTCGAGACCACCGCCGGCGAGATCGGTGCCCTGCTGCGCGAAGCGGCGCTGGTCAAGTCCTTGCTGCCGGCCCACAACCACGCGCTGCGGCGCAAGGCCGAGGCGGTCGTGATCGAGTTGCCGGCACCGCCCGGGCCGCCGCGCTTGCACTGCGCATCCGGTCTCGACGCGGCCGACCTGCCGGGGCGCTACGGCCCGTTCACCTCGCGCCGCACGGCGCGCGAGGCGCTGCGCCACCTCGCCACCGAGCACGCGTTGTGCTGGACCGCGCTCGGGCTCGAAAAGCGCAGCGGCCCCTGTTTCGCGCGGCAGGTGCGGCGCTGCGCGGGCGCTTGCGTGGGCGCCGAGACGCCGGGAGCACATCAGGCGCGGCTCGCCGCGGCGCTGGAACCGTTGCGCATTCCCCCTTGGCCGTACCCTGGCCCGGTGGCCATCCGCGAGCACGACACGCTGTCCGGGCGCACCGATCTGCACGTCGTGCACGACTGGTGCTGGCTCGGCAGCGCGAGCGACGAGGCAGCGCTCGGACAGCTCGTCGAACAACGGCCGCGGCCCGAGTTCGATCCCGACATTGCCCGCCTGCTGCTGCGTACTCTCGCCCGAGGCAGGCACGACATCGTCGCGCTGGGGACGCCGCCCGAAGCGTGCGCGGTCGATGCCGCCGGCTGACCCGCTGCAGCAGTGATGCCGCCCCCGCCCGCCTTCGCCGTCGCGATCGGTTCGCCCCCTGCCGCCGCGTCGCGCCCAGCGCTGGCGCTCGTCTTCGGCGCCAGCGGCTACGTGGGCAGCAACCTCGTCCCCGCGCTGCAGGCCACGGCGGTGCGCGTGCGTGCCGCCGCGCGCAACCGCAAGGTGCTCGAAGCGCGCGAGTGGAAGGACGTCGAGCTGGTCGAGGCCGACGCCCTCGCGCCAGCGACGCTGGCGGCAGCGCTCGACGGCGTCGACGTCGCCTACTACCTCGTCCACTCGATGGGCGCCGGCCGCGACTTCGGCCGGCTCGACCTCGAGGCGGCGTCGAACTTCGCCCGCGCGGCCGCCGACGCCGGCGTGCGCCGGATCGTCTACCTCGGCGGGTTGGTGCCCCCCGGGGCCGACTCCGAGCACCTCGTCTCGCGCAAGGAAACCGGCGACCGGCTGCGCGCAGGCCCGGTGCCGGTGACCGAGATCCGCGCCGGCATCATCGTCGGGCCCGGCTCGGCCGCGTACGAGGTGATGCGCGACCTCGTCTACCACCTGCCGGTGATGGTGACCCCGAAGTGGGTGCAATCGCGCTCGGCGCCCATCGCGCTGCCGAACCTGCTGCACTACCTGGTCGCCGTCGCGGCGCGTCCGGAGGCCGAAGGGATGATCTACGACGCCGGCGGCCCGGAGATCCTGTCCTACGAGGCGATGATGCTCGCCTTCGGCGCGGTCATCGGACGGCGCCCGCGGATCCTGCGCGTGCCCGTGCTCTCGCCCAAGCTGTCGTCGTACTGGCTGGGCCTCGTCACCGCGGTGCCGGCGAGCATTGCGCGAGCGCTGATCGGCGGGCTCAAGCACGACATCCTGCCCGACGACGCGAGGCTGCGGGCGCTGGTGCCGCAGCGCCTGCTCACGTTCCGCGAGGCGGTCGAGGCCGCCCTCGCCGCCGAGCGCGCCCACGCGGTCACGGCCCGCTGGACCGAGGGCACGATGATGTACCGCGCGTACCGTCCCGACTACGCGTTCTACGCCAAGAAAGCAGCCGGCCACGCCGACACGCGAGCGTCCCCCGAGGCGTTGTGGCAGGTGGTGACGAGCCTCGGGGGCGCCAATCGGTACTTCTACATGAACGGGCTGTGGACGCTGCGCGAACTCGCCGACTGGCTGCTCGGCGGCCCGGGATTCACGCGCGGCCGCCGCGATCCGACCGACCTCCGCCTGGGCGACGGAATCGACTACTGGACCGTGATCGGGCTCGAGCGCAACCGCCGGCTCACGCTCCATTTCGGGATGAAGGCGCCGGGCTCGGGCATCCTCGAATTCGAGATCGAGCCGCTGCCCGACGGCCGCACGCGGCTCACCGAGACCGCGTACTGGCACCCGCAGGGGGTATGGGGATTGCTGTACTGGGCGGTGTTGGTCCCCTTCCACCTGTTCATCTTCAAGGGCATGACGCGTGCGATGGCGCGCCGGGCGGAAGCGCTCGCCTGCGCGCGCTCACTCATCGGCGACGGCCGCCGCGAATAGGCCTGCCTCTTCTAGCTCGGCCCATTGGCCTCTCGCTTGCCCCGTGGCTCGATCGGGGTGAGGGCCGGTGCTCGGTCCTCGATCGCCAGCGCGGCGGCATCGCCGCCGGACGATCCGCCCGGTGAGCGTGTCGAATCCCATGGGTTGCGCGTGCGGCCGGCGCGCCCGCTGACCGTGTCCCAGCGGAACGCGAAGTCTGGCAGGTTGGTGCGGGCCAGCGGGATCGCGCCGGCTTCGCGCAGGCGCGCGACGATCGGCGCGTCGGCAGCGGCGATCTGGTCGGCCAGCGCCTTGACGCCCCAGGTGGTGGCCGAGCCCTTGACGTCGACGTTCTCCTTGATGGTAAACGGCACGCCGGCGAGCGGCCCGAGCCGTTCGCCGGCGGCCAGCGCCTTGTCGACGGTGGCGGCCGCAGCGCGGGCCGAGTCGGCCAGCGTCACCGTCACCGCATTCACGGTCCGATTGACTTCCTCGATGCGCGCCAGGCAGGCGTCGACCACGTCGCGCGACTTGACCTGGCGGTCTCGGATCATCGCCGCCAGTTCCGCGGCACCCTGGGTGCAGAGTTCGTTGAGGCTCATGGTGTGTTCCTCCTGTGGGTTGCGGTCATCGAAGCGCACCGGTCAGCGGGTCCCGACCGCGCGCTGCCTGGGATCGATCGCTCCCGATTCCTCGATGACCTGGAAGCTGCCGTTGCGCGCCTGGCGCAGCACGATCACGCGGCTCGCGTTCAGACTCGACGGTCCCAGACCGGCCATCCCCGGCATCGGCTGGTAGGCAACGTGCGCTGAACCCGGGGCACTCGCTGAACATGACGTGTGCCGGCGTCGCTTCGCGGGCGGGCGCCAGGTTCATCACGACGTCGGCCGGGGCGGGACAACGCGGGCCACGACTACCTTGGCGGGGGCCGTTTGGCCGGGAGGTCCGGCGAGCGGTTTATCACGGCAGGGACTGTGAGCGCGAGAAGCGTCCTCGATCGGAACTCACGTTGACGCAGGATGCACACGACGAGCAGGGAGCTCGCAACCGAAAGCCAAGGATGAAAGAACCACGCGATGGCCGCAAGTGCGAAATAGAACGCACGCAGTCCCTGGTTGAAATCCTCTGCCGCGTGGCTTGCGACTTTGGTCATCGTGTCGACGTAGTCATCGTGCTCCTTGGGCTCGTTCGTGAGCGGCGCGGCGCCAACCAGGACCGTGCAGAAGTGATACTGCCGGATCGACCACGTGAACTTGAAGAACGTATAGACGAAGACGCCGATGACGAGGAAGATCTTGACGCGCGAAAACCACTCGGACTCGGGCCGCGCGAAGGGCAGCTCGGCGACGACGTCGACGACGCGATCCGTGGTCCCCAGCATCGCGACAAGGCCTCCCAGAATCAGGATCGCGGTCGACGCGAAGAAGGTGGCGCTGGTCAGCAGGCTGTTGAACGCGGCGATGTCGGCGATGCGGTTCTCGTGCTGCAGCACGCGTCGGAACCACTCCCGCCGGTAGAGACGCATCGCCACGACGAGGCTCGCCGTGCGCCGCGCCTTGCGCTTCGCGAAATGGGCGTATCCCGCCCAACAGGCGATGAACCATGTGAGCACGAAAAGATCGATAACGTGCGTTCTGGCGAAATTCGGCATATCGTTCCCTTTCCCAAGCGCCCGCGCGCGCTCCTGCGTTGCACTCGCCCCGCGTCAACCCGGACGCAATGCCACTGCCCCCGAGGTGGTCGGGACGCGGTGTCGAATCAGCGTAGCACGTCGTTGGACGTCTTGAAGGGGGCGGGGAGCCCGGCGCGATCCCGCGCGCGGCGCATGGGCTCCAGCGCGCCGGCGCAGCAGTGAGGGTGGACACCAGGGGGGCGCCCCGGGGGTGTTATCTTCCGCAGTGGCCGCAGGGGCAGTCGCAGCGGCTGGAAACCGGTGGATGCGGCGGGAACTGCGTGCGGAACCGGATTGCCTGATTCAGGGTCAGTCAGCGTACCCGGACCGACGCCTCATCGGACTCAAGCCGCGCGCAGCGCGGACCTGCAGGGGACTCCTTGGCAATCGTTCAGAATCGGGCAGCAGATCGACCGCTGGCTTCCGCCGCCAGCTTCCGCTTCGACAACTCCTTCGCCCGGGAGCTCGAGGGTTTCTACGTGCCCTGGCGCCCGACCGCCGTGCCTGCCCCGCGCCTCCTGTTCCTCAATCGTTCCCTGGCGACCGAACTCGGCCTCGACGTCGTGGCGCTGGACGATGCCGGATGGGCGGCGACGTTCGGCGGCAACGCGTTGCCCGAAGGCGCGGAACCGCTGGCCCAGGCCTATGCGGGCCACCAGTTCGGCGGCTTCTCGCCCCAGCTCGGCGATGGTCGCGCATTGCTTCTCGGCGAGGTGGTCGACCGCGAAGGTCGCCGGCGGGACATCGCTTTCAAGGGGTCCGGCCGCACTCCTTTCGCCCGCAACGGCGACGGCAAGGCCGCCGTCGGGCCCATGCTGCGCGAAGTTCTGATCGGCGAGGCCATGCACGCGCTGGGCATCCCGACTACCCGGGCGCTGGCGGTCGTGGCGACGGGCGAGCGCGTCGAACGCGAGCGCTCGCTGCCTGGCGCCGTGTTGACGCGGGTGGCGGCAAGCCACATCCGCGTCGGGACCTTCGAGTTCTTTGCCGCGCGGGGGGACGTCGAACGTGTGCGCAGACTCGCCGAGTACACGCTCGCGCGGCACGACCCCGCCTTGGCGAGCTCACCCGATCCGTTCCTCGCGCTGCTGCAGGCCGCGGCGCAACGCCAGGCGGCGCTGGTCGCCCGGTGGATGAACGTGGGCTTCATCCACGGCGTGATGAACACCGACAACATGGCGATATCGGGCGAGACGATCGATTACGGTCCCTGCGCCTTCATGGAAGCCTACGAACCCGGCGCGGTGTTCAGTTCCATCGACCACACAGGACGCTACGCGTTCGCCAACCAGCCTGACATCGCGGTCTGGAACCTCGCACGCCTGGCCGAGGCGCTGCTGCCGCTGATCTCCGATCGTGCCGAGCAGGCCGTGGCGATGGCCACCGAGGTCCTGTCTGCCTTCCCCGCGGAGTACCGCAGGCACCTGCTGCGCGGACAGCGCGCCAAGCTGGGCCTTCGCGCAGGCGAACCGGAGGACGACCGCGCCGACGCCGCGCTGGCCGAGGACTGGCTGGCCCTGCTGCACGCCGACCGAGTCGATTTCACGCTCGGGTGGCGCAGGCTTGCCGATGCCGCAACGGGTGACCAAGTTCCGCTGCGCGCGCTATTCTCGGACGCGGGCGCACTGGACGCGTGGCTGGCGCGCTGGCAGGCCCGCTGCGCAAGCGAGGACAGCCGCGCAGGGACGAATCCAGCGCGGGCCGGAGTGGCACGCGCCGAAGGGATGCGCCGCGTCAACCCCGTGGTGATTCCCCGTAACCACCGCGTGGAGGAGGCGCTGGCGGCGGCGTCGGACGCAGGCGACCTTGGGCCCTTCGAGCGCTTGCTCGAGGCCCTCGGGCAGCCGTACGACGATGTTCGCGAACGGGCCGGTTACGCCGAGCCGGCGCCCGCCCACGTCACCGAGGGCTACCGCACCTTCTGCGGAACCTGATTCGAGATCCCTCAATAGAGCGGCCCCGTGCACGGGCCGGCGGACGAAGACCCGGCAACGCGCCTTGGCGTGCCCGGCTCGTGGCATCGATGCCCTTCACCTATACCTGGTCCTCCATCCTTGGCATCGTCGGCGAGCACAAGGGGGATCTGATCAGCGCCCACATCGTCGCCATCCTGGCGGCGGTGGCGAGCGTGCCGATCCCCCTCCTGATGCCGTTGCTGGTGGACGAAGTGCTGCTGCACCAGCCCGGTCGCCTGGTGGCCTGGCTGAACAGCCAGTTCCCTGTCGCCTGGCACGGCCCGGTGCTGTACATCAGCGCGCTGCTGGCGCTTACGCTGGCACTGCGGCTGGCCGCGCTGATCCTGGGCGTCTGGCAGGGTCGCAGCTTCACCCTGATCGCCAAGGACGTGGTCTTCCGCATGCGCGAGCAGATGCTGCTGCGCTTGAGCCGCATCGCCATGTCGGAGTACGAAACGCTGGGCAGCGGCGCAGTCGCATCGCACTTCGTCAAGGACCTGGACGCGATAGACACGTTCATCGGCGTCTCGGTATCGAAGTTCCTGGTGGCGCTGCTGTCGATCGTCGGTACTGCCGTCGTTCTGCTCTGGATGCACTGGCAGCTGGCGCTGTTCATCCTGCTGCTCAACCCGGCAGTCATCTATTTCACGATGGTGCTGGGCAACCGCGTGAAGACCCTCAAGAAGCGCGAGAACAGCGCCTTCGAGCTATTCCAGCAGGCGCTGACCGAAACCCTGGACGCCATCCAGCAGCTGCGCGCCGTCAACCGCGAACGTCATTACATCGCCCGGGTGGTCGACCGGGCGCGCGGGATCCGCACCCACGCCGCCGCCTTCTCGTGGAAGAGCGATGCAGCCGGGCGCCTGTCCTTCGTGGTGTTTCTGTTCGGCTTCGACATATTCCGCGCCATCAGCATGCTGATGGTCGTCTACTCCGATCTCAGCATCGGCCAGATGATGGCGGTGTTCGGCTACCTCTGGTTCATGATGGGGCCAGTGCAGGAAATCCTCGGCATCCAATACGCCTTCTACGCCGCGAAGGCCGCTTTGGCACGCATCAACCGGTTGCTCGAACTGCGGGAAGAGCCGCATTATCCACACCAGAAGGATCCTTTCGCGGGCAAGCATACGGTCGGGGTCGAGGTGCAAGGCGTCCGCTTCAGCTATGCAGAGTCCCCCGTGCTGAACGGCGTGAGCCTCAAGATCCGGCCCGGGGAAAAGGTCGCGCTGGTGGGTGCCTCCGGCGGCGGCAAGTCGACGCTCGTCCAGGTGGTGCTGGGCATGTATCCGCCCAACTCCGGCACGGTGATCTTCGACGGCGTGCCGATGACCGAGATCGGCATGGAAGTCGTGCGCAGCCACGTCGCCACCGTGCTGCAGCACCCGGCGCTATTCAACGACACGGTGCGCATGAACCTGACCCTGGGCCGCGAACTCGCCGACGAAGCGCTATGGCGGGCCCTGGACGTCGCGCAGCTGGCCGATACCGTGCGCGCGCTGCCGTATGGCCTCGATACCGTCGTTGGCCGCCAGGGCGTGCGCCTTTCCGGGGGCCAGCGCCAGCGTCTGGCGATCGCTCGCATGGTGCTGTCGGACCCCCAGGTCGTGATCTTGGACGAGGCCACCTCAGCGCTCGACGCCGAAACCGAGGCGAGACTGCATGAGGCGCTGCGTGAGTTCCTCAAGAACCGCACGACGCTTATCATTGCCCATCGCCTGAGCGCGGTGAAGCAAGCTGACCGCGCGTACGTATTCGATGGTGGTGAGATCATCGAGGAAGGCCGGCACGATGAGCTGATCCAGGGTGACGGGCTGTACAGCCGGCTCTATGGGCAACTGCAGCACTGAGCGATCATGCTTGGTCGAGGTTCGGGTCCGGCAGGGGTGCTTCGGGCGGTTGCGGCCCTGGGCTGGGCACGGGTCGCCAGCGGGCATCGGTTGCGTCCGGGACGGGTTTGCTGCCGGCAAGGCGCCTCGGCGCCCTTGAAGCCTGAAGTTGGTCTGCCCGGGATGCTCAGAGGGCGAGCGCAGATAAGGGGTGTCCGATGATGAGTACAGCAAGGCGTACGCCGACGAGTGCCATTCGTGTTGCCGCCGTAGTGGCGCTCGCGGCGTGCGCGACGTGGCTTGCCGCCTGCGCGGGAGCGCCGGAAGGGCGCGGGAGGCGCGTTTGTCGAGTCCTGGTCGGCACGCAGCCAGGCGGCGCTGGTCGAGGCCAATCTGGTTCCACCGGCGGGCGCTTACGACACCCGCTACTTCCAGTGGATCGACCGCGAGCGGCAGCGCGAGGTGCTGGCCAAGCTCTACCTGCCTCGCGCGGGGGCGCGCCGCGCGCCGGTCCCGCTGGTGGTCTTTTCGCACGGCATGGGCGGTTCGCGCGAGGGCTATTCCTATCTCGGCGCGAATTGGGCGGCGCACGGCTATGCCAGCCTGCACCTGCAGCACGCCGGCAGCGACAGCCGCCTGTGGAGTGGAAACCCGTTTGACATGGTGTCCCGACTGCAATCCGCAGCGAGCGAGGTCGAGGCCGTCAACCGCGTGCGCGACCTTCACTTCGCCCTTGACGAGGTGCTCGCTGATCCGCAGCTTGCCGACGCGGTCGATGCTGGGCGGATTCTTGCTGCGGGTCATTCCTATGGTGCCAACACGGTCTTGCTGGCCGCCGGAGCGCAGTTCGCGCGAGCGCAAGGAACGGTCAGTTACCGCGACAGCCGTATCGTCGGCGGCGTCATCATCAGTGCGCCTCCCTTCCACGGCGAACCTGATCCGGAGGCCGTCGTGCGGCCGATCGGCATCCCGACGCTGCACATCACGGCGACGGGCGACGAGATCCGGATTCCCGGCTACTTCTCCGGCTACGAGGACCGGGTGCGCGTCTTTGCGGCGACCGGCAGTGCGCGCAAGGCGCTCGTGGCGTTTCGTGACGGTTCGCACAGCATGTTTACCGACCGCCTGGGCGCGGGCGGACGCGACCTCAATCCGCTGGTGAAGGCGGCCACCGTCGATCTGACGCTGGCCTTTTTCGAGGAAGTGCTGGGCGGCGCGAACGGATTGCTCGCCGCGCGCTCCGCGGGCTTACGACGGTCTGCTCGCCCGCTGGCTGTTCGAATCCCCGGCCGCTCCGTGATGGCCGAATCCCTGTTGCTGACCGCGACACAGGTGTCCACTTTCAGGGGCGGGCTGTTGCTCACCCGGGCGAGCGGCTTCTTCTTTGCGCGAGAAGGCAGGCTGTTTCTCATCACCAGCCGCCACGTGGTCTACGACGAGCCGAGCGGGCACTTTCCTGACCGCATCGAGCTCGTCCTTCATGTCGACGAGGCGAACCTGACGCGGGTCGTCGGCTTTTCGGTCCTGTTGTACAGGGACGGCCGCGCCGTATGGCGGCAGGGCGCCGACTCGGCAGGCGGAGATCGACGTCGCGGTCATCGAACTCGAGCGCGGCGCCCTGCCCGATCCGCTGTTCCTGCGGGCCTTCACCCCGCAGCACCTGCAGGCTTCGTTGCAGGATATCGAGGTGGGCGCGCCGCTGCTGATCGTAGGATTCCCGCTGGGGTTCTTCGATACGCTCCATCACCTGCCGGTCGTCCGCCAGGCGACGATCGCCTCGTCCTTCGGGGTGAGGTTCCAGGGGCAGGGGTTGTTCCTCACCGACGGACGCACGCACCGCGGAACCAGCGGCGCCGCCGTGGTGATGCGCGCGCCGGAATCGGAGCTCACAGACAGCGACCTTCCCTGGAAACTGCTCGGCGTGCACTCGGGGCGATTGGACATGCGTACGCGCGACCAGCAGCAGGATGAGTGCCTGGGACTGAACTGCGCATGGTACGCGGACATCCTGCTGTCGCTCACGAATCCGCTGGACGGCGCTCGCGCGGTCGGCGCGACGCCAGAGCATAGGGTGCGTTGGGGGGCGGCCAGCGCTGCGCTTTGTTCACCAGGAGATCGCGCGCGCCGGCAACCGCCGGTCCCCCCGCACGTATCGTTGCCGCGCCTTCCCCTCGATCGTGGTCGACCCGACGCGAAGGCCGTGAAAGGCCTACTTCGGCTGCAACCGGACCGCGCCGTCGAGCCGGATCACTTCGCCGTTCAGCATCGCGTTCTCGACGATCTGCCTGACGAGCTGCGCGTACTCGGCGGGCTTGCCGAGCCGCGACGGAAAGGGAACCACCTTGCCCAGCGCGAGCTGCACTTCCTGCGGCAGCCCCAGCAGCATGGGCGTCTCGAACAGTCCCGGGGCGATCGTCATCACCCGGATGCCGTTGCGGGCGAGGTCGCGGGCGATCGGCAGCGTCATGCCGACGATTCCGCCCTTCGACGCCGAATAGGCCGCCTGCCCCATCTGCCCGTCGAACGCGGCGACCGACGCGGTGTTGACGATCACGCCGCGCTCGCCGCCGGCATTCGGCGCTTGCTTGGCCATCGCTTCGGCGGCGAGCCGGATCATGTTGAAGGTGCCGATCAGGTTGATGTTGATCACGCGGGCGAACGTGTCCAGCGGATGCGGCCCTTCCTTGCCCAGGGTCTTCTCGCCGATGGCGATGCCGGCGCAGTTCACGAGTCCGTGCAGTCCGCCGAACGCGGCCAGCGCGGCACCCACCGCCGCCCTGGCATGGTCTTCGCGCGTGACGTCGCATTCCACGAAGCGGGCATTCCCGCCGAGCTTGGCCGCAAGCGCTTCGCCCTGCTGTTTCGAGACATCGGCGATGATCGCGTTGCCGCCGGCGGCAACGACCATTTCGACGGTTCCGGCGCCCAGACCGGAACTGCCGCCGGTTACGATGAAGGTGGCGTTCTTGATATCCATATCGATCCAGAGTGTCGTGGTTGAAAGGACGCCGGCGAGTATATCAGCCTGCCGGTGGCGCACGAACAACGCGGGCTCTTCGCGGAAGGGCAGGGACGGCTCGCGGGCGAGCACGCGCGCCTCTGCTCAGGTAAGCGGTCACGACGACGTCAGCCGAGCACGGAGTCGTCGCCTGCAAACAGGGCTTCCGAGACCCGCTTTTCGCGCTCGGCGACGATGTCCAGGAACTCGGCGCTGCCGCTCATCATGCGAAAGGCAGCGTAGCCTCGCTCGAGGAAGCCGTGCAGTCGGCCGAACCCGGCGAGCGCGGCGGGCTTGCGCATCATCCGCAAGCCAACACCGACGAACGGCTTGCGCTTGAGGCTGTCGAGCGATTGGCCGAGGCGGGCGATCAGACCGATCTGGCGGAGCCGGTCATCCCGGCGGCCGACCTCGCGATACGCGGCCGCGTAGGCGGCCGCCGAGATGGAATCGTCAAGGGGACCAAGCGCACCCACCAGGGCAGCATCGAGATCCTCGGTCATAGCGTCGAGCTCGATCGCGTCAGCGATGGTCTCCAGCGCCGATGCGGGCAACACGCGGACCATCGCCGGGACGATGCGCCGCACCTCGTCGATGCCCTCGCTCAGATCCCTCGCTCCGTAGAGATCGGTCAGGAAGAAATCGGTGCCGGCGTGGAATCTCGGGGATTCGAGCAGATCGGCATGAGTTCGAGCAAGGCGGCGAGCCTGCCATTCACGCAGCTTCGTCCTTCGTGCGGCATACGTGTCGTCTTCCAACGCCCGCGCCCGCAAGCGCTGGGAGCGGTCCAATTCGCTTGCGAGGCGTTGCTCGGCACGGATCGGCTCGGATGGTATGGTCACGGTCCTGCAGTTATCTTCGGCGCGGCCCGGTCAGCGTTCCCCGGGGGCTCGTCCAGCAAGCGGTTCAGATCGTGGCTTCGCGTCGCTCGCACGATCCGACCTTATTGGTCATGCGGCGCACCGACGACAGCGTGCCAGCACTGCGACGGGTTCAACTGACTGCCCGGAACTGCGACAGGTGATTCGCGAGATGCATCGCGTGCGCTCGTTCGTACGCATCCCTGTCTAAGGCTCCGTATGCAAAGTGCGGTTGGAGCGGTCTGGACCAGCTCCTGAAGCTGGCCACGGAGGCCCTCAGTCGTGCCAACGCGACTTCCGGAGGTGTCGCGCGCGGGAGGGCGGGCGCTCCGGGAATTGGTTCTGCCAGATCATGTGACATTCGACCTCGCCATGAGAAGACTCCAAGCGCGGCCGCGCCAACAGTGTTTTGAAAGAGCTTTGACTTCGACTCCGGAAACCCGCTGACGGAGTACTCGATGCTTTGAGCACAGTGCTCCAGCGTTTGTGCCCAGGTCCAGGCTGCGCCCGACGCTAACTCCTTGGCCGCGGCAAGTCTGGTGAGTTCTTCTTCTGCCTCCCGCAGCGACGAGAACACCAGTTGCCGATCGGTTGGAGCGCCAGCTTGACAGCCGGACATGCTGGTCAGGGCCAAAGCTGGCGGCAGCAGAAGGACCGACCTGACGGCAGAGCGCCGAGCCGTGTTGATGCTCGAGGTCATCGTGGTGGTGGAGCGAGGATGTTGGTGCATGCGACGCCTAATGAGAAGTGGATCGCTCGGATGACGTGAAAGCGAACAGGCTCGGGGCGCGGACGGGCGCAGGCGGCATGGTCACCCCCTGTTACCCCTGACAGGTGCGCGCCGGACGGATCATCGGCACGATGGCGGTGTGCGTCAACCTCCTCCCCGACGCACTTCGCCCGGCCGCGCGCCGGGCTTTTCTTCTTGGTCCCCGCGATATCGGGGGCAAGTTCGGGGGTGATGGCAACAAAAAAGCCGCTCAAGGCGGCAATATCATGGATTCTACTGGCGTTCCCATGGGGGGTGGGCTCTATCCCCACGATTGTTGCGCGCAGCGTGGTGGCGCTTACCGGCACGTCCGTTCGAGGACTCCGGTCAGACCGCTTGCAGCACACGTCGTCGCAATGACTGCGGCAGCTCAACCGCCACGAAGAATTCTTGCGGGTATAGATAGTCCTCTCCGGACTCGTCAATGACCCGAAGCTGCCCGCGTTTGGTGGCCTCCGCGTCGGGCATGGTGACATACAGCTTCCGCCGCTCCAGCGACACCGAGTACCCCTCATTGTTTATGCAGACAACCAGCCCTTTCGATGCTCGCGCCATGGATTCAATCCTCACAGGAGCCGCTTGATCTTGAATTCACGTTTGCCAATGCCCGTGGCCTCGTACCAGTGCAGCTCCGCGAGCACAATCTCGCCGTCGGCCAACCGCACCCGTCCGACGCCCTTGCGCTTGCGCCATCGACCGCGGCCATAGTACCTGCGCAGGCGCGCAAGTTCCCGGATGCCGGAGCCGGTAGCGATCGTCGCGACCGCCGAGAGCTCACCAATGATTTCGAAGTGCACGGCATGATCGTGGCAAATACCATCGACTTGGTCAAATCGACCGACACAAGCAGCCTACCACGACGTTCACACTGCCGACTTTCGTGTGGACGCTGTTCGTCGGCGTGCTGATCCGCAACACGCTCGCCATGGCCAAGTTGCACGCAATCGACGGCGAGGCACTCACCTTCGTGGGTGCGGTTTCGCTGTCGCTGTTCCTCGCAATGGCGTTGATGAATCTTAGGCTCTGGGAACTGGCGGCCCTAGCGCTGCCGCTTTTCGTCATCCTTGCGCTGCAGGCCATCGGCGTCGCGCTGTTCACGACGCCCGTGACCTTTCGCGTGATGGGGTCCAACTACGAAGCGGCGACGCTCGTGGCCGGGCAATGCGGCTTCGGGCTCGGCGCGACGCCGACGGCCATCGCCAACATGCAGGCCGTTTGCGAACGCCACGGCTACGCTCCGCAGGCATTCATACTTGTGCCCGTGGTCGGTGCGTTCCTGATCGACATCGGCAACGCCATAGTCATTAGCGCGTTCGCCGGCGTGCTTCCCGCGCTGCGCTAACTCGCGAAGACCCGGCTTCGTCTTTACTAGCACCGACCGCTGCGACGAGCGCTAGCTTGTGCTTTGTGGGTGCGATTGTGGGTGTTTTCTGCTGCCGCCGGCTGGCTGTGTTCGCTAAGCGCTTGTTTTTATTGGCGTCCCCAGGGGGATTCGAACCCCCGTACTCACCGTGAAAGGGTGATGTCCTAGGCCTCTAGACGATGGGGACCTGGTACTGCTGCCGCCCCGCCGGTTGGGCCGGGCGGCATTGTCTTGGTGGAGGTAAGCGGGATCGAACCGCTGACCTCTTGCATGCCATGCAAGCGCTCTCCCAGCTGAGCTATACCCCCAAGCGGCGAGGTTGACATTGTAGCGACATCCCGGGATCGCGTAAACCTCGCGTTTCACGTTTCACCTCGCACGTTTCACTCAGTTCTTAGATGAGGCAACCTCGCGCATTGTCCATTGGGCCATGGGGTGGGGTATGAACTCCACCCCCCGTCGTCCTCCTGTGTGCCTCCTCCTGTGTTCGCCGGCTCGCCCGCGTCGCGCACGCTTGCGCGTGACCGGACGGGCACATCGCTATAATCGGCGAGACCACTCGCGCATCCCTCACCTCGCAGCGGCGCGCCCTGCGTCCTGCCTCGACTCGACTGCCTGTGCGGCTCCGGCGTAACGTCATCCTGTTGTTGCTGGCCGGCTCAGGCGCCGCCGCGTTGGCGCTCTACCTCGCGTTGCTTCGGGTGCCTGCCCCGTCACCGCTCCCGCCACCCGCTGCAGCGGGGGAGTTCGTGGTCCTGGTGCATCCCGGGCCCGCGTCGCACTTCCTCGATCCCGGTGGCGAACCCGCCGGCTTCGACGTCGACATCGCCCGGCTGTTCGCGCGTAGCAAAGGCCTTTCCATCCGCTTCGAAATCGCCGAGTCCACCGGCCGGCTGATGGCCGAGATTGCAGCGGGGCGCGCGCACGTTGGTGCCGGTGGCCTCCTGCGCCCGCGCCACGACCCGGCGACTGCGCCGAAGGCCGTGGGGAGAAGCGGCGCGCCGCCGGCTGCCCCCGGCCCGGCGCCGGCCGACATCCTGTGGACGCGCGGCTATTTTCCCGTCGAGGCAGTCCTCATCTACAACCTCGAGGGCTTCAAGCCCGCGGACTGGAGGGACTTGAGGTCGGAAACCGTCGCCTATATCGAGGAAACCGGCATCGAAGCGGAGATCGATGCGTTGCGGTCCGCACATCCGGAAGTGCGCTGGATGCCCTCCTCGTTCCCCTCTGCCGACGGGCTCATCGCCCAGGTGAGCGACGGAACGTTGAGCTATGCGCTCGCGCCGTCCCACGTCGCTGCGGTCGCGCGCAACGTCTTCCTGGGCTTCGACGTCGCGTTCGTCGCCGGCGGCAAGCGCGAGCTCGCCTGGATCGTCCCTCCGCGCTTCGCGGCGCTGCGCGACGAGATCGACAGCTTCCTGGCCAAGTTGAAGCGCGACGGCACGCTGGGGCGTCTTGCCGACCGCTACTTCAACCATCCGCGGCAGGTCCCGCGCATCGACGCCGGCGCCTTTCAGGAACGCCTCAAGACCCTGCTCCCCGACTACCGGCTGCTGTTCCAGGAAGCACAGGCCGCAACGGGCGTCGAGTGGCGACTGCTGGCGGCACTCGCCTACCAGGAATCGCAGTGGGATCCGTTCGCCACGAGCGAAACCGGGGTCCGCGGGCTGATGCAGCTCACCGAGGATACGGCGCGACGGCTGGGCGTCACCGACCGTGTCGACCCGCGGCAGAGCGTCGGCGCGGCGGCGCGGTACTACGCCACCCTCAAGCGCGGGCTGCCCCCGCGTGTCCAGGAACCGGATCGCAGCTGGCTCGCGCTGGCGGCCTACAACATCGGGCCGGGGCACCTCGAAGACGCGCGCGTCCTGGCCCAGCGGCTGAGGCTGAATCCCGACCTCTGGAGCGACGTGAGGAAGGCGCTGCCGTTGCTCGCGCTGCCCGAGTACTACGTCGAGGCCAGGAACGGCTACGCCCGCGGCGGAATGCCGGTCGTGTTCGTCGATCGCGTGCGCGCCTACTACGACATCCTGCTCGCGCGCGAGGCCGCGTACGTGCCGCGGCTACGCGTCGCGGCGTCCGGCAGCAGCGGCCCCGCCCCGCGGCCCTGAGCCATGCGCTCGCCGGCGCTTCGCTTCAGGCGCGCCCCACGACGCGCTTGAGTCCCAGCCGCTGCTGCGCCCAGAAGCCGGTGCCATAGTCGCGCCCGGTGAGCTGGTCGTCGATGCCCGTGGGGCCGGGCTCGCGGCGGAAGTCGGCCGTTCCGAACAGCATGTCCCACAGCGGAAACAGCACGGCGTAGTTGGCGCCCCGGTAGTCGCCGTGGGGACTCGCTGCGACTGCGTGGTGCAGCCGGTGGTAGCGCGGCGACACCAGCAGCCGCTCGCCGATCGCGCCGTAGGACAGCCGCAGGTTCGCGTGCGAGAGCGATTCCAGCATCCGCGGCACCACGATCAGCAGCGCGAACTGCGCTGGCGGCACGCCGATCGCCAACGCGACCAGCGCCAGGATCGAGTCGGTGAGCAGGCTGTCGACGAGGTGATTCCGGTTGTCGGTCCAGAACGTCATCTGCCGCTGCGAGTGATGCACCGCGTGCAGCGCCCACCACCAGTCGGCCGCGTGCTGCGCGCGGTGGATCAGGTACTGCGCGAAGTCGAGGATCACGAGATACGCGAGAAAGCTGCCGACCGGATGCGCGGCCAGGGCCGGCAGCAGCGATTCGAGGTTCGGCGTCGGCACCCCGCGCAGATGCAGTGCCGCCTGCAGCGCGTCGAACAGCGGTCGCAGGGTGAAGAAGAACAGCAGCGGAACGAGCCCCAGCCGATGGATGAGGGTGTAGATCACGTCGGTACGCACCGCCGCGCCCCGCACGAAACGCTCGGCCGGGAACCGGCGCTCGAGCGGCAGCAGGATCGCGGCCAGCAGCGCGATCTCGAGCGCCCCGTAGAGGAAGTCCTCGGTGGCGTTGAAGGCATCCTCGGTGTAGCTGGCAAGCCCCGCCCACTGCACGAACGGCAGCACCAGCGCCTGAAAGAGCCCGCCCTGCAGCGCGCCCAGCCAGCCCGCCAGCGGTTCCGGGAGCATGCGCCGCGTGTCAGCCGGTGGCTCCGCGCAGCGGCGCGAAGCAGAAGCCGCGGGCCTTGAGCCGGGTGAGGAGCTCGTCCAGCATCGGGGCGTAAGGGTCACGCCGCGACCAGATCCCCAGGTGCATCATCATGATGTCGCCGTCGCGCAGCTTCGCCACCGCGGCGTCGACCAGCGCGCGGTTCGGATACCGGTCGGACGGCAGCTCGTCGCCGAGAAAACCCGCCGGCGCCCAGCCGACGTGCGCGTAGCCGCAGGCCCTGGCGGCCGCCAGCGAGCGCGCCGTGGTGCGCCCGCCGGGCGCGCGCCAGACCGGATCGAGCGCGCGCCCGGTCGCCTGGCGAAACGCCGCGTCGACGCGCTGCAGCTCGGCACACACGCCGCGCTCGTCCAGCGTCTCGACGCCGGTTGCCGGGAACTGGGGCCGGTAGGCGACCCCGCCGTCGACGTCGCGCAGGAACCGGCCGTGCCGCCACGTGTGCGAACCGAAGGCATGTCCCTCGCGCACCCGCGCCGCCCAGTAATCGTGCCACGCCGCATCGAGCGCGTAGTCGCCGCGCCGCGTCTTCTCGTTGGCGAGGAAGAACGTCGCCCGCACGCCGTGCCGCCGCAGCGTCGTCGCGATCGTCTCGGCGTGATCCATGTTGCCGGTATCGAGCGTGAGGTACAGCGTGCCCTGGCAGGCGTCCGGCGCCGCCTTCCCGGGCAGCGGCAACGCGACGCCGAGAGCGAGCGCGATGGCTGCGGCTGCGCGGGCGAGGACGCTGGTCTTCACTTCGCCGCAGCGGTGGCGGTCACCGGCTTGTGCACGTAGATGCCGTGCGGCGAGCGCCCCACCGGAAACTGCTTCACGACCTTGCCCGACTCGAGGTCGAGCACCGAGACCTTCATGATCCAGCGCGACGTGACCCACAGCGTCTTGCCGTCCGGCGCGAGGTCCATGCAATCCGGACCGCCCGGAACGTTGTACTTGCGCACGATCTCGAGGGTCGACGGGTCGATGACGCTGATCGTGTCGGCGACGCGGTTGGAGACAAAGACGTGCCGCCCGTTGCCCTGCGGCGCGAGGTTGTGCGCTCCAGCCCCGGTGGACAGGCGCTTGACGATCGCCCGCTTGCGCCAGTCGATCGCCGCCACGTGATCCTCGCCCATCACGCCGACGAGCAGGTGGTTGCCGTCCGGCGTCATCACGATGCCGGCCGGGGTCTTGCCGACCTTCATCTTCCACGCAACCGTCAGCCCCTTGAGGTCGATCGCAACCATGTCGTCGCTGCCCTGCAGCGTCACGAACGCGAACGCCGAGTCGTTGGAAAATGCGATGTGCGAAGGAATCGACGGCAGTTCGAAGCGCTTGGCCAGCCCGTAATCGCTGGCCCGGTAGACGTCGACGCGGTCGAGGCGGTTCGCGGCGACCACCAGCCATTGGCGGTCCGGCGAGAATCCGAGCTGGTACGGGTCGGGGATGTTCCCGATCCGACGCTTGACGACGCCCGTGGCCGGGTCGAGGAAGACGAGCTCGTTGCCGACCGCCGAGGCGACGATCAGCTCCTTGCCGTCCGGCGTGGGAACGAGATGGTGTGGCTCCTTGCCGACCGCGAGAACGCCCTTCTCCGCGCCAGTGGCGTAGTCGAGCAGCGTCACCGTCGCGTCGCGCGAATTGAGCACGACGACCAGATTGGCGAGCGCGAGCGACGGCAGCGCCCACGCGGCGAGCGCGCACAGACCCAAGAACGCGCGGCAACGCCTCACCGTCGTCCTCATGTCTGCCCGGCTCGTCCCTGCGGGCGCAGCGCGTCGACGCCGCCCAGGTACGGGCGCAGCGCGGCGGGCACGGTGACCGTGCCGTCTGCCTGCTGGTAGTTCTCCAGCACGGCGACCAGCGCGCGCCCGACCGCCAGCCCCGAACCGTTCAGCGTGTGCACGAGCTCCGGCTTGCCCTGCGCGTTGCGAAACCGGGCCTGCATCCGCCGCGCCTGGAAAGCCTCGCAGTTCGAGCACGACGAGATCTCGCGGTAGGTGTCCTGCGCCGGCAGCCAGACTTCGAGATCGTAGGTCTTGGCGCTGGCGAAGCCGATGTCCCCGGTGCACAGCGCGACCTTGCGATACGGCAGCTCCAGCCGCTGGAGGATCGTCTCGGCGTGGCCCGTGAGCTCCTCCAGCGCCTCGTACGAGCGGTCGGGGTGCACGATCTGGACGAGTTCGACCTTGTCGAACTGGTGCTGCCGGATCATGCCGCGGGTGTCCTTGCCGTAGCTGCCGGCCTCGGACCGGAAGCACGGCGTGTGCGCGGTCAGCTTCACGGGCAGCGCCCCGGCGGCGAGGATTTCGCCGCGCACGGTGTTGGTCAGCGTGATCTCGGAGGTCGAGATGAGGTAGAGCGTCTCGCCCGCCCCTTCGCCGCCGCCCTTCCTGACCGAGAACATGTCGGCCTCGAACTTGGGCAGCTGAGTCGTGCCGACGAGCGTCTCGGCGTTGACGACGTACGGCGTGTAGCACTCGACGTAGCCGTGCTCGCGGGTGTGCGTGTCGAGCATGAACTGCGCGAGCGCGCGATGCAGCCGCGCGAGGTCGCCGCGCAGGAAGGAGAAGCGGGCGCCGGACAGCTTGGCCGCGGTCGGGAAATCGAGCATTCCCAGCGCCTCGCCGACATCCGTGTGGTCCTTGACCGGGAAGTCGAACACGCGTGGCACGCCCCAGCGCGAAACCTCCACGTTGTCGTCGCTCCCGCGGCCGACCGGGGTGCTCGAGTGCGTCAGGTTCGGCAGTCCGAGCAGGAAGTCGCGCATCTCGGCCTGCACGGTGTCAAGATCACCCTCCAGGCGCTTCAGCGCGTCGCCGATGCCGCCGACCTCGGCCAAGAGAGCATTCGCGTCGTCCCCCTTGCCCTTGGCGACGCCGACCGCCCTGGAGAGCGAATTGCGCCGGGCCTGGAGGTCCTGCGTGCGGGTCTGAATATCCTTGCGGCGCGCTTCGAGCACTTCGAAGCCCGCCGTATCAAGCGCGATTCCGCGCTTGGCAAGGCCCGCGGCGACGCCCGCGAGATCGTTGCGCATCAAGGTGATGTCGAGCATGCCGCCATTTTATCAGACGGCCACCCCCCTCATCCGCCGGCGCCCCGTCGCGCAGGACCTCGCTGGCGCCAGCGCACCCCTCCCCCGTCGCCGGGCTCGCGCCTGCAACTGCGGGCCCGGTGGCACGGTCCGACCGACTCAATAGACCTGCAGCCGGTTGACGTAGTCGATGAGTGCGAGAATGCGCGCACGCACGAAAGCGTTCGCGTCGTACGGGGCGTCGCCATAGTACTCACCCGCCGTCAACGCGTATTCGCGACCCCAGATCGGCATCTCGCGCGGGCCGTGCGCCTTCACGGCGCCCCGTCCGTCGATCGACTGGACGACGTAGTCGACGGGAAACACGCCGTTGTTCTTCTTGGTGATGACGGAAAGATTCGTCGGCGCCACGCTCAGGTACGGCTTGTAGTAGCCATCACCCTTGCCGGTCAGGCCGTGGCAACTCGCGCACTTCTGTTCGTATTCGCGCTTCCCGAAATCGACTCCCACGACCTCTGCCGCGATCGCCGTCCCCGTCACCGCCATCACCGCTGCCGCCAGCAATGCCCTGCCCCACTTCGCCTGCTTCATGGTCAACCCCTCACCGAAGGTTCGCAGAAGCGCCGCGCACTGCACTGTCCAACGCTTCTTTCGGCGGGCCGCCGTGGCTCGCGCCACTCGCCGCGGCGCCGCGATTCTTTTGTAGCTCCAAACCCGGCGAGTCGGCTTGATGGCCGTCAACGATCGTTCGAATTCCGTTGCGGGGGCGTTGCCGCACGATCCGCGGACGTTCGGTCCTGTTCGCGCAGCCAGTCGAGCTTCGCGCGGATCTTCGCTTCCAGCCCCCGCTCTGTCGGTGCGTACCACGTCACGTCGGGCATGCCGTCGGGCAGGTACCGTTCGCCCGCGGCGTAGGCACCCGCCTCGTCGTGCGCGTAGCGATAGCCTTCTCCGTGGCCCAATCCCTGCATCAGCCGCGTCGGCGCGTTGCGCAGTCGCAGCGGCACCGGCCTGGATGCATCCGCGGCGACGTACGCGCGCGCCGCACCATAGGCCAGGTAGGCGGCATTCGACTTGGCCGCGCAGGCGAGGTAGATCACCGCCTCGGCCAGCGCCAGCTCGCCTTCCGGAGCGCCCAGTCGCTCGTAGGCGGCGACGGCGTCGAGCGCGAGTGCGAGCGCGCGGGGATCGGCGAGACCGATGTCCTCGCTCGCCATGCGGATCAGGCGCCGGCCGACGTAGAGCGGGTCCGCGCCGCCGTCGAGCATGCGGCAGAACCAATACAGCGCCGCGTCCGGATGCGAGCCCCGCACCGCCTTGTGCAACGCAGAGATCTGGTCGTAGAAAGCCTCGCCGCCCTTGTCGAACCGGCGCAGGCTGCGCTGCATCGTCGCCTCGACGAAGGCGAGCCCGACGTCGCGGTTGCCCTGCGCGGCCGCGGCGATGGCAAGCTGCTCGACGAGGTTGACGAGCCGTCGCCCGTCGCCGTCGGCACTGCCGATGAGCGCGGCGCGGGCGGGCGCGTCCAGCCGGAGCTGCGGCGCAGCAGCCGCCAGCGCCCGGTCGAGCAGCGCGCGAAGCTCCGCCTCGGACAAGGGTTCGAGCACGTAGACCGCCGCGCGCGAGAGCAGCGCGCCGATCACCTCGAACGACGGGTTCTCGGTCGTCGCGCCGATGAACGTGAACAGCCCGCGTTCGACGAACGGCAGGAACGCATCCTGCTGCGCCTTGTTGAACCGGTGCACCTCGTCGACGAACAGGATCGTGTGCCGGCCGGTCTGGGCAAGCGTCGCCTCGGCGCGCGCGATGGCGTCGCGGATGTCCTTGACGCCGGACAGCACCGCCGACAGCGCGATGAAATCGGCGCTGAACGCGCCGGACATCAGCCGCGCGAGCGTGGTCTTGCCGACGCCCGGAGGGCCCCAGAGGATCATCGAGTGCAGGCGTTGGGTCGCAAACGCCACGGCGAGCGGGCGCCCCTCGCCCAGCAGGTGCCGCTGGCCGATCACCTCGGCCAGCGTCGCGGGACGCAGGCGCTCGGCCAGCGGGGCCGGCGGGGCGTTCGGCGCGAACAGATCCGCCAAGCTACTCGCCGACGACGTCGGCGCCGGGCGGCGGCGCGAAGCGGAACAGCGCGGCATCGAGCACGACGTTGCGCTCGAAGTTCGAGAACGACAGCGTGGTAACGTTGCCGAAGCTGTCCTTGAGCTCCATCCGCCGCGGCAGGTTGCCCGCGAGGCCGATGCGCACGCTCTCGAAACCCGAATCGGTGCCACGGGGGCGGGCAACGACGAAGTCGAGGCCGTCGCGGCTGCCGTCGTCGGCCAGCGCGAAGTTCTTCTCCAGCGCGTCGTCGCCGGCCAGGATCGCCGCGGGGCTCGACCCCAGTGCCCGGTCAAGCCTGCGCACGATGACCTGGTTGAGGTCCCGGTCGTAGATCCACAGCCGCTCGCCGTCGCCGACGATCAGCTGCTCGGCCGGCTTGTCGTACAGCCAGCGGAACTTGCCGGGGCGGGCGAAGGTGAAGGTGCCGGACGCCGATCTGGGGTTGCCGCTCCCGCGGCTTGCCACCGTCTGCACGAACGCGGCGCGCCCGGAACGTGCCCCATCGAGAAAGGCGGTGAGCTGCGCGAGCCCCGTCGCCGCGGCCGCAGCCGGGAGCGCGAGCGCCCCCAGCGCCGACAGGATCGGCAGCAGAAGCCGGGCGAGCGGTGATGAGATCATGTTCCGGGAATGTTGGCGAGGCAATTGCCGACGGCGTCGATCGACCGGACCGGCGTGGGCCGCCGCGACCAGGCAGCACCCGAAGGCCAGCGTCACCGCCCGCTTCACGCGCCGTCCCCTCTGCCCGGGGGCACCAGCACGTCGCGGTTGCCGTTGGTCTGCATCGGCGACACGAGACCCGAGCGCTCCATCTGCTCGATCAGCCGCGCGGCGCGGTTGTAGCCGATGCGCAGGTGGCGCTGGACGAGCGAGATCGACGGCCGGCGCGTCTGCAGGACCAGCGCCACCGCCTGGTCGTAGGCCGGGTCGGATTCCGCGTCGACGCCCTCGGTTCCCGCCGCGTCGCCGTTCCCGCCGTCGGCAACGTCGCCGTCGAGAATGCCGTCGAGGTACTGCGGCCCGCCCTGGGCCTTGAGGTACTCGACGACCTGATGGACCTCCGCATCGGAGACGAAGGCGCCGTGGACACGCAGCGGGTAGCCGGTGCCCGGCGGCTGGAACAGCATGTCGCCCTGCCCCAGCAGCGCCTCGGCCCCCATGTGGTCGAGGATCGTCCGCGAGTCGACCTTGCTCGCCACCTGGAAGGCGATCCGGGACGGGATGTTGGCCTTGATGAGGCCGGTGATGACGTCGACACTCGGCCGCTGGGTCGCGAGGATCAGGTGGATGCCGGCGGCGCGGGCCTTCTGCGCGATGCGGGCGATGAGCTCCTCGATCTTCTTGCCGGTGACCATCATCAGGTCGGCGAGCTCGTCGATGACCACCACGATGAACGGCATCTCCTCCAGCGGCTCGGGCGCCTCCGGCGTCAGCGTGAACGGGTTGCCGAGCGGCTTGCCGGCCTTCTTCGCTTCCGCGACCTTGTGGTTGTACCCGCCGAGATTGCGTACCCCCAGCGACGACATCAGCTTGTAGCGCCGCTCCATCTCGCCCACGCACCAGTTGAGCGCGTTGCCGGCGAGCTTCATGTCGGTGACCACCGGCGCGAGGAGGTGCGGAATGCCCTCGTAGACGGAGAGCTCGAGCATCTTGGGGTCGACCAGCACCAGCCGCACCTGCCGCGGCTCGGCCTTGTAGAGCAGGGAGAGGATCATCGCGTTGACCGCCACCGACTTGCCCGAGCCCGTCGTGCCCGCCACCAGGAGGTGGGGCATCTTCGCGAGGTCGGCGATCACCGGCTTGCCGGCGATGTCCTTGCCGAGCACCAGCGTGAGCGGACTGGCGGTGTCGTTGTAGGTCGCCGTCGACAGAATCTCGATCAGCTTCACGATCTGGCGCTTGGGATTGGGCAGCTCGAGTCCCATGTACGACTTGCCGGGAATCGTCTCGACGACGCGGATGCTGACCACCGACAGGGCGCGCGCGAGGTCCTTGACCAGGTTCACGATCTGCGCGCCCTTGACGCCAACGGCCGGCTCGATCTCGTAGCGCGTGATCACCGGACCCGGGTACGCGGCCAGCACCTTCACCGCGACGCCGAAATCGGCGAGCTTGCGCTCGATGAGCCGCGAGGTGTATTCGAGCGTCTCGGCGCCGACGGTTTCCTGGCTCGCGGGCGGGTCGTCGAGCAGGGCGAGCGGCGGCAGCGGCGAATCGGGCAGCTCCTGGAACAGCGGGCGCTGCCTCTCGCGCACGACGCGCTCCGATCGGGTCACCTCGACCACGGGCGGCACCACCAGCACCGGCTCGCGCGGCTCCGCGCTGGCTTTGAATTGGACGATCGCGTCGCGTTCGGCCACGGCCTGCTCGCCGAGCCTGCGGTCCTCGCGCACCTCCGCCCGGCGGCGGAACCAGCCGAAGGCGTTTTCGATCGCCGCGCCGACCCGCTCCATCAGCCGCAGCCAGGACATCCCGGAAAACAGCGACCAGCCGACGGCGAACAGCGCGATCAGCAGCAGCGTCGCCCCGTTGAACCCCAGCAGGCGCGTGAGCTCGGTGCTCAAGAGGTCGCCCAGCGCCCCGCCCGGGGCGAGGGGCAAGGTCGCCGGAATCCGATACAGCCGCAGGGCCTCGATGCCAGCGCTCGTGAGCAGCACCAGCGTGAACCCCAGCACCGCGAGGCCGAGCGGGTGCTCGCGGGCGAGATCCGGGCGGCCGATCCGCCGGTAGCTCCCGATCACCAGCACGATGCCGGCGACGACCCACCACCACGCCGAGATTCCGAAGAGGTAGAGCAGCAGGTCGGCAAGCCAGGCGCCGACACTCCCGCCGCGATTCGCCACCGGGCGCCCGCTGCCCGAGAACGACCAGCCCGGATCGCTTTTCGTATAGGAGGCGAGGATCAGCGCCAGCCAGAGGATGGCGGCCACGATGAGCAGCCACCACGATTCCCGGACCAAGCGCGCGAAGCGCGGCGACAGCCTCGGCGCCGCCGCGGCGGCGGCCGATCGGCGCCGCGGCCGTTCCGCTTTATTCTTGTTGAAAAACACTGATATGAGGAGATTTCTTCACGCAGTGCATTATACGCCCCGCGGGCCCGCAAGGCAGTCGCTGCGGCGCGCAGCGCAGCGGCAGGCCACAGGGTTGGGGCGCCGGGGCCGCGCCCCCAAATCGGCTAGAATCGTTCGGTCCCGTGGAGAAAGCGAGAACGCCATGCCTGCCCTGCACGCCCGCCTGCTGATCCTGGGATCCGGTCCCGCCGGCTACACCGCGGCAGTATACGCCGCGCGCGCCAATCTCAAGCCGGTGCTCATCACGGGCCTCGCGCAAGGCGGACAACTCATGACGACCACCGAGGTCGACAACTGGCCGGCGGACGCCGACGGTGTCATGGGTCCGGATCTGATGGCGCGGTTTGAGGCCCACGCCGAGCGTTTCGATACCAGGATGGTCTTCGACCACATCCACACGGTCGACTTCACCGCCCGCCCGCTGCGCCTCGTCGGCGACAACGGCGAGTACACCTGCGACGCGCTGATCATCGCCACCGGTGCGTCGGCGCGCTACCTCGGGCTGCCTTCGGAGGAGAAGTTCATGGGCAAGGGGGTGTCGGCCTGCGCCACCTGCGACGGTTTCTTCTACCGCGGCCAGGACGTCGTCGTCATCGGCGGCGGGAACACCGCGGTCGAGGAGGCGCTCTACCTGTCGAACATCGCGCGCGCGGTCACGATCGTCCATCGTCGCGACCGTTTTCGTGCCGAGGCGATCCTGGTCGACAAGCTGCTCGCCAAGACCGGAAGCGGTGGCAACGTCCACGTGATCTGGAACCACACGCTCGCCGAGGTGCTCGGAGACGAGCGCGGCGTGACCGGCGCCCGCCTCGCCGACCGCGCGTCCGGTGCGACCCGCGACCTCGCCGTCGCGGGCGTGTTCATCGCCATCGGCCATACGCCGAACACCGGGATCTTCGAAGGCCAGCTCGAGATGGCGGGCGGGTATATCAAGGTGCAAAGCGGCACCGCGGGCAACGCGACCGCGACCAGCGTCCCCGGCGTGTTCGCCGCGGGCGACGTCGCCGACCACGTTTACCGCCAAGCGGTGACCTCCGCCGGGACCGGCTGCATGGCCGCGCTCGACGCCGAGGCCTGGCTCGAGGGTCAGCGCTGACCGCCGATCCTGCTCGATCCTGGCCAATCCTGCCGTGTCCAAACTGAGCGACCTCAAGCGCCTCCTCGAGGCGGCGCGGGCCGAAGCGGCGCACCAGCGCAGCGCGGCGTCAAGGGGCGTGCCCCGAGCCGGGGCCGCGACGCGCGTCGTCACCGCAGCCGCGGGCCGCCGGTCCGCGGCGGCGGCCAAGGACGCTGCCGGCGACATCGACCTCGCCCAGGCGTTCGCGGACGTACGCCGCCTGCCGCCTACGACCCGCGCGCGCATCGAGCGGGAGCCCCCGGCGCCCGTGCCTCGGCAACGCCTCGCGGACGACCGCGACGCCTTGCTGGCGTCGAAGTTCGGCAGCGAGCCGGCACCACACACCTGGGACGCCGGACAAGAGCACGAGAGCGGCCAGACGTTCGTTCGCCGCGGGCTGGGCAGCGAGCTTCTCGGCAAGCTGCGCCGCGGGCACTGGTCGCTCCAGGGCGAGATCGACCTGCACGGCATGGGCGTCGAGCAGGCGCGCGACGCGCTCGCCGACTTCCTGGTCGATGCCCGCAACCGCGGCTATCGCTGCGTGCGGGTGATCCACGGCAAGGGTCTCACCTCGCCCGGACGGGAACCGATCCTCAAGGGCAAGGTGCGCAGATGGCTGTCGCACTGGGACGAGGTGCTCGCGTACTCCGAAGCGCCGCAGTCCGCCGGAGGGGGCGGCGCGGTGCTGGTGCTGCTCAAAGGCGGCGGCCGGTAGCCCGGATCAGCGCAGCGTGCGGTGGGCAAGGGCCGGCAGCTGGGCGCGCACGCGCGCGAGGCACGCCGGATCGACGTCCCCGACCACCACGCCAGGGCCTTCCGGCCGCTCGGCGACGATGCGACCCCAGGCATCGACCAGCAGCGAGTGGCCGTACGTGCGGCGCGCACCCGGGTGCAGCCCGGTCTGGGCAGCGGCCAGCACGTAACACTGGTTCTCGACGGCGCGCGCGCGCAGCAGGACGTGCCAGTGCGCGGCCCCGGTCGTCGCGGTGAACGCGGCCGGTACGAGAATGAGCGACAGCGTTCCCAGCGTCCGATAAAGCTCCGGAAACCGCAGGTCGTAGCAGATCGACAGCCCCACCCGGCCGCAGGGCAGATCGATCGCAACGGGCCGGCTGCCAGGTTCGATGGTCCGCGTCTCGTCGTAGCTCTCGTCGCGCTGGGCGAAGGCGAACAGGTGGATCTTGTCGTAGCGCGCGAGGCGCTCGCCGTCCGGCCCGTAGACGAGGCAGGCGCTGCGCACCCGCGCCGGGTCGGCGCAGGCGAGCGGCACGGAGCCCCCGACGACCCAGGCGCGATGCCGCTTCGCGGCCTGGGCGAGAAACGCCTGCTGCGGCCCCTCGCCGTCGCGCTCGCGGACGGCGACCTTGTCGGCGGCGCTGGCACCGAGGATGCCAAAGTACTCCGGCAGGACGATCAGGCGGGCGCCCTGCGCGGCCGCGGCGTCGATCAGCGGCCCGGCTTGCGCGAGATTGGCGGCGACGTCACCGCTCGAGCTCATCTGCACCGCAGCCACGCGAAACGACTCCGCCGTCATGGGGCGACCCTCTCCTTTCCCAAGCCCGCCGACGCGGCGAGGCCGCGCGTGACGACGGGGTCGGACCAGCTCCCGCTCACGTTGTAGGTGTAGCTGAACATCTGCTCGATCGGGTCCTCGAGAATCTTCTGTGCGAGCAGCGAGCCGGCGCCGACCACCGCGCCGACCACCGGGTTGGCGAGGAACAGCAGCGCCGCCCCGGCGGAAACGCCGGCGGAGAGCGTCGGTTGCACCTTGACCTCGAGCCGCTGCGTTTCCCGCTCGAGATCGGCGTCGCCGGAGATCTCGACCTTGGCGGCCGGCCCCGTGAGCTTCAAGTCGTTCGTGGCGAGGATTCCCCGTTCGACGCGGACGGTCCCGTTGACGTGATCGAAGGCGAAACCCTCGCTGAAAATGTCCCTGAAGTCCAGAGTAACACGGCGCGGCAACGCCTGCAGCGACAGCACGCCGAGGAGCTTGCCGAGGCCCGGCTCGATCTTGGTGAAGCGGCCGGCCCCCACATCGACGCGAAAGCTGCCGGCGAGGGTCGCGTAGTCGAACCCGTTGGGGGCACCGGCCCAGGACAGCTGACCGTCGATGCGGGTCGGCGCGCCCTGCACCGCCGCGGGGTATCCCAGCCGCCGCAGGAATCCGGCGGAGTCGGCGACGTCGAGCGCGACGTCGAGCTGGGTCCGCTGCGTGCGTCCGGTGCCGCGCCAGGCGCCCTCCGCGCTGATCGTCCCGTCGGCGTTCGACAGACGCAGGCGATCGATCCGCCATTCGTTGCCAACGGGCTTCGCCAGCAGTTCGAGCCGTCCGAAGTCGTAGCCCCGGGACGCGTAGCTGTCCGCCGTGACGTCGAGTTCCGGCCATGCCGCGGCGGACGCGGGGTCGCCGGCCGGGGCGTCGCGTGCACTTCCCGCCCGTTCGCCGCCGCCGCCGGTCGCCAACCGCTTGAGTCGGGCGTGCAACCGGCCGTTGGGCTGCGCGCCGCTCGCGGCCGACCACACCGCCGACCCCTCGATCTCGGACCCCGCGAGCGCAAGCCGCAGGTCGTCCGCGGCGGCGCGGCCGCCGACCTTAAGATCGCGCCATTGCCCGCCGAACGCCTCCAGGCTGGCGACGTCGATATCGAACCCCGCCAGCGGCAGCGCCAGCGCCCCCGCCTCGCCCGGCGGTCCGTGGTCGCGCCTGAGCTCGGCCAGCCAGTGGTCCAGGTTGAGCTCAGGCAGCCTGGCGACCAGCCAGAGGCCCGGCTGCTCGTGGCGCGGTCGCGCCGCTGCGTCGGCGACGTCGCCGATCGCGACGATGGCCTGCTCGACAAGGGGGCCCTCGCGCGTCACCTTGCGCCGCAACGTCGCGTCGAGTTGCGTGCCGTAGCGAATGGCGATCGTGTCGCCGTCGCCGCGGCCCGGGAGCGGCCGGCGGACGACGGAAAGCGCCACACGCTCGTCAGAGCGCTTGGACAGCGGTGCCGGCAGGTCGACGGCTGTGCCCTCCAGCGTGCTCTCGGCGGTCCACGTCGCGGCGTCGCCCCCCAGATCGAGCGCGAACGTCCAGGGCACGGGTCCCGAGAACCGGTCGCCAAACGGCAATCCGAACTCCTGCCGCAGCGCCGGCACGCTCGCCACGCCGGTCGCCGTCAACTGCGACCGCGCGTCCCCGACGCGACCGATCGAGATCCGCGCCGGCCCTCCGAGCGCCTCGAGCGCGAGGTCGTTCGCTTCGAGGTGTTCCTCGCTGAACCGCAGCGTGCCGTGCACGCGGGAGAGCCGCGGCGCTCCCGCGAGGCGCAGCTGCGCATCGGTCAAGGTGAACTCCCCGGCGACCTTGTCTTCGCCCTGCTTGCCCAGCACGAGATCGAGCCTGAGCTTGAGGCGTCCCGGCCCCGCCCCCTCGGCCTTGTCGGTCGCGTGGCCGATCCATTCGGCCACGGGGCTTTGCTCGATGAAGCGCAGGAAGTCGGCCATCGGTCCCGCGGCGTCACCCTCGATCGTGAGGTGCGGGTGCACGGCGTCGAGGTCGGGAATCGCCGCCAGCGTACGACCGACGTCGATGCCGAACGCCCGCGCCGAGCGACCCTCGACCGTCATGCCCCTGCCCTCGAAGCGGACGTTCGCCTCGACGTTCGTCAGCGGCGGCCAGTGCGGGGCGTAGTCGAGCGTCACCCCGCTCGCCCGCGCCTCGACCCGAAAGGTGCCTGCCTTGCCATCCGCGAAGGGGAAGTCCGCCAGGTTGCCGGAGACCTTCAGGGTCGCCTCCGGCGAGCGCCCCTTCCGGATGCCGTTGCGCAGCCAGGCGCGGGTTTCCTCGCTGATCCAGCGCGGGAGGTAGCGGTGAACGGCCGTCGCGTCGGCGTCGGTGACCCGCGCCGTGAGGTCGATGACCCCCGGACCCGAGGCCGTCGAACGGTAGGTCCCGGACGCCCTTCCGGACGCGTGCGAGTTGGCGAACTGGAGGCTCTCGATCGCGACGTCGACCACGCCGCCCTTGCGTCGCCAGGTCGCGCTGCCCTCGAGGCGATCGAACACGACGGGGGCGAGGAGGACACGCGGCAGGTCGAGCTCCGCGCCGCGAGACTGCAGCCGGACCGATCCACCGCGCTCGCTGAACTCCACGCTGCCCGCGAGCCCGCGGCCGCCGGGCAGCACGCCCAGCGCCAGCATCCCCAGGTCGCCGAAATCGGCGCGCCCACCGTAGGCGATCGGCGCTGCGCGCGGGCCCTCCCATTGCAGCCGCCCGCGCATCAGGGTCCCGCGCGGAGCGTAGCGCGCGAGGTCCGCGCGCACCGGCTCCGGCAGCGGCAGGCTCGCCGCCACCTCGCGCAGCGGCTCGAGATGCAGCCGGTCGAACTCGACACGCAGCCGGGGCGGCACACCCGCCGCGGCATCACGCCAGGACACGACGAAGCTCCCCGGCTCGGCCACCACGCCGCTCGCCGTGGTGAACCGCAGTTCGCGACCGAAGATCTCGTGCGCGCCCGCCTCCTCGCGCCAGCCGATGCGCCCGGCGACCTGGGCCAGCCTCAACTCCGGCAAAGCGTCCTCGATGCGGACCACGGCGTCTTCGAGCTCGACGTCGCCCACGAGGTCGCGGGCGCCCCCTTCCGCGAACCCGAGCCAGAGCTGCAGTGCGCCCCTCCCGCGCTTGACCTCGACGGGCAACGCGAGCCACTCGCGCCAGGCGGCCGCGTCGGCGAATTCGAGGCGGGCGAACAGCCGCCCGCGGGCCAGCGGCCACGCCTTGCCGCCGCCGCCGCGCCACTCGCCGCGGATGTCGACCGGCGCCGCAAGCTCGGCCGGCGGTGCGCCGCGCAGCCCGAAACGGTGCTCGCCGAAGCGATGAACGAGCCGCAGCTGCACGCGATCGAGCACGAGCTGCGGCGCGTTGCGCAGGTCGTCGTCCCAAGTCACCAGCGCATCGCGAACCAGGATCTCGGGTTGATCGAGAATCCAGTCGGTGAGCCGCGTGTCGGAGGCCTGCGCGGACGGATCGATCTCGATCCCGCCGACGTGCAGGATGCCGGCCCGGTCGCGGCGGATACTGAGCCGCGGGCGCTCGATCGTCAGCCGGTCGAGCCGCAGCGCAAGCAAGGGCAGCGACGTCCACGAGATCACCATGTCGACGCGGGGCAGGTCGAGCAGCGGCGCGGCGGACGCACCCGCGCGGTCGCGGATTCGAACCCCGGTGAGGCCGAGCCTGGGGTTCCAGCCGTCCCAGCCGGTGGAGAGCCCGTCGATCTCGACCGCCCGGCCGAGCTCGCGCGCCATGGCCGCGGCGAGCTCCCCCCGATGCGATTCGGCCCGCGGGAACACCACGAACCGCACGGCCAGGAGGGCGAGCGCGAAGCAGACGAAGATCGCGATCAGGGTGACGCCGGCGATCCTGGCCAAACGAAGCAATGCGATCTCGGGTTGCGGACGGATCGGGCGCCGAGAGGCGCCGCACGGGCATAATGGAGGCGTTGCGGCCATTGTAGCCGAAGCTCCCGCGCCGCCGCCCGCGCCGCTCCCACCGCTTCCTGTCGCCTCGCTCCACGATTCCGCATGATGGACGTCCCCGCCGCCCTCGGCTTCAGCCGCTATGCCACGGCCGCGCTCTCGGCGCGCCCGGACGAGCGCGCCTGGCTCGATGCCGTGGTCGACGCGCCGTTCGACTGGATCCCAGCCACACGCGCGATCGACGCTGCCGCCGGCAGTGGCGACGCCGCGACGCTGGCGACGGCGCTGCGCACGCTGCGACGGCGGGTCGTGATCCACACGCTGGTGCGGGACCTCACCGGCCGCGCGGACCTGGCCGAGGTCTGCGGCAACGTCACGCGCCTGGCCGAGATCGCGATCGGCGCCAGCGTTGCGTTGCACCACGGCGTGCTCGCCGCGGCGCACGGCGAGCCCCGCGGCGGCGATGGGCGGGTGCAGCGCCTGATCGTGATCGGGATGGGCAAGCTTGGCGGCCGAGAGCTCAACGTCTCGTCCGACATCGACCTCGTCTTCGTCTACCCGGAGGAGGGCGATACCGATGGCGCGCGCCCGCTGTCGAACCGGGAGTTCTTCGATCGCCTGGGTCGCCGGCTCATCGGCAGCATCAACGACGTCACCGCCGACGGCTTCGTGTTCCGGGTCGACATGCGCCTGCGTCCCTACGGCGACAGCGGCCCGTTGACCGTGGGCTTCCCGGCGCTGGAGCAGTACCTGATCACCCAGGGCCGGTCGTGGGAACGCTACGCCTGGCTCAAGGCGCGGGCCCTGACCGGAGAGCGCCACGACGAGCTCGCCGAGCTCGTCACGCCCTTCGTCTACCGCAAGTACCTCGACTTCGACGCCTACGACGGGCTGCGCGACATCCACCGCCAGATCCGCGAGCAGGAGCGGCGGCGCGACTACGCGCCCAACATCAAGCTCGGGCCCGGCGGGATTCGGGAGATCGAGTTCATCGCCCAGGCGCTGCAGCTCGTCCGCGGCGGTCGCGAGCCCGCACTGCGCACCCGCGGCACGCTGCCCGCGCTGCAGGCGATCGCGGGGCGGGGATTGCTGCCGGAGGTCGCGGTCGCGCACCTGCGGGACGCCTACGTGTACCTGCGCAACCTCGAGCACCGGCTGCAGTACCGCGATGACCGGCAGACGCAGACGCTGCCCGACAGCGACACCGAACGCGAAGCTCTTGCGGCCACGACCGGCAGCCGCGACGTGGCCGGGTTCGAGGCCATGCTGGCAGGGCACCGCGCGCGCGTGGCCGAGCAGTTTGCCGCGGTGTTCGGCGACACCCCGAGCCCGGCGCCGGAGCCGACGGCCGCGGGCACGGCCGCGACGGGCGGGCCGCAGGTGCCGGACCGTACGCTGCTCGACGCGATCTGGCGCGGCGACCTCGCCCGCGACACGGCGACCGCGGCCCTCGCCGAGGCCGGGTACCACGAGCCGGCCGAACTCATCGGGACGCTGGAACGCGTGCGCGCAAGCTCGCGCTACCTCCAGCTCCCGGCGCTGTCGCAGCAGCGTTTCGACGCGATCGTCCCGGAGCTCCTCGCGGTCGCGGCCCGCGAGCCCGTGCCGGGCACGCTGCCGCAGACGGTGTTCCTGCGCCTCCTCGGCCTGCTCGAGGCGGTCGCCCGCCGCAGCGCCTACCTCGCGCTGGTCGTCGAGCACCCGCCGGTGCTCCCGCGGCTCGCCCAGCTGATGGGTGCCTCGCAGTGGGCGACCGACTTCCTGATGCGGCAACCGATCCTGCTCGACGAATTGCTCGACGCCCGCGTGCTCCTGGCCGAGCCCGACTGGGAGGCCTGGCGCGCGGAGCTCGCGCGCAGCCTCGCCGACCACGCCGGAGACGCCGAAGGCCAGATGGACGCGCTGCGCCACTTCCAGCACGTCCAGACCTTCCGGCTGCTCGCGCAGGACATCGCGGGAACGATGACGGTCGAGCGTCTCGCCGACCACCTCTCGGCCCTCGCCGACGCCGTGCTGGCGGCCACGCTTAAGGCCACCTGGGCGCTGCTCGCCGGCGCCGACGCGCCGCCGCCGCGATTCGCGATCGTCGGCTACGGCAAGCTGGGCGGCAAGGAGCTGGGCTACGCCTCCGACCTCGACCTGGTGTTCGTCTACGACGGCGACGACGAGGTCGGGCCGGAGCGCTACACGCGCCTTGCCCAGCGGATCGTCACCTGGCTTGCCAGCACCACCGGCGCCGGGCAGCTGTACGACGCCGACCTGCGACTGCGTCCGGACGGCGCGGCGGGCCTCATCGTGTCTTCGCTGGCGAGCTTCCGCAAGTACCAGCGCACCCAGGCGTGGACGTGGGAGCACCAGGCGCTGACCCGGGCGCGGTTCGTCGCCGGCGACCTTGAGATCGGCCGCGCCTTCGAGGACGAGCGCGAGGCGATCCTGCGCCTGCCGCGCGACCCGGACAAGCTGCGCGCCGAGGTCGTCGCGATGCGAGTGCGCCTGCACGAAGGCCACGCCAACCCGGGAGCAGCGCTTCGATCTCAAGCACGATGCCGGCGGCATGGTCGACGTCGAGTTCGCGGTGCAGTACCTCGTGCTCGCGCACGCGCACCGGCACGCGGCGCTCACGCGCAACGCCGGCAACATCGCGCTGTTGCGCCTCGCCGGCGAACTCGATCTCGTGCGCGCGCCGCTGGCCGCGGCGGCGGCCGACGCCTATCGCGACTTCCGGCGCCTGCAGCACCAGATCCGCCTCACCGGCGCCGCGCACGCGCGCGTCGACGCCCTGCCGCAGGTCGCGCGCCGCGCCGCCGTCGACGCGCTGTGGTCGGCAGTGTTCGGCGCGCCGTGGCTGCCGGCGCGCACGCCCTCAGCGGCCGCCCGCCGTTGAGGCCGTGGCCGGCGGCGGCCGGCCGGCCCGCCGCATCGCATCGGCCGCGAGGCGGTGCGTCACCTCGCGCCAGCCCGCTTCCGCGGCCTCACCGGCCGCGGCGAACGCCGCCGCGAACGCCTTCCGCTGGTGCGCGGCGAGGCGGGCTTCCAGCTTCCTGCCGGCCTCGGTGAGCGCCAGGTGCTTCACCCGCGCGTCGGCCGCGGCGCGCTCGTAGCGGACGAGCCGCTGCGCGTAGAGCTCCCGCAGCGGCGCGGCGAGCGCCTGCTTCGACACGCCCAGTGCCAGCAGGAGCTCGCTCACCGACGGCGCGCGCAGCTTGGCGACGAAGTACAGGATCCGGTGGTGCGCGCGACCGAGCCCGCGCGCCGCCAGCACCCGGTCCGGCCGGGCGACGAGCTCCCGGTAGGAGAAGTGGAGCAGTTCGATCGCGGCGTCCAGCTCGGCGCGGCGTGGTGAGTCAATCATGTTGACATATCTCCGGCAAGCGCCGACAATTGCGTCAGCAAGGTTGACTCATTGTGCCCAACCCTGCGGCCCGCCGCAATCGGCGGCGGGCGCGGCCGGCCCGGGCCAGCGCACGGGATTTCGGCTAGAATGCACGGTCAACGCAGCAGGGAGACTCGGCCATGTCGATGGCGGACCGCGACGGTTTCATCTGGTACGACGGCAGGATGGTGCCGTGGCGCGAGGCCACGACGCACGTGCTCACCCACACGCTGCACTACGGGATGGGCGTCTTCGAGGGCGTGCGCGCCTACCGCACGGACGAGGGCACGGCGATCTTCCGCCTGCAGGAGCACACCGACCGGCTGTTCCGCTCCGCACACATCTTCTGCATGAAGATCCCGTACTCCAAGGACGAGATCAACGCCGCGCAGATCGCCTGCGTGCGCGACAACAAGCTCGAGTCCTGCTACATCCGGCCGATCGCGTTCTACGGCTCCGCCGCGATGGGCGTGGCGGCGCGGTCGAACCCCGTGCGGGTCGCGATCGCGGCGTGGCCCTGGGGCGCCTACCTGGGCAGCGAGGGGATCGAGAAGGGCATTCGCGTCAAGACGTCGTCGTTCACGCGTCATCACGTCAACATCACGATGACCGGGGCCAAGGCCTGCGCGAACTACCTCAATTCGATCCTGGCCAACCAGGAGGCGACCCACGACGGCTACGACGAGGCGCTGATGCTCGACGCGCAGGGCTACGTGTCCGAGGGCGCCGGCGAGAACGTCTTCGTCGTCATCGACGGCGAGATCCACACGCCCGACGTCGGATCCGGCGCGCTCAAGGGGATCACCCGCGACACGGTGATCACCCTCGCCCGCGAGCAGGGGTACGCGGTGCACCAGCGCCGCATCCTGCGCGACGAGGTCTATTGCGCCGACGAGGCGTTCTTCACCGGTACCGCGGCCGAGGTGACGCCGATCCGCGAGCTCGATGGCCGCGTCATCGGCGCCGGCGGACGCGGCCCCGTGACGGCGAAGCTGCAGGCGCTCTACTTCGACACGGTCAACGGCCGCAACCCGGCCCGGAAGTCATGGCTGACCAAGGTCTGAGCACGGCCGGCGCAGGGAGCGCCGCCACGGTCCCCGTCGCGGCCGAAGACCTCCCGGTGTTCTGCCCGAATCCGCGCATGCCGCTGTGGTCGTCGCATCCGCGCGTGTATCTCGACGTCGCGGCGACGGGCGAGGCCCGCTGCCCGTACTGCGGTACCGTCTACCGGCTGGCCGGTGGTCCCGCGCGCAGCGGCGGGCACTAGGCGCGTCCGCGCGGGCCGGGCCGGAACCGAGTCCGGTTCCGCCGGCGGCCACCCGACCGCTCGCCAGCGTCCGTGTCCGAGCGCATCCTGATCGTCGCGCCGACCTGGGTCGGTGACGCGATCCTCTCCGAACCGCTCGTCTCGCTGCTTCGCGAGCCGTACGCCGACCCCATCGTCGACGTCCTGGCGCCCACGTGGTGCGCGGCCGTCTACGCCCGGATGCGCGGCGTCGCCCAGGTATTCGAGAACCCGATCCGGCGCGGACGCCTCGACTGGGCCCGCCGCAAGGCGCTCGCGCAGACGATTCGGTCCCGCCGCCCGACGCGGGCGATCGTGCTCCCCAATTCCTGGAAGTCGGCGCTGATTCCCTGGCTCGCCGGCGTACCGCGACGCACCGGCTACGTGGGCGAGGCGCGGTGGGGGCTGCTCAACGATGCCCGTCGACTCGATCGCAAGGCACTGCCGCGGCTGGTCGAGCGGTTTGCCGCGCTCGCGGTGCCACCCGGAGCGCTGGTCCCGATGCCACCGGGCCCGGTGCTCGTGCCCGACCTGTCCAACCGCGCGCGTGCCATGCAGGCGATGGAACTGCGCGCCGAACGCCCCGTCGCGATCCTGTGTCACGGCGCGGAGTACGGCCCGGCGAAGCGCTGGCCGCCCAACTACTTCGCCGAACTCGGCGCGAAGCTGCAGGCCGACGGCATGCAGGTGTGGCTGGTCGGCTCCCCCAACGACAGGCTCTCCGCAGCCTCGGTGCTGCGGTCAGCGGGCGAAGCCGGGCGCAGGTTCTACGACCTCACCGGTCGCACCGATCTCGGCACCGCGATCGACCTGCTCTCGGTCGCCGAGGTGGTCGTCGCCAACGACTCGGGGCTGATGCACGCCGCCGCGGCCGTCGGGGTGCCGCTGGTCGCGCTGTTCGGCTCGTCCTCGCCGACCTACACGCCGCCCATCTCTGCCGTCGCGCACGTCGCCAAGATCGACATCGAATGCAGCCCGTGCTTCGAGCGCGAGTGCCCGCTCGGGCACTTCAAGTGCATGCGCGACCTCGAGCCGGGCGTGGTGTACGATCTCGCCCGAAGCGCAGTCACCGCAGCGAAGCACCCGCCCGACTCCGCCCTCTGAACCGGCCGCGCGCTTCGCCCGTCGCGCCGCGACCCGGCAGTGCGCAGGGCGGTCGTTGCGAAGCGACCGATCGACGAACCCGATCCACCATGGCGCAATCCAGAACCCCCCCCATCTACACCACCCCCGGGGACGCCGCGACCGCGTTCTACCAGGCCATCGAAACGCGCGACATCGACACCATGATGGCGACCTGGGCCGAGGACGAGGACATCGTCTGCGTGCATCCCAGCGGCGTGCGGCTCGTCGGCTACGCCGCGGTGCGCTCCGGCTGGGAGCAGCTCTTCGCCGGCGACACCCAGCTCAAGTTCCAACTCGATCACGTCGTCGCCATCGAGACGGTAGGACTGGCGATGCAGAGCGCCGTCGAGCACGTCTTCGCCGGGCCCGACGGGAGGGAGCGCGGCGTCGCGAATTGCACCAACATCTTCATGCGCACCCCGTTGGGCTGGCGCATCGTGATGCACCACGCTTCGGCCGCGCCGGCCAAGTCCCCCGCCGATACGCGGGGCGCGCTGCACTGACCGTTTCCCCACCCGACCGACGCAGCCCTGCGCGGGCGGTTCCCGGCCGCACGCGCCGGCGACCGGGTCAGAGGCTCGGCGTCGCTTCGTGCGCGTGCACCCGCTCGCGCAGCCGCTGGCAATCGACGCAACGGATCGCGGTCGGGAACGCAGCCAACCGGGCAAAGCCGATCTCCGCGCCGCAGTCGTCGCAGATCCCGTAGCGCTTCTGCGCAATCCGGGCGAGCGCGACGTCGATCGCGCGCAACTCCACACCGTGCCGCCGGGCGATCTCGTTGTCGAGGTCGGCCGTGGTTGCCGCCGTCGCGCGATCGGCCTCGTCGGAAACCTCCTCGAGGATCGCCGTGTAGGGCGAGCGCTCACCGTAGGCGAGTTCGGCGCGCGCGGCTTCGCGCAGCGCCGACCTCTTCGTGGCGAGTGCCAGCGTGAGCCGTTCGATCTCTCTTGACGTCAGCGTAGTCATCCGGGCCCCCCGTTGTTGACGCCATCCGATCCGCTCGATCAGGCGCCCTTTTAGCCTACTGCGCCGCAGCCGCCGCGAATTGACCGGCGTCAACGAACCGCACCGGCGGCAGGGGGACAAGGCTCGTGCACCGGTCCGCGCCGAAGCGTTGAGGCGCCGCGCGCGGCCGGGGTCGGCGGGCAACCGCGGCGGCATCGACGCGCCCGCTGCCTGCGACCTCGCGAGCGCGGCCGGCAGCGTCAGCCCTTGATGCAGACGAGCGGCTCCAACCGCGCGACCTTGCGCGCGAGCCCGGCACGGTCGGCGGCGTCGACGACCGCGACCACGTCCTTGTACGCTCCCGGCGCCTCCTCCGCCACGCCACGCGCCGACGGACTCCTGACCAGCACCCCCCTCGCCGCCAGCTCGGCGACGACACGCCGGCCCTGCCAGCGCCGCGCCGCCTCGTGCCGGCTCATGCCGCGCCCCGCGCCGTGACACGCAGTACCGAACGCGACTTCCATGCTCCTGCGCGTCCCGGCGAGCACGTACGAGGCCGTTCCCATGCTGCCCCCGATGAGAACCGGCTGCCCGGTGGCGGCAAAGGCCGGGGGCAGGTCGGGATGGCCCGGGCCGAACGCCCGGGTCGCGCCCTTGCGATGAACGTGCAGCCTGCAGGTCCGGCCCGCCACGACATGCTCCTCGACCTTGCAGGTGTTGTGCGACACGTCGTACAAGAGGTCGAGCCGCGCCCCCGGCAGCACCGCGCGCACCGCGCCACGTGCGAGATGGGTGAGAATCTGCCGGTTGGCGAGCGCGCAGTTGATCGCCGCCCGCATCGCGCCGAGATAGCGCTGTCCAAGTGGCGAGCGGATGGGCGCGCACGCGAGCTCCCGGTCCGGCAGCGTGATCCCCGCCGACCCGGCGGCGAGGGCCATCTCGCGCAGGAATTCGGTGCCGATCTGGTGGCCGAGGCCGCGCGAGCCGCAGTGGATGCTGATCACGACGTCGCCCGGCGCCAGTCCGTACGCGCGGGCGATCGACTGCTCGTAGACCGCGGTCACGTGTTGGACCTCGAGGTAGTGGTTGCCCGAGCCGAGCGTGCCCATCTCGTCGCGCTGCCGCCGCTTGGCGGCGGCGGAGACCTGCGCCGGCTCCGCCCCCGGCATCGCCCCGCCCTCCTCGACGCGCTCGAGATCCGCCGGCTGGCCGTAGCCTTGCGCCACGGCCCAGCGCGCGCCGCCGACGAGCATCGCGTCCATCTCCGCAGCCGTGAGCCGCAACTCGCCGGTACTGCCGACCCCGGCCGGGATGCGCTCGGCCAGCGTGTCGGCGAGCGCTTCCCGCACCGGATCCACGTCGGCACGGGCGAGCCCCGTCAGCAGCGTGCGCACGCCGCAGGAGATGTCGAAGCCGACTCCGCCGGCCGACACGACACCGCCCGCGTCCGGATCGAACGCCGCCGCACCGCCGATCGGGAAGCCGTAGCCCCAGTGCGCGTCCGGCATGGCGTACGCCGCCTGCACGATGCCGGGCAGGCTCGCGACGTTGGCCAGCTGCTCCGGCACCTTGTCGTCCATCGCGCGCAGCAGCGGCTCGTCGGCGAAGATGACGCCCGGCACGCGCATGGCGCCCCGTTGCGGCAGCTGCCACTCGCATTCGCCGATGCGGATGAGCAAAGACGTGTCCATCGCGAGCGTCCTGTCCCAGGTTCAAGGCATCGAGGCCGAGCCGGCCACCCGCACAGGCCGCGGCCGCGCCGCAGCGGACCGGAGGCGCTCAGACATCGACGACGCACTCGGCGACCCAGCCGTCGTCGCGCTCGCGCACGGACAGCCCGGTGTAGGTCGCCCCTTTCACCTCGACCGCCGGCCGGTGGCGTGCGCGGTCGATCGCTTCGCCCCAGGCCGACGCGGCGAGCGTGTGATCGTCGAGGCGGACGTCGAAGCGGCCGAACAGCATGTGGCGCGTCGCCATGGCGTACACCACGGCGTTGAGCCAGTCGACGAGCAACATCTCGTCGTCTGGCGCGCAGCAGCGGATCGGCACGCAATCGCGCGCTTCGACCGCGCCGGGGTCGACCAGCACCGCCGTCAACGCGAGCGCGGCGTTGCCGAAGGCCTCGGCGCGCGTTCGCCCGCTGCCGCGAACCCCGACGTCGGCCCCATGCGCGAAATGCTCCCACGGCATCCCTGCCCCTTGCTGCGCCGGCACGCGCCCCTTCCGGGCCATTCTGCGCGCCGGGGCCGGCACCTGCTTGACGCATGTCAATGCCGGCACGATTCTCCGGCATAGGATGACCTTGTTTCTCCACGACGGGCGCGCGATGCGAGAGAGCGCACTGCTCACCGATCTGTACGAACTCACGATGCTGCAGGCGTATTTCGAGCAGCGGATGGCGGGCGTCGCGGTGTTCGAGTTCTTCGTGCGCAAGCTCCCGGCGCAGCGGCATTTCCTCGTCGCGGCGGGGCTTTCGCAGGTCGTCGAATACCTCGCGAACCTCCGCTTCACGGACGACGACCTGTCCTGGCTTGCCGCCTCGGGGCGGTTTAGCCGCGATTTCGTCGCTTCGCTCGCGGAGCTTCGCTTCCGCGGGGACGTCGACGCCGTGCCGGAAGGAACCGTTTTCTTCGCCGACGAGCCCATCGTGCGCATCGTCGCGCCGATCGGGGTGGGGCAGTTGGTCGAGAGCCGGCTGATGAACCTGCTCCACTACCAGACCCTGGTCGCGAGCAAGGCGGCGCGCTGCGTCCTGGCTGCGCCGGGGCGCCTGCTCGTCGATTTCGGTCTGCGGCGGGCGCACGGCGCCGAGGCCGCGCTGCTGTCGGCGCGGGCGAGCTATCTCGCGGGGTTCACCGGGACCGCGACGGTCGAGGCCGGCCGCCAGTTCGGCATCCCGGTGTTCGGAACGATGGCGCACTCGTTCGTGCAGGCGCACGGCGACGAGTCGCTCGCCTTCGAGCACTTCGCGCGCGCGCAGCCGGACAACGTGGTGCCGCTCATCGACACCTACGACACCGAGCGCGGGGCGCAGCGCGTCGTCGACCTGGCGGCCAGGTTGCGCGCCGACGGAATTGCGATCAAGGCCGTGCGCATCGACAGCGGCGATCTTGGCGAGCACGCCCGGCGCGTGCGCGCGATCCTCGATGCGGGCGGGCTCGCCGACGTGACCATCTTCGCCAGCGGCAATCTCGACGAGTACCGGTTACGCGAGCTCGTCGCCGAAGGCGCGCCGATCGCCGGCTTCGGCATCGGCACCCGGATGAACACGTCCGCCGACGCGCCGTACCTCGACTGCGCGTACAAGCTGGAGGAGTACGAAGGCCGCGCCCGGCGCAAACGTTCCGAGGGCAAGGCCACCTGGCCGGGGCGCAAGCAGGTGTACCGGACCTACGACCGCGACGGTCGCTGCGCCGGGGACACCCTGACGCTCGTCGACGACGACCCGTCCGGGGTCCCGCTGCTGGTGCCGGTGTTGCGCGCGGGCCGCCCGACCGGCGTCGCGCTCGACCTCGAGACCGCACGCGACCGCGCGCGGCGCGAACTCGCGCGCCTGCCCGAGGCCTTGCGCGGGCTCGACCCGGCGCCGCCTTACCCCGTCGTCGTCGCGCCTGCGCTGCGCGCGCTGGCCGCGGCCGTAGACGCGTCGACCTGACGGAGCGCGCCGTTGAGGCTCGGCGTCCTCGCCCACGCCGGCAGCTTTCGCCTCGGCACCGTCGGGCGGGTCGAACACGCGCCTCAGACCGTCCCGCCGACGGTGAGCCCTTCGATCTTGAGCGTCGGCTGCCCGACCCCGACCGGCACGCTCTGCCCGTCCTTGCCGCAGGTGCCCATGCCGGCGTCCATCGCCATGTCGTTGCCGACCATCGTCACCCGGGTCAGCGCGTCGGGGCCGTTGCCGATGAGCGTCGCGCCTTTCACCGGGTAGGCGAGCTTGCCGTGCTCGACCTTCCACGCCTCAGCCGCCGAGAACACGAACTTGCCGCTGGTGATGTCGACCTGGCCACCCGCGAAGTTGACCGCGTACAGCCCGTCGTCGACCGACGCGAGGATCTCCCGCGGATCGTGCGCCCCGGCGAGCATCAGAGTATTGGTCATCCGGGGCATCGGCAAGTGCGCGAACGACTCCCGGCGACCGTTGCCGGTCGGCGCGACACCCATGAGCCGCGCGTTCTGCCGGTCCTGCATGTAGCCACGCAGGATGCCGTCCTCGATGAGCACCGAACGCTGCGTCGGCGTGCCTTCGTCGTCGATGTTGAGCGAGCCGCGCCGCCGATCGAGCGTACCGTCGTCCACCACCGTGATCCCCGCAGCGGCGACACGCTCGCCGACCCGCCCGGAGAACGCGCTGGTCCCCTTGCGGTTGAAATCGCCTTCGAGTCCGTGGCCGACCGCCTCGTGCAGGAGGATGCCCGGCCAGCCGCTGCCGAGCACGACGGTCATCGTTCCAGCCGGCGCGTCACGCGCGCAGAGGTTGAGCAGCGCTTGGGCGACCGCCTTTGCCGCATAGTCGTCGAGCACCGCGTCGGTGAAATGGGCGTAGTCGAATCGGCCGCCGCCGCCGGAATAGCCCTGCTCGCGCCGCCCGCTTTCCTCGACGATGACGGTCACCGAAACGCGCACGAGCGGCCGCACGTCGGCAGCGAGCCAGCCGTCGCTGCGCACGACGAGCACCACCTCGTACTCGCCGGCCAGCGACGCCATGACCTGGACGACCCGCGGATCGCGGTCGCGGGCGAGGCGTTCGAGGCGCTCGAGCAGCGCGACCTTGGCCTCGTCCCGCAGCGACGTCACGGGGTCTTCGGGCGGGTACAGCACCCGCCCGCGGCGGATCTCGCGCAGCGGGGCGACCGCCGACTGGCCCTGCCGGCCGATCGCCCGCGTGGCGGCGGCAGCCGCCTCGAGCGCGGGCAGCGTGACGTCGTCGGAGTAGGCGAAGGCCTGTCGTTCCCCGCAGACCGCGCGAATCCCTACCCCGCGATCGATGTTGAACGAGCCCGACTTGACGATCCCCTCCTCGAGGCTCCAGTTCTCGACCCTCGAGTACTGGAAGTACAGATCGGCGAAATCGATCTGCCGCGTGTGGATCGAGGCCAGCACCTGGTCGAGCTCGCGGGTGCCCAGGCCGGCGGGATCGAGCAACAGGCGGCGGGCCTCGTCGACGGCGAAACTGCCGGCAATCGGAATCGTAGGGGGTTGCAAGGGGTTGCTCGGCCGGCGCGCGGCGGCGGCTATTTCTTGAGCGAGTCCCGGATCTCGCGCAGCAGCAGCACGTCCTCGGGGGTGGGGGGCGGCGCGGCCGGCGTCGCATCGAGCTTCGCCCGGATCGCGTTGAAGCGCTTGATCATCACGAAGATGACCAGCGCCAGGATGACGAAGTTGATGGCGATGGTGATGAAGTTACCGTAGGCGAACAGCGGGACCCCGGCCTTGGTCAGCGCCTCGTAGGTCATCGGTCCGCTGTAGCCGGCCGGAGGGCTCCCCAGCATGAAGAACCAGTTGGAGAAATCGAGCCCGCCGAAGACCCGGCCGATCACCGGCATGATGAGGTCCTTGACCAGCGAATCGACGATCTTGCCGAACGCCCCGCCGATGATCACGCCCACCGCCAGGTCGACCACGTTGCCCTTGACCGCGAAATCGCGGAACTCGCTCGCAAACGACATAATCTCTTCCCCTTCCGTTTGGATTAGAGCAGCGCGCCGGGCGCTGCCGCTTCAGACCGCCGCTTCGCCGGACTCGCCGGTGCGGATGCGCACCACCTGCCCCACCTCGGTCACGAAGATCTTGCCGTCCCCGATCTTGCCCGTACGCGCCGCCTTGACGATGGCCTCCATCGCGCGCTCGACATCTTCGTCGCGAACGATGAGCTCGACCTTGACCTTGGGCAGGAAATCGACGACGTACTCGGCCCCCCGGTAGAGCTCGGTGTGGCCCTTCTGCCGCCCGAAGCCCTTGACCTCCGTGACCGTGAGGCCGGTGACGCCGACCTCGGACAACGCTTCGCGGACTTCGTCGAGCTTGAACGGCTTGATTATCGCTTCGATCTTCTTCATGGGTGGCGACCGGACTGCAAAGGAGGGTTAACGGGCGGGCGGAGCGCCGCGTGGCGACAGCTTACACCAGGCACGCCGCCGCCCGAAGGCCCGGTGCCCGCGTCAATCGAGATCGTCCCAGTCCGACCAGGCCGAGGTGATCGGGTAGCGCCAGTCGCGACCGAACCCGCGCGGCGTGATGCGGATGCCGACCGCCGCCTGGCGACGCTTGTACTCGGCGAGCTTGATCATGCGCACGACCTTGCGCACGTGCTCGGCGGGATAGCCCAGCGCCACGATGTCCCGGGGACTGCGGTCCTGCTCGACGTAGGCTTCGAGGATCGCGTCCAGGACGTCGTAGGGCGGCAGCGCGTCCTGGTCCGTCTGGTTGGGGCGCAGCTCGGCCGACGGCGCCCGGGTGAGGATGCGCTCCGGAATCACCCGACCCAGTTCGTTCCGATACCGGCACAGTCGGTAGACGAGCGTCTTGCTGATGTCCTTGAGCACGGCGAATCCACCCGCCATGTCCCCGTAGAGCGTCGCGTAGCCCACGGCCATCTCGGACTTGTTGCCGGTGGTGAGGACCACCGCGCCGAACTTGTTGGACAGCGCCATCAGCAGCGTGCCGCGGATGCGCGCCTGCACGTTCTCCTCGGCTGCGTCCACCGGCAGCCCGGCGAATTCGCCGGCGAGCGCGCGCTCGAAGGCATCGAATATCGGGCCGATCGGGATCTCGTCGTGCCGCACCCCCAGCCCGCCGGCCATCGCACGCGCGTCCTCGAGGCTGATCGCTGCGTTGTGCCGCGAGGGCAGCATCACCGAGCGCACGCGATCGGCCCCGAGCGCGTCGACCGCGACCGCGAGGGTCAACGCGGAATCGACGCCGCCGGAGAGTCCCAGCAGGACGCCGGGGAAGCGGTTCTTCGCGACGTAATCGTGCACGCCCATGACGAGCGCCGCGTACACGTGCTCCTCGAGGCGCGTGCTCAGCGCGCCGCGGACCGGCTTGACGCGACCGTCCTCGACCGTCATCAGTGCCACGGCCTCCTGCCACGCAGGCAGCTGCTGCACGACGTCGCCGGCCGCGTCGACGGCGAACGAGGCGCCGTCGAAGACCAGTTCGTCCTGCCCGCCCACGCGATTGACGTAGATGACCGGGAGGGAGAGGTCGCGCGCGCGGGCGGCCACCTGGGCGCGCCGCAGCACGTGCTGCCCGGTGTGGTACGGGGAGCCGTTGGCGACCACGATGTACTCGGCGCCGGCCGCCTGCGCCTGGCGCGCCGGATCGATGTACCAGACGTCCTCGCAGAGGATGAGGCCGACCCGGATGTCGTCGACCTCGACCACGCACGGCGCCGCGCCGGGATCGAAATAGCGCTCTTCGTCGAAAACCGTGTAGTTCGGGAGCTTCTGCTTCCGGTAGGTCTGGGCCACCCGGCCGTCGCGCAGCACCGCCAGCGCGTTGTACCTCCTTCCGCCATCGTGCTCCGGGTAGCCGACGACGAGCGGAACCTTGCCCACCGCCGAGGCCATCGCCGTCAGCTCCCGGGCGCAGGCTTCCAGAAACGCCGGCCGCAGCACGAGATCCTCCGGCGGGTATCCGCACAAGGAAAGCTCCGGGGTGACGACCAGACGCGCGCCGCCCCGTTCCGCCTGGGCAGCGGCGGCGAGCATCGCTTCGGCATTGCCGCGCAGGTCGCCGACTGACTGGTTGAGCTGCGCAAGCGCGATCTGCATGGATTGATGTTAGCACGCCGCCCCGGACCCGCCGCGCCTCGACAGATCGTGCCGCCCCTTGCACGTTCCTTGCCGCGACCGCCAGAATCGGACGTGGAGACGCGCCCGCCATCCCCGCATGACCCCTCGCCGCCGGGTGCCAGCGACCCGCTGGCAATCCGCGACGACGTCGGCGTGGGCGAGGTCTGCGCGGCGGCGTGGAACGAGCTCGCACCCGGTCAGCCGCTGCTGTCCCACGCGTTCTTCGACGCGTTGCACGCCAGCGGCTGCGCTGCACCACGCACCGGCTGGCGCCCCTGCTTCTTCACCGCCTGGGAGGGCGACCGTCTCGTCGGGGCGCTGCCGTTGTACGACAAGGCGCACTCCTTCGGCGAGTACGTCTTCGATTGGGCCTGGGCCGACGCGTACCGTCGTCACGGCATCCCCTACTACCCCAAGCTCGTCGCCGCGATTCCGTTCACGCCCGCTCCAGGGCCGCGGCTCATGGCCGGCGCGGGCGCGGCAGCCGCGCCGTTGCTCGCTGCGGCGTTGCGACGGGTGCACGCCCCCGAGCCGCGGCGGCCGGCCCCCTCGTCGCTGCATCTGCTGTTCATCACCCCGCGCGAGGCCCGCCTCTGCGCGGAGGCCGGCATGCTCATCCGCCACGGCGTCCAGTTCCACTGGAGCAACCCGGGCTACCGCGATTTCGGCGACTACCTCGGCGCCTTCAGTCACGATCGGCGCAAGAAGATCAAGCAGGAGCGCCGGAAGCTCGCCGCCGCAGGCGTCGAGTTCGAACGCACGTCCGGCGCCGAGATCACGGCGGACGGCTGGGCCTACTTCCATCGCTGCTACGAGAACACGTACCGCGCCCATCGGTCGACGCCCTACCTCAGCCTCGGTTTCTTCCGCCAGATCGGCGCGACGATGCCGGAATCCCTCCTGCTGGTCGTCGGCCGGCGCCGCGGATTCCGCGTCTGCGCCGCTCTCTATTTCCACGACGGGGGAACGCTGTGGGGCCGGTACTGGGGCGCGACCGAGGCGATTGCCGGACTGCACTTCGAGGCTTGCTATTACCAAGCGATCGAGTTCTGCATCGCGCGCGGCATCGCGCGCTTCGAGGGCGGCGCCCAGGGGCTGCACAAGCTCGCCCGCGGCCTGCTGGCCGTTCCTACCTATTCGGCCCACGCGGTCGCCGACCCCGAGTTCGCCCGTGCCATCGCGCTGTTCTGCGCCCGCGAGCGCAGCGAAGTCGCCCGCGCGCTGGACGAGTTCGAGCTGGCGGCGCCAATCCGCCGCCCGGACGGCGAGCGGGCCACCGGCGCCACCGACGCAGGGCGCGACCCCCCGGCTGCTCCTCGCGACGCCTGAAGGGCGAACGCGCCGTGCTCTACGCTACCGACCACTTCGCGCTGCCGCTGCCCGCGGGGCATCGCTTCCCCGTCTCCAAGTACGCGCGGCTGCGCGAGCGCGTCGCCGCGCTCGCCGCCGACCAGCTGGCCGTTCCCGACGCGGCGACCGACGCCGAACTCGGCCTCGCGCACGATCCCGACTACGTCGCCGCCGTGCAAGCCGGCGCGCTCGACGCGGCCGCGCGCGGACGCATCGGCTTCCCATGGTCGCCGCAGATGGTCGAGCGCGCACGCCGCTCCACCGGAGCCACGATCGCCGCCTGCCGTACGGCACTGCGCACCGGGGGGGCCGTCAACCTGGCCGGCGGGACGCACCACGCGCACCGCGCAGCCGGAGCGGGCTTTTGCGTGTTCAACGACGCCGCGGTGGCCACGCGAACGCTGCAGGCCGAAGGCCGCGTCGAGCGCGTGATCGTCATCGACCTCGACGTCCACCAGGGAGACGGCACCGCGGCCATGCTCGCCGGCGACGGATCGGTGTTCACGCTCTCGATGCACGGCCGCAACAACTACCCCTTCCGCAAGTGCGCCAGCGATCTCGACATCGAACTCGCGGACGGGACCGACGACGCGGGCTATCTCGCCGTGCTGCGCGCCGTGCTGCCGGCGGTGCTCACGAAGGTCCGCCCCCAGCTCGCGATCTATCTCGCCGGTGCCGATCCCTATGCCGGCGATCGGCTCGGCCGCCTGGCGCTGTCGAAACCGGGGCTCGCGGCGCGCGACCGCGTCGTGCTCGATGCGCTGCAGCGCCGCAACGTTCCGGTCGCCATCGCGATGGCGGGCGGCTACGCGCACGACATCGAAGACGTCGTCGACATCCATCTCGCAACCACCGTGCTCGCGCTCGACCGTTTCGGACCCGCGCGCGTGGTGCGATAAAACTGCCATCATCGCGGCGGCGGCGGACGCTTCACTGCGCGTCGGCCACGCCAGCGCGCGCCGCATCGACCGCAGTACGTCAACGGTTGCCGGACTCGTCGTCGCCGGTGCCCGGTGGCACGCCGGCTGACGGTTCGTGGCCGGACGTGCCGCCGCCGGGCTTCGGGCCGCGTCGCGGGCGATTGCCCCGCGGGCGCTTGCCGCCAGGATGGGCACCGCCGGCGGCCTTGGCACCCGCGAGCAGATCGGGTGCGCTCGCTCCGGCGGCACCGTGCGCTCCTGGCCTCCCCGCGCCCGGCCCCTTGCCTTGTCGCGCGCCGGGCCCTTTGGGCCGCGAGCCGGACGTACCCGGCAGTCCCTCCGGTATGGCGCCCGGTACGGTCAGCGTCGTCGTCACATAGGGCGACCCACCGCTGGCAGGTCGCGGCGCGCCGGCACCCGGCCGCTGCTTGCCCTTGCGAAAACCTTGGGCCTGCACCTGGCCGGCGTGCGGCGGTCGCGAGGGCCGCGTGCCGTACGGCCGGCCTTGGGCCGGGCGCTCGCTCTTGCCGAAGAAGCTGCTGACCGACCGGTTGTGATGCGTCGGCTGGCCGTGAACGCTGTTCCCGGGCTGCGGACCATCGTGGTCGAGATCGTCTTCGAGCGCTTCGGTGGCCCCTGGCGCCGCGGCCAACGGCAGGCGAGCGCCGCCGTCGTGGCGGGGGACGGTCGCCCCCGGATGCCCCGGCGCCTTCCCCTTGCGCGACGCCCCGTGCGGCCGCAGGGCCGCGGACGCCTTCGCCGCGCCCTTGGCCGCGAGCGGCGCCTTCAAGCCGGCGGCGCGCAGCACGGCTTGCACGTCTTCCGGCGCGAGCTCCAGCGTCTGGTTCCGCTTGAGGCGAGACGGCATCGCGACCGGTCCGTAGCGGGTGCGAATCAGACGGCTCACGGCGAGTCCAAGCGCCTCGAACAGCCGTCGCACCTCGCGGTTGCGTCCCTCCTTGAGCACCACGTGATACCAGTGGTTCGAACCTTCGCCGCCGCCGTCCTTGAGTGCTTCGACCTTCGCCGGTCCGTCGTCGAGGGCGACGCCGGTGAGCAGCGCCTGCTGCTGTTCGGGAGTGAGCAGGCCCATCGTGCGCACCGCGTACTCGCGCTCCACCTCGTAACGAGGGTGCATCATGCGATTGGCAAGATCGCCGGCGTTGGTGAACAGCAGCAGGCCCTCGGTGTTGAAATCGAGGCGGCCAATGGCGATCCACTTGCCGTTGCCGATGCTCGGCAGGTGCTGGAACACGGTCGGACGCCCTTCGGGATCGTCGCGCGTGACGATCTCGCCGGCCGGCTTGTGGTACATGAGGATGCGCGCCCGCGGCTCGGCGAAGCGCACCTTGACGAGCTGCCCGTTGATCCTCACCTCGTCGCCCGGGCCCACCTTCTGCCCGACCTCCGCCGGCTCGCGGTTCACGGTGATGCGTCCCGCGAGGATCATCTCCTCCATGGTGCGACGCGAGCCGAAACCACAGGACGCCAGCACCTTGTGCAGGCGTTGAGGCTCGGTGAAGACCTCGTCAGTGAAGGAGCGGTGGCGCGGCGGCGCCAGGCTCTCGGTGATCCGCTGCAGCGCCAGGCTCGGCTGCTGCACCGGACCCGTCGGGGGTCGGTGCCAGGATCGGGCTCGCGAGCGCAAGTTGCGCTTCGGCGGCTTGGGAGGGTGCATCGGGTGTCTCCAGCAGGTGGGAAGCGTCGAGCTCGGACAGCGGAGGAAGCTCGGAGAGCGAGCGCAGGCCGAGATCGTCGAGGAAGGTCTTGGTGGTCGCGTAAAGCGCCGGTCGGCCCGGCGTTTCGCGGTGTCCGACCACTTCGACCCATTGGCGGTCCTCCAGCGACTTGACGACGCTGGTGGACACGGCGACGCCGCGGATCGCTTCGATGTCGCCGCGGGTCACGGGTTGCTGATAGGCGATGATCGCCAGCGTCTCCATCACTGCCCGCGAATAGCGCGGCGGCTTCTCCGGCGAAAGGCGATCGAGGAAGGGCTGCAGCGCCGGCGTGCCCTGGAACCGCCAGCCCGAGGCGACCTGCACCAGCACGACGCTGCGCCCGGTCCACTCCTGGCGCAGCTCGTCGAGGAGATGGCGCACCGTCGCGGCGTCGAGCGCAGGATCGAACAGCCGGGCGAGACGAGCTTCCGACAGCGGTTCGCCGGCGGTCAGCAGCACGCCCTCGAGCACCCCCTTGATCGTCTTGAGATCGTCCATCGCACGACTTCCCGCTTCAGTGAATCGGCATTCGGCTCAGCGGCTGCAAGGAACCCTGCGGCGCCGGCGAACGCGCGCCGCAGGCACCCCGCGGCCCTCTGCGCGTCGCCGCGCGTCCCCGCGCGCCACCAGGGTGCGCCCGCCATTGCGTTCCGGCGCCACTGGCCGGACCGGCAGACGCGCGGCTTTGCTCGGCGCAGCCATCGGCGCGGCGGGGCCCTAGGCGTCGTCGGCCGCCAGCGAGAAGCCAGTCTCGCCGCGCAGCTGCACGTAGATGGGTGCGTAAGGCTGCGCCTGAGCGATGTCGACGAGCTCTTCGCGGGCGAGCTCCAGCAAGGCGAGAAACGTCACGACGACGTGCGCGATGTCGCGGCGCACGGGAAAAAGATGCGTGAGCTCGGCGTACCGGGTGGGTTCCAGCGCCTTCAGGAGCCGGCTCATCTCCGCGCGCACCGAGAGCTGCTGCCGGGTGACGAGATGATGCCGGCTGCTGCGCGCGCGCGCAATCAAAGCCGTCCAGGCGGCGGCGAGGTCGGTGGGCGAGACCTCCGGCAGGCGCGCCGCCGCGACCTGGTCGAACCCGACCCGCACGGTCGAGTAGTCGCACCCCGCCAGCGGCAGCAGGTCGAGCTCGCGGGCGGCCCGCTTCATCCTTTCGTATTCGAGCAGGCGCCGGACCAGTTCCGCGCGCGGATCCTCGGTTTCCTCGCCGCTCGGGGTCGGCGGCTTGGGCAGCAACAGGCGCGACTTGATCTCGATCAGGACCGCCGCCATCAGCAGGTACTCGGCCGCGAGCTCGAGTCGCGTCCGCCGCATCATCTCGACGTAGCCCAGGTACTGACGGGTGAGCTCCGCCATCGGGATCTCGAGCACGTTGATGTTCTGGCGCCGAATGAGGTAGAGGAGAAGATCCAGGGGCCCCTCGAAAGCGTCGAGGAAGACTTCGAGCGCCTCCGGCGGGATGTAGAGGTCCTGCGGGAGCTCGAGGAGCGGCTCGCCATAGATCCTCGCGACGGGAGCGCCGGCTTGGCGCGCGAGGTCCGGCCACGGGTCGCTCACGGCCACGACGATTCGCTCATGTGTAATCGAGCCCCATGGCGCCACGGACGTCGCGCATGGTCTCCTCGGCGAGCTTGCGCGCCCGCTCGCAGCCGTCGGCGACGATGTTGCGCACGAGCTGCGGGTCGTCGAGATAGCGCTGTGCCCGCTCGCGGATGGGCTCCTGCTCGGCGATGACGGCGTCGATCACCGGCTGCTTGCAGTCCAGGCAACCGATGCCGGCGGTCGTGCAGCCCTTGGCCACCCAGTCGCAGGTGTCGGCACTCGAGTAGATCTGGTGCAGCGGCCACACCGGGCAGCGCTCGGGGTCGCCCTTGTCGGAACGTCGCATCCGCGCCGGGTCGGTCTGCATCGTGCGGATCTTCCGGTTCACCTCGGCCGGCGCCTCGCGCATGAGGATCGCATTGCCGTAGGACTTCGACATCTTCTGCCCATCGAGTCCCGGCACCCTGGGCGTCGCGGTCAGCAGGGGCTGCGGCTCGGGCAGGATCACCCGCCGTGCGCCTTCCAGATAACCGAACAGCCGTTCGCGATCGCCGAGCGAGAGGTTCTGCGTTTCGTTGAGCAGGGCATGGGCCGCCTCGAGCGCTTCCGCGTCGCCCTGCTCCTGAAACGCCGTGCGCAGCTCCTCGTAGCGGCGGGCCTTCCGCGAGCCCAGCTTCCTGACCGCCGCCCTGGCGTTCTCCTCGAAGCCGGGCTCGCGCCCGTAGATGTGGTTGAAACGTCGCGCGAGCTCGCGCACGAGTTCGATGTGCGAAACCTGGTCCTCGCCCACCGGCACCATGTTGGCGCGATAGATCAGGATGTCCGCGCCCTGCATCACCGGATAGCCGAGGAAGCCGTAGTTGGACAAGTCGCGATCGGACAGTTTCTGCTGCTGGTCCTTGTACGTCGGCACGCGCTCGAGCCAGCCCACCGGCGTGATCATGCCCAGCAACAGCGTGAGTTCGGCGTGCTCGGGCACGCGCGACTGGATGAACAGCGTCGCGCGAGCCGGGTTGATCCCGGCCGCGAGCCAATCGATCATCATCTCCCAGACGCTGTCGGAGATCGTCTCTGCAGCGTCGTAGTGCGTCGTCAGCGCATGCCAGTCGGCGGCGAAATACAGGCACTCGTACTCCTCCTGCAGTTTCACCCAGTTCTTGAGCGCACCGTGGTAGTGGCCGATGTGCATGCGACCCGTCGGGCGCATGCCGGACAGGACTCTGTCAGCGTACATTTCGCGGTCTTCCCATCACCTTCGGTTGCGTCCGCAGCGTCTGCCCTCCCCGGGAACGAGACGACGACGAGCCCGCCGAGGCACCCCCGGGCTCACGCCCCACGCGAGCGGTTTCGCTTCGACGCCGTTACGGCGGATCAGCTCGGCGGCGCCGCGAGCCATCGCGCCGGCGCGTCCCCGGAGCACCGGGCAGCCCACAGCGGCACGGCGCGGCACCTCGCACGGCCGCGCGGTTCCATCAGAAGCCGACGACAAAACGCAATGCGGCGAGCGCCAGGGCAATGAAGGGCGCCATGACGTCGTTGAGCACGCCCGTCGCCAGCAGCAGGATGATCACGACGAAGCCGTAGGGCTCCATCCGGGCGTAACTCAGCGCGACCCGGTGCGGCAACAGGCTCACGACGATGCGACCCCCGTCGAGCGGGAGGATCGGCAGCAGATTCAGCACCATCAGCACCACGTTGATCATGATCCCGGCGCGCGCCATCTCCTCCAGCCCCGCGCTCGCCAGCACACCGCCACCCAGGCGATAGGCCAACGCCCAGATGAACGCCATGGCAAGATTCGCCCCCGGGCCGGCCGCGGCGACCCAGAGCATGTCGCGCTTCGGGTTGCGCAGGTTGCCGAAATTGACCGGCACCGGCTTGGCCCAGCCGAACAGAAACCCGCCCCCGCCGGCGAGTTTCGACAGCAGCAACAATGCCAGCGGCACCAGCACGGTCCCGACCGGGTCGATGTGCTTCAGCGGGTTCGCCGTGACCCGGCCCAGCATCCAGGCCGTCGAGTCGCCGAACATCCGCGCCACGTAACCGTGCGCGGCCTCGTGCAACGTGATCGCGAAGACCACCGGCACCGCGTACAGAGCGATGGTCTCGAGCAGCGAAAAATCCATTGGCCGTCATTCTACCCCAGTCGGCACGCCCATGCCGAAAGTTTCGCCGGCCCACCGGCCCCGGAGGCTGTCGGCCAGGGGCTTCGCGGGCTGGGCCGGCGGAAGAAGCGCCGCGCCGCCCCTCGCGGTTCGTGGTGGCGCGATGCCGCCGTGCGCCCGAAGTCAAGACGCCGACACCGCCGCCGGCGACCGCGACGCTTCGGTACCGGTCGTGCGACGGGCTGCTACCCCGGCGCCGCCAGCCCAAGTCGTGCCGGGTCGCCGGCGCCGAGACGAACGATGACGGGAGGCTCCACGGCGAGATCCACGACGGTGGTCGGCGCGGCCGGACAGGCCCCCGCGTCGATGACGAGGTCCAGCCGCTTCTCGAGCACTGCGCGGATCGCCTCGGCATCGGCCAGCGGCTCCAGCGCGCCCGGAAGGATCAGCGTCGACGACAGGATCGGCTCCCCGAGGTCGGCGAGCAGCGCCCGGACCACCACGTGGTCGGGCACGCGCACTCCTACGGTGCTTCGCCTCGGGTGCTGCAGGCGCCGCGGGACTTCGCGGGTTGCGGGAAGCAGGAACGTGAAACTCCCGGGCGTGCCCTGACGCACGATGCGGAACTGCCAGTTGTCGAGCTTTGCGAAATGCCCGATTCCCGACAGGTCGTTCAGCACCAACGTCAGATGGTGCTGGTCGTCCAGGCCCCGGATCTCGCGGATTCGTCGGGCTGCCACCGCGTCGCCCAACCGGCACCCGAGCGCATAGCCGGAGTCGGTCGGGTACGCGATGACGCCGCCTTCCCGAAGGATCGCTGCGGCCTGACGGACGAGGCGCGGCTGCGGGTTGACCGGGTGAACCTGGAAGTACTGGGCCATGACGGGCGGGCCGGTGACGCCCGCCTCGCGACGGACGCTATATAATCGACCGCGATTCTAACGCACGATGCCGAGCTCGAAGGTGCCCGCACCACGGATCGAGCCGGCATCCACGCCGCGAGGCGCGAGGAGATCGCGGCCGCCACGGACTGCGCTGGACGGGACCCTCGCCCGCAGCGTTCATCCAGGCATTCGGGGTTGTAGGGCGTGAACCTCCAGCAACTGCGTTACGTGTGTGCCATCGCCGATCACGGCCTCAACGTCACCGACGCGGCCGAGGCGCTCTTCACGTCGCAGCCCGGCATCAGCAAGCAGGTCAGGTTGCTCGAGGAGGAGCTCGGCGCGCGGATCTTCGTGCGCCAGGGCAAGCGCTTCGCGGGCCTCACCCCGGCCGGCGACGCGCTGGTGGCGACGGCGCGCAAAGCGCTGCGGGAAATCGAAAACCTCAAGCGCGTCGGCGCCGAGTTCCGCAACGACGACGCCGGCACGCTCGCGATCGCGACGACCCACACCCAAGCCCGCTACGTCCTGCCCCCGGTGCTTCGGGACTTCGCCGGGCGCTACCCGAAGGTGCGCCTGGTGCTGCACCAGGGCAACCCGGTGCAGGTGGCCGAGCACACGGTGCGCGGCGAGGTCGAGGTGGGAATCGCCACCGAATCGCTGTCGACGTATCGCGAACTCGTCACGCTTCCCTGCTACCAGTGGAACCGCAGCGTTCTGGTGCCGCGGGGACATCCGCTCGCGAGGGTGAAGCCGCTGACCCTTGCGGCCATCGCCCGGCACCCGATCATCACCTACGATTTCGCGTTCACCGGGCGGTCGCAGATCAACGCCGCGTTCGATGCGGCCGGACTCGCGCCCAACATCGTGCTCACCGCACTCGACGCGGATGTGATCAAGACCTACGTCGAGCTCGGCATGGGTGTCGGCATCGTCGCCGAGATGGCCTACGACCCGGCGCGCGACGCCGCGTTGGTCGAGCTCCCGGCGGGGCATCTGTTCCAGCCCAGCACGACACGGCTTGCCGTCCGCCGGGGCGTGTTTCTGCGCGGCTACGTCTACGACTTCATCGCCCGCTTCGCCCCGGCACTCGACCGGGCAACGGTCGACGCGGCGCTGGCGGCACCGTGAACGGCCACGCCACGCCTGCGCGCAAGCGCGAAGTGCCCCCGGAGCCGCGTCGTCGCCCGTGCCGCCGCCGCGCGGGACCACCGCCCCGGCGCGCGTTGCGGCAAGGGCCTGTTGCGCGCGGCTGCAGGCCGGGGCCGGTGGCCCCGGCCGCAGCCCCCATGGTATCCGCGCCGGGGCAAACCCTGCACCCCTTCGACTGGAGCTGACGCACCCATGCGCTACGCCTTCCCGGCCGCAATGTTCTTCGCGCTCTCCTTCGTCGCCGCAGCCCGCGGCGCCGAGCTGCCGACGATCCCGCTCGCGATCGGCACGCACAGGCTGGTCGCCGAGGTTGCCGCGACAGCCGAACAGCGGTCGACGGGACTCATGCACCGGTTTTCGCTGCGGCCCGACCACGGGATGCTGTTCGTGTTCGCAGCGCCCGACCGGCAGGGATTCTGGATGAAGAACACCTTCATCCCGCTCTCCATCGCCTTCATCGGCGACGACGGGCGGATCGTGAACATCGAGGACATGTCGCCGCAGACCGAGACCACGCACTGGTCGCGCGGGCCCGTGCGCTACGCGCTGGAGATGCGTAAAGGCTGGTTCGCTGAGCGGGGAATCCGGCCGGGCGACCGTGTGCAGGGGCTTCCGGACCGCTCTGCCGCCCGCTGACCCGGGCCGCCCGCCGGTCTGGCGTCCCGGCACCTGTCGGAAACGACAGTTCCGCGGCCGGCCGCGGTGGTGGATCGCCGCCGGCGAAACCGGTACGATGAAAAGGGGTACGACGGCCCCAACGGCCACGCATCATCCGGTAGAAAGGACCGATCGGCCTGCTGAACACACCTGCGAGCGAACATCGAGGGAGGAGAGCATGCTTGGACAGGTACGCCCCAGGATCCCCCCAGCGGGGGAAATCGAATCGATCGACGCGCTGCTGGAACCGATGCTTCGGGCAGCGCGCGCCGGGGAGCCGCTGGAACCGCCGTTGCTCGAGATCGCGCGTTCCTTCGGGTTCGAGAGCTTCGTGTACGGCATCAGCACCGCCAGCCGACCGGATCGCGACAGCCGGAACTACGTCTGGACCTCGTTGCCCTCGGCCTGGGTCCAGGCGTACGACGAGAACGCGTACATAGAGGTCGACCCCCGCATTTCCATCGGCCTGCAGCGCGCCTCCCCGTTCCTGTGGGACGCCGCGGCCATCTCCGGCCCCTCGCGCGTGCGGCGCTTCCTTGCCCATGCCGCCGAGTACGGCATCCGCAGCGGCGTCGTCGTCGCTTTCCACGGCCTCGACCAATCCCGGATCGCTTTCGGTCTCAACTCGTCAGTCAGCCCGGTATCGCCGCAGCGCCGAGCCGAGGTCGAGGGCCAGCTCGGGACGCTGATGATCCTCGGCACCCGCCTGCACGACCTCTTCCTGTCGGAGGTGGTCGACCGCGGCGCGCCGCCGATCGCGCAGGGCAAACCGCTGTCGCGCCGGGAGCGCCAGTGCCTGGAGATGGCGGCGCGGGGTCTCGCGAGCGCCGACATTGGCATCAAGCTCGGGATCACCGAGCGCGGCGCGAATTACCACTTCGGCAACATCCGGAGCAAGCTCTCGGCGCTGAGCCGCAGCGAAGCGATCGCCAAGGCGATCACGCTGGGAATCGTCAAGCTCTGACGCCGCCGCAACGTGGTCCGGCGCGCCGGCGCGGCGGGCTCGCGCGAGGCTTGCGAGCGCCGTTCAGCGCCACTGCGGCGGTGGTGGGTGCCGGGCCGACAGCCACCCGGCCGCGAGCACCGCGCCAAACCGGCGCGCGAAGCGGTCGGCGAGATCGTCCTCGGGGGTGAAGTCGAGCAACTCCTCCGCCTTGATGACGTCGCGGGCAACCGACTGGACGCTGCCGAAGGCGTCGGCAAGACCCAGCTCGACCGCGCGCTGCCCGTTCCAGACCAGGCCGGAGAAAAGGTCCGGGTTCTCCTTGAGCCGGCTTCCGCGCCCCGCCTTCACTGCCGCGACGAACTGTGCGTGGACGTCGTCCAACATGCTTTGGATCTGCGCCCGCTGCCGGGCATCCTGCGGCGAGAACGGATCCATCAGCGCCTTGTTCTCGCCCGCCGTCAGGACCCGGCGTTCGACGCCGAGCTTTTCCATCGCCCCGGTGAAACCGAACCCTTCCATGATGACACCGATGGAACCGACGATGCTGGCCTGGTCGACGAAGACCTGGTCAGCGGCAGCGGCAATGTAGTAGCCGCCGGAGGCCGCCATTTCCTCGACCACGGCATGGATCGGGATCTGCGGGTGCAGCGCGCGCAACCGCAGCACCTCCGCATGCACCTGGCCCGCCTGCACCGGGCTTCCTCCGGGGCTGTTGATGCGCAGGATCAGCCCCTTGATGCCGTGGTGGCTCATCGCGGCCTGCATGCCGCGGATGACCCGCTGCGCGCTCGCCCTGCCGCCGGCTTCGAGCTCGCCCCGGACCTCGACGAGGGCGGTGCACTGATCGAGGCACACGTGCTCTCGCGCACCCACGACCGCGAGGGCGATGCCGAGGCCGAACAAGGCGATCGCCAGACCCGCGAACCGGAAGAAGATGCGCCAGCGCCGCTCCCTCCGGCGCTCGTCCAGGAGGTCCTGGGCGAGCCGCTCGAGCACGCTACGTTCGGTATTGGGGTCCATCATCGGCGATCCAAAAGCAAAACTGTACACGATCCGCCGGCACCCCGGTCAGGCGTTGGCTTCGAGCCAGGATCGCAGCGCCTGCGGCGAATCGACCACGGCCAGCGGCGCGCGAGCGGCGAGACCCTCGCGCGGGTGCGCGCCATAACTGACGGCCAGCGCCAAGGCTCCGGCATTGCGGGCGAGTTCCAGGTCGTGTGTCGTGTCGCCGACCATGAGCGCGTCTCCGGGTGCGACACCCGTGTGCTCGAACAGTTGCCACAGCATCCCCGGATGAGGCTTCCCGAACCCCTCGTCGGCGCAGCGCGTGGCGACGAACCGCCCCCCGAGGCCCTGCTGTTCGAGCGCCCGCGTCAAGCCGCGCCGCGACTTGCCGGTCGCGATCGCCAGCAGGAAGCCGCGCGCTTCGAGTTCCTGCAGCATGGCGTCGACGCCCGCAAACAGCGGGACGTCCGCGTCGCGGCCGAGGTAGTGGTGGCGGTAGCGCGCCGCCAGCTCGGGGTAGCGGGTTCGCGGCACCGCGGGCACCACCTGCCGCAGCGCTTCCTCGAGCCCGAGGCCGATGACGTGCCGCGCGATGGCCTCGTCGGGCAGCGCGACGCCGAGATCCCGGCAGGCTTCGCGCAACGACGAGACGATGAGCGCCGTCGAATCCACGAGCGTGCCGTCCCAGTCGAAGACGATCAGCCGGAAGCGCCGGGGCGGCTGCACGGCGTCAGGTCCCGGGCGCGGGCGGCGCCGCGCCCGCGCCGGGCGCGTCGAGCGCGTCGAGGAACCGCTGCAACTCGGGGGCAAGCGGCGCCTCCAGCGTCACCTGCTCGCCGGTCCGCGGGTGGCGGAACCGAACCTGCCAGGCGTGCAGGAACATCCGCCTGAGGCCCTGCTTCGCGAGCTCCCGGTTCCACGCGAAATCGCCGTACTTGGGGTCGCCCGCGAGGGGATGGCCCAGGTGCGCGAGGTGCACGCGGATCTGATGCGTGCGCCCGGTCTCCAGTTCCGCCTCGAGCAGCGCCGCGGCCGGCTCGCGGTCGTTCCAGACACGAAGGCGCCGCAGCGTCGTTCGCGCCGCCCGACCGGTGCCGGCGGCCCGCACCCGGCGCTCGCCGTGAGCGGTCACGTAGGACTCAAGGGGCACCTTGACCCGGCGCAGCGCGTCCCGCCAGCGGCCGCGCACGAGCACCAGGTACCGCTTGTCGACGTCTCCCGCGCGCAACTGGGCGTGCAGATCCACCAGCGCCGAGCGCCCCTTGGCGATGAGCAGGACGCCCGAGGTCTCGCGATCCAGGCGATGCACCAACTCCAGGAACGTGGCGGCCGGGCGGGCGAGGCGCAGGCCCTCGATCGCGCCCCGGCTCACGCCGCTGCCGCCATGGACGGCCAGGCCGCTGGGCTTGTTCAGCGCGAGCAGGGCGTCATCCTCGTAGAGAACCGGCGGGCTCGCCGTACCGGTCACGCCGGGACCGGGGCATCGCGCGGCAGGGGCCGAGGCCCGGATCGGCGGTATGCGCAGCACATCGCCGACGTCGAGCCGTGCGTCGGGACCCGCGCGCCGGCGATTCAGGCGAACCTCGCCGTTGCGCAGGATCCGGTAGACGTGGCTCTTGGGAACGCCCCGCAGCACTTTGCGCAGGAAATTGTCGATGCGCTGCCCTGCGCCGTCCTCCCCGACCGTGAGCCAATTGACTGCGTCCTTGCTCAAATCGTTCATTTGCCTATAATTCTTCCCTGCAGCGCGTCTTGGTCGCGGTGCCTTTCGGCCTGCAGGTTGCGCCCCGGTTCCGGAACGTGGCGGCATCCGTGCCACCACCCCGGCCCGCGTCTCGCACGCACCGTTGCGAGCGACGCGAATCTCCCTGTGGTGCGAGGTGCGGCACAGACCGTGGCGCAAAGGCGGCAACCGGCCGTGGCGTGAAGCGTAATCCGGCCCGCGGTTAAATCGACTCACCGCCCGGGCGTTGCGACCCGGAGAAGTAGCGATGGTAATGGAAGTGCGCAGTCTCCGCACCCGGTGAACGGCCGGTTCGAAGCGGCGCATTGCGCGGCGCAACCAGCGAGCACACGAGTTCCGCGGCGTCAGCCCGGCGCACCCAATCGCGCCGACCTGCGTCGCTCGCCCCAGGTCGCTGACACGCAGACAACGAAACCCACCGACCCGACGCGCATGGTTCGTCTTGCCAACGGCGAGACTTCTCCAGGGATGAGCTATACGCCCCTCCCGGGAGCCCTCGCGCGCCCGGCGCAGCCGCGCCCGGTCCGGCGGGTTTCGATTGCGTCCGCCGCACGATAGCGTCACGCCGCGCCTTTCGCGGCCAGTGCTTCGCCCGCCGCTTCCCGGCCGGAATCGCGCCGGAAGGACGTCATGAAGCGCATGCTATTCAACGCCACCCAGGCGGAGGAGCTCCGGGTGGCGATCGTCGACGGTCAGAAGCTCATCGACCTCGACATCGAGTCCGCCAGCAAGGAACAACGCAAGAGCAACATCTACAAGGCCGTCGTCACCCGAGTCGAACCGAGCCTCGAGGCCTGCTTCGTCGACTACGGGACCGATCGCCACGGCTTCCTGCCCTTCAAGGAGATCTCCCGGCAGTACCTCAAAGGACGGACCGAGGACGCCGACGGCGAGGGCGGCGGCGGACGCAGCCGGACGCAGGACCAGCTGCGCGAGGGGATGGAGCTGATCGTCCAGGTCGACAAGGACGAGCGCGGCAACAAGGGGGCCGCGCTCACGACCTACATCTCGCTGGCCGGGCGTTACCTCGTGCTGATGCCGAACAACCCGCGGGGCGGCGGCGTTTCCCGCCGCGTCGAGGGCGAGGATCGCAACGAGTTGCGCGACGCCGTCGGCGCGCTCGACGTGCCCGCCGGGCATGAGCGTGATCGCGCGCACCGCGGGCATCGGACGCAGTGCGGAGGAACTGCAGTGGGATCTCAACTACCTGCTGCAGCTGTGGCGTGCGATCGAGGACGCCGCCAAGCTGGCCGCCGGCGCCTTCCTCATCTACCAGGAGTCGAGCCTCGTCATCCGCGCCATCCGCGACTATTTCCAACCGGACATCGGCGAGCTGCTGATCGACACCGAGGCGATCTTCGAGCAGGCGCAGCAGTTCATGAGCCACGTGATGCCGGCGAACGTGCAGCGCGTCAAGCTGTACAAGGACGACGTCCCGCTGTTCTCCCGCTTCCAGATCGAGCACCAGATCGAAACCGCATACGCGCGCCAGGTGCCGCTGCCTTCGGGGGGCGCGATCGTCGTCGACCACACCGAGGCGCTGGTCGCGGTCGACGTCAATTCGGCGCGTGCCACCCGGGGCAGCGACATCGAGACGACGGCGTTCAACACCAACCTCGAAGCCGCCGAAGAGATCGCGCGCCAGCTGCGGCTGCGGGACCTGGGCGGTCTCATCGTCATCGATTTCATCGACATGGAGAGCGCCAAGAACCAGCGCGACGTCGAGACGCGGCTCAAGGAGGCGATGCGCTACGACCGGGCACGCATCCAGCTCGGCAAGATCTCCCGCTTCGGCCTGATGGAGTTGTCGCGTCAGCGGCTTCGCCCGGCGCTCGCGGAGTCGGCGTACATCGCCTGCCCGCGCTGCCACGGCATCGGGCACATCCGCGGCACCGAGTCCACGGCGTTGCACATCCTGCGCATCCTGCAGGAAGAGGCGATGAAGGAGAACACCGCGCAGGTGATCGCCCAGGTGCCGGTCGACGTCGCGACGTTCCTGTTGAACGAGAAGCGGACCGAAGTGCTCTCGATCGAGACCCGGTTCAAGGTAAACCTGCTGCTGGTGCCGAATCGGCACCTGGAGACGCCGAACTACAAGGTGCAGCGGCTGCGCCACGACGACCTCAACCAGAGTGAACCGCTGCCCGCGTCGTTCAACCTGGTCGAGCAGCCCGAGGAACTCGATCCGGCGAAAGCGCTGCAGGAAGAGGCGAAGGAGCCCCGCCAGGAGGCGATGGTCAAGGGCATCACCCCGGCCCAGCCCGCCCCCCTGCCCGCCGATGCCGCGCCGGCGGCACCTTCCACCGTGCCGCCGCCGGCGCGCATCGGCTGGCTCGGTCGCCTGCGCGCCTGGCTTGCCGGCCACCGGCAGCCCGCTCTCCCGGCCCCGCCGCCCGCGCCCCCGGCGGCGGTCGAGAAGGAGCGTGCGTCAGACGCGCGCCGCGAGGCGCGTGATGCCCGCGGTGGCGAACGCAATCGCGGCCAGAGCCGGGGCGAGCATCGCGACAGCCGCCGCGGCGAAACCCAAGGCCGCGATGCGCGCCGCGACCAGCGCCGGGAGGGCGAGCGGCAGGCAGCGCGGGACGGCGGGGCCGCGTCGGTGCGGCCGAGCCCACTGGTGGCGGCCGACCGGCGGCGCGAGCCGCAACCCGGCCGGGAAGGGCAAGCTCAGCGCGAAGGGCAACCCCAGCGGGAACCGCGGCCGCCGCGCGAGAAGCGCGAACCTCGCGAATCCCAGCCGCCACGGGAGCCGCGCGAACCACGCGAGCGACGCGAGGGGCGCCCACCGCGCGAGCCGCGCGGCGCCGGGAGTGGCGACAGGACGCCGCCCGTCGGCGAGGCGGGCGATTCGGCGATCCTTCGCGAGGGGCAGCCGGTCGGCGCCGAAGCTGAAGGTGGCGACGGCGGGAGCCGCCGGCGACGCGACCGGCGTCAACGTGGCGAGCGCGCCGACACGGGCGAGAAGCCCAGCGCACCGGCCGCGGCTCCGGCCGCCCCGGTCGCAGAGCCGGCACACGCCGCTGCCAACGTCGCCGTCGCCACCGGCGAGCAGCGAGCGTCCCCTGCGGCGAGCGAGCCGGCGAACGCCGGCGAACCCGTCGTCGCGAGCTCGGTGACGCCAGTGCCGGCCCTCGCGGCGAGCGTGGCCGAGCTCGAGCGTTACGCGGTCGAAAGGATCGAGGCACCACCGCCGGGCGTCGCCGTTGGCGTGGCCGAGGATCCACCCCGGTCCGCGCGAGCCGGCACCAACGCCGCCGCGGCCAACGCCGGCTCGCGTGGCACCGGTGCTGCCGCCGGAGTCTGGTCTCGAACTGGTCGAGACCCGGTTCTCTCCGGCGCCCGTCGTGGACGAGCCGCCAGCGCCTGCGCGGCGCGTTCGCCCGCCGCGGCCGGCGCTCACCGAGGAGCCGCTGGAGTTCGTCGAGACCCGCAAGGAGTCTCCGCCGGCAAGCTGACCACGCGACCGGTGCGCGTCCGGGGCCGCGGCGAGCCAGGGCGGTCGCGCCCGGCACGCGGGCCGCTCCCGCGACGGCGGCACCTATGGCAAAGCAGCTTCTGATCGTCTTTCACACGCAGTTCGGCGGGACGGCGCAGCTCGCCGAGGCGGCATTGCGCAGCGCGCGGACCGTCACCGAGATCGAGTCCACGCTGCTGCGCGCGGCCGCGGCACGGGTCGACGACGTGCTGGCTGCCGACGCGCTGATCATCGCCACGTCGGAGAACTTCGGCGGGATGGCGGGCATGACCAAGGATTTCCTGGAGCGGATCTACTACCCCTGCGAAGGCCGGCTGGCGGGGCGCGCCTACACGGTGCTCATCTGCGCCGGCAACGACGGGACCGGCGCGATGCGCGACGTCGATCGGGTCGCGCGGGGCCTGTCCCTGCGCAAGGTGCATCCGGGCCACATTCACCGCACCGGCGTGGTCGCGCAGGCGGTCACGGTGCCGCAGGACGTGCTGGCGACCGTCGGGGAGATCGCCGCAACGGTCGCCGCCGGTGTGGGTGCCGGTCTGTATTGAACCGATTCACCGCGGGACCCGCCCCGGTCCGCACGCGCTCGAGCAGCGCCTGCGCAGCGCTCTCGACCAGGTCCAGCACCCGTTCGAACCCGGCCGGGCTGCCGAAGTACGGGTCGGGCAGCTCCTCCATGCCGAGCTGCGGCGCCAGCGTGAGGAAAAGCCCCAGGTACCCGGCGTAGTCCGGGGGCCGCATGGCTTCCAGCGCGCGCAGGTTCTGCTGATCCATCGCGAGGATCCACCCGAAGCGGGCAAAATCGGCCGGCCGCACCGTGCGCGCGCGCAACGCCGAGAGGTCGTAGCCGCGACGGCGCGCGGCCTCCACCGCGCGCCGGTCGGGCGGGGCGCCGACGTTCCAGTCGCCCGTGCCCGCCGAATCGACGAGCAACGCGTCGCCAACCCCGGAACGCATGGCGAGATCGCGGAACACGGCTTCGGCGGTCGGCGACCGGCAGATGTTGCCCATGCAGACGAAGAGCACGGACTGCTCCGGCGGACGCACGCGCTTGCGGATCTTCATCGCTGCCAAGTCTCCGGGCGCGAGCGCGTCGGGGCGAGCCCGGGGATCGGGGTGCGTGCAATCCCTGGCGTCATGCGTCCGCGGAGCCCGCGAATAGATCCGGCATCCCATCCCGCTCGCGACGATTCCTTCACCGGCCTTGCGACGTCTCGATCGGCAGCTCTACGCCGAACATCGCCTGCTTGAGCTCGAAGAGCCGGTCGCGCAGCTGCGCCGCGCGCTCGAACTCGAGGTTCTTCGCTGCTTCGAGCATTTCCCGTTCCAGCTGCTTCAATTGCTTCTCCATGTCCTTCTCGGGCATCGCCTCGTACCTGCGCTTCGCCGATTCCAGCTTCATCCGCTCGCGACCGGCGTCGGCGTCGTACACGCCGTCGATGATGTCCTTGATGCGCTTCTGCACGCCGACCGGCGTGATGCCCATCTTCGCGTTCCACTCGAGCTGCTTCGCGCGCCGGCGCTCGGTTTCCCCGATCGCGGCCTTCATCGAGTCGGTCATCGTGTCGGCGTAGAGGATCGCCGTGCCGTTGATGTGCCGAGCCGCCCGGCCAATCGTCTGGATGAGGCTGCGCTCGGCCCGGAGGAAGCCCTCCTTGTCGGCATCGAGGATCGCCACGAGCGAGACCTCGGGGATGTCCAGCCCCTCGCGCAACAGGTTGATGCCCACGAGCACGTCGAACTCGCCGAGCCGCAGGTCGCGGATGATCTCCACGCGCTCGACGGTGTCGATGTCCGAATGCAGGTAGCGTACCTTGACGCCGTGCTCGTTGAGGTAGTCGGTGAGGTCCTCGGCCATCCGCTTGGTCAGCGTGGTCACCAGCACGCGCTCGCGGCGGGCAACCCGGGCGCCGATCTCGGACAAGAGGTCGTCGACCTGCGTCTGCGCGGGGCGCACGTCGAGCACCGGGTCGACGAGACCCGTCGGCCGCACCAACTGCTCGACCACCTGCCCGGCGTGCGTCTTCTCGTAGACCGCCGGCGTGGCGGAGACGAAGATCGTCTGCGGCAGCAGCTTCTCGAACTCGTCGAAGCGCAACGGCCGGTTGTCGAGCGCCGACGGCAAGCGGAAGCCGTAATTGACGAGGTTCTCCTTGCGCGCGCGGTCGCCCTTGTACATCCCGCCCACCTGCGGAATCGTCACATGGCTCTCGTCGACGAACATCAGGGCGCGCGGCGGCAGGTAGTCGATCAGCGTCGGCGGCGGCTCGCCGGCGCGGCGCCCGGACAGGTGCCGCGAGTAGTTCTCGATGCCCTTGCAGAAGCCGATCTCGGTCATCATCTCGAGGTCGAAGCGCGTGCGCTGCTCGATCCGCTGGGCCTCGATCAGCTTCATCTGCCCGACGAAGAACTCCTTCTGCTCTCCGAGCTCGACCTTGATCTTCTCGATCGCGTCGAGCACCTTCTGGCGCCCGGTGACGTAGTGGCTGGACGGAAACACCGTGAAGCGACCGATCTTCTGCCGGATGTGCCCGGTCAGCGGATCGAAGAGCTGCAGCGATTCGACCTCGTCGTCGAACAGCGACAGGCGCACCGCGTTCTCGGCGTGCTCGGCGGGAAAGACGTCCAGCACGTCGCCGCGCACCCGGAACGTGCCGCGCCTGAATTCGAGCTCCGATCGCTGGTACTGCATCTCGGTCAGGCGCTTGATCACCTCGCGCGGGGTGATCCGGTCGCCCACCGCCACGTGCAGGATCATGCTGTGGTACTCGGACGGGTCGCCGATGCCGTAGATTGCGGACACGGTGGCGACGATGACGCAGTCGGGCCGCTCGAGGATCGCCTTGGTGGCGGAGAGTCGCATCTGCTCGATGTGCTCGTTGATCGAGCTGTCCTTCTCGATGTAGAGGTCGCGCGAGGGAACGTAGGCTTCCGGCTGGTAATAGTCATAGTACGAGACGAAGTACTCGACCGCGTTGTCCGGAAGGAACTCGCGGAACTCGGAATAAAGCTGGGCGGCCAGCGTCTTGTTGGGGGCAAGCACCAGCGCGGGCCGGCCGGTGCGCGCGATCACGTTCGCCATCGTGTACGTCTTGCCCGACCCGGTGACCCCAAGCAGCGTCTGGAACGCGAGCCCGTCCTCGAGTCCCTGTACGAGCCGAGCGATCGCCTCGGGCTGGTCGCCCGCCGGGGCGAAGGGCTGGTGCAGCCGGTACGGGCTGCCGGGGAAGGTGACGGCCATGAGACCTCGGGGGACGAACGCAAGACCTGTGATTCTAGCCCCGAACGCTCGTTCGCCAACGCCCGCAGGCCGGTCAGGCCGGTCCGCCGTCGGTTGGAGACGGCGCGGTACCCACGAACTGCAGCGTGGCCAATCGGGCGTACAGGGAGTTCTCGCGCAGCAGCACGTCGTGCGTCCCCACCGCGATCACGCGGCCCGCGACCAGGACGGCGATGCGGTCGGCGTGCCGGACGGTGGCGAGGCGATGCGCGATGATCAGCGTCGTCCGGCCGGTCAGCAGGCGCTCCAGCGCCTGCTGCACCGAGCGTTCGCTCTCGGCATCGAGCGCCGAAGTCGCCTCGTCGAGCAGCAGGATCGGGCGGTCGGCCAGAATCGCGCGCGCGATGGCGATGCGCTGGCGCTGGCCGCCCGAGAGCTGCCTGCCCCGCTCCCCGAGAGCGGTGCCGTAGCCCTCGGGCAAGCGCAGGATGAACTCGTCGGCGCAGGCGGCGGCGCATGCCGCGCGCACTTCGTCCTCGCTCGCCTGCGGCCGGCCGTAACGCACGTTGTCCAGCACCGACCCGGCGAAGATGGGGGCCTCCTGCGGGACGACCGCGATCCGCCGGCGGATCGCGGCGGGCTCGGCGGCACGCAGATCGATGCCGTCGATGCGCACGGTGCCTTGCTGCGGATCGTAGAAGCGCAGCAGCAGCTGGAACACGGTCGTCTTGCCGGCGCCGGAGGGGCCGACCAGGGCAACGCTCTCACCGGCGGCGACGTCCAGCGACAGCCCCTGCAGGGCTGCCGCGTCCGGGCGTGACGGATAGTGAAAGGTGACCGCCTCGAACCGGACCGTTCCGATCGGCAGCGCGGGCAGCGCGACCGGCCGCGCCGGCGCGCGGATGCCCGCCGGCGTATGCAGCAGCTCGAACAGCCGCTCGGTCGCGCCGGCCGCGCGCTGCAGGTCGCCGAAGACCTCCGACAGCGTTCCCACCGCGCTCGCGACGATCACCGCGTAGAAGACGAACGCCGACAGCGCGCCGGGAGACAGCCGTCCGGCGACGACGTCGCGCCCTCCGATCCAGAGGATGATCCCGATCGCGCCGAACACGAGCAGGATGACCGTGGCGACCAGCAGCGCACGCTGGCGCACACGCTCTTTCGCCGTCGCGAAAACGCTCTCGACCCGCTCGCCGAAGCGCAAGCGGTCGACGTCCTCGTGCCCGTAGGCCTGGACCGTGCGGATCTCGTGCAGCGTTTCGTCGAGATACGCGGAGGCGTCGCCGATGCGGTCCTGCGTCGCGCGCGCCAGCCGGCGCACGCGGCGCCCGAACAGGACGATCGGCAGCACGACGAGCGGGACGCCGAGCAGCACGAGCAACGTCAGCTTGAGGCTGGTGAGCGCGAGCATCGCCAGCCCTCCCGCCAGCAGCAGCAGGTTGCGTGCCGCCATCGACACCGAGCTGCCGATCGCCGTTTCCAGCATCGTCGTGTCGTTCGTCAGCCGCGAGACGATCTCGCCGGTGCGCACGACTTCGTAGAACGCCGGCGGCAGCGCCAGCAGGTGATCGAACACCGCTCGGCGCAGGTCGGCGGTCACACGCTCGCCGAGCCAGGACACCGTGTAGAAGCGAACGTAGGTGGCGATCGCCATCAAGCCGACCACCGCGAGCATCAGCGCGAGCGCGCGGTCGAGTTCCGTCGCGTTGCCCGCGACGAAGCCGCGGTCGATCACGCCCTTGAGGCCCTGGCCGATCGCGAGCGTCGCCGCCGCGGCGATCACCAGCGCGATCGCCGCGACGCCCACGCGCGCGCGGTACGGCCGCACGAATCGCCCCACGCGGGCGAGCGTCCTGAGCGCCGTGGCCGGCGCGAGCTTCGGAGCGTCCTCGGCGATGAGCAAGCGCGCCTGATCCTCTGCGTGTCGCAGCGCCGTAGCGGCGCGGCGCGAGAAGACGCGCCGGCGCCGGCAGCGACAAGGTACAATTAACAGCCTTCTTCCAACAGCACAAGTTCAACCACCGCCACGACCCCGAACGCCATGATCGCACCACTCCAACCCTCCGTGCTCGCAGCCATCGAACTCGCGCCGCGCGACCCCATCCTCGGCATCACCGAAGCCTTCGTCGCCGACACCAACGCGCACAAGGTGAATCTCGGCGTCGGCGTCTATACCGACGACAGCGGCAAGGTGCCGCTGCTCGAATGCGTGAAGCGGGCCGAGCGCGAGATCACCGACCGTGCCTCGCCACGCGCCTACCTGCCGATCGACGGGCTCGCCGCCTACAACAAGGCGGTCCAGGCATTGCTCTTCGGTGCGCAAAGCGAGGTCGTCCAATCGGGGCGGGCGGTCACGGTCCAGGCGCTGGGCGGCACGGGAGGACTCAAGGTCGCCGCCGATTTCCTGCGCCGGTTCGCGCCGCGGGCGCAGCTGTGGATCAGCGATCCGTCCTGGGACAACCACCGGGCGCTGTTCGAAGCCGCCGGCTTCACGGTCCACAACCACGCCTACTACGACGCGGCCACGAGGGCCCTCGACTTCCCGGCCATGCAGGCCGATCTCGACCGGATTCCCGCCGGCTCGGTCGTCGTGCTGCATGCCTGCTGCCACAACCCCACGGGCGTCGACCCGAGCGAAGCCCAGTGGACCACGATCATCGACATCGTCCGTTCCCGCGGCCTGGTGCCCCTCATCGACTTCGCCTACCAGGGCTTTCGCGACGGCCTCGAGCCCGACGGCGCCGTCGTCCGCCGGTTTGCCGCCACCCCCGGTCCCCTGTTCGTCGCCAGCTCGTTCTCCAAGTCGTTCTCGCTGTACGGCGAGCGCGTCGGCGCCCTGACCATCGTCGGCGACAGCAAGGACGAAGCGGCGCGTGCCCTCTCGCAGCTCAAGCGGATCATCCGCACCAACTACTCCAACCCGCCCACGCACGGCGGGCAGATCGTCGCGACGGTGCTCGGCAGCGGCGAACTGCGCGCGCTCTGGGAAAGCGAGCTGGGCACGATGCGCGAACGCATCCGCTCGGTGCGCAAGACGCTCGTCGATCGGCTCAAGGTGCTCTCGCCTGCGGCCGATTTCGACTTCGTCCTGCAGCAATACGGCATGTTCTCGTACTCCGGGCTGACGCGCGAGCAGGTCGAGCGCTTGCGCAAGGAGTTCTCGGTCTACGCGATCGACACCGGGCGCATCTGCGTCGCGGCGATCAACTCGCGCAACATCGAGCACGTCGCGCAGGCGATCGCCAAAGTGATCGCTTAGGGAACCGGTCGACATCCGGCCCGTCGCGATCGCGTCGCATCCTGGGGTCCGGGTCCCGGAGCACGAAGGCCCCCGACCGCTCGCGCAATCTCTCGACCATCCTCCGTTCACCTGCAGGGGAGCGCTGGTATGTCTGTTCAACGCGTTGCCGTGGTCACCGGTGCCAATCGTGGCATCGGCCTCGAGATCTCCCGGCAGCTCGCCCTCCAGGGCATGCAGGTGCTGCTCACCAGCCGCGACGAAGCCCGCGGCCGCGTCGCCGCGCGAGGCGCTGGCCGCGCAGGGCCTGAACGTGACGTGCCGGCAGCTCGACGTCACCGACGTCGCCAGCGTGGCCGCTTTCCGCCAGCATCTCGAGCGCAGCCACGCGCGCGTCGATGTCCTGGTCAACAACGCCGGCATTCTCATCGAGCGCCAAGCCACCACCCTCTCGGACCTCGACACGGAGGTGCTGCGGGCGACCCTGGAGACCAATACGATCGCGGTGCTGCGGGTCACGCGCGCGGTGCTGCCGCTCATGCGCAAGGCTGGCTACGGCCGCATCGTCAATCTCTCCAGCGGGATGGGCCAGTTGGCCGACATGCAGTCGGGCACACCGGCCTACCGCATCTCGAAAACGGCGCTGAATGCCGTTACGCGCATCCTCGCCGCGGAGCTGAGCGCAGAACTGAGCGGCGCCGACATCAAGGTGAACGCCATGTGTCCGGGCTGGGTGCGCACCGACATGGGCGGCCCGAACGCCGGGCGCTCGGTCGAACAGGGTGCGGACACCGCGGTCTGGCTGGCGACGCTGCCGAAGGAAGGGCCGAGCGGCGGCTTTTTCCGTGACCGCGAGCCGATTCCGTGGTAGCGCCGCGCGACGCAAGGCGGACCACGCGCGGCGCGCGGCGCGCCGGGCTTAGGCCTTGGTTTGTCTGTGTTTTTGACAGCGAGGTCTTTCGGCTATAATTATAGGCTGTTCGATGCGCGGGAATAGCTCAGTTGGTAGAGCGCAACCTTGCCAAGGTTGAGGTCGCGAGTTCGAGACTCGTTTCCCGCTCCAGGTTCCCTTGGGGAGAGCGCTCCGGCACGAGGCAGGCGGCTCTCCCTTTTCGTTTTGCGTGCCGCCGCGCCCGCGGCGGGCAGCCGCTCCTGGCGGGGTGGCAGAGTGGTCATGCAGCGGCCTGCAAAGCCGTCTACGCCGGTTCGATTCCGACCCCCGCCTCCAAGAATAGCCTTTGACATTCCGGGCCGGCGCGTGTAACTGAGCGGTTTCAGTTTCAGCCGATCACGGTGAATGCCGTGAGAATCGCTCATGTCCATTCACGCATTCCGTCCGCGCGCGCTTTGCCTGGATATCGAGACCTCGGCCACCGACGCGTTCGAACTGCGCAAGCTGGCCGCCTGGCGGCCCGATAGCGGCCGTCATGTGCTGTTCAGGGTTCCGATCGATGCTGGGCGGCTGGTCAGGGAACTCGATGCGCTGACGGATGGCGCCGCATTCGTCGTCGGCCACAACATCCGCCGCCACGATCTGCCCATCCTGGAGCAGTTGTATCCGGCACTGCAACTGAACGGCTTGGGGGTGGTCGACACCCTGGAATTGTCGCCGATTGCCTTTCCGCAGAATCCCTACCACAGCCTCGTGAAGGACTACCGGCTGGTGCGCGATGCCCGCAGCGACCCGCTCAAGGATGCGCAGCATGCCCTGCGTCTGTGGCAGGACCAGTTCAACGCCTTGACTGAGTTGCGGGAGCACTCGCCGGCCGAACTAGCCTGTCACCATTACCTGCTCGCCGGCCAGCCTCGCACCGGCGTCGCCAGCTTCTTCGCCAGGATCCGCGGCGCTCTCGCGCCTGGCGTCCAGGAAGTGCGTTGCCACATTGCCGACATCAGTCGCGACAAGGTGTGCCCCTCCCACCTCGACCGCATGCTGGACGAAGCACTTCCCGATCCCGCACAGCACATGCCGCTCGCCTACGTGCTGGCCTGGCTGCGCGTGAGCGGCGGCAATTCCGTGCTGCCGCCCTGGGTGCGGCTGCAGTTCCCCGCGACCCGTACAATCATCCGCCGGTTGCGCGAAACACCCTGCGGCGATCCCTCGTGCCCCTACTGCAGTCGTTATCTCGACCCGCGAGAAGAACTCGCGCGGTACTTCGGCTTTGCCGCCTTCCGCACCGAGCCGCCAAGTCCGACGGGTGGCTCGCTGCAGGAAGCGATCGTGCGGGCAGGCTATGCCGGCCGCCCGCTGCTCGCCATCCTGCCCACGGGCGGGGGCAAGTCGATCTGCTTCCAACTGCCGGCGCTGTCCCGCCACTGGAGGAACGGCAGCCTCACCATCGTCATCTCGCCCCTGCAGTCCCTGATGAAGGACCAGGTCGATAATCTGGTGAAACAAGGCATCTACACCAGCGCCACCCTCAACGGGCTGCTCACGATGCCGGAGCGGCGCGATGTGCTGGAGCGCATTCGCCTGGGCGACGTCGGCCTGCTGTTCGTGTCGCCGGAACAGTTCCGCAACCGCGCCTTCGTGGAGGCTATCCGCTATCGCGAGATCGGTGCCTGGGTATTCGACGAAGCGCACTGTCTGTCGAAGTGGGGCCACGACTTCCGCCCCGACTACCTGTACGTATCCCGCTTCATCCGCGAGCGCTACCGTGACAGCGCGGCCTCGGTAAGCGGTTTCACCGCCACCGCCAAGCGCGAGGTGATCGAGGACCTGCGCGGCCACTTCCACGACAATCTGGGGGTCGAGCTAGAAGTGCTCGACGGCGGGCACGAGCGCCCCAACCTGCACTACGAGGTGCTGTCGGTGGCGCGCGCTGAGAAGATGGCTGCCATCCACCGGCTCCTGGAGATGGAAATCGGCGCGGGCGACGGTGGTGCCATCGTGTTCGTGTCCCGCCGTGTCGGCGCAGAAGAGACCGCCGCGTTCCTCAAAGACATGGGCTGGGCCTGCGCCGCGTTCCACGCCGGCCTCGATCCCGCATTGAAGCGCGAAGTGCAGATCAACTTCATCCGTGGGCAATTGCGTGTGATCGTCGCCACCAACGCCTTCGGCATGGGCGTAGACAAGCCGGACGTGCGGCTCGTCATTCATGCCGACATCCCCGGCTCCGTGGAGAATTATCTGCAGGAGGCCGGTCGTGCCGGGCGCGACCGCGACGATGCGCGCTGCGTCCTGCTGTTCGACGCGGAAGACGTCGAGGCCCAGTTCGGCCTGACGGCGCGCTCGCGCCTGTCGCGCCAGGATATCGCCGGCATCCTGCGCGCCTTGCGCCGCCACGCGGGACGCACGCGCAGCACCGAAGTCGTGGTCACGCCCGGGGAGCTGCTTGCGCAAGACGACGGCGCGATCGGCATCGAACTCCAGCAGCCCGATGCGGACACCAAGGTCCGAACCGCGATCGCCTGGCTCGAACGCGCCCGCTTCCTGCAGCGCGACGAAAACCACACCCGGGTGTTTCCCGGCAGCCTAAAGGTGGGCTCGATCGAGGAGGCCACCCGGCGGCTGGACAAGGCCGACCTGTCGGCGGACAGGCGCGCCAAGTATCTTGATCTGATCGGGCTGCTCATCAACAGCGGCGAGGACGAAGGCATCAGCACCGACGAGCTCATGGTGAAGCTGGGGGCCACGAGCGACGAATGCATCCGCATGCTGCATCAGCTGGAGCAGCTCGGCGTGCTGTCGAACGATCTGGCGCTCACGGTCCTGTTGCGCAAGGGAGTGGCCGACAGCTCGGTGGATCGGCTCCAGCGCCTGGCCCAATTGGAGACCTCGCTGCTCGACCTGCTGCCCGAACTCGCTCCCGATGCCGACGCCAAGAGCTGGCAGGACATGAATCTGCGCCTGGTGTGCCAGGAACTGCGCGGGCGCACCGACCTGGACGTCCTGCCCGACACGCTCCTGGCACTGATGCGCTCGGCCGCCCGGCCCTTCGGCGAGGACCGCGGGGCGCGCAAGGCGATGTTCGAAGTGCGCGTGCAGCGCCGCGAAGTCCTGCGCGTGCGTCTGCTCAGGCCCTGGTCGAACATCCGCGAGGTCGCGCAGCGCCGGCGTGCGGTCGCTGCGGTCATTCTGCGCCGCCTGCTTGGGAGGCTGGCCGAGGCCCTACGCGGTGTCGATCTGCGCGTTGAGTGCAAGCTGGGCGAGCTGGCCGGCGCGCTGCGCGCCGATACCGAAGTCGGCCCAACCCTGCGCGACGAGATGGCTGCCATCGAAGCGGGGCTACTCTACCTGCACGACAACCAGGTGCTGATCGTCGACCGCGGACGCACCGTGTTCCGCTCCGCGATGACGATCCGTATCGATCCGGAAGACAAGGGCCGCCGGTTCTCGAACGCCGACTTCGCACCGCTCAAGGAGCACTACGACGAAAAGGTGTTCCAGGTGCACGTGATGCACGAGTACGCCCGACTGGGCTTGGCCAAGCTCTCGGACGCGCTCGCCTTCGTGCTCGCCTATTTCAGCCTGCCCAAGCTGGAATTCGTGCGCCGCTATTTCGCGAACCGGCGCGAGATGCTGGAACGCGCCACCACCGAGGAGTCGTGGCGGCGGATCGTGGCGGATCTGCGCCACCCTGTGCAGGAGCGGCTGGTCTCCGAGAAGCCGGACCAGAACACGCTCATCCTCGCCGGTCCCGGCTCGGGCAAGACCCGCGTCGTGGTCCATCGCGTGGCCTATCTCGTGCGCGTGCTGCGCGAAGCGCCGGAGGGCGTCCTGGTGCTGGCCTACAATCGGGCGGCCGCCTGGGAGATCAGGAGCCGGCTGCGCGGGCTGACCGGCACCGACGCAAGCCGGGTCACGGTGCTGACCTACCACGCGCTCGCCCTGAGGCTGACGGGGCACAGCCTTGCTGGCGCGGCTGCGCAGGGACAGGATGTCGACTTCGATGCCCTCATCGACAAGGCGATCGCATTGCTCCAGGGTACCGGTGGCGCGGATCCGACAGCACCACCGGACGAGTTGCGCGAGCGCCTGCTGACCGGCTACCGCCATATCCTGGTCGACGAGTACCAGGACATCGATGCGCGCCAGTATGCGCTCGTCAGTGCCATCGCCGGGCGCACGGCGGTCGACCCGGACACCCGGCTGACCATCCTTGCGGTCGGCGACGACGACCAGAACATCTACGCCTGGCGGCACACCAGCAACGAGTTCATCCGCCGCTTCGAGGCAGACTACGCCGCCCGCGCCGAGCATCTGGTCGAGAACTACCGATCGAGCCGGCATATCATCGATGCTGCCAGTGCGCTGGTCGCGCAGATCCCCGAACGCCTGAAGTCAGCCCACCCGATCCGGGCCAACCACGCGCGCCGCAATGATCCGCCGGGCGGGCGCTGGGAGGTGCTCGACCCGCTCGCGCGGGGGCGCGTACAGATCATCACTGTGCCCCAGGATCCGATCGGGCAGGCCGCCGCCGTCATGCAGGAGCTGCAACGGCTTCACAGCCTAGACCCGTCGGGCGACTGGTCGGATTTCGCGGTGCTCGCGCGCAACCACGCGACGCTGGAGCCGCTGCGCGCGGCCTGCGAGCTGGCGGGCATACGCTGCAGCAGTCCGGATCGCGAGCAGTCGGGGCAACCGCGCCTGCATCAGGTGCGCGAAGGCAGGGCGCTGCTCATCCTGCTCGACGGCAAACCTCAACGGCGCCGCCGCGCCGCGGCGATCTCGCGTTGGGCATCCCTGCGTTTCCCGGATCCGGAAGGCGACAATCCCTGGGCCGGATTGCTCGCCCAGTTCGCGGACGAGCTGGAGGCAGCGTGGCCGGAGTCGGCGCTTCCCGGGAGCGTCGTCAAGGAGGCGCTGTTCGAGTTTGGCAACGAGGCGCGCCGCAGCGAACGCGGCCGCATGGTGTTGTCGACGGTGCATGGCGCCAAGGGCCGGGAATTCCGGCACGTCGTGCTGCTCGACGGTGGCGACTGGCGCGCCGACAGCGAAGAAGAGCGGCGCCTCTACTACGTGGGGATGACCCGCGCCAGGGAAACACTGACGCTGTGCGAAGCGGTGTCAAATCGGAATCCGTTCTCGCCGCAACTGCCGGACGCCCGGTACGCGGTGCGAAGCGCGCGGGTGCGCGACCTCGAAATCCGGCCAGAGCTTCGCTCGCGTTACCTGACCCTGGGCCTGCGCGATGTCGACCTCGGTTTCGCGGGCAGGCTGGCGGCCGGCAGCGCAACCCATGCGGCTCTCGAAGAATTGGCAACCGGCCATGCCCTCGCAGTCGAATCGGTACGGCCCGGGGCGCGGTTTCTTGGCGGAGTGTCTGTACCGGTGGGTCGACTGTCGAGTTCGTGCCGTCTGCCCGCAGGGCGGATCATCCGAGCGAGCGTCGGCGGCCTGGTCTGGCGTACCCGAGAGCAGACGCCGCCGGAATACAGGGACAGCGTGCGTGTCGACGGGTGGTGGGTCCTGCTTCCGCTGCTCGTGATCGAACCCTTGCGGGCCGAGTCGCAGACGCTCTTCCATGGCGAACAACCTGACAACGGCGCGCCGCTGACGGGCGCTTCGGGGGAAGGCAGACTGCATGCATGAAATCCAGGAAGCCAGATGGGTGAGAACGACACTGGAGCTCGGAAAAAAAGATCGCCGACGTCGTTCACAGGCTCTCCAGCAAGCGCGGCGGCGGGACCTTGCGACGCGAGGTATGGGTCGGTGAGCAGGGCATGGTCGCGCGCTACAACCTTGCCTCCATCAACCCCGAGTTGCACCAGGGCGACCATGGTCGCGTGCTGGGGTTCGACAATCGACACGGTCACCATCACCGGCACTGTTTCGGCCGGGTCAAGGCCGTGGAGTTCGAAAGCTTCGAGTCCACCGACGAGCAATCCCAAGCGGAACGGCATGAGCTGTTGAGGCCGAGGAAGGCATGACGAAGAAGATCGTGATGAACCAAGGTACTGCGGAAGATCTCTTCTTCCGCGGCAAGGCGCTGGCGAAGCGTCTGGATCGGCATGAGGGAATTGGTGCGAACGATGTTGCGGCAACGATTACGTTCGAGGACATCGCCGACCTGCCGCATGCGCTTACGCCAGCGCGCCTGGAGCTCATCCGGATGGTCAAGAACGAGCCGGGCTCGATCACGAGCCTGGCGCAGCGGTTGAATCGGGACCGAAGCGCCGTCACCCGAGCGTCGCGGCACTCGCCACGGCGCAGCCTACGGTCGGCCCCCGGCGCTCAGAGACCTTCGGTGATGACGAGCGTCGAGGTTGCCGAAGCCTGCCGCAGCGCAGCCAGCGGCGCGTAGTCGGGGGAGCGGTACCACTCCTGCGCCCGCGCGAGCGTCGGGAACTCGAGGATCACCACGCGGTGCGGCTGCCAGTCGCCCTCGAGGACTTCGGTCTTGCCGCCACGGGCGAGGTAGCGCCCGCCGTGCGCGGCGATGGTGGCCGGAACCGCCTGGCGGTAGCCTTCGAAGGCGGCAGGGTCGGTGATGTGGACGTCGGCGATCACGTACGCAGCCATAGGAACTCCTCGTTGAGACGACGGGTCGGTGCCGAATGCGGCAAAGACCACGTGCAGGAACGGCAGCTGCCCGCGCCCGAGCTGCCGGCGCAGTAGCTTCGCGACCAGGCGCCGGGCGAGCCCGCGGCCCTGGAATCGGGGATGGGTGCAGACGGCGCTGATTTCCCGCAGGCGACCGACGGTCATCCGCTCGCCGGCCATCGCGACGAGCCGGCCGTCCGCGAACACGCCGTAGTACTCGCCCAGCTCGATGGTCCGCGGGCCGAACGGCCCGGGCTGGGTGAGCGCTACGAGTTCCAGCACCGCGCCGACGTGCCCGGGTCCCAGCCGGACGGTGGCCAGCGCGGCGTCCTCCGGCGGCGGCGTGCCGAAGATACACGCGCCGGAGCTCGGTGACCAGAACGGATCGCGGATGGGTCGCGAATGGATCGCGAAGCCGACCTCTACTTCGCCGTCGAGCAGTAGCCGTCCCGCGTGCCCGAGCGGCGCCTCCGAGCCCGCGCGGCGATTGGCGAGCACCTACGGCGCGCGCCGAGACGTACCGGGGCCGCGATCCCCTGCGCCGGACAGCCGGTGCCGTTCCTCGTCGTGTCGTTCTTCGCTAACGCTTCGCCCCCCGCGCTACCGGCGACCGCCGCGCGTTCTCCTCGCCCCGAACGCGGAATCGGCCTTGATCCGCGCAACCCGCAGCACCCCGGCCTAACGCTTCTCCAGTGGTCGCGAACGGGCGCAAACGCTTGCGTCGGCCCGCCCAGCAACCAGATTACACAAGAGAATCGAACCTGTTGGTCGCGGATGCTGTCAGAATGCCGGCTGAGCGCCGGATCGTTACCGCGTTGGCGTTAGGCGAGAGCCGTCGCTCCACGGAACCACAACTCAAACAAGGATTGGAAACATGGCCGCAACTTTTGAGCTGTTGAAAGGCAAGACCGGCAAGTTCCGCTTCAATCTTCTGGCCGCCAACAAACGCGTCGTCCTGACCAGCGAGTCCTATGGCACGCGGGCCGCCGCAGTCGCGGGCATAGCGTCGGTGCGAAAGAACGCCGCCCTTCGCGAACGCTTCGAACGGCGAACCGCCAAGAACGGCAAGTCGTACTTCGTGTTGCTGGGACGAACGGGCGGGATCCTTGGGCAAAGCCAGATGTACGCCCACCCCAACTCCTGCTACGTCGGCATTCGCTCGGTGATGGGCAACGCCGCGAAGGCCGAGCTGGCGGAAGGATGACTGCAGCGTCCGGGGGCGGTTTCCCACCAGAGCGCCCCCGGACCGCGTCTTGCGCGCCGGGGCGCTCGCACGACGCGGCGCGGGGTGAACGGCGACGACGGCAGCGGACCCAGGCGCGAAGCGCCACCGCGCGCTGCTGACGCGCGACCGCGCGCCGGGTCCGAGCAGGCCCGATCAGCGCTTCATGCCGGGCACGATCTTGGCGAAATCGCCCATCATCCGCTGCATCGACTCGAACGCCGTGCCGCCGGAGGTCCACAGGTTCTGCATGGCCGCGAGGAGGTTCTGCGTCTGGCTCAGGTCCGGCATGATCGCCATCGCCTCCTTCGCCTCCTTGGAGCCGGGCACCCCCGACATCTGGTTGTCCATCAGCGTGAACAGGCGTTTCTGGATCTCGACGACGAGCTCGAACATCTGGCCCCAGTAGGCCATCGCCTGTTCGATTGCCTCCTGCGACACCGTCTGGCCGGCCGCCATCAGCGCCGGCATGTCGCTCGCCTCGGCGGCGTTTTGCGCGGCCTTGCGCTGCATCGTGCGCGCCTTTTCCTCGCCCTCGAACTGGAGGCGCCGGACTTTGGCGGTGCTCTCGATGGCGGCGTCGATCACCTGCAGGGCGAGCTTCGCGTTCTGGCGGTACAGCTCGAAGGCCTGCTCGGGCGTCAGCGTCTTCGCGTACGCCGAGAGTTGCTTCGCGTCGGGCATCGAGAACATCGGCGGCACTGTCGTCTTGGTCTTGGATCCGGTCGCGTGCGGTGCATCCTTGTGCGCGGCCTTCTTCGGTTCATCGGAATCGGACATCGGTTTGGTCGCCATGCTCGGCACTCCTCCAGTGGTAGGGCGAAAGACACCTGCGTTTTCCCGGAGTCCCCGGGTCGATCGCGCTGCGGGAGGCCCGCGGCGGCACGTGCCTGGCGCGATTGATCGTGCATCGTAGCAGCCCGCACCCCCCTTGCGTTGACCCGGGTCAAGAACGCAGGCGCGGCGAGGGAACCCGGACGATCGGGGGGGCAGGGTTGACGCCGCTGTGCTGCCACCTATAATCTCTGCGTATACCGTATTTCCATACGGTTTTCAGCGGGGGTTTCATGCGGCTTTCATGGCCTTCGGGCTGCGCACCGTCCTCTATCCCGTTGCCGATCTCGCCACCGGCAAGACCTGGCACCCGCAACCTCCGCCGGGAGGCTGTGCGATGAGCCTGCCGGGCCGACGCAAGTGCGAAGGGCGGAGTGCTCGGCACCGAGGTGCCCGGTGAGCCCCCGTCGCCTGCGCTCATCGCCGCCGGCGGGCGGCGACGGTGGCGAGCCCTCGCCGCTGACCGCGCGCCAGCAGCAGATCCTCGACTGGATTCGCCGCCAGCTCGAGGCCACCGGCATGCCACCCACGCGCGCCGAGATCGCCGCGGGGCTGGGCTTCCGCACTGCGAGCTCGGCCGAGGATCACCTGCGCGCGCTGGCGAGAAAGGGCGCCATCGAACTGCTGCCCGGCGCATCGCGGGGCTTGCGCCTCAAGGACCTGCCCGAGTTCCCCGGGATGGGGTTGCCGATCGTCGGTCGCGTGGCGGCCGGCCATCCGATCCTTGCCGCCGAGCATGTCGAGGCTCATCTGCGGCTCGATCCCGCGCTGTTCTCGCCGCGCGCCGATTACCTGCTGCGGGTGCACGGCGCCAGCATGAAGGACGCCGGCATCCTCGATGGCGATCTGCTTGCCGTCCATCGCAGCACCGAGGCCCGCTCGGGCCAGATCGTCGTCGCCCGGCTGGGCGGCCCCGGCGGCGACGAGGTCACCGTCAAGCGCCTGAAGCGCCGGGGCGCACAGGTGCTGCTCGTTGCCGAGAATCCCGATTTCGCGCCGATCGTCGTCGAAGGCGGGCGCGAAGCGCTGGTGATCGAGGGCATCGGCGTCGGGCTCTTCCGCAGCGGCAAGGCGCCGTAGCGACCGGCGACCCGCTCGTCGCGATGGTCGCCCGGCGCGCCCCGTCGATCGCTATCCCCCATGCGCAAGCCCTCCCCCCCTCCCACTGCGCAAGACGCATCCGCCATCGCCGCCCTGCCCAACCTCGGTCCGGCCTCGGCGGCGATGCTGGCCGAGGCCGGCATCGCGTCGCCGGAAGCGCTGCGGGCACTGGGCGCGGTCGAGGCCTACCGCCGCGTCCGGGCGCGGAACCCGCGCGCCTCGCTCAACCTGCTGTGGGCGCTCGAAGGCGCATTGACGCAGCGTTCGTGGCAAGCGGTCGCGAGGGACGACCGCCTTTCGCTGCTGCTGCAGCTCGACGCCGACCCGTCCCGGCCGGACAGGCGATGACCTCGCCGTTGCGCGCCCCATCGCTCGACGCCGTGCTCGCGCACCCTGCGATCTGGCGCGGGAGCGACTGCGCGCCCGAGCCGGCGGCGGTACCGACCGGATTCGCGGCCCTGGATGCGGTCCTGCCGGGCGGTGGCTGGCCGCAGGCGGCGCTCACCGAGATGCTGCTGGCGCACGAGGGCATCGGCGAGCTTCGCCTCGTCCTGCCCGCGCTCGCCCGCCTGCAGGCCGACGGCCGCGACGTGGTCTGGATCGCGCCGCCGTACCTGCCGTACGCGCCCGCACTCGCCGCGGCCGGACTCGATCTCGGTCGGCTCGTCGTCGTCCGTCCCGCCGTCGCAGCCGATGCGCGGTGGGCGTTCGAGCAGGCGCTGCGCGCGCCCGAGTGCGCTGCTGCCTTGTTCTGGCCGCAGGGGGCGCTCGACGAACGTGCCGCACGCCGCCTGCAGGTCGCCGCGCGCGAAGGCGGCAGCTGGGGGGTGCTCTGGCGCCGGCCGGGGCAGCAGGGTGTCGCCGTCGCCGCACCGTTGCGTCTCGCGCTGACCCCGGCGGCGCCGGGGCTCGCCGTCCACGTGCTCAAACGACGCGGTGGTGAGGTGGCGCAACCGGTGCTGCTCGACCCCGACGCTCCCGGCAGCGCACCGGCCGCAACGACCCGCGCGCCGGAACGGGTGACGGGCGTCGGCGCCTGACAGCACCCCGGCCATGCTATGGGCCTGCCTGCTGCTGCCACAGCTTTCGCTCGACGTCTTCGCGCGGGCGCAGGCCCCGTGCGCCGAGTCGGCCAGACGGCCGTTCGCCGTCACCACCGGCGGACACACCCCGCGGATCGTCAGCGCCGACACGACCGCGACGGATGCCGGCATTCGCGGCGGCGCGCTCGTCTCCGCGGCCCTCGCGCTCGCGCCCGACCTGCTGCTGCGCGAGCGCGATCCGGTCGGCGAGGCCCGCGCGCTGGCCGCCGTCGCCACTTGGGCAACACAGTTCACGCCCGGCGTGAGCCTCGCGCCGCCCAACGCGGTGCTGGTCGACATCGGCGACAGCCTGCGCCTGTTCGGCGGCCTCGACGCGCTGCGCGCGAAGCTGCAACGCGGCGCCGCCGCGCTCGGATACGCGGCCCGGTTGGCCATCGCACCCACCGCGACGGCAGCACTGCTGCTCGCCCGCGCCGGCCGCACTGATTCGATCGCCCGACTCCACGCGCTGCCGGCGGCGCTCGCCAGCCTGCCGCTCGCGCTGTTCGATGCCGACCCGGACTTCATCGCCACGCTCGCCGCCGCCGGCATCACGACCTTTGGCGCGGCCCGCGGCCTGCCGCGCGGCGCGCTGGCACGACGCGGCGGCAGCGCGCTCTTGGCATGCCTCGATCACGCGCTCGGCGTCCGTCCGGATCCCCGCCCCCCGTTCGTGCCGCCACCCCGCTATGCCGGCCGGCTGGAGCTCCCCGCCCCGGTCGGCGAGACGGAAGCACTCGCCTTTGCCGTCCAGCGGCTGGTCGTCGAGCTCGCCGGCTGGCTGCTGGGGCGCGGCCTCGGCGCCGTCGAACTCGCGCTGGCGCTCGAGCACGAGCATCACCTGCGCCGGCGCCTCGGCGTGCCGGCGAGCCTCGTCTGCTTTCGTCTCGCCGCCCCGGCGCGCGAGGCGCCCCACCTCTTCGCGGTGCTGCGCGAGCGCCTCGCGCGCGTCACGCTGCCCGGACCGGTGGAGGTCATCGCACTCGAAAGCACGCTTTGCGCACCCCTGCCCGGACGCAACCTCGGCCTCCTGCCCGGCGATCGCGATCGCGCGACCGTGCCGCTCCTCGACCGGTTGCGCGCACGCCTGGGCGAGGACGCCGTGACGCATCTTGCCCCGCGCCCCGAGCATCGCCCGGAGCGCGCCTGGGCCGGCGCCCGCCTCCGCTCCACGGACGACGACGCAGCGCACCCCCGCAGCGCAGGGCGTCCGGCCGTGCCGAAGCGGCGCGGCGCCCCCCCTGCTACGCCCGCGCTGCCTGCCGGACCGCGGCCGGTGTGGCTGCTGGCCGAGCCCGAGCCGCTGGGGGCGCGGCTCGCGGCGCGCCCCTGGGTCCTGCAGGACGGTCCGGAGCGCATCGAATCCGGGTGGTGGGACGGCGGCGACGTCCGTCGCGACTATTTCGTCGCCGCAAGCCCTGCCGGGGCAAGGTTCTGGATCTATCGCGACGGACGGCGCGGCTTCGGCGAAGGCGACGGCGAGTGGTTCGTGCACGGACTGTTCGCTTGAGGCCCGGCCACCCACCGGCGCCACGCGGCGTCCGCCGCGCAACGGCCCCCACGAACTGACGTTCGATCCCGACCCCCACCCTGCGCCTCCCGCTCGCAAGAAACGGCTGCGCAACGGCTGCGGATCCCCGGGGGCGCGTCAGTGCGTCCGGCGCAACGCCTGCGTCCCGTGCAGCACCAGCGCGACCCACGCGAGCGCCGTGAAAACCGCCCCGGCCACGAACGTCCAGCGGGCGCCGAACGCGTCCCACACTCCGCCGGCGACCACGCTCGCCACGAGCAGCGCGAGCCCGCCGGCGAGGTTGAACACGCCGAACGCGCTGCCGCGCAGGTCCGCCGGCGCATGCGCGGCAACCAGCGCCGCGAGAAGCCCTTGCGTGAGCCCCATGTGCAGCCCCCACAGCGCCGCCCCCGCCATCACCCACGGCACCGCAGTCGCCGCGGCCAGCACCAGATCGGCGGCGATCAGCGCGGCAAGCCCCAGCGACAGCAGCCGCGCGCCGTGGCCGCGATCCAAGGCCGTCCCGGCCGGAAACGCGACTGCCGCGTAGACCGCCGACATGACGACCATGACCCAGGGCGCGCCCGCGACTCCCAGTTCCGAATCCTGCGCCCGCAGCACGAGGAACGCCTCGGAGAACCGGGCGAGCGTGAGCAGCGCCGCGATGCCGACGACCACCCAGTAGTCGCGCGGCAGGCGGCGGACGTCGCGCCAACGCAAGTCGCGGCTTGCCGGTGGCAGGCGGCGCGGCGCGCGCGGGTTCGTCGACGCCGAGGACGAGCAGCGCGACGGCGATCGCGGCCGGAACGACCGCGACCCAGAACGCCGCCGTGAAGCTGCCCGCAAACCACGCCATCGCCGCCAGCGCCAGCAGCGGCCCTCCCAGCGCGCCGACGGTGTCGAGCGCCTGACGCAGGCCGAAGCTCGCCCCGCGCAACGCGGGAGGCGCGAGGTCGGCGATCAATGCGTCGCGCGGCGCGCCGCGGATGCCCTTGCCGATGCGATCGACGAAGCGGGCGCCGACGATCCATCCGAGCGAAGACGCCAGCGGGAACACGAGCTTGGTCACCGCCGCCAGTCCGTAACCCAGCACGACCAGCGGTTTGCGCCGCGCGACGGCGTCGGAGAGCACGCCGGAGAAGACCTTGACCACCAGCGCGGTCGCCTCGGCGATGCCCTCGACGAGCCCGATGGTCAGCATCGAGGCGCCCAGCACGGTCGCCAGGTAGAGCGGCAGCAGCGCGTGGACGAGCTCGGAAGACAGGTCCATGCACAGGCTCACGAGACCCAGCGCCCAGATTCCGCGCGGAATGCGCCGCCACGCCGCCACGCCCGCCGGCGCGCCCGCGTGCCGCGCGCGCCGGGGTTCGCCCCCGGGAGGGCCGGGTGGGCTCACGCCCGCTCCGCCCCGCAGCGTGCGGGTAGCGCGGCCCGCGTTGCCATTCAGCGCAGCGCCACGCGCGCGCGCACGACACCCGCCTTCTCGTGGCGCAGCTTGAGCGCGACCTCGGTGCCGGGTGTGGCCCGCACGACCCACTCGACCTTGACCCGGTCGTCGGTGATCTGGGTGTCCGGCCAGAACGACACGCCGGTGTGCTTGTACGCCTTGCCTTCGAGCTGTCCGACATCCTCGCGCCGCTTGCCGTGGACGAGCACCGCGCCGGCCGGCAACTCGATCTCGGCGATCGCGCCGCGCACGGCCTTGCGCTCCAGCGCCCGCTTCGACACATAGGTTGGGAGCCAGCCGGTGTTCTGCACGACGAGGCGTACCCGGAACACGCCGGCGCCGAGGCTCTCGGCCTCCGCGGCAACCGGCTCGAGGCGGGGCGCGGTGAGCGCCTGCCACACGAGCCAGCCTGGAAAACGGGCCAGTTCGCGCTCCAGCAGCGCCGGCGGCGGATTGGAGAACGCGTGGAAGCGGTCCCAGCCGCCGATCTCCACCCGACCGAACTGCGGGTGGTCGAAGGCGCGCCAGGGAACGTGCGCGAGGCCGCCCAACTGCTCCGCGCTCCAGCGATACAGCTTGACGTCGTCGCCCACCGGGTGGTCGCGGAACCAGTCGATGTACGCGTAGTTCTCGATCCCGGCCTCGCGCATCGGGCTCCAGATCTCGACCACCCAGCTGTAGAGCCCGAGGTGCTCGTAGATCCAGTCGAACGTGCCCCCGATCACCTGCTTCGGGTGGTAGCGGAAGTCGTGATAGACACAGATCGCCGGATAGCCGGTCAGCGCCTGCCCCTTGTCGCCCATCTTCCGGTAGTGCCACAGGTCCTCGGCGTGCATCTCCTCGTCGGGCAGGTGCTCGAAGGGTCGCAGCAGCACGCCGCTCCACGTGTGGAAAGTCGTCCCGCCGCAGATGTTCGGGTGGCGGACGACGAAGTCGACGACGGCGCGCACCTCGGGCTCGGAGGTGGGATACGGCCCCGCGCCCTGCTGCTCGAATTCCTGCCGCCAGCTCGCCGGGAAGTTGCGGTTGAGGTCGAGACCCTCCCGGTTCCGCTTGACCCGCAGCGTGTAGCCGTCCCAGCCCTCGACCGTCCCCTCGGGCATGATCCGATAGTAGCGGCCACCCGTCTCGGTGGGCTCGCGCCGAACCATGAGGCCGGGCGCCTCGGGATGCTCCTTCCACAGGCCGTTGCCGTCGGGAATGCGCATCTGCAGGATGCGGCCGTCACCGTCGACGTCCTCGACGGTGAGTCCCTCGATCTCACCGTCGTCGAACGGATACGGCCGCGTCGACGAGCGCACCCATTTCGGCCGTTCGGCGAGCGCCCACTCGGCACCGTCCGGGTTGATCCGCGGGCAGACGTAGAACGCCCGCGTGTCGAGCGCGCGGGTGATCTCCTCGTCCTCGCCATACCGCGACAGCAACGTGTGGACGAAGTACAGGTTCGCCGCCGACGCCGCGACCTCGGTCGCGTGAATGTTGCCATCGACCCAGAGCGCGGGCTTCTCCGCGGCGGGACCGCCGGCGGCGTTGGTCAGCGTCAGGACCCAGATCTCGCGCCCCTCGAAGCTGCGCCCGATCGACTCGATCGCAGCAAGCTGCGGATGCGCGGCGACGAGGCCATGGAGCAGCGCCGTGAGTTCGGCGTAGCGGTGGAAGCGGTCGAAGGCGATGGCAGGCATGCGGGAGTCGTCACGAAGGCGGGGCCGTCTGCATGTTACCGGACTGCCATCGGCGCCGAACCGTTCGTGCCGCCACCGGCGCCCGCGGGCACGGGGCCCCGCGCCGGCGGCGCGAAGCGCAGCGGCGCAGGCGCAGCGCGTCAGACGTCCGCGTTCGGCAACCCCGCATCAGCCGCCACCGACCGCGCAGGCGCGCTCGACAGGCTGGCCAACACCGCTCGACCCAGCGCGCTCTGCTCGAGCGCAAGCGCGGCGACGACCCAGGCTCTTGCCTGCGCAGCGTCCCCGTTCGCCCACGCGCGCAGAGCGCGGCCCAGGAGCCTGCGGGCCTGCGCCTGCGCACGACGGACCAGGGTGAGGTCGCAGCCGCAGCGAGGGCACACCGGATCCGCGGTCAGACGCGCACGGCAGCCGGGGCAGCGTTCCGCGGTCACGATTGCAGGTAGTAGAGCAGGTCGGCGAGACCGTTCATCGCTTCCTGGAGCGCTGCATCCTCGCCGCTCATCGCATCCTTGACCGACTCGATCGCATCCACGAGGTCCTCGGCGTCCTCCGCCCGGGCCTTCTCCAGCAGCCGCTCCGCCTTCTCCACCAGGGCGGCAGCCTCCACGTGCAGGCGACGGCTGTCCCGTTCGCCGTCCTCCCCCTCGCCCTCCTGCCCCGCCGCCGCCTCCGGCCGCGGCTCGTCGCCGAACAGCGCCTGCACGCGGCTGCGCGCCTCGTCGATCTTCTCCTGCTCGAAACGCGCGATCGCGTTGTCGATGGTGATGGAGTACTCGAGCCCGCTCTCCTTCTCGCGCGCGGTGACCTGCAGGATGCCGTCCAGGTCCAGCGCGAAGCTCAGCACGACCGGGTTGCCCGCCGGCGCGCGCCGCAGCCCTTCGACCATGAACCGGCCGATCTCGATGTTGTTGAGGGCATCGCGGTCCTCTCCCTGGTAGACGGTCACCTCCACCTTCTCCTGGCCGTCGAACATGGTGTAGAACACCTCGCTCTTGGACACGGGGATCGGCGTGTTCTTGCGGATCAGCGGCACGAAGCAATAGGGATAGGACTCGCCGTTGAGCTCGCCGACCACCCCCGTGCCGAAGGTGTAGGGCGTCACATCGATCAGCACCCGGTGCGTCTGGGCACCGGCGATGAGGCCGGCTTGAATCGCCGCGCCCATCGCCACGCACAGCTCGGGATCCACTTCGCCGCGCGGTTGCAGGCCGAGCTCGCGCTCCAGCCGGCGGGCCACCACCGGCGTGCGCGTCGCCCCGCCCACGAGCAGGATCTCGTCGATGTCGGACACCGTCAGCCGGGCGCCGCTCAAGGCGACGTGCACCGCGTCCAGCGTCTCGTCGATGTAGGGCTCGATCATCGCCTCGTAATCCTCGCGCGCGATCTCCAGCGCGAGGTGCACCGGCGTCCCCTCGTGCTCGAGCAGGTATTCCTCGGCCAGCGTGGCGTAGGGCCGGTCCGACAGGGCGATCTTGGCCGCTTCGGCCGCGCGCTGCAGGCGGGCCATCGCGGCGAGGGACCGCGTGGCGTCGACACCGTGCGCCTGCTTCAGGTGGTCCACCGCGAGATCGACAAGCTTGCGGTCGAAGTCGTCGCCGCCCAGCCGGTTGTTGCCGTGGCTTGCGAGCACTTCCACGACGTCGCTCTCCAGGTTGACCACCGAGACGTCGAAGGTACCGCCACCGAGGTCGTACACCAGCGCCTTGCGCGCGCCCTCGTGGCGGCTCCCGTAGGCCAGCGCCGCGGCGGTGGGCTCGTTGATGATGCGCACGACGTCCAGCCCGGCGATCTCGCCTGCCTCCCGCGTGGCCTGGCGCTGGGCGTCGGAGAAGAACGCCGGCACGGTGATCACGGCCTTGGCGATGCCGTGCCCCACGTAGGCTTCCGCGAGGCTTTTCAGCTTGCGCAGGATCATCGCGGAGATCTCCTGCGGCATGTAGTCCCGGTCGCCCATCGCCACGCGCGCCGCCTCGCCCATGCGGCGCTTGATCGAGCGCACCGTACGCTCGGGGTGCAGCACGTACTGGTTCTTGGCGGCCTCGCCCACCAGCAGCGCGCCGTCGTCGGCGATGCCCACGACCGACGGCAGGATCCGCACGTCGCCGGCCACCGGCACGACTTCGACGCGCCCATCCCTGATCAGCGCCACCTCCGAGTTGGTGGTGCCCAGATCGATACCGACAATGACCTCGCCCATGCTCACGTTGCCTTCTTGTTGACGATGACCTCGGCGGCACGCAGCAAATCGCCGCCGAGGTGGAAGCCGCGCCGCACCTCGCGGAGCACGACACCTTCGGGCGCGTCCGGCGCCGCCTCGACGCCGAGCGCCCGCATGATCTGTGGATCGAGGGGCTTGCCAAGGACCTCGATGGGGCGCACGCGGTGCGTTTCCAGCAGTTGGTCGAGCCGCTGCAGCGTGAGCGTGAGCCCCTCGCTCACGGCGCGGGCGAAGCGCGTTTCCCCGGGTACCAGCCGCGCCAGGGCGGACGGGCGCCGCGCTGCGGCGGCGTCCGCGCCGGCCTGCAGGCGGTCGCGCAGGTCGACGATGCCCAGCAGCAGCCGGCGCTCGGCCTGCCGCTGCGCGTGGGCCGCCTCGCCACGCACGCGGTCCAAGTCCCGGGTGAGCCGCTCGTTCTGCAGGCGCAGCGCTTCGCCGTGGGTCTTGAGCTCCTCCAGCGCGCTCCGGAACTGGCGCGATTCCAGGCGCACCTCGTTCTTGAGGGCGGCCATCTCGGCGAGCAGCGACCGCAGGTCCAGGAGTTCGGCGTCGTCCGCGCCGTCTTCCCATTGGTCCAGGAAGGCGCGGAACTCGCCGACGAGACGCAGCTTCTCGGTGTCGTCCAGCGGGCTCATCGACCGCACAGCAGTCGGAGCAGACGCTGCTCGTCCGGGCGCTGAGGCTGCCACTCGGCGCTAAGGCGCAGGAGGACCTCGTGCACGGTCGGCGCCGTGGCGTCGAACAGGGCACGGGCCGCGCGGTCACGCTCGGTGGCGATGGATTCGTAGGCGGCGCGGACCTGCTCGAAGCGCGAACGATCGCGTTCCGGCGGCGAGGCTCGGATCGCTGCCAGGTAGGCGGCACGGATCGCCTCGTCGTCCGCCGACTCGGGTACGCCAAGCAGACGATAGGGATCAGTCATCGAACAGGTCCTTTTGCTCCGGTTGCGCGCGGGGGAGCTCGCGCCCGGACGACGCGCGCCCCGCCGCCGGGGACCGGGGAGGCGCGCCGGAGCCGCCAAGGCCCGGCAGACTCCGGGCGTAGGCGATGAGATCGACGAGGGCACGGGCGAGCTTCTTGTTGTCGCCGCCGATGGTGCGCCGCACCGTTTCGAACGCCTTGCTGTCGACCTGCCCACGGACAATCTCGATGAACTTGTCCGCGCCGAAGCTGGCCAGCAGCGCTTCGAGCATCGGCCTCGGATCGGCGTCTTCCCAAGCGTCCAGTCCGGCGGGACCGTCCTCGTCCGGCGCGGCGAAGCTCCCGGTTGCCTCCGACAGCAGGTCGCGCAGGCGCAACGCGGTGCGCTGCTCGCCCTGCGCTTCGGCGACCGCGAGCGCCTGCTCCAGGGCCTTCTGCTCGCGCGCCGGAATCCGCCAGGGTTGGGCCCCGTAGGCGGCGGCCGCCTGGAGATACACGAACACCGGCCGCCCCGGCCACCGTCGCAGCGCGGCCTCCGCGTAGCGGCGCACGAGATCGTGCTGGTGGTGCCGGCGCAATGCCTCGCACACGAGCAGCTGGTCGGACTCGGAGAACGAAGCGGCCGCACCGCGCCCGAGCATCTCGCGCAGCGATCCGAAGGCGGCCCGCACGGCATTGAACTCGGCCGTGGCGTTGAGCGCGTGCGCGAGCGCCACGATCTCTCCGGCCGGCGGTGTGCCGCCAAGATCGATGCCCAGCCGGCGCAGCACCGCCTTGTGGTCGCGCTTCGTGCGCCAGGCCTCCAGCAGCAGGTGAAAGATCCCGATCAGCGTGCCGCCGAGCTCGGCGAGGCCCTCGCGCAACAGCGCGTCACCCGCCTCGCCCGGCTCCTCGATCAGCCCGCGCAACAGCTTGATCGAAGCGCGGTCCGCCGTCGTGCGCAGCCATTGCGCCGCCTGGTCCAGCTCGCGGCGCGCAAGCACCGGGTTGCGTCCGACGATCTGCTTGCGCGCGTGGGACAGGTGGGCTTGCCCCACGACGGCCCGTACGCGGGGGTTGATCGGGTCGAGCTCCAGCACCCGCTTCGCGATCCCGGCCGCCTTCTTGAACGCGCCCCCGGCGAGTGCCGTCTCGACGGCTTCGAGCAGCACGTCGGCGTCGTTGGGGAAACGCGCCAAGGCGGCGTCGAGGCGAGCGCGCGCCTCCTTGAGGTCCGAGTGCCCGCGCAGCGCGCGGATGAGCTTCAGGTGGGTGGCACGGCACTCGGGGTCGAGCTCGAGGCTTTGCGCCCACCAGGCGAGGGCATGCTCGCACGCGCTGCCATCGGCGTTGCGGTGCGCCGGCAACTCGGACAGCCGGCGCAGCACGAGTGCGGCGCGCCGGCGTCCGACCGGGTCGGCGCGCACACACTCCACGTAGTGCAGCCAGAACGCTTCCGCCTCTTCCAGTGCCCCCTTCTGCTCCGCGGCCAGGGCAAGGACGCGCTGTTCTTCGGCGTACGGCAACAGTCCAAAGCTCGCCGCGTAGGCCCGGAGCCGTTCCGCCGCGCGGGGCAGCAAGCCTCGACAAAGCGCGCCTGCCGCGTCCTCGGGCAACGCCCGGCGGTGCCGCGCGAGCGCATCGAAGAGCGTCGCCGGCGCCGGGTTATCACCCAATCCGACCAGTTCGAGCACCAGCGCCCGTTGTCCCGGCGGACAGCCCTTGAGATCGAGCACCGCCTCCCGGCGCTGCGCGTCGAGGCCGCGCAGCGCCGCGATCCACCCCTGGTCTGGCAGCACGCAAACCCGCAGCAGCGCCAGCAGCGGCTCGAACGGCCCTTCCGCTGGAACGCGTCCGAGGGCTTGCGCCGCTTGCGCCGGATCGGTCACGTGCAGCGCCAGCGCCTTGAGAAGGGCCCGCAGATCGCGGTAGGGCGAGCGGAAGGGGATCGCCTGCAGCCCTTCGGCCATGGCGGAATCGTCGCCACGGGCAAACGCCGCAAGCGCCGCCTTGGCCTGCGCCCGATGGCGCACCAGGGGGCTGTCGGCCGGCAACTCGGCGAGCGCGCCGTCCGGCGCGGCGAGCGTTACGGGCGCGAGCTGCGTCTCCATTTGCGTCCGTGTCTCGGAAGCGAGGTTCGACGCCCCGGCGAACAGGTGCAGCGCCTGTCCGGTCTCTCCCGCGCGCAGCAGCAAGTCGAGGTAGGTGCCGTCGAACAGCGGCGTGCCGCAGAGGTCGGCGCGCGTGCGGCACAGCGCCAGCGCTTCCGCGGCCATGCCCTTCGCCGCCAACTGCGCGGCCCGCCCGGCGTACGCCGCAGCCAGACCTTCGATCCACTCGGCGCGCCGCTCGCGCTTGAGCCGCCCCTTGTACAGCTCGATCGCCTCCCGGTAGCGCGCTGCACCCAAGGCCGCTTCGGCGTCGTCAGGACGCGCGGCGCCACCGGTCTCGCGCGGCGCGGTCGCCGTGTTGACGGGTCTCCTAACGGGTCTGTTTCTGCGCGACACGGTGTCGACGGCGGGAGTTGGCCAAGCGCACGTTCCAAAGGGGTTGGATGCCGACGGCCGTGACGCTCGACGCTGCGTCGAGGCTGAAACATCGAAGCCGAATCATACCCGTGTCGGGGCGCTCGCGCACCCTCGGCCGCGGCCCGCGTGACCCCACGGCGGAAGTCAGCGGTCGTCGTGGCGGGTGTACTTGTTGGGCAGCAGGCTCCCGATGGACACCGCGTGATCGCCTCCGGGGCCCGGAACGATGACGCTGGCGTCCGGGCCGTAATCGGCAATCAGCTCCCGGCACATCCCGCAGGGCGCGACCACGCGGCCGTTCTTGTTGACAGCGACGATCATCTCGATGTCGGTGTCGCCCTCGGCCGCCCCCATGCCGATGGCGATCGCTTCGGCGCAGACGTCGATGCGCCCGACGTAGGCACCGACGTGGACCGAGGTGAACACGCGGCCGGAGCGCGTGCGCAGCGCGCAGCCGACGCTGTGCCACTCCGGCTTGCGGCGCAGCGCGATGATCCTGCGGGCGGCGTCGACCAGCGCGACATCGGCGGCGCCGAGCAGGGACGGCTCGGCGTCGTGCCCCGTTCCGGTGGCGAGGGTCAGCGGTGCTTTCATCGACGAAATACCGTATATTTATTCGGTCCCGGCGCCCGTCCCGACCGCGGCCGGGCGCCGCCCGCGAACCCGCATTATCCATGCTTCCCGCCTACGCCGAACTGCACTGCCGGTCGAATTTTTCCTTCCTCGCCGGCGCCTCGCACCCGGAGGAACTCGTCGAACGCGCCCGGACCCTCGGCTACGCGGCGCTGGCGATCACCGACGAGTGCTCGCTCGCCGGTGCCGTCCGTGCGCATCTCGCGGCCCGCGACGCCGGGTTGCCGCTGCTTGTCGGCAGCACCTTCACGCTCGACGACGGGCTCGGGCTCGTGCTGCTCGCGACCGACCGCGCGAGCTACGGCAACCTCTGCCAGCTCGTCACGCGGGGGCGCCGGCGCGCAGCCAAGGGCAGCTACGCGCTCGGCCGCGCCGACGTCGCGGCGCTGGCGGAGGGCCTGCTCGCGCTGTGGCCGCCGCGCGACGGTCCGCCCGGCGCGACGGAGGAGCGCGAGGCGGAACGGGTCCGGGACGGCCGCTGGGTCGCCGCGACGTTCCCGGGTCGCGCGTGGCTCGCCGTCGAGCTCTTCGCCGGCGCCGGCGACCGGCTCCGCCTCGCGCGGTCGGCGGCGCTCGCGCAGTCGTGCGGGCTGCCGCAGGTCGCCGCCGGCGACGTCCACATGCACGTGCGCGCCCGCCGCGCGCTGCAGGACACGCTGACCGCGATCCGCCTCGGCACCCCGCTGGCCGAGTGCGGCTACGCGCTGTTTCCCAACGGCGAGCGGCACCTGCGCTCGCGCGCGCGCTTAGCGTCGGTCTACCCGCCGCGACTCCTCGCCGAGACGCTCGCGGTCGCCGGGCGCTGCCGTTTTTCGCTCGCCGAGCTTGCCTACGAGTATCCCGAGGAGATCGTGCCCGCCGGCATCACGCCGGCGGCGCACCTCGCCGCGCTGGTCGACGCCGGGCTGCGACAGCGCTACCCGGGACAGGACGTTCCCGACCGCGTGCGCGCGCTGATCGCGCACGAGCTGGCACTCGTCGCCGAGCTCGGCTACGAGCCCTATTTCCTCACCGTCCACGACATCGTTGCGTTCGCCCGCCGCCGGGGCATCCTCTGCCAGGGCCGCGGCTCGGCCGCCAACTCGGCGGTCTGCTACGCGTTGGGCATCACCGAGGTCGACCCGGCGCGGATGAGCATGCTGTTCGAGCGCTTCGTGAGCCGCGAGCGCAACGAGCCGCCGGACATCGACGTCGACTTCGAGCACCAGCGGCGCGAGGAAGTGATCCAGTACATCTACGCCAAGTACGGCCGCGACCGCGCGGCGCTCGCCGCCACGCTCATCACGTACCGGCCGAAGAGCGCGGTGCGCGACGTCGGCCGCGCGCTCGGGCTCGACCTCGCGCAGGTCGACCGCCTCACGCGCGCGTTCGCCTGGTGGGACGGCCGCGAAGTGCGGCCCGAACGCATCCGCGAGGCGGGCTTCGAGCCCGACAACCCGGTCATCGTCCGGCTCGTCAAGCTCGCCAACGCGCTGCTGGGCTTTCCGCGCCACCTGTCGCAGCACGTCGGCGGCTTCGTCATCGCCCGCGACCTCCTGGAGCGGATGGTGCCGGTCGAGAACGCGGCGATGCCCGAGCGCACCGTCATCCAGTGGGACAAGGACGACCTCGACGCGATGGGCCTGCTCAAGGTCGATTGCCTGGCGCTGGGGATGCTGTCGGCGATCCGCCGCGCGCTGGCGATGATCTCGCAACGGCGCGGCCGGGAGCTGACGATGCAGGACATCCCGGCCGAGGATTCCGCGGTGTACCGGATGATCCAGGCCGCCGATACCGTCGGCGTGTTCCAGATCGAGTCGCGGGCGCAGCAGTCGATGCTGCCGCGGTTGAAGCCCGCGTGCTTCTACGATCTGGTCATCGAGGTCGCGATCGTGCGACCCGGCCCGATCCAGGGCGGGATGGTCCACCCGTACCTGCGGCGCCGGCAGGGCCTGGAGCCGGTCAGCTATCCCAGCGCGGCGGTGGAGAGCGTGCTCGCGCGCACGCTCGGCGTGCCGATCTTCCAGGAGCAGGTGATGCAGCTCGCGATCGTCGCCGCCGGCTTCACCCCCGGCGAAGCCGACGAGCTGCGCCGCTCGATGGCCGCGTGGCGACGCAAGGGCGGGCTCGAGAAGTTCGAGCAGCGGCTCGTCGACGGCATGGCGGCGCGCGGGCTCACCGAAGCGTTCGCGCGGCAGGTCTACCAGCAGATCCTCGGTTTCGGCGAGTACGGCTTCCCCGAGTCGCACTCGGCGTCGTTCGCGCTGCTCGTCTACGTATCGGCGTGGCTCAAGCACTACGAGCCGGCGGCGTTCTGCGCGGCGCTCCTCAATTCGCTGCCGATGGGCTTCTACGCGCCCAGCCAGCTCGTCGCCGACGCGCGCCGGCACGGGGTCGAGGTGCGGTCGGCCGACGTGACCGCGAGCGATTGGGACTGCACGCTGGAATCCGTGTGCCAATCGGGGTCAGCGCCGCAATTCCCCTGCACATGGTCATGCGCATCGACTCCGGGCGAACGGAATTGCAGCGCCGACCCCGATTGCGCAAATTACGGCTCTGACCCCAATTGCGCCACCGCCTTGCGCCTCGGACTGCGGATGATCGCCGGCCTGACCGAGGCGGGGGCGCAGCGGATCGTCGCCGCGCGCCGCCGGGCCCCGTTCGCCGACGTCGCCGACCTCGCCCATCGCGCCGCGCTCGACCGCCGCGACCTCGCCTGCCTCGCCGACGCCGACGCGCTCGGCGCGCTCGCCGGCCACCGGCACGGTGCGGTCTGGGAAGTCGCCGGTGTCCTGCCGCTGCCGCCGCTCTTTGCCGGCGCCCGGTTCGACGAAGCCGCGCCCGCGCTGCCCGCGCCGACCGAGGGTCAGGACATCGTCGCCGACTACCGGGCGCTCGGACTGACGCTGCGGCGCCATCCGCTGGCGCTGCTGCGCGAGCGCCTCGCGCGCCAGCGTCTTCTCACCAGCGCCGAGATCGGCGCCGCGCCGCATGGGCGCAGCGTGCGCACCGCGGGCCTCGTCGTCGGTCGCCAGCGCCCCGACACCGCGAGCGGCGTCGTGTTCGTCACGCTGGAGGACGAGACCGGCGCCACCAACGTCATCGTCTGGCGCGATGTCTCCGAGCGCCAGCGGCGCGAGCTCCTGGGCGCCCGCCTCATGGGCGTCTTCGGCAAGGTCGAGCGCGAAGGCGCCGTCGTCCACGTGATTGCCGGCCGTCTCGTCGACCTCTCTCCGCTGCTGGGCCGGCTCGAGACGAAGTCGCGCGATTTCCACTAAGGGCGCGGGGTGATCGTCGCCGGTTCCGGGGGTCGCGTCGGGCCACGGCGCGCCCGCCGACCGATTATCATGCGCGCTTCGGTCTCGGCGCGTTCCCGGCGCCGGCCGCCGGCAGCGTCCCCTCCCCTTCCATGCGTGCGTCGATCATCGTCCCCGTGCTGAACGAAGCTGCCGTGCTCGCCGGCGCGCTTCGCCCGCTGCAACCGCTGCGCGGTGAGGGGCACGAGGTCGTCGTCGTCGATGGCGGCAGCAGCGACGCGAGTGTTGCCCTCGCCGCACCATGGGCCGACCGGGTGCTGAAGACGACGCGCGGGCGTGCCCGGCAGATGAACGCCGGCGCGGCGAACGCCCGCGGCGAGGTGCTCCTGTTCCTGCACGCCGACACGCGCATCGCTCGCGGCGCCGTGGACCGCATGCTCGCCGCCCTCCCCGGCTCGGGGCGCCGCTGGGGTCGCTTCGACGTCGCGATCGAGGGCCGTTCGCGCCTGCTGCCGCTCGTCGCGGCGATGATGAACGCGCGCTCGCGACTGACCGGGATCGCCACGGGGGACCAGGGCATGTTCGTCGAGCGCACGTTGTTCGAGGCGGTGGGCGGCTTCCCCGATCTGCCGCTGATGGAGGACGTCGAGTTGTCGCGCCGGCTCAAGCGCGCCGGTGGCGCGCCGCTGTGCCTGTCGTCGCAGCTCGTGACGTCGGGCCGGCGTTGGGACCGCGACGGCGCGTGGCGGACCATCACCTTGATGTGGCGCCTGCGGTTCGACCATTGGCGCGGCGTCGATCCCAAGCGCCTGGCCGCGCGCTACGCCGGCCTTCCCGCGGCTGGCGCAGCCGCGCCCACGCTGCAGATCTTCGCCAAGGAACCCGTCCCCGGGGCCGTCAAGACGCGCCTTGCCGCAACCCTCGGCGCGCAGGCCGCGGCCGGGGTCTACGCCGAACTCGCGCAGCGCTGCCTCGAAGCCGCTGCCCAAGCGCGGCGCCGAGGCGCGGTCGCGGCGGTCGAGTTGTGGTGCGCGCCCTCCGCGCAGGGCCCGGTGTGCCGGGCGTGGGCGGCTGCCCACCGCTTCGCGCTGCACCGCCAATGCACGGGCGACCTTGGCGCGCGGATGCGGCACGCGATGCGCTGCGCGCTCGCGCGCGGCGAGCGCGTGCTGCTGATCGGCACCGACTGCCCGGCGCTCGACGCCGACGCCATCGCCACCGCCGCAGCGGCGCTGTCGAACCACGACGCCGTGCTGGTTCCCGCGGAGGACGGTGGCTACGTGGCGATCGGTCTTGCGCGCGACGCCGACGTGTTCTCGGGCATCCGCTGGAGCACGGGCGGCGTGGCCACCGCGACGCGCGAACGCTTCGCGGCGGCGGGGCTGCGCTGGCACGAGCTGCCGCCGCTGTGGGACGTCGACGACGCGCGCGACCTCGCCCGCTGGCGCTGACCCGGCCTTGCTACGGCATCGTGAAGCCGATCGTGAGCATCGCTCCCGCCGTGCCGAAAAACACCAGCTCGGAGCAGAACCGGTCGTGGCAGTAGCCAACACCCGGCACGATCGCCGGAGCGACGCCGGTCTTGTTGAACGGGATCTTCTCGTCGTAGGGCGCCTTGTATCCGTGCAGCAGCCCCGCCGTGATCTTGAAATAGAGCGGCTGCAGCGTTTCGAACGGACGCGCGAGCCATCCGCCGTAGACGTACTGCGACCACTGGCCGAACGAGTTCACGAACGCCGCCCCCCCGGCGAGCCACTGCCCGCCGCCCCAGAACTCGTCCAGGCGGTAATCCATGTTGAGCAGCCACTGCGTGTTGACGTGGTCGGGATCGCTGTCGAAGTGGACCGTGTAGACACTGGTCTGGAAATAGAAGCGGTCGGTCCGCCACGGCTCGCGCGCCGACCAGGGCGAGGGTTCCTCGGCGGTTGCCGCTGCGACCTCGGCGCCGGTGGTCGCCGGCGCGGCCGGGGACTGCGCGGACACGCCTGCGGAAACCCCGGCCCCGACGCCGAGCGCCAGCATCGCCGCGCCGAACGGAATCCCTCGCCGCCGCCGCGGCACCTGACCGGGAGCCGGAAGCACGCGCTCCGCCCAGCCCTCTTCGCTTCTCGACATCGCTTCCCCGCACACGAGAAAAAGGCGACACCCTACCACGGCGAAGCCGGACGGCGGAAGAACCGAACTCAACGCTGAACCTGCGCCGCACCGGCGTGCGCTGGACGCGCGGCGCGGGGCGCCGTTCAGTGCGGCGCGCGGCAGGGGACCGACGGGGGTGAGCGCGTCCCCTCCTCCGGCCCCTCCTCCGCCGCCGCGCGTGCGCTCCCGCCGGGCACGACGCCGTTCTTCACGGCGGTGATCTCGGCCAGGATCGACACCGCGATCTCGGGCGCGGTGCGGCTGCCTATGAAAAGCCCCGCCGGCCCGTGCAGGCGCGCGATCTGCGCCTCGGTGAGGTCGAACAGGCGCAACCGCTCCCGGCGTTTGGCATTGTTCGCCCGCGAACCCAGCGCGCCGACGTAGAACGCCGGCGACTTCAGCGCCTCGAGCAGGGCAAGGTCGTCGAGCTTGGGATCGTGCGTGAGCGCGACGACGGCGCAACGTCCGTCGATGCGCATCGCGTGCACGGCATCGTCGGGCATCGCCGTCACCCGCTGCACGCCCGGGACGTCCCAGGCGTCGCCGTACTCCTTGCGCGGATCGCACACGATCACCCGATAGCCGAGTCCCGTGGCGAATCGCGCCACGAACTTCGACACCTGCGACGCGCCGATCAGCAGCATCCGGTAGCGCGGTCCGTGGACGGAGGTCAACGTCGTTCCGTCCCAGGTGAGGCCGTCGAGCGCGCTGGCCGGCAGGAGCTCGACCGATCCGCAGCGAACGTCGAGGCGGCGGGCCACCAGGCGTTGCTCTTCGAGCGCCCGCAACAGCGCGTCGAGCCGCGACGCGGGACCCAGCGGCTCGGCGAGGAGCTCGATCGTTCCGCCACAGGGCAACCCGAAGCGGCGCGCGTCGTCGGCCGAGACGCCGTAGCTCAGGACCTCGGGTCGGCGCAACGCGAGCCCGCCTGCGCGAACCCTGGCGACCAGGTCGTCCTCGATGCAGCCGCCCGACACCGAGCCTTCGACGCGGCCGTCGTCGCAGACCGCGAGCAGCGCACCCGGCGGGCGCGGCGCCGAGCCCCAGGTCCTCACCACGGTGAACAGAAGCACCCGGTGGCCGGCCCGCATCCACGCTGCACTGCGCTTCAGCACGTCGAGATCCACGCCGTCCATGCTTCGACCTCCTGCGCCTATCGGGCGGCCGGCCGGCCCCCTCGCGCGCAGGATAGCGCAGCGCCCGCGTACGCTGCGCGGCGCGCCGGTGCAGCGCGAGACACTGCCGGCATGCGCGCGGCGCCCCCGGCCGCGCAACGCGCCGAACACCGCCGAGAACTGCCGAACCTGCCGGCGGCGCGCGTCCGCGCAGATTGCCGCGGCGCGCCGGGTTAGAATTCCGAGCAGTCGCCACACTCCGTTCGGGACAGCACATGCCACCCCTCCTGTGCGCGATCGCACCCGGACCGCCCGCCGTCGTGGGCGGCGGAATACCTCACGTGGGCGGCGCCCGGCAAGGTCCGGCGCCATGAGTCCTGCGCCCGGCGGCATCGCCGGCGATCCGCTGCTCGCCGTGGCCATCCGCGCGGCGCAGCGAGCCGCATCGGTCATCGACGACGCGGCGCGGGACCTCAAGCGTCTGCCCGCGCACGCGCGCACGCACGGCGATATCGCCAGCGCCGCGGACAGCGACGCCGAGAACGCGGTGATCGCGACCCTGCGCGCCGCGTTTCCGGAGCACGCGATCGTGGGCGAGGAATCGGGCGAACTCATGGGGGGCGCGACCGCCGCGCGGCCCGGCGCCTGCAAGTGGTTCGTCGACCCGATCGACGGCAGCGAGAACTTCCTGCACGGCTACCCGTATTACGCGGTCTCCCTGGCGCTGGCGCAGGGATCCCGGATCACCCACGCCGTCGTCCTCGACCCCACCCGCGACGAGCTCTTCGCGGCGATCGCGGGCCGCGGCGCCACGCTCAACGGCTCGACGCTGCACGTGTCCGCCTGCCTCGCGCTGGAGGAAGCGTTGGTCGGAACCGGGTTTCCGCTGCGCGACAGCCCGAAGTTGCCCGGCTGCCTGGCCGTCTTCAATCGTCTGCTGCCGCGCTGCCGCGGGCTGCGTCGGGCCGGTTCCTGTGCGCTCGACCTGTGCTACGTCGCCGGCGGGCGACTCGACGGGTTCTTCGTGCTGAGCGGCAGGAGCTGGGACATCGCGGCCGGCGCGCTGATCGTCGAGGAGGCCGGCGGGCGGGTGGGTGACCTCACCGGCGGACCGGATTTCCTGCGCAGCGGCGAGCTCGTCGCTTCCGGGGCCGGGCTCTTCAATGCGTTGCGCGACGCGGTCGCGGCAGCTCGGCCGTAGACGAGCCCGCGGCCGGCGACCAGGGCAGGCGGTCAAGATCGACGTTGCCGCCGGAGAGCACGACGCCCACGCGTGCCCCGCGTACGCGCAGCGTGCCCTCGAGCAGGCAGGCGAGCGGGACCGCCGACGAGGCCTCGACGACGATCTTCATCCGCTCCCACGTCAACCGCATCGCCCGCACGATGCCGTCCTCGCTGCAGGTGCCGATCGCCTCGACGTGCGCGCGCAGTGCCGCGAGCGTGCGCGGTGCGAGCGTCGTACGCAGCCCGTCCGCGAGGGTCGTCGTCGCCGCAAGCGCTTCGACGCGGCCGCTCGCCAGACTCCGCGCCGCGTCGTCGGCGCAGGCCGGCTCCGCACCGAGCACGCGCACCCGCGGCGCAAGCGCGCGGACGGCGATCGCGGTCCCCGCAAGCAGGCCGCCGCCGCCGCAGGGCGCGATCACCGCGTCGAGATCGGGCACCTCCCCCAGGAGTTCGAGCGCCGCTGTCGCCTGGCCGGCAATCACGTCGGCGTTGTCGTAGGGGTGGATCAGCGTCGCCCCGCTCTCGCCTTGCACCTCGGCACAGGCGGCTTCGCGCGCCGCCACGTTCGGCGCGCAGAAGCGGATCGTCGCCCCCTCGCGCGCGACGTTGGCGATCTTCACCTGCGGCGCGTTCTCCGGCATCACGACCCAGGCGCGGATTCCGCGGCGCCGCGCGGCATAGGCGAGCGCCGCGCCGTGGTTGCCCGACGAGTGCGTCACGACGCCGCGCGCGGCGAGCTCGTCGGGAAGCGAGAACACCGCGTTGGTGGCACCGCGCGCCTTGAAGGCGCCGATCTTCTGCAGATTCTCGCACTTGAAGAAAAGCTGCGCGCCGACTTCGGCGTCGAGCGACGAGGCGGTCAGCACGGGGGTGCGGTGCACGTGCGGCGCGATCCGCACCGCGGCCTGCCTCACGGCCGCGAGATCGGGAAGCCCCGTGGCGCTCATGGGCAGAAGGCGCTGCGCCGCCGCGGTCGGCGCCGGCGCTCAGGCGCTCTCGTAGAGCCGCGTCAGCACGAACTCGCGATGCCCCAATACCTCGGCCGCGGTCAGCCGACCGTTGGCGGTGCGGAACATCATGTCGAGCAGTCTGTCCCCGGCCTGGTCCATCGTGATCTCGCGCTGCAGCAGGCCCGAGGTGTCGACGTCGATGTGCTCGCTCATCGTGCGCACCGTGCGCGGGTTCGCGCAGATCTTGATCACCGGCAGGATCGGGTTGCCGATGACGTTGCCCTGCCCCGTCGGGAAGAAGTGCACGACGTAGCCGGCGGCGGCGCACAGCGTCACCATCTCCGCCGCGGCCGACGAGGAATCCATGAACCACAGCCCGGGCCCGGTCGGCGCCTCGGCCTTGTCCAGCACGCCGTCGACGACGCACTTCTTGCCGATCTTCTGGATGTTGCCCAGCGCCTTCTCCTCGATCGTCGTCAGCCCGCCGGCGATGTTGCCCTTGGTCGGCTGCGAGTCGGAAAGGTCCGACGTCTTGTGGCGGTTGATGACCTCCTGGTAGCGGTCGAACATCCGCATGAAGTCGGCGCGCACGCGCTCGTCCCGGCAGCGCGCGGCGACGATCTTCTCGCCGCCGGTCAGCTCGGTCGTCTCGCCGAACACGAGCGTGCAGCCCGCGGCGTAGAGCTTGTCGAACGCATCGCCGACGGTGGGATTGGCGCCGCAGCCCGACGTCGTGTCGGACTCGCCGCACTTGGTCGAAACCCAGAGCTCGGACAGCGCGCACTCGACGCGCTGCGGCTCGCTCGCGTCCTGCATGAACACCTTGGCGACCTTGGACGCGCGCAGGATCGTGTCGTGATCGCCGTGGAGCTCGATGCCGAAACCCGCGACCGGCTTGCCGGTGGCCGCGATGCCGTCGACCACCCGTTGGGTCCATTGCTCCTCGATGCCGATGACGACGACCGCCGCCACGTTGGGGTTGGCGCCCGTGCCGATGAGCGTGCGGAAGTGCAGGTCGAGGTCGGCGCCGAACTGCAGCCGTCCATAGGGATGCGGGATCGCCAGCGCACCCTTGACGTTGTGGGCGACGGCTTCGCAGGCCGCGTTCGAGAGGTCGTCCACCGGCAGGATGATGACGTGGTTGCGAACGCCGACGCGACCGTTTTCGCGGCGGTAACCCCAGAAGGTCTTTTGCATGGCAGTGGCTCTTTCGTTGCAGGCGCCTGCCGCGGCGCGGCGCCGGGGCCGGGATGGTCGGGAACGGGGGCGACGCGGGGGGACGGCGACGACTTGCGCGCCGCGGCGTGCACCGCCGCGCTACCAGCGCTTGGTCTTGATGTTGTGCACGTGCGCGTGCTGCCCGCAGGCAATCGGCGCGACAACCTTGCCGATGTCGATCCCGTACTTGATGACGGTGTCGCCGGGCGCCATGTCCTTCAGCGCCACCTTGTGCCCGATTGGAATGTCCTGCAGGCAGGGCAGGGAGAGCGTCCGGTTCTCGTCGAGAATCAGTCCGGTGAGGGTCATGCCGGCCTTGACCCCCTCGACGACGACAACCGCCACCGAATCGTTGGGATCGTGCAATACGCAATGGATCATCGTCGCGCTCCTGGAAGGGCTGGCATGCGATCGCCCCGCGCATCCTCGCCTCGTGCCGAGGACTTCGCGCGATCGGCGTCGCCTTGGGCACCCCCGATGCTATCGGCCCGCGCCGCCCAAGTCAACTATATCATCTAGATGATTTGCATGAGTTGATCCAGCGGCGCTAGACTGCGGGCACGCGCAGCCCGAGCCGTGCGCAGCCCTGCCGACCCCGATGCCCGTCCCGTCGATCGACCTCCCCGCTGATTCCGCGACGCCCGGGGTCCCGCTGCTCGCCCCGCTCTACAAGGACGTCAAGCGCCAGCTGATGGAGGCGCTCACGCGCGGCGAGTGGAAAGCCGGCGAGGCCATTCCGTCCGAGCGGCGCCTCGCCGAGCGCTTCGGGATCAGCATCGGCACCGTGCGCAAGGCGATCGACGAGCTGGTCGCCGAGTACATCCTGATTCGCCAGCAGGGGCGCGGAACGTTCGTGGCCAGCCACAACCGCGACCGCCTCCTCTTCTACTTCTTCCACATCGTTCCGGAGCAGGGTCCGAAGGAGTACCCGGAGGTCGAGCTGCTCGCGTTCGCTCGGGCCCGGGCCGACCGCGCCGCGGCCGAGCGGCTGCAGATCGAACCGGGCGACCCGGTCCTGCGCTTGCGCAACGCGCTGCGGCTGCGCGGCGTCGTGATGATGATCGACGACATCACGCTGGCGGCGGCGCTCTTCCCCGGACTGACCGAGAAGCGCTTCCGCGAGCGGCCGTCGACGATCTACAACCTCTATCAGGAAGCCTACGGCGTGTCGGTCGTGCGGATCAGCGAGCGGCTGCGGGCGGTCGCCGCCGACGCCGAAGTCGCGGCGCTGCTCGCGGTGCCCGCCGGCTCGCCGCTGCTGCAGATCCGCCGTGTCGCCATGTCGTACAACGATGCCCCGGTGGAGCTGCGCGTGTCCCGCGTCAATACGCAGCACCACGAGTACTTCAGCGACATCGGCCGCAGCTGACGCCGCGGCAGCAGCGCTGCGGCACGACGGATCAGAGGTCGAGCCGCGCCTGCGCCACCGGGGCGAAGCTTCGCCGGTGCGCGGGACAGGGCCCGTGCGCCTGGAGCGCCGCGAGGTGCTCCGCGGTGCCGTAGCCCTTGTGGCGCGCGAAGCCGTACGCCGGATACTGCTGGTCGAGCACCCGCAGGAGCAGGTCGCGCTCGGTCTTGGCCAGAATCGACGCCGCGGAGATCGCCGGCACGTCGCGGTCGCCCTTCACGACAGCGCGTGCGGGACAATCGAGCGCCGGACAGCGGTTGCCGTCGATCCAGGCTTCGTCCGGCCGGATGGCGAGGCCTGCGCAGGCGCGGCGCATCGCGAGCAGCGTCGCCTCGAGGATGTTCATGCGATCGATTTCCGCGACGTCCGCCGCCGCGACCGACCAGGCCAGCGCCCGCGCCCGGATCGCCGCCGCGAGCGCCGCGCGCCTGGGCGCGGCGAGTCGCTTGGAGTCGGCGAGACCGTCGATCGGGCGCGCAGGGTCGAGAATCACCGCGGCCGCGACCACCGGTCCCGCGAGCGGCCCGCGCCCCGCCTCGTCCACGCCGGCGATCAGCCGCATGGGCGGGCCCGGGCGATCTCGCCGCTGACCGCCGCGCCGGCGAGCGTCGCCGTGTCGGCGGCGAGCGCGGCCGCGAAGCCGCTGAACAGCGCCTCAAGCCGCCGGCGCGTGTCGGTGTCGTCGTAGAGGTTCAGCGCCGCCTGCGCGAGGTTGGCCGCGCTCGCATGGTCCTGCAGGAGCTCCGGCACGACGAAGCGCCCGGCGATGACATTGGGCAGACTGACCCAAGGCAGCAGGAGCTTGCGGCCGACGATGCGGGCGGTGAGCGGATGAACCCGGTAGAACACGACGTGCGGGCAGCGCGCAAGCGCGGCCTCGAGCGTCGCGGTACCCGACGCCACGATGCCGACGTCGGCGGCCCGCAGCACCTCGCTCGCGTGCCCGTAGAGGACCGTGAGCGGAAGTCGCCCGCAGTCGCGCCTGGCGATCGCCGCGAGGAAGCGATCGCGCGTGCTCCGGGTGGCGAGCGGCACGAGGAAGCGCGCCTCGGGCCGCGCCAGGTGCAGCAGGCTGGCCGCGTCGAGCAGGAGGTCGCCGTGCATGTCGAGCTCCGACGTCCGGCTGCCCGGAAGCAGCGCGAACACCGGCTGCGCGGGCCCGAGCTCGAGCTGCTCCCGGGCAAGGCGACGCGACGCCGGCGTCGCCGCGCGCTGCGCGAGCGGGTGGCCGACGAAGGTCACGGGGATTCCCGCCGCGGCGTAGAGCGGCGGCTCGAAGGGAAACAGCGCCAGCATGTGGTCGACCGCACGCGCGATGCGCGCGATGCGTTCGCGGCGCCACGCCCAGACCGACGGGCTCACGAAGTGCACCGTGCGCAGCCCGCGCCGCTTCAGGCGCGCCTCGAGCCCGAGGTTGAAATCCGGGGCGTCGACGCCGATGAAGACCGGCACCCCCTCCGCGACCAGCCTGCGCCCCAACGCCCGCCGCATCGCGACGAGTCCCGGCAGCTGCCCGAGCACTTCGACGAAGCCGCGCACGGCGAGCGACTCCAGCGGATACCAGGCCTCGCACCCCGCGGCCTGCATGCGCGGCCCGGCGATGCCGACGAAGCGCACGCCCGGATGGCGTGCGCGCACGCCCGCGATCAGTGTCGCCCCCAGCGCGTCGCCGGAGGCTTCGCCCGCCACGATGCCGAGCGTCAGGGGGCGCGACGCTGCGGCGCGCTCGCTCATCCGATGGTTCGCCCCCGCGACCCTCAGCGGATGATTCCGCGCCCCGCCTGCGCGAGGAAGGCGACCAGCGGCGCCACCACGGGCGCGCCCACGGCCGCGGCGGCGAGGCGCGCCTTGGCTTCCTCCAGCGCCAGGTTCTCGCGGTACAGCGTCTTGTACGCGCGCCGCACGGCCAGGATGTCCGCGCCGGTGAAGCCGCGCCGGCGCAGGCCCTCGTTGTTGGTCCCGTGCGGCTTCGCCGGGTGGCCGGCCGCGGTGACGTACGGCGGCACGTCCTGGAGCACGATCGAGCCCGCGGCCACCATCGCATGCGCCCCGACCCGGCAGAACTGGTGGACGCCGGTGAAGCCGCCCATGGTCACCCAGTCCTCGATGACGACGTGGCCGGCGAGTTGCGCGTTGTTCGAGAACGTCGTGCAGTTGCCGACGACGCAGTCGTGCGCGATGTGGCAGTAGGCGAGAATCCAGTTGCCGCTGCCGATCGCCGTCGCGCCGCGGTCCTGCGCCGTCCCGGCGTGGATCGTCACGTACTCGCGGATCACGTTGTCGTCGCCGATCGCCGTCGACGTGGGCTCGCCACCGTACTTGCGGTCCTGCGGAATGTCGCCGATCGACGCGAAGGCGAACACCCGGTTGCGCTCGCCCAGCGTCGTGCGCCCGGCGAGGACCGCGTGCGACGCGATCACCGTGCCGCGGCCGATGACGACGTCGGGACCGATGATCGAGAAGGGGCCGACCTCGACGTCGGCCGCGAGCTCGGCGCGCGGGTCGACCTGCGCCGTCGGATGGATGCGCGCCATCGTCAGGATCGTCAGGCAGCGGTCGCGGCGGCGGGCTTCGGCCGCAGCGCGGCGAGCAGCGTCGCCTCGGCCGCCATGTCATCACCGACCTGGGCGCGGACCTCGAACTTGCCAATGCCGCGCACCAGCCGGACGAGGCGACCCTCGAGCAGCAGCGTGTCGCCGGGCAGCACCTGGCGGCGGAAGCGCGCGTTGTCGATCCCGGCGAAGACAATCAGATGGCCCCCGTCGGGCGTCGTGTCGAAGATCTTCCACGCCAGGATCGAGGTGATCTGCGCGAGCGCCTCGATGACCAGCACGCCCGGCATCAGAGGAAAGCCCGGGAAGTGGCCCTGGAAGAACGGCTCGTTCATCGAGACGTTCTTCATGCCGCGGATGAAGTGCTTGCCGTCGCATTCCAGCACCCGGTCGACCAGCAGGATCGGGTAGCGGTGCGGCAGGTACCGCATGATCTCGACGATGTCCATCGCGCCGGGCCCGTGGGTCGTCATGTGCTTTCCTCCTCCTCCTCGTCGCGCTGCTGCGGCGAAGCTGCGTCGGCCTGCGGCGGATGCTCGAGCGCGCGCAGCCGCTGCGCGAGCGTGCGCAGGCGCCGCAGCTCGGCGGCCGCGCGCCGCCACTCGCGGTGCGTCAGCAGCGGAAACACCGCCGTGTAGACACCCGCCGCGGCGATCGACGACGGCACGAGCGTGCCCGCCGAGACGACCGTGCCGTCGGGAATGCTGAGGTGGCCGCTGATCATCGCCGCGCCGCCGATCTTGCAGTTGCGTCCGATGTGTGCGCTGCCCGCGATGCCGACGCAGCCGGCGATCGCGGTGTGCGCCCCGATCCGGCAGTTGTGCGCGACCTGGATCTGGTTGTCGAGCTTGACGTCGTCCTCGATCACCGTGTCCTCGATCGCGCCGCGGTCGATGGTCGTGTTTGCGCCGATCTCGACGTCGGCGCCGATCACGACGCCGCCGACCTGCGGGATCTTGATCCAGCGTCCGGCCTCCTCGGCCACGCCGAAACCGTCGGCACCGACCACCACGCCGCTGTGCAGGATGCAGCGCGGGCCGATCCGGCAGCCGTGGTAGACGCTGACCCGGGGGTGGAGCAGCGTGTCGGCGCCGATCGTGCTGCCCGCGCCCACCGTGCAGCCGGCGCCGATCCGGGCGCGCTCGCCGACGACGGCCCCGGCGGCGACCCAGGCGTTCGGCCCGACCGTCGCCGAAGGCGCAATCGTGGCGCCGGGATCGACCACGGCCGAGGGATGGACGCCCGGCGCCTCGCCCGCCGGCGGATGCAGGATCTGCGCGACGCGCGCGTACAGCGCGTAGGGGTTCGCGGCGAGCAGCCGCGGGAGCGTGGTCAGGCCGGCAAGGGGCGGCGCCAGGATGACCGCCGACGCCCGCGTCAGCGCGAGCTGGCCGCGGTACTTCGGGTTGGCGAGGAACGCGATCGTCGCCGGCGCGGCCGCGGTCAGCGTCGCCACCCGCTCGACGCGCACGCTCCCATCGCCTTCGACGCGCGCGCCGGTCAGCGTGGCCAGTTCGTCGAGCGTGCGGCCGGCGGCCGCGGCGACGGTGGGCACGATGGCGATCGGCCGGCCGGCTGCACCGTCGCCGCTACTTGTCGGCCAGCGCCTTGATCACCTTCTCGGTGATGTCGATGCGCTGGCTGGCGTAGACCACCGGATCCTGGACGATGAGATCGTACTTCTCGGCCTCGGCGATCTGCTGGATGACCTTGTTGGCGCGCTCCTGGACGCTGGAGAGCTCCTCGTTGCGCCGCAGGTTGAGATCCTCGCGGAACTCCCGCTGCGCGCGCTGCAGGTCGCGCGTGAGGTTCGCGAGGTCGCGCTCCTTGTTGCGCCGCTCGGGCTCGGCCATCGTGACCCCGTCCCGCTCCAGCGTCGCCTGCAGCGCCTGCACTTGCTTCGACAGCTTCTGGATATCGGCGTCGCGAGCCGCGAACTCCCGCTCCAGCTTCTGCTGCGCGCGCTTGGCCGGCGCCGCTTCGCGGAAGAGCCGCTCGGTGTTGACGAAGCCGACCCGGAACTCGGCGCCCTGCGCCGTCGCCACGCCGCCACCGAGAGCGGCGGCCGCGATCAGGGCGAGACCTAGGATAGTGCGAAAGCGGGTGGACACGTTCTTCTCCTGCTCGATGGGCGGCGGTCAGCGCCTGTGAATAAACCTGCGGCGCGGGCGATCTGCGTCGTTGCTCACTCGCTCACTCCTCGCCTATCTGTTTGATATGTCTCGTCGTTCGCGCGGTCGCGGGCGCCCCGGAGCGCTGCCCGAGGGGCCCCTGCTCCTCCCTGCGCGGTCGTCCAGCATCTCGTCTCGTTCGCGACGGTTTCTTCACAGGCTCTCAGAAGACCGTGCCGACCTGGAACTGGAACTTCTGCAGCCGATCGCCGGGCTTCTCGCTGATCGGAACAGCATAGCTGAACTTGAGCGGGCCGACCGGCGAGTTCCACGCGAGGCCGACGCCGGCCGAGTAGCGGAACGACTCGTAGCTCGGCTGCGTGCCGCGCGCGTAGATCTGGCCGGCGTCGGTGAACACGCTCGCCCGCACCGACTTGTCGCCCTTGATGAGCGGGTAGAAGACCTCGATGTTGCCGACGATCTTGCGCTTGCCGCCGATGACGTTGTTGAAGATGTCGCGCGGCCCCAGCGACGCCGTCTCGTAGCCGCGGACCGAGCCCACCCCGCCGGCGTAGAACACCTTGAAGAACGGCAGCGGCTGGCCCGAGTAGCCGTCCGCGTAGCCCACGTCGGCGCGCAGCATGACCACGAAGTCGCCATAGACGCGGTAGAAGTTCTGCTGCAGATAGTTGATCTTGTAGTACGACACGTCGCCGAACGGCAGCCCGACCTCGGCCAGCAGGCTCTGCAGGCGGCCGGTGTTGGGATACAGGATGTCGTCGCGGGTGTCGCGCGACCAGCCGGCCGACAGGATGTAGCTGTCGGTGGTCGAGCCGAACTCGTCGACGTAGGCGATGTACGACGGGGGGCTGTTGTCGAACAGCTCGAGCTGCGTCCGCTCGGCCCGAAAACCGAGGTTCACGTTGTCCGTCTCGGTGATCGGCACCCCGAAGGCGATGGCGCCCCCGTAGGTCGACGAGGCGTAGGCCGCCACGTCCAGCGACGTCGGGTCGACGTTCTTGTAGTAGGCTTCGAGGGTCCGGGAGACGCCGTCGACGGTCCAGTACGGCTGCGTGAAGATGAAGTTGACCGTGCGGTTGATCTCGCTGGTGTTGACCGCGCCGATCAGCGCGTTGCCGCTGCCGAAGATGTTCTGCTGCGAGATCGCGCCGTTGAACACGATGCCGTCCGAGCTCGAGTAGCCGATCCCGGCGTTGATCGTCCCGGTCGAGCGCTCGACGACGGTCACGTCGACGTCGGCCTGGTCCGTCGAGCCCGCGACCGGCGGCGTCTCGATGTTCACGTCGTCGAAATAGCCCAGCCGGCGGACGCGGACCTTGGAGCGCTCGATCCGCGGCCCGTCGTACCACGCCGACTCGAGCTGCCGCATCTCGCGCCGGATGACCTCGTCGCGGGTCCGGGCGTTGCCGCTGATGTTGATCCTGCGCACGTACACCCGGCGCCCGGGATCCACGAGCACCGTGAACGACACGACCTGCTTCTGCTGATCGACTTCGGGAATCGCGTTGACGTTGGCGAAGGCGAAGCCCTCCGCCCCCAGCCGGTCGCTGATGTCCTTGGCGGTCGCCTGCAGCCGCTCCCGGGAGTAGATGTCGCCGGCACGCAGCCGCACCAACGCCTGCAGCTCGCCCTCCGGCACCATGAGGTCCCCCGCCAGCCGCACGTCGCCGACGCGGAACTGCGGCCCCTCGACGATGTTGACCGTGATGTAGATGTCCTCCTTGTCCGGCGTGATCGAGACCTGTGTTGACTCGACGGCGAACTCGAGGTAGCCGCGGTTCTGGTAGAAGCTGCGGATCTTCTCGAGGTCCGCCGCGAGCTTCTGCTTCGAGTACTGGTCGTCCTTGGTGTACCAGGTCGTCCAGCCGGGTGTCGTGAGCTGCATCTCCGAGAGCAGCTGCTTCTCGGTGAACGCCTGCGCGCCGATGATGTTGATGCGCGCGATCTTCGCCGCCTCGCCCTCCTGCATCGTGAAGTTGATCGCGACGCGATTGCGGTCCTGCGGCGTGACGGTGGTCGTGACGCTCGCCGCGTAGCGGCCGCGGGCGATGTACTGGCGCTTCATCTCCTGCTCGGCGCGCTCGAGCGCCGCGCGATCGAAGATGCGCGCTTCGGCGAGCCCGATGTCCTTCAGCGCCTTCTTGAGCGTGTCGGTTTCGAACTCCTTGTTCCCGGAAATGTCGATGCGGCTGATCGTCGGGCGCTCCTGCACGACCACGATCAGCACCCCATCCTGGACCTCGAGCCGGACGTCGCGGAAGAAGCCGGTCGCGAACAGCGCCTTGACGGCCTGCGACGCCTTCTCGTCGTCGAGCGTCTCGCCAACCTTCACCGGCAGGTACGAGAAGACGGTCCCCGCCTCGGTGCGCTGCACGCCTTCGACGACGATGTCCTTGACGACGAAGGGCTCGAACGCGTGGCCTGCCGTCGCGGCGAGGGAAACGAGCAGCGCCAGGAACAGCGAGCGCCTGCGCGGGGCATTCTTGGCCCGGCGACAGGGATCAGAACAGGCGGGAGAGGTCATTGAAAAGCGCCAGCGCCATCAGCATCGCCAGCACGGCCATGCCGATACGCTGGCCGACCTCGAATGCGCGGTCGGAGACGGGACTGCCCTTCACGAGTTCCGCGAAATAATACAGCAAATGTCCCCCATCCAGTAGCGGCACCGGCAGCAGGTTGAGCACCCCGAGACTGATGCTGATCAGCGCCAGATACCCGACGAACACCAGCACTCCCGCCTGCGCCGACTGGCCGGCGAAGTCCGCCATCGTGATCGGCCCGCTGATGTTCCTGACGGAAGCCTCGCCGATCACGATGCGCCCGAGCATGCGCAGCGTGAACACCGACAGTTCGGCCGTCTTGCGCACGCCCGCGCCGACGGCGTCGATCGGGCCGTAGCGCACGGTGACGGCGAGGCGCTCGGCCCGCGCCGGGTCGACCTTGAGCCGCACGCCGGCGAGGCCGATGCGCCGCCCGCCGCGCTCGCCGACCTCCGTGACGAGCGGCACGTCGAGGACCCCGCCAGCGCGCTCGACCCGGAACGTGACCGTGGCGCCCGGCTTCGCGTTCGTCTGGGCGGCGACGTCGGCGGGCGAGCGCACGGCGATGCCGTCGATGGCGAGAATGCGATCGCCCCCGCGCAGCCCGGCACGCGCCGCCGGCTTGTCCGGAACGGCCTCCTCGATCAGCGGCGGACCGAAATCGGCCTTGAGCCCCAGGATCGGCATGAAATCCTCTTCCCATTCGGCGTGCGTCACCCCGCGAAGCGGCAACTCGATCACGGCCGTCGAGCCGTCCTCGCGTTCCAGCGTCAACGCGACCGCGCTCGCCCCGGAGGCGCGCAGCAGGCGCCAGCGCAGGTCCTGCCAGCTCGCCACCGGAACGTCGTCGACGGCGACGACCAGGTCGCCTTCGCGCAGCGCAGTCGCTGCGGCCGGCGTGCCCGCGGGGGGCATGGCGACGAACGCCCGCTGCCCGGGCACGCCGGCGAGATAGGTTCCGGCGAAGAGCAGCACGGCGAGCAGCAGATTCGCCACCGGCCCGGCCGCGACGATGGCGATCCGACGCCCGACCGGCTGGCGGTTGAACGCATGCGGCAGGTCGCTCGGCGCCACCTCGCCTTCGCGCTCGTCAGCCATCTTCACGTAGCCGCCGAGGGGCACCGCCGAGAGCGCCCACTCGGTACCGCCGGAGACGAACCGGCGCGCCCAGATGACGCGGCCGAACCCAACCGAGAACCGGATCACCCTGACGCCGCACCAGCGAGCGACGAGGTAATGACCGAGCTCATGGAAGACGACCAGTACACCCAGCGTCAGCAGAAAGGCGGCGAGCTTCGTCACCACGTCCATCAGCGCCCCGGTGCGGTGGTCGTGGCCGCGGGAATGCCGACGCGCGCGGACGCCGCGGCCCGGGCCGCGACGTCCGCGGCCAGCGCGTCAGCAAGCTCGCGCACCGGCTGCGGCGGCAACGCATCGAGCACATCGGCGCAGACCGCGGCGATGTCGGTGAACGCGATGCGACCGGCGAGGAATGCCGCGACCGCGACCTCGTTGGCCGCGTTCAGCACCGCGGGCGCGCTGCCGCCGGTATGGAGCGCGGTGGAGGCAAGACGCAGGCAGGGAAAGCGCGCATGATCCGGCGGCGCGAAGTCGAACGGCCCCGCCCGCGCGAGATCGAGCGGGGCTACGCCGGCGGTGATCCGGTCCGGGTGCGCGAGGGCGTGCGCGATCGGCGTGCGCATGTCCGGATTGCCGAGCTGCGCGAGCACGGACCCGTCGAGGTACTCGACCAGAGAATGAATGACGCTCTGCGGGTGGATCACGACCTCGATCGCCTCCGGGCGCACGCCGAACAGCCAGTGCGCCTCGATGACCTCCAGGCCCTTGTTCATCATCGTCGCCGAGTCCACGCTGATCTTCCTCCCCATCACCCAATTGGGGTGCGCACAGGCTTCGTCCGGCGTGACGCGCGCGAGTTCCGCCAGCGGCCGTTCCCGGAACGGCCCGCCCGACGCCGTCAGCAGGATCCGGCGCACACCGGCGCACTGCGGCTCGCCGGCGTAGCCCGGCGGCAGGCACTGGAAGATCGCGTTGTGCTCGCTGTCGACCGGCAGCAGCGTCGCGCCACCGGAGCGCACCGCCGCCATGAAGACGGCGCCGCCGATCACCAGCGCTTCCTTGTTCGCGAGCAGGATGCGCTTGCCCGCGCGCGCCGCCGCCAGCGTCGGCGCGAGGCCGGCTGCACCGACGATCGCGGCGACCACGGTGTCCGCCTCGGCCAGCGCCGCAACCTCGCACACGCCGGCCTCGCCGGACAGCACGCGCGTTGGCAACCCGCTGCCCGCCAGTTCGTGTTCCAGCGCGCGGGCGGCATCGGCGTCGAACAGCGCGGCGAAGCGCGGGCGGTGGCGGCGGCAGAGCGTGGCGAGCTTGCGCCACTGCCGGTGCGCCGCGAGCGCCGCAATCGCGAAGCGGTCGCGGTGGCGCCCGACCACGTCCAGCGTCGAGTCGCCGATGGAACCGGTCGCCCCCAGGACGACGACGCGGCGCGGCGCGCTCATGGCAACAGGACCCATGCCGCGAGCGCAGCCGGGGGCAACGCGGCGAGCAGCGCGTCGATCCGGTCGAGCACCCCGCCGTGGCCCGGCAGCGTGCGTCCGCTGTCCTTGACGCCGGCGTGGCGTTTGAGCAACGACTCGAAGAGGTCACCCCCCACCGACAGCAACGCCAGGAGGACGGCGACGACGATCCACGCCGCGGCAAGACCGGGGTGCACCGCAGGCAGGACCCCGTGGTCGCGCGCCTGCGGCAGCAGCCAGGCCGCGTAGGCGGCGACCGCAACGAGGGCCCCGCAGACCCCTTCCCAGCTCTTGCCGGGGCTGATCGTCGGCGCGAGCTTGCGTCGACCGAACGCCCGGCCCGCGAAGTACGCCGCCGTGTCGGCGACCCAGACGATCCCCATTGCGGCAAGCACGACCCACGGCGAGCGGGCCTGCAGCTGCACCAGCGCGACCCACGCCGCCAGCAACAGGAGCCAGCCGAGGAAAACAGCGCCGGCACCCCGCGGCAGGCGCCACCGGCCGCGCAGCCACCACGGCATGAGCGCGGCCCAGAACAGCGTCGCCGCGACGAGCAGCGGCGCCGCGACAGCGGCCGGCCAGCCGGCTGCGAAAGCGGCCGGTGGCGCGAACAGCAGTGCGACGCCGACGGACGCGGTCGCCGCCGCGTACGCCGCGCGCGCGCCGCGTTGCCAGCCCGCGAGCCCGGCCCACTCCCAGGCGGCGGCGCTGACGAATCCGAGCGACACCAGCGCCCAGCCTCTCGGCGGCAGGCCGAAGAGCGCCACGATCACCAGCGCAACCAGCACCAGGGCGGTAAGCACTCGGGTCAGCAGCATCGGCGGTTGCGGTGTCGGCCGGCGCGCGGCCGGAGGCGGTCGTCGCGCGCAGCTACGGGCTGCGGGCGGCCTCGACCTGCTCGCTGGTGCGCCCGAAGCGGCGCTCGCGCTCGCGGTACCAGCGAATCGCCGCGTCGAGCGCCGCCGCATCGAAATCCGGCCAGAGGAGATCGGTGAAGTAGAGCTCGGTGTAGGCGAGCTGCCAGAGCAGGAAATTGGACACCCGCTGCTCGCCCCCCGTGCGGATGAAGAGGTCGGGCTCGGGCGCGTAGGCCATCGCGAGAAACGGCTCCAGCGCATCGGCCGGGCACTCGCCCCCGTTGGATAGCGTCTCGGGATGCAGCGCGAAGTAACGGCGCGCGGCTTGCAGGATGTCCCAGCGTCCGCCGTAGTTCGCGGCGATCGTGAGCGTCAGGCCGGCGTTGCCGGCCGTCAGCCGCTCCCCCGCCTCGATCAGCTCGCGGATGCGGGCGTCGAAGCGCGCGGTGTCGCCGACGACCCGGAAGCGGATGTCGTTCTTGTGCAGCTTGCTGACCTCCTGGTCGAGCGCCCGCAGGAAGAGCTCCATCAGCACGGAGACCTCGTCCTCGGGCCGCCGCCAGTTCTCGGTGGAGAAGGCGAACAGCGTGAGATACGCGACACCCCGCTCGACGCAGGTCCGCACGATCGAGCGCACGGCCTCGCCCCCCTTGCGGTGCCCGGCGACGCGGGGCAGCAGCCGCTGCTTTGCCCAGCGACCGTTGCCATCCATGATGATGGCAACGTGACGCGGGACCTCTCCCACGGCGGGGACGACCCGCGTGGAACTCTGGTGCGGGTGTGCGAGGCGTTCGCGCGCGCTCAACGGTGGCAGCCTTGAACAGGACGGACGTGGTCCGGGCGCGTGCGTCAGATCACCATCAGGTCCGCCTCTTTGGCGGCGAGGACCTTGTCGATTTCCGCGATGAACCGGTCGGTCAGCTTCTGCACGTCGGCCTGCGCGTGCCGCTCGTCGTCCTCGGCGACCGCGTGCTCCTTGAGCAACTTGCGCAGGTGCTCGATCGCGTCGCGGCGGATGTTGCGCACCGCGATGCGCGCGTCCTCGGCTTCGTGCCGCACCACCTTGATGAGATCGCGGCGGCGCTCCTCGGTCAGCGCCGGCATCGGCACGCGGATGACGTCGCCGGAGGTCGCGGGATTGAGGCCGAGGTCGGAATCGCGTATCGCCTTCTCGATCGCGGGCACCATCTTCTTCTCCCAGGGCTGCACCGCGATCGTCCGCGCGTCGGCGAGCGTGACGTTCGCGCACTGGTTGATCGGCATCGGGGCCCCGTAGTAATCGATGTGCAGGTGGTCGAGCAGCCCCGTGTGCGCGCGCCCGGTCCGCACCTTCTGCAGATCGTGCTTGAGCGCCTCCACGGACTTCGCCATCTTCTGCTCGGCGGTCTTCTTGATGTCAGCGATCATCGACTGTCTCCTTTGGGCTCGTTGCGGCAACTGCGGCAGCCGTTCAGCAGTGAACCAGCGTCCCCTCGTTCTCGCCCAGCACCACGCGCTTCAAGGCTCCCGGCACGAAGATGGAGAAGACCTTGAGCAGCATGTTCTGGTCGCGGCACAGCGCGAGCGCAGTCGCATCCATCACCTTGAGGTTGCGCACGATCGCCTCGTCGAAGGTGAGGCGGGCGTAGCGCGTCGCGGCCGGGTCCTTGATCGGATCCGCGGTGTAGACGCCGTCGACCTTGGTCGCCTTCAGCACGATGTCCACGCCCATCTCGCGTCCGCGCAGCGCCGCCGCGGTGTCGGTGGTGAAGAACGGGTTGCCGGTGCCGGCGCCGAAGATGACGACCTTGCGTTCCTCGAGATGACGCAGCGCGCGCCCGCGTATGTAGGGCTCGGCGACCTGATCGATACGCAGCGCCGACTGCACGCGCGACTCGACGCCGGCACGGCGCAGCGCGTCCTGCAACGCCAGCGCGTTCATCAGCGTCGCGAGCATCCCCATGTAGTCGGCGGTCGCCCGGTCCATGCCGGCGGCCCCGGGCGCCACGCCGCGGAAGATATTGCCCCCGCCGATGACCACGGCGATCTCGACGCCCATCCGCGCCACTTCGGCGATCTCCGTGACGATGCGGTCGATGACGGCGCGGTTGATGCCGTAGGCGTCGTCGCCCATCAACGCCTCGCCCGAGAGCTTGAGCAGGATGCGCCGGTACGCGGGCTGGGCGGCCGGCTGGGCGACGGCGTCGCCCGTCACGGCGGATGACTCCGGACTCATCGTCGGTCGGCTCCGCTCGGCGATCGGCGTCGGGGTCGCCGGGTCAGGCCTTCGCCATCGCCGCGACCTCGGCGGCGAAGTCGTCCTTGCGCTTCTCCAGACCCTCGCCGACGACGTAGAGCGCGAACGCCTTGACGCTCGCCCCCTTCGCCTTGAGGTGCTTCTCCACCGTCTCGTCCGGATTCTTGACGAACGGCTGGCCGAGAAGCGTCACCTCGGCAAGGTACTTGTTGATGCGCCCGTCCACCATCTTGGCCACGATGTCGGCCGGCTTGCCGCTCTGCGCCGCCTGCGCGGCGTAGATCTCGCGCTCCTTCGCGACGAGTTCCGCCGGGACCTGGTCGCGCGACACGCAGACCGGCCGCACCGCCCCGGGGGCCGCCGATGCCGCAACGTGCATCGCGATGTCGCGGCCGGTGGCCTCGTCACCCCCTTCGAGCTCGACGGTGACGCCGATGCGCCCGCCGCCGTGCAGGTACTGCGTCAGCCTGGCCGGTGTCGCGAAGCGCGCGAAGCGCCGGATCGCGACGTTCTCGCCGATCTTCTGCACCAGCGCCTGCCGCGCCGACTCGACCGTGCCGCTGTCCAGCGGCAGCGCCGCGACCTCGGCGGCATCGGCGGGATCGTGCTCGCCGATCGCCTGCGCGAGCCGTCGCGCGAAGGCCAGGAAATCGTCGTTGCGGGACACGAAATCCGTTTCGCAGTTGACCTCGACCATCGCCGCCGTGCGGCCGTCCGCGGCCAGCCACGCGCCCACGACGCCCTCGGCGGCGATTCGTCCCGCCGCCTTCGTCGCCTTGACGCCGCTCCTGATGCGCAGCAACTCCTCCGCCTTGGCGAGGTCGCCCCCCGTCTCGGTCAGCGCCCTCTTGCATTCCATCATGCCCAGCCCGGTGCGCTGGCGCAGCTCCATCACCATGCTCGCGGAAATGTCCGCCATCTCGATGCTCCGTATTCGTCAAAAAGCGTACGTTCGCCCCCCGACGGCGGCCAGCGGCCGCCGCGCGGTCAGCGTTGGGCCCTGGCGCCTTTGCGCCCCGCAACGCCGGCCGGCGCCCGGTCGCCGGCGCGGCGTCAGGCCGCGCTCTCGTCGGCGACCTCGACGAACTCCTCCCCGGCCTGGACGATCTCCTGGATCACCAGGCTGCGGCCCTCGAGCACCGAATCGGCCACGCCGCGCGCGTACAGCCGGATCGCGCGGCTGGAGTCGTCGTTGCCCGGGATCACGTGCGCAATGCCGTCGGGCGAGTGGTTCGTGTCCACGATGCCAATGATCGGGACGCCGAGCTTGGTGGCTTCGGTCACCGCGATCTTGTGGTAGCCGACGTCGATGACGAACAGGGCGTCGGGCAGGCCGGACATGTCCTTGATCCCGCCCATGCTCTTGTTGAGCTTGTCGAGCTCGCGTTGCAACGTGAGCGCCTCGCGCTTGTTCATCTTGTCGAAGGTGCCCTCCTCCTTCATCTGCTCGAGGTCCTTGAGCCGCTTGATCGACAGCTTGACGGTCTTGAAGTTGGTCAGCATGCCGCCGAGCCAGCGGGCGTCGACGTAGGGCATGCTGCAGCGGGCGGCTTCCTCGGCGATGATCTCGCGCGCCTGGCGCTTGGTGCCGACGAAGAGGATCGTGCCCTTGTTCGAGGCCAGTTGGCGGACGAACTTCATCGCCTCCTGGTACATCTGCATCGTCTTCTCGAGGTTGACGATGTGGATCTTGTTGCGCTGGCCGAAGATGTACTCGGCCATCTTCGGATTCCAGTAGCGGGTCTGGTGGCCGAAATGAACGCCGGCCTCCAGCATCTGGCGCATGGTTACTGACATGCTGACGACTCCCTTCAGGGTTGGACCACGACCCGCGCTTCTCGGCCCGAAGCCTCGGCAGCGAATTGCGCGCTGCCGCAGCTTCGGGCACCCTGACGTGTGCGGGCCTGCGAATTTCCCAATCGCCCCTCCAGGCCTGCAGGCCCCTGGCACCAGGGTCCCGAGATTGATCGCGAGGGGCTTGCGATCGAGCTAACTTTTAATCTTATCATATCCAGGCTCCCGGGCCCGGTGCCGCCGCGCTCCCTCGCCGCCCGGAGGGCAGGCGCGGGGGCCACGCCACGCCGCGGGAGAAGCCGCCATGTCGAACCCCCACGCACGCTCCGCCGCGATCCCTGCCGGTCCGGCAACGCCTCGGCCGCTGGCTGACCTGGCCGGTCTCGCGGCCGCGCGCGAATCGGCCGTGCTGTCGGCGCTCCCCCGCTGCGCGGCGCTCGCCGTTGCCGGCCCCGACGCCGCCGCGTTCCTCCAGGGCCAGCTCTCCAACGACGTGCGTGCCCTGACCGGGGATCGCTGCCAGTACACGAGCTACAGCACGCCCAAGGGCCGGATGCTCGCCAATTTCGTTCTCTGGCAGGCGGGACCCGAGTCGTTCCGGGCGCTCGTGCCGACCGAGCTCGCCGAGGGTCTCGCCCGGCGGCTGCGCATGTTCGTGCTCCGCTCCAAGGTCGGAATCGCCGCCGCGAGCGCCGACACGGCGATCGTCGGCGGCGTCGGCGGTCCGGCCGCGGCGAGGGCGCTGCGCGCGGCGCTGGATGCAAGCCCGCCGGTCTTCGGGGTCGCCACGGCCGGCGATGCGACCGTGCTCGCCCTGCCCGGCCCCCGCTACGTCGTCGTCGCGCCGGCCGCGGCCGCGGACGAACTTCGGGCGCGGCTCGCGCGTCATGCCCGCACGGTCGGGTTCGCGGTCTGGCGCTGGCTGACGATCGAAGCGGGCGTCCCGGTGATCACCGCCGCGACGCAGGACCAGTTCGTTCCCCAGGCGGCCAACTGGGACGTGCTGGGCGGGGTCAGCTTCCACAAGGGCTGCTACCCCGGGCAGGAGATCGTCGCGCGGACCCGCTACCTCGGCCGCCTGAAGGAGCGGCTCTTCGCGCTCCACGCCCACGCCGACACGACCCCTGGCGCCAGGCTGTACGGCAGCGTCTTCGGCGACCAGCCGTGCGGCACGGTGGTCAACGCCGCACCGGCACCCACGGGTGGCAGCGCGGTGCTCGCCGTCGCGCAGATCGCCGCGGCCGAGGCCGGCGACCTGCGCCTCGGGGCCGTCGACGGGCCGCGACTCGAACTGCGCGCGCTGCCCTATCCGCTGCCGGCCCCGTCCGAGCCGCGGCGCTGATCGACGGTGACACCGATGTCCGCGGCCGTTGCCGAGCACATCTACGTCTACTACCGGCTCCGGGGCGACGCCGGAAGCGCGGAGGCCGCGGTTGCGCGGCTGTTCGCCGACGTCGAAGCACGCACCGGCGTCGGCGGTCGGCTGCTCGAGCGACGGGGTGCGCCGCGCACCTGGATGGAGGTCTACGAACCGGTGCCCGAGGCCGGCCGGTTCCTGCGGGTGCTCCGCGCAGCGGCGCGGCGGCACGGCCTCGCCGCGTACGCGTCCGAGTCCCGGCGCGCGATCGAGCGCTTCGCCGCTCCCCGCGCCCCGGCCGCGATCGGCCGGACGCGGCTGACGGAGCGCGACCGTGTGCCTGGCGCTCGTCGCGATCACCGCGCATCCGCGTTATCCGCTGGTCATCGCCGCCAATCGCGACGAGTTCCATCGCCGGCCCGCCGCGGCCGCGCACTGGTGGCCCGAGGGCTGGCTCGCGGGTCGCGACCTGCTGGCGGGAGGCACCTGGCTCGGCGTGACGCCCGCGGGCCGCTGGGCGCTCGTCACCAACGTGCGCGAGCCGGCGCGGCACGACCCGACCGCCCCCTCGCGCGGCGCTCTGGTGCCGGCGTTCCTGCGGGGCCGCGACGACGCCACGCACGCGGTCGCCACGGCCGTCGCCGGCGCGGGAAGCGGCAACGGCTTCAACCTGCTGGGCGGCGACCGCGGCAGCGCCGCTTGGGGCTCGAACCGGGCCGGCGCGGTGCGAACGCTGACGGCCGGCGTCTATGGCGTGTCCAACGCGCAGCTCGACACGCCCTGGCCGAAGCTGCGGCGCTCGACGTCGGCGCTGCGACGATGGTGCACGGCGCAGGACGCGCCGCTCGAGCGACTCTTCGACCTGCTCGCCGACCGCGAACTCGCCCCGGACGACGAGCTGCCGGCGACCGGCGTGTCGCTCGCCTGGGAGCGTCTCCTCTCGGCGCCATTCATTGTCGGCGCCGAGTACGGCACCCGCTGCTCGACCGTGCTCGCGGTCGACGCCGACGGCCGGGTCGATTTCGTCGAGCGCTCGTTCGCCGCCGACGGCAGCGCGAACGGGGAAGTGAGGGAGCGCTTCAGCCTGCGCTCAGGGTGAACGCCGGCGCAGCTCGAGCGCCATCGCGCGATGCGCGATCCCGGCCTCGAAGAACTCGTCGCCGAACGGCGCGAAGCCCTGGCGCGCATAGAAGCCGAGTGCCTGCGTCTGGGCGTTCAGCAGCACGCGCGCGTGCCCCGCGCGACGCGCCTCCTCGACGAGCAACGCGAGCAGCGCCGCGCCTGCCCCGTGGCCCCGCCACGCCTTGCGCACGGCCATGCGGCCGAGGTGGCCGTCGGGAAGCAGGCGCGCGCAGCCGATCGCGGCCCCGCTCGCGTCCTCGGCCAGCGCGTGCCGGCAATCGGCGTCGACTCCGTCCCACTCGAGGTCGACGGGAACGCGCTGCTCGACCACGAAGACCTCGTGCCGGATCCTTCGCAGCGCGTCGCGGTCGCAGTTCCAGTCGGCAAGGCGGACGCGCAGGCCGGCCGAATCCGTCATGGCGCGTAGCCCGAGAACGCGAGCGACGCCTTGCCGTCGCGCACCTGCAACCGCGCCCGCGCCCCCACCGGCAACGTCAGCTTGTCGCGTACGTGGCCGAACGGCAGGCCCGTGAGCAGCGGGATCGCCAACCGGCTGCGCCAATGCGCGACGACCGCGGCGAAATCGTGGCCGTTGTCGTTCGGCCCCGCCTCGTAGCCGTTGAACGTGCCCAGCAGCAGCGCACGCTGCGCGCCGAGCACGCCGCTGAACGCGAGCTGGTAGAGCAGGCGCTCGATGCGGTACGGCGCCTCGCCGATGTCTTCCAGGAACAGTATGCCGCCGCGCACGGCGGGCAGATAGCGCGACCCGGCGAGGTGGGCGAGGAGCGCGAGATTGCCGCCCCACAGCGTGCCTTCCACGTCGGTGTCGGGACCCTCGAGCACGCACTCGACGGCATACCGGTCCGCCGCGTGCAGGTCGAAGCAGTGCCGCAGCGTGAACGCGGACGGCGCCTCGGCGCCGAAGTCGTAGCCGCCGAGCGGGCCGGCGTAGGTCACCATCCGCGCCGCCGCGAGCGCTGCCAGCTGGAACGCCGTGAAGTCGCTGTGCCCCATCCAGCGCTTTCCGGCACGCGCGAGGGTGGCGAAGTCGATGCGGTCGAGCAGCCGCGACCATCCGTAGCCGCCGCGCATCGCGACGGCGATCTCGACGCGGGGGTCGTGCGCCATCCGCCAGACCGCCGCGATCCGTTCGTCGTCAGTGCCGGCGAAGCGCTGCCAGCGCAGGCTGCAGCCGGGATCGACGATCACGCGGTGACCGAGCGCCGTCAGCGTGCCCACCGCCCGGTCGACGGCCGCGGCGTCGACGGCGAACCCGGCCGGCGCGTAGAGCCCGATGCCCCAGCGGCGCGACGTCACGGCCGTCCTGCCCCGTTCCCCGCGCGGCGGCGTGCCGTGAAGAACGCGCCGAGCAGCGCAGCGCTCTCGATCGCCGCGACACCGCGCGTGACCGTCGCGTGGTGGTTGAGGCGGGCATCCCCGAAGAGGTCGACGACGGAGCCGCAGGCGCCGGTCTTGGGATCGCTCGCCCCGTATACCAGGCGCGCGATGCGGGCGTGCATGATCGCCCCGGCGCACATCACACAAGGTTCCAGCGTGACGTAGAGCACGGCGCCGGGCAGCCGGTAGTTGCCGGCGGCACGGGCGGCGTCGCGCAGCGCAGCGATCTCGGCGTGGGCGGTGGGATCGCTGTGCGCGATCGGCGAATTGCCGCCGCGGCCGATGACGACCCCGTCGCGGACCACGATAGCGCCGACCGGCACCTCGCCACGCACGGCCGCGGCGCGGGCGATCTCCAGCGCCTCACGCATGAAGCCGAGGTCGGCGGCGGCGTGTCCACCGTCTGGCGCTTGCTGCCCGGTCGCGCTCGTCCCGGAGGTCTCCACCACGCTGCGCTCGGCCACCGTCAGCTGCGGAAGACGGCCATCGAGTGGCCGCGCAGGCGATAGTGCCCGCCGCGCGGCATGGTCCTGCGACCCCAGGCCTTGCTCCCGGTGTAGAGGACGCGCTGCCATTCCATGCCCGCCCGGTGCGTCGGCAGCGTAAAGCGGATTCCGTGGTTGGAAGCGTTCATGAGCACCAGGAACGTGTCGTCCATCACCGGCGCGCCCGCCGCGTCGACCTCGTCGATGGCGTCGCCGGCGAACCGCACCGCGAGCGCGCGGACGAAGCCGTGCGCCCACGCTTCGTCGGTCATCTCTGCGCCGCCGGGGTCGAACCACGTGACGTCGTCGACTTCGGCCCCGCGAATGCGGCGCCCCTGGAAGAAATTGCGCCGCCGGAACACCGGGTGCGAGCGCCACAGACGGACGACGTAGCGCGTGAACTCGAGGAAGTCGCGCTGGGCGCTGTTCATGCTCCAGTGCACCCAGCCGAGCTCGTTGTCCTGGCAGTACGCGTTGTTGTTTCCGCACTGGCTGCGGCTCAGCTCGTCTCCCCCGCACAGCATCGGGACACCTTGCGAGAGCATCAGCGTCGCCATGAAGTTGCGCTTCTGCCTCTCGCGCAGCTCATTGATCGCGGGATCGGGCGTGGGCCCCTCCCAGCCGCAGTTCCAGCTCGCGTTGTGCTGCTTCACCGTCGGCGTTGTTGTCGCCATTGGCCTCGTTGTGCTTCTCCGCGTAGGTGACAAGGTCGTGCAGCGTGAAGCCGTCGTGGGCGGTGACGAAGTTGATGCTCGCGTAGGGCCGCCGGCCGTTGTGCGCATACAGGTCGCTGCTGCCGACGAAGCGGGTCGCGAGCTCCGACACCTGCCCGCCGTCGCCGCGCCAGAACCGCCGCACGCAGTCGCGGTACTTCCCGTTCCACTCCGTCCACAGCACCGGGAAGTTCCCCACCTGGTAGCCCCCGGGACCGACGTCCCAGGGTTCGGCGATGAGCTTGACCCGCGAAACGACGGGGTCCTGGTGAATGACGTCGAAGAAGGCACCCAGCCGGTCAACCTCGTACAACTCCCGCGCCAGCGCGCTCGCGAGATCGAACCGGAACCCGTCGACGTGCATTTCGAGGACCCAGTACCGCAGGCTGTCCATGATGAGCTGGATGACGCGCGGGGTCAGCATGTTCAGCGTGTTGCCGCAGCCCGTGAAGTCCATGTAGTAGCGCGGGTTCTCCGGCACGAGGCGGTAATACGCCGCGTTGTCGATGCCGCGAAGGGACAGCGTGGGCCCGAGGTGGTTGCCCTCGGCGGAGTGGTTGTAGACGACGTCGAGGATGACCTCTATCCCGGCGGCGTGCAGGGCGGCGACCATCGCCTTGAACTCGCGCAACGCGCCGTGCGGCGTGGGATCGGCCGCGTAACGGGTGTCGGGGGCGAAGAACGCGAGGGTGTTGTAGCCCCAGTAGTTGCTGAGGCCCCGGTCGACCAGATGGCGGTCGTTCGAGCAGTGATGGACCGGCATGAGTTCGACGGCCGTGACACCGAGCTCGGTCAGGTGCCGGATCGCGGGGGCCGAAGCCAGCCCGGCGTAGGTTCCGCGCAGGCCCTCGGGCACGTCCGGATGGAGTCGCGTGAACCCTTTCACGTTCAACTCGTAGATGAGGGTCTCGTGCCACGGCGTGCGCGGCGGCCGGTCGGCGCCCCAGTCGAACGCCGTGTCGACGACCGCGGCGAGGGGCGCCGCGGCGGCGTTGTCCCGGTCATCGAACGAGAGGTCCGCCGCCGGGTCGCCGATGCGGTAGCCGAACATCTCGTCGCACCAGCGGGTCGAGCGGCCTATTGCCCTGGCATACGGATCCAGCAGGACCTTGTTGGCGTTGAAGCGATGCCCCGTGGCCGGATCGTAGCGGCCGTGCACGCGGTACCCGTAGAGCTGCCCCGGCTGCACGCCGCGCACGCATCCGTGCCACACCATGTCCGTCTGTTCCTGCAGGACGATGCTCTCCACTTCGGCGCTGGCGTCGGCGCTGTCGAACAGGCACAGCTCCACCGCGGTGGCGTGTTCCGAAAACAGCGCGAAGTTCACGCCGTCGCCGTCCCAGTTCGCGCCCAGGGGATAGGGTTGACCGGGCAGCAGGCGCATGGCTGAAGGCAGGAGATGAACGTTCGCAGCGCGCGGCCCGTCGCTGCGACGGCTACGCCTGCGGCACTACGTACCGCACATTATCGACGATTTCGCCCTGGCCGTGCAGCCCCCCGCCCGCCACACGACGCGCGCGGCGCGGCGTGAAGCGCGACGACGCGCGCGAGGCCGGGCCGGGGGACAACGTGCCGCGTCGCCGCTCACGCGTCGTCTTCGTGTGGGGCTGCGGTCGATGCGCCCACCCGCGCAACCAGCACCTTGTCCACGCGGTTCTTGTCCATGTCGATGACCTCGATGCGGAGGTCCGCGGTGGTGAAGTGGTCCGCGACCGCGGGAACTCGTCCCAGCACATGCATGACGAAGCCGCCGAAGGTATTGAAGGCGTTCTCCTTTTCGCCGGGAAGGTCACCTTCGATGTGGAGCACGGATTTCAATCGCTCGATCGTCAGGCTGCCATCGATCAACCACGACCCGTCCTCCCGGACGACGATGTCCTGTTCCTGCCCGGCATCCGACGAAGGCAGGTCGCCGACGATCGACGTCAACACGTCGGTGAGCGTGACCAGCCCCTGAAGCTCACCGTATTCGTCCACGATCAACGCCATCTGCGTCCGGGCACGCCGGAAGTTCTCGAGCAGCGCAGTCGTGGTCGCGCCTGCCGGCACGTACAGTGGCGGCCGCAGGACGCTCTCGATCGCCAGGGCCTCTTCGTTCAGTGCCGCCTTGAGCAGATCGGCGGTGCGCAGAATGCCGACGATGCGATCGAGTCCATCTCGGCAGACGACGATGCGCGTGTACGGGCTCTCGGCGATGCGACTGCGGATCTGCGCCTCGGGATCGTCCAGATCGAGCAGATAGATGTCGGTGCGGTGGGTCATGATCGCCCCGATCCGCTGTTCATCGAGGCGAAGCACGTTCGAGACGAGCGCCTGTTCGCTTTCGTGAAACACGCCGGCCTCCGCACCCTGCTCCATCAGGACGTTGATCTCCTCGTTGGTCACCGGCGCTTCCTCCTTGCGCCGCGCACCCACCAGCCGCAAGACAGCGCTCGACGACGCCGACAGCAGCCAGACCAAGGGCTTGCCCGCGCGCGCCAGCAGGTTCATCGGCCCCGCCACCAGCGACGCCAGCGTTTCCGGCGCGAGCAGACCGAGGCGCTTGGGGACCAACTCGCCAATGACGACCGAGAAATAAGTCAGGACCACGACGACGATGGTGAGCGCGATGCCCCGGGCGTACGGCTCGAGCGGCGCGAAGCGGGCCAACCAGGCGGCCAGCGGATCGGCGAGCGCGGCCTCACCGATGGCTCCGCTGAGAATGCCCACGGAGGTGATGCCTACCTGAATGGTGGAGAGGAACTTCGACGGGTCGGCGTGCAAGGTCAGCGCTGACTTGGCGCCCGGGCTGCCGTCGTCAGCCAGCTTTTGCAGGCGTGCCCGGCGGGACGAGACGACGGCGATCTCCGACATCGCGAGCACGCCGTTGAAGAGCACCAAGAGCAGCAGCAGCACGATGTCCGTCATGCGAGTCGACGCGGTCCACGGGCGCGAGGCTGCGGCCACCACGCCTTGCAAGGGAGGAAGCTTAGCATCGCCCGGAGCCGGCCATCGGCGACGGTTCACTCAAGGCCCCCCTCGCCGCAACGGCGTGACCGGATTGCCGCCGTACGGCCGCGCACCGGAATCGGGCATCCGGGAGCCGCGGGCGTGGACAGCGGGTCGTCGGATCAGGGAAGCCCAGGCGCGTGGTCAACCGCCGCCGACGGCCGGGATGATCGAGAGCTCGTCGCCCGAAGCGAGCACTCGGCCGCGATTGCGCTCGAGCTGGCCGTTGACCGCGACGACCCGGACCGCCTGCGGTGCGATCTCCAGCACGCGCAACACGTCCTCGATGGACGTGCCGTCGCTGACCTCGAGCACGCCAGCGGCCGGCGCCCTGGCCTTCAGCGTTCCCATGAGCTTCAGGCGGATCTGCATGGCGCAGTGGGCGGCATCGGCGACCGCCGCGGCGCGGGCGGTCAGGCCTTGGCGAAGAACACCGCGTGCGCGGCGCTGACCGCCGCCTCCGGATCGGCGGCGCCGAAACGAAACCGGCGCGCCTCGGACGGTCGGCCCAGCAGCGTCGTGCCGGCGAGCTTCGCCGCCGCGCCGCTGCCGATGTACGCGCGGCGGATGTCGAAGGGGTTGTCGCGTAGGTACTGCTTCCACGGTCCCAGCCTGGTCTGCGTCTGCATCAGGCCCTTGACCATGCCGACGTCGGTCAGCATCCCCAGATCGCCGGCCCGGCCCGCGAGGATGGCGCCGGAAATCCGGTCGTCGCGCCAGAGCAGCCTGCGATAGATGAATCCGGCGCGGTTGTCGATCGTCGTGGCCTCGGTCGCGGCGCCGTCCCAGCGACCGAAGCTCACGCACTGGAGGCCACAGACGTCGACCACGTTCATCGTGAGGCTGCCCGGATAGCGCACCTCGTGGCCTGCCATGTTGGCGCCGGCGACCCGGCCGTGGTCCACCGCCGTCGGCTGAATCGGATGCACCGCGTGCGCGGTGCCGAACAGCACGGGGCCCTGGGCAACGTCGCCGGCCGCGTAGACGTGCGGAAAGCTGGTCTGCATCCGATCGTTCACGAGGATGGCCTCGTCCGTCGCAATCCCCGATCCGTGGACAAGCTCGACGTTCGGGCGGATGCCGGTCGCCAGGATCACGACGTCGGCCGTGAGCGATTGACCGTCGGAGAGGTCGATCGCCTTCGTGCCGTCGGCCTGCTGCCGGATCTGCCGAACCGTCTTCCCGCAGTGGATCGGGATGTCGCATCGCGCCAGCCAGCGCTGCGCGTGGTCCGCGGCCGTCGCGTCGAGCATCCGCGGCAGAAGGTGCGCCTCGCGCTCGACCACGGCCAGCTGCCACTTCCGTTCGTACATCGCATTGAGCACGATGCAGCCGATGAAGCCGGCACCGACCAACGCCACCCGCGGAGTGCGCCCCGCCGCCTCCACTGCTGCTGCGTAGCGCAGGACACGGCCGGTCTGCGCGAGCGACCAGAGCGGCTCCACGCCCGGCAGATCGACGCCCGGAACCGGCGGACGGACCGGCGACGAACCGGTAGCGATCAAAAGGTTGTCGAAATCGAGCGTACCGCCGTCGCTCAGCGCCACGGCCTTGCGTGGCGGATCAACGGCCACGACGCGCACGCCGAAGCGCGTCGTCACCTGCAGCCGCGCAAACCAGGCCGCGTCCGCGGTGTGGGCCTGCGCTTCCGGGATGCGCCCCGCGAGCCAGTACGGCAGTGCCATCCGGGAGTGCGCCGGCTCGTCGCATACCAGCGTGACGACCGACCGGCCGCCGTCGAATTGCCGGATCGTTTCGACCGCGTTGGTGGCGGCGGGTCCGCCGCCGATGATCACGTGATGCATGGTCTTCCGTTCCGATGAGGTATGCGGGCACGCACGCCGGCGACACCCTGTCCCGATCACGCGGACGCCAAGCCGAGCGCCGCCAGCGTCTCGCGCGTGGGAATGCCCTCCTCCGACCACCCCCGCTCGCGGTAGTACACCGGGCGCATGGCGGTCAAGTCGACGACGACGCCGGCTGCCGGCCCGCTCCGGTGCGCGTCCTTGAGCAGGCGCTGCGGCAGCGTGTCGTCGGCCTGCGTGAGTCCCGCCCTGAGGTTGAACAGGCGTTCGAGGTTCCAGGTGCGCGCGCCGATCCGCAGGAAGTCGTCTGCCGTGTAGGCAACACCGCGTGCGGCCGCGGTGCAGGGAACGAGCGACTCGAGCGGAGCGCCCGAGCCGCCGATGAAAAGACAGGTCCCCGTGTTGTCGTGCGCCGTGGTGCGATTCTGCTCGTGGACCACCCACTCGCTCTTTCCCAGCGGCGTGTGCGGGTCCATCCCGCCCGAGGTCTCGACCCCCGGCGTCCAGGCACGCAGGTGGCACGCGCCGCGATTGCAGGTGGCGTAGGCGATGCCCATCCCCTGGAATGCGCGCGGGTCGTAGGCCGGGAATTCCTGGCCCTTTACGCCCATGAACACGTCCGGATGCCCGAACCGGTCGCCCATCCGCTTCGCGCCCTCGGCGATCACGTCGCCGAACCCCTCGCGATAGCCGGTCGCCTCGACCATCCGCACCAGCGCTTCGGCCGAGCCGAACGACAGCGGGCATTCGACCTCGTCGTCCCTGATCACGCCCCGCGCGTAGAGCTCCATGGCGGCGGCAAGCGAGGCGCCCATCGAGATCGGGTCGAGCCCGAGGTCGTTGCACAGCCAGTTGGCCTTGATCACGGCATCCAGGTCGCCCACGCCGCAGTCGGCACCGAGCGCCCAGGCGTTCTCGTACTCGGGGCCCTCGCCCGCGGGCTTCCAGTTGCGCCGGTGCGTGTTGACCAGGTACTTGCCCGAATGCTCGCCCAGACGCGTCACCCGCCCACACGCGATCGTGCACGCGAAGCACGCCTTGTTGGCGACCATTCGCGTTTCCTTGATGGCGTTGCCGTTCAGGTTTTCGTAGTGCTCGAACTGCCCCTCGAGGAAGTTGCGCGTGGGCAGGCCGCCCATGGCCTGCGTCAGGTCGATCGTGGCGGCGGTTCCCAGGTCCGTGAACGCCATGCGCACCGGGTGGTCCCGCATGGCGGCCCGCATCGCCCACACCGCCTGCATGAACGCCGCGGGATCCGCGATGCGGACGCCACCCGTGCCGCGGACGGCGATGGCCTTGAGGTTCTTCGAGCCCATGACGGCGCCGACACCGCTGCGGCCCGCGGCGCGATGCTTGTCGTTCATGATACAGGCGAACCGCACCAGCCGCTCGCCGCCAGGCCCGATGCACGCCACCCGCAGCCCTGGAATCCCCAGCTCGGTCCGCAACCCGTCCTCCGTCTCCCCGACACCGCGGCCCCAGTAGGGTGCCGCGTCGCGCAGTTCGACGTGCTCGTCGTGAACGAAGAGGTAGAGCGGTTTCGGCGCCCGCCCTTCGAGAATCACCATGTCGTAACCCGCGAACCTGAGCTCCGGGCCCCAGTGGCCGCCCGAGTTCGACGTGGTGATGGCATGGGTCAGGGCCCCCTTGGTGACCACCATGTAGCGGGCACCGCAGGGCACCGGCGTGCCTGTCAGCGGCCCGGTGGCGAAGATCAGCTTGTTCGCGGGCGACAGAGGATCCACGCGCGGGTCGAGCTCCTCGTAGAGATAGCGGGCCGCGAGACCGCGACCGCCGACGTAGTCCCGCAGCCAATCCGGTCGGATGGCCTCCACCGCGATCCGACCTGTCGTGAGGTCGGCCCGCAGCAGCTTGCCACTGGGTTCTTGCATCGTTCGCTCCTTGCGCGCCGGTTGACGCGAACCCGTGCTCGCGCATGCGCTAGGCGCCGAAGGCGTCGACGTAGTCGCGACGGACTCTCGCCCCCCAGGGCTCGAGCCACTGCCCTGCCTGCGACGACTCGCCATACTCGATCGCCTGCGTCGGGCACGCTGCAACGCACGCCGGCTGCCCGCCGCAGAGGTTGCACTTGGCGGCCTTGGCGGACTGCGGCAGCGTGAACACGGTGCCGAACGGGCAGGCGATCGTGCACAAGTGGCAGCCGATGCACAGCGTGTCGATGACGACTTTGGCACCGGTCTGCGGATCCAGCGCGATTGCGTTCACCGGACACGCGTTCATGCACCACGCCTCGTCGCATTGCAGGCAGGTGTACGGGGCGTAGCTCGCCTGTTCGTCGAACAAATGAACCCGGATCAGGCTCCTCGACGGCGCGAACGTGCCCGTCTGGACCCAGGAGCAGGCCAGCTCGCATTGCATGCAACCCGTGCACCGGTCGGGCACGATCGTCAGCGCTTTCGCCATGGCGAACTCCCGTCAAAGACCGTGCGGCGATCGACACCCCCGAAAACGTGCTGCGGCCCCCAGTCCGCGCAGCGCCGGGCCCGGGCGCCGGGACGCCGGGTCCCGACTCCGGGGCGCAAGGGGCACGCGGTCAAGGACAGATCGTGCCGCCCCCGCCCGTTCACGCCCCGGCGCGATGAACCCGTGGCAAGTCTGACAGGGTCCCGGGAGCGCCGCAATTGCGCCGCCCAATGCGGGCGCGCCGAGGCGGCAACGCTGCCGGGCGGCACGCCGCGGAAAGCGCGCGGCACCCGGGCCGCGGTTTCCGTGGTTTTGGAGCAGAATGGAGCGGTTGCGATTTCCGATCGAGGGTCGTTTTTCATGGCAACCCCTATCTGGCACCGGCGCCCCGCGCTCGCCGAGCTCGAGGCAACGTCCCGCGCCACGGCCACGGAACAACTCGGCATCGAGTTCACCGAGGTCGGAGACGATTTCCTTGCCGCGCGCATGCCCGTCGACAGTCGAACAGTCCAGCCCTATGGTCTGCTGCACGGCGGGGCGTCGGTGCTGCTCGCCGAGACGGTGGGCAGCGCGGCCGCGCACTGCTGCGTCGACGACAGCGCGATGCTGACGGTCGGGATCGAAATCAACGCCAATCACGTCCGCAGCGTGCGCGCGGGCTGGGTACACGCGACCGCCCGGCCTCTGCACCTCGGGCGAACGACCCAGCTGTGGGAGATCCGGATCGTCGACGACGCCGCTCGGCTCGTGTGCATATCTCGCTTTACGATCGGCGTCGTTCCTCGCGAAGCCATCCGCTAGGACCCGTCGAACCGAGGGGTTCGAAGGCGAAACGGTGGGAGAGCGAGGCCGGATTCCGACGGTTTCGACGCGCCTACCGGGAACCGGTCGCACGACCCTCCGTTCGCTCGCGACGGGCCCCGAAATCGCTGGCACCGGGGCCGCCCGTGGACTACACTGGTTGCGCTACACCGATTGTGCAGCACAAGACGCCGCCCGCGACGCGGCGGTACCGCGCGAGCCCGGGGGACGGCGTCAGTTCAATGCGCGAAGAGCGCGGGTGCGCCATGTTCGATTCCCCCTTCGACTTCTGCAACGTCTGCCGCGGGTACGTATTGCTCGACCAAACGGTGCGGCAGTGCGCGCGCGAACACGGTTGCGGCGCGGAGGCGACGTGCTCGCTCGCGAAGTACTTTACCGGCTTCGACTTCGGCGCGAAGGCGCGGGCGACGCAGCAGCCTTCGCCTCGCAAGCGCCGTCCGGCGCCGGGGGCCGCTGCCCACTGACGCGGCGCGATGCGCATCACCCGCGCGCCGGCCGCTCAGCGGCCTTCCTCGACCAGCAACCGGCGGCACTCGGCGAACCTGGCCTTCACCGCGGCGTCGACCGCCGGGTACTCGAGGTCGAGGCTCTCCATGCCCTCGACGATCGCGCCGGCAACCACCAGCCGCGTGAACCATTTCGCGTCCGCCGGCACGACGTACCAGGGCGCGTGAGGTGCGGCGGTGCGCCGGATCGCGTCCTCGTAGGCGGCCATGTAGGCGTCCCAGTGCGCGCGCTCGCGCACGTCGTCGGGCTCGAACTTCCAGTTCTTCTCCGGCTTGTCCAGCCGCTCGAGGAAGCGCTTTCTCTGCTCGCCGCGCGACACATTGAGGAAGAACTTCAGGATCAGCATGCCGTTGCGCGCGAGGTAGCGCTCGACGGCCGCGATGTCCTCGCAGCGCTCCTTCCAGACGTCCTTCGACACGACGCGCCCGGGCAGCTTCTGCTTCGCGAACAACGCCTCGTGCACGCGCACGACGAGCACCTCCTCGTAGTGGCTGCGGTTGAAGATCCCGATGCGGCCGCGCTCGGGCAGCGCCTTCATGCAGCGCCACAGGAAGTCGTGGTCGAGCTCCTCCGCGGACGGGGCCTTGAACGACGTGACGTGCACGCCCTGCGGGTTCACGCCCGACAGCACGTGCTTGATCGTGCTGTCCTTGCCTGCGGCGTCCATCGCCTGGAACACCAGCAGCACACCCCAGCGGTCCTGCGCGTAGAGCTTCTCCTGTTCCTCGGCGAGCCACTCGACGCCTCGCGCGAGCAGCTCGGCCGTCCGGCCCTTCTGCTCCGAGCGAAAGCCGTGCGTGTCGCCGGGGTCGTGGTCGGCGAGCCGAAAGCCCGTCCCGATCGTCACCCGGTAGGGCGCGAGGAACGCCTGCAAGCGCTTGCGATCTTCCATGTCCATAGGCTGAACTCCTCCGTCGACCGTCGGGCGCGGACGCGTGGCGGCGCAGGCGTCGGCCTGCGGCCACGCCGCCAGGCATGCGCATGAGTGTACCTTCGCCACCGGCCTTGCGGGCGTGCGCCGCACGTCCTCGACCGGCATGCCGCCCGGGAGCAGGGCCGCTCCACGCCGCCGTTGCGGCACGCGGCCACGGGGACGCTGGCCCAGCCGCACTCCCCGGCCCCGATCCCGCGGCTGCGCAGGCCCGCGCAGCAGGCTCAGCGAAAGCGGAACCTGCCGAACGGCAGCGGCTCGTGGCGTTCGGCAACCAGCGCGAGGTAGAGCTCCGCCGCGGACAGCGCGTCGGACAGCGCGTCGTGCACCGGGTAGCGCGGCAATCCGTAGTGCTGGCGCAGTGCCGACAGGCGCAGCTGGCCGGGCCGCGAGTCGCGCCGCGCGCGCGCCGCGAGCGCCAGCGTGTCGATCGCCGGGACGACGATTTCGGCGCCGTAGAGGCGCCGGCAGGCGGCGCCGAGGAAACCGGTCTCGGTCGCCGCGTGGTGCGCCAGCAGCACGCGGCCGGCGAGCGCGGCGAGCAGCGCGGCGATCGCCTCGGCCGGCGCGACGGCCCCCGCCGCTTCGTCGTCGGTGCTGCGATGCACGACCGCCGACGTCGCGCCGACGTCGCCGGGCACCGTGACGCGTCGGCGGAAGGCCGTCGAGAGCTCGATCCGCAGCGCGTCGATGGCGACCCAGCCGACGCCGGCGAGCGCGTCGCGCCGCGCGTCGCTGCCCGTCGTCTCGAAGTCGACGGCCAGGCACGGCAGCGCGCGCAGATCGGTGGCGCTCGCCGGAAACGGCGTCGCCAGGTAGTCCGCGAGCGGGCCGGGCGGCGCGGCTGCCAGCCGGTGGCGGCGCTGGCGCTCGAGCGGCAGGCGCGCGACCAGCGCGCCGGGCAGCGACCACGCCATCAGCGCAGCGGATGCCCGGGGTAGCGCAGGCGCAGCGCGTCCTGCAGGCCGGCGATCACCGCGAACACGTCTTTCAAGTGGCGGCGCTCGAGCGGTGTCAGTGCGTCCGGATCGATGAAGTTGTCCGGCGCCTGGCCGCGGCGGAGCTGCGCGACCTGGTGGCGCAAGCGCAGGCCGGAGAGGAACTCGAACGATTCGGCGAGTTCGGCCGCCGTCGAAGCGCGCAGCGCGCTGCCGGCACCGGCAGCGCGCAGGCGGGCGAGCGTGCCGACTTCACCGAGACCGAGCGCCAGCGCGTGGATGCGCGCCAGGTCGACGATCGGCAACAGGCCCTGCCGCTTGCAGTCGAACGTGTGCGCGTGCTCCCCGTCGGCGATCAGCACCAGGTTGCGGAACAGCCCGATCGGCGGGCGGTTGTCCAGGGCGTTGCCGACCATCTGTGCGAGAAAGCCCTCGTGGCGCGCGGCGCCGTCCTCGATCGCCGCCGGCAACGGCGCGTGCAGCGCCGGGTCGCCGGTGACCACGCGCAGATCGGCGAAGTTGGCGACCAGCATTGCCGCCTTGCGGTCGGTGCGCGTGAGCCAGCGGCGAAACGTAGCCAGCCAGTCCGCTTGCGTCATCCGCCACTGCGCGTTGGCCGCCATCACGTTGCCCGGGCAGTAGCGGTAGCCGCACAGGTTGAGGCCGTCGCACACCTGCCGGCCGAGCGCGGCGAAGTAGTCGCCGTGTGCGTCGGCGCTGAAGTCGTCGTCCAGGATCAGCGCGTTGTCCTGGTCCGAGTGGACGGTCTGCTCGTGACGCCCCTGCGAGCCGCAGGCGAGCCAGGCGTAGGACACCGGCGGCGGGCCCAGCGCGGCTTCGGCGAAGTCGAGCAGGCGGCGCGTGATGACGTCGTTGAGCGAGGACAGCGCCTGGCCTACCTGGCTCGCGGTGGCACCGCCGGCGTGCATGGCCACCTGCAGTTCGCCAAGGCCGCCGCTCAGGCGGACGATCTCGGCGGTGTCGGCGGCGCGACGCAGCTGCGCTGCGAGGTAGATCGCCTGGCCGCTCTGCCAGCGCAGCAGGTCGGTGCTGGTGACCATGCCCCGCAGCACCCCCGCGTCGACCACCGGCAGATGGTGGATGCCGTATTGCGTCATCAGCATCAGCGCCTCGAACACCGCCGCTTCCGAGCCGATCGTATGCGGTGCCGCGGTCATCACCGCCGCCACCGGCAGCGTGCCGGACAGCTCCTGCGCGAGGCAGCGGCTGCGCAGGTCGCGGTCGGTGACAATGCCGGCCAGCCGCTCGCCGTCCTGCACCAGCAACGCCGACACGGCCGCCTCGCGCATGCGCCGGGCGGCGTCGACGATCGTCTCCCCGGTCGTCGCGGTCACCGGCGCGCGGGCTACGAAGTCGCCGACGCGCAGGCTCAGCAGCCGGCTGTGCGCGGCGCCGCCAAAACCGCCGTCGTCGTCGTCGCCGCCGCGCGCGTGCCGCCGCGCGACGTCGAGCGAGCGCGTGAAGTGCGCGTCGACGGCCGGATGCGCCCGACGAAGGGCCTGGATCTCGGCGCAGGGCAGCAGGTAGACGAGGCAGTCCTCGATCGCCGTGCCCTGCATCGGCGGCGCGCCCGCGAAGCACTGCGCGTCGTTGGCGTCGCCTTCGGCGAGCCGCGCCGCCAGGCGGCCGTCGGCGTCGCGCAGTTCGACGGCGCCCTTGCGCAGCAGCCAGTAGTGCGGCGCCGGTTCTTCGGCGGGCGGAAAGGCGCTGCCCCGCCGCAGGTAACGGATCGCCATCTTGCGCGGCAGTTTCGCGAGCGCTGCGGCGTCGAGCAGCGAGAACGGCGGGTAGTCGGCGATGAAGTCGCGGATCTCGGCGAGTTCGGCGCTCATGGCGGTCGCTCGGATGACGGAACGCGGGGAGTCTAACAGCGCACGGGTCCGCGCAGCGCGCGCGACGGGAGATCGCTGAATCTCGCGTTCGGCGCGGCCCAGGGGCGACCCGACCCGCCCAAGCAACCCCTGCTCACCGCCAGCGTCCTGCCGCTCCCGGACTTGCCGCGACGTGCTACGCTGCTCCCGACCGCCCGTCGGGGGTGGTGGACTCTGCATCGTCCCGCTCAATGAACCGGGCTGGCCATGGGCTGCGCCTGCGTCCATGTTCTCGGGAGGCGGGGGCGTGCCGCCGGGCGACATGCCGGACGCACGCGGGTGGCGGGGCCGAACGCCGGAGCAGGCGATCACCCGGCGGCTGCTTCAGAGCGAAAGGAGGAGGCGAGATGAACCCAACCAAGCTGATTCTGGATTACGTCCTCGACCACGAGGAGCAGCTCGCCGATCGCATCTGCATGACGCAGCCGATTGGCGACAACGAGGTGGTCGACTACACGTGGAAGGAAGTCGTCGACCAATCGCGCCGCATGGCCGCGCACCTGCAGAGCCTTGGCTTGCCGCGCGGGGCGCGGGTCGCGATCCTGTCGAAGAACTGCGCGCATTTCATCATGGCCGAGCTGGCGATCTGGACGGCGGGCTACACCACCGTCGCCATCTTCCCGACCGAGACCGCCGAAACCGTCCACTACGTTCTGACGCACAGCGAAGCGAGTCTGCTGTTTGTCGGCAAGCTCGACGTCTGGCCGCACCAGAAGCCCGGCGTGCCCGCCGGGATGCCGTGCATTGCCTTTCCGCTGGCACCCAAGGCCGAGTGCGAGACCTGGGACGCGATCGTCGCCCGCACGCCGCCGCTCAGTGGCCGGCCGTCACGCAACGCCGACGAGCTGGCAATGCTGATCTACACGTCGGGCTCGACCGGCACACCGAAGGGCGTGATGATCCGCTTCGACGCGTTCACGCGCGCGGCCGAGGGCATTGCGGCCGACGTCGCGCGCCACGCCGGCAGTTCGGAGAGCCGCATGCTGTCGTACCTGCCGCTGGCGCACAGCTTCGAGCGCTCCTGGGTGGAGGGCTTGTCGCTGGTCGACGGCCGTTACCACCTGTTCTTCGTCGAGTCGCTCGGCACGTTCCAGCAGGATCTTAAGCGCGCGCGGCCAACGCTGTTCATCTCGGTGCCGCGCCTGTGGCTCAAGTTCCAGCAGGGTGTGTTCGCCACCATGCCGCCCGCCAAGCTCGATCGCCTGCTCGGCATCCCGATCCTCGGCAAGATCGTGGCGGCAAAGGTGCGCAAGGGGCTGGGACTCGACCAGGTCAAGCTCGCCGGCAGCGGCTCGGCGCCGATCCCGACCGACCTGATCGCGTGGTACCGGCGCATCGGCGTGCCGCTGTACGAGGGCTACGGCATGACCGAGGACAGCTCGTACTCGCACGTGTCTGACGAAGCGCACAACGCGCCCGGCTACGTCGGCGTGCCGATGCCTGGCGTCGAAGTGAAGCTGAGCCCCGAGGGCGAGATCCTGATCAAGTCACCCGGGCAGTTCAGCGGCTACTACAAACAGCCGGAGCTGACAGCGGCGTCGTTTACGGAGGATGGCTTCTTCCGCACCGGCGATCTCGGCGAGCGTCGCCCCGACGGCCTGCTGAAGCTGACCGGCCGCGCCAAGGAGCTGTTCAAGACGGCGAGGGGCAAGTACGTCGCCCCGGCGCCGATCGAGAACCGCCTCAACGCGCACCCGATGGTCGAGCTCTCGCTGGTATCGGGCGTCGGCCAGCCGATCGCGTACGCGCTGGTCGTCCTGGCCGAGCACCTGCGGCCGCGCATCCACGAGGCCACGTTGCGCAGCCAGGTCGAGGGCGAACTCCAGGGCCTGCTGCAGGAGATCAACCGCGGATCGGCCGACCACGAGCAGTTGCACATGATCGTCGTCGCGCAGGAACCCTGGTCGATCGAGAACGGCTTCCTGACGCCGACGATGAAGGTGCGGCGCGGCCGCATCGAGGCGGCGATGGAGCCGTACGTCGCCGGCTGGTACGCCACCGGCCTGCACGTGCATTGGCACTGATGCCCGACTCCCGCAAGCCGCAGCCCCGGCGGCAAGGAGGGGACCGCGTCGCCGAGGTGCTGCACGCGCACGGCGTGCCGTTCGTCTTCACGTTGTGCGGCGGCCACATCTCGCCGATCCTCTCGGCGGCGAAGGCGCGCGGCATCCGCGTCATCGACACGCGCAACGAAGCGACTGCGGTGTTCGCCGCCGACGCGGTGGCGCGCTTGACCGGCCGGCCCGGCGTGGCCGTCGTCACCGCGGGTCCGGGACTCACCAACACCATCACTGCGCTCAAGAACGCGCAGCTGGCGCAGAGCCCGGTGGTGCTGATCGGCGGCGGCGCGCCAACCGCGCTGCAGGGGCGCGGCGCGCTGCAGGACATCGACCAGCGCGCGCTCATCGGGCCGCACGTGAAGCATGTGGCTCGGGTGAAGCGCGTCGCCAACCTCGGCCCGGCGACCAACGAAGCGCTGCACATCGCCGCAAGCGGCGTGCCCGGTCCGACCTTCGTCGAGTGCGCGGTGGACCTGCTGTATGACGAGAGCCTGGTCCGCCAGTGGTATGCCGACGCGGCCGGCAAGGGAACTTCGCTCGGAGACCGGGCGCTGCGCTGGTACCTCACTCGGCACGCGGCGCGCATGTTCGCGGGCAGTGCCGAAGCGGCGCTGCCCACGGTTGCGACGGCCGTGCCGCCGCATGCCGCCGACAGCGCGATCGGGCGTGCCGCGAAAGCATTCGCGCGGGCCGAGCGGCCGTTGCTCGTGATCGGCAGCCAGGCGCTGCTGGCCGCCGAGCGCGCCGATGCCATTGCTGCGGCGGTCACGCGGCTCGGCGTCCCGGTGTACCTGTCCGGCATGGCGCGCGGGCTGCTGGGACCGAACCATCCACTGCAGATGCGCCACGCTCGCCGTGAGGCCTTGCGCGGGGCCGATTGCGTGCTGTTGGCCGGAGTGCCTTGCGACTTCCGCCTCGACTACGGTCGCCACGTGCGGCGCTCTGCGACGTTGATCGCCGCCAACCGCAGCAGGATGGATGCGAAGCTCAACCGCCGCCCGACGATCGCGGCGATCGGCGATGCCGGACTCACGCTGGAGTCGCTGTCGGCGCTCGTCGGTGAGCGCGCGCGGCGGCCGGAGTGGATGGCCCAGTTGCGGGCGCGCGACGACGCGCGCGAGCGCGAAATCGACGCGCAAGCGGGCGCGCCCGGTGAGTACGTCAATCCGCTCGCTTTCTTCCGCGCGCTGGATCGCACGGCGGGCGAGAACGCGGTGCTGGTTGCCGACGGCGGTGACTTCGTCGCCACCGCGTCGTACATCGTGCGCCCGCGCGGTCCGCTGGCGTGGCTCGATCCCGGCGCCTTCGGCACGCTCGGCGTCGGCGCGGGGTTTGCGCTCGGCGCGCAGGTCGCGCGACCCGGCGCCGAGGTCTGGCTGATCTGGGGCGACGGCGCGAGCGGTTACGGCCTGGTCGAGTTCGACACGTTCGTGCGCCACGACGTGCCGGTGATCGCGGTCGTCGGCAACGACGCCAGCTGGTCGCAGATCGCGCGCGAGCAGGTCAAGATGCTGGGGGATGACGTCGGCACCGTGCTCGCGCGCAGCGACTATCACGCGGTGGTCCAGGGTTTCGGCGCCGCCGGCCTCGTCGTCCGGCGCGTCGCGGAGATCGACCCCGCGCTGCGGCAGGCGCAGGCCATCGCGCGCAGCGGACGGCCGGTGCTGGTCAACGTCTGCCTCGACCGCACCAACTTCCGCGAGGGGTCGATCTCGATGTGACCATGCCTATCCGGTTGACGCCCAAGACCGCTACTGGTAGGGTTCGAGTGTGGAAAAGCGTTTTCCGACGAGCTTGGTGGATTTTCAGCGGATGTTTCCGGATGAGCGGGCCTGTGGCGCCTATCTGGAGCAAGTGCGATGGCCGCATGGCTTTGCGTGCTCCTGGTGCGGCGGGAAGGGCTCGGCATACCGGTTTGAGAGGCGGCCGACGGTCTTGCGGTGCCGTGACTGCCAACGCAACACCTACCTCACCGCGGGGACCGTCATGCACGCGACCCGCACACCACTGCAGGTCTGGTTCTGGGCGGCGTATCTGGTGACGACGCAAACGCCAGGCATTTCCGCGTTGCAGTTCCAGCGGCAACTTGGGTTGGCCCGTTACGAGACGGCGTTCCAAAACGTTCATTGCATGAGGCGCTCGTGCCACCCCGGATGATGAAAGAGAATACGGGTGGGTGGAAGCGGGAGAGGTCGAGCAATGACTTGGCGGTATTACCCCGATTCCAAACGTGACCCGCTGAACTGACTCGTACCCCGGATTGCCTCCTCGAGAGCGCACGGTAAAAGGACCGCAGGGGCCGACCCTGCAGGTTGGTTTCAGTTCAGCACCGTCTTCCGCCCGTTTGACACTCCATGGGAAGGAAGAAGCGATGGAACTGACGACGTTGTATAAACGTGTGGTGGGGCTGGACGTGCATCAGGCCAAGATCACGGCCTGCGCGATCACGGAAGACGAGGCGGGAAACGTCGGCGTCGAGCTGGCCGAGTTCGGCGGCTTCAAGCGTGACCGCAAGGCACTGGCGCAGTGGGTGGCTGGCCATCGGCCCGAAGTCGTGGTCATGGAGAGCACGGGGATCTACTGGAAGAGTCCCTATGTCGCGCTGGAGGCGGTCGGCATTGCCGCGACGGTGGTCAATGCCCGGCATGTGAAGACGGTTCCAGGCTGCAAGACCGACTGGGCGGACGCGCAGTGGCTGGCGATGCTGGCGCGCGCGGGAATGTTGCGCGCCTCCTTTGTCCCGCCCGCCCACTTCCGGGCGCTGCGTCTGGTCGGCCGGCAACGGCAGAAGCTGGTCAGCATCCTCTCGGGCGAAAAGAACCGGATGCACAAGTTGCTCGGTGATAGCGGCATTCGTCTATCGGTGGTGGTCAGCGACATCCACGGCGTCGCGGCGCGCAGGATGATCAAGGCGCTGCGCGAGGGGAAATCGCCGGCCGAGGTGCTGCTGCTCTGCGGTACCCAGCTCAAGGCGGATCGCGCCGAGCTGCTCGACGCGCTGGATGGCGATCTCACCGCCGAGCACCGCTTCGTGCTGCAGGAACTGATGGCGCACATCGAGGAGCTGGAGCAGCGCATCGCGCGTTTCGATCTGCATCTGCTGAACGAGCTCGCGCCCTATCGCACGACCCTGACGCTGATGCAGACCATCCCCGGCATCGACGCCATCGGGGCCGCCTTGCTGCTGGTCGAGATCGGCAACGACAGGGACGCCTTCGGCTCGGTGGATCGCCTCGCCTCCTGGGTGGGCATCTGTCCCGGCAATAACGAGTCGGCCGGGAAAAGGAAGTCCGGGCGCATCCGTAAGGGCAACCCCTGGATCCGCCGCCTGTTGTGCGAGTTCGCCCATGCCGCCAGCCGCACCCAGTGCGCCTTCAAGTCGAAGTTCGAGGCACTGCGCTTGCGACGAGGACACCAGCGCGCCATTGTCGCCATCGCCCACAAAATCCTCAAAACCGTCTTCTTGTTGATCCGCCGCCAGACGCATTACCGGGACTCGGCCGTCGACTTCGAAGCCATGTCTGTCGCACGCAACGCACCTCGCTGGTTGAAGATGCTCAAAAAGCACGGCTTCCTCCCCGCCGCCGCCTGACCATCTTCGCCTTGTTCTGCATTTCATGGCATCGCCAGCCAGAACGTCGCTCGCCTTCAGCACGCTACTCTTTCATGGTAATGCTGCACAAGTTGCGGGCGGCAATGGTGCGCCCCGACCGAGACCGCATTGGCGCACTGTGGCCGGTCGAGGTCGACGAGGTCCTCATCGGCGGTAAGACGCGCGGCGAAGGGCGCGGCGTTCACCACAAGACGTACGTCGCCGGGGCCGTCGAGGTGCGCAGTAAGCAGGCACCACGCGGGCGGCGCGCCGTCTACGCTGGGCGTCTGCGCTTGCAGGTGCTGGCTGATCGCGGGAAGCGCTCGCTGGAGGCGTTCGTCACCGACAGTATCCAGACGCACACCCGCGTCATCACCGACGGCTGGCAGGGGTACGACAACGTGGCGGCCATGGGCTACGACCACGATTCGGTGGTGCTTGGCGGGGACCCGGAGAAGGCTGACCAGGCGCTGCCGATGATTCACCTCATCTTCTCGAATCTGAAGGCATGGCTGCTCGGTACGCACCACGGTGTGAGCGCTCAACACCTTCCGGCCTACCTCAATGAGTTCGTGTTCCGGTTCAACCGGCGTTTCTACCCGATGACGGCGTTCGTTTCGGCGCTCGGCATCGGAACTCAGGTCCCGGGGCCGACCTACGACGCGCTGTACGGCGGGCGCTGGGTTCATCCGGCTACTCCAACGAAGCCGTAGCCACCATGGGTAGTGTCGTTGGGCGCGAACCGGATAGGCATGGATGTGACCAGGCAGGACATCGGTTTGGATGGCCTGCCCTTCCGACGCCAGGCGCTCGGCGGACATCGCCGAACGGCTCTGGAACGTGATTCCGGCGGGACCGGACGCAGCGCAGCGCGGAACGGCTCGACGGTATCGTGCCCCCGGTCGGAGGGCGCCAAGGACTCGTACGGCACACCGGGGAAGCCAGCCGCGCACACCCGCGCTCTTCTTGTGGCAGGCGGGGGCACGCGCGACAATCGACCTGCGACCGGTACCTACAGGCGACGAATGACGCGAGGGTGATTGCCCGCCGCGAAGACGCGGGGCGGCACGTCCCGGTTGACGACGCTGCCCGCGCCGATCACGGCGCCCGCCCCGATCGTGACTCCCGGGCAGCCTCCTCGTTCGCCCCCGGCGGCAGGCGGCTCAGCTGCTGGCACAGCGCGCGCGCCCGCGCGCGTTCCGCCGTGAGCTGCGCGTCGCTCGCGTCGTACGGTTCGCCCGCCAGCATCTTGAGTTTCTCGCTGCGCACGGGCGATGGCTCCGGATGTCGTCGCGTCGCCCGCGCTGGGCACCGCCCCGCGCGCCGCCCGGCATTCAGCGCGTCACCCACCCGCCGCAGACCGGGAACACCTGCCCGACGAAGCAGACGGCGGCGGCGTCGCAGAGGTAGGCTGCGAAATCGGCATCCTCCCGGGCCGCGACCAGACGGCCCAGCGGGACCTCGCGCCGCAGACGCTCCTGGAATCGCGGGTTGGCCTGGATCTCGGCGGGAAAGTAGGTCGGGTTGTCGACGAAGTTCTGCGCGATGGCGTTCACCTGCACGTTGTGCGGCGCGACTTCCACGCCGACCGCCTGCACGTACGCGAGCTGCGCACCCCGCGCCGCGCTGTAGGTCGAGGCACGCCTGATGCCGCGCAGCGCGGACGCGCTGCCCATGACGAGGATCCTGCCCGGCCGGCGCTCGATCATCTGCGGCAGCACGGCCCTGAACAACCGCGGAAGCGGGTGCACGAGGGGTGCGAAGACCTCGTCCCACTCCGGCTGATGAAGGCGCTCGCGGCCGGCGCGGGATTGGTGGCCGACCGGGCAGCGGCGCCATAATTGAGGTACGGGTTGAGGTGCTCGGCGCAGAAGGCATTGACCGCCGAGGCGAAGCATTGCGGGATGTGTTCGTAGCCCAGCTGTTTGCGGATCACCGCCCCGTTCTTGGTTTCGGCCAGGCCGTTGTCGTTGGCGTGGCGCGGCCGGGACTTGGTGAATTCGACCCGCAGCTTGTCGAGCAGCGTGGCCACCTTGTGGTTGATGTACTCGGAGCCGTTGTCGGCATGGAAGCCGCGGATGCGGAAGGGAAAGCCGGCGAGCAGGGCTGCGATCACCGGCAGCAGATACGCCTCGCTGATCTTCTCGCAGGTGGCCACCAGCTCCCATTGGGTCAGGCAATCCACGGCGTTGATGTGGTACACGCCCTTCGCCCCGTCCTGATCGCCCTGATGCACGCTGTCGATGCGGATAAAGCCCGGGCGCCCCTGCGGCGCCGGCGGGCGCCGTTCGCCGATGCTGACCTTGGTCGGATGGGTCTTGGTCCACTCCCGCCGCCGCTGGGTGTAGCCGGCGCGCTTCCTGAGGTTGTACAGGTGCGCCGAGGAGATGGTGGCCAGACGGGCGTAGCGGGTATCGCCAAAGGTCACCAGCGCCCGCTGCATCAAGTGCCGAGTGGCCGGCCCGGACAGCGTTCCGTGCAGCGTGTCGGTGGCCGCCAGCAGCGCCACGTCGGCCTCGGTGAAGCGGCGGGCAAAGCCGTGCGTCGGCGCGCGATAGCCCTTCTCGAGTGCCCCTCCCCGGGCGCGCTTGATCAGCCGCACCAGCTGCGGCCGTGAGTAGCCGGTGGTCCGCATCAGGTAGCGCACCAGCAGCCCCTTATCGGCGCGCTTGCGCCGGGCGTAGCCAAAGCGGCGCAGCACGTCCTCGATGTGCCGGTAGCGATCCTCGTCCTTGCCGCATCGTCGAAACTCGACCTCCGCCGTCCCTTCAATAAACTGCCGCACCTGCGGTAACGTAACCAACCGCTCGTCGTTCATATCGATCACCATGCTCCGGATGATCGATCCAGCTACCCCGTTTCAGGCTCATACCTCGTTGGAAACACGGACCCCCGTCCAGACTCATACCATATTGAAAAAGACTGCAGTTTGACCCGCAAGGGCCCTTGGACGTAAAATGAAAAATTGTTCCCCGATAGCTCAGTTGGTAGAGCGACGGACTGTTAATCCGCAGGTCCCTGGTTCGAGCCCAGGTCGGGGAGCCAAATCTCAGTTTTTGCCGAAAACGCCGTTGCGGTCGCCTTCCGTGCTGCTGCGATGGCGGTGGTTTCCGCCAAGAGATCAAACGGTTGTCGGAAGGTTGCGACGACCTCGCCGTTCTCCCACGAGCAGTTCGATAATAGAAAGTTGAGAAGCCGCCTTTTTTGGCGCGGTTCTTGACTTTCAAAGAGCTCTTGCGCGTTGCTCGCGAGTTCGAGAATCTGAACGCCCTCGTCCATGTAGGACTGCTCGGCCGCCTCGTGCCGGTCGATCTCGCGCTGCAAGCGGAGCTGCTCCTCACGCCATTCGCCAGCGAACTTGTCGTAGAAGTCGCCTCCGATCCTGCCGTCGAGCTTGTCGATGTACATGGCGTTGATGCGATCGCCGAGGCGATTGTGGTCGGCCTGGAGCCGGTGGATCGCCTCCTCGTGCTCGCGCCGTTCGTCCGCATGGCTGGCGTGCAGCGCGTCGCGCACCCATTCCAGCACCTCGCCATCGAAGCGCAGCCGGCCCAGGAGTTCGGTGAACTGCTTTTCAAGCACCTCCTCGCGCACATACTTGCGGCGGCAGGTGGCCGGGTTGCCTTGGCACTTGTCGGCATGACCAGTGCAGTGATAGTAGACGTAGCGCTCCTTCTTGATCTCGCCGACCACCGCGCAGCCACAGGTATGGCAGGCGATCAGCCCGGAGAAGGCAAAATCGCGTGTCATGCGGCGGTGCTTCTTCGCCAGCCGACCGTCCATCACGCCCTGCACCCGCTCCCAGAGTTCGACCGAAACAATCGCCTCGTGGCTGCCCTGAAAGAGCTTGCCATTCCACTCGAACTGTCCGCAGTAGAGCCGGTTGCGGAGGATCGCGTTGACGGTGCTGGCCGGGATCTTCGCACCGCTCTTCCGGTAGACCAATCCCATTTCCCGCGCCTTTACGGTCGCATCGCGCACCGAATACTGGCCGGTGGCGTACCACTCGAATAGCTTCGCGATGATCGGCGCGACGGCCGGATCGATGGCGATGATCTTCTTACCATCAGGTCCGATGATGTTGCGATAGCCAAGCGGCGTCTTGGTCGGCCAAATGCCCTGCTCGGCCTTTTCCTGCATCCCCTTGCGGGCTTCCTCGGAAAGGTTATCGATGTAGTTCTTCGCCATCAGCACCTTGATGCCGTGCATGAACTTTTCCGAAGAACGCGACTCCCGCGACAGGACTACTCCTTCCTTGGGGAAGTGCATCTCGACATCCAGTTCGTCCACCGTCACCCAGTCCTTGAGGTTCCGGTAGAGCCGGTCGGTCTTTTCGACGATGAGCGCCCGGATCGACGGGTGCGCCTTGAGGTAAGCAACCAGCTCCCCGAAGGCGGCGCGCCCGGTCGCCTTGGCCGTCTCCACGTCCACATATTCCTGCGCGATCTTGAATCCCTGCGCCGCCGCATATTCCTTCAAGAGCTTCAACTGGGCCGGGATCGAGAAGCCTTCCTTCTCCTGCTCCTTGGAGGAGACGCGGGCATAGATCACCGCCTCCTTGCGGGCAGGACCGGACTGCACGTTGGGCGTCGTCGCCTTTGCCATAGTGTTTAGTGTAACCTAAACAACCGTGCCTTTCAAGTAGGAGGTGAATGCGTGCGTCTCAGGCCGCCGCCTTGAACCGTTCATAGCGCTGCGCAAGCCGGTCCCGATCCGGGCGGTCCTTGACGCGGCCAGGCAGGTGGATCATCCCGCCGTTCAGCCGCTTCAGGGCTTCGAGCATCGGGCCGTCGTTCTGCACCAGCAGCCGATCCGCGACGTGCAGCCCGTAGTCCGGGTCGATGCCGATCAGATGGGCATCGAACGCGGCGTGGTGAATCTTCGAGAGCGGGATGCCATTTGGCACCACCGGCTGGCCGAATTTCTCGTCCTTGTCCGAGATAGTGTGCGCCGCGTCCAGCAATAACGAGGCATTCCCCCGATTTTGCTAAACGGATTACCCCTCGATCGTCCCCTGCCGCAGGTCCTTGAGACGTAGGAGTATGGAGAGCATCCGTTCGAGCTTACGGTCGAGATGGACCTCGTAGCGGCCAAGCCGCTCCAGCTTGTCCGGGTCGAGAGCCTCACCGAATGCCTGTTCACGGATTAATGGGCGGTTCGCCAGTTCCTTCTTGCGGTTCTCGAACCAAGGAAAGACTCTATCCTCCAGAAATCGGCGCAGGCCATCAGCGCCGGCGGCGGCGGGTTCCTCGCCTTCGTCCAGTTCGTCGGGATCGCGGGCCAGCATATCCGCCCACCATTTCCGCGTGTCTTCGCGCAGCGCCGCCAATGCTGCCTCGTAGGCGTCGTCACGCCTGGTGCTGAGCAGCTTGTGTGCGCGTCGAGTCATGTCCTCGTCGTCCTGCATTTCGCGGATGTCGTCTTCCGTGTCGTTTGCCGTGGCACGGATGGCATCTACGACACGCTCGGACTGGTCCGCGGCGTCGAGGTGCACCAAGGCTGCCTTCACTGTCTCGCGAAACGGCGCGAGCGTCTTTTCAAGCCCGCGCCTGTGGGCGGCAGCCTCAGCCATACGCAGGCGGCGTTTTCGCCATAGAACACCGGCCACTTCCTCGACCAGGTGTTCCTCGGTCGGCCCCTGCGGCGCGTGTTCCGCCGCAAGCGCGGCGACGAGGGCGTGGTATTCGTCGGCGTTCTCCCAGGGCAGAACCGTGTACCGGGACAGGACGCCGTGGCGCAATGCGTTGAAGCGGGTAACTTCGGTTCCAGCGGTCGCGGCCGGCAAGGTGGGCTGGGTATCGTTCATCGCCAGAAACTCCTCTTGTGTTTTGGGTTGTCGGTACGCGCCAACAGACGTTCGGCCCGGACCGCAAAGGCTTCATCGGCGCGAAATTCGGCATCAAGGGCTTCCTCGCGCAGACGCTGGTAGGTTCGCCGCCACATACCCTTGGGTTTGGACGGGAATGGCGCGGCCATGCCGGGATCACCGCCCAGGCGCCGCCTGATCCGGTTGGCGCGATCCAGTGCTCGGTCCCATTGGTCCTCGCTCTGGCTGGCGTGGGCGAGGCGATAGCAGTGCCGGCACAGGAAATAGCGCCCCGGCCCGTGCAGCTTCACGACGCGCCGGCCGCAGGCGATGCCGTTGACGACGCCGGGACAGATGAAATAGGGCCGCGCACCGCCGAAGCGGCATGGCACGCGGACGATGCGGACGGGCTCATCGATGTCTTCCCACTCGCCTCCGGCAATGCGCACGCGATAGGAAAGATGCAGCCGGTCACGGTCTCGGCGCGCAGGTTGATCGATGCGACCTTCTTCCCGTCTTGGGTCCATTGCCAGCCGCGCGTCCAGCCCGGCGTGAGGCATCCGGCCTTGTGCAGCTTGTTCACGTCGATCGAGCGGCAGTGTTCCACCTTGTCCCGCCCCGAGCCGCTCGGCCGTCCTGATCCGAAGCCGCCCATCACGCGGCTCCGTTTTTGCCGAAATCGTTTGGGAACTTGGCGGGAATGGTGATCCCACTCGCCACCAACGCCGCGACCGCTTTCGCTCGACGTTCCTGATGCCACGCGGGAGAACATTCCTGGTGCAGCCAGGTATGTCCGGGGTCTTTCACCGAATAGCCGGTGAGATAGGGCAGCAACATGCCCTTGGACTGGCCACAGTGGTCGCAGCGCCCCGACGGGAGATCGCACCGGATTGCGGTGGAGCCATTCGCCCACGCAGCAGGAAAACGCTCGGGCTTCCGCCTGATCGCGCGGCAGGCCGCCATCGAACTCCGCAATGCCGGCCCGCTCGTCGAAGAACTCCCGCCAGTCCTCGCCGGACCAGCCGTCGTCTCCCGGACGAAGCAGGGTCAGAATATCGGCCTTGTGCCGCGCCAAGAGGTCGAGCACCCCGGCCGGCGGTGGCGCAGACGCTTCCAGCACAAGGGCCTCGCCGTCGATCCCGACCTGTATGCCGGCGGCGCGGGCCTGGGTCAGAGCTACGACCGCGCTCATAGCCGCGCACTCCATGCGGCAGCACCAGTTTTTTCCGGCGCAGATTGGGGCGGGGCATTTGCGTCCGCACCGTCCGCACCGTTCCCGGCGTTGGTTTTCAATGGGTTGGCGCGGACGGTCGGGTCGCCGTCGTGGTCGCTACCGTCCGCATTGCCTGCCTACCGTCCGCAGGGCCTCGGCGCGAAGCCGTTGGCGGGACTCGCTTTTGGCGTGGACGCGGACGATGCGGACGGTGTGGACGGTCGCGCCCCGGCGTTTTCTGCCGCGGAATGGATGATGGTGATCGTGCGGGTCCGCGCCCGGCCCTCGCGCCCGAAACTGATCTCGATACCGACCTTGCGCAGGAAGGTTGCCGCGCGGCGCAGCCGCCCCGACAGTGCCCGAGGGCTATCCGGCCAGGTCTTCGACTTGGCAGCGCGCTCGCCCACCACCTCGGCCAGGGCGCCCAGAAGATCCGCAGCCGTTCCCGTCCACTCCGTCCGTGCCGTCATCAGGGCGCGCACGGCGGCGGCGATGGGATCGGCGTCGATCACGCCCTCCACCGCCTCGTCGCGGTTGCCGCAATACGCAGACCAGAACGTGCCGGCGGCCCACAACGACGTCTCGCAGGCGCTCGCCCACAGCGCAAAATCCGCCATTCGCGGCAGCTTCTCCAAATGTGTTTCGGGCAGTTGCCGGATGCCCTGCACCACCGCGTCGAGCAGCACGCCGAGAATGCGTGGCCGTTCGGCCTCGAACGCGGCCCACAGTTCCGCCTCGGGGCGGCGCCGCTCTTCCGGGATGGGTTCGAGTGTCAGGAACACGGCGCGGTCAGCCAGGTCGGGCCGGGTCACGATGTCCTCGATGCCGTTCAGGATCACCGGACGGGCGGCGTCGAACAGCACCTCGTCCTGATCGGTGTAGAGCTGCCGCACGGCAAAACCGCCGCCGGTCGCAAGCCGGCACAGGGTGTCGGAAATCCACCCGGGCAGGCCCGACACGTTGTCGAAAGCGAGCACATGACCGTTGGTCGCTGCGATGAACAGGTCGCGGTCCTCGCGCGGCAGGGCACGCAGGGGCGCGGTGTTCGGATCAAGCAGCGAGCGCAGGATCGAGGAAAACGTGGACTTGGCCGATCCCTGCTCGCCCGCCAGCACGATCACCGGATAGGGACCGCGATCGCGCAGGCACGCGAGCGCCCAGGCGACCACCAGCACAAAGTCGGCGTCGGACTGGACGTTGAGGAAGGAACGCAGCAACTCGACTGAGCCACCGGGCACCGGCATCGGCAACGGCTGCATCCCCGCGGCGCGGCGAAACCGGACCGGCGGGTTGTCGATCACCCGCCAGCCGGTGGCGTCGATCTCCACCGCCCGCCACATCTGGTCACCGAGGTCGAGATAAAGCCGCCCGTCCAGCCCGCCGACGCGAATGTGGACGATGCGTTCAGGCGCGTCGAAATGCGCCTTGGCCTCGATCACGTTCAGCGCCGATTGCAGTGCCTCGGAACTCGGTGCACCCTGCGTTGCCTCGAAGAAGCGGCGCGCCAGCCAGCGGCGAAAGCCCCTGGCGCGGATCGGCCAGGTCTCACGGTGGCCGTTGATGTCGAGGTCGGCGTAGCCGGTGCGATCCGGCGCGTGAAACAGTTCAGCAGATTGAGCGAGATCGATGAGGATGTCGGCTTGCGTCGGGCCGCGTCCGCCGGTGTCACCGCTTTCCTCGGCGATGGCTTCGTCGAGTGCGGTCACGCGGCAGCCAGCCTTCTTCAACTGCGCCCGCAGCGCCTCGAACGCGGCGCGGTCATCCTTCTTCAATGCCGCGAGACGTTCCAGGACCTCCGCCGCAAAGGGTGCGCCGGGATCGGTGACTGTCTTCTCGACCAGTCCTTCCAGCGGATCGCGAACATCCTCGGCTGCATCAATGGCGTGTGCAATGAGGTTTTCGGCAGCGTTCAGTTGAGCGTCATTCATTGCGCGCCCTCCGCAACGGGGGACACGCGGCTCACCAGCATGTCGTTGAAGTCCATTCCCCTCGGCGGGCGGGCGATACGCACACGGCGCCCCTCTCGCTTCCAACGCAATGCGCAGTCGCGTGCTGCGGCTTCGCCCGGATCGTCGCCGTCGGCGAGCACGATCACGTCGCGCACGTCGCTCGGAAGGTCGAGAGCGCGCAGTCCCGAAGTGGACAGTGCCGCCCAGGCAGGATGGCCGGTTTCCTGCATGGCGGCGAGGCAGGTCTCGATGCCTTCGCCGACCATCAGCACATCCCCCGGTTCTGCGAGACGCACCGCACCGCCGCGGCACGGGCCGAGCATCATCTTCTGTGGATCCACCGGTGCTTTACCGCCGCCGTCACCGGCAAGGAAAGTGCGATGAATCGCCAGGGGCACATCGTCGGACCCGCGCGTCACCAAGGCGATCATCGCTGGCCAGACGCTGCCAGTAGGATGCTTCAGGCCCGCATGGAAGCGCAGCCTCGCCGTGGGCGCAAGATTCAAGCCGCGCGATCCGAGATAGGTTTCGACCATCGTCCCGGCCGATGGCGCCGCAACCTGCCAGATCGACAGCGCGGCCTCGGTGCGCTTACGATCGTTGGCATCCGACTCCGACCCGGTGAGCACACGGCGCGGGGCGAAGTGTCTGGGTGAGCGCGCGCCGCTCTGGGTCCACAGACCGCTTGCTCGCAGGGTTGAGATCACCTCTTCCTGGTCGCAGCCCGCGTGGCAGCGCACCAGGACCTTGCCGTCGTCAGCGTCTCGAAGCGACAGACTGGGCGTCCGGTCATCGTGGGCAGGACAGCGCGCCGTCCATCCGCTGCCGGCTTTGCGCCCACCGAGTGCCTTGGCGATGGCCTCAGCGTTCATGGCACACCTCCGCGGTATTGGAGGCTGCCGCCACATCCGCAGCGTTCGCCGTGTCTTCCTTCGCAGCACGCGACCACTCAGCGAGGATCGAGAAGAAGCCGGTGACGTTCTCGGCGATCTGCCGGGCGTCGTCATCGGTGAGCTTGCGCCGGATGCGCGGTTGCCAGACCTTGTGTGTCCGGCCGATCAGGGTGTTGCTTGCAGCGTGCGATGGTTTCATCGAAGACCTCACGGCCGGCTTGTCGCCGTTCCGTGCCTTTGGTCTCCGGTCTCGGAATCCCACCGATAACGCCGGACCTAACTGATTTGCATATTGGGCGTCTCCGTTGCAGGGATCGCCATTTCCGCCGCGTCAGCGCGGCACTTCGTCCTCGGGTATCGTGAACTTGTGGCTCTTGCCCGCGCGGATCACGAGCTTGCGCTTGCCGCCGTTGGCAATCTCGCAGGCGATTGAATACTCGAAAAAGCCGTGCTTCAGACCGTCCACCACGAGCCCTTCGAGACGGTCGAGCGCCTCGCGGACCTGGCCGCTCTTCGCCCGCTGGAACGGGTGGTCGTCCTTCGCCTCAGCCATTATGCAAAAGCCCCTTCATGTCCTTGATCGTGGCGGCGAAGGCCAGAGGACGAACCCTGGTCGAGTCGCCATAGAAGCCGAGCACGTCCTCACGCCGTGTCGGACGATCACGGAACACGAAGACCTTGTGCCGTCCTTCGGCGCGCAAGTCCATCAGATCGTAGCCTGTGCAGCGCAGGAAGCAGGCAAGGTAGAAGTCTCGGGTTTCGAACGTCGCATTGTTCCAAGACGTGCCTGGACGTTTCTGTACAGTTGACAATTGACACTCTCCTCAAAAAAAGGGGCTACTCATCGCCGGCAAGAATCTGCTGCCGTGAGTTAACCGAGACCAGCAATCCGAGCTGCGCCAGGCGGATGCGCATGGCATGGGACGACACCAAGAAGACGCGATTGAATCGCCTGGCGATTTGGTCGAAGCAAGGTACGTAGTCGGGCTGAAATGCCTCGCGCAGAAACTCGCCGACCGCGCGCGGTCCATTCCACCGGCGGCGAAGATCCGGTGACGTGTGCACGTCGGGATCGAAAACGAAGGGCTCGGAGTTGCCGAACTCGTTGCGCCAGGCATCGAACAACAGGTGCCTGGGCATCAGCAGGCACGAGGCATAGACATCGGCCTGCCATTCCACCCGCTCCTTGGCCTGGCTGGAGCGGCAGACGACTGACGGCGGAGCGGGACCGTCAAACAGGGTTCCTTGCCCCGGATCGGTCTTGAAGTAGGCGCGATGCAGGCGCCAGTGCCCCCCGCCCTCGTGCGCCAGCGTGAAGCGATAGCGCCCCTCCTTGCTGGGATTTGCATCGGGATCGAGACTGTCGTCGATCACGATGCGCGCCTCATCGAAAAACATCGCCCCGAGAATGTCCGGTTCCCGTTCGGGGTCGCGGGGAACGTTGAACATCTTGTGGGTGTCGTCGAATTCAAGGCTGAGCTTGAGATGCTTCTCGACAATGTCGTCGATCGGAATCGGCGGCGTGATGGCGATCCGACGCGTTCGGGCATACTCGGCCAGGAGCGCCTCCGCATCCCTCTCAATCGCCTCTTCGGCGAGGTATGGAACGTATCTTGTCATCCGCCGGCTATCCGTATCTGCATCGTTGCAACCGCCTTCTTGTGAACCGCTACTTGTCCTTCGCCTTCCTTGCCGCACCAAGCAGCTTGGCGACCTCGTCGGCGTCCAGGCCCTTGGTCGTCCGCAGCAGCGCCGCCAACTCCACCGGGTGACGCTTTATGATGTCGGACAGGTCGCTGGACACCCGGCCCGCCCGCGCCAGCAGGTCGTCAGGGTCGCACCCGATGATCTTCGCGATCGCCTTCACCTTGTCCTCCGCCGGCGGCGGATACTCATCCCGTTCGACCTTCGACATGTACGTCGGACTGACTCCAATCATCTTCGCCATCTCGCGCAACCCGATCTCCTTGCGCTCACGTTCCGCCCGGATGAACGCGCCGAACTTCTTCCCCCCACTTGTCATCGCCAATCTCTCCGGTCCACTGTTTGAGTGGCAATTCTTCCATAGATCGAACCGTTTGTCCACTGATAACTACACACCGGAGACGTCGTCGCGTGCGTGTGAGGCGCCGCACGCCCGCCCCGGTGCAGATTGCCTCGGTTCCGAACTCGTTGGGGCTGATTGAATTGTCCCGCCTATGGCGGTTCTCGGGGCACTGTCTTTCTCTACCTCCTATCCTCCAATTCTTCCTCTACCATCGGGCCGGTGCGCTGTCGTCCGTTGCCGTCCTTTGCTGTCCGCTGCCGTCCCGCCTTAAGGTACTGCCGTCGTCCTGGTGTGTGCTGCCTGTCCGGTTAGTGTTTCTGCCCGTCTCCCATGCCTTGGCACAGCGAGATCTACGAGGGGCGCGGGACACCACTCCCGCTTCGTGCAATGGGTTTGATTCCTGCCAGCGCTGCACGGGCGCTTTTGGTTTGGCATCGATGCCGGCGCCTGTCGGCACGCGGTTCCCATCGAAGGCCCTTCACCCGGGGCCTGCCGGTGCGTCGCCACTGACGCGCTACCAATCCGTTACGGGGATCATTCGGCAAGCGGCATTGCGCCCCTTGTGGTACGGACGGCGATGGACGGTCCTCTGGCCATCGTCGAGCGGACTACAGCTGATCACGCACCGGGAACACGGCTGCGATCAACAACGACTCGCAGGCCACGCCCGGCAACTCGAGCGACTCCGCCGGAGTATCAACAGAACGTCAGGGGTGGATGGCAGCGGGGATCACCGCGGGAGGCGAACATCCGCTTCCACGGAATGCCACCGGCATCCGACAAGATCCAGACCTCGCTACAGACGGCCCCGAAAGACATCACTCACGCGGCGGCCAAGGCGGCTGCCGCGCTACGACTGCGACGTCATTACATGTATCGCCAAGCTTTGCAGCCACCGGCTCGCAGGCGATGTGGCCGGTTTGGGCGGTGCGTAACGTGCACCGGGCGGGCTGACACAGCCAGCGTGAATTCCACGCTCGCCCTGCGGAACGAGATTGCCGATTTGGCAAAGAACGCGATGATGAGTTCCCGCACAGGATCTATCCTCTTGAATCACGATCGAATGCGCCAGGCGTTTTCCGGTCCCCGGTCGGCTGCGCCGGGAGCCCGTCACGTGGATTTTCAGGGTCCGTTACTTGAGAAACTGCGCCAGGATCAAGCATTGGCGCGGGCTCCAGCGCATCGTCACTACCCGTTGACCGGCAACGGCGTAGTGACGATGCGCGTTGGCGCAGACGCTGGCGCAGGAGTTTGCAGAAGCCTGGCGCAACTGATCGAACGCGAATCGATGGGTTCCATCCGGCAATTGCTGCTCGTCCGGACCTCCAGTCCTGCGGCGACCGGCATCCAGGCCAGGTCGGCACATGATGGGTTTCGGCAGACTGGCGCGGGAAGGATGACCGGCTGGCTCTGTTCGGAGTGCTAACCCCCACCTCGGCGGCGCCGCCGGGATGACGAGCCCGGCTTTTCATGCCCGAAAGCGCGGTTTGCCCACGCCACTTTTCGATTGCGAGAACTCGCTCATTGGATTAGTGTTCGGCATGGCTGGAACCGTTCCGATCACCGTCATTGAGACGCCGGAGTTCTTGTCTGCGACGCGCAAGCTGATCAGCGACGAGAATCGGGCGCTGCTGGTGGATTACCTGGCCTACCACCCGACCGCGGGCGACCTGATTCCTGGAACGGGCGGCGTGCGGAAATTGCGGTGGGGCTTGGAGGGTCGCGGCAAACGCGGCGGGGCGCGGGTCGTCTACTTCTCTCACGATCCGGACGTGCCGATTTTCGCGCTGACCGCTTACGCCAAGAACGCGCGGGCCGATCTGAGCCAGCAGGATCGAAATGACTTTCGAAAGCTGACCGCGTTGTTAGTCAGGACATTCAAGAGGACGAAACCATGAGCAAGATTGCCGACAGTATCCGGCGCGGCCTTCAGGAGGCAGTGGCCTATACCAAGGGCGAGGCGGACAAGAGCGCGTATCGCGTCCACGTACCGGAACAGATCGACGTGAAGGCGATCCGGACAAACCTTGGCATGACGCAGGATGAGTTCGCGAGCCAGTTCGGCTTCAGCGTCAATACGCTCCGCCATTGGGAACAGGGGTCGCGGCGGCCGGAAGGTCCGACACGAGCATATCTCCTGGTCATCGAGCGGGCGCCCAAGGCTGTCCGAAAAGCCTTGCAGGCAGTTTGATGCACTGCGGTTGCCAGCAAGCTGTGGAGTCGGGAACCGGGAATTCGGCGTCCCCCGCGACCCAGCTGTCCAGAAATCCGACATTCCCTCGTGGAGTCACGGCGGATGACCGGTATCGGGCGGATTGAAGGGCACAAGCGGCGGGCAGCAGTCGGCCAAGAGCTGCCGGCCAACGTCGCCGCCCAAATCGCCAGGTAGCGGACATTCGCGACCGGCCGAAACGCAGATACAACGAGCCCCAGCGACACCAGCGGTCCAATGCTCGACAAATTGCCGGAGTAGCGCACCGGGCATTGCTGCAAGGCCGCGTAGCGCTTGCCGTCAGATCGATTGGAACCAGCGGGAAACCTTGTGCTCGATTTCCGCAGCCGTGTGCTCGCGCCCGAGGCGCATCAGGATCTCGGCGGTTTCGTCGTCGGTCGGAATGAGGTCGGTTGCCTCGACCGCAAGATCGTAGACCGATGTGTTCTGCGTCAGTTGCGCGTTCACCATCACTGTTGCCGGGTTGCGATGGCGCAGCAGGTCGCGGTAGACGGCGGCATACGCCTGCGGGTCAAACAGTGCCGTCGCGCCAGTGGGTGCTCGCGGTGCCGAAGCAGCTGCGGTACTTCATGCACCGTGGCCCCGCGCTCCAGAGCACGGCGCTGCGCCTTTTCGTGCGCGCGGTGGATCAGTGCCTGCGGGCGCACAGCGCAGCCGCGGGTCCTGCGGCGCGGTTCAGGTTGGTGGTCTTCATCCACCGCTTCGGGTCCGCGCTCGTTCCCCACCTGCATTTCCATTGCGTGGTGCTCGACGGCGTGGTCGAGTCCGCGCCCGCCGGGGACGTCGTTTTCAGTGAAGCTGGCGGAAAAATTCCCTTCTAAGCGTGTGCCTGGGTGTAGCTGTCCTTGACAGTCTTATAGCACCCGCAGGCAGCCGCTTCGAGCCCTCTCTGGTTGAGGATGGTGACGGTACCACGTCGGTAGCCGATGAGCTTTCGTTCGTGAAGGCCGCACGCCGCCACGGTGATTCCGCTCCGCCGCACGCCCAGCATGAGTGAAAGAAATGGCTCTCGTCTGTGGTGAATTGTCACAGTTTGGTGGCGGGCACCCGACCGTCTTCATAGTCGATGCGTAGAAGCCCCCCCCCCCCCCCACCCACCATAAGAGGGGCGCGCTCCCCCCCCCCCCCCCCCCCCCCCCCCCCCCCCCCCCCCCCCCCCCCCACCCCCCAGAAATTGCTGCGTAATCCGAAATTCATTGGAGTGGACGCGATCGCGGGTCATCAACAGCCAGCGGGCCATGCGCTGTTCCACAACATGGAAGCGATTGCACGCCGCGGTCTGGGCGATCTGGATAATCAGTAAGTGGGTAAAGAGAAGCAACTCTCGCCGCAACGCATCGCTCTTGCTGAAATCGCGGCGAAAGTCCGCTACCTTCATCCGCATTGCCGTGCCGCCGCCCTGCACTACGGCACGAAAAGGTGAGACAGCGGCACCTAGCGCCACGGGAAGCCCAACCATGCCTTCAGAGCCGACGAGCCCGACCTCCGCAGCGCGGTCGGTATCCACGGTAGTCAGCATTGAGACGAAGCAGTCTATCGGAAAGTAGACGTGCCGAATGCGGGTACGGGGTTCATAGAGAACCTCTTGGAAGGCCAGTTTGATCGGTTCGAGGAAGGGCAGCAGTTCTCGGTAATCCTTGCGGGGCAATGCGGCAAGCAGGCGGTTTGGAACCGAGACGTGTTTTGCAGCAAGCATTAGAGCCCTCCCCGTATGCGGCCCTTACAACTCCTTCGTCAGGAATCTCTTTTCGGGCTTCGGAAGGGCGATCCTGGACGGGGTCGAATCGAAGGCCTGGCAAACAGACTATGAGTTTGAGTTGGTATCAGCTAAACAGGCAATTATGTTCGAGATCGTACATAGCACGAGACGTGAACTAAAGAGCCGGCAGCAGACTGCGACACGAGGTACGGCAGGAGGCGGCCAGAAGCCAACTTGACCCGTCTTTAACAGGCTTGGGGCCAATTCTCGGTTCGCGAATGCACAACTTGCTGATTTGTATGGAGGCCACTTTTCAAAGCGTTTTGTTGTGCCATAATATTTCCGTCAGACCCTTGCACGCCCCGCGGTTTTCGCTACCCTCGGGGGATGTTCATCCGCCAAACCCGCACCCGCAACGCCGCCACCGGCGAGGGCTACTTCACCTATCGCCTGGTGCGCGGCGAACGCACTGGCGGCAAGGTGCGCCAGATCACCGTCCTGAATCTCGGCCGGCACTTCCCCATCAAGCAGGAGGACTGGCCTTTGCTGTGCACGCGGCTGGAACAACTGTTGCACCCGCAGGGCGTCCTCGTCGAGCTCCAGTGCCCCGAGTCGATCGAACGTACCGCCCAGCGGTGGTACGGGCAACTCGTGGCACGGGCGCCGGTGGTGGACTCCCCGGCGAGTGGCCAGGGCCCGCCGGCAGCGGGTCCGCTTCCCGACTGGCACGAAGTCGATATCGATTCCCTGCAACAGACCCAGCCCCGGTCGGTGGGCGTTGAGCATGTCGCCTTGCATGCCTTGGCACAACTTGGTTTCATCGACAAGCTCACCGCCTTGGGTGTCAACGGGGTGATGCGGGCGGCGATCGTGGGTAATGTCATTGGGCGCATGGCGCAACCGGGCTCCGAACTCGCCACCTGGAACTGGCTGCAGACGCAGAGTGCGTTGGGGGAATTGCTCGACGTCGACTTCGATAGCTTCTCGCACATGCGCTTGTACCGGGCGTCGGACCGGTTGCTGCGCCATCGCGCGGCGCTGGAAGAGCACCTGTTCAGCGCGGTGCACACGCTCTTCGCGCTGGAAACGACGGTGACTCTCTATGACCTGACCAACACCTTTTTCGAAGGTGACGCGGCGGGCAACCCCAAAGCCCAGCGTGGCCGGTCGAAGGAGAAGCGCAGCGATTGCCCGCTGGTCACGTTGGGCTTGGTGCTCGATGGGAGCGGTTTCGTGCGCCGGTCGCGGACCTTTGCGGGCAATGTCAGCGAGGGCAGCACGCTGGCGGAGATGCTGGCCGGGCTCGCGGCCCCGGCGGGCGCGCTGGTCATCATGGATGCCGGCATCGCCACCGCTGCCAATCTGGCGTGGTTGGTCGCGCAGCGCTACCGTTATTTGGTGGTTCGCCGTGGGGGCCAGCGGCAATTCGATGCCAGCCAGGCGGTCAGCATCGAGACGGCAAACGGGGAGACGGTGCAGCTGCAGCAGGAGCTCAGTGCCGACGGCAAAGAGGTCCTCCTCTACTGCCATTCGCAACGGCGGGAGGCGAAGGAAGCCGCCATCATGGCGCGCTTCGCGCAGCGGTTCGAGGCTGGCTTGGCCAAGATCGCTGCCGGCTTGCAGCAACCGCGTGGTGAGAAGCGTCGCGACCGCCTGCTGGCGCGGATTGGCCGCCTGCAGGAGCGAAGCCGGGGCGCCAGTCAGCATTACACCTGGCAGCTCATCACCGATGCCACGGGTGAGATCGTCACCGCGCTGACGTGGGAGAAGGCGCCGGTCGCGGGCACGATGGCCACCCATCCCGGCGTCTATTGCCTGCGCAGCAGCGAGACGACGTGGGACGCCGAGCGGCTGTGGCGCACCTATACCATGTTGACCGATCTCGAAAGCGTGTTTCGCAGCCTGAAGTCGGAGCTGGGTTTGCGGCCCGTGTATCACTTCAAGGAAGGGCGCGCCGACGGCCACCTGTTCATCACCGTGTTGGCGTATCAGTGCGTGCAGGTGCTGCGGCGGCAGTTGCGGGCCGCCGGAATCCACGATTCCTGGACCACCCTGCGGCACACGCTGGCGGTGCAACGGCGGGTGACGGCCAGGCTCCGGCGCAAGGACGGCCGGACCCTGCACGTGCGCAAAAGCACGGTGGCCGAGCCCGCGCTCATGAAGATCTATCGGGCCTTGGCGCTCAATCCGGCGCCGGGCGGCACCCGGAAACTGCTGCACTGACCCATCGCCAACGAGCAAACGCGCCGCTCCAAACACCAGTACGCGCTAACCACATGATTATTAATGCCGCCTGGTGGCGCTTGTTAAAGATCGGTTAAGAAAGTGAGGCTCGACTCCCCCAAAATCCGACATGGCGGTCGCGCTACATTGACCGAACAGCCTTCTTCTAGGGCGAACTCAACCCGTCTGCATTTGGTTACGCCCATGACCGAAATGGCCTATCGACTCGCGGCCCGAAATGACCTCCGGTTCGTTTGCGAACTGGGGCAGGAGGTGAATCGTCTGCACCATGAAGTTTGGCCGCAGATTTTCGCAGCGCCGTCAGAACCCCAGCGGGACGGAGAGCTTCGGATTCGCGCAATCGAAGGCGACGGATCGGCAACATTCATCGCGGAAAAGGCGAAACGGTCTATTGGATGTGTGACCTGTCAGCCCATCGACGAAACCAGTACCCTCGCACAGCCCATCCGTCATTGTCGTATAGGGACAAGCTGCGTGGTCGCCGACGAACGCGGCCATGGCGTTGGCCGTGCGCTTATGCGATTGGTTGAGGACTGGGGGATGTGGAAGGGTGCAGTTGACACGCGGGTGATTGTTTGGAAGTTCAACGCGCGAGCGGTAAAGCTGTACGAGGAGCTTGGCTACATGGTGCGGTCGATGACTTTGGGGAAGCTCCTTTCTCGGGCAACGCCATAACACTTCGACTAGGTTGAGTCATCCGCGGCGTGATCTCGCCTTTAGTGGCGAGGGTCCGCTTTGTTCGGTTTGAACGTCGGCTTAGCGCGACCTGCGAAGTCTGCTTGGGGTCGGGACGGGTCAGTCGAGATTCCCGGCAGTTGACGTTCGCAAATGGTGAAAGCAGCCGTTCGATAGCCGAGTCAACCTCAGGATCCGGTGCTTCTCCACTGCCCTTACGCAGCCAGCCGCAGTTCCCGAACTTCCCCAAGAACGCGCCGGAAATTCACATCCGGCGCAATGCACATGGTTCGATACGTGCGCAGGAAGGGGAGCCAATTATTCAGTAGCTTGCGGTGACTGCGGCGTTTCGTTCGTCGGCACTGTAGACGAAAACGTAGCAAGTCTGGCCGCGGCTGCGCGTAGGTGCTGGGGCGCGAAGTGCGCATAGCGCTTTACCATCAACTCGGACTTCCACGCGCCGAGCTCCTGTAGCTCCGCGAGCGGCGTGCCCGCCATGACATGCCAGGTCGCCCAGACGTGCCGCAGGTCGTGCCAGCGGAAGTTCTCGATGCCGGCGCGCCTGAGCGCATTGCGCCACGATCTCGTGTTCACCTGACCCAGGGGCATGCCCCTGTAGGTGAAGACGCGCTCGGGATGCTTGCCCTTCTCTTCGTTCAGCACCGCTATCGCCTCGGCGTTTAGCGGCACGCCGATCGCCTCGCCGCCCTTCGCTTCGTCGGCATGAACCCACGCCGTGCGGCGCGCGAGATCGATCTCCGACCATCGCAGTCCCACGACGTTGGCTTGCCGTAGCCCGGTTGCGAGCGCAAAGCGCGCAGGCTGTCTCTGGTGCGGTGGCAGCGCGGTCAAGAGCCGTGTG